>JADJBL010000006.1 GCA_016703765.1 Saprospirales bacterium
GCTGGGGCACGATCATGGTGAAAGACAAACTGCCCCCGGTTATCGAGTGCAACGATATCAATATTTCCTGCACGGAGACCAATATTCCGAACGAACCTGCTCCCTGCACTTGCGGGGTGAATTCCGCAAGTGCTCACCGGGTTGGAACAACCCGCTCGGCGAAGCCGGCGCTCCAGTGCCTGATGTACAGGATTATACTTTCAACCTGAACTACCTGCCTGCGGGCCACCCCCGTACTGGACGTGGACGTGCGCATCCGCCTGATCGACCACGACGCGTTGCCCAACATAGACATCTCGGTGATCAGCCCCGACGGCCAGCTCACGGGTATTCGGCGTAACGGTTGTACCCTGCAAAACTGGCCGATCGACGTATGGTTTGACGACGAAGGGTCGGGAGGCCTGACGGCTTGCGCTGCACTGAATGTGAACGGCGCACACCTGCAGTGCTTGCTATTGCCGGGCGTGCAAAACCCGAACGTGCTCAACGGCTTGACGGCGACAACGCCAGCGGTACCTGGACGGTACGCATCACGGACGCTAACAACGTGAACGACGGATTGGTAACGGATGTGGGTCTGAAAGTGACCACGCCCGAAGGCGCCATGCAGGTCATTCCGACGGACAACTGCTCGGTTGAAACCCTGACGTTTACCGAATCGGTCAATCCGGCGACTGCAACGGACCCAGCGAGATCATTACCCGGGTATGGACCGCAACGGACCCGAGCGGAAATTCGTCCTCTTGCACCCAAACGATCACCCGCACCCGTCCGTCTCTCAGCGACGGAACTGCCTGCCGACTATGGCCGGCATCGATGAAGATATCCTGGATTGCAGCGGCAGCCCTGGGATACGAACGGCAACGGTTACCCGGATCCGGACGAGACCGGCTGGCCACTATCGGCGGCCTTCCCTTCCAGAATGGCGATGTGTGCAACTTACCTGGACTTATAACGACATTCTCATTCCGATCTGCGAAGGCTCCTTCAAGATCCGCCGCGATTGGTTGATCATCGACTGGTGCACCGGCGACGATCTGGAACACCAGCAATTCATCAAGGTGTTGGATCAAACCGGCCCGACGGTGGTCTGCCCGACCAGCCCGCTGACGATCAACGTTTACTCGGGTAGCTACAACCCGAACGGCGGCCCGCACCAGATTTGCAAGGGCAACGTGGTGATTCCGCCGCTGGTAGTTACCGGTGATGACTGCTCGGGTGTAAACCCCGGCGGATATGTGACCGAACTGTGGACGTTTGGCGCAGGCACGCTGCTCCAGTCGATCCCCGGGCAACGGCGGAACGTTCCCGAACGTGGAACTCATCGCGGACAACCCGCCGAGCAACAACGCACAATACACGGTACGCCACGTATTTAAAGACATTTGCGGTAATATCAGCGAGTGCATCTACAACATTACCGTACTGGATAAAGTACCGCCGGTACCCATCTGCGACGAGATCACGGAGTTGGCGCTGACCAACAACGGCGGCTCGGGCGAAGGCTGCAGCTGGCTGACGGCTTCGGTTCTGGACGATGGTTCGTATGACAACTGCGGAGATGTGTACTTCTACGCAGCGAAGATGAACGCCTTCCTGACTCCTCCGTACTTCTATCAGTACTACCCGCAGCTGGAATTCTGCTGCTCGGAAGTAGGCGACAACATGGTGATCGTGCTGGTGCTGGATTTCGATCCCGCTACGATCCCCGGCGCTCTGCTGCCCGACGGCTCGGTGTTCCTCTTCCCGGGCAACCCGATCTATGAAGGCTCGTTCAACACCTGTATGGTGACGGTACAAGTGACCGACAAGATTCCGCCTGTGACGCTGTTCTGCCCGCAAGGTCAGACGATCACCTGCGATACTTACCTGCAGAACTACGCTGCCGGAGTAGCCAATGGCGATTACAGTGTGCTGGATGGCTTCGGTTCGCCGACCTTCTACGACAACTGCGAATACGACCTGAACCACACGGTGACGGTGAACCTGAACAACTGTACCGAGGGCACGATTACGCGCTCCTGGACGGCCAGCGATAGCAACGGTCAGGCGACTTGCACGCAGACCATCACGGTGACGCATGTATCGAACTGGGTGGTTGAATTCCCCGCAGATTTCACGGGCGAGTGCGTAGACGGCCAACTGCCGGATACGGGCGAACCGGAGATCTTCCACGATGAGTGCGAACTGATCGGGGTATCGCATGAAGACCAACTCTTCACGGTCGTACCGGATGCTTGCTACAAGATCGTTCGGACCTGGACGGTGATCAACTGGTGTATCTATGACGATTTCGGATACGATGCATACAGCGAAGCGGGTAAGGCCGAGTGCAACCTGAACGTGGACTGGGATGGCGACGGCGACAAAGACTGCCGCACCTTCCGCGACGGCTGGAACTCTACGGGCAGCCCGGGCACACCGGACGGCTACATCGTATGGAAGCAGACGATCAAGGTGAACGACAACGAAGATCCCGACTTTACGATCCCGGCCATCGACGGCTGTATCGTGGACACGGACTGCGACACGGACATCACGCTGCCCTACCCGGACATCACGGACGAATGCTCCCTGTCCTTTGACGTGGACATCACGGGCGACCTGGGAACATTCCTCAACATCACGGGCGACGTAACGGTGGCCGATGTGGAAGTTGGCGAATACGAAATAACCTATGCGGTGACGGACAACTGCGGCAACACGAGCTACCAGACGATCACGGTAGTGGTGGAAGACTGCAAACTGCCCACCCCGTACTGCGTGAACGGTCTGGTGATCGAGATCATGCAAACAGGTATGATCGAGATATGGGCCGAAGACTTTGACGCCGGTTCCTTCGACAACTGCGGCCCTGTACAACTGAGCCTGTCTCCGGATGTGAACGACATCAGCGCGATCTTCACCTGCGACGAATTGGGCCAAAACCCGATCCAACTGTGGGTAACGGATATCTACGGCAACCAGGATTACTGCGAGACCTTTGTGGTGGTGCAGGACAACCTGTTTAGCTGTAACAGCGTGACTATTGCAGGCGCGATTGCTACGGAAGAAGAAGAAGGAGTGGAAGGAGTAGATGTACAAGTGAACGGCGGTCTGTTCTCCGAACTGACCGACCTGACGGGTAACTTCAGCTTCGATGCACTGGCAGCAGGCGGCGACTACACGGTCACCCCGATGCTGGATGTAGAGGCAAGCAATGGAGTAACGACCTGGGATCTCGTGCTGATCAGCCGCCACATCCTGGGCATCCAGTTGCTGGACAGCCCGTACAAGATCATCGCAGCCGATGCGAACAAGACCAACAATGTGACGACGCTTGACATGGTGGCCATCCGCAAGGTGATCCTCCAGATCGAGCCGGGCTTCCCGAACAATACCAGCTGGCGCTTTGTAGACAAGGATTACGTATTCCCCAACGCTGGCAACCCGTTTGTGGCCCAGTTCCCGGAAGTAATCAACTACAACAACCTGGCTTCGAACCAACTGCTCGCAGACTTCGTAGGGGTCAAAGTGGGTGATGTGAACGGCTCTGCCGCGGCCAACGCCACCGATGGCGCTCAGGATCGTACCTTCAACGGTTCGATGAACATGGACGTACAGGATCGGGAACTCGTGGCAGGCAAGAGCTACACGGTAGCTTTCGCAGCCGATGCGATCGACCTGCTGGGCTACCAGTTCACGCTGAGCTACAACACCCAGGCCGTCGAGGTTGTGGAGGTGGTAGCAGGTGTGGCTACGGAAGAGCATTTCGGAATGCTGTTGGAAGAAGGCGTGATCACGACGAGCTGGAACGTATCTGAGGCCCGTGCCCTGGCACAAGGCGAGGTACTGTTCAGCCTGGTGATCAAGGCCACGGCAGATGTGACGCTGAGCGAAGTGTTCGGCGTAAGCTCTGCCTACACGGTAGCCGAGGCATACAATGCGAACAGCGAGTTGCTGGATGTGAAACTGACGTTCAACGGCATGGAGGCGAACAGCTTCGCCCTGTACCAGAACGTGCCCAACCCCTTCAAAGGGGCGACGGTGGTAGGCTTCACGCTTCCCGCATCGAGCACGGCCAAACTGACGGTGATGGATATCTCCGGTAAAGTATTGCAGGTAGTGGAAGGCGATTACAGCAAAGGCTACAACGAAGTACGCCTGAGCAACATCCCCGCCACCGGCGTGCTGTACTACCAGTTGGATACCCCGACCCACAGTGCAACCCGCAAGATGGTGATACTGAACTAGTGACTAGTGATTGGTGATTGGTGACTGGTGTAAACCAGTCACTATTCACTAGTCACCAGTCACCAGAATAAAGACTTAAATCGGTTTTTGGGATATGCCCCTCTCTGCTTCGGCAGGGAGGGGCTTTTTTATTTAAAAAATACCTTGCTGTGGGGATTAGATTTGAAAAACTTTAAACGATATTTGTAGAGTCTTAGAGGACCCTCAAAAGGTCCAGGTTTCCGTTTTCCCAATTACCGATAAAAAAATCGAACCACTTCCTTCCATTGCCGGAAGCAAAAGGGGTTTGCTCTTTTTTATTGAATATTAGAACTCACCCGCTGCTACTGCGGGGTTTAGCGCGTAAACAGTGTCGAAAAGACCTGTTACTAACAAATTAAACTCATGAAGAATTTCTACCAGGCTTTCGGGCTGGGTAAGATGGTCCTTATTGGAAAGGCATCCGTTGGCTGTATAGTCGACTGATGCCTTTTGGTTTTTAATAAATAATCTCGAACGGTTACTAACATTTTTGATTTACTAATTCATTCATCAAACTCTCGATCTCATGAGAAAAGTAAAATTTAAAATGATGGGGATTGCTCTGGCAACGACCATCGCCCTGATGTTCCTGGGGATAGGAAGTGGACAGGCTCAGAGCGCCATTTCAAGCGCGTTTACCCCTCCGGGCTCTCCGAGTAGCCCCTCCTGGACCGGGGTTATCTTTGTTTCCTCCAGTGAAGCAATGGACATTTTAGAGGATCATTGCGCAGTCCTGAAAGACTTTTTGATTACGCTAACCCCCGGTACGCAGGCGTACCATACGGCGGAAACCAACCAGTTTTTTTACGAAGGAATCCGCACCGGAATCCATTCGGGGAAAAACGTAGAAGAGTCGATCCTAGGGGCAATGGTCTTATTTAGCCAGCCGGAATTTGTGGATACTCCGCAATTTCAACAGATCGACCTGTACGAAGAGTCAACTGACCTGTTGTCGAATTAAAAATCTTATTAGCTTAAAACAAGTTACTCATGAAAAATAAAATTTCTACAAACAAGCCTTTTTCCCTGCTGACGAAGTGGGTGATGGCATTGGCTTTGCCCTTCCTGGTCTTCCAGGCTGGCCAGGCGCAAACCAACTATGTAAAGACCGATTGCAACGATGCCTATGTGCAGGCATTCGGTCTGCCGGGCACCACATTCCTGGGCAACGGGGATGATGTGATCTTTAACCTGAACGTTCCCTTTGCATTTTTCCTGTACGGACAACCCGTTGCCGCTTTTCAGGTGGGAACCAATGGATTTATGGTCGCTGCGGGTGGTACGAACCGCGGCCTGGGCAACGCAACCCTGCCCACTGCTATAGCAGGAGCTTGTTTGGCCCCGTTTTGGGATGACCTCGATGCGGGTCCCACGATTCCGAACACCGGTATTTATTACCGGACGGATGGCGTCGCTCCCAACCGCGTATTCACGATTGAGTGGTACCAGGTCGGTCACTTCGGCGATGTCGCCGGTCAGTTTGTGACTTTCCAGGTAAAACTTCTCGAGGGAAGCAATATCATTCGGTTTGTATACCAGGATGTATTCTTCGGTGGAACGCAGACTGCTTTCGACCGGGGTTTGAGCGCTACGGTCGGTATCGAAGGACCGCTGCCTGCGCCGCGTCCGTTCAACCTGCACAGTTTCAACCAGGCGGTATTGAACAACGGCCAGTGCATCCAGTTTGCCCCTCCGCCTCCCTGTAGCCTGGTTTGCCCCGCCAACATCTCGGTGAACAACGACGCGGGTCAATGCGGAGCATTCGTGAACTTTGCCGTTACCTTCGGCACGGATTGCGGCGTGGTGAACATTTCGCACCAGCCGGGCTTTTACGCTCCCGGTGTAACCACCGTTACGGCTAACTCGCCTTCTACCTTTACTTCCTGCTCGTTTACCATCACGGTGACCGATACGGAACCTCCGACCTTCGATCCATGCCCTGCCGACTTTTTCATCAACCTGGATCCGGGGCTTTGCGAGACGGTTCTGAACTACAATTTAAATGCCACGGACAACTGCCCGACGATTCAAAGCTCGTTTACGCAGAGTCTGAACAATACCCTCATCAATAACTCCCTGGCATGCGCAGCCGCTCCCGCGAGCTATATTCGCCGCTTTAACCTGCCTGCCATCGGGATCAACCAGGACGTCACCCTCCCTCAGATCCGTTTTGGTATTTGGGCGGGCGCTTTTAATGCCAACGTCCGGATATTCCGAATGATCGATCCGAACGGACCCTTTGTATATGCGAACTTCCAATTGTTGCAGGCATCCGTTCATGCGGTTCCTGCTGGCGCGAACTTTATGTTTACCTGCGATATCCCCGATGTGGTCGTTCCCGCAGGATCTACCCTTGTGATAGACGTTCGTCCGAACCTTCCCAGCTTCCGCCTTGGATTGAACTCCTCGGGCGAAACAGCGCCGACCTACTTCTCCTCGGACATTTGTACCCTGGCAGGTATGTCGACCGTCAACCCGATATCTTTCGCAGCGGGCGGATTCGGAACCCTGCACTGGCCGCTGCAAGTATTCTACCTGGCCGAATCGGTAACCCTGATGCAGATCGACAACTCCGGCTATACCTCTGGCGATGCTTTCCCGATCGGGACGACCATCCAGGAGTGGAAAGCCACGGATGGCGGTGGCAACATGAGTTTCTGCGAATTCAGCGTTACGGTGCTGGAATACCCCAACCCGACCCAGACCCTGGCCTGCAACGACAACGTGCAGATCTCTGTGGATGAGGACGGCTGCTCCGAGGTGGGCGCAGACGCTATCCTGGAAGGCGGCCCTTACGGCTGCTATGACGATTATATCGTAGAAGTGCTCAACCAGTTTGGTTTCCCCATCGGCAACACGGTGTGCTGCGATATGGTAGGCCAGGTCAGGACGGTTCGGGTAACGGATCCGGACACCGGCAACAAATGCTGGGGTTCGATCATGATCAAGGACAAACTGCCCCCGGTTATCGAGTGCAACGATATCAATATTTCCTGCACGGAGACCAATATTCCGAACGAACCTGCTCCCGAACTTGCGGGCGGTGAATTCCTGCAAGTGCTCACCGGGTTGAACAACCCGCTCGGCGAAGCCGGCGCTCCGGTGCCTGATGTACAGGATTATACTTTCAACCTGAACTACCTGCCTGCGGGCCACCCCGTACTGGACGTGGACGTGCGCATCCGTCTGATCGACCACGATGCGTTGCCCAACATAGACATCTCGGTGATCAGCCCCGACGGCCAGCTCATCCGGGTATTCGGCGTAACGGGTTGTACCCTGCAAAACTGGCCGATCGACGTATGGTTTGACGACGAAGGGTCGGGAGGCTTGACGGCTTGCGCTGCACTGAATGTGAACGGCGCACACCTGCAGTGCCTGTTATTGCCGGGCGTGCAAAACCCGAACGTACTCAACGGCTTCGACGGCGACAACGCCAGCGGTACCTGGACGGTACGCATCACGGACGCTAACAACGTGAACGACGGATTGGTAACGGATGTGGGTCTGAAAGTGACCACGCCCGAAGGCGCCATGCAGGTCATTCCGACGGACAACTGCTCGGTTGAAACCCTGACGTTTACCGAATCGGTCAATCCGGGCGACTGCAACGGACCCAGCGAGATCATTACCCGGGTATGGACCGCAACGGACCCGAGCGGAAATTCGTCCTCTTGCACCCAAACGATCACCCGCACCCGTCCGTCTCTCAGCGACGTAGAACTGCCTGCCGACTATGACGGCATCGATGAAGATATCCTGGATTGCAGCGGCAGCCCCTGGGATACGAACGGCAACGGTTACCCGGATCCGGACGAGACCGGCTGGCCCACTATCGGCGGCCTTCCCTTCCAGAATGGCGATGTGTGCAACTTTACCTGGACTTATAACGACATTCTCATTCCGATCTGCGAAGGCTCCTTCAAGATCCGCCGCGATTGGTTGATCATCGACTGGTGCACCGGCGACGATCTGGAACACCAGCAATTCATCAAGGTGTTGGATCAAACCGGCCCGACGGTGGTCTGCCCGACCAGCCCGCTGACGATCAACGTTTACTCGGGTAGCTACAACCCGAACGGCGGCCCGCACCAGATTTGCAAGGGCAACGTGGTGATTCCGCCGCTGGTAGTTACCGGCGATGACTGCTCGGGTGTAAACCCCGGCGGATATGTGACCGAACTGTGGACGTTTGGCGCAGGCACGCTGCTCCAGTCGATCCCGGGCAACGGCGGAACGTTCCCGAACGTGGAACTCATCGCGGACAACCCGCCGAGCAACAACGCACAATACACGGTACGCCACGTATTTAAAGACATTTGTGGTAATATCAGCGAGTGCATCTACAACATTACCGTGCTGGATAAAGTACCGCCGGTACCCATCTGCGACGAGATCACGGAGTTGGCACTGACCAACAACGGCGGCTCTGGCGAAGGCTGCAGCTGGCTGACGGCTTCCGATCTGGATGATGGTTCGTATGACAACTGCGGAGATGTGTACTTCTACGCAGCGAAAATGAACGCCTTCCTGACTCCTCCGTACTTCTACCAGTACTACCCGCAGCTGGAATTCTGCTGCTCGGAAGTAGGCGACAACATGGTGATCGTGCTGGTGCTGGATTTCGATCCCGCTACGATCCCCGGCGCTCTGCTGCCCGACGGCTCGGTGTTCCTCTTCCCGGGCAACCCGATCTATGAAGGCTCGTTCAACACCTGCATGGTGACGGTACAAGTGACCGACAAGATTCCGCCTGTGACGCTGTTCTGCCCGCAAGGTCAGACGATCACCTGCGATACCTACCTGCAGAACTACGCAGCGGGCGTTGCAGCCGGTAACTACAGTGTGCTGGATGGCTTCGGTTCGCCGACCTTCTACGACAACTGCGAATACGACCTGAACCACACGGTGACGGTGAACCTGAACAACTGTACCGAGGGCACGATTACGCGCTCCTGGACGGCCAGCGATAGCAACGGTCAGGCGACTTGCACGCAGACCATCACGGTGACGCATGTATCGAACTGGGTGGTTGAATTCCCCGCAGATTTCACGGGCGAGTGCGTAGACGGCCAACTGCCGGATACGGGCGAACCGGAGATCTTCCACGATGAGTGCGAACTGATCGGCGTATCGCATGAAGACCAACTCTTCACGGTCGTACCGGATGCTTGCTACAAGATCGTTCGGACCTGGACGGTGATCAACTGGTGTATCTACGACGATTTCGGGTACGATGCATACAGCGAAGCCGGTAAGGCCGAGTGCAACCTGAACGTGGACTGGGATGGCGACGGCGACAAAGACTGCCGCACCTTCCGCGACGGCTGGAACTCTACGGGTAGCCCGGGCACACCGGACGGCTACATCGTATGGAAGCAGACGATCAAGGTGAACGACAACGAAGATCCCGACTTTACGATCCCGGCCATCGACGG
The DNA here is from genome assembly GCA_016703765.1 of Saprospirales bacterium. Lineage (GTDB taxonomy): Bacteria > Bacteroidota > Bacteroidia > Chitinophagales > Saprospiraceae > JADJTT01. The sequence goes on from JADJBL010000006.1 coordinate 9,693, forward strand.
CTGTATCGTGGACACGGACTGCGACACGGACATCACGCTGCCTTACCCGATCATCACGGACGAATGCTCCCTGTCCTTTGACGTGGACATCACGGGCGACCTGGGTAACTTCCTCAACATCACGGGCGACGTAACGGTGGCCGATGTGGAAGTTGGCGAATACGAAATAACCTATGCGGTGACGGACAACTGCGGCAACACGAGCTACCAGACGATCACGGTAGTGGTGGAAGACTGCAAACTGCCCACCCCGTACTGCGTGAACGGTCTGGTGATCGAGATCATGCAAACGGGTATGATCGAGATATGGGCCGAAGACTTTGACGCCGGTTCCTTCGACAACTGCGGCCCTGTACAACTGAGCCTGTCTCCGGATGTGACCGACATCAACGCGATCTTCACCTGCGACGAATTGGGCCAAAACCCGATCCAACTGTGGGTAACGGATATCTACGGCAACCAGGATTACTGCGAGACCTTTGTGGTGGTGCAGGACAACCTGTTTAGCTGTAACAGCGTGACTATTGCAGGCGCGATTGCTACGGAAGAAGAAGAAGGAGTGGAAGGAGTAGATGTACAAGTGAACGGCGGTCTGTTCTCCGAACTGACCGACCTGACGGGTAACTTCAGCTTCGATGCACTGGCAGCCGGCGGCGACTACACGGTCACCCCGATGCTGGATGTAGAGGCAAGCAATGGAGTAACGACCTGGGACCTTGTCCTGATCAGCCGCCACATCCTGGGCATCCAGTTGCTGGACAGCCCGTACAAGATCATCGCAGCCGATGCGAACAAGACCAACAACGTGACGACGCTTGACATGGTGGCCATCCGCAAGGTGATCCTCCAGATCGAGCCGGGCTTCCCGAACAATACCAGCTGGCGTTTTGTAGACAAGGATTATGCATTCCCGAACCCCGCCAACCCGTTTGTGGCCCAGTTCCCGGAAGTAATCAACTACAACAACCTGGCATCGAACCAGTTGTTTGCAGACTTCGTAGCGCTGAAAGTGGGTGATGTGAACGGCTCTGCCGCGACCAACGCCACCGATGGCGCCCAGGATCGTACCTTCAACGGTTCGATGAACATGGACGTACAGGATCAGGAACTCGTGGCAGGCAAGAGCTACACGGTTGCTTTCGCAGCCGATGCGATCGACCTGCTGGGCTACCAGTTCACGCTGAGCTACAACACCCAGGCCGTCGAGGTTGTGGAGGTGGTAGCAGGTGTGGCTACGGAAGAGCACTTCGGAATGCTGCTGGAAGAAGGCGTGATCACGACGAGCTGGAACGTATCTGAGGCCCGTGCCCTGGCACAAGGCGAAGTACTGTTCAGCCTGGTGATCAAGGCCACGGCAGATGTGACGCTGAGCGAAGTGTTCGGCGTAAGCTCTGCCTACACGGTAGCCGAGGCATACAATGCGAACAGCGAACTGCTGGATGTGAAACTGACGTTCAACGGCATGGAGGCGAACAGCTTCGCCCTGTACCAGAACGTGCCCAACCCCTTCAAAGGGGCGACGGTGGTAGGCTTCACGCTTCCCGCATCGAGCACGGCCAAACTGACGGTGATGGATATCTCCGGTAAAGTATTGCAGGTAGTGGAAGGCGATTACAGCAAAGGCTACAACGAAGTACGCCTGAGCAACATCCCCGCCACCGGCGTGCTGTACTACCAGTTGGATACCCCGACCCACAGTGCAACCCGCAAAATGGTGATACTGAATTAGTGACTAGTGATCAGTGACTGGTGACTGGTTTTTACCAGTCACTATTCACTAGTCACCAGTCACCAGAATAAAGACTTAAATCGGTTTTTGGGATATGCCCCTCTCTGCTTCGGTGGAGAGGGGTTTTTTTATTTTTGGCAAGGTTTTTGCCTTTTGAAAGTAGTTACTCGCTAAGGGAACGCGCATCGCGCGTATGCGGGTAAAAACTATGGACTAATAGCACGGTACGAAGCGGCCAGATCCTGGCACGGTACTTGCTTTATCAACACCAACGGTAAATCGCCGAACGGATCGGGCATACTATGAGAAAACAGTATTCCTTCCTTTTGGTCCGGTTTCCCATTTCTGTATTGTACTTATTGGAATATCATTCCCAGTGACGGGGTGACTTAGTCACCCCGTCACTACCCACTATCCGCCTGGCGGAGCTTCGAGCTCCCTCCCGGGGTAGCATTCCTATGGATCTATGAACTTAAAATAAATGAAATGGAAAAAATGAATGGGAATTTGAAACAAACGAATAGACTGATGTACGCAGGGCTCCTGCTGCTGTACCTCTTTGTGGGGACGAATATGCTCAATGCCCAATGTACTTTGGTGTGCAACAATCCACTGCCCTCGGCGCCGCTTGCCGTATCGGTCGACGAAAATTGTCAAGCAGTACTGACGGCAGATATGGTATTGGAAGACCCGGGCGCCTGCCCAGGAATAAAGATCCTGGAAGTGCGAACCCTTTCCGGCTTTTTGATCGTGGAAGGCCCGGAACCCGTCGTCGTGCCCAACGCCTATCTCGGCAATACGATCGGAGTGACCGTCATCGACGCAAACACCTGGAATGAATGTACGGGATATATGCACCTGTCGGATGAACTGGAACCTTTCTTTATCTCTTGCCCCGATATCGTGGTAAGCTGTATCGCCAATACAGATCCCTCTGTGATCGGCTATCCGATAGCGGATGACAACTGCGACACCGACGTAACCCTGACCTATTCGCAGACCCAGACCGGACCCGATTGCAGCACACCTTCTCCCTCCGTGGGTACTATTACGAGAACCTGGATCGCGACCGACAATTTTAACAACCAGGGAACCTGTACCCAAATCATTTACCTCGAAAAAGCGACCATGGCAGAGGTGGTCTTTCCGCCAACCGTGACACAGGATTGCGAAAACCCAAACACCCTCCCCGCCGTCACAGGCATACCCTCTATCGACGGGGTTCCGATCGTGAGCGGGAATATTTGCATGTTTTCGGCCTCTTATTCCGATGCGATCATTTATACCTGCGCCCCGGCAACCCATAGCTATACGATCATCAGAACCTGGACGGTCGTGGATGGCTGCTCCGCTCCGAATGTCGTTAAAATGCAGGCCCAGAACATCAACGTGGTCGACGATACGGGGCCTTCCATAAACTGCCAACAGTCCATCACGGTCGGCACCAACTCGGACGAATGCACGGGAACGGTTTTTTTGCCGCCCGCACCCGCCTTCGATAACTGTTCCGACCCCGGAGATATCAATATTTCGGTAGGAACCTCCTATGGGGGGATGGGCCTGGGGCCGCATTTCGGAGTCCCGGCGGGAAGCTACACCGTGACCTATACGGCTATCGACGAATGCGGCAACGTGAGTACCTGCGTTTCTACGCTGCAAATAGCGGATGACGACGCTCCGGTGGCTGTTTGCGATGAATTTACGGTCGTGAGCCTCACCTCCGGTGGAGCGGCGGTCGTGCCCGCATTCAACCTCGACGACGGCAGCTACGACAATTGCGGCCCGGTCGCCTTTAAAGGGAGCCGCGACGGAGGCCAGACCTTCAACAGCAACCTGACCTTCACCTGCGAAGACGTGGGGAACCCGGTCTCCGTAATCCTCCGCGTTTGCGCAGCCAACAACCCCGGCTCCTATAACGATTGCTCCGTGGTGGTCACGGTGCTGGATAAACTGGGCCCTGCGATCATTTGCCCGGAAAACCTCACCATCGATTGCATCGAAACCTACCCGGTCGACCTGTCCATGTACGGGGCGCCTTTGGTGGGCGACAACTGCGACTATACGCTTACCGCCGACACTACGATTAATATCAACAACTGCGGCGAGGGAACCATTCTGCGAAAATTTTCAGTGGTAGACCCCTCCGGAAATATGGCCATGTGCACCCAAACGCTAACGGTGCAGAACCTGACGCCCTTCGACGGGGACCTCATCCAATGGCCCCCGGAATATGTCGTCACCAATGCCTGTATCACCGCCGACCAGTTGGACCCCGAGGATCTTCCTTCCTCGCCCATCAACTACAACGGGCCCATTTTACCCGACGTTGGCTGCGCCCTGCTGGCGACCAATCACTCCGATCAGGTTTTTCTGATCGCCTATCCCGCATGTTACAAAATTGTCCGCACCTGGATCGTCATGGACTGGTGCACTTATAATCCCGCGAACCCAGATCAGGGTGGCATCTGGTACTACACACAAATCATTAAAGTCATGGATAATATCGCTCCGGTGTTCGTCACCCTCCCGGACGATATTATTTACTCCTCCGTGGATGCGAACTGCCAGTTCGGAGTGGTCAATATGCCGACCGTCTCCGCCACGGATTGCAGTCCCTTCATCACGATCACCAATAATTCGCCTTATGCGAATTCAGGAGGCGCCAATGCCAGCGGGATGTATCCGCTGGGCGAAACGATCGTGAAGTTTTCGGCCAAAGACGGCTGTGGCAACACCGCGCTCCACCTGATAAAGGTGATCGTGGAAGACAACACGCCGCCCCTTATCCAATGCGCAGGCATTATTACCGACCTGGCAGTCATGCAGGGAGGCAATATCTTCGCGATGATAGACGCGGAAAACCTGCTGGAGCAGACCTCCGACAACTGCACCGCCACGGAGGATATCGGGGTCTTCATCCGAAGACGCGACCCGACTGCGGTGGGGCCCCCTGTAACGACCAGCCTCACCTTTACCTGCGACGACGTGGGTCCCAATCAGGTGGAGGTCTGGGTGGTCGACGAAGTGGGCAATGCCGACTATTGCATCGTAAACGTCGTCATCCAGGACAATTTCTTCCTCTGCCCGCCCACGGTCGTCTATACCATCGCGGGGATCATAGAGACGGAAATGGGGGATGAGGTCGATGATGTGGAAGTCCACATTTCGGGTTCGCCCGACACGATGCAGATGGGCAGTCCCTTTGTATTCTCCGGCCAACCCGGGTCGTACGACTATACCCTGGCGCCCATCAAGGACGAGGATTCGGACAACGGGGTCACCACCTACGACCTGGTGTTGATCACCCGGCATATCCTCGGGGTAGAGCTGTTGGATTCGCCCTATAAGATCATTGCGGCGGATGTCAACCGCTCGGGGCTCGTGACCACGGTCGATATGGTGGTCATCCGAAGGGTCATCCTGGGGCTGGATAACAATTTTACAGCCAACAAATCCTGGCGCTTCGTCGATAAGAATTTCGCCTTTACCAACCCACAGAACCCCTTTGCGCAACCGATCCCGGAGGTGATCAGCCTCAACAACCTGAGCTCCGACAACCTGTACGCCGACTTTGTGGCCATTAAAGTGGGCGACGTAAACGGAAGCGCCGCTCCCAACCAAATGACCGATGGGGCCGATCAACGCGATTATGCGGGCGTCCTGCACCTTTCGACCGAAAACCGGCTGCTCGAACAAGGCCAAAGCTATGAAGTGGCCTTCCGAGGGCTCGATTTCGAAGACATCATGGGCCTGCAATTTACCCTGAACCTCGATCCGGAAAAACTGGAATGGGGGGGTATCAGTTCCTGCGACCTGCCCGGCCTGGGCCAAGACAATTTCGGAGAACAATTTTCCCGGGAGGGGCAGATCCTGTTCAGCTGGAATGCCGCCGGCGGGGTCGCGATGAAAGAAGAAGACTGCTTATTTACTATTCACCTGAAAGCCCTGCAAACAGGATATCTACTGGAGTGGATAAACATCGATTCGGGACGCCTCCGGACGGAGGCCTACCGGGTCGGTGGAGATTTACTCGCAGTCCGATTACAAGCTTCCGCCCCGATGGAGGAAGGGCTCCGAATCTACCAAAACCGGCCCAACCCCTTTGACCGTTCGACCGTCATCGGTTTCTCCGTCGATCGTCCGGTGCAGGGCGCCCTGGTCGTATTCGACCTTTCCGGAAAAGAGGTCTTGCGACACACAGCTTCCTGGGACAAGGGCTACCACGAATTTACGGTGGGCCGCGAGCAACTGCCCGGCAAAGGGATGTACTACTACAAACTGGAAACCGACGCCATTACCGAAGTCCGAAAGATGATCCTGATCGATTGATCTGAACTGATATGAATTCCCATTCGATATTGCTATCCTCAACATAGCAAGCAGGCCCTCCGGCAGTCCCGGAGGGCTCTTTTTTTGGCACGTATTTTGCATTATAGTAAATGCGGCTTTAATTAGCCAACCACCCAAATAAAGATGTTATTCCATAGTGTGTCGGCCCGACTGCCCCCAATGCGGTTGGGCTTTTTTTTTATTTGCCGCCTTCGGCGGCAAATGAAGTATTTAAAAGGGCAAGGCGCAGTCACAGACTGCGCCTTGCCCTTTTAAGATATTAATTGGCATTTAGGTTCTTTTAAAATCTTTTTTCCCTCCGGTTTTCTCCATCAGCTTTAATTCCACGATCCGGATATCGTGGGAGAGGGCTTTGCACATATCGTAGAGGGTGAGCGCGGCGATGCTTGCGCCGGTGAGGGCTTCCATTTCCACTCCGGTTTTGCCGCTGACGCTGGCGGTGCACTGGATGAGGACCTCCTCGGGGCCGGCCACGGAAATTTCGATATGGCAATGGTCGAGGCCCAGGGGGTGGCAGAGGGGGATGAGATCGCCGGTTTTTTTGGCCCCCATGACGCCGGCCAGGATAGCGGTTTGAAACACGGGTCCTTTGGGGCTTTGCCAATCCTGGCCCTGGAGTTGGGAAAGCACCTGTGCTCCCAAATGGACCAGGCACTGGGCGCGGGCGCTGCGTTGGGTGATCGCTTTCGCGCCGACGTCCACCATGCGGGGGTTGCCGGATTCGTCGAGGTGGGAAAAGGTTTTGAATGGAGCGATAAAGCCAGAGCGGAAATGCCGATCCGGCGGGAAAAGAAGTTTGGGAAGCGGGCAGTTCGAGGAATCCGTCGGCGTCGGCCAGGTTGGCCAGGTCGCCGGATCCTTTGCCGGTCCTCGGCTGGCCTATCAGCCGCCCGTCGGGAGCGGTAAAGACCTTCACCTGGAGGAAAAAAGTCAGGGAGGGGGTGAAGGAATAATCCGTTTCGAGCGCGCAGAGCAGGGGAGTCAGGGCTTGCATCGACAGGCTGGACCTCAGCCAGGGCTGAATATAGCGGACCGTGCACATAAAGGAAGAGACCGGGTTGCCGGGCAGGGCAAAAACGGTTTTCCCTTCCGCCACGCCAAACCAGAAAGGCTTGCCGGGGCGTTGCTGCACTTTGTGGAATATTTTTCGCACACCCAACTCCTCGAGCACCTCCGGCACGTAGTCGAACTTGCCGGCAGAAACGCCGCCGCTCAGCACCAGCACATCGTGTTGATCGAGCGCCTCTCCGAGTTTTTTCCGGATCTCCTCCCGGTCGTCGCTAATGTGCAGTAAGGCGGCGTCGATATGCCAGGATTGAAAAAGCCCCTGTAATGCGTAAATATTGGATGTCCTCACCTGGTGGGGCAGAGGAGAAGATTCTACGGGAACGAGCTCGTCGCCCGTCGCGATGAGCGCGATCCTGGGGCGCCTGAAAACGGAAAGGATGGTTTTGCCAATGGTGGCTGCGATGCCCAGTTCCGCAGCGCCCAGGCGGGTCCCCGCGGGCGCGATCTGCTCTCCCTCCTTGCGGTCGGCGCCTCGGAGGTGGGCATTCTGGCCTTTGCGGATATCTTCGGTCGTCAGTCTTGCACGGCCATCCTTCAGGTCCAGGTCTTCGTAGCGGATCACGGTGTCTGTTCCGTCCGGCAGGATGGCGCCGGTCATGATCTCCAGGCAGTCGGCTGCGTTTTCCAGGCGGAGGGGAGGCATCCCGGCCGCCTGAATGGCTTGCACCGCAAACTCCCGCCCTCCGGAGGAAAAAGCCCGGAAGTCGATGGCGATGCCATCCATGGAGGCCCTGTTGAATGGGGGGAAATCGCGGTCCGCGATGAGCGGTTCGGCCAATACGCGGCCCCAGGCCTGCGAAAGGGGGACGGTTTCGAAGCCCCATCGGCCGGGGTGTTGGAGGATTAATTGGGTTGCTTCTTCGACGCTTAACACTGCAATGGTTTTTTATAGTGACCGGGTGACTGAGTCACCCGGTGAGTCAATTCAAGACGTAAGTGCAATACCCTCGTCTTTTTTATTGATAGTTTGGTGAATTTTAAAATAATTAGTAGTGACCGGGTGACTGAGTCACCCGGTGAGTCAATTCAAGACGTAAGTGTAATACCATATCATATTTTATGAGCGTTTTGGAAGATTTATTCAAAACTGGTAGTGACCGGGTGACTCAGTCACCCGGTCACTACCAGTACGTCACTATTTAAAAAGCCGGATACACAATTTTGTTCTTCTTGATCTCTCTAAACCCGGAATTGAGGAATCCGATGCAGTCCGCTTTGGCCGTGGCGGTAAGAAAAGGCGATTTTCGGATCAGGTCGATAAACACGGGCTTTTGGGCGAGCACCTTGGCCCGGGCCGATTCAGAAGGGGGCTGACCTCCCAGATAGACCCGCTGCCGCAGGGACTTCAGCTTGAAATCGGGGTTGGGAATGGCATAAGAAGCATTGACAAACCCCGCAAAATCGAAGTCGTAGGGCACTAGAATATACCGTCCGGATCCTTTATCCGCCAGCAGGTTCATATTCCGGCTCATGGCCAGGCTCCAGTCGGTGTTGCCGATCAGGTATTGAAACAGGGCATGCACATCGACCATATCCTCCGGAAAGTCGGAAGGACCCAAATTCAGGGTATCGGCTTGTTCCAAACCCATCCGCTGGGCCAGCACCAGGTCGTCTTCCAGCAAAATGCCGTATTGGGTGAGGACCGGTTTGGAGGGGTCGTTGTCGAGGTAATCCACTTTGGAGAACTGCGCCCGGAAGGCATAAGGACTCAGCGATTGGTACATCCGGTAAATGAGGTACTCGCGGGCCATGCGCTCCTGGCTGAGGGAATCATCCAGGCAATGGGTCACCAGCTTCATATTGTCGAGCGGAAGAAAGCCCTTGGAGCGGAGCTCTTTTTTGGAAAATTCGAGCCGGATCGGAGGAAATTCGCAAACCCGACGCCGGAATTTTCCCCGCACGGAAATGCCTGCCTTCAATCCCAACCTCTCTCCATTTTTATCCGGGACAAAAAACCTCCCATCGACCTCTTGCTCCGTTCTCCGGACCGCCATCCAGGCCTCCCAGTCGCATTGAAGGGCGATCTCGAGCAAGGAGTCGGGCCGGTAGAGGAAATCAAACAGAGAAACCTGACCAATGACCGGACCGGGGCCAAGGCAGGCCAAAAAAATGACGAAAGGCCGCCAGCAGCTTCTCATAATACCAATTCTCTTAGACGCTAAATTACCATTTTTAAAAGGGTAGCACGAGGACCGGCCGGAGGCCGGCCCCGCGGGCGCAGCCCACCCACACAAAAAAATCCAAAATTGCAACTTTCCAGGGCCGGGATCGTCATTGGGAGGGTGATCGAAAAATTCTGCCTATTTGTCGAAAGGACCCATCTGCATTGCATCTTCCGCTTACCTTTGTCCGACCATTATCAACAATGAAATTCATGAGAACCCCCATCATCTCCAAAAAATCAAGGATCTTTTTATTGACAACCGGTTTGACGATACTAGCCGTTTGCTCGTTTTTTGTACTCCGCTCCAACGGTCCCGAACCCAAAAAAGGGATCTCGCTGTTCAATTACTTTTCTGTTAATTCGGTGGAGGCCATCACGCTTCGGCTGGACCTCGATGCCGTTTACGACAAGGACAGCGCCGACTTTCCGGGCATCCTGAATTGGGTGGAAAAAGACGGCAGGCAGATCAGCATGCCGGTAGAGATCTCCGTTCGCGGAAAAAACCGCCGCGAAGTATGCACCTTCCCCCCGTTGAAGCTGAGCACTTTTGAAAACAAGGAACTGGGCGCCAAAAAAGGCCATTTCAAACTCGTGACGCACTGCACGGAAGACAAGGGCGAGACGCTGTTGCTCCGCGAATACCTCACCTATCTTCTGTATGCCGAACTCACCGACGCCAGCTTTCGCACCCGCCTGATCCACGTCACTTACGAGGACCGCGATGGCGGCGAAGAAACCGTGCAGAGCATCGCCATTTTGCTGGAACCCAAGAAAGACCTGCTCAAACGCCTCAAAGCGGAAGACGCTGTCGTGGATGGGCCGGTCAAAGCCATCTCGGGCGAGGATTACAACCGCTTCGCCGTTTTCCAGTTCATGATCGGAAACACCGACTGGAACCTGGATAACCAGCACAACGTAAGGCTTTTGACGCCCAAAGAGGGGGGCCTGCCTTACCCGGTACCCTACGATTTCGACCGCTCGGGCCTGGTCAACGCCCCTTATGCCAGCCCGCACTCCATGCTCCCCATTGAAACGGTTCGCGATCGCTTTTTCCAATGGAGGGGGAAGGACCGTAAACAGCTGGAGCCCGTGCTCGAATTGTTCAAACAGCGCAAAGACCGCTTGATGCAGTTATGCCAGGAGTTCTATATGCTACCAATGGAAGACCGGCAGGATATCATCTCTTTCCTGGAGGAGTTTTACGGGAATATCGATATGTTGTTGACCGAGGGAAAGCGAATGGCGCATTCTTCAGAAAAAGTAACCGTCGGGGCGGGTTAACCATTGGCCGCAACCCGCAATTTTTGAGAATCCAGAACCTGGATACCCTCCGGTCCAAAATTTATGACCTTCTCCCGTCCGAAATGGCGCAGTGCCAGCGTCAGGTTGAGGCTGGCTACCTGAGCCCTGGATTGCAGGGCTTCCATGGGGATCACATCGTCCTTTTTGCCGGTTTGAACCGAAAATAACTCCAGGATGGTTTGGGCGACCGTTCGATGGGAGAGGGCCATGACCATCCCCAGCAATTGCCTTTCCCGATCTGCAACCCGGTTGGCGATCATTTGGATAAAGCGCACGGAAAAGGTGCGGTTGTGCAGGAGGAGCAGGAAAAAGTCGCTTTTCGAAATAAGCGATATTTCCGACATTTCCACCGCTTCCGCACAATGCATATACGAGGTTCCCTGGATGAGGGCCTCGTACCCGAAAAAGCTTCCGCGTTCGAAAAAAGAGGACAGGGTCATATCGTCGGCCTGTTCGGGCCTGTACATCCTTACTTTTCCGGAGGCGAGAAAAAATAGATGATCCGGGTTTTGCCCATCCTGAAAAATGGCCTGACCCGGGCGAAATTTCTTTATTCCCGCCATGAACTCGGTGTCGAGCCGCAGGCCGCCTTCTTTTCTGGCGTGGAACAGAAAAGAGTGGAGGCCGTCGCTGGAAAGGGGCAGATCGGGCTTCAGGAGGTGGCTTTTTCGAAGCCGCGCCTCTATGGCCTTCAGGAGTTCTTCCTCTTCGAATGGTTTGGTCAGGTAATCGTCGGCCCCCTGTTGCATGCCCTTGCGAATATCCGTTTTATCGGCTTTTGCGCTCAGAAAAATAAAAGGGATCGCGGCGGTTTCGGGGTGCTGGGTCAGGGTGGACAAAACCTCGTACCCGTCAATACCCGGCATCATGATGTCGCAGAGAATCAGGTCGGGTTGCCGGGAAAGGGCCAGTTCAAGGCCTTTTTCCCCGTTTGGCGCGGATATCACATCGTAATGGCAAAGCTCGAGCAATTCCTGCAGGTTTTCGCGAACTTCGAGGTGGTCTTCAATAATGAGGATCTTGTTCATCGGAAACCATTGCGCGCTCCGGGGCGTGATAAAAATCACGGGGAGCGATGACGAAAATCAGTACTTTTTTCCAGCGCCTAAGATACATTACGGGCATCAGAAACCAGGAGTGACTGCATAAAAAAATTGGAGGGAAATCATGATTTGGGTGATTGTCGTCTCCGTAGTTCTTCTTTTGTTGATAGGGCTCTTGCTTTTGCCCATCGCGGTGGAGGTCAATACCGATGCCGGGGTTTATCAGGTGCGATTGAAAGGGCTTGCAAAAATCCGGTTGTTGCCGGGGCCTGAGGTTTGGAAGGTTCGGATTTGCCTGGGCAGGTGGAAAAAAGAGGTAGAGGTGTTCGGAACGAAAGAGCACAAAGAGGAGCAAGTGAAGAAGGCCCGAAAAGAACCTGGAAAACCCGCCCGGCAACAATTTGGAGAAAGTTCCGCCACCTGATGGGCAGTTTTCGGGTATTGCGGTTTCGCCTGATCCTCGACACGGATGATTATATTTTGAACGCTTTCCTCTTCCCTTTTTTTACCCTTGTTTCCAGAAAAGACCGCTCTGTGGTCGTCAACTTTACCGGCAGAAATTCGCTCGACTTTCTGGCTGTAAACCGCGTGTGGCGGGTAATTTGGGCATTAATTCATTAATCGGAGAATATTTATTAACCCAAAAACATGCCCTATGAAGCTGTTGAATATGGATGAAGTCCTGGCTAAAGTAACCGACTTTATCAAAAACGAGGTAAAAACCGAAGCGATCATCGGAAAACCATTCAAACTCGGCGAATTTGAGTGCGTGCCCGTCATTCGCGTAGGCATGGGCTTCGGCTCGGGAGAACTGGAAGGAGAAGCTGTCAAAGCAGGCCATGGCGACATGGGCGGCGCAGGCGCCGGGATTGGAATGGAGCCCCTGGGATTCCTGGTATCGAGAGGCGGCGAGATCACCTTTGTCAATACCAAGCTGAACAAAGGCATCACGGCAGCCTTTGAAAAAGTGCCCGAACTGATCGAAAAGTACATGGAAAGCCGTCGTCACGAAAAAGATGCCGTACCGGCATAAAGGCACACCCCGGTAAAACCGGATGTGGACTATCTCAAACGGGTTTAGGGCTTCGGCCCGAAGCCCGTTTTTTATTTCAGGCCCGCCGCAACTCCATGGAGCGGGATTGTTGTCTCTGGAGCAGCAATTGCACCGCCGGACCCTCGAGAAGTTCTTCTATCGTAAAAATGGGCTCCCGGACAAAAGCCCGGGTTTCTTCCACCAGCAAGGGGCTGACGGTCAATAAGCCGCTAAGGGCAAAAGGCGTGATGCCCAGCTTGGCGAGCACCTGAAGTCCGCCCAGCGCGCCGAGACTGTCGCTACAGGAGAACAACACCTCGTCGACCGTCCGCATAAACCCGGGATCGCTCAGGAGCATGTGGGTTTCGCGCTGCAGCAGGCCGTCGGCAATTTCGATCAGGATATAATCCGGCCGGGCGGGCGCCGTCGCATCGAGAAGCGACTGGTGGAGGTCCAGCAGTTCATCCAGTTCGCAGCAGTAGGTGGAAGGGTAGCCGAACATGGAAAAGTCGATGGCCATATCCGCGCCCCGGTCGAGCACGAAGGGGGTGTCTTTGAGGAAGAGGGTGCCGGTGAGTTTGATATAAGCCACGCGGAAACCGGCTCTTTTCAGCCCGCCTGCCAGGTAGGCCGCCGAAGTGGTTTTGCCGCTGTCCATAGTCGTGCCGACCGAAAGGATGACCTGCCCGGGAAAGGTGCGGTTTGGGTCGAACCTGCTACCCTGATTTCGAAGATAAAGGGTATTCAGCACTTGTCCCTTGTCGTCGACGGCGTAGGCGATCTGCCGGAGGAGGGTGGGTTCCTCTATCTTGGAATGGGCTGTCCGAACGCTCCCGATGACCCCTCCGCGGCCCAGCATCTGGTAAACCGTTTGGGGTTCGACGGGCACCACGCCTTCGAACACCTTGGTGGCATACCGGTTGCCGAACACCGCCAGGATATGGTCGCCTTCGTAGATATAGGTATTCGCGCCCTGCGGGTTTTGGATAAGCCGGTGCTTGCCGGGGGACAAGACCTCAAACAGGCCCACATCTCCCACATTCGGCGCGTAGGAATGGATAAAAGAGGGGTCCAGCCGGTAGGAGTCTACTTGTTGGCAGGCGATAGTTGGTTTGATCACGGTATTCATGACCTGAGGATTTTATTTTCGATGGCGCTCAAAACTACCATTTTTTATATTTTCCGCAATATGTTAAAAATAATAAGATAGCATCACAAAACCCCTAAGTTTGCGGGGGAAAAGCCAAGCCGCCATTCATGTACGAATTCCACAGGAACAAGCCCCGGTATTTCGATTTCCAATACCAGACCGCCCGCGATTATATCATCCCCTTCATCGAACAACAAGCCCCCTTGCGCCCGGGGATGCGGGTGCTGGAAATCGGCTGCGCCGAGGCCGGCGTGTTGAAAGCTTTCCTGGAAGCGGGCTGCGAATGCGTGGGGGTCGACCTGGCCGATTCGCGGATCGAGCTGGCTAAAGAATTTTTAGCGGAAGATTTCCAGGCGGGAAGGGTTCGCTTTTTTACAAAAGATATCTACGACGCAGATCCGGTCGGCGATTTCGGCCATCGCTTCGACCTCGTCATCCTAAAAGACGTCATCGAGCATATACACGACCAGGCCCGGTTTTTAGAGCGCATGAAGGAGTTTCTGGCGCCCGGCGGATTGGTGTTTTTCGGGTTCCCGCCCTGGCAAATGCCCTATGGGGGCCACCAGCAGATCTGCGACACCCGATTGCTGGCCGCACTGCCGTATTACCATCTTTTGCCCGCCCGGGCCTATCGCTTTGTCCTGGAACTGTTTGAAAAAAATCCGGTCAAAGTGGCCAATTTAATGGAGATCAAAGAGACCGGTATTTCGATCGAGCGCTTCGAAAAGATCGTCCGGCAGACGGGTTACAGCATGCTCCAGCGGCGTGCCTACCTCGTCAATCCCATATACCGCTACAAATTCGGCCTCAAAGCGAGGAGGCAGGCTGCATGGATCGCCAACATTCCATACCTTCGCAATTATCTGACTACCTGTATGTATTATTTAATAAAAAAAAATTGCTATAGCGCAACTGAAATTATTTGAAAGTGGTGGGGGCCGCAGGCGGGGGAAAACTTTTGAAGATTTGTTTTTAGCGGCTAATCCGCAACTTGAGCAAATATCAAAATGGAAATATTAATCATTTTTTTCCTTACCCTCCTTAACGGCCTGTTCTCGCTGTCGGAGATCGCCCTTGTGTCGGTCAAGCGCAGCCGGATCGAGCAGAAGGCGCTCAAAGGGGATCTTAGGGCCAAAACGGTGCTCGATCTGCTCCGGCAACCCGAAAACTTTCTGTCCTCTGTGCAGGTGGGCATCACCTTGATCGGGATCATCGCAGGCGCCTATGGCGGCGCCACCCTGGTCGACAACTTCGAGCCCTGGGTAGCCCAGTTTGAGTCCCTGAACTATTACTCCCACGAGATAGCCCTCGTGATCGTCATCGGCACGATCACCTATTTCACCATCGTGATCGGGGAACTCATTCCCAAGACCATCGCCCTCAATTATGCCGAACCGATCGCCTTGTTCTTCGGGTCTTTCGTCAAATTTATTACCCTCATTACCTACCCCCTGGTCAAGTTGCTCTCCGTCAGCACGCGGATCGTATTGCGGCTGCTCGGCATCAAGGGCCGCGATCAGGACGCCCTGACGGAAGAGGAATTGCGCCAGCTGATCAAAGCGGCCGGCACGCAGGGGGTGATCAAATCCGACGAGAGCAGGATACATCAGAACATCTTCCTGTTCGCCGACCAGAAGGCCAAAAACCTGATGACCCACCGCACGGATGTGGAGTGGATTGATGTAGAAGATCCGCCCGACCTGATTGCCACCCAGATCCGGGAAAGCGGTTTTTCGAAATTTCCGGCCTGCCGGGAAACCATCGAAGAGATCCAGGGCATCCTCAACGCAAAGGATTTTTTCGAAAAACGCAACGAGCCCGGGTTTACCATGGCGTCTATCCTGCAAAAGCCCCTCTATATCCCGGAGATCATGTCGGCCATCGACATCCTGCGGCTGTTCAAAACCCATAAACAATACCTGGGCATCGTCGTCGACGAGTTCGGTTCCTTTGAGGGGATCGTCACCCTCCACGACCTGACCTCCGCTATTTTGGGAGATCTGCCCATTCTTGGAGAAGAGGAAGAGCCCGAATTTATCGTCCGCGACGACTCCTCCCTGCTGGTGAACGGCTCCCTGCTGATCCCGAACCTCAACGATTATCTGGGGGAGGAACTGGTGAACGAAGACCCCGAACACTACGCCACCCTGGCCGGCTTCGTGATCTTCCGCCTCAACAGGATCCCGATGGCGGGCGACCACTTCGAGCACAAAGGCCATAAATTCGAGATCGTAGATATGGACGGCCGCCGGGTGGACAAGATCATTCTCACAAAACTGGAATTGCCAACCTAAGCCCCGGATGGATAGAATAGGACTTTACCCCTTCGTCGTTCAACCTTATCAGGTCGATTTCCGGCAACAGATCACCCTCATGGGCCTGGGCCACTACCTGCTCGAAAGCGCCGGCATCCATGCCGATCAGCGCGAATTCGGGCTGCGCGACCTGCTGAAAAACCACAAAGCCTGGTTTCTCACCCGCATTGCCATTCGGGTGGACCAATATCCCCGTCAATACGAAAAGATCTGGATCGAGACCTGGGTCAAAGAGGTCGGCGACGTATTCTCCAGCAGGAACTTCCATATCTTGAACGAGGCAAAAGAAGTCATTGGCGGCGCGAGTTCCTCCTGGGCCATGATCGACCTGAAGACCCGCAAGCCCGAAATTCTCCGGCAATTTCTGGGGGTAGAGCACGTAATGGCGGAGAAGCCCTCTCTGGTGGAGGGCACCGAAAAGGTTTCGCCACTGGGGCCTGAGATAGCAGAGCAGCGAGATTACAGGGTCGTGTATAGCGACCTGGACATCCTGCGCCACGTCAACAGCATTCGGTATATCCAGTGGATAATGGATTTTTTTCCGCTTGCACTATTCGAAAGCAAACGAGTGAGCCGGCTGGACCTCAACTACATGGCCGAAACGGTATTCGGGGAGGAACTGGAGTTTCAGAAAGAGGAGCGGGAGGCAGGCAAAGAATACCTGATCGGGATCAACCGGAAAGGGGAGGAGAAAGTCCCCGTCTGCCGGGGCCGCGTGCTTTGGGAGTAAAGGAGAAAGCGGACGCACCTGCATGGCGCATCCGCTTTCCACAGGCTTATTGCGCCTGTTTGGGAATGGACTCGACACTCGGCTGCGGCTTGTTGCTTTTCTTCGCGCGCTTTTTGCCGTGAGAGCCCCTCCAAATTTTTCCTTTTGTCGACCTTTTATCGCCTTTACCCATGGTGGAGAGGTTTAAAATGATGAAATGTTAAGTAAGGGGTTCAAATATACGGAATTTTATACTTAAAAAGCTCCTCCGCAATATTCCGGTCGTTCGACAAGCGCGGCACCTTGTTCTGGCCGCCCAGTTTCCCCTGGCTTTTCATGAAATTCCGGAATGCGTCGCGCTGTAAAGGCGTGATCTTTGCCTGGCGAAGGATCTTTCCTTCGATGAGGTCCTGATAATAGATGTTTTGTTCCATCATGGCCTGATCCAGGGCCTTCTCCAGCGCGCCCAGATCTTCGGGCGGATGCTCGAACTCGATGAGCCATTCATGGTAGGGGAGCCCGCCCTCCGGAGGCCGCACCTGCGGCGCCACGGTAAACTCCACCACCTTGACCTCCGTGCCTGCGATGGCCTGGCCGAAAGCCTCCTCCACCTCCTTGCCGATGACGTGCTCGCCGAATGCGGAAATGAAATGCTTGACCCTGCCCGTCACCACGATGCGGTAGGGATTTTTGGAGACAAAGCGGACCGTGTCGCCGATATCATAGGCCCAAAGGCCGGCGTTGGAGCTCAGGATCAGGGCGTAATTGACGCCGGTTTCCACCTCTGCAAGGGACAATCGGCGGGGGTTTTCCCGGTCGATCTCCTCGGCGGGCACGAATTCGAAGAAGATCCCGGAATGGACGTTGAGCAGGAGCCCCGGTTCGCTCTGGCTGTCCTGAAAAGCCAGAAAACCTTCGGAGGCCGGATAGGTTTCGACGCTGTCCATCCTTTTGCCCACCAGTTCTTCGAGGCTGGCGCGGTAGGGCTCGAAATTGACCCCGCCGTACACGAAAACCGAGAAATTGGGAAACAGGTCCTTGATGTATTTTTTGCCCGAGCGCTCCAACAGCCGCTCGTAGTACATCTGCACCCAGGGGGGAATGCCGCTGATGAGCCTCATGTCCTGGTCCAGGGTTTCCCGGACGATCTCCCCGACCTTTTGTTCCCAGTCTTCGATGCAGTTGGTCCGGTAACTGGGCAGTTGGTTGCCTTTGACCCAGGCCGGCACGAGGTGGTTGGCGATGCCTGACAAGCGTCCGGTCAGGATTCCGCCGGTGGTGTCGAGTACCGGGCTTCCGGACAGGAAGATCATTTTTCCGTCCATCCATTGCCCATTGCCCGTTTGGGCCAAATAGTTAAAAAGGGCGTTGCGGGCCGTGCCGAAATGGTTGGGCAGGCTTTCTCGGGTAATGGGGATGTACTTCACCCCGGAAGTGGTGCCGGAAGTTTTGGCGAAATAAACCGGACGGCCTTTCCACAACACATCGTGTTCGCCGGCGATGATGCGCTCGACATAAGGCCGGAATCCTTCGTAGTCGCGTATGGGGACTTGTTGGCGGAAAGCGTCGTAGGAGCTGTCGGGCTTCAGGCGGTATTCTTTTCCGAAAGCAGTGCCGGCCGCTACCTGCATCAGGGAGCGGAAAACCTGCCGCTGGGCGCCCAGCGCCTCGGCCGACCAGCGCCTGATGCCGCGGGCAACCGATTTGGCGAAGGGACGGATGAGAGCGGATTTCCAAGCCATATTTTTAGTTTAGGAGGTTTAGGGAGTTTAGTTGGTTTAGTATTTGGAAGAAACTAAACCTCCCTAAACTCTCTAAACCTTCTAAACTGAAGATGATTTCTCGAAATTATAAATCCCCCAGTAAAGGCCGAATGATAATATCCTCCACCACTGCCGAAGGGCTCAGCGACCAGGCGCTCCAGACGCTCAGGGCGATATCCCGGGCCTCCATGAGCCTGCTCGGATGAAACCCCGCCTCCGCCCAGGAATCCGTCCAGGTGGCGCCGGGGATGATGGAACTGACTCTTATGCCTTTTGTTTTGAGCTCTTCGCGCAGATTCTTGGAAAACCCTTGCAGGGCAAATTTTGAAATGCCGTAGGATCCGCCGTTCGGGTAGGCATGCAGGCTGGCGATGGAGCACATGTTGAAAATATGGCCGCGGCCTTTTTGCAGCATGGAAGGCAGCAAGGCCCGGGTAAGCCGGTAGGCGCTGTATAGGTTGATCTCCATCATTTGTTCGAGCTGCCCATCCGGCTCTTCGTGCACCGCGCCGGGGATGAAGATGCCCGCATTATTGACCAGCACATCCACCGAGCCCCATTCGGACAGCACCGCGTTGGCGAAGGCCTGGGTGTCGTCCTTCCTGCTCAGGTCGGCCCGCAGGGCCAGTAGCCTGCATGCGGGGAATTGGCGGGCATATTGCTCCTCCATCTCCAACAGCACTTTTTCGTCTCTTGCACAAACCGCCACGTCGAAGCCCTGGGAGGCAAACTCATCTGCGACGGCCCTGCCGATCCCTTTGCTAGCCCCGGAAACAACGATGTTCATAATAATCTGTTTTACTATCTGCAAAGGTACGGTTTGCCCTTCCTAGGCATTGGTTTTTGTCAATTAATTATTCATTTTTGTGGCATGACGCCAGACCTGAATACGAAGACGGGAAGGGTAATCTTGAAAGTCCGCCTGATTCTGTACAACAAGGGCAAGATCCTCTTGTTGAAGCAGACAAAGGAGAACGGGGGAAACTATACCCTGGTGGGCGGAACGGTGGAATCCATGGAATACGCCCGGGAGTCCCTGATTCGGGAGAGCCTCGAAGAGGCGGGTATTATCCTGCGCCCCAAGGACCTTCAATTAGTGCATGTACTGCACAAGAAAACGACCCTTAGCCAGCGAATTACGCTATATTTCAAGGCCACCCGCTGGGAGGGCGCCCTCCAGACCCGCGAACCGGAGAAGTTCAAGGTCGTGGAATGGTTTTCGCTCGACAAGCTCCCCAAAAACCTCACCGCTACCGTGGCGCACGTCATGAAGGAATACCGCAAGGGAGTTATTTATTCGGAGTATAGGAAGTGAGTTGAAAGTTTAAAGTTGAAAAGTTTAAACTTCACTTTTTGACTTCGTCAAAAAGCCCTATTTCAACTCTTCAACTCTTCTTTCAACTCAAAAAAGCCCCCACCGGTAAGGAAGGGGCTTTTTTGATGTATGAATACAGAAAAAGGTAATCAGCGGATTAGTTGGTTCCGGAAGTGCTTTTGATGAGCTTGACGGAGGTAGAGGAAGTTTTGGAGCTGCTTTCTTTGGTGCAGCAAGCACCGGTACCATTGGCGCAGCAAGCTGCGGTCTTTCCTTCCTTGTGGCAATCGGCCTTCATTTCGGGGGCCTGATTTACGAAGCGCTTGGTTTCGGAAGAAAATTCAACGGGAACGTAGTTGGCATGGCCGGTAGAGGCATCCACTTCGCGGCGGACGAAAGAAACTTTGCCCGTGGTATTGTCGACGCGTTGTTCGATAGAGTCATCCAGGGAAGCTGCCTTGAAAGCTTCGGAGTTGGAAGTAGAGGAGGAGCAGGAAACATCCGACTTGACGCCGGCGGTTTTACCTGCCTTGGCGCAGCAGCTTTGACCCTGAGCGGCGAAAGAAACGAAGCCCAGCAAAGCGAAAGCAAGAAGAAATCTTTTCATGGGTAATGATTTTGAAGTTTTCAATAGACAACAGTGGCCAAAAATAGCACCTGTATCCCGTATTGACAAACCTTTAACGGTTTTTAGGAAATTCTTAACGATTGAGGAAGGGGAGGCCACTTTTGCGCTAACGGGGCATATATTCGAGGATGCGGGAAAAGTTTCTGAATTTTGGCTAAATTTCGGGCAAATAACTCCGAATCTATGTCTCTACGAACCCTGTTTTGGCCGTTTATGGCGCTTTTGCTCTTTTCCGCCTGCCTTCCGGTAAAGTATGGCCTCGACGAACTTCCCGACCAACAGCTCCGCTTCGGGTCCGGGGGAGGAATTGCCGGCTCTTTCCAGGAATACCTGCTTCTGGCCAACGGCCAGATTTTCCTCTTCGAATTGGGTTTCGGCAAATCGGATACCTTTGAACTTCAAGCCCTCTCCAAATCGGATGCCAGGATACTTTACAAGGAGATGGACAGCCTGCGGCTCCACAAGTACGACTTCAACTATCCGGGAAACATGAGCTATTTTATCCGCCAGGCCGACGAAATGACCGAGCATACCGTGCAATGGGGCAACCCCAGGTGGGAAGTGCGCCCCGACGTAGCGGAGTTTTTCACCCAGCTAAACGCCATAGTGGATAACCGGAAGGTGATCTTCGACGTAAAAAAAGATAAAGAAGAACTCAAGGACAAGGAACCTACGTTTTGGTGATCCGCAAAGTACTCGTCATCCGGTTTTCCTCGATAGGAGATATGGTCCTGACCTCTCCCGTCCTGCGCTGCCTCAAGCGGCAATGGGGCGTGGAACTCCATTACCTGACCAAATCCGCCTTCCGGTCCGTGATGGAAGCCAACCCCTACGTCGACCAATTGCATACGATCGACAAGGATGTAAAGGAAATCATCCCCGCTCTCCGGGCGGCCCGCTTCGATCTGGTGGTCGATCTGCATCGCAACCTGCGCAGCGCAAAAGTCAGGAGGGCCCTTGCAAGGCCTTCTGTTGCCTTCCCCAAGCTGAATCTGGAAAAATGGCTGCTGGTCCGCTTCGGGCTCCAACGCCTTCCCGGTGTGCACATCGTCGACCGCTACATGAGCCCGCTCCGGAAGCTCGGGCTGGCCTACGACGGCGCCGGACTCGACTACTTTATCCCTCCCGGTGAGGAGCTGGATCCTTTTTCGATGATAGAAGCGGCGCGAAAGCCCTATATTGCCTTTGCCATCGGCGCAGCGCACGGGACCAAGCGGCTTCCCGCAGCCCAACTGGAGGCGGTTTGCAGGGGCATCGCGCAACCGGTGTTGTTGCTGGGCGGGCCGGGCGACCGGGAGACGGGAGAGCTGGTTGCCCGAAATGCCGGTGGACACGTATATAATCTTTGTGGCGTTCTTTCCCTCCACCAATCCGCCTCCGTGATTCGGCAGGCGGAGGTGGTCATCACCCACGACACGGGCCTGATGCATATCGCGGCGGCCTTCCGCAAGCCCATCGTGTCGGTCTGGGGCAATACCGTTCCGGGTTTTGGCATGAGCCCCTTTTACCCCGACGGAATGGACCTCAATACCACCATGGAGGTGCTGGGACTAAGCTGCCGTCCCTGCTCGAAGATCGGCTACGAGCGCTGTCCCAAAGGGCATTTTCGCTGCATGACGGAGCAGGACGTGGTGGATATTGCGCAGAAGGCGCAATATCATGGCCTCACAGGCCCGCTGGGTAGTTAAAATTTAGAAATTGTCGAATAAGTAGTAGAATTGTCGCGTAAAGTAGAAATTAACAGGATAGATGTTTGTTCAACTTCCTTATATCCGCTAAATTGGCTCGGATTAAGGCGGAGGAGAAAGGAGTAAACCTGCCGTAAACAAAATAATCGAGAATATTTTTTAAACGCCAAACTATGAAATTGGTTAGAGCTTTACTTTTTGTTGTTTTGATTTCGTGGGGTGGAGGGCTGATGGGACAGGATGTCCACTACTCTCTTTTCAACATGTCTCCCCTGACCCTCAATCCCGCTACGACGGGAGCGTTTGAAGGGACCTTGCGGATAGGCGGTATTTTCCGCGACCAATGGTACAGTATCATTCCCCGGGAGTTTACGACTCCGTCCATCTATCTGGATGCCCCGGTGATCACCGGTTTCGGCAAGCGCGACTGGGTGGGCGTCGGGATTTCCGTTTTCCAGGATCAGGTGGGTTCCGGCCAGCTTCGCCGTGGCAGCGCCCTGTTTTCTGCGGCCTATCACTTGGCGCTCGATAAAAAAGGGAGAAGTTACCTGACCCTCGGCGGTCAGGGCGGTTATGTGCAACGGCGTTTCGACCAGATGTCCACCGAAATCCAGTTTGAAGACGAGCTGGAACTGGGCGGCATGCTCGGTGTTGGAAACAGTCCCGACCGCAACGGCGTCGGCATGAACACCAATTATGTGGACATCAATGCGGGGTTGATTTTCCGCCAATTGCTGGAAAATGGAGCGAGCTTCGACATTGGGGTCGCCGGTCAGCACCTGACCCGGCCCAAATACAACCTGATCACCAGCAAGCAGGAAAAACTGCCCATGCGTTTTAACGTGCACGGCCGCTTTACCTCCGACCTCGGTGAAAAATGGATGATGGCGCCGACCGCTTATTTCTCCACTATGTCGCCCTCCAGCGAGATTGCCGCGCAGGCATGGGGAGGCCGGTATTTGGGAACGGAAAAGGAAATGCTCCTGCGCTTCGGGCTCGGATACCGCTGGAAAGACGCGGCCGAATTGCTTCTGGGCTTCGACTACAAGGGTTTTCAGGCAGGCCTGAGCTATGATATCAATGTTTCGCAGCTGAACGATGCGTCCAATTTCCAGGGGGGCTTCGAAATAGCCGCCTCCTATATCCTCAAGATCTACAAAGAACCGGTGGTACCGCCGGTGATCTTCTGCCCGAGACTCTAGTCGCGAGGCTCTTGTTCGTTTGCCAAACCTTTTTGACAAAATTCAATTCACCAATAATTATATGAGAAGGCTCCTTTTGTTTACCGTTTTGGCCATGCTGGCAGGGAATTTGGATGCCCAGCCCCTCAACAGGGCTACCTATTCCACCATGATCAAAATTGCCGATCAGAAACTGGCGGAAGAAGATTATTACAATGCCCTCGACTGGTATGAGCAGGCCTACGAGGAAGTGCAGGATGTAGATGTGGCCATGAAGATCGCCAGGCTGTATTATTTCCTCCGCGATTATGTCAAGGCCGAACGCTCCTATACCCGGGCTTTCCGCAAGGACCGCAAAGAGGTATATTTCGAAGAGCGCCTGACCTTTGCCCAATGCCTGAAAATGAACGGCAAATACGACGAGGCGATCAAAGAGTTTGAAAGTTACATCGGCAAGAGTACCGACGAAGCCAAGAAAGAGCAGGCGCAGATCGAACTCGAAGGCGCCAAATTCGCGCGGATTGCGCCCGACGCCAAGAATATGACCGTCTCCAATGCCGGCCAGAACGTCAACTCCTCCTACTCCGAATACTCCGCCGTGCTGGCGCCGGGAGGGCAGAAGATGTATTACTCCAGCTTTAACTCGGAGGAGATCATCGTGGTCGATAAAAACAACACGGATTATTTCGCCAAGATATTTACTGCCGACCGGACTGCGGAAGGCTGGAGCAAGGGCGTCGCGCTGGATGAAAAGATCAACCGGCCCGACTACCACAACAGCAACGTGACCCTTTCTCCCGACGGAAAAAGGATGTTCTTCACCCGCCAATTGCTGAGCGGCAACGTGGTTTCGGAGAGCAAGATATATATGAGCGAGTTTAAATCCGGCGGATGGACCCCCGCCAACGAGGTGGAAGGCGTAAACGGCGCCTATATCGCAAACCACCCCGCCGTCGGCGAGCTTTTCGGAAGCGAGGTGCTGTTCTTTACCTCCGACATGGAAGGCGGCCAGGGCGGTATGGACATTTATTACTCCTCTTACAAGGGTGGAAAATACGGCCAACCTCTTCCCCTCAGCCCGAAGATCAATACCACAGGCGACGAATACACGCCCTATTACCGCGACGGGATCCTGTACTTCAGTTCCACCGGCCACCCCGGCCTGGGAGGCTTCGATATCTTTTCCTCCGAATGGAACGGCGCCGTCTGGAGCGAGCCCGTCAATATGGGCAAAGGCTACAATTCGAGCGTGGACGACCTGTACTTCATGCTGGACGAGTCCGGCTATTCGGGTTTCCTGCTCTCCAACCGGCCCGGTACCCGCTGGCTGAAAAGCAAGGGCAAAACCTGCTGCGACGATATATATAACGTCAGCCTCAAGATCATCCTGGCCGACCTGCGCACCACCGTGTTCGACCAGGAAACCGAAGAAGCCCTTAGCGGAGCTACCGTTCAGCTGATCGACCTGACGGAAGAAGAACAGGCGGGTTCGGTGATCGACACCAAAACCAACGGAAACGGAAACCTCTTCGATTTTCCGCTCGAACTCGATAAATTTTACCGCCTCATCGCCACCCGGACGGATTACTATTCCGATACCCTGGAGTTCAATACCATGGGCCTGCTCGATTCCAAGACTTTTGAAATACCGGTCAAGCTGAAGCCCACGCCGGTGTATATCACCATTTCCAAGGAAGAGCCCATCGAGCTGGAAAATATTTATTACGCCTTCGACGACGACAAGATCCTCCCGGCCGCCGAGCCCGACCTGAATTTCGTGTTGGAGATCATGAACGAATACCCGGACATGGTGATCGAATTGTCTTCCCACACCGACTCCCGCGGTAACGACGCGTACAACCGCGATCTGTCCCAGCGCCGCGCCGAATCGGCCCGCAACTGGCTCCTGGCGCGCGGTGTGGAGCGCAAACGCATCCAGGCCGTTGGGTATGGCGAAACCGTACCTAAAACCGTCACTGCCAACATTACCCAGGAATACCCCTTCCTCAAGGCAGGAGATGTGCTGATCGAATCCTTCATCGAGGCCCTGGCCACCGAGGAAGAGAAAGAGGGTGCGCACCAGGTTAACCGCCGCACGGAGTTCAAGATCGTATCGGGGCCCACGAGCATCAAGATCGAGGAGACCCGCCTGATCCGCAAGGGCGCCCGCGAAGTCCGGGATGAAACGGAAGAAAAAAAAAATGACACCCCCCATTGACCGGAAGTCCTCCCTCTACGGCAGGGAGGACCTCCGTCAAGTTCCGGTCATGACCTTCCCGCAGCGCTCCGTCGATTTCGGGAAGGTGAAAAAAGGGGATAAGCGCGAGTATACCTACACCTTTACCAATCTCGGCGACACGCCACTGGAAGTGGACCTCATCTCTGCCTGCGACTGCACCACGGTTGAATTCGATTACAGGCCTTACAAACCAGGGGAGTCGGGCAGGATCAAGATCATCTTCGACAGCGCTGAAAAGGACGAGGCCGAGACCATCGACATCGACATCCTGATGAAGAATACCCTGCCCGGGACCGACATCCCGATCATCGAAAGGGTGGAGTATAAATTCGATATCGTTAAATAACTTTGAATCTTCTTCCCGCCCTCCTCTCCCAAATCGCCACCCAGCACTGGAGCGAATGGATTGCCGTCTCCTGCGCCATCCTCTATCTGGTGTTGGCCGCCCGCGGCAATCCCTGGTGCTGGGCCGTCGGAATGACCGGATGCGCCTTTTGGGCCTATGCGGCTTTTGAGATTTACGGCCTGTATATCGACGGGGGCCTCCAGCTCTTTTACATCGGCATCAGCTTCCTCGGATTTTACAAATGGAAATACGGCGGCAGCGGCGGCGAAGAATTGCCCGTTTCGACCTTGCCCTTGAAATACCATATCGCGATATGGACCGGCGGAATAGCCCTTTCCCTCCTCGTAGGCGCCATCTTCGATTCCTATACGGATGCCACGGCGCCATTCCTCAATGCCTTCCCCACCGTATTTTCGGTTTTGACCACCTTCATGGCCATCTGGAAAAAACTGGAAAACTGGCTCTATTGGCTCCTCATCGACACCGTTTATGTCTATCTCTACTGGTCTCAGGGGGGATACCTCTTCGTACTGCTGTTTTTTATCTACCTCGTCATGGCGGTTATTGGCTTCCTTTCCTGGAAAAAGCAATTTTCTCAACAGACTATTTAAAACGAGTCTAAATAACCCCTTAGGGTACCCGCTACACGAAAGGAAAGCCTTGTAAAACGGAAACCTTTTTTACCTTTACGGCGATTTTTTAAAACGCATACCCTCGTAGAGATTTTGGGGAATCCGGTCAAATTTTCTAACGCTTATGGACGCAGATAATATCATACGGCTCCGGAAGGGATACAACATACTTTTGGATGGGGAAGCCGCCCCTAAAGTGGAGGCGACGAAAGAAGTCAAGACCTATGCCCTTCAACCGCCCAATTTTCCGGGCATGTCTCCCATTCCCAAACTGCTGGTCGAAGAGGGGCAAATCGTAAAAGCGGGCGACCCGCTGTTTTTCGAAAAACTCCATCCCGATGTCCAGTACGTAGCGCCGGTCAGCGGGGAAGTTATCGCGACCCGCCGCGGCCCCAAAAGGGCGATCACGGAGATCGTGATCCTGGCCGACAAGCAGATCCAGTACCGGGAACTGGAGGCCTTCGACTACAACAACCGCAGCAGGGAAGACCTGGTGCGCTTCCTGCTGGCCAACGGCGGCTGGCCCCATATCCGGCAAAGACCCTTCAATGTGCTGGCCAGCACGGATGAAGTTCCCGCAAATATCTTTATCTCCACGTTCGATACCGCTCCGCTCGCGCCCGACCTCAACCATGCGGTGAATGGCCGCGAAAAGGCTTTCCAGACCGGCCTCGATGTGCTGGGCAAACTGACCTCCGGGAAGGTTTACCTCGGGTTGAATGCGGCAGGCGCGCCGTCGAAAGCTTTCACCGAAGCCAAAAACGTGGAGTTGCGCTGGTTTAAAGGCAAGCACCCCGCCGGCAACGTCGGCGTGCAGATACACCATGTCGAGCCCATCAGCCCGCAGCGCAGGGTCTGGACCCTGGGCGTGCAGGACGTGATCACGCTCGGCGGCATGTTTTCCGAACGCCGCTATAACGCCGAACGCGTCGTGGCGCTGACCGGCTCCGAACTGAACGATCCCAAATATGTGCGCACCTACCTGGGCGCCAACCTGGGCGAACTGCTCGGCGGCAACACCAAGGGCGAAAATCTCCGGGTTATTTCCGGCGATGTGCTCTCGGGTGAGAAAAAAGACCCCGCACAATTCCTGAATTTTTACGACGATCAGATCACGGTTGCACAGGAAGGTAATTACTACGAAATGTTCGGCTGGTTGTTGCCCCTCAAGCTCCGCCCCAGCGTGTCGAGGACTTTCCCCAACTTCCTGTTGCCGGGCTTCCGTTTTCGGGCAGACACGAATACCCACGGAGAGAAGAGGGCTTTCGTCATGACCGGCCAATACGAAGAGGTGCTACCGATGGATATTTTCCCGCAATACCTTTTCAAGGCCATTCTGGCCTCCGATTTTGAGAAGATGGAAGGGCTCGGGATTTACGAACTGGTGGAGGAAGACGTCGCCCTTTGCGAGTTTGTTTGCACCTCCAAACAGCCGCTTCAGGAGATCCTTCGCCAGGGTCTGGATATGATGCAGGAACAAAGCTAAACGAATCACCATATTTTGTCGGAATAGATATGAAAAACCCACTGATCAATTTTTTTAAACGGATAGAGCCCGACAAGAAGAATTCGCCCTTCTTACATACGGTTTACGAAGGGTTCTTCACCCTCGCGTTCACCCCCGACCATGTCACTTCCGGCAAAGGGGTTCACATTCGGGATGGGATGGACCTCAAGCGCACGATGGTGATGGTGGTCATCGCCCTGCAGCTTTGCTATATCTTCGGGACCTACAACATCGGTCACCAGCACTTTCTGGCGCTGGGTGAATATCAAAACTGGTGGCAGGGAATACACCTGAAAATAGCCTACGGCCTGATTCAGCTGCTTCCCATCTGGGTGGTGACGCATGTCGTCGGTTTGGGCATCGAATTTTATTACTCCTATAAAAGGGGGCATGGCATCGAAGAGGGATACCTCGTTACGGGCGCCCTTATCCCCCTGATCATGCCTCCCGATATCCCCCTCTGGATTCTTACCCTGGCCATCGTTTTTGCGGTCATCATCGGGAAGGAAGCATTCGGCGGCACCGGCATGAATATCCTCAACGTGGCGCTGCTCGCCCGCGTGTTTGTATTTTTCGCCTATCCGGCCAGTATTTCCGGCGATGAGGTCTGGATCTCCGGCCTTGATAAGGTGGATGGCCGCTTCATCGGTGCAGAATACGGATGGGCCCATCAATTCTTCGATTCCATATTCAAAGGAGTGGGCTGGGATACTTTCGGGGCTGGAAAACAGGCGGTGGTCGATGGATTTAGCGGCGCAACACCCTTAGCCCTGGCTTATCAGGGCGGATGGGAAAAAGCTTCCGCCGCATATACCGCCTCCGATATGTGGTGGGGCCTGATTCCCGGCTCGATCGGGGAAACCTCCAAGCCTGCCATCATTATTGGCGCCCTGATGCTGATCGGAATGGGTATCGCCAGCTGGCGTATTATGGTATCCATGGTGCTCGGGATGAGCTTCATGGGGCTTTTGCTTAACTGGTGGGGCGCGACGCCTTTCATGGAGGTACCCTGGTACTACCATTTTTACATGGGCAGCTTCCTCTTCGCCATGGCTTTTATGGCTACCGACCCCGTTACGGCGGCCGGCACCCAAAGAGGCAAGTGGATCTACGGCTTCCTGATAGGCGCGATCGGCCTGATTATCCGGGTGCTGAACCCGGCCTACCCGGAGGGCTGGATGCTGGCCATTCTTTTCATGAACGTCATCGCACCCTTGATCGACTACATAGTGCTTCAGGGCAATATGCGCCGGAGGGCGCGAAGGGCTAAAGTCCAGGCTTAATTTTTGGAATCAAAAAAGAAAACCGTGGAATCCAATTCATACGTGTTAAAGTTCACCCTGGTGATGACGGTCATAGCGGCCCTCATCCTCTCCGGGATGTTTTATGCCACCAAGCCCACTGCGGACAAAAACGAGGCGGTATTCACCAAGCGCGCCATTCTCAGCGCGGTAGAGAGCCAACTGGGCAAAGATTTGGCAAGCCTGAGCGACGATGAAGTGCTTCAGGTTTTTGACCAGCAAATGGAGCAGGTCACCCTCAATATGAAAGGAGAGGCGGTCGAAGGCATACAGGCGGAAAAAGTAGACATGGCCAAAGAGAAGAAAAAACCGGAAGCCGAGCGCGTGCTTCCGCTCTTTATTTACAAAGGACAGGACGGGAAGAAATACTATATCCTTTCCGTTCGCGGAAGCGGCTTGTGGGACGAAATTTGGGGCAACATCGCCCTTGCCGAAGACCTCAACACCGTGGTCGGCGCGTCTTTCGACCATAAAGGAGAAACCCCCGGTCTTGGAGGGGAGATCAAAGACAACCCGGGTTGGAAAGCCCAATTTAAGGATAAGCACCTGTTCGACGCCTCCGGAAAATTTACCTCCATCAATGTCCGCAAAGGCGGGGCGGTGGACAAGGAGCGGGAAGTCGATTCCATTTCGGGCGCCACCATCACGAGTGTGGGAGTGAGCGAAATGCTCCTCCGGGGAATTGGCTACTACCTGCCCTATTTTGAAAAGCTGCGGGCCCAAGGCGGCGCCACCGGCATGCAAACCGAATCCGAATAACGATTAAAATCAATCAGAGATCATGGCTGATACGGCAACCTCTACTGCTCCTGCCCAAGAAAAGGAGCCTTTTTTCGGAAAAAAGGAGCGAAGACTTCTGACCGATCCGCTCAACGATAACAACCCGATAACCGTACAAATCCTCGGCGTCTGTTCGGCACTTGCCGTGACGACCATGGTATATCCTTCCGTTGTTATGGCTATTGCGGTGACGTTTGTTACGGCATTTTCCAACCTGACGACCTCCGCCGTTCGGAATTTTATTCCAAAAGAAGTCCGGATGATCGTACAACTCGTCATCATCGCCGTTCTTGTAACGGTCGTGGAGCTCACGCTGAAAGCGTTTAACTACCAGATATGGAAACAGCTCTCGGTATTCATCGGCCTGATCATTACCAACTGTATCGTCATGGGCCGCCTGGAGGCCTTTGCCATGGCCAACAAACCCTGGCGCTCCTTCCTCGACGGGATCGGAAACGGGCTCGGGTATAGCGGCATTCTCATCATTCTGGGCGTGATTCGCGAAATTTTCGGCAGAGGGACCCTCTTTGCAGGCAGCCCGCTCGAAATCGATATTATCGGCGCCGGCGAAAAATTTATGATCAATACGACAGCTCCGGGCAGTTGGTTCTCCTGGTACTCCAATAACGGCCTGATGGTACTGCCTGCATCAGCGCTGCTGATCATCGGAGTGATTATTTGGATACAGCGGTCCAGCAACAAGAAACTGGTTGATATCTCCTGACCTGGAAACAGAAGGGAAGTTTTGCAAATAGTTCAAAATCCAGCAACATGG
Organism: Saprospirales bacterium; assembly: GCA_016703765.1. Lineage (GTDB taxonomy): Bacteria > Bacteroidota > Bacteroidia > Chitinophagales > Saprospiraceae > JADJTT01. The sequence goes on from JADJBL010000006.1 coordinate 40,711, forward strand.
AAATCGTCAATATCCTTATAAAATCGGCCTTCATCGAGAACATGATCCTCTCCTATTTCCTGGGGATGTGTTCTTTCCTCGCCGTGTCCAAGTCGGTGAAAACCGCTTTTGGCCTCGGGATGGCAGTCATCTTCGTTCAGGTCATCACCATCCCGGTTAACTGGTTGATCAATTTTTACCTGCTCGGCGAAAACGGGATCTTCGGTATCGACCTGACCTTTTTGCGCTTTATCCTGTTCATCGCCACCATCGCCGCCATGGTGCAGCTGGTGGAAATGTTCGTGGAAAAGGTTTCTCCCTCCCTATACAACGCCCTGGGGATCTTCCTTCCGCTCATCACTGTGAACTGCGCCATCCTCGGTGGCTCGCTCTTTATGGTGGCCCGCGAATACGACTTTCCCTCCGCGGTGGCCTATGGATTCGGGAGCGGAACCGGATGGGCGCTGGCTATCATCGCAATGGCCGCCATCAGAGAGAAAATGCGCTATTCAAACGTTCCGGCCGGTTTGCGCGGCCTGGGCATGGCCTTTATCCTGACCGGATTGATGGGAATTGGTTTCATGAGCCTCATGGGTATCGATCCCAAAGCCCTCATGTCGCTTCCGTAAGGGAAGCTGTGTATTCTTTCACATTTCTAGAAAAGGGAAGCTATGTTATTTCTGTATTCGACCCTCATAAATATCCTCATCTCCATCGGGGTATTCGGCGCGATCATGCTGCTGCTCGCTTTTCTCCTGATCTATGCCAAGCGGAAGCTGGTGGCCCAGGGAGAGGTCAGGATCATTATCAACGGAAAGGAAGACGTCCCTGTGATGGTCAAGCCTGGAAACTCTCTGCTGGTATCGCTGGCCAATAACAATATTTACCTGCCTTCCGCATGTGGCGGCGGCGGTACCTGCGCCATGTGCGAATGCCATATCCACGAGGGCGGCGGCGATGTTTTGCCTACCGAGCTCAACCACCTGACCCGAAAGGAAGTAGCCGAGCACAAGCGTCTGGCCTGCCAGGTCAAGGTTCGCCAGGATATGAAGATCCACATTCCGGAAGAGATCTTCGGGATCAAGAAATGGGAATGCGAGGTGGTGTCCAATTACAACGTGGCCACCTTTATCAAGGAATTTGTGGTCCGGCTCCCCGAAGGAGAGAACCTCGAGTTCGAATCCGGCGGGTATATTCAGATCGACGTGCCCGTGATTACCTGCGATTTTAAGGGAATCGATATCACTTCCCACCCCAGGATGGGCAAGAAGCCCGACGAGTTCAAACCCGAATGGGACAAGTTCAACCTCTGGACCCTAAAAATGGTCAATGAAGAGCCGATCTTCCGCGCTTATTCCATGGCCAACCACCCGGCCGAGGGGAATATCGTCATGCTCAACATCCGTATCGCCACGCCGCCCTGGGACCGCAAGAGCAACAACTGGATGCAGGTCAACCCCGGCATCTGCTCCTCCTTCGTCTTCACCCGCAAACCGGGCGACAAGGTGACGATCTCCGGCCCATACGGGGAGTTTTTTATCAAACCGACCAAAAAGGAAATGGTCTATATCGGCGGCGGCGCCGGCATGGCCCCGCTTCGCTCGCATATTTTCCACCTGTTTCATACCCTCAAGACCCGCGACCGCAAAGTATCCTACTGGTACGGCGGCCGCTCTTCCCGCGAGCTGTTCTACACCGAGGACTTCCGCAACATCGAGAAGGATTTCGACAATTTCCAATACCATATCGCCCTCTCGAGCCCACGCCGGAAGACAACTGGACCGGACCCGTCGGTTTCATCCACAAAGGTGGTGCTGGACAACTACCTCAAAAACCATCCCGAGCCGGAAGAGATTGAATACTACCTCTGCGGCCCGCCCCTCATGCTGCAAGCCGTCATGAAAATGCTCGACGATCTGGGCGTTCCCGAGCAGAATATTGCATTTGACGATTTTGGAAGCTAAAGAAAATATACAGGGACAGCGGCCGCCGGCCGCTGTCCCTGTTTTTACTGGAGGTGTAACACAATCTCCACCCTCCGTTTCTCCGCCTCGGGGATCGAATCCATTAGCTCCCCGCTCCCGGCGATATAGAGCCGGTCGACTTTGAGGCCCTTGTCCTTGACGAACATAGCGACGGCTTTGGCCCTGTTTTCCGACAGCACCAGATTGTATTTTTCGGAACCGACCTGGTCGGAATAACCGATGATCTCTACCTCCCGCACGATCGAGTTATCCGGTAATTTGGAGAGGAAGCTTTCCAGTTGGCGGATGGATTCGAGGCCGAGCTCGGCTTTGTCGAAATCGAAATACACCCCGTGAGAGACCTGCCTGCCCGGAGAGCCGGAAAAAGAGATGATCCCGCCCTCTTCGGTGATGAGGAACTGGTTGGGGTGGAGTAAAATGCTCAGGGGGTAGGGCTTCCGGTTTTCCCAGGTCGGGACGCGCACTTGCCTATAGTAGGCTTCGAAGCCGGGTTCGATAAGGGTAAAGGTGAAAGTGGAATCGACCGGGATGCACATAAAAAACCGTCCGTCATCGTCCGTTTCTATTTTTTCTCCGGAGTCGAGGAAAAGCGTGGAAGGGACCGGGTTCCAGCTCATGGAGTCCAGCACCTGGCCCTCCACGAAGGTGATGGGGCGGCCTCCCAGGGGGTCGGGCAGTTCGAATCGGTAGATATCCATGCCTCCGAAACCTCCGTCGCGGTTGGAGGCGAAATATCCGGTGCGGGTGTCGGCGGTCAGGAAGAGGCCCAGTTCGCGGTAGGAAGAATTGACGGGGGCGCCCAGATTTTGAGGCTCTCCCCAATGCCCGTCGAAGCGGCTGAGGAATATATCCTGTTCTCCAAGGCCTTTGTGGCCGGTGGAGGAGAAAAAGAGGGTTTTTCCGTCGTTGGTAATGAAAGGGGCCTCCTCGTCGCCGGGGGTATTGATCGGCAGTCCGAGGTTGACGGGTTCCTCCCAGCTGCCGTTGGGTCCGAGCCGGCTTTCCCAGATATCCGTTCCGCCGAGGCCGCCTTCCCGGTTGCTGGCGAAATACAGGATCGTGCCGTCGCAGCTGATCGTGGCCTGGGAGTCCCAGGAGTCCGAATTGACATCTCCTTCCAGTGGCTGGAATTTTTTTACCGTCGTTCCCTCGATGAAGGCCTCCCAAATATCGCAGGCGCCCTGAACGGAGGGTCTTCCGCACGCGGTGAAGAACATGCGCCTTCCGTTCCGGACGAGGGTGCTCATCCCTTCGTTGTTGGCGCTAAGGAAGGCCGAGGGCATGGGAATGCCTTCCATCCATTCCCCCGCATAGAAACTGATCAGCAGGTCTTCGTCGGCAAAGCGGTTGCGCCTGGTAGTGAACAGCATCCAGGTCTGGTCGTTGGACACGCAGGGAAAATATTCGTCAGCCGGGGAGTTGATCTCCGGCCCGAGGTTGTAGGTTTTATCCACCCTCGAAAATTTGGATGCTTCCTGGGCAATTTGGCAAAGGAGGATTTGCTCATCCAGCTCGGCGAGAAATTTCTGTTCCGCCTCCTGCTCCGTCTCTCCCAGGATACCGAAATCGGTAGGGGGAGCTTCTGCAATTCCTTAAACTGGTGGAACAGATCGAGGGCCCGGTCGTAATTGCCGCTGAGGAAATGGAGGTGGGCCGCTTCGTAATACAGCACCCGGGAGTAGGTGGGATAGCGGAGCAGGAGTGCGTCGCAGCGGTAGGCCGCTTCCCGGGCTTTACCCTGTAGCCCGTCTGCTGCGATGAGGTATCGCTGTGCAGGGAGGTAGTCGGGGGCAAATTCCAGGGAGCGGGAAAAGCATTTGCTCGCTTTTTCGTATTGGTGTGCCAGGAGTGCGGCCTGCCCTTTTTCCAACCATTCCTTTGCCTGGGGCTCAAGGGTATCGAAGCGAACCTGGTTTTGTGCGGGGGTTCCTGTCAGCCATAGCAAGGATAGGAAAGCGATAAGGGCGATGCGGCTCATGGGATTTATTTTAATTTGTTGTTTACAAAGTTAATCGGCAGTTGCTGCCGAAAAAACCAAAAGGGGCTATATTTTCGTTTCCGGAAGGACAAACGGCGTTTCTAAAATCTCTCGATCTTGTCTCAGTACACTTGGACCTACGTAGGCGGAGGTGGGAAAAACTACAAGGTCAGCCTGTTTCACGGGCGGAAGACCGGACATGTGCTATTGCTGCTCGACGGCCATATCCTGCAGATCGACTTCAGCATTCGCGACAGCAAGACCTACGCTTTTTTTATCGAAGACGAGTTTTGCGAGGTCCACCTGGAGCGGAAAGGGGAGGAGATGTACTACTTTTTTGAGATCAACAAGAAAGTCGATACCCCCAGAAACCGCGACCGGAGAAAAAGAGACCGCAAATACCTCGGCCAATCCCTCGCCTTTTTCGGCCTGTTGGTGGTCCTGGCCATCGTAGCCTCCCTGGCATTCCTCTCCTACGACAAAAAACTGGACCAAAAACGCATGCAGGCCAGCGCCTATTCCGACTCCACCAAGGCCTGGGTTCAACTGGACACCCTTTCCAATTCGAGCTCTATTCGCTATTTCTACGTAGTCGGCGCCGATACCTACTCCCAGTTTTACTTTTTTGACCGGGATTCCCCCCCTCCGGATTTCCCCCTGGAGACGGGAGATGAATTCCTGGTGCGCTTCCATCCCGCAAGACCCGATCTGGGCAGGATCTACTTGTCGCAGCCAAGCCCTGAACAGGTCCGGAAATATATCGACAAAGTCGCGGCGCTTCACCTGTCCCTTCATCCGGAAGACCATCCTCCCCATGTGCGCTGCACCCTGGAGCAGGCCTTCGAGCGGCACGGGCCTGGCAGGCCTGGCAGATTTTTATTACCAAAACGAAGCTCCGGAAGCCAGTCCGCTCCACAACCAAAACTCCTACCTCCGCCTCGTTCGCGACCCGGAATTCCAGCAAATCCTCGCAACCCGCTGCTGGAACTGAGTTATCGAAAGTCACCGCCCAATTCCGTACCTTTGGAGAACTTTTCAACTTTTCAACTTTTCAACTTTGGATCAGATCATCCAACACATTGAAGCCCTGATCTTCGCGACCGATACCCCTATCAGCCGCGACGAAATTCACGCTTGCCTGGAACAGGCGCTGGACCAATATGTGGAGAAAGAGGCGATCGAGGAGGCGCTCCGCGAGCTGGCCGCCCGATATCAGGCACAAGACCGGGCCATCGAACTGGTGGAGATCGCCGACGGATTTCAGTTTATGACCAAAGGCGCCTACCACCACACGGTGGCCACCTACCTGAAACAAACCACCCGCAAGCGGCTTTCGCAGGCGGCTTTGGAGACCCTGTCGATCATTGCGTATAAGCAACCCATTTCCAAAAGCGATCTCGAACGGATCCGGGGTGTGAACTGCGATTATTCGATGCAGAAACTATTGGAAAAAGAACTTGTTTCCATTGTAGGCCGAAGCGAAGGGCCCGGACGGCCGCTGCTCTACGGTACCAGCGAGAAGTTCATGGACTACTTCGGCCTCAAATCCCTCAAGGACCTGCCCCAACCCAAGGACTTTAAAGATGCCGACAACGAAATCGGAGAGCAGGCCCCAATCGAAGAATCTTTAGACTGAACCAAGACATTCTGATGAATACGGAAGAAAAACCCCTCGTAAACCGCGTGGCCGAAAGCGGGCTCATCACCATCAAATTGGAAGACTTCTTTCCGGATGAACCCCTGCACTCTTTCGACCTGAAAGACTACCTCTTCATGGGCCTGATCCTCAAGGAAAAGGAATTTCGAGAGGCCCTCCAGGCGCACGACTGGACCCAGTACCAGGGCGCAGCCCTGCTCGTGTTCTGCTCGGCCGACGCCATTATCCCGGTCTGGGCATACATGCTCGTGGCCTCCTATGCCGAACCCTTCGCCAAAACGGTGTTTCAGGGAAATGCAGACGAATACTACAAAATGAGCTTCGCCAATGCCATCGGGGAGATGGACCTCCCCTCCTTTCAGGACCAGCGCGTGGTGATCAAGGGTTGCAGCGACAAACCCGTACCGCCCTCCGCCTATGTCGAACTGACCCGAAAACTGCGCCCCTACGCTCAGAGCATCATGTACGGCGAACCCTGCTCGACGGTTCCCATTTTCAAGCGGCCAAGGAAATTATAAAGATCGCTTATGCTGTCAAAAAATACCCTTCTCCTCCTCGCCGGCGCTGTCGCAGGCGTTTCCCTCGTTTTTTCGCTGGGCTCCAATTCCGGGAAGGAGGGATTCTCTCCCAGCCATCAGCCCATCCCGGTGGTGGACCCCGACCACGACTATTTGTTTGCAGGGGAAGAAATTCCCATCGAACAGTTCGACGTGGCGGAGCGCCTGGAGCGGGAATTGCTGGTCAACGCCTTCTACCATTCCAGCACGATCCTGGCCATCAAAATGGCCAACCGGTATTTTCCGGAAATCGAAAAGATCCTGAAGGAAGAAGAAGTGCCCGAAGACCTGAAATACCTTGCCGTGGCCGAGAGCGGCCTGAGGCCCGCTACCTCTTCCGCCGATGCGCGGGGCGTGTGGCAGTTTCTGAAAGAAACGGGAATTCAATACGGCCTTGAAGTAAATGACGAGGTGGACGAGCGCTATCACCTGGAAAAATCGACCCGGGCGGCCTGCGCTTATTTCAAAGCCCTCAAAAAACGCTTCGGAAGCTGGACCCTGGCCGCAGCGGCCTACAACATGGGCGGGGCTGCACTTTCCAAGGTCATGGACGACCAGCGCGCCACCACCTTTTTCGAACTGAATATCAACGACGAAACCTCGCGCTATATCTTCCGCGTCGTGGCTATGAAGGAAATGCTCACCGATCCGGAAAAATACGGTTTCTCCATTCCCAAAGCTCAGCTATACAAACCCCTCGACGATTATAAAGAGGTGGAAGTGAAAGGCCCCGTCCAAAGCTGGGGCGATTTTGCCAAAGAGCACAAAACCAACTACCGCGTGCTCAAAGTTTACAATCCCTGGCTGCGCGACGCCAAACTCAGCAACAAGGAAGGGAAGGTTTATGAAGTGATGGTACCTAAATAACAGGTTTAGGAAGTTTAGGAGGTTTAGAAAGTTTAGTCTGCATTCATACTAAACCTCCTAAACCTCCTAAACCTCCTAAACTATTTTTCACTCCGCCACCCCCATCTTCCCCGCATCCAGCTTCAACTCCCCGCTCTTATACCCTTCAAACCGCTCCAGACCGCATTCGAGGAAGGCCTGGTATTCCTGTTTGTCGGGCGTATAGGCGCGGGGCTCGTTGAGCACGACAAGGTCGTTGCTGAGCAGGACGTAGTAGGGTTGGGAATTCCGGTCGAAATGGATGGCCTGGAAGTCGGCCCATTTATTGCCCACGGTGCGCATCATGCGTCCGCTGAAGGGCGATTGGTAGGGCGTTTCGAGCTTTTCGCGGTCGTCGACGTATAGGGAGATCAGCACGTATTTATCGTCGATGAGTTCGAATACCCCGTCGCGGCCCCAAACGTTGTCCTCCATGCGGCGGCAGTTCACGCAGCCGTGGCCGGTGAAGTCGAGCAGAATCGGTTTGCCCTGCTCTTTGGCGTAGGCCAGCCCTTTTTCAAAATCCTTGAAGCAGTTGATATTGAGCGGGCATTCTTTGGGGTAAATGTAGCTGTGGCCCGCAGGCGGCGCCAGGCCGCTGAGCAGGTTGGGGGTGACAAAGGTACCCGACTGCTCGCTGTAGCGAAAACCGGTGAACAGGTAAATGGCCAGCACACCACTGCCCGCTACGAGCAACCCACGGCTCAGGGAAATCGGTTTCCGGGGCCCTTCGTGGGGGAAGCGGATATATCCCATGAAATAAATGGCGAGCGCTATGGCTATAATTACCCACAACCCGACAAACGCTTCGTAGGGCAGGAACTTCCAGCCCATGGTGAGGTCGGCGATGGACAAAAACTTCAGAGCCAGGGCAATTTCCACAAAGCCGAGGGTCACCTTTCACGCCGTTCATCCAGCCGCCCGATTTCGGGAGGGAATGGAGCCAGCCCGGGAAAGCGGCAAACAGGGCAAAAGGCAGTGCCAATGCCACCGAAAAGCCGAGCATGCCCATCAAGGGGCCCAGCGGAATGCGGCCCAGCAAGGTGGGTCCTCCACCGGTGGCCGTTTCCACCAACAGGGTGCCGATAATGGGGCCCGTGCAGGAGAAGGAGACCAGGGAAAGGGTAAAGGCCATGAAAAAGATCCCGATCAAGCCGCCCTTGTCGGCCATGCGGTCGGAGCGGTTGGCCCAGGAACTGGGCAGGGTGATCTCGAAATAGCCGAAAAACGAAATTCCGAAAACAATGAACAGGACGGCGAAGAAAATATTGAACCAGGCATTGGTGGAGAGCAGGTTTAGCGCGTCGGCGCCGAAAACGGCGGTGATGACCAGGCCCAGAAGCACGTATATGACGATGATCGAAAGGCCGTATAAAATAGCGTTGTTGATGCCTCTCTTTTTATTCGAGCTGCTCTTGGTGAAATAGCTGACGGTCAGCGGCACCATCGGGAAGACGCAGGGCGTGAGCAGGGCGAGCAGACCGCCGCCGAATCCGAGCAGGAAGATCAGCCAAAGGCTGTTCTTTTTCTCTTCCGGGGCGGGTTCGTCGAGGCAATTTTCCTTTTCCCACTCCTGGTTAAAGGCGTAGTCGACCGGGGTGTTGCTCAGGTCGTATTCGCCCGGTTTGGGAAGGGCCGGTATCCCGGGTTCCGCAATTGCAGTAACCGTGTCGATATCCTGGGGCTCCAGCGCAGGTTCCGGCGTGGTCGCTTCGGAAGTTTTTCCGGTTCCGTTTTCGCAGCCGGCGCCTTGCACATCCTGGCGCCGGCCTTCAATTCAAAGGAAAAATCCACGTCGGTGGGCGGCAGGCAGCGCTCGTCGTCGCAGGTCATATAGGTGAAATAGCCGACGATCGGCTGGCTCAGGTCGCTGACCTTTACCCGCTGTGTAAACTCGGCGTGCTTCTTGTACTTGATGACGTTCATGTCGAAGAGGGGGTCGTAGCCCTCGTAGCGCTCGCCGGTTTCCTTGGCTTTGCCCGACAATTGGAAATGGCCTCCCGCATTGAACTCGAATGTCGTGGGGATGGGCCCGTCCTCCTCCAGGAACTGGGAGTATACCGCCCAAAGAGGCTCCATCTTGGCTTTAAAAATGAGGTCGAACTCGGTGTCGCTGATCTGGCAGTATTCGGTTTCCCATTTTACCGGGTCCAAAATTTGCGACATAGAGGGTACGGTGAAGGCTGCAAAAGCGAGTAATACTAGCCAGGCTCTCATAAGATTCTGATTTTCCGAAAATTGGAAGGTGAAAATTTTTTCGGCCATAAAGATAGGATCGCCGCCCCCAAGAATAAAGCGATGGAGATCACAATAATATTTCTTTAACGTTATGGCGGCCTTTGGGGTTTTACGAAACCGCCGCGAAAGAGGCGGCGATGAGCGATTCGAACAGGCCTTTGCCGTCCGTATTGCCGAGCTCGGGCTCGGAGGCCCTTTCCGGGTGGGGCATCATGCCGAATACGTTCCTTCCCTCGTTGCAGATCCCTGCGATGCCGTCTAGGGCGCCGTTGGGATTCGCTTCTTCGCTTACCTCCCCGTATTCGTTGCAGTATCGGAACAGGATCTGTTCGTTATCGCGAAGTTTCCCGAGGGTATCCGGATCGGTATGGAAACGGCCTTCCGCATGGGCGATGGGAATCTTCAGGGCCTTTTCGGTATTTAGATAGCCGGTGATGGCGGAGCGGTTGGTCTCCGGCTTGAGGTACACATTCTTGCAGATGAAGCGCTGGTTGGCGTTGCGCAACAAGACGCCGGGCAGCAGGCCCGCCTCGCACAGGATCTGGAATCCGTTGCAGACCCCGAACACATATCCACCGTCGGCAGCAAACTCCTTTACTGCTTTCATAATGGGCGAAATGCGCGCAATGGCGCCGGCCCGCAGGTAATCTCCATAAGAAAAGCCGCCGGGCAGCACGATGCAGTCCTGCGAATCGAACCCCTTGAGGGTGTCGTCCTTATGCCACAATTTTACCACTTCCTGCTGCATGACCGAGCCCAGTACATGCACCATATCGTCGTCGCAATTGGATCCGGGGAATACTACTACGCCAAATTTCATATCCTATCTATTTGCTAAAAAAATATCAAAAACCTATTAAAGCCCCCGCAACAACCAGGGGCTGTAAGCCAGCGCCATTCCCGAAACCAGCATGAGCAAGTGCACCACCTCCGCCCATTGCGTAGCCATCACCGAAAAGCTCATGGAGAAAAAAACAGCCAGTGGTATACAAGCGAGGAGGAGGTGCGAAATATCGGCATTGGCCTGAAACAGGGAGATAATGCAGGAAAAAACCAGAAATCCGTACAACAGGGAGATCTTTTTTTGCACCTGCATGATCCTTTTCTGAAAAAATCCACTGCTGCCGAGCAGCACAACCACGATGAGCAGGGCAAATAGCCCCGCCTCTACATAAGAAATACTATTTTGAACTCCTTGAAAATCCCAAAACGTCATGTTCCTTGCAAACTGCAGGTCCATAAACTCCGGAAAGCGGTCCAGCAAAAAGAATACGGTCCCTGCCAGGAAATACGGGGTAATGGCTCCTATAAAGATGGTGACCAATTCCCGGATATTATATGCCCTCAAGATAGAGGCGCCCCAAAGGGCAAATACGATCATGCCGAGGGAGGAAAAATAAAACAGGCTGGCCACGCTGATCCAGAACCCCACGTTGAACAAACGGCCGGAAGCGACAGGTATCTTGTATACCCCCATCAGCTCTACCAGGGCGATAAGCAGGAAGGTATTGGCCAGAAGGGCGGGGGAGGGGTACATGAACTGGGGGATCATGGAAGCAAACAGGCAGTAGAATACACCGGCCAAAAGGTTGGAATCGTTGTTGATCCGGTTTTCATTTACCGTAAACACCAACAGCGTCGCCTGGAGGAAAACCAGCACCATGGCAGAGACCCGAAGCCAGATAATGGGCCAATCCCGGGCAGCGTCGTAGATCAATTGTGCGAAAACTCCCGGAGTCGCTGTGGGCACAGGGTATTCGACGCTCAGCAGAGTGGCGCCGTAAAAAAGGCCCAGATACAGCAGGAACAAAACTGCCGCCAGGATTTGATTGGACTTGAAGATTTGTAACACTACGCGTTGCGTATTTTATGCGTTCATTCCCAGTAGCTTCAAAGATAAAAAAAATGCCCCGGCTTGCAAGTGCCTCAATTCTCCGCTAAAGCCCTATTTTTGCACCTGATATGCGAAATGGAACATGAAATACCTCATCGCCGGCCTCGGAAATATCGGGTATGAGTACGAACATACCCGGCACAATATCGGATTCGATGTGGCAGACTACCTGGCCCGCGAAGCAGGCGTGGCATTCCGGGATGAAAGCCTGGGCGCCGTGGCCGAGTTCAAACACAAGGGCCGCATCTTCGTTCTGCTCAAGCCCTCCACCTACATGAACCGCAGCGGAAAATCGGTCCGCTACTGGCTCCAGAAACAAAAAATCGAAAAAACCAACCTGCTGGTCGTGCTCGACGACCTCAACCTCCCCTTCGGAACCCTCCGCCTCCGCGGAAAAGGAAGCGACGGCGGCCACAACGGCCTCAAGGACATCGACCAGTTCCTCGAAGGAAACGACTACGCCCGCCTGCGCATCGGCATCGGCAGCGAATTTCAGAAAGGCAGGCAGGTCGACCACGTCCTCAGCAAATGGACCGCCGAAGAAGCCGAAAAACTGCCCGATATCTGCAAAACCGCCGCCGACACCGTGAAGAGCTTTGGCGCCATCGGGCTGGAAAGGACGATGAATTTGTTTAATAAGTGACTAGTGATTAGTGACTGGTGACTAGTGAACCCCAGTCAAAAGTCACCAGTCACTAGTCACTCTTCACCCACTCCTTCAGCACCTGCTCCAGCCTCCCGCTTCCCGCTTCCTTAAAATTAAAGCCTTGACTCTTCTCCACCTCCTCCATCCCCTTCTCCAAATCAAAATCTTCCTGCAACTGGGTATAATACCAGCCCTTGCGGTAGCCGTAGAGGGCGAGGTATTCTTGTTCGGGCTGGCCGGGGGTGGGCACGAGAATGGCTTTTTTGTTCAGCACGGCCAGGTCCATGATGGTGCTGTAGCCGGAGCGCGAGAGGATGACCCGGCTCTCCAGGATGGCCTTGTTCAATTCCTTTGAATCCATAAAAGAGCATACCTCCACGTGGGGGTAGGGGAAATAATGTTCCTGCTTTTCGGGTTTCCCCTGCACGATGAGCACGCGGTAGGGGAGATTGGCCACCTGCTCGAGGATGAGGTGTTCCCAATCGCTGCGAAGCGGTTCGGGGCCGGAGAGGATGGTCAGCAGGTCGTAGCGCTCGGGTAGCTCCCCCGGCTCGATCCGGGTCAGCAGACCGATGTACTTCATATTGGGGAGCTTCATGCCGTGGGCCAGGTCGCCGCTGAGGTTGTCGGGACCTTCCAGATCGGGTATCCAGCAACTATCGTAGCGGCGAAGGATGAGACGATGGAGGAAGGTAGCCACTTTCCCGACGATGGCCGGCCGCGTAAAAATGCTGAGTTGATGAGAAATGACGGCACAGGGTACTTTCTTCGAAAAACACCCCAGGCGGTTGTCGGAAATGACGGCGTCGATGCGGTGTTCGTCTATCCACCCCTGGAGGATGCGATGTTCCCTGACGATAGCCAGCAACACCTTCGGCATTTGAAGGATGAGGAAATACAGCAGCCTTTTTCGGGGGTAGCGCACATCGTAGGCCGGCAATTCGAGGGTCGGAAGCTGAGGAAATTCATGCCGCAGCAACTCCAGCGCCCGGCCGTCCGATGCGATCCAGACTTCCTGCCCTTGCCGGAGCAATTCCCGGATGATGGGGATACAACGGGTAGCATGTCCCAGGCCCCAGTTGAGGGGCGCGATGAGGATGCGTTTGGGGGATTTCATGGGGATTTTTTTCAAAACCTGAACCTTGTTATTGAGAAGTTTAGAAGGTTTAGTAGGTTTAGGACGTTTAGTTTTTAAGCAATATTGACTAAACCTCCTAAACCTTCTAAACTTCCTAAACCATTCCCCAGCCATGAAACCGCCTCTACGCTTCCTCCTCTTGCTTCTCTTCCTCCTCCTCCTCCAGGCTTGCCGCGCTTACGACTGCGGCTGCCCCTGAGATCAGTTGAGGCGGATCTCCTCTTCGTTGTTGTCGAAGAAGCGGTACTCCATCAGTTGGTGGTTGGGGGAGGGCATGATCCGGATCCATTTGTAGAGGCTCAGATACCACTTGTGCTGGATGCTGGGGATGCCCCTTTTCAGGTAGGCCTCGATATAGGGGTGTACCTTGAGGGTCAGCTTGGTTTTGGGATGGGCCTGAAGAATGAATTTGAGATCGCGGTCGATCTCGTCCGTCAGGAGGATGGAAGGGTTGATCTTTCCGGTGCCGTTGCAACTGGGGCAAACTTCTGCCGTGTTGATCTTGACCTCCGGGCGCACCCGTTGACGGGTGATCTGCATCAGGCCGAACTTGCTGAGCGGCAGGATGGTATGTTGTGCGCGGTCCTTTTTCATAAAATCTCTCATTTCTTTGAAAATGAGGTTTTTATGATCCTTGTTGCGCATATCTATGAAGTCGATGATGATGATGCCGCCGATGTCGCGCAGGCGGAGCTGGCGGGCGATCTCTTCGGCTGCCTCCATGTTGACGGCCAGCACGGCCTCTTCGGCATCGTTGCTGCTCAGTTTGTGCCCGCTGTTCACGTCGATGACGTGCATGGCCTCGGTCGATTCGATGACCAGATAGGCGCCGCTGTTCAGGGTGGCCGTTTTTCCGAATGCCGACTTAATCTGGCGGGTGACGCCATAGGTTTCGAACACCGGTTTCCGGTTCTTGCTCAGACTGATGATATCCACCTGGTCGGGAGCAAAGGACTGCATATAGCTCCGGATGTTCTGGTAGAGTTGTTTGTCGTTGACGACGATCCGGTTGAAGGAATCGCTGAGGATATCGCGCAGGATGCTGGACGCCTTGTCGAGCTCGCTGAGCAGTTTGGCGGGGGGCTTGGCGTTGGGGAGTTGTTCGAAGATGTCCTCCCATTTGTCCATCATGAGCTTGAGCTCTTCGTGGAGGTCGGCGGCGTTTTTTCCTTCGGCGGCCGTGCGGACGATCACACCAAAGTTCTTGGGTTTGATGCTTTCGAGCAGGACTTTGAGGCGTTTGCGCTCCTCGGAGTTGGATATTTTTTTGGAAACGGCCACCACGTCGTTGAAAGGGGTGAGTACCAGGAAGCGGCCGGGGATGGTGATTTCGCAGCTCAGGCGGGGTCCTTTGGTGCCGATGGGCTCTTTGAGGATCTGGACCAGCACGGTTTGCCGGCGGGCGAGCACTTCGTCGACCTTTCCGGTTTTGATGATTTCCGGTTCCATCTTGAACTGGTCCAGGCGGTGTGTCTGGATAGCTTTCGAGATGGAGTTGTTGGTGTATTTAAGGAGGGAACGGAGTTTCGGCCCCAGGTCGGTATAATGCAGGAAAGCATCTTTGCTGTGCCCGATGTCCACAAATGCGGCGTTCAGACCCGGCATAAGTCGCCTGACCCGGCCGAGAAAAATATCTCCTACGGTGAAGTTGGTGTTGGTTTTTTGGTGATGAAGCTCGACCAGTTTAGAGTTTTCGAGCAACGCGATTTCAACTTCCGTAGGACTGGAATTGATGATCAGTTCTTTTTCCACGCAACAGGTGCTTTAGTTGGCCAAAGAGGAAGGGCCCCAAGGAGCGGCCAGGGAAACTGGAAGGTGCGGGAACAGCAGACCGGTATTATAAGCCGGCGTTGCTCAATAGGCGGTTGGCACAAGCACAACCAGGGGCAGGCCGGGATTTCTTTGCGATCGAAAGCATGAAATGAACTATCAGCGTGCGCCGGCAACTTCAGCAGGAACGGTTGGGCGCCTTGCCCAACCGTCACTAGCGGTTCTTCTTCTTGTGGCGATTCTTGCGCAGGCGCTTTTTGCGCTTGTGCGTCGCGATCTTGTGCCGTTTCCGTTTTTTTCCGCAAGGCATATTATCAAATTTTATAAGTCAGTAAAAATCAATTCGTTTGTTCACATTTAGCCCGGCAATCAGCCGCTTTCTGCTGGTCGCCGCTTTCCTGGTAGGCCTGACCCAACAGGCACCAGGCGTTTCGGTTGCCCGGGTCGAGGGTCGTCACCCGGTTCAGTCTTTCTATCGCCCGCTCCCATTGCCCCGTCCGGATAGCTAGCCGTCCGAGCTGGAAGAGCACGGAGGGATTGTCGGGGTTTTTCTCATCCAGGTCCCGCAACATCAGGATTCCTTTCATCGGGTTGTCGGAGGGAGGAAAATCCGCATAGGTCAGGGCGAGGTTGATCCGATGAGTTAACTCATTTGGGTCCAATGATATTGCGCTTTCAAATGCCTTGAGGGCTCTTGCCGCACAAAACTCCCTTACCTTGCCTTCTTCCGATTGCTGGGCGCAGAGCGCGTACGTCGTACCCGCGATGCCCCAGGCCTCCGCTTTGCCTTCCAGGTTTGCTGCTTCTTCAGCATAAAACCCGGCTAACGCCGTTTCGTTCAATTCATACCATTTTCCGGACAGGGATTTAAAGGTCTGAACCCTTGCCGAATCGGTTTTGGCTGCTTCCAGTTCCGCTTCCAGCGGCAGGATGGCGCTCATTCCCCGGGAGTCTATCCGGTCTTTCGCCTCTGCCAGGAGGGTGGTGATATCGGTCTGCTCCATCGTAAAGGCCCTCGACTTTTCGATGGCTTTTTGAGATGGAGGTTTGGTTTCACAGGTAAAATACAACAACAGGAACAACCCGGCGGCCGATGCCAAAACTGCGATCTGTAACTTGCTCATAAGTCGCCCGGGTTAAACGGAAGCCATTAATCTTCGTGTTCTTCCTGGGGCAGGGCTGTAACTTTATCCTTTACTTGCTCTACGAATACCTTGGCGGGTTTGAACGCCGGAATGTAGTGCTCCGGGATCTCAATGGCCAGGTTGCGCTTGATATGGCGGCCGATCTTTTTGGCCCTCCGCTTGATAATAAAGCTGCCGAACCCGCGAATATATACGTTCTCGCCTTCAGCCAACGAGTTTTTTACTTCCTTGAAAAAGGCTTCCAGTGTAACAAGCACATCCACCTTGGGGACGCCTGTTTTCTCCGAAATCGCAGTTACCAGATCGGCTTTTCTCATCGTTAATCGTTGATTTATAAAAGATTATATAGCTTTTCCCTTCCACTAAGGAGTTGCAAATTTCTAAATTTTTTGCTTAAAAGGGAATAAGTGGCCTACTTATTTTTCATTTTTTTCTAGTACTCAAACCTTTATAGGCAGTTTGCGGGCAATTGATATCTTTGCACTGGCTTTGGCGACCGGCATAGCCGCTTCGACGCCAACCTCAGGTCGGGGGCCCCCCTTTTGTTTGTTTAAAAATTTTTTGTTGAATAATTTTTTTTTAAAAAAATATTTGGGATTAAAACAAACTCAAAACTTATAAACTCATTCACTCTATGCTCTATTCCATGACAGGCTTTGGCCGGGCGGGCGGCACCATTTCCCAGAAATCGATCTCGGTCGAGGTGCGCTCCCTGAACAGCAAGTTCAACGATCTTCGATTCAAGATCCCCCAAAACTTCAAGGAGCGGGAGCACGAGCTTCGCCGCACGGTCATCGACCGCACGGAAAGGGGCAAGATCGATGTGAATGTGGAGGTCAAGTCCCTGCTCGGGGAAGACGCCTACGGTATCAACGGCCCGCTTTTCCGCAAATACTACCGCGAGATCAGTGAAATATCCCGCGAACTGGCTATCCCGGAAGGGGATATCGTCCAGACCATCCTGCGCATTCCCAACGTGGTGTCGAGCGAGGATGGGGAGCTCAGCGAATCGGAGTGGGAGTCGGTCATGGCTGTGCTGAACGAAGCCCTCGACCGCTTCGACGAGTTTCGCCTGCAGGAAGGCGCCGCCCTGGAGGTCGACCTCACCGCCCGGATCGTGAGCATCCGCGAGTTGCTGCTGCGGGTGCCCCCTTTTGAAACGGACCGCATCGACCGGCTCCGGCAGCGCCTCCGCCAAAACCTCGACGAGTTTTTGGGAAAGGATAATGTCGACGAAAACCGCTTCGAGCAGGAAGTGCTATTTTATCTCGAAAAGATGGATATCTCCGAGGAAAAGATGCGGCTCGAGCAGCATTGCATTTTCTTCCTCGAACAATTGGAGGTCAAGGGGATGACGAAAGGCCGCAAACTCAGTTTCATCAGCCAGGAAATGGGCCGGGAGATCAATACCCTGGGGGCGAAAGCCTATTCGGCCGATATCCAGCGCCTGGTGGTGGCCATGAAGGACGAACTGGAAAAGATCAAAGAACAGATTGCAAACGTTCTGTAGAGACGCGGCCGGCCAAAATTTGGAATGGAGAAAACTTTCGAAGGAAAATTATTGATCATTACGGCTCCCTCGGGGGCGGGTAAAACGACGATCGTACACCACCTGTTGGACACCTTCCCGCAATTGGCCTTTTCGGTCTCTGCGACCAGCAGGGCCCTGCGCGTCAACGAACGGGAAGGCCGCGACTATTACCACCTCCCCGCCGGCCGCTTTCAGGAGCTGATCGCCGAGGGCGCCTTTCTGGAATGGCAGGAGGTGTATGCCGGCCAGTATTACGGCACTCTTCTCAGCGAGGTGGACCGGCTCTGGGCCGCGGGCAAGCATATCGTGTTCGATATCGACGTGAAGGGGGCCCTGAACCTGAAGGAAAATTTCCCGGAGCGCACGCTCTCCATATTTATCAAGCCGCCTTCCCGGGAGGTGCTAACCGAGCGCTTGCGCAACCGGAAGACGGAGTCGCCGGAGCAATTGCAGAAGCGGATCGAGAAGGCGGAACTGGAGCTGGGCTTCGAGAACCAATTCGACGTCGTGTTGGTTAATGATGTGTTGGAACGCGCCCTGCGGGAAGCCGAACGGATTGTATCCGGTTTTTTGGGCATCGAAAGATGATCTTATGGAAACAATGACTACCAACGGAATCACCATCATCGTGGAGACCTTTTACCAGGCGGAGCACTCCCGTCCGCTGGAGCAGAAGTTCATTTTCGCCTATCGAGTCACGATTGAAAACCACAGTCCCGACACGGTACAGCTCCTTCGCCGCCATTGGTTTATCTTCGATTCCAGTGGCCTGAAGCGCGAAGTGGAAGGCGAGGGCGTGGTAGGCCTTCAGCCCGTGCTCGAACCCAACGAATCCCACCAATATACCTCCTGGTGCCCGCTCATGACCGAGCTGGGCAAAATGTACGGCGCCTTTTTGATGAAAAAATCCTCCGGAGCGCTCTTCGACGCCCGGATCCCGGAATTCAGGTTGGTGGCGCCGCAGAAGATGAATTAACGGTAAAGCTGGAGGATGATTCCCTCCAGCGAAAATATGGAGAACGCCTGCAAAAATGCTAGAGTAAATATTCGCATCATAAAGAGGCTGCTGGACCTTCCCTGACATCCCCGAAGGCCAGGTATTGATTTAATCTTGTCCAAAACCAGCGCAATCCCTTCACCCCATGCGGTATCTGTACACCCTCATCTTCACTCTGACCGCCATCGCAGGCTATTCCATCCCGCAAACCATTACGGACAACATCCACGTGGACCAATTCGGCTACCTCAACGAGGGCCGCAAGATCGCGGTTTTGTCCGATCCGGTGTCGGGGTATAATGCGGGCGAATCCTACACGCCGGGAAACGCCTTCGAGGTGAGGGACTGGTTTAGCGACGCGGTCGTTTTCTCGGGCGCTCCCGTGGCCTGGAACAACGGCCTGGTGCATTCGCAGAGCGGCGACAAATGCTGGTGGTTCGACTTTTCGGACTTTCAGGCCACGGGCTCCTACTACGTGCACGACGCAGACAACAACGTCTCTTCGGGCCGCTTCGAAATAGGGCCCTGCGTGTATAGCGATGTCATGAAACAGGCCCTCCGCGTTTTTTTCTACCAGCGCTGCGGCATGGCGAAATCGACCGAATACGCCGGCTCCGCCTGGGCCGATGGCCCTTGCCACCTGGGTGCGCAACAGGATGTGCATTGCAAACCATATAACGATCCGGCAGGAGAGGAGCGCGACCTGCGCGGCGGCTGGCACGATGCGGGTGATTACAACAAGTACGTCAACTTTACCCTCGAACCCATGCTCGACTTGATGGACGCCTACGAACGGAATCCGGCCTTGTGGACCGATGACTTTGATATCCCCGAGAGCGGCAACGGGATTGCGGACATCCTCGACGAAATCAAATACGAACTGGATTGGTTGCTCCGCATGCAAAACGGCGACGGAGGCGTGTTGTGTATCGTCGGTGCGACGAATTACAACACGGGCAGCCCGCCTTCGGCCGACGGGGAGAAGCGGGTGCACGGCCCGGCGACCACCTCTGCCTCATTCACCGCCGCCGCCCTCTTCGCAAGGGCCGCGGCGGTCTTTTCCGGGGCTTTTTCCGATCAGTTGAAAAACGCCGCTCTTCTCGCCTGGACCTGGGCCAACGATCATCCCGGCGGCGTCTTCTACAATTCCGGGATCATCGTGTCGGGCGAGCAGGAATTATCTTCCGACGAGGCCTGGGCCCGGAAATTCATCGCCGCGGTTTACCTGTGGAAATTGACGGGCGCCGGAGAATACAAAGACTACGTGGACGCGCATTACGCTGAATCCCACATGATGCAGTGGGGCTATGTGTATCCGTTTGAAAACGCGATGCAAAACGCATTGCTCGCCTACGCCGCATCTGCGGGCGCCGATCCGGTGGTCGGCGCCGACATTCAGGATACCTACATCCAATCCGTGCAATCCTCGAATGAAGACAACTGGGTGGCCTATGAAGACCAGATGGACCCATACGGGGCCTTCCTGCGGAGCGAAAACTACACTTGGGGCAGTCATACGACCAAATCGCGGGTGGCGCATATCTTCCAGAACATGATGTATTACGGCTTCAACCTGCTCGACGGCAATGCATACGACCTGGCCGCGGAGGGATTTGTGCACTATTTTCACGGGGTGAACCCCAACGGCATTTGTTTTCTGACGAATATGGGCCCTTTCGGCGCGGAGCGCTCGTGCAACTCCATCTACCACGGTTGGTTTACCGACGGCAGCGCGCTATGGGACGAGGTGGGCACTTCGGCCCATGGCCCCGCGCCCGGCTACATGCCCGGTGGGGTCAATCCCACCTACGACACGGACGGATGCTGCCCGAACGGTTGCGGGAGCGCCCAAGCTAACGCCTTGTGCGATCCGGCGCTCGTAACGCCGCCCCTGGGTCAGCCGGTCCAAAAATCGTGGCGCGACTGGAATGCCGGCTGGCCGCAAAACTCCTGGACGGTGACCGAACCTGGCATTTACACCCAGGCGGCGTATATCAAAATGCTCGCGGAATTCCTCCCCGATGGCTGCCTCGAGCTGAGCTCCATAAATGAGTTTCCTGGCCGAGAAACGGCGCTTCGTTTGTCCCCCAACCCCTGCGACGGGGAGTTGGCGTGGACGCATCGTGGTTGTCGCCGGGCCCAGGTTCGTTCAGCGTTTATAATTATTCGGGAGGAAGATACTTGCAGGGGATGTTGAAAATGGAAGTGGCGAATCTGTGTTGTTGCTGGATGTTTCAGGGCTGGTGAACGGCATTTATTTTTTGCGGGTGGAGAACAGGGGGGCGGTGAGGGCTGGGAGGTTTGTGGTGTGGCGTAAATAACCCTGGTTTCGACCTCGCCCTTCCAGGGGTACCGTTGGCCTCGGGCACTGCGCCCGGAAGCGGTAAATTGAATGGAATAACAAAAAACCTGTATGGAAATCTT
Source organism: Saprospirales bacterium (assembly GCA_016703765.1). Taxonomy (GTDB): domain Bacteria; phylum Bacteroidota; class Bacteroidia; order Chitinophagales; family Saprospiraceae; genus JADJTT01. The sequence continues at coordinate 61,535 of JADJBL010000006.1, forward strand.
TAAAGTCCAAAACTCAGTTGACCCGGGTGATCGGTTACCTCAACCAGCAAATGGACACCTATGTAGGCGATGGAAGGGAGGAGTGCCTGCCCAGGATAGACAAATACCTCTATAAGCACCTCATTACACCGGAGTTTCAGGAACAGGTGTTTTTGCCGCTATTGGCGTATATCGGAAAAACATTTATTGCCAACCGGGGTGGCGAATGGGTCATGTTGTACGATGAAGCATCCGATCATTGGCTGCCGGATATCCGCCAAACTGACGGAGAAATGAAGATGCTGTATCATCCAATCTCTCTGATCCTCGATCCGGATGAAGGTCATGGTATCTGTATACCGATGAAAGTGGTATATCAGCATCGCGCGTCGAATCCTGAATCATGGGATTAAGGATTACGGGAAAACCGCAATACATTTCAACTCGATCGCGATCGGCGTGGGCAAACTATCGATGCCCAGGGTCGTGCGGCAAGGCTGGTTGTCCGCGAAATACTCGGCGTAGATGCGGTTATAAGTATGGAAATCGCGCTGCATATTGGTGAGGAAGACCGTCACGTCCACCAGGTCCTCCCAGCGGGCGCCGCTGGCTTCGAGCACGGCCCGCACGTTTTGAAACACAGAGTGGCACTGGGCCTCGAAATCGAATTCCACAAAATTTCCCGCAGGGCTTTGCTTCAGTCCCGGCACTCCGTCGGTCGCCGGGTCGCGCGGACCGATACCGGAGAGGAACAGCAAATTGCCCACGCGGCGGGCATGGGGGTAGAGGCCCACCGGTTTGGGGGCTTTCGGGGCGTCGATGCGTTGATTTTTTTCTGGCATAGGAAGCGCGTCTTGGTTTCTGTCCCGAAGTTAATATCCTTCCCCCCGTTCGTATACCCTTTTCATCATTTGGTTGAAATTTCCAGCCCTATATTAAACTTAAGCCCCGTCTTTTCGTTCCTATCCCAAATTCCAGCCCCATGAAAATGATCCGGAGGTCAGCCTTGTTATGGCCTTTTTTGTTTGCGACCATCAGCGCCTTTTCCCAACAAAAATTCACCATCAGCGGCGTTATTTCAGATGCCGATAACGGCGAAACCCTTATCGGGGCTACCGTTTTCACCCCTACCTCCGGCGCAGGCGCCAGCACCAACGAATACGGTTTCTACTCCCTGACCATCCCCGGAGGCGACTCGGTGACCCTGGAGTATAGCTACGTGGGCTTCCAAAACGAGATCCGCACCCTTTTTCTCGATAAAAATATCACCCTCGACGTAGAACTGGGCTCCGGCGTACAACTCACCGAAGTGGTCGTCAAGGCCAATTCTTACCGCGAACAGATCCAGTCCACCGAAATGAGCGTGGCGACCATCTCCATGCGCGATGTAAAAGCCCTGCCCCTGTTGCTCGGCGAGGCCGACATCATCAAGGCCATACAGCTCCAGCCCGGCATCCCATCGGGTGCGGAAGGCACCACCGGCCTGTACGTGCGGGGCGGCGCCACCGACCAAAACCTCATCGTGCTGGACGAAGCCCTGGTCTACAACTCCAACCACCTCTTCGGTTTTTTCAGCACCTTCAACTCCGACGCCGTCAAGGACGTAAAACTCTACAAAGGGGGATTCCCCGCTCAATACGGCGGACGCCTCTCCTCGGTCATCGACGTAAAACTGAAAGAGGGGAATAACAAAGAATTTGCAGGCCAGGGCGGAATCGGCCTGATCGCCTCCCGCCTGACCCTGGAAGGACCGATCCAAAAGGGAAAATCCTCCTTTATCGTGTCCGGCCGCCGCACCTATTTCGACCTGATCACCCGCCAGATCAACAATGCCAGCGAGGACAAGGAGAATTACAACCCCATTCCCGATTACTATTTCTACGACCTCAACGCAAAACTCAACTTCGAACTGGGCCCCAAAGACCGAATCTACCTCAGCGGCTACTTCGGCCGCGACGTATTCGGCTTCGACGGCGGCTTTTTCAATTTCGACTTTTATTGGGGCAACGTCACCGGCACCGCCCGATGGAACCACATCTTTCACCCCAAACTGTTCTCTAACACTACTGTTACGTTTTCCAATTACAAATACAACATCAGCAACCAGTTCAACGAGTTTTCCTTCGAACTGGGCTCCGACATACAGGACGTCAACCTGAAGACCGATTTTTATTACTCTCCCAACAATGACCACGTCGTGCGCTTTGGCGCCAATGCCACCTATCACCAGTTTACGGTGGGCCGCCTGAAGGCCGGCAGTGAGGGAGGAGACATCGCTTTCCAGGCCGGACAGGACTTCGACGGAACCGAGATGGGCATTTATGTTTCGGACGAATGGAAAGCCTCCGAGCGCTTCGCCATCAACGCCGGCCTCCGCCTGAGCGGCTTTTTGAACGACAGCACCTTTTATTACGGCATCGAGCCCCGCCTGGCAACCGTCTATAACGTGAGCGACCTGTTTTCGGTGAAAGCCAGCTACGCCCGCATGAACCAGTACCTCCACCTCGTCTCCAATTCCGGCGTGGCGCTGCCCACCGACGTGTGGTACCCTTCCACCGGCCGCGTCAAGCCCCAGCGCTCCGACCAGGTGGCCGTAGGAGTTACCTTCGCCCTGGGCGATCTGTTCAGGATCACGAATGAATACTACTATAAATGGCTGGACAACCAGCTCGACTTCATCGACGGTGCGGAGTTGTTTGTCAACGACGACCTGGAGGGCGAATTTGCGATCGGGAAAGGTCGTGCCTACGGCATGGAAATTCTGCTTGAAAAGACCACCGGGAAACTTACCGGCTGGATCGGATACACCCTGTCGCAGGTGCTCAAGGGCGAGTTCGAGCCGCTGCGCTCCGACGCTATTTTCGGCGAGGGCGACGCCTATTTCTCCCCGCGTTACGACCGCCGCCACGATATTTCCGTGGTGACCATGTACGAGATAAGCCCCCGCTGGCAGGTCAGCGCCACCTGGGTCTACGGCTCGGGCGACCTCTACTGGCTGCCGCCCGGCCGCTTTACTTTTCAGGACGTGCAGGGCGCCAGCTTCCAGGCCCTGGTGCCCGTCTACGAAAACCGCAACAACTACCGCCTGATCCCCTACCACCGCCTCGACCTGGGGGTCACCTACCGCTTTACTCCGAAATGGGGCGAGAGCGACCTGAGCATCAACGTCATCAACGCCTACGACCGCCGCAATGCCTTTTTCATCTACCTCGAACCCGAATTCGCAGAAATCGATACCGGAAACGGCACGATACAAATACCCGAGAAGATCTCCGCCAAACAGGTGTCGTTGTTTCCGATCCTGCCCAGCATCACTTACAATTTTAAGTTTTGAATGAGTACGCAGTTTTTAAGTTTAGTTAGAGAACAGGACCTTAAAAATTAAAAACTAAAAATAAAAACTAAAAATCCCCTAAAAAATAATTTTCCCCAAACCTCAAATGGATATCCTTCTTGCCTTTGCTATAGCGCTGTCGAGCTCCTGCAACCTCGAAAAAGAGATCAAACTCGAGCTCCCGCAATACGACAGCCAGCTCATCGTGGAGTGTTATATCGAGCCCGGCAAGCCCTTGTCCCTGCTGCTGACGCGCAGCACGGGTTTTTCGAGCCTTTTTCCACGGATGCCGACCAGTTTCTCAACGAAATCCTGGTGGACGACGCCCAGGTGCAGATCGAGCACGGCGGGCAGACCTATATCCTGCAACAGGGCCTCTATTTCGATTTTGAAACCAAAAAATATCCAACTACCAGCATCCGGTGCTGGCGCCCGAGAGCTACGACCAGGATTTTCTATTGCGCATCACCACCGCCGACGGCAAAACGGCGACAGCCCGGACCCGCCTCCTGCCCATCGTCCCCATCGACAGCGTGGTGATCGACTGGGCGGCTGCCGACACCCTGGCCTTGGCGCTCACCTATTTGAGCGACGATCCCAACCAGACCAATTATTACCGCCGGATGCTCCACGAGTCGAGCCTCGATAGCACGGCGGTGCAGGATTTTGTCGTCTCCGACCGCATCGTCGAAAACGGCCGACTCGCCTTCGGCACCGGCTTTATGTTCGGCGAAGGTGACACCCTTTTCCATACCATTTTCCATATCGACCGCGCTTATTACGAGTTTCTGGAAAGCGTGCAAAACGCGGTCATCGCCGGCACCAGCCCCTTCGGCACCCCCGGCAAGCTGATCTCCAACATCGAAGGCGATGCGGAGGCGGTGGGGATCTTTACGGGGCTGAGTTATGACCGGGAGGAATTAGTTATCCAGAAATAGAAAAGGGCGCCCTGGGCGCCCTTTTCTATTTTAACCTCGGCCGCGGCCAAAACCTCGACACCCCTCTGGTCGCAGCAGCATACCCCGGCTTCCGCTCCATCTGCCGCTTTTCCATCATCGGAAGGGATATGAAATGAAACATCGCCCACATCGCTACGCAGCCGATGGCCGTCCACCAGTACGACAAATCGGCTGCTAGGCCGAGGATAAATAGCCCGGCCCAAAACGTGACCTCGCCGAAGTAGTTCGGGTGCCGCGACCAGCCCCACATGCCCTCGGTTAATACCTTTCCTTTATTGGCAGGATCGCTGGCCCATTGGTAGCGCTGGTTGTCCGAAATATACTCAAATCCGATGCCGGTTATCGCGACGATCGCCCCGATCATATCCAAAAACCCGAACGGCGCATTGGCCATCGCCAACGCAGGCAAGAGCGGCAAACAACCCAGAAAAACCATGATCGTCGGAAAGAAGTGTATGCCCGCAAAACTGACCAACCAGTAATATCGGCCGGTCTGCCGTGCCAGCATGGTATACCGCCAGTCCTCGTGGTGCAGGCCCTGCCAGCCCCGGGCCCAGTTCGAGGTGAGCCGGATGGCCCAAAGCCCCACCACCGCCAACACCACCGCCATCCGCACCGCATCGCCTCCGCCCTCCATGCCCAGCCAGGCCAGGTAAGCCGCGATCGGCACGGGGATTACGCTCCAATAAGGGTCGTAAAAACTCGAATTTTTAAACACATAACTGAAACCGAACACCACCAGGGTGCCCACCGCATCCGCCACCCCGATCACTACCAGGGGATGGTAATCCAGCTCGTGAAAGGCCCTGCCGGCAAGAAAACCCGCCGCCAGCGCCAAAAAATATGCGCCGCCGATCCAAAGAAAAGCCATCGCCCGGCTCTTGCTAATTGTCATTGTATCCGTTCCCATAACCTGCTTTTTTGCAAAATATAAATTTCTGCCCCTGCACCCTGCACTCTGCACCCTCATCTCTCATCTCCAAACTTGGATATTTCCAAAAACCTCTCTACCTTTGCGCCGCTAAAAATATTTCTTAACCCGGATCGAAAGATCCACAAAAGCATTCTTTCAATGCTGTTAGACGAAGAAAAAGATCCCCTACTCGACGATGACGCTCCAGATCAGGAGGTTAAAGTCCCCAAGAAAGCTCCCAAGAAAAAAGAGGAAGCTGCCATCGAAGATTTGATCGCCGAAGATGACGAAGTGATCCCCCTCGTAGAAGAAGACGTGGTGGAAGTAGAACCAGAAGTATTAGCCGAAGTACTGGTGGCCGTAGAAGAAGGCCCTGTTGTGGAACCCGAAGTGGAAGAAGAAGTCGTCGAGGAACACGAAGAAGAGGAACTCGAACTCCATTTCGATGACGACGCCGAAGGCCAGGGCGCACACGACGACTACAACTGGGAAGTTTCCAACAAACAAGGCGCAGCCTACACCGAAGAAGAGGCCGAGAAAATGCTGGCTCAATACGGGCAAACCCTTACCTCGGTACTGGAAAACGAAATTGTCCGCGGCACCGTTACAGCCATTCAGGGCGGCGACGTCGTCCTCGACATCAACTACAAATCCGACGGCCTCGTCGGATTGAGCGAATTCCGCGATATGCCCGACCTCAAAGTGGGCGACGCCGTGGATGTGTACGTGGAAAGACAGGAAGACGAACGCGGCCAGCTCCAGCTCTCCCGCCGCAAGGCCAAACTGCTGCGCGCCTGGGAAAGCATCGTGGATTCCTACGAAAACGGCACGGTCATCAAAGGCCTCGTGATCAGCAAGACCAAAGGCGGTCTGATCGTCGATTGCAGCGGTCTGGAGACCTTCCTCCCCGGCTCGCAGATCGACATCAAGCCGATCATCGACTACGATCAATACGTCGGAAAGACGATGGAATTCAAAGTCGTCAAGATCAACGAACAGATCAAGAACGCCGTCGTATCGCATAAGGCGCTTATCGAAAGCGACCTGGCCGAACAGCGCGAACAGATCCTCTCCAGCCTCGAAAGAGGCCAGGTGCTCGAAGGGATCGTCAAGAACATCACCGATTTCGGGGCATTCCTCGACCTGGGTGGCGTGGACGGCCTGCTCTACATTACCGACATTTCCTGGGGCCGCATCAGCCACCCCAGCGAAGTCTTGCAACTCAACCAGCGCATCAACGTGGTGGTGCTCGACTTCGACGAAAACAAAAAACGTATCTCCCTCGGCCTCAAGCAACTGCAATCCCATCCCTGGGAGGTCCTCGATGACACCATCCAGGAAGGCGCTGTCGTGAAAGGGAAGATCGTCAATATCGAAGATTACGGCGCATTCCTCGAAATCAAGCCCGGCGTAGAAGGCCTGATCCACGTGTCGGAAGTGACCTGGAGCAACCAGCCTGTCAACGCCCGCGAATCCTTCAAACTCGGCCAGGAAATGGAAGCCAAGGTCGTCACCGTCGATCGCGACGAGCGCAAAATGTCGCTCAGCGTGAAACAACTCATGAACGACCCCTGGAGCCATATCGAGGAGAAATTCCCGCTCCACAGCCGCCACACGGGCGTGGTGAAAAACCTCACCCCCTACGGCGTGTTCGTCGAACTGGAAGACGGCATCGGCGGGATGGTACACATCTCCGACCTCTCCTGGACCAAGCGCTACTCGCATCCTTCCGAGTTTACGAAAGTCGGCGCAGAAATCGCCGTGGCCGTGCTCGAGATCGACAAGGACAACCGCAAACTGTCGCTTGGCCACAAGCAAATCGAGGAGAACCCCTGGGATACTTTCGAAAATGTATTCCCCGTCGGTTCCTACCACGAAGCCACCATCATTCGCCGCGACGACCGGGGCGCCATCGTCCAGTTGCCCTACGGCCTGGAGGCATTCGCCCCTATCAAGCATATCAAGAAGGAAGACGGCAGCACCGCCGAGCCGGATGAAGTGATCACCGTGAAAGTGATCGAGTTCAACCGCGACGACAAGCGCATCCTCGTGTCCCACCTGCGTTACCTGGAAGACATCCGCCGCGAGGCCGACGAACAGGTGAAACAGGAGAAGCAAAAGGAAACCGATGTGGTTCGCAAGGCCGTGAAGAAGACCCAGTCGAGCGTCGAGAAATCGACCCTTGGCGACCTCGATGCCTTCTCCGCCCTCAAGGAGCAACTGGCTTCCGACGAAGAAGCAGCTACAGAAACAGAGACCGACGATAAGTCAGAAGAATAATTACGGGCAGATAAACCCAAACAAGGCAAAGCCCCGGTTCACCCTGTGAGCCGGGGCTTTTGCTTTTTCATAAACAAAAATTGCCATCTCCTGTTATGCACTCTGTCAAACAAAAAACGAATGGCAGAAAAGCACGAAAAGAAGGTGGTTGTGATTGGCGCAGGCTTCGCAGGCTTGTCGGCAGCCTGTCACCTCGCCCGGAAAGGATACCGGGTCACCGTCCTCGAAAAAAATGAAATTCCCGGCGGCCGCGCCCGCAGGTACGAAGCAGACGGATTCGTATTCGACATGGGCCCCAGTTGGTATTGGATGCCCGATGTGTTCGAGCAGTTCTTCGCCCATTTCGGAAAAAGGTAGAGGACTATTACGAGCTGAAGCGCCTGGATCCCTCTTACCAGATCTATTTTGGGGAAAACGACGTGATGTCCGTCCCGGCAGGCGTCCCGGCGCTCCTGGAATTGTTCGAGCGCTACGAGCCCGGCAGCGGCGCCAAACTGCAGCGCTTCCTCGACGAGGCCAAATACAAGTACGAAACGGGTATGAACGATTTCGTTCACAAGCCCGGCCATTCCATCCTGGAGTTCGCCGATACCCGCATCCTGGCCAGCCTCTTTCGCTTGCAGATGTTTTCCTCCATTTCCTCCCAGGTGCGAAAACTGTTCAAACACCCGCACCTGATCGAATTGCTGGAGTTTCCGGTGCTCTTCCTGGGCGCCACCCCTCAAAAAACGCCCGCGCTCTATAGCTTGATGAATTACGCCGACATGGCCCTGGGCACCTGGTACCCCATGGGGGGCATGTTCCAAATTGTCGATGCCATGGTATCTTTGGCCGAGGAATTGGGCGTGGAGATTCGCCTCAACCGCGAGGTTCGGCAGATCCGGGTGGAAAACGGCCGAGCCGTCGGAGTGCTCACTAATGCCGGCGAATACGAAGCCGATATCGTGGTGGCCGGTGCCGACTACCACCATGTGGAGCAGCAATTGCTGAAAAAACCCCTTCGCCGCTACGATGAAAAATATTGGAACCGCCGCAGCATGGCGCCTTCCTCGTTGCTGTTTTACCTCGGCGTTAACAAGCGCATCGACAAACTGCTGCACCACAACCTGTTTTTCGACGAGGATTTCGCGCAGCATGCCGTCGATATCTACGAAAAGCCCAGTTGGCCGGCCAAGCCGCTGTTCTACGTCTCCGCGCCATCCGTCACCGATCCCACTGTTGCGCCGGAGGGATGCGAAAACCTGTTCCTGCTCATTCCCCTGGCCCCCGGCCTGGAAGACGACGGGGAAGCCACCCGGGAGCGCTATTACCACCTCATCATGGACCGCCTGGAAAAGCACCTGGGCCAGGACATCCGCAGCCATGTGGTGCACAAGCGCTCCTACGCCCACAGCGATTTTGAGAACGACTACCACGCCTACAAGGGAAATGCCTACGGGCTGGCCAATACGCTGCTGCAAACTGCTTTTTTGAAGCCCAAAATCAGGAGCAAAAAAGTCGCCAACCTCTTTTACACAGGCCAGTTGACCTCCCCCGGCCCGGGCGTTCCGCCTTCTTTGATCTCGGGGAAGGTGGTTGCCGAAGAAATTGCCAAAAATTTTAAAACCCAGACCAAAATCACCAGCTATGCAGGATTTTTATAACAAGGTGTGCCAGGAATGCAGCCGGCACATCACCCGGCGGTATAGCACCTCCTTCTCCATGGGCATCCGTTTGTTCGATCCGAAATTCAGGGATCCCATTTACGCGATCTACGGATTCGTGCGCTTCGCCGATGAGATCGTCGATACCTTCCACGGTTTTGAAAAAGCCGGCCTGCTGAAGCGCTTTCGCGAGGAGACCTATCGCGCGCTGGAAGAGGGCATCAGCCTCAATCCGGTGTTGCAATCCTTCCAGGCGACCGTCAACAAGTACGGCATCGAAACCGAACTCATCGACGCATTCTTGGACAGTATGGAAATGGACCTCCACTTTCACACCTACGAGGACAGCCTCTATAAAAAGTATATATACGGATCGGCAGAAGTCGTGGGCCTGATGTGCCTCCGGGTCTTTTGCCCGGGCGACGATGCCATGTATCAGCGCCTGAAGGCCTCGGCCTGCAGCCTGGGTTCTGCCTTCCAGAAGATCAATTTCCTGCGCGATATGAAAAGCGATTTCGATGAAAGGGGCCGCGTCTATTTCCCGGGCGTGGATTTTGCCCACTTCACCGAAAAGGACAAACTGGCCATAGAGGCCGATATTGAAAAAGATTTCCGCCACGCGTTGTCGGGGATTATCCTCCTTCCCAAGGGGGTGCGCTTCGGGGTGTACCTGGCCTACGTATATTATATCAGCCTGTTCAAAAGGATCAAAAGGGCCAGCGTCGCAAAGGTCAAGGCCGAGCGAATCCGCGTGCCCGACAGCCGCAAAATGGTCCTTCTTTTCAGCTCCGCCCTGCGCAACAGCTTCAACCTTTTTTGAGGAACCAGGCCCCCCATTTTTTGGTTGAAAAATCTGTGAAAAAATTTGCTGCGATTGATTTTCATGCTAACTTTGCACCCGCTTCAGGCAAAAAGCACATTGAAATCGATCGAAAGCCGAAAGGCTCGTGATAAAATGGAGTTCGACAAGCCCTGCATAACGATGCATCCGGGTGGTCGAAACTCTAAAGAAGTTCATTGACAGAATGGAGATAAAGAGAAGAATTAAAGAGGAAAAGAAGCGCAAGCGGATCCAAGTAAATTAAAAAAAGCTTAGATCAGATGCCGTGATAGATATTAATAGGGGCTCGATTTATCGGGTCTTGAAAGATATTTACTATGGAGAGTTTGATCCTGGCTCAGGATGAACGCTAGCGGGAGGCTTAATACATGCAAGTCGAGCGGTAGATTTGACTTCGGTTGAATTGAGAGCGGCGCACGGGTGAGTAACGCGTACGCAACTTACCCCTGATAGGGGAATAGCCCCGGGAAACTGGGATTAATGCCCCATAGTTTCGTTGAAGGCATCTTTGACCGAATAAAGTTGAGGCGATCAGGGATAGGCGTGCGTCTGATTAGCTAGTTGGCAGGGTAACGGCCTACCAAGGCGACGATCAGTAGGGGGCGTGAGAGCGTGACCCCCCACACGGGTACTGAGACACGGACCCGACTCCTACGGGAGGCAGCAGTAAGGAATATTGGACAATGGGCGGAAGCCTGATCCAGCCATCCCGCGTGCAGGATGAAGGCCCTCTGGGTTGTAAACTGCTTTTATTGGGGAAGAATTCTTATTATTCATAATGAGTTGACGGTACCCAAGGAATAAGCACCGGCTAACTCCGTGCCAGCAGCCGCGGTAATACGGAGGGTGCAAGCGTTATCCGGAATCACTGGGTTTAAAGGGTGCGTAGGCGGCCAGACAAGTCAGGGGTGAAATATCATCGCTTAACGATGAAATTGCCTTTGATACTGTTTGGCTTGAAACAGGTTGAGGTTGGCGGAATGTGGCATGTAGCGGTGAAATGCATAGATATGCCATAGAACACCGATTGCGAAGGCAGCTGGCTGGACCTGGATTGACGCTGAGGCACGAAAGCGTGGGGATCAAACAGGATTAGATACCCTGGTAGTCCACGCCCTAAACGATGCTCACTCGACGTGCGGCCTTCGGGTTGTGCGTCAAGCGAAAGCGTTAAGTGAGCCACCTGGGGAAGTACGTTCGCAAGAATGAAACTCAAAGGAATTGACGGGGGTCCGCACAAGCGGTGGAGCATGTGGTTTAATTCGATGATACGCGAGGAACCTTACCTAGGCTCGAATGGTACGGGACGGATCATGAAAGTGGTCTTCCCTTCGGGGCCGGTATCAAGGTGCTGCATGGTTGTCGTCAGCTCGTGCCGTGAGGTGTTGGGTTAAGTCCCGCAACGAGCGCAACCCTTATCTTTAGTTGCCAGCATGTCATGATGGGGACTCTAAAGAGACTGCCGGCGTAAGCCGAGAGGAAGGTGGGGATGACGTCAAATCATCATGGCCTTTATGCCCAGGGCTACACGTGCTACAATGGTCGGTACAAAGGGTAGCGAAGCCGCGAGGTGGAGCCAATCCCAGAAAGCCGATCTCAGTTCGGATTGGAGTCTGCAACCCGACTCCATGAAGGTGGAATCGCTAGTAATCGCGCATCAGCCATGGCGCGGTGAATACGTTCCCGGACCTTGTACACACCGCCCGTCAAGCCATGGGAGCTGGGGGTGCCTGAAGACGGTGACTTTACGGGGAGCTGTCTAGGGTAAAACCAGTGACTGGGGCTAAGTCGTAACAAGGTAGCCGTACCGGAAGGTGCGGCTGGAATACCTCCTTTTAAGAGAAACAAAAAGGCAACGCTTGCCTTCCTTCCTCCTTTTTTCATCTCTCTCCTCCTTTTGTCGATGTCCTTAAAAATGTTGCAGTCCCATAGCTCAGTTGGTTAGAGCGCTACACTGATAATGTAGAGGTCGGCAGTTCAAATCTGCCTGGGACTACGGGGGATTAGCTCAGCTGGCTAGAGCACCTGCTTTGCAAGCAGGGGGTCATCGGTTCGACTCCGATATCCTCCACAGAAAAGTTCGGGTAATGACCCGCACTTCAAAAGTTCATTGACAGACTGGAAGATGGAATAGTAAAGTAAGGTAAAGGCACTGAAGCGCCGGACCGGATCCTGGAAGGGATTTGGAAAGACGAGGTGCAAGAAAAGCAAAAGAAGGGCGTATGGTGGATGCCTAGGCTCTCAGAGACGACGAAGGACGTGGTAAGCTGCGAAAAGCTGCGGGGAGTTGCAAACGAGCGTTGATCCGCAGATGTCCGAATAGGGAAACCTACTATGCTGAAGGCATAGTGCGAAAGCGTAAACGCGGGGAACTGAAACATCTAAGTACCCGTAGGAAAAGAAATCGAAGAGATTCCCTTAGTAGTGGCGAGCGAAAAGGAAAAGCCCAAAAGCATATTATTGAGTAGCCGAACTGACTGGAAAGTCAGACCGAAGAAGGTGAAAGTCCGTAGGCAAAACGAAATAGTATGTGAATGTGAAGTAGGGCGGGACACGTGAAATCCTGTCTGAATATGGGGGGACCATCCTCCAAGGCTAAATACTCCTGAGAGACCGATAGCGAACCAGTACCGTGAGGGAAAGGTGAAAAGGACCCCAAGCAGGGGAGTGAAAAGACCCTGAAACCATACGTCTACAAGCGGTCGAAGCCTTTAGGGGCGACGGCGTGCCTTTTGCATAATGAGCCTACGAGTTACATCTTACTAGCAAGTTTAAGGACTTCAGGTCCGGAGGCGAAGCGAAAGCGAGTCTGAATAGGGCGATATAGCTAGTAGGAGTAGACGCGAAACCGAGGTGATCTACCCATGGGCAGGTTGAAGGTTGGATAATCTCCAACTGGAGGACCGAACTGGTAAACGTTGAAAAGTTTTCGGATGACCTGTGGGTAGGGGTGAAAGGCTAATCAAACTCGGAGATAGCTCGTACTCCCCGAAATGCATTTAGGTGCAGCGTTATAAAGCGAGTCATGGAGGTAGAGCTACCAATAGGGCTAGGGGGCTTCACCGCCTACCAACCCCCGATGAACTCGAATGCCATGACAGGTCAATAGCAGTGAGGCTGCGGGTGCTAAGGTCCGTGGCCGAAGGGAACAACCCAGACCAACCGCTAAGGTCCCAAAGTATGTACTAAGTTGTAAGAACGATGTGGGGATGCTATGACAGCTAGGAGGTTTGCTTAGAAGCAGCAACCCTCTAAAGAGTGCGTAACAGCTCACTAGTCGAGCGTTCCTGCGCGGAAAATAAGCAGGCATCAAGTACATCACCGAAGCGTTGGATTTACCGGTTAGACTGGTAAGTGGTAGGGGAGCATTCCAGCAGCGTTGAAGCTGAACTGTGAGGTTTGGTGGAGTGGCTGGAAAAGAAAATGTAGGCATAAGTAACGAGAAAACGGATGAGAAATCCGTTCGCCGTAAGACTAAGGGTTCCTTGTTCGATGCTAATCAGAACAGGGTTAGTCGGGGCCTAAGGGTAGCCGACAGGCGAATCTGATGGGAAACGGGTTAATATTCCCGTACCTGTATACATTTCGAAGGGGCGACGAAGGGAGCGTAAGATCCGCGTGCTGACGGAATAGCACGTTGAAGTCCGTAGGCTTTGAAGGAGGTAGGCAAATCCGCTTCCCGGGGCTGAAAGGCGATAGTACACCGAGGCTGCAAGGCCGAGGTGATAGTGATCCCAAGCAAGCTTCCAAGAAAACCCTCTAAGGCTAGGTGTATACAGCCCGTACCGCAAACCGACACAGGTAGTCGAGGAGAGTATCCTCAGGCGCTCGAGTGATCCGTGGCTAGGAACTAGGCAAAATTGACTCGTAACTTCGGGAGAAGAGTCACTCCAACGCAAGTCGGGTCGCAGTGAAGAGCCCAGGCGACTGTTTAACAAAAACACAGGACTCTGCAAAATCGAAAGATGCTGTATAGGGTCTGACACCTGCCCGGTGCCGGAAGGTTAAGGAAGGGGTTAGGGGTTAAACCTCGAAGCTTTTGACTGAAGCCCCGGTAAACGGCGGCCGTAACTATAACGGTCCTAAGGTAGCGAAATTCCTTGTCGGGTAAGTTCCGACCTGCACGAATGGTGTAACGATCTGGGCACTGTCTCGGCCACGAGCTCGGTGAAATTGAAGTATCGGTGAAGATACCGATTACCCGCAACGGGACGGAAAGACCCCGTGAACCTTTACTATAACTTCACATTGAGCTTGAGCATAAGATGTGTAGGATAGGTGGGAGGCTATGAAGCTGTCACGCTAGTGTGTGGTGGAGCCGACGTTGAAATACCACCCTTTTTATACTTAGGTTCTAATCCCTCACAAAAGGAAACAGTGTGTGGTGGGTAGTTTGACTGGGGTGGTCGCCTCCAAAAGAGTAACGGAGGCTCGCAAAGGTACCCTCAGCATGGTTGGTAACCATGCGCAGAGCGTATAAGTACAAGGGTGCTTGACTGAGAGAGGGACGCCTCGAGCAGGTGCGAAAGCAGGCTTAAGTGATCCGGTGGTTCGAATGGAAGGGCCATCGCTCAAAGGATAAAAGGTACTCCGGGGATAACAGGCTGATCTCCCCCAAGAGCTCACATCGACGGGGAGGTTTGGCACCTCGATGTCGGCTCGTCACATCCTGGGGCTGGAGAAGGTCCCAAGGGTTGGGCTGTTCGCCCATTAAAGTGGCACGCGAGCTGGGTTCAGAACGTCGCAAGACAGTTCGGTCCCTATCTGTTGTGGGCGCAGGAGTATTGAGGAGATCCGACACTAGTACGAGGACCGTGCTGGACGCACCGCTTGTGTACCAGTTGTGCCGCCAGGTGCAGCGCTGGGTAGCTATGTGCGGAATGGATAAGCGCTGAAAGCATCTAAGCACGAAGCCAACTCCAAGATGATTACTCCTTTAAGGGTCGTGGAAGATGACCACGTCGATAGGCTACAGGTGGAAGTGCAGTAATGCATGGAGCTGAGTAGTACTAATTACCCGTACGCTTTTCAGCAATCAAAATTCCTCGCCTTGGCGCTTGAGTGCCTAACTCTATAATACTATTCCATTTCCAGTCGTCTTTGATTTATCACATTCCCCGCCCTTCGGGCGGGAAATGGGGTTTTATCAGATCGGCGGACCTCAGGTCCGCCGATCTGATAAATAGTTCCCATAAGCGGCCGCAAGGCCGCTTTATTAAAAATACCCGAGCCGCCGAAGGCGGCTCGAAAGACTTGTTGGTGGCTATAGCTGAGGGGATCACCTCTTCCCATTCCGAACAGAGAAGTTAAGCCCTCACGCGCCGATGGTACTGCCCAAACAGGTGGGAGAGTAGGTCGCTGCCAACTTTTTTTCTACAAAGCCAACCCCTCAATAACTACCGAAACCTCCTCACCCAGCAAGCCCCGGCCCTGCACCTCCTTCCGGATCAGCGCTACGGGACGTGTGTCCTTGAAGGGCTCCGTAGCGGCAGGAAACTTGAGCCGCGTCAAGGTCTGTATCGTCGAAATATTGACCTGATAGATATCCGACCCTTTGAAGTCCATAAACAGCTGCTCCTCCTCCGTGACGAAAAGGCCCCGGCCCCTCTCCCCGGGATGTACGATGCCGGCTTTTTCCAGCAAATCTTCCTGTCCCATCAGAAAACCGACCCGGTACAAGCGCTTGTCCGACTTGGTGAAATAAATGACCTTCCAAAACAGGGTGGGGATGCGAATCTGATGTCCGTCGACCGGGGTCACGAAAACCGGGTCCTGGTCGGAAAGCACCGGACCGGTAAACAGGTTGATCTTCAGCCCGTGAGAAACAGCTTCCCCCTTTAAAATATAGTCTTCCAATCCCCTCCACAACTGCTGGTTGAGCCGGGCTACCTGAGGTACCGCATTGGTATAATAGAAGGTGGACAGGGCCCCGTTCCGGGCTTCCTCGTCCGATTGCCCCCACTGGGCGTCTTCCCTTTTTGTCATGTGCCCCTTGTCAAAATCGCTTTTATGGGCGGAATACAAACTGGAGCCCCATTGGTGGTCCTCGCTGATCCGGGGGTCCAGTTGCCATTGGTCGTGCCGCGGCAGTCTCCGGAAGAGCCTGCCGTCGATATTGGCTGCCGTATAAATGGGAAATCTCCTTTTAGCATGCTGTACCAGGCTGAAATTTTGGTAGTGCAGGACATCTCCACGGCTACCCTTCACAGGGGCCACATCCGGCAATTGATCGGGACTGAGTTTGGGAAGACCTACCTTGCTTTGAGGCCCTAAAAAATCTTGCCGGTATCCGGTGAATTGCTTTAGCTTTTCCAAAACAGGTTTTTTTGTGGTGAAATGGATGATGAATTTACAAAAAAAGAATTAAAACTCCACCTCCACCACCATCTCGCTCTTCTTCTTCAGCGGCACCTTCTGCGCTCTCCAGATGCTATACCCCTGCCCGGGCCTGTATAGGAGGGTCTGATGAAAAAAGACGATCAGGTTTTTCATGTGCTTCTCCACCCGGATCTCCGATACCGCCCCATCCGCCCAGTCGACCTCCACTTCCCGGATCCTCATGGTGGAATCCACCGCCACATACCGCAAGCCTGTAATCTCCCCGTTTGTCCCCCGGAGCGAGTCCACCAGGTATTGGTCGCGCCAAGCCGGTCTGTTGATGTGCAGGTCTTTGAATCCCTTCAACTCCTCGGCCGCATTCCAGTCGCTCTCTTGCTGCTGCTCCGTCACGCCGTTCATAGTGATCTTCTTGTCCACTTTTTGCTGGGAAGCAAGCCGCTCGGCCTCACTCTGAAAAAAGGCCTCCAGATCGAAAAACAGATTCGCCGCCTCCTTTTTGACCACGTCGGGACGACATGCCTGGCCCAAGCCCAATAGGGCCAGACAGAATAACCAAAGCGTATTTCTAAAACTCATACTGATTTCATTGTTTTCAACTCGATTTTTTATTCTTTAACAATCAAATTGTCGCCACTCATTTCCTTCGGCAAGCCAATCCCCATCCGGTTTAAAATGGTGGGTGCGATATCCGCCAGCCTCCCGTCCTTTACATGCACCGGATGCTTGTCGCGGCTCACGAAAATGAAGGGCACCGGATTCATGGTGTGTGCGGTGTTTGGCGAACCGTCTTCGTTGATCATGAAATCCGAGTTCCCGTGATCGGCGATCACGATGGCCTCGTATCCATGATCCATCGCCACCTGAAGCAGGCGGTCCAGTAGCCCGTCCACCGTTTCGGCGGCCTTCATCGCGGCTTCGAAGACCCCGGTATGCCCCACCATGTCGGTATTGGCAAAATTGATGCAGATAAAATTCGGCTGATGATCCCGGATATCCTGGATGATAGCCGCCGCAACCTCCGGGGCGCTCATCTCGGGTTGAAGATCGTAGGTGGCTACTTTTGGGGATGGGATCATTATACGCCTTTCTCCTTCAAAAGGTTCTTCCCGTCCTCCGGAAAAAAAGAAGGTCACGTGCGGGTATTTTTCCGTTTCGGCAATGCGCACCTGGCTAAGGCCCTCTTTCGAAATAACTTCCCCGATGGTATTCGACAGGTCGTCCTTGGTAAAGAGCACATCGATCCCCTTGAAAGTCTCGTCGTAACGGGTCATAGTGACGTAGGAGAGCTCCAGTTTGTGCATGTCGTGTTCGGGCAGGTCTTTTTGCGTCAGCACCACGGATATTTCCCTGGGGCGGTCCGTCCGGAAATTGAAGCAGATCAGCAGGTCTCCATCCTTGAGGGTCGCTACCGGCCGGTCCTTGCTGTCTGTTAGAGCGATGGGCTTGAGGAATTCGTCCGTCTCGTTGCGCTCGTACCGTGCTGCGATGGTTTTCAACACATCCGAGCTATGCTCCCCCTCGCCGCGGACCAGCAGGTCGTAGGCCAGTTTGACCCGCTCCCAGCGCTTGTCGCGGTCCATGGCGTAATACCTGCCCACCACCGAAGCCAGTTTCACGGGGGTGTCGCGGATATGATCCTGCAATTCCCGGATAAATCCCAGCCCGCTTTTGGGATCGCAATCCCGCCCATCGGTAAAGGCATGGATATAAACCTCCTTCAAGCCCTGCTCCTGCGTAATGTCGCACAGGGCCTCCAGATGCCGGATGTGCGAATGAACTCCGCCATCCGAAACCAGGCCCATCAGATGCACAGCCCTGCCCTGAGTCTTTGCCGTTTGAAGCGCCTTGAGCAGCGCCGGATTTTGGTGCAACTCCCGCTCCCGAATGCTTTTGTTGATGCGGGCCAGCTCCTGGTATACGACCCGGCCCGCGCCGATGTTCAGGTGGCCGACCTCCGAATTGCCCATTTGGCCCTCCGGCAAGCCGACCTCTTCTCCAAAGGTCACCAGCCGGGAGTTCGGGCAGGTTTGCATCAAGCGATCAAAACAGGGGGTCTCCGCCTGGGCTATAGCATCGGCGGAGGGTACTTGCCCCAGGCCCCAGCCGTCCAGAATGATGAGAATAAAGCGATCTGTGGTTTTCATGTTTATGTGGTAGATATGGATTCCCTCTCCAATCCTCTCTTATTATGTGGGTCTGAAGCGACCAAACCTTTTAAAGTGCGAATCCGTTATTAAAGTGGAAATATACTAGAATTGAAGCTAGGGCCGTTTGATTTTACCTCGGTTAAATTTTACGGTTGTGACCTTCCACTTATCGAACGTCTAATACCCTGAACTGTTAAAATTGATCGATTCATTGATAGGTACTTAAAATTGAACCAATTTGAAGCCAATTCGACGCGATCAAAACCGTAAATCATGAAAATTCTCTTGTTGTTAATTGCTTTTTTCCCTTCTTTGGTCTGGGTACAACCCGACCTCGACGGAATTAACCGCGCGATACGAAGTGGAAATGCCGATGCGCTGGGAGCCTTTTTTGCTCCTACCGTGGAAGTAGCAATACTCGATGTGGAAGACCGTTATGCCAAGGCCGATGCCATTCGCGTGATGAAGGACTTCTTTGCAAAAAACCGCCCTTCCAACTTCTCCCAGGTTCACCAGGGTGAATCCAAAGGTGGCAATATGCACTACGCCATCGGCGAACTTCAGTCCGGCCCTGGCAGCTACCGGGTTTACCTGCTTCTGCAGGAATCGGGCAACACCTACACCATCCAGCAACTTCGCATCGACAGCGAATAAACATTTGAATGGGCTGTAGCTCGGAAAGGCCCCCTACGCCCCATTCAATTTTATAATTTCCCCAGCCCAAACAGCGCGAAATCGTATTTGACCGGATCCTCCGGGTCGAATCTGCGAAGCGCCTCCGTTAGCTCCAATACCGCCTGCCAGTCGGTTTGTTTCCGCTCCAAAAGCCCCAGCCTGCGGGCCACCCGCTCCACGTGCACGTCCATCGGAATGAGCAACTGCCGTGGATGGATCTGCTTCCAAATGCCGAAGTCCACTCCCATTTCATCCCGCCGCACCATCCAGCGCAGGAACATATTCAGCCGCTTGCAGGTCGATTTCCGGGCAGGCGTAGCCACGTGCTTGCGCGTGCGGGCAGGCGCCTCCGGAAGGGAGAAGAACAATTCGTGAAAGCCCAGCAAAGCCGGTTCCACATCGGGCGAGCCTTCCGGCAGAAAGCGGGTGAAAGCCTGCTCCAGCGAATCGTATTGTCGATAATAATCCTGGAAAAAAGCGAGGAAATACAAACTGTCAAGTGGCTGAAAGGTCCGGTGGATGAAGCTTTCAAAACGCTGCCGGTCCTTTTCCTCGTGGTGTAGGATAAAGTCCAGCGGCGCCCCGTCCATCCGTTCGAGCAGGCTATTGGCGCTTTGTATGATCGTCTTTCGCTGCCCCCAGGATAACATAGCTACCCAAAAACCCATGATCTCGATCTCCTGCGGTTTGACAAACCGGTGCGGGATGCTCACCGGGTCGTGTTCCACGAACCCCGGCACGTTGAATCGCGCAACGCAATCGTCCAGATACCCCTTCAGGTCTTTTTCCATATCAAAAATTTCACCGGCCAGCCAGCGCCTCCGCAGGTTGAATCGTTAGGCTTGTATGCTATTGTGGAAAGCTACACCCTTTTATTCTAAAACAATATGACGGCAACCCTAACGTATACACTGGTTCTCGCTGCACTCTACCTCGGTCGCAAAGCCCTCGATTGGTTCGGGCAAAACTAGGCGGGACGCTCATACATCTGAAAGCGCGCCAGTTTTTTTCTCTGAAGGAAATGGCGCATGGATACCCCCAGCACTCCCAATCCATATTTGACGCTTCTTTGGAAATTGATGGAAGAGGCCTCCTCGAAGTATTTGGTCGGGCAGGTAACTTCCCCGATCTCGAATTTTGCGTAAATGATCTGCGACAACATCTGGTTGTCGAAAACAAAATCGTCCGAGTTCTCCTCTAGCCGGATGCTTTCCAGCACCTCCCTGCCAAAAGCCCTGTATCCCGTATGGTATTCGGATAATTTGTGGTCCACCAGCCAATTCTGTACCAGGGTTAGCAGGCGGTTGGCGACGTATTTGTACAAAGGCATACCGCCCTTTAAAGCGCCGTTGCCCAGAATGCGGGAACCCAGCACCACCTGGTACAAGCCGTCGCCGATCAGGCTCACCATGGCCGGGATGAGCTTTGGAGTGTACTGGTAGTCGGGGTGCAGCATGATCACGATGTCCGCCCCGAGTTCCATGGCCTTTTTGTAAAGACTCTTCTGGTTTCCTCCGTAACCCTTGTTTTTCTCGTGCTGTAAAATATGCCGGATGCCCAGGCGCCGGGCCAACTCGACCGTGTTGTCGCGGCTGGCGTCGTCGCAAAGGATGATCTCGTCCACCAGCCCGGAGGGGATCTCCCGGTAGGTCTTTTCCAGCGTGGGCTCGGCATTGTAAGCCGGCAGCACGACCACTACTTTTTTTCCTTGATACATGGGGCCAAAGATATGAAAAGGGCAGGCTACAGCATATATTTTGAAGGGTTTAGGAGGTTTAAGGCGTTTAGGAAGTTTAGATTTGTGGAAATGATCCGATTATATCAACCCAATAAGCATCTCCGGGGCCGTATCGCCTTGGAACGATCCAAAAGCCTCAGCAACAGAGCCCTGGTGATCAGGGAACTCTGCGGTACGAGTTTTTCCATCGAATACCTGTCCGGTTCCGCCGACACACAAACCCTGGAAAAGCTTCTTGCCCTCTACCGGGACAAAAAAAAACCTGCAAATGAGCCCCTGTCGCTCGATGCGGGGGCAGGGGGCACCACTTTTCGATTTCTCGCAGCCTTTCTCGCATTTCAGCCCGGGACCCAGATCCTCACGGGAAACAGCCGGATGCTGGAGCGCCCGGTAGAGCCCCTGGTCGATGCGCTTCGATCCCTGGGCGCAAGGATAAGCTACGCAGGCCGGCCCGGTTTTCCGCCCCTCCGGATCGAAGAACCCAACTGGGCAGCATACCGGTCGGACATAAAAATATCCGCTTCCATCAGCAGCCAATTCATTTCGGCTTTGCTGATGGTGGCGCCGCTGCTGCCCTATGGCCTCCGCCTACAACTCGAAGAGGAGGTTGTTTCCAGACCCTATATCGACATGACCCTGGGCGTGATGCGCCATTTCGGCCTGGAAAGCCGTTTTTTGGGAAAAGAGATCCTCGTTCCTCCGGGAGTTTATCGTCCGGCCCCATTCCAGGTCGAAGCGGATTGGTCGGCCGCCTCCTACTTCTACGGATTTGCGGCGCTTTCAGACAGTTGCGACCTCTTTCTGGAGGGCCTGAATGAGGGCAGCCTGCAAGGGGATTCTATTTTGGCGTTGAGAATGGAAGCCTTCGGGGTGAAAACGAGTTTTGAACCGGGGGGTGCGAGGCTTTTAAAAAACGCGCCCTGCCCCCTTCCACCGATCCTCGCCTGGGATTTTCTCGAAAACCCGGACCTGGCCCAAACCATTTCTGTGCTCTGTGCAGCCGTAGGCGCCCAGGGCCTGTTTTCGGGCCTCGAAACCTTGCGAATAAAAGAAACCGACCGGATCTCGGCCCTTCAAAAAGAGCTTAAAAAGATTGATGTGGAACTTCTGGAAATGCCCGACTGGCCTGGAAGGGCCTGTTTTATGCAGGAAGGATTGGCAGGCTGGAAAGAGGCGCCCCTGTTTTCCACTTATGGCGACCACCGCATGGCTATGGCCTTTTCCCAATTAGCCCTGTTGGGACCCATCCGGATAGAAAACCCGGAGGTGGTCGAAAAATCTTATCCGAAGTTTTGGGAAGATTTGAAATCGCTGGGCTTCGGGGCAGATCAGGCTTTCTGACCCAGCACCGTCAGCAAGGCGCGCGCCTTCCATAGGCACTCTTCGTATTCCTGCTCGGGCTTCGAGTCGTACACGATGGCCCCGCCGACCTGAAAAGAAAGATACTTTTCGGGCGAATTATACAGCAGGCTCCGGATTACCACGTTGAAATCGAAGTCCCCTCCCGGCGTAAAATACCCGACCGCCCCGGAATATAGTCCTCTCCTGCGTTGTTCATACCTCTCGATCAGCTCCATCGCCATAACCTTTGGGGCCCCGGTCATCGACCCCATCGGAAATGCGTGCCGGATAGCCTCAATGGGGTGGACTTCTTTTCGCAGCTCCCCCTCCACCGTGGAGATCATCTGGAACACCTGAGCAAAAGGATAGATCCCGAATAGCTCCGGAACGGCGACCGTGCCCGGAACGCAAGATCGGGCCAGGTCATTTCGAACCAAATCCACAATCATGACGTTTTCCGCGCGGTCTTTCTCCGAGCCGGAAAGTTTTTCCCGGAGTTCCCGGTCTTCCTGGGCATCGCGCCCCCTGTGGATCGTGCCCTTGATCGGCTGACTGACCAATCGCTGTCCTTCTTTCCTCAAAAACCGCTCGGGGCTGGCGCACATCAAATAGCGTTTATCCACCTCGTAATAGGCGGAAAAAGGGGCGCGTGACAAGTGGTTGAGTCTGGAAAACAATTCGGCAGGCCGGGTGCTGCAATCCTCGACGTAAAACTCCTGGCAAAAATTGGTTTCGTAAATATCACCTTCGAGGATATGGTCCTGCAGCCGGAGCACCTTTTTCATATACTCCGGAGCCTCCATCCTAGCGCGGAGCTGAATGGCGCCGGGAAAGAGGGGCTCGTTTCCGGAGGGAATGGTTTGACCAAGGATAGCGTGGTACAATTCTTCGGGATTCCCCTCCTTGCTATGAATACGCAACTCCCCATCGGGAAAAAGTTCGAGGACAAACATGGGCTCGAAAAAGTGGAGCAGCGGAAACCCCACTTCATCGGGATGACGGGATACGAGGTTCTCCACGTCGTTCTTCAGGTCGTAACTCAGGTTTCCGAAAAGCCAGCCGGGGTGATCGTCGAAAAAGGCCTGAAGCCGGTGGAATGCGCCGGACGCTTCGGCCAGGTTCAACTGACGAACAGCGCCCGCTCCGATGAGGCATTCGTAAGTGCCGGGGCGGGTGGTATGTCGATTGGAATCCAGGTAGCAAACCGGCGAAAAAGCAGAGGCCCATTGCAGGGCGGCCCTTTTCCAGTGCTCGATATCCGCGATCTGAAAAGTGGCTGTCTCAGCCCTCAAAACTGAGGATTTTGATCTCTACCCGCTGGTTTCGTTTTCGTCCGTCGGGGGTGGCGTTGGTGGCGATAGGCTGCCGTTTGCCGTATCCCTTGTATTGGATGCGATTTCGTGGAATACCTCGCGAGGCCAGGTAATCCGCCACGGCCTTGGCGCGGTCGGCCGAGAGCCGGTCGCAATAATCGTGTGGCGGGTTGCCGTTGGTGTGCCCTCCGATCTCCACGACCACCTCGGTGTTGGCATGGAGGAAATCGTAGATCTCGTTTAACACGGCAAAGGATTCGTCCTTCATCTTGGAGCTATCCGCTTCGAAATACAGATTTTCGATCTGGATGGTCTGGCCAATTCGCAGGTTGCCAGCATCAAGTTCGGTCAGGATCTTGTTTTTTGGTTCGGTCGGTTTGGGTTGCGTATTGTTCGCGGCCGAATTGGAAGGGGTGTCGGGCAGGTCGGGCTTGGGCTTTTCGGGTACGAGGGTGATAACCGGTTCCAGCAGATCGTCGTCGCAGGGCACCGGAACGATGGGGGAGGCATTGTCGAGCAGCACGTTCCCGTTATAGGGGAACAGCACCGGGGTGTTGTAAAAAGCCTCCAGGACGATATAGGTATGTGTTTCCTTCGGTTTGAAATCGAAGTCGTATTTCAGCCAGCGGGTATTGATAATGGGGAGGTTTCGCCGAGCAATTCTTTTTGTTGCAATAGCTCGACCCACCCCAGATCCTCAACTTGGCGGGGGTGGTGTAATTGGCCTCCTGGAAGTTGACCCGGCTCTGGCTCACGTAAAGTTCGGAGCGGCAGAGGTAGAGGCTGAATTCATAGCATTGGCCTCCCTTGATCGGGCCGCTCATGCGTTGGGAAACCATTTCCCAGGTGTCGTTGTCGCGCACCACCATACCGAGGTATGTGCTGTCTTTGAATGCAGGCTTGACGACTTCGAAAAAGGCGAACGAGGATTGGCCGGCCGGTTGGACGTCCGGGGGTGTTTCACCGGGGAAACCGCAATCTTCCCAGCCTTTGGGTTGTTTTCCCTGCATGGGAAAATCTTCAAAAGAGGGGTTGGTCAGGAAAATAGGGGGATCCTGGGTCCAGGCTGGGGTGATGTAACAAAGAGCTACGAGGAAAATGAATGAGCGCATTTCTGTTTGGCTTGGTTAAATCCTACCCCTAACAACGTACAGGGGAAGGGGGGTGTTTTCTCATTTCGACAAAAGTCTCCAAATATATATGACGGCAGATTACTGAAAAGCGTTCAACCCGGTCACGTCCATGCCGGTAATCAGCAGGTGGATGTCGTGGGTTCCTTCGTACGTGATAACGGATTCGAGGTTCATCATGTGGCGCATGATGGGATATTCTCCCGTGATACCCATGCCGCCGTGGATCTGCCTCGCTTCCCGCGCTATTTCCAGCGCCATGTTGACGTTATTTCGCTTGGCCATCGAGATTTGCGCGGGCGTAGCTTTTCCGGCATTGGCCAGGGTGCCCAGGCGCCATGCGAGGAGCTGCGCCTTGGTGATCTCGGTGATCATTTCCGCCAGCTTTTTCTGGGTGAGCTGAAACTGGCCGATGGGTTTGTCGAATTGTATGCGCTCCAGGGAATACCGCAGCGAGGAGTCGTAGCAGTCCATAGCTGCGCCGATGGCCCCCCAGGCGATGCCGTAACGGGCTTTCGACAGGCAGGTAAGGGGTCCTTTGAGCCCCTGTACGTTGGGCAACAAATTTTTCTTGGGCACGCGCACATCTTCGAAAACGAGTTCGCCGGTTACCGAAGCGCGGAGCGACCATTTCCCGTGGATCTCCGGCGCAGAAAACCCTTTCATGCCCTTTTCCACGATCAGACCGCGGATAATTCCCTCCTCGTCCTTGGCCCAGACGACGGCGATGTCCGCCACAGGGGAGTTGGTGATCCACATCTTGGCGCCGTTGAGGATGTAGGAATCGCCGTCGTCCCGGATCTTGGTGATCATCCCGCTGGGGTTTGAGCCGTGGTCGGGTTCCGTAAGCCCGAAGCAGCCGATCAGCTCCCCGCTGGCCAGCTTGGGCAGGTAATAACGGCGGTGTTCTTCCGTCCCGAATTTATAGATCGGATACATGACCAGAGAGCCCTGCACGGAGGCCATGGAGCGGATGCCGGAATCGCCCCGCTCGAGCTCCTGCATGATGATCCCGTAAGCTATTTCATCCATCCCTCCGCAACCGTATTCGGCCGGAAGGCTGGGCCCGAATGCGCCGATATCGGCCAGGCCCTTGAACAGATGGGTAGGGCAATCGTGCCGGTCGGCGTAGTCTTCGATGATGGGGGTCACTTCCTGCTTTACCCAGTCGCGAACGGCATCCCGGGCCATGAGGTGTTCGGGACTCAATAACTCGTCCACGTTATAATAATCGTGTCCCTGAAAGCGGTCTTCCTTTGCGCTTTTTTTCGCGTGCGCTTTGGTATTTTCCAACATAATCGGATCTGTTTTTATGGAAGACAAAGGTAAGGAAAATGACGCGGCTTTTAACGAACTTTGCAGCACCTCTCGCCAAAAGGGAACGGGGGAAAGACAATGAATTATGGCAGTAATTGCATTAGAAGGCATGCATTTTTATGCCTACCACGGAGTACACGAGGAAGAAAGGCTGATCGGCGGGGAATTCACGGTAGATGTTTCCATCGCGGTGGACGTCTCACAGGCCGCCGTTTCGGACGATATTTATCAAACGGTGAACTACCAGACCATCTACCTGATCTGTGATGCGGCCATGCGCATACCCTCCAACCTATTGGAAAATGTGGCGGAACGCATCGCCCTGCAGTTGAAAAATCAATTTGGGTTTATCGAGGAAATGACCATCCGCGTGCGGAAAAAAAATCCCCCGGTCGGAGGACCGGTCGACTACGCGATGGTGGAAGTGGATGGAAACTTTAAAAAGAAATGTGCGCGCTGCAGCCGGCCCATGCTCTGCTATGGAGATAAAACCTGCTGGTGCCTCGACGCGCCCGTGAAGGAGGCCGCGCTCGAATCGCTGAAACTCCAATTCGGCAATAACTGCCTTTGCAAGGACTGCCTGCTCTTTTATGCGGGCTAGGGACAAAAATAACTTTTCCATAACGCCCAATCCGCTCCTTCCGCCGTTTCTTTGACGAATCAAAAAGCGAAATCACGCCATGAAAAGAATTGTATTGCTCTCTGCCCTGACCCTGGTATTTTCCTCCTGCGATGTGCTCCAGGAGATCGTCGATACTTCCTTAAGCCAGCCCGCTGCCCTTACCTCCGGCGAAATAGCCTCCGGCTTGAAGCAGGCCCTTGAATTCGGCATCACAGAAGGGGCCACCAAACTTTCCCAACAGGATGGGTATTTCAAAAGCGCCTACAAGATCCTGCTCCCGCCCGAAGCGCGGAAGGTGACCGAAAAACTCAAAAGCATCCCCGGTTTTACAAACGTGGAGAATATCATTCTGGAAAAAATCAACCGGGGCGCAGAGGACGCCGCAAAAAAAGCCGCTCCAATTTTTAAAAACGCCATCACCTCCATGACCTTCAACGACGCCCTCGGCATTTTAATGGGCAACCAGAACGCAGCGACCAGGTACCTTCAAAATGCGACTACCAACAAATTATACGCCGAGTTCAACCCTGTCATCGCCGAATCGCTCGATAAGTTCAGCGCCCGAAAATACTGGGCCGATGCCGTCAATGCGTACAACAAGATCCCCCTGGTCGAAAAAGCAAACCCGGACCTCGACGACTACGTCACCAAGCAGGCGCTCACCGGCCTCTTTTCCATGGTGGAAAAAAAGGAGATCGAGATCCGCTCCAACATCGCCTCCCGCACCACCGACCTGCTGAAAAAAGTGTTTGCCAAGCAAGATAAATAAGTGTTGCGCTTGCAAAGTACTTCCTACCTTTGTATAGGATAAACTAAATAAGTTTGTAAAGATTGAAAGGGCGGGCGCAGCCCGCCCTTTCAATCTTTACAAGAAAATAATAAACTTTGATGAAAATTGGCGTGTTGGGCAGCGGCTCCATGGGATCCGGTATCGCGCAAGTGGCGGCGGCCGCCGGGCACGAGGTCGTGATCTTCGACAACCACGCCTCCGCCATGGACCGGGCCCGCCAAAAGCTGCAGGAAGTATTCGACCTGCTGGTGGAGAAAGGCAAATTGGGCAGGGAAGAGGCAACCGCCATCCACGGCCGGATCCATTTTGCCGACCGCATGCACGGCCTGCGCGGAGTGGGCCTCCTCATCGAGGCTATCATCGAAGACCTCACCGTCAAAAAAGCGGAGTTTGAACAACTGGAGGATGTCGTCGGTCCGGATTGCATCATGGCTACGAATACCTCCTCCCTCTCCATCGCGGCCATTGCCTCAGCCTGCAAACGCCCGGAAAGAGCTATCGGGATCCATTTTTTCAACCCTGCGCCCCTGATGAAGCTGGTAGAGGTCATTCCCGCCGTCCAAACCCATCCCGACATCGTCGCGCAATCGGTCGAGCTGATGAAAAGCTGGGGAAAGGAAACCGTCGTGGCCAAAGACACCCCCGGCTTTATCGTCAACCGCATCGCCCGACCCTATTACGGAGAAGCGCTGCGCATCCTGGAAGAGGGATTTGCCGACGCGGCCACCATCGACTGGGCGATGAAAGAGCTCGGAAAATTTCGCATGGGCCCCTTCGAACTCATGGACTACATCGGAAACGATATCAACTATACCGTGACCGAAACCGTCTTTCAGGCCTTCTATTTCGATCCCAGATACAAGCCCTCCTTTACCCAGAAACGCCTCGTCGAAGCCGGCTACCTGGGCCGGAAAACCGGAAGGGGCTTTTACTCCTACGCCCCCGACGCCCCGGTTGCGGAGCCCCTTAAAAATGCGGAACTCGGCCGGGACATCGTCCACCGCATTGTCTCCATGCTCGTCAACGAAGCCGCCGATGCGCTCTATTGGGGCGTGGCCACCCGCGACGATATCGACAGGGCCATGACCACGGGCGTAAACTATCCCAAAGGACTACTCCTGTGGGCCGACGAACTGGGGGTCTCCCATTGCGTGGAAACCCTCGACCGGCTTTACGAAGAATACCACGAAGACCGCTACCGCTGCAGCCCCCTGCTGCGAAAGATGGCGCGGGAAGTGGCAAAATTTTACGAATAACCATCCTCATGGCAGAGAAGACCCTTGCAAACAAGGTCGTAGATAAAATGATGGAACACGACGCCTTCAGCCAATGGCTGGGCGTGGAACGCCTCGAAGAAGGTCCCGGCCGCTCGGTGCTCCGCATGACCGTCAGAAAGGAGATGCTCAACGGCTTTTATATCGCCCATGGAGGCATCACCTATTCCCTGGCCGACAGCGCTTTTGCCTTTGCCTCCAACTCTCACGGCAGAAAAGCTGTTTCTATTGAAACTTCCATTTCCCATATCGAATCAGTCCACGAAGGAGATGTCCTCACCGCCGAGGCCATCGAGGAAAATGCGGGAAATAAAATTTCCCTCTACCACATCCGGGTCCTGAACCAACACGGCCGATTAGTCGCTCTGTTCAAAGGCACGGCGTATAGGACGGGGAAGGAGTGGGAGGTTTGATATTTAGTTTAGAAGGTTTAGCAGGTTTAGAAGTTTAGTCTAAACCTCCTAAACCTTCTAAACTTCCTAAACTGAAAATAATGAACGCAGCCTACATCATAGACGGTATCCGCAGCCCGGTCGGAAAATTCGGCGGGGGCCTGGCCCCGGTGCGAACCGACGACCTGGCGGCCCATGCGATCAAATCCCTCGTGGAGCGGCATCCGGAGATACCGCTGGATGTTTATGAGGACGTGATCATGGGCTGTGCCAATCAGGCGGGGGAAGACAACCGCAACGTGGCACGGATGGCTCTGTTGCTGGCCGGACTTCCCTGGTCGGTTCCCGGAGAAACGGTCAACCGGCTCTGCGCCTCGGGTATGTCGGCCGCGGTGCACGCTTTTCGGGCCATCACAGCGGGTGATGGCGACCTGTACATCGCAGGCGGGGTGGAAAACATGACCCGTGGGCCCTGGGTGATATCGAAAACCTCCAAGCCCTTCGGAAACGACGCCGAAATGCACGACAGCAGCTTCGGCTGGCGTTTTATCAACCCTAAAATGAGGGAGATGTACGGAGTGGACGCCATGGGCGAAACCGCCGAAAACCTGGCCGAGCGCTATAAGATCAGCCGGGAGGACCAGGACAAATTCGCCCTCTGGTCGCAAATAAAAGCCTCGGCGGCACAGCAAAAAGGCCGCCTGAAAGAAGAGATCGCACCCGTTTTGATCCCTCAGCGCAAGGGCGAGCCTTTGGCCATGGGCCAGGATGAATTTATCAAACCGGATACCACCCTGGAAGTGCTGGCTTCCCTGCGCACCGCTTTCAAAAAGGAAGCATCGGGCGGAACGGTAACGGCCGGAAACGCCTCCGGGCTCAACGATGGCGCCGCAGCCCTTTTGATCGCCTCCGAGCCGGCCGTAGAAGAATACGGCCTCAAACCCCTGACCCGGATGCTGAGTTCCGCCGTGGTAGGCGTAGAGCCTCGTATCATGGGCATCGGACCCGTGGGCTCTTCGCGAAAAGCGCTGGCAAAAGCAGGCCTCTCGCTCGTGGACATGGATATTATCGAGATCAACGAGGCCTTTGCCGCTCAGGTCCTCGCCTGCACCCGCGAGCTCGGCCTGGCCGACGACGATCCACGCATCAATCCCAACGGGGGCGCCATCGCCATCGGCCACCCGCTCGGCATGACGGGCGCCCGCATCCTGCTCTCCGCTTCGCTGGAATTGCATAAACGGCAGGCCCGCTACGCCCTCGTCACCATGTGTATCGGGGTGGGGCAGGGGTATGCGGTGGTGTTAGAGAGAACCTCATAAACTTTTTAAACCTGAAATTATGTCACGACGCACCTTATTTTCCTCCGGCAACCCGGTCCTCTCCGACGAAACCTACCGCAAATCTGCGGACGTAATATCGACCGGTGAGACCATGACCGTGCGCGGCGCGGTCCAGAAATCCTTTTTGCTGACCGCCCTGTTGGTCGTTGTCGCCGTATGGTCCTTTATGAACCCAAACTATACGCTGATCATCGTGGGCGCCATCGGCGGATTCATCGCGCTGATCGTGGCGATGTTCAAAAAGCATTGGTCGCCTGTGCTGGCGCCTGTGTACGCCGGCCTGGAAGGGCTGGTGGTCGGCGGGATTACTGCTATTTATGCCACTCAATTCAAAGGCATCGTATTCAACGCAGTGACCTTAACCATCGCCCTGTTGCTGGTCATGCTTTTCCTGTATCAGACCCGCATCATCAAGGTAACCGAGAAACTCCGCTCCGGGATCATCATGGCCACGGGAGCTATTTTCCTGGTCTATATGGTCAACCTGGTGCTCGGCTTTTTTGGGATGAACGTTCCTTTCCTCCATTCGGGCGGCATGATGGGCATAGGCATTAGCCTCTTCATCGTAGGCGTCGCCTCGATGAACCTGTTGCTGGATTTCGACCAGTTCGAGCGGGGAGAGGAATTCGGCGCGCCGAAGTACATGGAGTGGTTTTCCGCCATGGGCCTTTTGGTGACGCTGGTCTGGTTGTATTTGGAGATCCTGCGGCCGGGCTCTTAAGAAGTTCAGGGATTAACAAAACGCTTAAAAATCTATGTCGCCGGGGATGTATACGAATTCAAAGGCTTTATCCCGGTGGTGCACGAATCGGCTTTCGTGCACCCACAGGCTGCGGTGACCGGCAACGTGATCATCGGGAAGGACGTGTACATCGGCCCCGGCGCCGCCATCCGGGGCGATTGGGGCGGGATCGTGATCGAGGACGGCTGCAATGTGCAGGAAAACTGCACGATCCACATGTTCCCCGGATTGACGGTCTATCTGAGGGAAGGGGCGCATATCGGCCACGGCGCCATCATCCACGGCGCCACGATCGGCCGCAATTGCATGGTGGGCATGAACAGCGTGGTGATGGACCATGCCGAGATCGGCGATGGCTCTATCCTGGGCGCCCTTTGCTTCGTAAAAGCCAACGAAAAGATCCCGCCGCGCAGCCTCGTGGTGGGCAACCCCGCCAGGATCATCCGCGAGGTCAGCGACGAGATGCTGGCCTGGAAAACCGAAGGCACCAAACTCTACCAACATCTTCCGGCCGATTGCCGGGAATCCCTTCGCCCCTGCGAGCCCCTCCGCGAAGTTCCTGCGGACCGGGGAGAACAGGAGAAGATATACCAAACCTGGAAAAAAAGTTTATAAGTTTTTAAGGGTATGAGTTTTTGAGAAAGAAAAACTCATACGCTTAAAAACGCAAGACCTGAAAAATATGAAGCTCAAAAACTACCTGCTCGGCAAATGGATAGAACCCTCCGGGGAAGGCATCCCGCAATACCACGCCATTACGGGGGAGATGATCGCCCTTTGCGGGAGCGAAGGCATCGATTTTGCCGAAATGATGGAATACGGTCGGAAAACAGGCGGGCCGGCTCTTCGGAAAATGACCTTTCAGGAGCGCGGACTGATGCTCAAAAACCTGGCCCTGTACCTCAGCGAGATCAAGGAGAAATACTACCCGCTCAGCTATATGACCGGGGCCACCAGGACGGATAGCTGGTTCGATATCGACGGGGGGATTGGAAACCTGTTCTCCTATTCGAGTTTGCGGCGGAAATTTCCCGACTCCACCTTTTACGTGGATGGAGATAACATCCCGCTTGGAAAAGGCGGCACCTTCATGGGACAACATATCATGACCCCCAAGCGGGGCGTGGCGATCCATATCAATGCCTTCAACTTCCCGATCTGGGGCATGTTGGAGAAGATCGCCGTCAATTTCCTCGCGGGCATGCCGGCGGTCGTCAAGCCCGCCAAACAGACCTCCTTCCTGGCTCAGGCCATGGCCGAAGACATTGTCGCCTCGGGCATCCTGCCGCCGGGCGCCTTCCAGCTCGTATGCGGCGCTGGCAGGGGCATCCTCGACAAACTGGAGAGCCAGGACGTGGTGACCTTCACCGGCTCGGCCTTCGTGGGCAAAATGTTGAAAGCCTCGCCCGCCGTGATCGAAAACTCCGTGCCCTTCAACATGGAGGCGGACAGCCTGAACGCCGCCGTGCTCGGACCCGACGCCGTGCCGGGCACTCCCGAATTCGACCTGTTTATCAAAGAAGTGCGAAAAGAGATCACGTTGAAAGCAGGCCAGCGCTGTACCGCCATCCGAAGAGTGCTCATCCCCGAAAATCTGGTGGAAGACGTGCAACTGGCCCTCGCCAAACAACTCAAACAGACCGTCCTCGGCGACCCCAATAACGAAACCGTGCGCATGGGCGCCCTCGTCAGCCGCGACCAGGTGGAGGAGGTGCGCAACCGCATCCGCGAACTGACCCGTGGCAGCGAGATCGTCTACGGCGATCCGCTGAATTTCGAAGTGGTGGGAGGGGATAAAGGAAAAGGGGCCTTCTTCGGGCCCGTAGTGCTATACAACAAAGATCCTTTCCGCAACCAGGAAACCCACAATATCGAGGCCTTCGGGCCGGTGACCACCCTCGTGCCCTACCGCAACCTCGATGAGGCGATCGAACTGGCCAACATGGGCAAAGGCTCCCTGGTCTGCACCCTCGTGAGCAACGACGAAAAGATCGTCCGCGAATACACCCTCGGCGCGGCGCCCTACCACGGTAGAATACACATCCTCAACGGCGCCTGCGCCAAGGAGAGCACGGGCCACGGCTCGCCGCTCCCAATGCTGACCCACGGAGGTCCCGGCCGAGCCGGCGGAGGAGAGGAAATGGGCGGCATGCGCGGCGTGATGCACTACCTGCAACGCACGGCAGTACAGGGCCATCCCGACATGATCACCGCGGTGACCAATGTTTACCAGTACGGCGCCCGGAAGACAGAAAAGCTGATCCACCCTTTCCAGCAACATTTCGAAGACCTGGAGATCGGCGAAACCCTGATCACGGCAAAACACACCGTCACCGAAACCGATATCATCAACTTCGCCAACGTGTCGGGCGACAATTTTTACGCCCACGTCGATGCCACGGCCCTCGACGGCACCATCTTCGAGCGGCGGGTAGCCCACGGCTACTGGATTCTTTCCAAAGCCGCCGGCCTGTTTGTCGACGCGAGGAAGGGCCCCGTGCTCCTCAACTACGGCATTGACGAGTGCCGCTTCACCAAACCCGTGTACCCAGGCATGACCATCGGCGTGCGGCTCACGGTCAAGGAAAAGGTGACGCAGGAGCAAAAAGACGAAAACGATATCCCGAAAGGCATCGTCAAATGGCTCGTCGACGTATACGACGAAACGGGCGAGACCGTGGCGCTGGTCACGATTTTGACGATGGTGAAGAGGAGGCCGTAAAAAAACAAAAGAAATGGAAGGAACAGTTGAAATAAAGCTGAATCAAGGCATCGCCACCATCACCTTCTCCCACCCGGCGCAGAATTCGATGCCGGGGCATCAACTGGCGCGGCTCACCGAGGCCATCGAAACGGCCGGAAGGGACGAAGCGGTCCGCCTGATCGTCTTACAGAGTGGGGGAGACCGCACCTTTTGCGCCGGGGCCAGCTTCGACGAGTTGGCAGCGATTCGGGATTTTGAAACCGGGAAGCGCTTTTTCCTCGGCTTTGCCAACGTGATCAACGCCATGCGAAAATGCCCCAAACTGATCGTCGGCAGGGTGCAGGGAAAATGCGTGGGGGGAGGGATCGGCCTGGCGGCGGCCACCGACTACTGCATGGCCTCCAAATTCGGCACCATCCGCCTGAGCGAACTGGCGGTGGGCATCGGCCCCTTCGTCGTGGGCCCGGCGGTAGAACGCAAAGTGGGCCTCTCGGCCATGAGTCAGCTGGCCATGAACCCTGCCGAATGGCAAACCGCGGAATGGGCCAAGCAAAAAGGCCTGTTCGCCGAAGTCTTTGATACGATCGAACAACTGGACGCCTATATGGCCCATTTTACGCAAATTCTGGCCTCTTACAACCCCGAAGCGATGGCCGAACTGAAGCGGATCTTCTGGGCCGGCACGGAACACTGGGACGAATTGCTCGACCAAAGGGCAGGGATCAGCGGCCGCCTGGTATTGTCGGATTTTACGAGAAATGCCATTGCGGCCTTCAAGCAAAAGACCTCATCATGAACAAGACCAAAACTAAGGCGAAGGTGGATAAAAGCGTGCTTCTCAAAGCCTTCCGCCTGATGTGTACCGCCAAGACCATGACCGAAGTGTATGAAGAACATTTCAAAGTGGTGGTGAAATACGTGCACGCTACCTCCCGGGGCCATGAGGCGATCCAGATCGCCACCGGGCTCCATCTGCTTCCTCAGGATTTTCTCTCCCTATATTACCGCGACGACTCCTTCCTCCTCACCATCGGCATGACGCCCTACCAGCTCATGCTGCAGCTCATGGCCAAGCGGGACGATCCCTTTTCGGGAGGGCGCTCCTATTATTCGCACCCCTCGCTGAAGGATGAGGATAAACCCAAAATTCCGCACCAATCATCGGCCACCGGCATGCAGGCGATCCCCACCACTGGAGTGGCGATGGGCCTGCAATACAAGGAGCTCATGAACATGGCGGATGATTTCGGCGACCGCCTGCCCATCGCGGTCTGCTCGCTGGGAGATGCCGCCATCACGGAAGGGGAGGTGGCGGAGGCTTTCCAAATGGCCGCCCTGAAAAAACTGCCCATTTTGTACCTGATCCAGGACAACGGCTGGGATATCTCTGCCAATGAAAAAGAGACCCGCGCCCAGGACGCATCCGCCTACATCAGCGGATTCCACGGCATCGAATCGAGGGATATCGACGGAAGCGATTTCATCGAAAGCTATTTGACGATGCAGGAGGTGATCGAGACCATGCGCCGCGAGCGCCGTCCCTTCCTGGTGCATGCCCGCGTTCCGCTGCTCAACCACCACACCTCCGGGGTGCGCATGGAATGGTATCGGGACGATCTGGAGGAGCACAAAAAACGCGATCCCTATCCGAAGCTCCGGGCCGAAATGCGGGCCGCCGGATTCGGGGAGGAGGAACTGGAACAGATAGAAAGGGAGACCCGCGTATTGGTGGAAGCCGACTACGAAAAAGCACTGAAATCCGAGGACCCCCGACCGGAAGACCTTTTCAACTACGACTACGCCCCGACGCCCATCACCGAGGAGACAGGTACCCGCGAACCGGAAGGCGCCGAATCGCACGTGATGGTGGACAGCGCCCTGTTTGCCATCGAGGAACTTATGCGCGAGCATCCCGAATGCCTGCTATACGGGCAGGATGTCGGCGCGAGGCTGGGCGGGGTTTTTCGCGAAGCCGCTACCCTGGCGCGGAAATTCGGAGGGCATCGGGTATTTAATACGCCCATTCAGGAGGCTTTTATCGTGGGCAGCACGGTGGGGATGTCCGCCACCGGCCTTCGGCCCATTGTGGAAGTGCAATTTGCAGACTATATCTGGCCCGGGCTCAACCAACTCTTCACCGAAGTAAGCCGCTCGTATTATCTTTCCAACGGAAAATGGCCCGTCAGCATGATCCTCAGGGTGCCCATCGGCGCCTACGGGAGTGGCGGCCCTTACCACTCCTCCAGCGTGGAGTCGGTGGTGACCAATATCCGGGGCGTCAAGATTGCCTATCCCTGCACCGGGGCCGACCTCAAGGGGCTGATCAAGGCCGCCTACTACGATCCCAACCCCTGCGTCATTTTCGAACACAAGGGTCTCTACTGGTCGAAAGTGCCCGGCACCGAACGCGCCAAGACCCCGCTGCCTGCGGAGGACTACATCCTTCCCTTCGGCAAGGGCCGCGTGTTCCTGGCTGCCGACGAAAAAAAGGTGAAAGCAGGCGAGAGCCTAGTGGTCATCAGCTACGGCATGGGCGTGCATTGGGCGGTCAACGCCGCCAAACAATTCGAGGGCAGGGTAGAGGTGATCGACCTTCGCACCCTCTTCCCGCTGGACGAAGAAATCATGTACGAAGCCGTCAAAAAACACGGCCGCTGCCTGGTGGTCACCGAAGAATCCGTGGACGGCACCTTCGCCCAAAGCCTGGCGGCCCGCATCCAGGAACGCTGTTTCGAATGGCTCGACGCCCCCGTGCGCACCATCGGCGCCGAAAACCTGCCCGCCATCCCGCTCAACTCCACCCTCGAGGCGACCATGATCCCCTCGGCGGAGAAGGTGGGGAGGGCGATTGATTTGCTACTGAGATATTAATTTGGTGACTGGTGACTAGTGATCAGTGACTAGTCTAGTCACCAATCACCAATCACTAGTCACTAGTCACTAGTCACCATGAAGTTTCTTCTCCTCCCCGGCGCCCTAGGCTCCGCCGCTCATTTTGACCCCCTCCTGCCCCTGCTGCCCGCAGATTGGCAGGCGCATGCTTTTTCCTTCTCCGGGCATGGAGGCAAGCCCTTTGGTCCCGCTTTTTCAAACGATGCGTTTGTGGAAGAAGTGGTGGCAGAAATGGACCGGCTTGGCTGGGATCGTTGCGATATTTTCGGGTATAGCATGGGCGGCTATGTAGCCTTGTCGCTGGCGCTGAAATATCCGGCTCGCGTGAACCGGATTATGACGTTGGGGACCAAGTTGTTGTGGAGCCCGGAGATTGCGCAAAAGGAGGCGGGGATGCTCGATCCGGAGAAAATAGAGGCCAAGGTACCTGCCTTCGCCCAAGCGCTGGCGGAGCGGCATGCTCCCGGCGATTGGAAGGAACTTTGCCGCAAAACTGCCGGCCTCATGCAGCAACTAGGCGCCACCAACCCGCTGGACCCCGCGAATCTCATGCCGCTGGCGCACGCAGTCCGCATTTGCCTGGGCGATGCCGATAATATGGTCTCAAAAGAAGAGAGTCTGGCCGTGGTTGAAGCCCTTGCCAACGGCGAGTTTCGTCTGTTGGAAAACACGCTGCACCCGCTGGAGAAAGTAGATAAGGGGGTGTTGGCTAAAGAAATGAGGGCTTATTTTTCCCAATAAGTAATCGTGCGCTCTATAGTACCTGCCGGATAGCCTTCGTTAAAGCTTTTTCGGAGGATCCAGTTGCCATTGTGGTCGTAGACATATTCGTATTTTAGCTTTTGGACGAATGTGGCATAGGATTCCCGATTGTCCCAAGTCCGCTCGGTCGCGTCGTTGTGCTCGTTGTAGCGATAGGTTTTGTGGAAGGAAAGCCTGTCGGGCCTTTCATAATAAAAAGTGGTTTCGACAATGCGCCCCTGCTCATCGTAAATAAAGACCTCTTTTCCAACGAATTCGCCGTCGTCTAACGACAACTGCTCGGTGATTTGCCCGGCGGCGTTGTATTGGTATTGGTGGATAAGTTCGTAGTGCTCCTCGCTCTTCATTTCAGCTTCGTCAAAGAACTCCATGTGCTCTACTGAATTTCCTCGCTCGTCGAGTTTCTCTTTTACACCCCAGTCCAGGGAAAGATCCGGATTGCGAAAGAACTCCATCCGGATCCGGGTTTTCGGGTCGTATTGAAACACCTGTATGGTTCGGATCTGGCCTGCGGTATCCAGATAATTTACCTGATAATTATCTTTCGAAACATAGGAGGCGATCGCTTTGCGGTTGTTGTCGAGGTCTTCCTCCACCCTTTTTGAGCTTGCCATTTTCCGGATCGAATTCAAACGCAATCCTTTGATAGGGATGCCCGTCGGTTTCGTAAAATATTTGCTCCACCAGATGCCCGGCCTCGTCGTACCTGAAATCAAACAAGGGCTTTTCGTTGTATTTAATTACGTTGTCGCCGAGGTTGTGATATTGGCTGATGCGGACAGATTTGACTGGGCCCGTCACCGGGGCGTTCTGGGGGCTCAATATCTGGTCGGTGTTGGTGATCTGGGCCCGGGCGGAAAATGCAGGGAGCAGAAAAAACAGATACAGGAGAATAGGTCGCATTACTTGTCGTCTTGGTTATTAAACTTCCACCATCCGGCCTTCGGTTTGTCCGAGGGTCCTTCCCCAGTTTGCGATGGCTTCGAGCACCGGTACCAGGGTTTTTCCAAAATCGGTCAGGGAATATTCCACGCGCAGGGGCACTTCCGGGAAAACCTTTCGCATCACCACCCCATCCTCTTCCAGGCTCTTGAGCTGGAGGCTCAGCATCTTCTCCGTAATATCGGGAATTTGCTTTTTCAACTCTCCGAAACGAAGGGTTTTATTTCGCAGATACCAAAGCACCACGGTCTTCCATTTTCCCCCGATGTAGCCCATGGTCACGTCCATGGCGCAGTGAAAGGTTTTCCCATGGAGGAGGAATGCATACTCTTTGCCGTCGACGATCATGTCCGGAAATTATTTTCATCCTGTCAAAATTGACAGGTATTGCAAAGATAAAAAGCTATACTTAGTTTTGCAACTATAAAAAATATAGTATAGTCACCCGGTGACGGTGCAGAAAGTGATTTATAGCGAAAACCCTTGTAAACATTGACGAATCAGAAAAAAGGACAGAATAATCCGTCACCGGGTGACTTAGTCACCCGGTGACGAAATATTGGATAAAATATTCAAAATCAACCGGATGTGTTTTCGCCTAGTGACCGGGTGACTCAGTCGGTCACTAGGAAACTGGCTGGTTTTCAATTCAATTACTCTACTTTTTACCTTTTAAAACTTTTATACCATGAAAAAAATAGGAATTTTCGGAACCGGCATGGTCGGCAACACCATCGGCTCCAAACTCATTCAACTCGGTTATCAGGTAAAGATGGGAAGCCGGAGCGCCAACAATGAAAAGGCGGCTGCCTGGGCGGCTCAAAACGGCCCCAATGCCTCGACAGGTACTTTTCCGATGCGGCCGATTTCGGTGAAATCATTTTCAACTGTACCAAGGGCGACGCCTCGCCGGAGGTATTCCGCCTGGCAGGAGCGGATCGCCTGAATGGAAAACCCGTCATCGATATCAGCAACCCGCTCGATTTTTCCAAGGGAATGCCGCCTTCGCTCATGCCGGATTATTCCAACACCTATTCTATGGGAGAGGAATTGCAAAAACTGGCCCCGGAGGCACACATCGTCAAAACCCTCAACATCGTCAACTGCGAGGTGATGGTCGACGCGAAAAGGAGCGGGGGCGACCCGACGATGTTCGTCAGCGGCAACGATGCCGGCGCCAAGCAGGAGGTAACGGACATTCTTCGCCAATTCGGCTGGAACGATGTTATCGACCTGGGCGATATCACCACGGCCCGCGGCACCGAAATGCTGCTCCCCATCTGGCTCCGCACCTGGATGGCGACGGGCAACGGACATTTTGCCTTCAAGATCGTCAGGTAGGGGAGACTATGCTCAGGGCTTTTCCAGCTTCCCTTTGTTGTAGTCGTCCGTAAAATGCTTCCTGGCTTTGGGCTGGGCAAATTTCTCCGCATTGTATTCCTTCGATCCATTCCTGGGTATGGAGAGCGAAACCCACTGATCATCGAGAATCATTTTGCCGAGGAATACGATCTGACCGACATGGTGGGGATAATGGGCCAACTGCCGGTTGATGGCCTCCAGAACCGTATGACCCTGGTTGCGGATGTAGACGATTCGCTCCAGGTCATCCGGTTTTAGGGAGTCGAGCGCTGCGTAGAGGCAACGCCAGCCCTCGTTCCATTTGTGCAGGAGTTCTTCCCGGCTCCGGATATCGTTTTCGAACTCGGCGTCCCGTTGGCGCCATTCTTTTTCCCCGTCGGTGGTGAGGAAGTCGGTCCAGCGCGAAAGCATATTGCCCCAAAGGTGTTTGACGATGGTGGCGATGCTGTTGCTCTCGGAGTTGTATTGCCAGAAAAGCTTTTCATCGGGCACCTGCTCGAAGGTCTTTTCTGCCAACTGTTGGTAGTATTCGAATTGTTTGCGGGCGGAGGGGAGGTAAGACTCATTCATAGGTAAGGACTTTGAATACAAAATACTAATTTGCCCCCAAAATAACACCCCATGCCCCCACATTCCATTTTCGGCGAGTACTATTTCAGAAAGCACGAAATGGTCTCCGGTTTTAATTTCTCGAAAGACGGAACCTTTCAGTTCTTCTTTTCTTACGGCGCGGTCGATCGTCAGGCCAGCGGAACCTTTGAGGTGGAGGGAGATGTCGTTAAACTCAAAAGCGACAAGGAGCCGGGAAAGGATTTTATCATCGAAAAACAGGGCAAACAAGCCGGCGGCGGCTACCATATCGCGGTAAAACACCCCAATGCGTTCCTGCTCAACTATATAGTCGGCGTATTTTTCGTCGGCGAAGAACAGCATGTGGAACAAACGGGCTCCTCCGGAGAGATCCACGTCGATCTTCCGCATTGCGATAAGATATTTGTCCAGCACGGGCTCTTTCCCGATATCCTTACCCTCATCAAGGACGCGGACAACGATAATAACTACTTCGAATTATCGCTCAGCCCCAGCCTGGATCAAGTCAGCTTCAAGGGCATCGACCTGAAGATCGAGGGGGAGGCGCTTACCTGCCTTCCGAATTACTTCATGCCGATGGAGGGGATTGCTTTTGTAAAACAGAGCGGCTCCTAGCCTTTTCCTTTTCTCAATTCGTACCAGGTCCAGGCGGCGCCCAACACATCAACTCCCGCGAACAAAAGCAGGAAAGGCGAGCCCCATCCAAGGATCACGAACAATAAAAACCATCCCAGGATCAGCAACCTGTTGAGTACCGTGGTTTTTATAAATACTTCGTTATTGGTGGGAGCGGTGCGGACGTAATAAATGCCGAGGAGAAATACTACGGCGCCCAACACCTTGATCCAGACCTCCTCGGTGGGCTCCAGCATGAAGAGTTTCAAAAGCATGTTTGGAACGAAAACCAGCAACATGCTGAGTCCCAACAGGTAAAATCCAAAGTAGTAGACGGATTTGGCGGCTTTTGTCATGGCAATGAGGTTTAAAAATTTAATCTAAAAATAAGCCTTTCCCCCCAAAAATCCCTCCTTTCCGTAAGCTTAACGGTTATCCTTCCATTCTCGCCGAACAATCCGGCGTCCTCCTCACATTACCCCTGTATCGCTCCGCCTAAAACATCCCCTTCTATCCCAGTTTTGACAACCGATTTAAACACTCGCTGAGAAGCCTCTTCTCAGCCCGCAAATCCACTCCACATGAACGCAACCGCTACCCGGTCTGTGGCCAATGGGCTATTGCCCTACGCCGGGCCCTGGGCATTCGAACAGGCTGCCCACCTCCTTCGCCGCGCTACTTTCGGCCCAACCATTCCCCAAATCAAATGGGCCCTCGACCAGGGGCTCTCCACCACCCTCGCCAAGCTTTTCGAAGAAGGCCCCCTGCCCAATCCCCCTGTAAACCCCTACTATCCAGACGACCCCGGAGTGCCCATCGGCGAAACCTGGGTGGAAGCGCCCTACCTCAACGTAGACCTCAATGAACAAATGGAGTATCGCGGCAAGAGCCTCTACTCCTGGAACATCGGGCTGATCTGGAACGAGGACCTCTCGATCCGCGAAAAGCTCACCCTGTTCTGGCACAACCATTTCCCGCTCAACGCCATCAACGACCCCAAATTCATGTTCCGCAACAACAATACCCTGCGGAGCCATGCCTGGGGCAATTTCCGGCAGCTGACCAAGGAGATCACCATCGACCCGTCCATGCTGATCTACCTCAACGGCAACCAGAACAAAGCCGGCAACCCAAACGAGAACTACGCCCGCGAATTGCTGGAACTCTTCACCGTCGGAAAAGGCCCTCAGATCGGCCCCGGCGATTACTCCAACTATACCGAACAGGATGTGGCCGAAGTGGCGCGCATCCTCTCGGGCTGGAGGGATTTCGGCTTC
Organism: Saprospirales bacterium; assembly: GCA_016703765.1. Lineage (GTDB taxonomy): Bacteria > Bacteroidota > Bacteroidia > Chitinophagales > Saprospiraceae > JADJTT01. The sequence goes on from JADJBL010000006.1 coordinate 103,789, forward strand.
ACCCTCGATTCCCCCGACGGACAGATCGGATCGACTTTCTGCCCGACAAACACGACGAGGGCGTAAAAACCCTTTCCTACCATTTCGGCAATGTCTCCATCCCGAATATGGGCGATCAGGAATACGCCCACCTCATCGACCTGATCTTCGAGCAGGACGAGGTGGCCCGCTTTATCTGCCGGAAACTGTATCGCTGGTTCGTCTTTTACCAGATACCTGATGACGTGGAGGCCAATGTCATCGAGCCGATGGCGCAGGTTTTGATCGACAACGATTACGAGATCCGCTACGCTCTGGAAGCCCTGCTCGGAAGCCAGCATTTTTTCGATATGCAGTACGGCGGACTCATCATCAAGAATCCGATCGAATTCATGATGTCCATCGTCAAGACCTTGGAGGTCGATACCTCCACCGAACTCGACAAATTGCACGACTCGTGGTACCGCGTCTTCGGCTTCGCCAGCGGGGTGCAAATGGCCTATTACGAGGTGCCGGAGGTGGCGGGCTGGCAGGCGTATTACCGTGCGCCGCTCTTCTACCGCAACTGGCTCAACGCATCCACGCTGCCCCTGCGCATGGCCCACACGGATACCTTTATGACCAACGGGTATTACCCCTTTCAGGGCAACGGCGACCTCATGCGGGTAGACGTCGTCAAGCTGGCGGCTAGCCTGGACGATCCCCTGAACCCCGACTCCGTGGTCGACGAATTGGCCCGGCTGCTCTTTCCCCAGCCCATTTCCCCGGAAAGGCATGCGGTCTTAAAGGAAATTCTGCTGCCCGGGCTACCCGATTTCGAATGGACGGTGGAATACGGCGACTACCTGGCCGATCCGGCCAATAGCGACCTGGCCAGCGCCGTGGACGCCAAGCTGCGAGCCCTGGTGAAGGCCATGCTTTCCATGCCCGACTTCTATTTGCATTGATCTCTTTCCTCACTTTGAAAATATCCCAAAAATGCAACGCAGAACATTCCTGAAAAACCTGGGCATGGCCGTGGGCGGCCCAATCATGCTCAACGGCCTGGGTGTCTCCGCCCTGAGCCGTTCCTTCCTGTTCAATGCCCTGGGCGATTCCGACAAAATACTGGTGCTGGTGCAACTCAACGGAGGCAACGACGGCCTCAATACCCTCATCCCCCTGGATCAATACGACAACCTGGCCAACGCCCGCAGCAGCATTTTGATCCCCCAAAACCAGATACTCCCACTTACCAATACGCTGGGCTTCCATCCGGGTATGACGGGCATGAAAAGCCTGTTCGACGAGGGGAGAATCGGCCTGGTGCACAGCGTGGGCTATCCCGACCATAACCGCTCCCATTTTCGCTCTATCGAGGTCATGACTTCGGGCTCCCCTCCGGATGAGTTTTGGAACACGGGCTGGGCGGGCCGCTACCTCGACGGGGAAGCCCCGGGCTATCCGACGGGTTATCCCAATTCTTTGAGCCCACACCCTTTCGCCATTTCCATGGGCTACCTCGTATCCGAAACCTGTCAGGGGCAGGCCGCCAATTACGCCATTACCCTCGACGATCCCTTTTCTCCCAGCAACCTGGCCGAATGGGAGGGGAATGAATACATGGGCAGTTTGTACGGATACGAATACGAATACGTCCGGGAGGCCATCGGGATGACCAACCAATACTCCCAGAAGATCGCGGATGCGGCCAATCTGGGCAACAATATCGCCACCTACCCCGACACCCAGTTTGCGCAGCAGTTGAAAAACGTGGCCCTCTTGATCTCGGGCGGCTTGCAAACCAGGATTTACACGGTGAGCCTCGGCGGCTTCGACACCCATTCGGGGCAGGCTTTCTTCGAAAATCCGGGTGTTGGCGTCCACTCCAACCTGCTCAAAACCCTTTCCGACGGCATCAAATCTTTTCAGGACGACCTCTCGGCCCTGGGCCTGGAAGACAAGGTATTGGGGATGACCTTCTCCGAATTTGGAAGGCAGATCAAGGAGAACGGCAGCCAGGGGACCGACCACGGCACGGCCGCGCCGATGATCCTGTTCGGCGCCTGCACCCAGGCCATGATCCTGGGCGACAACCCCCAGATCCCCGCCAATGTGGGCAACCAGGAGGGCGTCTCCATGCAGTTCGATTTCCGGAATGTCTATGGTTCTATTCTGATGGACTGGTTCGGCCTGAGCCAGGAAACCGCCGCGACCATGCTATTCCCGGAATTCCAGCCCCTGCCGGTGCTGGCCTGCGGCGATATCACTTCGTCGCAGCAATCGGTCTGGAACGCAGCCCAAAGGGAGATCCAGCTCTCCGTGTACCCCAATCCGTTTTCCGACAACACCAATATTCAATTCAGCTGCGGCGACGAGCGGGTGCGCCTGAGCGTCTTCAACGCCCTGGGCTACGAAGTGGAGGTGCTGGCGGACGGAAAATACGCGGAGGGGAGGCACGAGGTACATTTCAGGGGCCGGAACCTTCCTGCGGGAAATTACTACTGCCGGATACAGGCGGAGGGCAGGCAGAAGACGGAGTTGATGGTGAAGGGGAGGTAGGGGATTACTTACAAGCCTCTCCGATCAAAGTCATCAACTCAAAGCCCCTGTCGAAAAACTCGCCGCTCGTGTAGGGCCAGGCGGTGTACACCACTACCAGGTCCTTGTCGGGCACGACCAGCAAAAACTGGCCGCCGTGGCCGGAGGCGTAATAGCCGCCCATGGCCGGCAGTATCCAGAAATAATACCCGTAGGGCTGGCCGCCCTGGTGCGCGGACACCAGCGTGCTGGTAGCCCTGGCCAGGTATGCTGGGTCGACCAGAATTTCGCCCTGCCATTGGCCCTGCTGCAAAAGCAATTGGCCGAGCTTGCCGAAATCCCTGGGCTTGAGGAACAGGCTGAAGGCGCCGAATGTAGTGCCGTCTTTGGCAGCTTCCCACTTCCAGTCTTTGATATTCAGGGGATCGAACAGGTGTGTTTTTGCGTATTCGCTTTCGCTCATGCCCGCCTTTTTTTCGATCACCCTGGAGATCAGGTGGGGCGCTCCGTCGTTGTAGTTCATGACCGTTCCGGAGGGATAGATCCGGTCCAGGGAGAGAATGTACTGCACGGAGTTGCCCTCATTTTGATACAATTCCAAGGTATGCGTCCCGTTGTCGTATTTCAGGCCGGTGCGCATGGTGAGCGCGTCGTCGATGGTGATGGAGCGTTTTTCGAGGTCGGTATCGAAATCCTCGGGATAGATATCGTAGAGTTTTTCGACGGTCGAATCGATGAGCTGCTCATGGATGGCTATGCCTGTCAGGATGGAAGTGATGGATTTGGTAGCGGACTGGATATTGTCGATCGCGTCGATATCGTCCGGGTCGTTGGGGTAGGCCTCGGCGACGAGTTTGCCATTGCGGAATACGAGCAGGCTGCGGGCCCTGGTGTAGCGCGTGTCGCTGTAAACGAGTTTATAGGCCTGCTCCAGGAGGTCTCGGTCCATATTTTCGGCCTCGGGTGTAGAAAGCTGCCAGTCGTCCTGGATCGCCTGCGGCTCGAAACCATTGTATTCCAGCTTGAAGGGCTCGTCCTTCAAACAGCCCGCGAAAAACGGGAGGGCCAGGAGAAGGGGGATATACTTTTTCATTTGAAATAAAATTTATAACCCAGGCTGTACATCAGATTTTGGGCGGGAAGCCCTTCTTTGGCTTTCATGCGGCCGTAGGAGACCGAAAAGTGCAGCGCCTGGGAGGTATGGTCGTTGAGATGAAAAAGGTAGGACAGGCCGGTATGAAGGAAGAAATTCCGGTTCCAGGTTCCGGCCTCCGGGTTGGTGTGCAGGGAGGAAAGGATTCCACTCACCGAAACCTCGTCGATCTTGTTCAGCCGTTCTGCCTTGGGCCGGCTCAGCACCGAGAAGACCGGAACGGCCAGGTCGAGCGCCAGCGATCGCTTTTCGCTCAATCTGTGGCTGAACATACCGCGAAAGCCCAGGCTCAATCCGTTGGCCCAGTACAGATGGCTTTCGTCCCAATTGGGGTAAAAGCTCACCTTGTATTGGAGTCGGACGGCGGGACCCAGAAATATTTGGCTCTTTTCTCCATCTGCGACGAGGTACTGATAGGCATATTCGCCGTACAGCTGGATGTCGGCCGTTTTGGAGACGTCTTCGTAGCCCGTCTTCAGTCTGGAATACCGAAGTCCGAAGGCATAGAAGGAGTGGCTCGTCTTTGTGCGAAAACGGGAATAATCGAGTCCTGCTAGGAGTCCGCGGTGGACTTTCCGGTGGAGGTTTTGCTCCTTGTTCTGGTTGTTTCCAACCGAAATTTCAAGGCAGCTTTTGATGGAGGGAGGTTCTTGTGCGGTGAGGAGGGGCGAAATCAGGACAATTAACGGGAAAATTAGCTTTTTCACGGTCGTCAATATTTCGTAACGTTCAAATTTATGAATCTTTTTTCATGCTTTAAAATTAAATTTGCTCATTCTAAATTTTTTGATGCGACCAGGGGTTAAGGGACTGATACTCGAAAAACTCGAAAATACCCAAAGATTTGCGCGGCATGCCCGATTCTTCTTAAATTGCTAACCCGAAATTCTTTAGAAAGTAAAAACTCCGGAATGACCCCATACCACGATATACTCCGTCAAGCAGACTCTCTCAAAACGGAGTTGACGGGGCTTTCTCCTCTAAAGAAAAGCAACGAACAACGCCTTTGGCAGAAGCTCCGCCTGGAGTGGAACTGGAACTCCAATCATCTGGAAGGCAACACCCTACCTATGGAGAGACGATGCTATTCCTTATTCGGGGGGAGACTATAGGTGACCACAAGTTTCGGGAATACAGGGAGATGAAAGCGCACGACCTTGCGCTGGATATGGTTCGCCAGTGGGCTGAGGATAGCGAAAGGCCGTTATCCGAATCGGATATTCGGGAACTGAACCGGATTATCCTTGTAGAGCCTTTTTATAAGGAGGCCTTTACCCCCGAAAGGCTACCAACAAGAAAGTTAATTAAAATAGGTCAGTACAAACAATCTCCAAATAGTGTTGAACTACAAAATGGAGAAATGTTCTGGTATGCAGAACCGGAGGAAGTACCTGCAAAAATGCAGGAACTCATGGGCTGGTATCGAAATGATACCGCTGGCATGCACCCCCTGGAAGTAGCGGCTTTGCTGCACTACCAATTCGTCCGCATCCACCCTTTCGACGATGGGAATGGCCGAATCGCCCGGCTCATTGCCAATTACCACCTGATTCGAAGCAGCTTTCCCCCGGTGGTGATCAAATCGGCCGATAAAACAAACTACTTCAATGCCCTGAGCAAGGCCGATGCGGGAGATACAGGGGCCTTTATCGCCTATTTCGCGGAGCAATCTCTTTGGTCTCTCGACCTTGCTATTCGCGCGGCGAAAGGTGAAGAAGTGGAAGAACTGGATGATTGGAAAAAACGGCTGGACCTGCTGAAGAAAAACACTTCTGGAGAACAAGAAGTAAAAAATAAGACATCCCAAATTATTAGTGAGAGACTTGCTGATAGCTTTATCCCACTATTTGAGAAAGTGGTTAACGAAATGGATTCGTTCAAAGACCTCTTTGCAATTAGTAAACATGATTTAACATTTTTTCAGCAAAAGCATTGCCGCCAAAGGGAGATTTAAATAATTGGGATTACTTAATTGAATTGGATAAAAACAACCTCTTGGTTGACCCCCAAAAAATACACCTAACCTTCAATTGGGAAGGATATAGATTGGATGGTGAAAACACTTTTAATATCTATTATCAAGTGGTATTAGATTTGAATGACCCTTTCAAGTACAAAATAGTCGTTTCTGATCTCAATAGTCCTGTTATTGTGAAGCTATATACCAAGGCATTATCCCTTGAAGAAATGAACCTGGTCGCAAATGAACTTGGCAGGAGCGTGATGGATAGAATAGATTTTTTAAAAGATAGTTATAAACCCCTTGATATGCATATCCTTACTCAATATTACCTTTTTAATCCTTCCTTCCCAGCCCACGCCACCACCTACCACGTCGGTCCCTTCCAAACCTATCCCATGCCAAGCGCGGTGGCCAATCTGGTGCAGGACGGCGACACCGTCCTCATCGACGCCGGAGTGTACACCGGCGATGTGGCCGTTTGGACCAAAAATAACTTGCTGCTGCGTGGCACGGGCGGCATGGCCCATCTCAAAGCCAATGGCGCAAGCGCCCAGGGCAAGGCCATCTGGGTGATCCAGGGAAGCAATACCACCGTGGAATACATCGAATTCTCCGGCTGCACCGTGCCCGACGACAACGGCGCCGGCATCCGGCAGGAGGGGGCGGGGCTGACGATTCGCAACTGCTATTTTCACGACAACCAGCAGGGCATTCTCGCAGGAAATAACCCCAACAGCGACATCCTGATCGAATATTCGCATTTTGCCCGAAACAGCGCGGGCGACGGCCAGACCCACAATATCTACATCAACAAGGTGCGAACCTTTACCCTGCAATACTCCTATGTGCACGACGCCTCTGTCGGGCACAACGTCAAGTCCCGGGCCGAGGTCAACCACATCTACTACAACCGCATCATGGACGAGGACGAAGGCAGCTCCAGCTATGTCCTCGACCTGCCCAACGGCGGCCGCTGCTTCCTCGTCGGCAATATCATCCAGCAAGGCGAATTTTCCGCCAACTCCACCATTGTGTCGTTCGGGGCCGAAGGGCTCAGCAATGAAAAACAGTCTCTTTTCGTGGTACACAACACCCTGGTCAACGACCGCACCTCGCCCAATTCCCGTTTTTTCAGGATCTACGAAACGCCGGATTCGGTGTGGCTCGTCAATAACCTCTATTGCGGCCTGGGCCTGTGGCTGGAATACGCTGGATTTTCGATCGTGGAAAACAACCTGTTGGTGGATACCAGCGAACTGGTCAACGCCCCGGCCTTCAACTATCGACTGGATGCCGGCGCCACCGCCATCGACGCCGGCGCCGACCCCGTCGACGTGGGCAACCTCACGTTGCTGCCTTTCTACCATTACGTCCACCCCGCCAACCGGGAGATACGCAGCATCAAAGGCTCGGCATGGGACGTCGGCGCATACGAATACTCGGAACCCAATGCCGTCTTCGCACCGCATATCCCTGACATTAAAGTATTCCCCAACCCCTCCGACGGCATATTCCACATAGAATTTCCGGACGGAAGCAGCCAAACTGTCGATCTGAGGGGCAGGGCGCCCGGGGTTTATCATACTGTCGTTGGGATATTGAAGGAGTTGGAGGATGGCGCCCTTGGTGTTAATCCGTTGATACAGAGTTTAGAGGGTTTAGAAGGTTTAGGAGGTTTAGTTTTCTTCCTTTCTAAACCTTCTAAACCTCCTAAACCTTCTAAACTTTCTAAACCCTCCTACTGAACCACAATCGTCCCCGTCTCCGCTACTCCTTTTCCGTTGTCGAGCTGGTAGAAATAGACGCCGCTTCCCCAGGCGCTTGTGTCCAGTTTGATCTGGATTCCAGGGAGGGGCATTGCCTTGGTCATTGCCTGGCCGGTCAGGTCGAAAACGGAGAGGGTCCAGCCTGGGCCGGCTTCCCGACTAAGCTCCAGAACCACTTGTTCGGAGGCAGGGGAGGGGTAAACCGAGGAGACCAGCTTTTCTTCCACCGCCTTGTCGTCGGTCGCGTTGATATTCGTCACGGTGATATCGCCCACCATGCCCATGCTGAAGTGCACGTCGCAGCGGTAGATGAAATTGCCGGGGTTGAGGAACACGTGTTCGTACGTCCAGTTGCTGCCGACGCTGTTGCCGAATGGCTCGGGGTTGGAGGGAAGGTGGCCAGGGTGCCGTTGACATTGTGTTGTCCTACAGAGCTGTTGGTCCAGCGAACGGTATCCCCTTTATTGATCGTAAGGCTGGACGGGGCAAAGGAGGTGCCGCCCACGGAAACCTCGAACAGGGATTGGGCGCTAAGGGATGGAGAAAAAAGGAGAAAGAGGGCTCCTGTCAGAAGGGCAAAAAAAGGTTTGTAACATGTTCTCATTGGTGACATTTTATGAATGAAGAATAAAGGCAATTTCCGTCGGCTTGGGGTATGCCGGTAGATTTTCCATGGAAATGACGGAAATTCGTCACATCCGCCGTTTATTACTTTTCGGAGAAAAAGGCCTTAAAGTGGGCCTTGTCGAATAGAATATCCATAAACGAATCGTCGAGGAGCTTGCCCTTTTTTACCAATTCGGTAAAGCCCGGATCGATCCCGCAAAAGGCGTAGTAAAAGATCAGCGCCATTTCGTAGCGGGAAAAAAGGGATTTGAGGGTGTCGAGAAAAAACTGTTGCTCGATCTCGCTTTCCAGGGAGTAAGCCAATAGATGCCGGATGTTCTTGAAATAGACCTCCAGCATACCCGTCTCGTTTTTGTAAAACTCGAAAAACTGGGTCTTCACCTTTTCGGTAAATTCCTTTCCGGGCTCCCCCAACTCGGGCCTGGCCGCCCGCCGCTGGTGGGATTGATAGTACATCACCAGGGCCTCCCGGCCTGTCGTCCGCTTTTCTTCATTGCTGTAAATCTGCACAAAACTGACCGCCTCCAGATTCAGGAAATGAATGTCGAGCAGCTTGAAAAAATTGGTCCGGCGGGTGGGCAGGGCGTGGACTTTCAGTTCCGGGTCGACCTGGTCCTTTTTCAGGCTGCTTTCCCCGAGCCGGTCGATGAGCCCCAGCACGTTGGTGCGCAGCCGGTCCATACCGATTTCGATCTGTTCGTATGGGAGGGTATTCATCGAAGAGACGTACATGAGATCGTTGTACTTGCTCTTGAGGAGGATGTATTCGTTGTAGGTATCGGCGGAGGGGTCGATCACGTCTTCCAGGCCCTCCATGCCGAAATTGAGGCCTTTGGCAATGCGCGATTTCAAGTCGGCTTGTAGTTGTTTGAGCTCCATAATTTCGAAGATTGACCGTAATTTATTGGAAAATCGCGGCAATTCCCGGCTAATTATGGCCAAACCCGGTTTTTTTTCACTCTTTTCGGAGCAAAGCGCTTTTTACCCAGCCGGTCCGTCCGTTGTATTGAACCTTCCACCAGTATTTCCCCGAGGAATCCAATACCTCCATCTTTGCGTCGACAGACAGGCGGAGCAGCACTTCTGCCTGGGAGTCCGGACTTTCCCGCAGGCTCGTCTTTTCGGTGACCACAAAATAATCGGTCCTTGCTTTCATCGGAGCGGCGTACGGGGCGGGCCTGTTTTCCGAAATCGTTCTGGGGAAAGGCGGCTCCACGTTGACCGGCCTTTCCGGATCGGGCTCCAGGTCGGGCTCCACTCTTTGGACCAATTCCTGCTCCAGGTACCCGATCAGGTCCTTGTGGTTGACCCGGAAATAGGCGCCTTCCTCTCCCAAAATCTTTACCACAGTACCTTCGGGCACTATCAGATAGGCCATGGCGCCAGGCTTTTCGGGAAGCCCGATCCAAAAGGTCGCCGCCCGGATTAAAATGCCGAGATCATCGATTGCCGGGCCTTTGGAAGCCCATGCCCCTGCAGGCCGGATGATGATTAAAATGCAGAACCCTGCCAGGATGGCTACGTGCTTCATGTGCCAGTGATTTTGTGGTCAAAATATAAGATTTTTTATTATATTAAAAAATCTTTTTTTGGCCTTTCAAATGTGTAAGTAGCCCTAACTAAGGTGGGGGGATTTAATGATGCGTGGGGCGTTTGAGTTTATGATGTGCCCAGCTGGGAAAATGTTCGTTTCCTGCCAGCGCTAACTTTTTTTCGCCAGCTTCGCGATATCGAGGCATTCCAGTGTCGGTTTTTCGTAGCCGCGCTGAACCGAGTGGATCATAGCCATGGCCACCTCCTTGAGGGAGATGACATAGCGGGGCCCGATAAACCGGAGAAAGGGGTACAAAAACCCGATCACTTTATAGGTGCGGTAGGTGTATTTCAGGCCCGGAATGGGCTGTATCCAGCCCGGGCGAAACATATAGGCCTGCCGGAAAGGCAATTGAAGAATATGGTTTTCGGTCCGCCCTTTCACCCTGGCCCACATGCTGCCTCCTTTTTCCGTGCTGTCGGTTCCGGTCCCGGAAACGTAGCAGAAAGTCAGGTCGGGATTGTACTTCGCCAGGGTTCGGGCAAAGTGGAGCGTGAGGTCGTAGGTGATGCGGGAATAATCGGCCTCCTTCATGCCCACCGAAGAAACGCCCATGCAAAAATAGCAGGCATTGTAGCCTTTTAGCTGCTCTTCGACGGCCGACAGATCGAACAGATCGGGCAGGAGGATTTCCTTCATCTTCGGATGCGAGATGCCGCAAGCCCTTCTCCCCACCACCAGCACGGATTCGACGTCCGGATGGAGCAGGCATTCGTGCAATACGCCTTCGCCTACCATGCCGGAGGCGCCTGTGATGATGGCCCTGATCTTCATTTGTTTGCTTTTAGGTCGTGGTATAACTGTTTAAAATCGATCTTCCCTCCGTTGGCTTTCAAATGCTCTACCAACACCAGGGCGCGCTCGATGCGCTTGTCGCTGGTTTTGGGTTGCCCCGCAATATACAGCAGATTGCGCTGTTTCCCCGGCGTCAGCGCGTGAAAAAGCCGGTCGCCCTCCTCGTCGAGCTCGAGCAGTTCCCGCAACTCCTCGGGCATGGGCAGCCCGTAGGTGCTGTCATCCCTGACCAGGCTCGCCTGCACCTGCATGCCCAGCTTGAGTTTCAGCTCATCCCGGATCTTCTTGTTGATGTTGATAAAATAGACCCCTTCTCCTTTCGGCATCAGGGCGCATTGAAAGCTCAGTGTATCGTTGAGGGTGCAAACGACCCGCGCGTTGCCCTGGTCCAAAAAGATCTTCGAAACCGCCTCCGGTACGAGAATGTGGAAGGCCCAGAGGTTGGAATCGAAGCGGTCGAGGATGGAGGTAAAGGGGATGGGCGAATCGGCGCTCATTTTTTTCATAAATATAGAAAAGAAAAAAAATGCCACGCTATTCAAAAGTTAAGCAAATCCCCTTATCTTTGCGTTCCGTTTGAAACGAATAGATTTGTTAAAGAGTTTTCAGTCATGAAGAAAGATATCCATCCGGCAGGATACCGTTTAGTGGTTTTCAAGGATTTTTCCTGCGACGAGGCTTTCCTGGTGCGCTCCTGCGCTCCGACGAAAGAATCGATTGTTTGGGAAGATGGCAAGGAATACCCGCTGATCAAGTTGGAGATTTCGGCATTGTCGCACCCGTTCTTCACCGGAAAGATGAAGTTCGTCGATACGGCTGGCCGGATTGACAAGTTCAATAAGAAATTTGCTCAGTCCCGTTTTGTAAAAAGCGAGGAGAAGTAATTGCTTTTCCATCCTTTTGCGGAATCGAACCATCGAAAAGTTCCAATCAGTCGCTGATTGGAACTTTTCGTATTTGAAACCTCCTGGCCATGAAAAACCTCATTTTATTCGACAGCGACGTTCGCGATCAACTGCTTCCCTTTACCTATACCAGGCCTGTGGGGGAGATTCGCATCGGCATCCTCACCATTCGCGAAAAGTGGGAAAAATGGCTCAACGGCAAGGGGTCCTACATTACCCAGGAATACCTCAGCGATAAATTTCCGATCCGCATCCAGAAGGAAAACTTTGTGATCAACGCGGCCATCCTTCCCAACAGGCCCCTCTGCCACCTCATCGAGCAGTTGGAGATCAACGAAGCCCTGCTCTGGAAAGGCGACCTCGTGGCCGCCAAGTTCAACCAGGAGCAGTTCACCCGCCTGATGAGGAACGAAGACCTGGAAGAGCTCTCGGGCGTCAACCTCGAAGGCGCCGAGTTCACTCATGTAGGCTCCCTGTCCGACCTGTTCCGCTACAACGACCAGGAGCTCCGCAACGACTACCAGCTCCTCACCGAAGGCCGCAAATCGCAACCACTCTTCCCAGCAACCGGGTTCTGGGGAAGACATATTTCTGGAGGAAGGGGCCCGCGTGGAATTCGCCACCCTCAACGCCAGCGAAGGCCCGATCTACATCGGCAAGGATGCAGAGGTGATGGAAGGCGCAATGGTGCGCGGCGGCCTCGCGCTTTGCGATCATTCACAACTGAAAATGGGCGCCAAAATTTACGGCGCCACGACCATTGGGCCCTGGTGCAAAGTGGGAGGCGAAGTGCACAACTCCGTGTTTTTCGGCTATGCCAACAAGGCCCACGACGGCTTTCTGGGCAATTCCGTCATCGGCGAGTGGTGCAATATCGGAGCGGATTCCAACAACTCCAACCTGAAGAACAACTACGAGGAAGTGCGGCTCTGGAATTATGCGAGCGGAAAGTTCGAGCCCACCGGCACGCAATTTTGCGGCCTGTTCATGGGCGACCATTCCAAGTGCGGCATCAATACGATGTTCAATACCGGCACGGTCGTGGGCGTGTCTTCCAACATATTCGGCCACGGTTTTCCCAGGCAGTTCATTCCCTCCTTCTCTTGGGGTGGCGCCTCGGGATTTATGACCTATAAGACCGACAAAGCCTTCGAAACGGCCGAGCGCGTTATGGATCGCCGCCATCTGAAATTTGAGGCTACCGACCGGCTCATCCTCCTGCGCGTATTCGAAGACAGCGCCAAGTACCGCCCCTGGGAAAAGAAAAAGAGCTCCTGATGAAACCCCCACGGTGGAAAAGCATCCTCAGCTATGTGATGGAATGGCACATGGAAAGTGCCCCAAGCTCCATCAACCCGCACCTGTATGTCAGTCTCAGCCGTGGACGATACCAATTGGCTACCGCACGCGCCATCTACTCCTACGGCGATCTCTACGAAAATTTTGCCCGCACCTTTCGCCGGCTCAAACTGGATGAGGAACCTATAGAAAATGTGCTGCTCCTCGGCCTGGGCCTGGGCAGCGTGCCCTATATGCTGGAAAATGTCTTCAAAAAAAATTACCATTATACAGCCGTGGAAATCGACGATTCGGTGATCTACCTGGCCCATAAATACGTCCTTTCCGATCTCCGCTCGCCCGTCGAAGTGATTTGTACCGATGCCACGGCCTACATCCAGCAATGCACCGAAACCTATGACCTCATCGCCATGGACATTTTCCTCGACGACATCATTCCCGATGAATTCCAATCGGTGGCCTACCTCCAGCGCCTCGCTGGGATGCTGAGTCCCAGAGGTATCCTGCTTTACAACCGCCTTTCCCGCACCCACGAGGATCTGAAAACTACGCGGGTGTTCTACAACGAGGTATTTCGAACCGTGTTCCCCGATGCCACCTACCAGGACGCCGGCGGAAATTGGGTTCTGGTAAATAGGGGGGATGCTTTTAAGTAGTTTAGGAAGTTTAGGGTGTTTAGAAAGTTTAGATTATTTTTCCATAAACCTTTTAAACCTTCTAAACCTCCTAAACTCCTGTTAACTTTGCCCCGCAAAATCCACCGACCATGTTCAGCATCAATATTTACCTGCGTTTTGCACTCATAGCCCTCTTCCTTGGAGGCGGTATTGTGCTCTCTTTCATCATCAGTTTCTGGTACTCCCTTCCCCTGATCCTGATCGGACTGGTTCTGTTGGCGGGTTACTTGTTGTTGGGTACGGTCCAGTCGGCTGCACTGCTCATGCAGGGCATGGATTTCGCGAAAGTCGAACAAAGACTCGGGCTCACCCTGAGCCCGAAATTGCTCTATAGCCCCAACAGGGCCTATTATTTCATCCTCAAAGGCACCATCGCCCAGCAACGAAACGACCTCGATGCAGCAGAGTCCTGGCTCAAAAAAGCGGAGGCCCTCAACCTGCCCACCGACAACGAAAAGGCCATGGTCCAACTGCAACTCGCCAACCTCGCTGCTACCAGGGACAAATGGACCCAGGCCAAGGCCATTTTCCACAAGATCAAGGATTATAAGGTGACGGATGCCAACCTCAAGGAGCAGATCAAACAGTTTGAAAAAGCCCTCGGTCAGCAAGGCCAGGTAAAGGCCGCCCGCATGATGGGCAAGCAGGGCCAGATGGGCGGTTTCCGCCCCGGTGGCAAGCGCCGCCGCCCGCCGGTGAAATAGTAGTGACTGGTGATTAGTGACTAGTGATTAGTGAGTAGTTTTTTTTACCAGTCACCAGTCACCAGTCACCAGTCACTGTTCTCCAGTCACCATCTTGACCCCGGCATTCAAAAAAAGAACCAGCGCCAGAAACAACGCGATCCTCCCGATCAGATCCCCCCATCGCACGTAGAAGGTGATGCGGTCGTTGGGTCGCACCGTGCCTCTAATTGCCCGGGCTTCCTCGTATTTGGTCGGCTGAAGGATGTCGCCCCGCTGGTTGATAAAGGCGGAAATGCCCGTATTGGCCGAACGGGCGATGTCGCGGCGCGTCTCGATGGCTCGCAGAGAGGCCAGACGGAGGTGCTGCCGGTGTCCGGCCGTATTATCCCACCAGCCGTCGTTGGTAATAATGGCGCCGAACTGCGCTCCGGCGCGGATATAGCCGGTGTGGTATTCCCCGAATACGGATTCGTAGCAAATGATCGGCGCCACCCGGTGCCCGTGCAGGCCTTGCAGGACAGTTCGTTTGGGTTGCGTGGCCAGCCCGGCCGCGCTGCCGCCCAGTTTGTCGACGATCGGCTTTAGAAAGAACACAAACCGGCTGTAGGGAAAGGACTCCGCCCCCGGCACCAGTTTGGATTTTTTATAGATCGGGTATTCCTTTGCCCCGGCCTCAAATTGGGTAGCTCCGTTGAAAGCTTCGTAATACATTACCTCCCCCTTCCGCTCAAATTCCCGGACGTAGGGAGAATGCGCCTCCTCGCCCTCGAACACATGAAACAGGGTCAACCCGGTTATTAGCGTCAGCCCGGGGTGTTGGTCTGTCCAGGCTTGAATTCGCCGGGTGACGGACTCCGAGCCGATCTCCTCGTCCCGGATGGGTCCGAAACTGGTCTCCGGGAAAATGACGTAGCGCGTATCGGCCGTGACCGTGGAATCGGCCAGGGCGATAAACCGGCTGAGCTGTTCCAGTTCGGGCGTCTCGAATTTTTCGTAATGGGATTCGTAATTGGGCTGCACCACGACCACCTCGATGGGGTCGCTGCCGGCCTCTTTATACGTATAATAGATGGCCAGCGAGGCGATCAACGGGACGGCAAGCGCTGCACCGGCGGCCGAAAACCGGCGTTTCCAAAGTAAAATATTCACCAAAAGGATCCATAGCGAGCCCCCCAATACCCCGGTGAATTCATACCACTGCACCCAAGAGGGAAATTCGGAGAAGGCATTTCCCAGCGTGAGCCAGGGCCAGCTGAGTTCCCAGCGCAAATGGAGGTATTCGAAGGTAAGCCAAAATGCGATCAGGAGCAGGTAACTCAGGCGCGGCAGATATTTTCTGGACCAGTGAAAAAGCGCAAAGGGCAGGCTCATCAGCAGGGCATTGGCCGCGATGGAAAATACCCCGGCCAGGAAGCTGGCATTGGCTAACCAAAAAGTGGTCAGGATATTCCAGACGATGAAGCTGTGATAGGCGTATTTGAAAACCGCCCTTCCCGTGCGCGGCCCTCCCGCGGCCGTGATCTCCGACTCCACCATCAGCAAGGGAATCCAGGCGATAAAAAGCAGGAACGTGAAAGGCAGGGGTGGAAATCCGGCGGCCAGCAACACCCCGCTTACAGTCGACAAGCCCAGCCACCTGACATTTTTCCGGCTCGTGGCCAGCACCAGTCCCGCCCAGGCCGCCGCAAAAAAATAGAGTGGCAAATGTCCCCAAAGCAATTCCTGCCGGTCGAGGGCATACATGCGCCAGGCGAGGAAAGCGGCCATGAGCAGGAGCGGGATGGAGAGGAGGCGGAGTTTTTTGGGCATGGGAGGTATTATAAATTTTTTACAAAATTACTTCACCCCAAACCCATTCGGCCACCCCTTTTCCGGCGTCACAAAACTCAATTTCCCTTCCTCGTTGCCGGCCATGAGGATCATGCCGTTTGATTCGATGCCTTTGAGTGGTCGGGGCGCCAGGTTGGCCAGCACCAGCACCTGTTGCCCGATGATAGCTTCGGGTTGAAAATGCTCCGCAATTCCCGCCACGATTGTCCTTTTTTCGAAACCCAGGTCCACCAGCAGTTTCAGCAGGCGGTCGGCCTTGGGTACTTTTTCCGCTTCGAGGATGGTGCCGGTGCGGATATCCATTTTGGCGAAATCGTCGTAAGAAATGAGATCCTTGAGCGTGGCGTATTCCGTTTTGGGCTCCGGTTGTTCGGCAGCCAGCACTGCCGCCAGTTTGGCCTTCTGCGCTTCGACCAGTTCCATTCGGCTGCCGTCCTTTCGGTCGTTGATCTTGGGAAATAAAACCTCGGGTTGCCCCACCAAATGACCGGCAGGGAGCAGCGCTTTTCCACTTTCCAGCCGCTCCAGCAACTCCGCCAGTGCTCCTGCCTTTGCCTCCGGCAGCTGGAGCTGGGCGCGGATTTTCTTTGCGGTGAAAGGCAGAAACGGCTCGACGATCACGCTCAATACGGTCACGATCTGAAGGCAGGTGTACAGGCAGTCCTTCACCACCAGGCTGTCGGGCTCGTCCTTCCAGATGGCCCAGGGGGAGGTATCCTGCAAAAACACATTCCCGTAGGTCGAGATCTCCAGAAATTTCTGGACGGCGTCCTTGAAACTGAAGCTCTCGATCTCGTACACCAGGTCCTTCACCAGGCCCCTGATGGCTGTGGCGTGAGGGTCTTCGGCAAAGACGCCCTCCGGAACCCTGCCTTCGTAGTATTTTTGCGTCAGCACGATCACCCGGTTGAGGAAATTGCCGAGGTTATCGGCCAGTTCCTTGTCGTGGAAGTCGACAAACTCATCCCATTTGAAATCGCTGTCGCGCGTCTCTGGCATATTGCGGATCAGGGCATAGCGCAGCGTGTCTTCCTTGTTGGGGAAATCCTTGAAAGTTTCCAGATATTCGTGTTGCTCGATACCCCAGCCTTTGGATTTGGAGAATTTCCTGCTTTCGAAGTTCAGGAACTGATTGGCCGGCACGTTGACCGGCAGCAAGTAGTCGCCGTGCGCCTTGAGCATGGCCGGAAACACGATGCAGTGAAAAACGATGTTGTCCTTTCCGATGAAATGGACCAGTTGTGAGTCGGGGCTTTTCCAATAGTCCTCCCAATTCTTTCCATGGTCCAGGGCCCATTGCCGGGTAGCCGAAATATAGCCGATCGGGGCGTCGAACCAGACGTAGAGCACTTTGCCCTTGGCCTCCTCCAGCGGAACGGGAATACCCCAGTCCAGATCGCGAGTGATGGCCCTGGGCTGAAGCCCGGAGTCGAGCCAGGAGAGGCATTGACCCGTCACGTGCTTTTTCCAGCGTTTCGGATCGTGGTGTTTGACTCCGTCCAACTCGCCTTTTTCGATCCATTCGCGCAGCCAATCCGCGTGTTTTTCGAGTTTGAAATACCAGTGTTTGGTGAGCTTCAACACGGGAGCCTTCCCACTGAGCACCGAGCGGGGTTGTATGAGCTCCGTCGGCGAAAGGGTGGAGCCGCAGTTTTCGCACTGGTCGCCGTAGGCTTCCGGGTTCCCGCAGCGGGGGCAGGTACCCACGATATACCGGTCGGCGAGGAATTGCTGGAATTCTTCGTCGAAATATTGTTCGGTCATTCGCTCCTCAAACTCGCCGCCCTGTGTATATAATTCCGTAAAAAAGGCCTGCGCCGTCTCTGCATGCAGCGCCGAACTGGTCCGGTGGTAAATGTCAAACGAGATGCCCAGCCGTTGGAAAGTGTCCTTATTGAGTTCGTGGTATTTGTCGATGATCTCCCTGGGCGTGACGCCTTCCAGCTTGGCCTTCATGGTGATGGCGGCCCCGTGTTCGTCCGATCCGCAGACAAAGACGACGTCCTTGCCCAGGAGCCGGAGGGTTCGAACATAAATATCCGCAGGCAGATAGGCGCCGGCCAGGTGCCCCAGGTGCAGGGCGCCGTTGGCATAGGGGAGGGCCGAAGTGACCAGATGACGTTTGGGCTCGCGCATAGGGAGTTCGCTTGATTTGGACCGTAAATATATATATTTAGCGGCCGGAGAGCGCCAAAAAAAACAGGGCGCTGTCGTAAAAACGAAGCACCCTGTATAACCCCAAAAAACCAAATGAAAACAATCTACATTCTTAAATCTCTTTATATTATCCGGCGTTATTTAGAGCCGGCGTACATTAAAGCTTGAATATTTGGCAAGGTTCCGAAAAAGTTCGCAAATTAACTATACTTGCCAATAAATTTTATGGTTCCCTCCTTAGAACGCAATTATAAGACGAAGGTAACTTCGTGTGGCAAAATTAGGTGTGATAAAAATCACTGACAAGGACGTTTTTACAAAACAGTGACTTTTGGGGATATTCCTCCAATATTTGGTGATCAATGAATGTTTTTTCATATAATAACGCAGGCTGCGTTATCTTAAAAAGTTGAAGTGAGTAAAGTAAAAAAGGTATTTCTCTGCAACAACTGCGGAGTGAGTTCTCCCAAATGGATGGGACGCTGCACCAGCTGCGGGTCCTGGAATTCCTTCGTCGAGGAGGTGATCTTCCGCGGCCCTCCGGGCGAGGAAAAACAGGCCTCCTGGCGGGATTCCGATCAGCACGGGGGGCAGGCCCAGCCAATTTCGATCGAGGAGATCCAGTCCGGCCAAACCCAGCGCGTGGCCACTTCCGACCCCGAACTCAACCGGGTACTGGGCGGAGGCATCGTTCCCGGCTCCCTGGTCCTGATCGGGGGCCAGCCGGGGATTGGAAAATCGACCCTCCTTCTACAGGTGGCGCTCGATGCCGGGATCAGGGTGCTCTATGTGTCGGGGGAGGAAAGCGAGGAACAGATCAAGATGCGCGCAGAGCGCCTTTCCCGCTCCAATTCCCAATGCTTTATCCTGACGGAGACCAACACGACCCGTTTGCTGAACCATGCTAAAAAACTGGAGCCGGGCCTGTTGATCATCGATTCCATCCAAACCCTGTCCTCGCCCTACATCGAATCCACCCCTGGCAGCATCTCCCAGGTCCGCGAATGCGCCGGCGAATTGCAGCGATTCGCCAAGGAGACCCATATTCCCATTTTTTGATCGGCCACATCACCAAGGACGGCTCCCTGGCCGGGCCAAACTGCTCGAACATATCGTCGACGCCGTGCTGCAATTCGAGGGGGATCAAAACTACATCTACCGGATCTTGCGCACGCTCAAAAACCGATTCGGCTCCACCGACGAAATGGGCATCTACGAAATGCACTCCAGCGGCTTGCGTCCGGTGGAAAACCCCTCAGAACTCCTGCTCTCCCAAAAGGAGGAGGAATTGAGCGGCAGCGCCGTAGCTGCGACCATGGAGGGCATGCGCCCCATGCTGATCGAAACCCAGGCCCTTGTCAGCCGGGCAGTGTACGGCACTCCACAGCGCTCGGCTACGGGATTCGACCTTCGGCGCCTGGGCATGCTGTTGGCCGTACTCGAAAAGCGCTGCGGATTCCCCCTGGGGCAAAACGACGTGTTCCTCAATATCGCCGGGGGCATCCGCGTAGACGACCCGGCCATCGACCTGGCCATCGTCAGCGCGATTTTGAGCTCGTTCACCGATGTGGCCATCCCGGCAAACGTTTGTTTTGCCGGCGAGATCGGCCTTTCCGGAGAAGTGCGCGCCGTCAACCGCATCGACCAGCGCATCCAGGAAGCCGACCGCCTGGGCTTCGAAACCATTTTCATCTCCAAATACAATACCAAGGGCCTGGACAATAAGCGGTTCAAGATTCGCATCGCCACCCTTAGTAAAATCGAAGATCTGGTTCAGGCGTTGTTTCAGTAAATAACTAAGATCTGTAATGCTTTTAAAGAAAGACTTTTATCTCCGCGAAGACGTGGTCCAGGTCAGCAAAGACCTGCTGGGCAAATACCTCGTCACGACCTTCGACGGGGTGCGCACCGTGGGAAAAATCGTGGAAACCGAGGCCTACCGCGCGCCCGAAGACAAGGCGAGCCACGCCTACGGCAACCGCCTGACCGACCGAACCAGGGTGATGTTCGAAGCGGGGGCGTCGCTTATGTGTACCTTTGCTACGGCGTACACCACCTCTTTAATGTAGTCACCGGGCCTGAGGGCATGGCCCACGCGGTGCTTATCCGCGCATTGGAACCGGTGGAGGAAGTAGAGACGATGTTAAAAGACGGGGTTTTGAGACCCTTCACCCGCGGCTGACGGCGGGGCCCGGCTCCCTGAGCAAGGCCATGGGCCTGCACACCAGGCATTCGGGGCTCCCTTTGCTCGACCTCCGGGGGCCGGTCTGGATTGAAGACCGGGGCGAAGTGATCGCCCCGGTAGAGATTATCGCGGGAAAACGCGTCGGTGTGGAAAGCGCCGGCGAATCCGCTCATTTGGAATGGCGTTTTCGCCTAAAAAACTCGAAATGGACAAGCTTGCCAAGGTGATGTTTTTCTTCCTTCTCTACCCCCTGCTGGCGCAGGGCCAGGTGCAGGAACCCGATAACACCTATGTAGAATATATTCGCTCCGTGCAGATCCACCCCAACGGGGTCATGATCGGCTATCCCATCATCGAGTTGTTTTCCAATGCCCAGCTGTTTATTTCCTTCGACGACCTGAGCGACGACGTGAAAAACTATACCTATACCCTCGTTCATTGCGATGCCGATTGGCAACCCTCCGGGCTGACGGAAAACGAATACATCGACGGGTTCCCCGAAGGTCAGATCAGAGACTTTTCCTTTTCCGCCAATACCCGAACCCCTTTTGTGCACTATTACTTTGCCCTCCCTAACCAGGACATGGCCCTGACCAAATCTGGCAACTACGTCCTGAAAGTCTTCGAAGACGAAGGAGATGAAATGCTCGTCTTCACGCGCCGTTTTATGGTGGTTGAGCCCGTGCTGCGCATCGCCCCAAGAGTGGTGCGCCCCAGCGTGGTGAGCAAATCGGATACCCATCAGGAAATCGACTTCCTCGTCACCCACAAGGGGATCGATATCCGAAACCCCTTGATGGAAGTGAAGGCTTCCGTCCTCCAGAACGGCCGCTGGGACAACGCCATCTCAGGGATCATCCCTCAATTCGTGCGTTTTGAGGAAATGAGTTTCGACTACCAAAACCGCATCGTTTTTGAAGCAGGGAAAGAATTCAGAACCCTCGACCTGCGCAGCCTCCGATACCCATCTGGCGATGTAGCCAACATCGAAGCTTATGACGATGGCATCGATATCGTGTTGGGAAAGGACCTGAAAAGAACTAACCAGGTCTATTTGCAATACCTCGACCTCAACGGCCAATACGTTATAGAATCGACCGACCTGGGCGACCCTGTGCTCCAGGCGGATTACGCCCGGGTGCTGTTCACCCTGAGCAGCCCCACCGAATTCGAAAACGCCGATGTCTTTATCCAGGGCAGTTTTAGCGATTGGCAGCCCAGGCCGGAGTTCAAAATGGCCTATAATTTCCGCATCCAGGCATACGTCGGAGAAATCCTCCTCAAACAGGGCTTTTACAACTATTATTACGCCGTCGTCCCCCGTAGCCCGGGCCCGCCCGCTATCGAGGACACCGAGGGCAGCTGGTACGAGACCGAAAACGACTATACCGTCCTGGTCTACTACCGCCCCTTCGGCGAACGCTACGACCGCCTGGTCGCCGCCAGTACTTTTAAGGCCTGGCAATGGCTTCTCTTTAAAAAACGACAGGCGCCCGTCGGGGTTGCTGCCGAAGGCAGCAACCCAAAACTCCTTTCATCCATAATTCTTACTCGTTTATATAATTATTTCGTCGTTTCCCCGAGCCTCCCATACGTTTGTGGGGCAAAAAATGAAATCACCATGCGGGGACAACTCACCATCCTTCTTTTTATCCTTTTAGCCGGTATCGGCATGCCATTGTCGGGACAGGAACCTTGGTCCCTGCTTAAGTGCGTCGAATACGCCCGGGAGAACAGCCTCATCATGCAGCAATCCGAACTGGGCATCGACCGAGCGATCATCAACCTCAAACGGCAGGAGAATTCGCGGTACCCCTCCCTGAATGCCAGCACCTCCGGAGGCGCCCAATTGGGCCGGACGATCGATCCGACCACCAACACCTTCAACAACAGCACTATCTATTTCAATAGCTTCGGCGTCAATGCGGGGATGATCCTCTACAACGGCGGCCGCATCAACCATGCCATTCAACAAGGCAAATACGACCTGGAAGCCAGCAAACTGGATGCGGATGCCGCTTTCAACTCTATGGCGCTGAGCATCGCGGGCGCCTACCTCCAGATCCTTCTGGGCCAGGAGCAGGTAGAGAACGCCACCCGGCAGCTCGAACAATCTAACGCCCTGCTCGACCAAACCGACAAACTGGTCAACGCCGGCGTGTTGGCCCAAAACGAGCGCCTGACCATTTTAGCTCAGGTGGCGCTCAACGAGCAAAACCTGATCATGGCAGAAAATAATTTTGCCTCCAGCTACCTGATCCTTCGCCAATTGCTCGAGCTCGACCCACTGGAACCCTTTGCTATCGAGCGTCCGGAAATTGCCGTCCCCACCGACGTAAACCCCGATGAGCTCGTTTGGCAGGAAATATATACCGCAGCACTCGGGACCCAACCCCAGGTCGAGGCCGGGGAAATGCGGATGCTTTCGGCTGAGGAAAGCATCTACCAGGCCCGCTCCCTGGCGCTTCCCACCCTGGCTGTATTCGGCAATCTCAATACCAACTGGTCCAGCCTCGGCAAAACAGTTGACGGCGCAGAGGTCGAGTTTTTTCCCATCCAGATCAAACAACCCGACGGCTCCATTACGGTGTTGGAAATCGGACAGGAAGTGCCCAATCTGGTGGACCAGACTTACCCCAGTCAGCTCAACGAAAACTTTGGACAGAGCTTTGGCCTGAACCTCCAGATCCCGATCTATAATGGTTCGAGCGCCAGGCTGGCCCGGCAGGAAGTGCAGGTCGGGGTGCTGTCGGCCAGGTTGCTCAACGACCAGACCAAGCAACAACTTCAATCGGACGTACAGTTGGCCGTCAACAACGCGCGCGCAGGCCGGCGTTCCTACGATGCTGCCCAGCGCTCCCTCGAAGCTGCCACCGCCGCCTTCGGGAATGCCGAAAAACGCTACCAGATCGGAAGCCTGAATACCTACGACTATACCGTGGCCAAGACTACCCTGGATTCGGCCCAGTTGTCGTTTACCCAGGCCAAGTACCAATATATTTTCGCCCTGAAAGTGATCGATTTTTATCTGGGGCGCCCTCTCGTAATAGAATAATTTTATAAAAAACAATTCATAATTTTTTGTTGTCATGGCAAAACGAAACCGTTCAAACCTCTGGCTTTATATATTGATTGGTCTAACCGTCGTCGTCATCGGTATTGTAGCGTGGCGCAACAATTCCAAGCCAAAAGGAGAAAAAGTATCGATCGAAAAGGTGGAAAAACGCACCATCCGCGAAATGGTCTCCGCCAGCGGAAAAGTATTTCCCGTAACGGAAGTAAAGATCAGCTCCGACGTATCGGGCGAGGTGGTCGAACTATATGTGGAAGAGGGCGACTCCGTAGTGGTCGGCCAATTGATGGCGCGGATCGACCCGGATGCCTACCAATCCCAGGTGGAGCGGGGGGTAGCCGGCGTAAATACCGCAAAATCCCAGGCAGCGAATGCACTTTCCTCCGTCGAAACCCTCCGGGCCCAGCGCGAGCAGGTAGTTGCCCAGCTGAACAACGCCCGGGATATCCATAAGCGCAACGAAAAGCTCCATAAAGAAGGCGTGATCTCGGACGCCGATTTTGAGAGTTCCCAGTCCAACCTCCTGTCGCTGGAGGCCAATCTCCGCTCGGCAGAAGCATCCATTCGCGCTTCCGAGCAGGGCGCCAAAGCGGCCGAATATTCGGTGAAAAGCGCCGAAGCGGGGCTTAAGGAATTGCAAACCAGCCTGAAGCGGACCACCCTGTACGCCCCAATGGGCGGCATCGTGTCCATGCTCAACGTCGAAAAAGGCGAACGGGTAGTGGGCAACGCCCTGATGGCAGGTACCGAGGTGGTGCGGATCGCCAACCTGTATAAAATGGAGGTACAGGTGGAAGTCAGTGAAAACGACATCCCCCGGGTATCCCTCGGCGACCCCGTCGATATCGAAGTGGACGCCTACATCGGCCGGAAATTCAAAGGGAAAGTGACCCAGATCGCCAATTCGGCCAACAACGCCTCTTCCATCGCAGGCGTAGCCCTGACCTCCGATCAGGTGACCAACTTTGTCGTAAAAATCGACATCGACCGCGCATCGTACAAGGATCTGATCAGCCCCACCAGTCCTATCCCTTCCGCCCCGGCATGTCGGCCTCCGTCGATATCAATACGAATACCCTTGAAAACGTCCTGAGTATTCCGATCCAGGCAGTTACGACCCGGGAGAAAAAGGAGATCGAGGGCGGCAAAAAGTCCGAACCGAAAAAAGAGGAAGAAGGGACTCCAGTGCTGACGGCAGACGAAGAAGCACTGGAAGTGGTCTTCGTCGTAAGCGCCGACACGGTGAAACTCCTGGTGGTCAAAACGGGTATCCAGGACGACAGCTATATCGAACTGTTGTCGGGCGTAGAAGAAGGAAACGAGGTAGTGACCGAGCCCTATGAGGCGATCGCCCGCAAACTGAAACGGGGAGACAAGGTGATCGTGGTAGATAAAGACGAGTTGTATAAGGATAAGGAGAAATAAAGCCGGGTGACAGATTGAACCATATGCATACCTTATTTGTATTTAGTTTAATTTTGAGTCCGCTGAAACTACTCTTTGTTAAACTGAAAACATAACCTATGTATCCGCCTGATCTCGTTGCACCCATGGCCAAGGATTTGACCGATATCGGCTTTCAAAGCCTGGCTTCCTCTAAAGATGTTGATGAAGTATTGAATAAACCGGAGGGAACCATCCTGGTGATGGTCAATTCGGTTTGCGGTTGCGCGGCCGGCTCGGCTCGCCCCGGTGTGAAAATGTCTCTGATGGGAGACAAGCGCCCTGAAAAGTTGGTCACTGTATTTGCCGGCGTCGATATGGAAGCTACTTCCCGCGCCCGGGAATATATGCTGCCCTATCCGCCTTCTTCTCCCGCCGTGGCTTTGTTCAAGGACGGGAAGCTGGTTCACTTTCTCGAGCGCCATCACATCGAAGGCCGCTCGGCGCCGATGATCGCAGAAAACCTGAGATTGGCTTTCGACAGATACTGCTGATCATTTCGTGGTAATAAAAAAGAAGGGTCCCGGACTTTTGCCCGGGACCCTTCTTTTTATCTAAAAATGGTTCCTATTGATTTGCGGTCACAGTTACCTCCGGTGCGGCAACAGCAGGCTCAGGGCTCGCAGCCGGGTCGCCGACCTGTATGGCCGGAGCAGTCGGCGCCGAAGGCCGGTTGGGGCACTTGAGCGCGTCCAGCACCTCCTGTGAGGGTTTTGGGAATTTGGCCTGGGTTATGGCGTTGAAGTCCTTGTTGTTATTGAGTTTTTTGAGGAACAACGCGTAGATCGGCAAGGCCATGTTGGCGCCCTGACCTAATTCGATGGTCCGGAAGCGAACGCCCGGAGATTCGGCGCCGACCCAAACGCCGGCCACCAGTTCGGGGTTGTACCCGATAAACCAGCCGTCGCTATGGTTTTGGCTCGTTCCCGTCTTGCCTGCGAGGTCGTTTTTCAAGACGTAGCGATAGCGCAGGCGGCGGCCCGTGCCACGGTCGATAGCGGCCTTGAGCATCTGGGTGATCATGTCGGCCTCGTTTTGGGTTAACACCTGCTCCCATTCACAAGGATCTACGGCGTTTTCAAAATCGGCCAGCACTTCGCCCTCCTGAGTTTCAATCCGTTGGATATAATTGAATTCAGGACGGACACCCCTGTTAGCGAAAACGCTGTACACCTTGACCATGTCGAGCAGGGATGCGTCGATGGCGCCCAGCGCGATGGAGGGCACTCCCTGCACCTGGCCGGAGATCCCCAGCTTCATAGCCAGCTCGGCTACTGCCTTGGGTCGGGCCCGCATCGCCAGGCTGACCGTGACGGTATTTACCGAATTGATCAGGCCTCCTTCCATGGAATAATAACCGCCGTATTTTTCATCCGAATTCTTAGGCTGCCAGTTCTCGTATTGCGAGTAGGTGCGCAGGACGTTGGCTGTATAACTGCACGGGGCGATGCCGGCCTGAATAGCCTTGGCATAGACGATCGGTTTGAAGGTCGAGCCCACCGAACGCCTGGACCTCACGTGGTCGTATTGGAAGTATCGGTGGTCGATGCCGCCCACCCAGGCTTTCACGGCGCCGGTTTCCGGATCGGCGGCCAGGAAGCCGGCATTGAGCAGGCCGAGGTAGTATTTGATGGAGTCCATCGGGCTCATCATTTTCGTCTCGCTCTTCTTGTCCCAGCTGAACACGTTCATTTCGACCGGGATGCGGAGGAGGGAGTCGATCTGTTCTTCGCACAAGCCCTGTTCCAGGTATCTGCGGTAGCGCTCCGAATTATAGATGGCAACGTCCAGTGTCTGTTGTGTCTCCCAGGGGTCGCCCCCTTTGAGGTGTCTGGTAAATTCTTTTTGCAATTCGCGGATGTGCTCGTTCATGGCCTCTTCGGCATATCGCTGCATGACCGGATCGATGGAAGTATAAATCTTCAAGCCATCGGTATAGAGGTTGTAAGACATGCCGTTGGGTTTGCGCAGGTCTTTGAGAATCTCTTTGAGTTCCAGCCTCAGGTGCTCGCGAAAGTGGGTCGCCGGGCCGCCGTTGGTATTCAGCGGGGTGTATTCCAGGCAGATGGGTTCCTGCAGGAGGGAGTCGGCCAGTTTTTGGGCGATGTATTCCCTTTTGGCCATTTGCTGCAAAACCCAGTTGCGGCGCTGCAGGGAGCGCTCGGGGTGGGCCACCGGGTTGAAAGAGGTAGTAGCCTTGAGCATAGCGACCAATACGGCCGATTGCTCCGGTAAGAGCTGGTCGGGGGTAGTATGGAAAAACCGGTGTGCGGCTACCTTCACCCCGTAAGTGTTTTCGCTGAAAGGAACCGTATTGAGGTAGAGTTCGAGGATCTTTTCCTTGGAATAAAGTTGCTCCAGGCGCACGGCGATGAGCACCTCCCGGAGTTTGTTGATAACCAAAGAGGCTTTGCCGAAATCTTCTCTCGGATACAGGTTTTTAGCTAATTGCTGGCTGAGGGTACTGCCGCCACCGGAAGAGTGGTCGCGTTGGATCATGGTTTTGAAAGCCACCCGTCCCCAGGAGCGAAAGTCGATCCCGTTGTGTTCGAAAAAACGGGCATCTTCGGTGGCCACCAGTGCATTAACCAGGCTGGGGTTGATTTGGTCATACCGCACGTCGCTGCGGTTTTCGAAATAATAGCGGCCCAACAGGGTGCTGTCGGAAGCGTAGACTTCGGAGGCGAGAAAATGGCTTATACTTCCCAGATCTTTGCTGGTCGGAAGCTTTCCAAAGGCGCCCAATTGAACGCTGAGCACCAGAACCAGGACGGCCATAAAACCGATCATGCCCAGGATGCCTGAAACGATAAAGCTCCTATAAAGCCAGGGGTGGTTTGTACGGAAACGCTGCCAGAGGCCCAAAGCCTCCTGGTAGCCCATTTCCAGGGGATTGAAGATTTCTTTGAGAGGATTTTTTGGGATGAGTTCCATGGGATTTGTGTGATTTGAATATGTTCGTCTGTTATGACTTTTTAAGGGGAGATGAGTAACATATTCCCTACTTCAAAACACGGGAATAGGTGAAATAAATCCATTAAAAGTCGATCCTTAACTTCTCTATAACATAAAAGGGAAAAATTGGCAATGCAGGCGACAAAGTGGCGGTGGTGGAAATATTGTTATTTTTGCGAAATTCCTTAACGATCGCTATGAGATACCTGTCGCTCGCCTTTGTTTTACTGGGGTTTTTATATGCCTGTTCCCAGATCCCCGAGGCCGATGGCCACGAGATCTACAAGACCTATTGCGTGAGCTGCCACGGAGCAAAAGGGAATATGGGCGGAAACGGCGCCTTCGACCTTTCGGCATCGGCGCTGGGCCTCGAAGAAAGAGTCCGGGTGATCCATACCGGGCGCAATACCATGACCTCTTTTAAGGCACTTTTGAGCCCGGAGCAGATCCGCGCCGTAGCAGAATATACTTTGGAGTTAAAGCAAAACCAATAACGGATTTCAACATGGAAAACGGCGCCTGGTACGAAGGTCTCGGATTGATGTCGGGCAGCTCACTGGATGGGCTGGACATTGCCTGGTGCCGATTCCGGATCGATCCCAACAGCGATGCCGTGGTGGAGGAATGGGAGTTGAAGGCTGCGGAGACCTTGCCTATCCCAGAGGATTGGAAAAAGAGGCTCCGGGACCTGCCGGAAGGCAGCGCCCGGGATCTCGCCCTGGCGCACGGCGAGTTGGGGCGTCTCTGGGGCATGCAATGCCTGGATTTCATGAAGAGGCACGGCTGCAAACCCGGCTTTATCGCCTCCCACGGCCATACGATCTTTCATTGGCCCGAAAAGGGAGTGAGCACGCAGATCGGATCGGGGGCGGCGCTGGCAGCCGCAAGCGGAGTTCAGGTGGTTTGCGATTTCCGCAGCGCCGATGTGGCTCTGGGAGGGCAGGGGGCGCCCGTGGCGCCGCTTGCCGACCGCTACCTCTTCCCCGGATACGATTTTTACCTGAATATCGGAGGCATTGCCAATATCAGTTTTCGGAAAAACGGGACATGGACCGCCTTCGACCTCGGTCCCGCCAACCAGGTGCTGAATGAACTGTCTTCAGAAGCGGGCATGGAATTCGACCGGGGTGGACGGATGGCCGCCGCAGGAAAACCCGACCAGGGCCTGCTCGATCAGCTGAATGCCTTGCCTTTTTTCCGGCAAGCGCCCCCCAAATCGCTCGACAACGGGTGGGTGCGCAGGGAGGTTTTACCCCTCTATCGGAATAAAAATATCCCTCTGACCGACCGGCTCTGCACGGCGGTAGAACAACTGGCGTTTCAAACCGCCCGCGCCCTGCGCGAGTGGGGGCCGGAGCCGAATGGGCCTGTTCGCCTGTTCGCCAGCGGGGGAGGGGCCTACAACGATTTTTTGATCGAACGAATCCAATCTCATATTTCGACCATTGGAAAGGCAGCCGTTTTTCTCCCCGACCGTATGGTGATCGAGTTCAAGGAAGCGCTCCTCATGGGCCTGATGGGCGCATTCCGCCTGGCCGGCCTGCCCAATTGCATGGCGGAGGTGACGGGGGCGAGCAGGGATTCCGTGGGGGGAGCGGTTTATCTATAAAAACTAGAAAGTGGATAGTAAAAAATCAACCCAAATTTTCGTCACCGGAGGCACGGGTTTCGTGGGCTCCTATCTGTTGCGCTACCTGCTCCACGCGGGGTATGTGAACCTGAGGGCCTTGAAGCGAAAGGAAAGCAAGATGCATTTGGTGGCGGATATCGCCAACAGGGTGGAGTGGGTGGAGGGAGACGTCACCGATTATGAATCCCTCGAACAGGGGATGAGCGGGGTAGAGGTCGTATTTCACTGCGCCGCCATAGTGTCCTTTGACTCGAGGGATAAAAAGTGGCTCAAACGCGTGAATGCCGACGGGACGGGCAACGTGGTAAATGCCGCCCTGCACAACAAGGTGAAAAAGTTGATCCACGTCAGCTCCGTAGCGGCTCTGGGCCGCTCGGCCAATAGCAACCTGATCGACGAGACCGCCAAGTGGGAGCCGGGCTCTCTAAACAGCGTGTATGCCATCAGCAAATTCCAGGCGGAAATGGAGGTGTGGCGCGGCATGGAGGAAGGTCTTCCGGCTGTAGTGGTCAATCCCTCCATCATTTTGGGGAGCGGAGAATGGAAGGGCAGCGGCTCCTCCAAGATTTTTCACCTCATCGGGAAGGGGCTTCCGTTTTACGCAACCGGGCAAAACGCCTTTGTCGACGTGCGGGACGTGGCCCGATTCATGATGCAATTTCTCGACCAGGAGCTCGACGGCGAGCGCTATATTCTGGCCTCGGACAACGTCAATCTCAAACTCCTGACTTCCTCCATTGCTTTGGCGATGGGCAAGAGGCCCCCCTGGATCCACATTTCGCCTTGGATCGGATGGCTTGCATGGCGCGGCGACCGCATTCGCTCCTTTTTTACGGGGGTGCGACCCGTCATCACCCGCGAAACGATCGAGAACGCCAGTCACCTGTGGGAATACGCCAACGATAAGTCGCGGGCCAAGGGCTTTACCTACATTCCCCTCGAACAAACCATCGAAGAAACGGCGCGGCAATGGCTGGAAAGCAAGGGAGAAAAACCCGCTATCCTTCCACTTTACCTGCCCGGATAGGGTTTCGGACGAGCCATTCTTCCACGTACCCATCCCAGGCTTCCATCAATTTTTTGGAAACGGGACCTACCTTGCCGTCCCCGATCCGGGTATCGCCGATCTGCACGATGGGCAAGACGGCCTTGTTGCTGCCCGTCAGGAAAGCCTCCCTGGCGTGGCGGATCTCGCCGATCGAAATGCGGCGCTCCTCGACGGGGAAGAGCGTAGCTCCGAGTTTCAGCACGTGCTTGCGCGTGATGCCGAACAGAATATCCTCCGACGGGGTTGCGAGCACGGGGCCGTCGAATACGAAGAAAATATTGGAACGAAAGGATTCGAGCACCTCCCTGCCGTTGTGGTAAAGGGCCTCATACGCCCCGGCTTCTTTTATCTTTTTTCGCATGCGGATGGCGTTGCCGTAGTTGATGGTTTTCGCCTGCGGCAATTCGCGCTGAAATTGCTGGAGCAGCAATCCGGCGCCGGCGGTAAAAAATTCGGGTTTGTAGGGCTGAAATTCATGGGCCAGTACCAGCCAGTTGGGCGATTGCGGGGTAAAACTGTCCTCGGCGTAGCCGCCGGTGAGCAGCAGCCGGATGGCCCCCGTTTCCATGTGGTTGGCCTCGATGACTTCGAGGATCTTACCCTCAAGGGCGGCTCTGGAGACCGGCAGGTCCAGCTCCGTCAGCTGGGCCGAGCGGACGAACCGATCTATATAGTCGGAGAAAAATAGCGGCCTGCCGCTGCGGACGAGGAAGAAGTCGAAAATGCCGTATCCACGCAGGATAGCCAGGTCGGAGACGTGGAGGGAGGCGTCCTGCACCGGGGTCAGTTGGCCGTTGATCGAATGAAAGCGGATCATAGCAAGATATTTTTTAACCGCGAAGGCGCTAAGGACGCAAAGATACGCCTTTGCGTCCTTAGCGCCTTCGCGGTTAACATATTTTTGCGACTCTCGGCGAACTTGGAGAAAATTGCAAAATTCGCCTTGTTTAAATAGGTGTTTTCCAAAATTCTTTCTACTTTTTCCGTCCTTCTTAACAAGCAACTTCCCGATAAAAAGGGGCGATTTATCAACTTAATTAATTTCGACGGAATATGGGGTACGATACCAAAAACATCCGCAACGTGGTCTTGCTCGGCCACTCCGGATGTGGGAAAACAACGTTCGCAGAAACCATGCTCTTCGAGGCCGGGGCGATCTCCCGGCGAGGAAGCGTAGAAGAGGGCAACACGATCTCTGACTTTAACAGCCTGGAGCAGGAGCGGGGAAACTCGATTTTCAGCACCTTGATGCACGTCAGTTGGAAAAACTCGAAGATCAACATCGTAGACACTCCCGGCCTGGACGATTTCGTCGGGGAGGTCGTTTCCTCCATGAAAGTGGGCGACACGGCCGTGATGCTTCTCAACGCCAAAAACGGCGTGGAAGTCGGATCCGAGCTGATCTGGGACTACATCGAAGAATTCAAGACGCCGGCCATGTTCGTGATCAATCAGGTCGATCACGAAAAAGCGGATTTCGACGCTACCCTGGAGCAGGCCATCAACCGCTTCGGGCCCAAAGTGCTGGCTTTTCAATACCCGGTGAACCCCGGCACGGGTTTTAACTCCATCATCGACGCCCTGCGCATGGTGATGTACGTATTCCCCGCCAATGGCGGAAAGCCGGAGAAAAAGGATATCCCCGCCTCAGAAAAGGACCGGGCGCTGGCTATGCACAACGCCATTGTAGAGGCAGCTGCCGAAGAGGATGAAGGTTTGATGGAGCGGTTTTTCGAGGAAGGCACGCTTTCCGAGGATGACCTGGCCAACGGTCTCCGCATCGGGATCAGCAAGCAGGATATTTTCCCCGTGTTCTGTTCCTCCGCTACCCAAAACATGGGCAGCGGCCGGATCATGGGTTTTATCAACGATATCTGTCCGGCGCCCTCAGAGCGCCCGCCGAAAAAGCTGGAAAACGGGCAGGACCTACCCTGCGTCACGACCGGCCCGACGACGATTTTTATCTATAAAACCATCTCCGAGCCCCGGGTGGGCAACGTCTCTTATTTTAAAGTCTATTCAGGTGTGTTGAAAGCGGGCGACGAGCTCGTCAACTCAACCAATTCGGGCACGGAACGCTTTTCCTCTCTATTTCTGGCCAACGGCAAAAACCGCGATCAGGTGGAGGAACTGCGCGCCGGCGACCTGGGGGTCACGGTGAAGCTGAAAAACTCCCATACCAACCAGACGCTCAACACCAAGGGCGCAGACCGGAAGGTTGTGCGGATCAAATTCCCGGAACCCCGTCTGCACGTGGCCGTGGAGCCTCCCAGCAAAAACGACATGGAAAAGCTGATGCGGGCCCTGCATTCCATCGAAGAAGAAGATCCCACCCTGGTGATGGAACAATCGGCCACCCTCAAGCAGACCCTCATGCATGCACAGGGGCAGCTCCACCTCGACCTGATCAAGTACCGCGTCGAGCAGGTGTACGGCGTGACGATGGACTTTATTCAGCCACGGATTCCTTTCCGGGAAACCATCACCAAAGAGGCCAACGAGCAATACCGCCACAAAAAGCAGACCGGCGGCGCGGGGCAATTCGCCGAAGTGCACATGCGCATCGAGCCCTACCACGAGGGGATGCCCAATCCCAGCGGCTTATCGGTGAAAAACACCGAAATCGAGACGCTGCCCTGGGGCGGCAAGCTGGTATTCCTTTGGTGTGTGGTGGGCGGCGCCATCGACTCCAAATTCGGCAACGCCATCAAGAAGGGGATCCTGCAAAAGATGGAGGAAGGTCCGCTGACCGGCTCCAACTGCCAGGACATCCGCGTGTCGGTCTACGACGGAAAGATGCACCCGGTCGACTCGAACGATATGGCCTTCATGCTGGCTTCGACCAACGCCTTTAAAACGGCATTCCGGAAAGCCAATCCGCAGATCCTCGAGCCCATCTACGAACTCGACATCCTCTGCAACGACGAGGCCATGGGCGATATCATGGGCGACCTTCAGACCCGCCGCGCCATCATCCTCGGCATGGATTCGGAGGGACATTACCAGAAGATCATCGCCAAGGTGCCATTAGCGGAACTTTACCAATACTCGTCCAAACTCCGCGCCCTGTCGCAGGGCCGGGCGAAGTTCACCCAGCGGTTTATGGAATACAATGCCGTGCCGATCGACTTGCAGAACAAGCTGATCGAGGCGCATAAGGAGGAAGAAGAGGAAGGATAGTAATAAGAACGGCGGGCAGAGCCCGCCGTTCTTATTTACCCCGATACCCGAGTTACCTACTCTCTACGCAGCTCCAGCTTCGCCATCATCTCCGTGGAGTAAGTATCGGCATAAACCCCGTAGGCGCTGACCAGCAGCCCTTTTAGCCCGTATTTTAGAGAGGAAATGGCGTACAGGATGTTGGAATCGCCCGGATCGGTCATCCCTTCGAAGCGGTGGATTTCGTCGATATCGAAATCGTCGGGGTGGACGCTGAGTTGGTTTTCGGCGCATTCGAGGCAGTCGGGGCGGAGGTTGAAATTATAGGTATATCCCCGGCGGATGAGGTCGTTGATGGCGAGGGAGAGGGTGGAATAAGATTGCATTGGGATGTCTGAACTGTGATTTTTGTGAATGGGATGATTTTGGGGTGGAAGCGGCTACCCCTTTTCGACAAACTGCTTCAAATCCTGCATAGTAAACAGGTAATGGAGCTGGACCCCATGCTGCTCCAGACTTTGGACAACCTTGCCCGTGCGCAGGATGACGCACAGCGCATGTTCTACCGTGCCGCCGTTATCGCGGATGGCGTTGATCCCGTCCACGATCTGGCCGCCCGTGGTGACGACGTCTTCCACGAGGCAAACGGTTTTTCCTTCAAAATCGACCCCTTCGATAGACTTCTGGGTCCCGTGGCTTTTGGCTTCCTTCCGGACGAAGAGGCATGGGAGCCCTGTTTCCATGGAAAGCGCGGTGGCCAGAGGGATGCCTCCCAGTTCCATGCCGGCCAGCAATTGGATAGGACCGGGCAGGACCTTGGCAAATTCGGAGGCGATGGCCCGGAGGATGGAAGGGTTGGATTCGAAGCGGTACTTATCGAAATATTCGCTGGAGTACACACCAGAGCGAAGCATAAAGTTGCCGGTGAGGTAGGAGCTGGCGAAAATTTCCCGGGCGAGTTCTTCTTTATTCATGTCGGTATTTTGGATAAAACCCTAAATTAGCGAGAAGGCCGGCAATAGACAAATAAAAGTGCCTGGTAAGTAGGAGAAAAACCCTTTAGAGAGTTTTTAAGTTATTAGGGTATAAGTTTTTGAACAACCCATAAATGGATCAATCCTTCCTTCGCCAATTATACCAGGCCCACCGCCAAACGGGTTCCGTGCCTTCGCCGGCGGAGGTCTGCAAGGGCGTGGAGGGGCTTCTGGAGCTGTTGTTCCCCGAACTGGCGAGCAGGAGTTACCCCCATTTTCGCGAATTTGAGCAGCATGTTCAAAGCGTGCGCCTCGACCTGTTCAGCATTCTGACCAAACTGGAGGGGTCCCTTCCCGGAACGGCCGAGGAGACCGAACGCGAATTCCTGGATCGCATACCCGAGATACACCGATTGCTGCTTCAGGACGCCGAAGCCATCCTGAGAGGCGATCCCGCCGCGCAAAATACGGGAGAGGTCATCCGCAGCTATCCGGGATTTTTTGCGATTGCGGTTTACCGCATGGCCCACGAGTTTTGCAGGCTCCGCGTGCCTTACATCCCCCGCATCCTGACGGAGTATGCCCATAGCCGGTGAACGACGTGAAGATCTACCAGGGTGTCACGCTCGGGGCGCTGAGCGTGGCGAAAGATATGGCGAAAACCAAGCGGCACCCCACGCTCGAGGACCGGGTGGTCATTTACTCAGGGGCCACCATCCTGGGCGGCGATACCGTCATCGGACACGATAGCATCATCGGCGGGAATGTGTGGATCACGCATAGCGTTCCGCCGCATTCGAAGATTTATTACAAAGAAAGTTAACTAACACCATGGCATCCATCCTCGACCTAATCGGCAACACCCCCCTGGTAGAGATCAACCGGGTCATCCACAAACAGAGGGTATCCGTTTTCGGAAAACTGGAGGGCAACAACCCCGGCGGAAGCGTCAAAGATCGTGCGGCTTACGGCATGATCAAAGGCGCCCTCGACCGCAAGGAACTGCTGCCCGGTATGCGACTGATCGAAGCCACCAGCGGAAACACGGGTATCGCCCTGGCCATGATCGCGGCATACTTTGGGATACCGATTACCCTCGTCATGCCCGACAACTCCACCCAGGAGCGGATCGATACTATGCGGGCATTCGGGGCAGAGGTACTGCTGACCCCTGCCGAAAAGACCATCGAGTATTCGAGGGAGTACGCCGACGAGATCGTAGCGAAGGGCGGCTATTTTATGCTCAACCAGTTTGCCAATCCCGACAACTACGGCATGCACTACCGCACCACCGGCCCCGAGATCTGGCGGGACACCGGCGGGCGCATCACCCATTTCGTGTCCTCCATGGGTACCACGGGCACCATCATGGGCGTTTCGCGATACCTCAAGGAGCAAAACCCCAATATCAAGATCATCGGCGTACAACCGGCCGAAGGCTCGAATATACCCGGCATCCGGCGCTGGTCGCCTGCCTATTTGCCGAAGATCTATGAAGCCGATCGGGTGGACCGGATCATCGAAGTGTCCAAAGAGGAGGCCACGCACATGTCCCGGCGGCTGGCCAAGGAGGAATCCATCTTTGCGGGAATGAGTTCGGGCGGGGCCGTGGCGGCTTGCCTCAAGCTGGTAGGGGAGATTGATCAGGGCCTGGTAGTCTGCATCCTGTGCGACCGGGGAGACCGATATTTGTCGTCCAAGCTGTTTGGATAGTGATTAGTGACTGGTGACTAGTTACTAGTGACTAGTGACTAGTATTTTGACCAATCACCAGTCATTTTTCACCAGTCACCAATCACCAATCACCAATCACCAACTGTGATTAAAATCACCTACTTCCCCTAACTTAAATCATCTGCCGGTAGGAGTTCGCACCATACATTTAGGCTATTAAAAATCCTACCCATGATGCAACGATGGCAGTTGCTTGATGAGCTATGGCGCATCCAGGATGCACACGGCTTCTTACCGGATGGGGAGATAAATGCACTTTCAAATAAATTGGGCATTTCGATGGTCGAACTGGAAGGGGTTATTTCCTTTTACCATTTCTTCCAGCGCAAACCTTCCGGCAAATTCACCATTTATCTCAACAACAGTATTATTGCCGACATGAATGGCCGGCAGGCCGTGAAGGAGGCGTTTGAACAGGCTACCAATTGCAAATGGGGCTGCGTGGACGACACCTGCACCTTCGGCCTGTTCGACACTTCCTGCATCGGCATGAGCGACCAGGAGCCCGCAGCCCTGATCAATTTTCATCCCTTTACCAACCTGACTCCGGAAAAGGTCAACCGCATCGTCAAACAACTGCGTTGGGGCGCTCCCGTCGAGGAATTGGCCGACCAGGTGAATAGCGAAGTGCGCTTCAAGCCGGACCACGAGCGGACCGTCCTCCTTCGGGACTTCGAACCCGGTTCGATCGTCAAACGGCTTGCAGAAATGACATCCGACCAGGTTCTCGAAGTTCTTGGAGAATCCAAACTTTCTGGGAGGGGCGGAGCGGATTTCCCGGTTTCCCTCAAGTGGAGGACCTGCCGCAGTTATGAAACCGGTCCGAAGTACGTCGTTTGCAACGCCGACGAAGGAGAGCCGGGGACCTTTAAGGACCGATTCCTGCTGATGAACTATCCGGGACTGGTCTTTGAAGGCATGATCATGGCCGGTTTTGTGATCCGCGCGAAAGAAGGGGTGCTCTACCTTCGCGGGGAGTACAAGTTTATGAAGCCGGCCCTGGAAAAGGTGCTCGCCGAATACCGCGCCAATAGCTGGCTCGGCAAATCCGTTGCGGGCATCGCGGATTTCGATTTCGACATCCGCATCCAGCTCGGCGCCGGCGCCTATATTTGCGGAGAAGAAACCGCCCTGCTCGAATCCATGGAGGGCAAGCGGGGAGAATCGCGGGTGAAGATCTTCTTCCCTGCCGAAAAAGGGTTCCTCGGCAAGCCCACCATCATCAACAACGTGGAGACCTTCGCCACCGCAGCCCGTATCCTCGAACTGGGCGCGCCCTATTTCAATCGGCTGGGCACCGCCAAATCCAAAGGCACGCGCCTGCTCAGCATTTCGGGCGACTGCGAAAAGCCCGGAATTTACGAAGTGGAGTGGGGCATCACGATTGGCCAGATTCTCGGCCTTTGCGGAGCGAAAGATACCTTCTTCATGCAGGCCAGCGGTCCCGTCGGGCATGCTGCTCAACCCCACGACTCAATGGGAGCGCAGGCTCAGCTTCGACGATGTGCCCTGCAACGGCTCATTCATGGTGTTCGACAAGACGCGCTGCATGCTCTCTACCCTGCGCAACTTCTCCGAGTTTTTCAAACACGAGTCCTGCGGGGTCTGCACCCCCTGTCGCGCCGGCAATTTCATCCTCAGCCGGAAGATCGAGAAGTTTCAGAATGGTTTGGGCATCCCATCCGATATGGAGGACATGGCCAACTGGGGAGCGATCATGAAGATGACCTGCCGCTGCGGCCTGGGACGCACTGCGCCCAACGCCCTGGTCGACGCCATGCTGCGGTTCCCGCACGTGTTCGACCGACATATGGTAAAAGATATTTCTCCATTGGAAAAAGGCTTTGACCTGGCAAAAGCAGTCGAGGCCTATGAACGCGCAACCGAATATGAAAGATCATAAAATCCATATCAGCATAGACGGCAAGCCTTACGAGGCCCAGGACGGCCAGAGCCTCCTGGATTTTGCCAAATCCAATGGGATATTCCTCCCTTCTCTATGCCATTACGAGCATATTTTTCCACCGCTCGGCACCTGCCGCGTCTGCACCGTAAAAGCCAACGGGAAACCCTCGGCCGGATGTATGACCGCGCTGAAGGAAGGAATGTCCATTGAGATCAATACCCCGGAGCTCAGCGATCTGCGCAAGGCCATGGTGGAAATGCTGTTTGCCGAAGGCAACCACTTCTGCCCCTCCTGTGAAAAAAGCGGAGACTGCGACCTTCAGGGCCTCGGATACCAGTTGGGGGTGAGGGTAAGCCGTTTCCCCCACCTTTTTGTCGACCGGATCATCGACTTTCAGCCCAAGCGGATGCTGATCGAGCACAACCGCTGCATCCTTTGCCGGCGCTGCATGGAGGAGGTGAAAACCCAGGATGACAAGAGGGTATTTTCCTTCATAAACCGCGGCAACCGCACCGAAGTAGCCATCGACCTCGAAGAGGAGGCCAAACTGACCGATGCGGAAGCCCTGCGGGCCATGCACATTTGTCCGACGGGCGCCATTCTCGTGCGCGGCAAGAGCCTGAGCCGGCCTATCGGAGAGCGCAAGTACGACATGGATGAATCGCATCCGATCGAAGCGC
The DNA here is from genome assembly GCA_016703765.1 of Saprospirales bacterium. Taxonomy (GTDB): domain Bacteria; phylum Bacteroidota; class Bacteroidia; order Chitinophagales; family Saprospiraceae; genus JADJTT01. The sequence goes on from JADJBL010000006.1 coordinate 142,527, forward strand.
AGACCATAGGGGTTCACCCCATCCGCCACGAAGGGAAACTGATCGTCGGGACCACCTCCATGGCCGGTTGCTTCGGCTGCCACATGTCGCTGCTCGACATCGACGAAGAACTGCTCGACATCGTGGAGATCGTGGAATTCAACCGCTCCCCGTTCAACGACATCAAGAAATTTACCAAACGCTGCGATATAGGGTTGCTGGAAGGCGGCTGTTGCAATTCGGATAACATCGAAGTACTGAAGTCCTTCCGGGAAAACTGCGACATCCTGATCGCAGTGGGAGAATGCTCCATCTGGGGTGGGCTACCGGCTATGCGCAACGCTATTCCACTGGAGGAATGCCTGGAGGAATCCTTCTTCCATTCCCCCACGACCGACCAGACGACGATCATTCCCGAGCACGAGGACATTCCAAAAATCCTCGACCGGGTGTATGCCTGCAATGAAGTGGTCCACATCGACTACTATATCCCCGGCTGTCCGCCCAGTGCCCAGCATATTTGGAAAGTGATTAAAAACATCGCGTTGGGAACGGAATACTCCGTCTTGCGCGAGGAATACAAATACGATTAAAATACCTGCTCTGTGGGACAAAAAATAGTTATCGATCCCGTTACCCGCGTGGAAGGCCACGGCCGGGTAACCCTGCGGCTCGACGATAATGGCAAGATCGAAAAGGCCCTTTTTCACGTCGTCGAATTCCGCGGTTTTGAACGCTTTATTCAAGGGCGCCCGTTCTGGGAAGCGCCGGTGATGGTACAACGCCTGTGCGGCATCTGCCCCGTCAGCCACCACCTGGCTGCGGCAAAGGCCATCGACCGCATCGTTGGCATCGATCCGGAGGACCTGCCCCATACGGCTACCCAGATCCGCCGACTGCTTCACTACGCCCAGACCCTGCAATCGCATGCGCTGCACTTTTTCTACCTGGCTTCCCCCGACCTCCTGTTCGGACTGGATGCCCCGGTGGAAAAACGCAACATCGTGGCGGTGGCCGGGGAATACAGGGAACTGGCGAGAAAGGGAATCCTTTTGCGCAAATACGGTCAGGAACTCATCCAGGCCATCGCGGGTAAGAAAATACACGGGGTGGCCGCCACGCCGGGTGGGGTGCAAAAGAGCCTGACGATCAAGGAAAGAGATCGCTTCCTGACCGGGACCGACCTCCCCAGTATCGATACCATCATCCAGTGGGCGAAAGAATCGGTGGACCTTATGAAAGGGTATCACGAGCAAAACCGCAGTTGGATGGACGATTTCGCCGTCTACCCCTCCGGCCACCTCGGCCTGGTGAAAGAGGACGGCGCGCTGGAATTGTACAACGGCCGCATGCGGGCCATCGACACCAACGGAGCGCTCATTCTTCCCGACGTGCCTGATTACAAGTACCTGGAATATTTTGCCGAAGGCGTAGAGCGCTGGTCCTATCTCAAATTTCCCTACCTCATTTCCAGAGGAAGGGAAAACGGCTGGAACCGCGTCGGCCCGCTTGCCCGCCTCAATGTTTGCGATTACATCCCTTCGCCGATGGCGGAAGCCGAGCGCCTGGAGTATTTCGCATTCAACGGCAAAAAGCCGGTCGAGCGCACGCTCTATTACCACTGGGCGCGTCTGATCGAAATGCTGCACTGCGCCGAATTGATCCGCGACCTGCTGAACGACCCGTCGATCCTGGGCGGAGAACTGACCGCTACCGGAAAACGCCGCCCCGTGGGCATCGGTGTGATCGAAGCTCCCCGCGGTACGCTGATCCACCACTACCAGGTGGACGAAAAAGGACGGATCGAGCGCTGCAACCTCATCGTGTCGACTACCCACAACAACGAGCCCATCAACCGGGCCGTGCAATCGGTGGCCGAACGCATCCTGGACGGAAAACAAGAAATTACCGAACCGCTGCTCAACCAGATCGAAATAGCCGTCAGGGCTTACGACCCCTGCCTGAGCTGCGCCACCCACGCCCTGGGCCAAATGCCCCTGTCGGTGGAATTGATCGATCACGAAGGAAAAATACTCGATGTCAGAACACGGCCCGAATAAAATGGTGATCCTCGGCATCGGCAACGACAGCCGGGGGGACGACGGTTTGGGGTGGGCCTTTCTGGATGCCCTGGAAAAGGACCCTCTGCCGGACACGCAGACCATCTACCGCTATCAGCTTCAACCCGAAGACGTGGCGGAGATCGCCGGAGCGGAGAGGGTGGTCTTTGTCGACGCCACGAAAGAATATCTGGAAAACGGCTTCCACTGGGAGCCTGGAAAACCGGAGCGGCAACCCATGGTTCACTCCCATTGGTTGCCGCCCTCGGCCGTGTTGGGTTTTTGTCTCGAAGTGTACGACCGCTACCCGGAGGCCTGGGTCCTATCCATTTCCGGATCGCAGTGGGAGCTCGGCCAGGGGCTCAGCCCCGAGGCCAGGGTTCGTTTAGATGCGGCTTTGGCTTTTTTCAGGGAGTGGTATGGGAATCCTAAAGTTCCTCTATCTCCAAAACTTCAATAACCGGAAGCTGCACCGCCCATCCGCAGAAAAACGTGTCGGGCAATAGCTGGTATTTCACCAACACCTCCAGGTCGTTTTGTTGAAACGCCGCCGGGAGTTCCTCCGGGTGGTATTGGGTCGAGTCAATCAGGATGACCCAGTCGCAGCCATCTGCGGCCACCGGCCCGGTATCCAGGACGCGGCCTTCCTTCGTCAAGGGGCATTTGCCTTCGGTAAACGTCACCCCGGCGCATTCCGCAAAGCAGTCGTTGGCGTATTCCACTCCATCGCAGCCGCAAACGGGGGCGTAGATTTCGTAGCAAATGCATTCGTCGTCGGGGTCGCAGGCGCTCAGGCTGAAAACAAGCAGCGCAGCCAAAATCATTTGAATGGTTTTCATATGGTTGTTTTTTCTTCCAGACAGCGGGGACCATGTCATTGGTTGGGGTTTTAAGAAATCTTTAATGTTAGCGAGTTATCGAGTGACCGGGTGACTGAGTCACCCGGTGAACAGGAATTGGGGCGTTTCAGGCGAAGACGCTTTATTTTACTGGTGTTCACGCATTTTTATGCCACCCATCGAGTGACCGGGTGACTGAGTCACCCGGTGAGTAGGAATTGAGGCGTTTTAGGCAAAGACGTTTTATTTTACTGGTGTTTACGCATTTTTATGCCACCCATCGAGTGACCGGGTGACTCAGTCACCCGGTCACTCGAGAGACTCGTCGAGAGAGAAAAGGGATTTTTGATAAAAATCAGTGGCCAGATTGACTCTTGTCACCGGATGTTTATAGGGTGGGGAATATATTTGGAAGTGAACAGCAGAAAGCTGTTTGAGACCGAAAAAAAACTGCTATATGAACACCGATCTGTCTTTTTCGAGCGGAACATTCGTGGCAGCAATCTTCTTTGCAGCGTTAATCGTGATTGTTTCCATCCTAATCATCAAAAGCCAAATCAACAAGAGGGAAAAACTGGACCTGACCGCCAAATACCGGGGCAAAACCTGGGAATCGCCGCTGGTGGCCAGGGTAAAATACCCGGATGTCGATACGATCCAATACCAGGGACCTATCCTCCGGATGAGTCTGGCCATCGTATTGGCGCTCATCATTTTTGCCTTCAACTGGACTACCTATGATAAAAAAAGCGAGGCCCAGCAATATGTACTCGCCCTGGATGAAGAGATCGCCATCGAGCCCCCGCGTAGCCAGGATATACCGCCCCCCCCTCCGCCTCCTCCTCCCCCTATGGTGACCGAAGTGGTGGTGAGCGATCTGGTCGTCGAGGATGAAATTGAGTTTACGGACCAGTCTATCGAGGCAGAAACCAAAATCGATGCCCCCAAGGCGCCGACGGAGAATAAACCTCCTCCTCCTCCTCCCCCTAAAATGAAGGAACCGGATGTAGAGGAGATCTTCAAGATCGTCGAACAGATGCCGCGCTTCCCGGGCTGCGATGATTTCCCCGGCGATAATACCGCCAGGTCCGATTGCGCCAACAAGAAGCTGATGGAGTTTATCTATGCCAATATCCAGTACCCCGCCATTGCAAGAGAAAATAACGTGGAAGGTACGGTGGTGGTGCAATTTGTGGTCGACCAGCAGGGCCGGATCACCGACGCCAAAGTGGTGCGCGATATCGGCGCCCAATGCGGGGAAGAAGCCCTTCGCATCGTCGAAATGATGAACAGCATGCCAGAAAAATGGACCCCCGGCAAACAGCGCGGCCGACCCGTGAAAGTGTTGTTCATGCTGCCGGTCAAGTTTAAGCTTTTGTGATTGACAATACCTCCCACTAATGGCGCCCGGGAAGACTGATAGAGTTTTCCCGGGCGCGTTTGTTTTGGTTTTTTCTATTTTTACACATGCTCCTCCACGGCAAACCCCATCGCAGCATCTGGACCGAACCCGGCGACCCCGCCCGGGTCTGTATCATCGACCAAAGGGTCCTGCCTTTTGAACTGGCGGTCGAAACCCTGACCAACGTGGAAAGCGCAACCCGGGCCATCGCGGATATGCACGTACGTGGCGCGCCCCTCATCGGGGTCGCTGCGGCCTATGGCATGTACCTCGCCGCCCTGGAATCGACCCGAGAGGACTTTTTGCGGGCTGCCGCGGCCCGTTTAAAGCAGACCCGCCCCACCGCCGTCGACCTCTTCCATGCGCTCACGCTTTGTTTGAAATCTATCCTGAAAATGCCCGAAGGCCCCGGCCGCGTGCGCGTGGCCCTGGAAACTGCAGATCGCATGGCGGAGGAGAGCGTGCAGCATTGTCGCCAAATCGGGGAGCATGGGTTGCCGCTGATCGAAAATATCGGCAAGCAAAAAGGCAGCCTGCCTGTAAATATCCTCACGCATTGCAACGCCGGCTGGCTGGCCTGCATCGACTACGGCACCGCCACCTCGCCCATCTACCTGGCGCACGAAGCCGGGATTCCCCTTCACGTGTGGGTCGACGAAACCCGTCCCCGAAACCAGGGCGCCCGGCTGACGGCCTTCGAACTCGGCCAGCAGGGCATCCCCCATTCCGTCATTGCCGACAACACCGGCGGGCACCTCATGCAACAAGGGCTCGTAGACCTGGTGTTGGTGGGCAGCGACCGCACCACCCGCAACGGCGACGTGGCCAACAAGATCGGCACCTACCTCAAAGCCCTCGCCGCTGCCGACAACGGGACGCCCTTCTACGTGGCCCTTCCCTCTACTTCAATCGACCCCAGCCTCCGGCATGGCAGGGATATCCCCATCGAGCAACGCGACCCCGATGAGGTCAGATACGCCGAAGGCTGGGATGGCAGCAAAATACAAAAGGTGCTGATGACGCCCGCAGACAGTCCCGCCGTAAACTACGCCTTCGACGTGACCCCGGCGCGACTCGTCACCGGCCTGATCACCGAGCGCGGAATCTGCCAGGCGAGCGAGGCGGGTATTTTGGGGCTTTTTCCGGAATGGAGATGAAAAACGACGAAGGCTACATAAAATTTCAGGCCGATTGGGCGAAAACCGAAGCCTTGCCAAGGGCCTTTTTATCCGACCTGATCGAGGCCAGGGACCGGCTGCACGAACTGGGTCTGATCGGCGTCTATCCCGACGGGGTGGGGTATGGGAATATCAGCAAGCGATGGGATGCCGAAGGGCGATTCACCATCAGCGGGACGGCTACAGGCCATCTGAAAAACCTGGGCCCGGAGCATTTTTCCCTCGTCACACAAGTCGATATTCCTTCCAACCGCCTGCGCTGCAAGGGGCCGGCGCTGGCCTCTTCCGAGTCGATGAGCCACGCGGCGATCTATCTTCAGTGCCCTGATATCAACGCCGTCATCCATGTACACGATTCAGGCATGTGGAAAAAATGGATCGGCAAGGCGCCAACTACACCTGAGTCGGCGAGCTACGGCAGCCCGGAGATGGCAGAGGAAATCTCCGAGTTACTGGCCGACCCGGTTGGGAAAGCCTGGAAATTTCTGGTGATGGCGGGCCACCGGGAGGGTTGTATTTCCTTCGGAAAAGACCTGGAAGAGGCATTGAAGGCGCTGCTTTTTTTGAGGGGGTAATTTTTTTTGTCTTTCCCACGTCCGAAGGTGGAATTCGTTATGCGGATCGACAGAAAATCAGCAACTTGCAGCGAAATTGACTTCGAGAAAACTACATTTAACCACTATGGAAAACGCGTTCACCCGGGCCTGCTTTTTCATTTTCCTTTCCCTGGCAGGCGGCAAGCTACACACCCAAAGTTCTTTTCCCAATCTGGAGGCTAATTCTTATTTGGAAAAGGTTGTCCCCGAGATCGTGCTCACTTACCTCAACGAAAACCTGCCCCTCGCGACCCAGGTTTCGAAAATATATGGCATCCCTGCTGATTTTCTCTTGTGCGTTTCCGGCCTGGAAACCGGCTGGGGCAAGAGCGAGCTATCGAGGATGGCCCACAACCATTTCGGGATCAAAAACCATTACCAGGAAGGGCCTTCCTACTGTGTGATGCATGTCGATTTTGTGCCGGGGGTGGGCAATGTGGAGGAAATCGACTGTTTCAAGCAATACGCCAGCCCTCTGGAGAGCTTCATGGACTATGCGGCCCACCTGCAACGCAGGAGTTGTTACCTGGAGATCCAGGACAGGGCCTTTGCGGGCTTCCAGGACTGGGCCCAGGTCATTTCCGGTTGCGGTTATGCCACGGACCCGGATTACGGGCAAAAGCTGAGGGAGATCCGCAATAAGTACTTCATCAACTACCTCGTGCCCTCGGCCTACGAGTACAATTATACCACTGCCCGCTAGGAGCCGCCGAGCCGCTGTCTCACCGCCTCGAACAAAATGATGGCGGTGGAGGCCGACACATTCATGGAATCTACCTGTCCCTGCATGGGGATGATGATGCGCTCCTCGGCCTTTTCCACCCAGAAAGGGCTGATCCCCGTTGCTTCCGCTCCCATCACCAGTGCTATGGCGCCGCTCAGGTCGCAGGAGTAAAGTGATTTTCCGGCTTCGAGCCAGGTGGCGTACACCGGGATATTGTGGGCTTTCAGCCAGGTCCAGGCCTCTTCGGAGCTTCCCAGCATCACGGGCAGCGTAAACAGAGCGCCCAGACTGGCGCGGATGGTATTCGGATTGTACAGGTCGGTGGCGGGGTCGCAGACTAAGACCGCATCCACCCCCGCCGCGTCGGCGGTGCGGAGGATGGCGCCTAGGTTGCCGGGCTTTTCGAGGCCTTCCAGCACCAACACCAGCGGCTTTTCCGGCAGGACCACATCGTTTGGGTCCGTTTCCCTCATTTCAAACAACACCAGCACATTCGGCACGCCGCTCCGGTAGGCGATCTTTTCAAACACGGCGGAGGCCACCGCGATAGGCTCGGGAGCTTCTTTGCGGGAACGGCGGCAAAGCTCCTCGACCTGTTGGGCGGAGGTGCAGTCCGGATCGAAAAGCAGTTGCACCGGTCGGTACCCTGCCTCCAGGGCAAGGCCTGCCTCCCGGAGGCCTTCGACGAGGAAAAGTCCTTCCTCCCGGCGCGTTTTCGCTTTGGAACCGAGCAGGCCGATCTGCTTGATCAGCGGGTTTTGAAAGCTGGTGATCGTCTTCATATTCTGCCGAAAAATACAAACAATCCCGCTTCCCGAACCCTGAAAATGTTGCAAACTCGTGACAGGGAATGTCAGGGGGCCCCTGTACCTTTGCCAAAATTTTATATTGTGGGAAAACGGTTTTTTACCTTGGTCTTGCTTTTTGGATGGTCGCTTGCGGGCCTTGCACAAAATGCAATTTTGGAAGGGCAGGCGGTCAACGCCACCAATAAGGAGCCCCTGGCATTTGCCACGATCCGGGTTCTGGAAAGCACGGCCGGCGCCACCACCGACAGCGCGGGGTTTTTCCGCATAGAGCTGGCCCCGGGGCTTTACAACCTGGAGGCCTCCTACGTCGGGTTCCATTCGCTTATCCTGCACGAGGTTTCCCTTCGCACGGGCAAGCCGGTGTTTAAAGAATTTTTTCTCGACCCTAATACCGTCGAGCTCCAGATCGTGGAAGTACGGGCCGAAGCCTTCAGGCGCACGGGAGAGAGTCCCCTGGCTCTGCAAAGCATCACCCTCCACGAACTGGAACGCATGCCCGGCGCCACGATCGACGTGTCGCGTTTCCTGCGCACCCTGCCCGGCGTGTCGCCCCGAACCTCTTTCGGCTACAACCTCATCGTCCGCGGCGGGGCCTCCAATGAAAACCGCTTCTACCTCGACGGCATCGAAATTCCCGTGATCACCCACTTTACGGTGCAGGGCACCAGCGGCGGACCCAACGGCATCCTCAACGTGCGGATGTTGCAGCGGGCCGAACTGCACTCCGGCGCTTTTCCGGCAGGACGACCCAACGCCCTGAGCAGCGTGCTGGAGATCTACCAGCGCGAGGGCCGCAAAGACCGCGTCGGCGGAAATTTCACTCTGGGCGCCACCGATTACGGATTTTTGGTGGAAGGACCTATCGGAAAGAAGTCCAATTTCATGCTTTCCGCCCGGGAGTCGTATTCCCAGCACATGTTCAAGGCCATCGGCATTCCGGTGCTGCCGTTTTATTCGGATGTGCAGTTCAAGAACGTCATTCGCTTCGATCCCAAAAACGAATTGACCCTGACGGGCATCGGAGGCTACGACAAATACACCCTCAATCTCGAAGCCGAAGCCACCGAATCCCTGCTCTACAATACGGGCTATATTCCCGAAGGAAAACAGTTGTTCTACGCCGCTGGGGCGGTGTACAAACATTACCTGGCCAACAGCTTCTACACCCTGGTGCTGAGCCGCAACAGCTTTTTCAACCGCGCCGAAAAATACCTCGGCAACACCTCGCTGCCCGAGGATCGGGTTTTCGAATTCAAATCCGGTGAAACGGAGACCAAACTGAGGCTGGAACACCGGGTATTTCGTTCCCAGTGGGAGTTCAACTACGGCATCGGCGGGGAGTACGACCAGGTGGACATCGATAACTACTCTATTTTCACCTTCCGCGACGGGTCCAACGATACCATTTCCTACGTTTCCGGCCTGAATTTTTACCGCTACGGGGCCTTCGGGTCCGCGCAGCGCAGTTTCGGAGCCGGCCGGGGCACCTTGTTTGCCGGTCTTCGGGCCGATGGCGCCAGCTACAACTCGCAAATGCAAAACCCGCTTCAACAGCTTTCTCCGCGGTTGGCACTTTCCTGGAAGGCCGCTGAAAAATGGCTTCTCAATGCTAGCGCAGGCGTTTATTACCAGCTTCCTCCTTATTTACTGATGGGTTTTGAGCAGGATGGACAACTGGTCAATCGCGACCAACTCCGCTATATTCGCAGCAGCCAGGCGGGCGCCGGGGTGGAGCACACCACCAGCCAGGGTTATCAGGTGAAGTTGGAGGGATTTTATAAGAATTACGCCCATTACCCTTTTTTGCTGCTCGATTCCATTTCTTACGCCAATGCCAACGCCAATTACGTCCTGATCGGCAACCAGCCGGTCGATGCCTCTTCGGAGGGGCGAGCCTACGGGCTGGAGTTTCAGGTAAAGCAAAAGCTGACCCAGCGATATTATTGGATGTTGAATTACTCCTTCGTGGTCAGCCAGTTCGAGGACCGGGACGGGAGCTTTGCTCCTTCCTCCTGGGACAACCGGCATTTCGGCACCGTGGCGGTCGGAAAGACTTTCGGCAAGAGCTGGCAGCTCGGCCTGCGCTGGAGCTTTTCGGGTGGTAATCCCTATACGCCTTACGACCTGGCGCTCTCTTCCCAACGCGCCATCTGGGACCTCAACCAGCGCGGACTGCCCGATTATTCGCGCCTGAACGAGGAGCGGCTGCCCTTTTTTCACCAACTCGATTTCCGGGTGGACAAGCAGTTCAATTTCCGGAAATGGTCGCTCCAGCTCTATCTCGACATCCAGAACGCCTACAGTTCGCCCATCGCCCTGCTGCCCTACCTGACCGTAGAGCGCGATGCGGAGAACAACCCGATCGTCGACCCGCAGGACTCCGGCAGGTATTTGGTGAAGACCATCTCCAGCGATACGGGACGGGTGCTGCCTTCTTTGGGGATTTTAATTGATTTGTAAGGACTTTTCCCCCCTAAGCCCCTTCCTGAACAAGTACAAAAACCCGCAAAAGGTAAAAACCCCCAGCACGTAAAACGTGCGGTCGAAATGCTGGGCCTGGTTGTCGTAAAGCCAGGCTGAGCTCAGCGCGCCCAGCCCGATCCCAAATTCCAGGGCGATGTAGACCGTGCCTACCGCCCTCCCCTACGCTCATCGACGCTGCGGTCGATGGCCCAGGCAAACAGGGCGGGCCCTACCACCCCGTGCGCAAAACCCAGGGCCGCCGAGGCGATCAAGAGTCCGGCGCCGGATTGAACAGCGCCCATCAAGGCCATGGAAATGGCCACCAGAAACATCCCGATCTTGAGGACCGGCGCCCGTCCGTAGCGGTCCGACATCTTGCCCGAGACGAAGCGCGATACCAGCGAGAACAGCGTGAAAATGGAGAAAAACCAGCCCTTGTTGCGCAATCCGAAGTACTCGCTCTGGTCGGGTATGACGGTGAGCAGGGCGCCGTACCCGAGATAAACCAGGGCGGTCACCACGGCGGGGTCCAGGGCGGAGGGTTCGATCACCTCTTTCCTCGACAGGATCAGCAACCTGGGGTGAAAGGGCTCTTTTTTGGAAAGGGTTTCGCGCAATCCGACAAGAATTGCGATCGAGAGCAGCGCTACCCCGGACGATACCATAAACATCGTATTGAGCGAGGTAGCCTGGGCCAGCCAGCTGCCGAATGCCGGGGCCAGGGCGCCGCCCATGTTCATGCTCATGCTCAAAATCCCAAGGGCTTCTCCCCGCCTTGCAGGAGGCGCGATATCGGCCACGTAGGCCGTGGAAGCAGTGGGTTTGAATCCGGTGGAAAGTCCGTGAAAAAACCGCAACAACAGAAAGCCCAGCACCGAACTGATCAGCGGGTACAGGAGGCTGCACACCACGCAGACCAGGGTGCCGAAGATCATGATCGGAACCCTGCCCACCGTGTCCGACAATTTTCCGCTGAAAGGCCTGGAAAGTCCCGCCGTCAGCGTGAACAAGGCGATGATCAGACCCTTGAAATCCTCCCCTCCGAGCGAGCTGAGATAGGAGGGGAGCTCCGGCAGGATCATGGTGAAGCTCGACGCGAAGAGCATCTGGCTCAGGCAGAGCAACCCAAAAGGGAGGGTGTATAAACGCGGGGCGGCAGCGATCATCCGGCGGGCTCAAAACCCGGGTCGACCGGTTCCCAGAGTTCCAACTTGTTGCCCTCCGGGTCGAGCAGATGGATGAATTTCCCGTAGGGGTAAGTTTCCATTTCATCCAGAAAGGCGATGCCGGCTGCCCGAAGCTGGGAAACAAGCGCATCCAGGTCGTCCACCCGGTAGTTGATCATGAACTCCCGGGTCGAAGGGGCAAAATAAGTGGTGTCTTCCTTAAAAGGGCTCCACTGCAAATGCCCCTTGTTGTTGGGATGGTCCTTTGCCTGGAAGGAGAAAAGGCAGCCATATTGATCGGTTGCCATGCCCAGGTGCTGGTGGTACCAGGCCCTGAGGGTTTCGGGGTCTTTGCATTTGAAAAAAATGCCGCCGATGCCGGTTACTCGTGCCATGTTTAATTATTAAGGCAGGAAAAATATTTATTTTTTCCCAATGCTTGCTATTACGGCCAATTTTTCCATTAATTTGTTCTCCGGTCCGTTTCCACGCTACCCCGCATCATTAACCTGTAACCAGGAAGTTTTCCCTTCTTGAAAGATGATTCACAAGGACGAATGTGCCCCACATCATGCGGGGCACATTCGTCTTTATGAAATTTTTCGCGGTATAATCCTCAACTGAACAAATTTTTAATTCTATGCAGAAAACTTACTCCCACATTCAACCGATTATTTCCCTTGGATTACTATTACTTACCCTCCTGCTTCCTTCCTACGCCGTTGCCTTCGGCGGCTTTCCGGAAGAGGTCGACCCACTGGAGATAAGCCTTGCCTCGACGCCAACCGGATGCCAGAACGGCACCGATGGCTCCATTACCGTAAATATCGTCGGAGGGACCGTCCCTTACAACGTCGAATTTTCAGCCGACATGAAGCGCCGTACCGTGTACTCTTCGATCACTGTGCCGGGCTTTGTGCCGGGCACGTACAATGTCGTCGTTACCGACCAGCTCGGCGAACAGGTTTCCGCTGAAATCACCGTCGGGATGGGCAGTGCGCCTGCCATTCCCGACAGCATGTTCACCCTTTACGCCCAGGATGGCTGCCTCGCGGAATGCCAGGGCAGGGTAGAGGTCCATCGCCAGGATGGATTCATTTTTCGCTGGAACGGACGGACCCTCGCTTCGGATACCATTCCGAGGATCTGCGCCGGAGACCATGTGCTGACGATCGAGCGCCTCGACCAGAACTGTATCGTCAACTATCCGATCAACCTGCCGGAGCCCCCCTTCGAAGACGCCCTACCGCAGTGCCCCGGCGACACGACCATTCAGATTCAGCCCGACAACTGCGCCTCCGTATTCGATTACGGCTTGCAGGATTGGGCCTCGCAAGCCTGCGGCGTGGGGAAAGATTTCCTCATGACCACCAATATGATCGACGACGAATTCGGGCTGGCGGGAACGATGTTCGACATCAAGAACATCAGCTCCGATTCCCTGTACATCACCGGCTGGGACTTACTGCTGGACCAGGGGACCTGGGATATCCAGGTTTACCAAACCCGCATTTCCCCCACCTTCGTGGGCAATACCTTTAACGGAACCAACGGCGTGACGAACCTGAACTGGCGGTTTTTCGGCCAGACCACGGTTTCCAGCAGCGGCGTGCTCGTGCCGACCCATATCCCGCTCGGCGGGATCATCCTGGCCCCGAATGCATCGACCGGGGTGTACATCACCTCTACCCGCGACTGGATCAACGGCCCCATTTCCATGCAGGTGTCGACTCCCAGTGCCGTCATTTCGAACTGCGATCTCCAGTTGAGCGCGGGCATAGGCCTCACCAACCGGGCAGGGCTGGGCTTCGCCCAAGGCCAGGGCGATCTCATTTTCGGAAACACCAACCAGTCGGGAGGCGCCAACAATACCAATTACCGCCTGATCGAAGCGAATATTTATTACGTGCCCATCAACAAGGGCATTTATCAGGTCGATGGCACGGGACTGAGCAGCCTGTCTTCCTTCCCCGTCGGACCGACCCTTCAGGCGCTGTCCTTCGACCAAAACGGGGAGGTGGCCGATGCGGTTTGCGCATTTACCGTCAACGTGGTGGAGCCTACCCCGCCCACTTTTACCAGCTGCCCTCAGGACATGATCGTGCAGCCCGTATCCCTCGATTGCAGCGCTGTAGTAACTTACGACCTTCCCGAATTTACAGACAATTGTCTCGATCGGGACCTCGTCCTGAGCCTCAATAAAAGCGATGACATCACCGGTCGCGCGCGCTGTTTCAACCAGCAGACCGGCGAGTCGCCCCAGTCCTCGCATCTTCGGGTTTTCGACCTGCAAAACCACAGCCTGGTTTCCCCCTTCCAACTCACCGAAGTGGAGGTCGGGATCTCGGAATCCAACGGTTCCGAATCGGCCACAATCAACCTCTATCAGATCCATCCGGACAGCTCGCTGGTATTCGCCAATATGAGCTTATTGCACAGTCAATCCTTCACCCCTCCTTCGGGCCTGGATTTTGTGCACCCGGTAGCCATGAACGCTTCCGTCCCCGCCGACCGCAACCTGGTCGTGGAACTGGTCGACCCGGATAATTCCGTTTTTGTGGCCGGTTATACGGAAGAAGGCGCAGGGACGAGCTATTTCGTAGGCTGCGGGTTCCCCGAGCCTACCGATCTTCGCTCCATCAATTGCGTGCGGAGGCATTTCTACGCCAAGGTTAGCGGAAACTCCACCCTCCCCCTGACGCTGGAACAAACTGATAGCAGCGGGCTTAGCTCCGGCTCGGTGTTCCCCGGAGGGACGCCCCTTCAGGAATATACGGCCACCGATGCATCGGGCAATACGGCAATATGCAGCTTCCTGGTCACAGTCGACAGCGACCTGGACTTGCTCCTGGTCCCGACCAGCACCTCCTGCGCCACCAACGAAGGAACGATTACGACGACCCCGAATGGAGGACTAGCCCCCTATACCTATCTCTGGAGCAACGGAAGCACCGAACAAAACCTGAGCAACCTGTCCCCCGGGACCTACTCGCTCACCCTGACGGATGCCAACGATTGCACCACCACGGCTGAAACGACTATAGAAGGCGACCTCGCGCCGGTTATTACCCTCCTGGAGGCCCAACCGACGCTTTGTGGAAACAACAATGGCTCCGCCACAGTAACCGCCAATGGATTTCATCCTCCCCTTGCTTACGAATGGAGCAATGGATCGGCCGAAACCGAGATACTGGACCTCGGCCCCGGCATCTATTCCGTCACGGTGAGCGATTCATTGGGTTGCGTGACCTCCGGAGAAGTGGAGGTGCCGGAAATACCCGGACCCTCTATCGTCTCCCTGACTTCCCTGCCCACCTATTGCGGTAACGACAACGGCAGCGCCGAGGTCGTAGCGGCTGGGGATAACGGACCCTTTTCCATCGAATGGAGCAACGGGGCTACCGACTCCCTTATCTCCGACCTTGGCCCCGGCATTTACACCGTAAGCATTACAGACGCCAACCTATGCACCACCCTCGGATCGGTGGAAGTGGAGGAAATACAGGGCCCGACCCTCGAATTTATCATCGCCTCTCCCTCTACCTGTGGAGGAGCGGATGGTACGGCAGAGGTATTGCCCTCAGGCAACGGTCCCTTTGCGATTTTATGGGGCAACGGCATAACCGACCCGCTTGTGACCGGCTTACCTGCCGGGGTTTACCCCGTGGAGGTCACCGACAGCCTCGGATGTGTTACCAATCAATCCGTCGAGGTTTCCGATCTCCCGGGTCCGGAACTGGTCCTTTCCTCCACCCTGCCTTCGGGCTGCATTATCGGAGACGGGACAGCCACGGTCACGCCGCTGGGGAGCGCCCCGTTTGCATACGAATGGAGCACGGGAGCTACCGACTCGGTCGCCACCGGATTGCTACCCGACCTCTACGAGGTAGTGGTTACGGATGGCAATAGCTGCGTTTCGGTGGGCACGATCCTGGTAGAAACGCCTCCGGGCGCAGAACTGAGCATCGTCACCACTCCCCCAACCACCTGCCAGGCCGCCGATGCGACGGCTGCCATAGTAGCCGTGGGGATATGGCCATATACTTTCAACTGGAGCAATGGCTCCACCGACTCGGTCGCCATCAACCTGGTAGCCGGAGGATATTCCGTTGAAGTACTCGATGCAGTGGGCTGCGTTTCCTCCGCCTCCGCCCTGATTGAGTCGGTCACCGACCTGGCTATACCCGAGGTTCAGGCCCTGCCTGCCCTCTGCGGCGAGCCCAACGGATCTGCCTCGGTCACCGTGACCGGGGGCAATTGGCCCTACTCCTTCGAATGGAGCAATGGGGGCCTCGATTCGCTTCTGCTGGACCTGCCCGCAGGTACCTATGTGGTTTCCGTCACCGACGTGTTCGGATGCGAAGCGGAGTCCGCCGTTACGGTTGGAGAGGTAGCCTCGCCGACGATTGACAGTTTAAACTCGATCAGCGCCTACTGCGGCCAGGCCAACGGGGCTGCGGAAGTGTTCATCTCCGGCGGAACGGGGAACTACGACGTAGAATGGAGCAACGGGGTGACCTTCCCCGCCATTACCGACCTCCTGCCCGGCGAATATTCCATCGTCGTCACGGACGAAAACGACTGCGCCGTGACCGGAAGCGTGGTAGTGGGCGACGACCCAGGCCAGGAAGTGTCTATCTCCCTGGTCCAGCAGCCCACGGCCTGCGTGGCGGACGACGGCTCGCTGGAAGTGGCGATCAGCGGTGGGGTTTGGCCCTATAGCATTACCTGGAGCAACGGCTCGGTCGATTCCATTCAGCAAAACCTCCCGGCTGGTGTGTACTCCGTCGTGGTAGTAGATGCGGCCGGTTGCACGGTCGAAACGTCGTTTACTCTTACCGGCGCTAACGATATCGTCCTCGACTGGAGCAGCACCATAGCCACCTGCGGGAACAGCAACGGCACGGCCAATGCGAACTTCAGCGGGGGAGAAGGCGCTCTGCAATACATTTGGAGCCTGAACGGCGACGTTCTGGAAAGCGATACGGCCGATGTTCCCTTCCTGTTCTTTACGGGCCTGGAGGGAGGCCTCTACGAGCTGCAGATCTTCGATTCCACGGGCTGTGCGGAAACGGCGGCTATCGAAGTGATTCAGGAAGAGGGCCCCACTATCGTTCCCGGAAATACCCCTGCGATCTGCGGACAGGAAAACGGATCTGCCTGGGTGGAAATCACAGGCGGTACCTATCCCTACACCTTTGTGTGGGATAATGGCGAAAGCGATTCCCTGCTGGTCAATGTGGCTCCGGGCGAATACGCCATTGCCGTGCTCGATGGGAATAATTGCATCAGCACCGGAACGGTGATCGTGGAAGATCTCGTCGCTCCCATAGTAGTAGTGGACATCGTCCATGCAAACTGCGGATTGGAAAATGGAGAGATATTCCTGGGCATCCAGGCCTCGACTCCTGAATTCGACATCCTTTGGAGCAATGGCGACAGCACGGAGTTGATAGACAGTCTGGGCGCCGGAGAATTTTCGGCTGTTATTGTCGATCAAAACGGCTGCGAAACTTTGGTAGAAGGCCTGATCGTCGAAGAACAGGCCGATACCGAGGCGCCGACTTTCGTCGTTTGTCCCCTCGATATCGAAGTACATTCCTGCAACAGCGTCATCGAATACGACCAGCCAGATGCGACCGACAACTGCGGGCTGGTGGCGGTCGAACTGGTGGAGGGTCTGCCCTCCGGATCTGACTTTCCCGTCGGGGAAACCCTTATCTCGTACCAGGCCGGCGATCAATTCGGAAACACCGCTTTTTGCGACTTCACGATTACCCGCATCGAAGACCTGGAGTTGTCGAACGAAGCCACGCCGGTCAGCTGTTTTGGCGGAAATGACGGGATTATCGCGCTCTCCATTACAGGCGGTACGCCTCCTTACGACATTTCCTGGTCCAACGGCCAGACTTCCGACACGCTGAACGACCTCTCCTTCGGACTTTACTCCGGAACCGTTACGGATCAGGGCGATTGCCTGCTGGAATTTTCCATCCTGGTAGAAGAGCCCGCCCCCATCGCCATCGCACTGGATTCTATCGTTCCCGAGACACCTCCCTGTCTGAACGGCGCGATCTTCATCACGACCGCAGGCGGTACGCCGGCATTGACCTTTACCTGGACCAACCTGGATGATCCGGACTTTTCTGCCGAAACCCAGGACCTGGAGGGAATTGCCGGAGGCGTTTACGAATGCCTCGTCACGGATGCCAACGGCTGCGTGCAGACTTCGTCCACCTTTGTCGTGGAGGATTGCACAGTGGCTACGAAGGAACAAAACTCAGGCCCCTCTTTCGAACTGTTCCCCAACCCGAGCAACGGACTCGTAACTCTGGAGTGGAGCGGCCCGAATGCAGGTCAGGTACAACTGATCCTCCTGGATTCCAGGGGCGTTCAATTGATGGAACAGCAGCTGAACGACCGGCCTTATGAACTCGACCTGAGCGCTTACGCGAACGGGGTTTACTGGGTTCAGATCCGGACCGAAGCAGGTTCTGCTACCCGGAGGGTGGTGCTGACGAAATAGACCCGATTGGGCAATACGCGAAAAAGGGGCGGCAGTTTTGTCGCCCCTTTTTCATTTAAACAAGGTCCAATGATCAACAAAGACTTATTTTGGGCGTTCGAATGAAGTTACCAAAAAAATAAACCCATGCCCCGGCTTTTTTTTACCCTTGTCCTTGCGGTCTCCATTTCTGATTTATCTGGCCAATCCCAATTCTTCCTCCGGCCCCTCGACCCCGGCCGTACCAGCCTGGCGCTCGATGTGATCCCAAGCGATCGCGACGAATATCTGTTTTCCAACTTGTTGCCTGTACCCGGCCAGATCCCGGGCGGGAACCTCAACCTCACCCGGCTCAAACCGGCCGGGGAAATCCTCTGGAGCAAGGATTTTACCTATCCAAATCAGGTGATAGGCGGCATGTTGACTCCCTGGGCCAGCCAAGGCGCTTATCTGATTTCGGGCCTTTCCCACGAGGCGGATACCGCCGCGGTGGCCTTTCTGACCAAAATCCAGAATTTTTCGGGCCAGCCCATCTGGTCTAAGAAGATATCCCTCGAGGACGCTTTCGATCTGGCAAACCTGGGCAAGGCCGAAAGCATGCTCCGGCCGGACCAAAAAATCGTTCTGGGCGCCGGCGCTTCCCTCTACAACACCGCCTTTAACGCCAACGACCTTTGCCTGGCGGAACTGGATACGGCGGGCGTTTTTTCCTGGGGTAACAAATACTGCTTTTCCTGTATCGGCCCCTACGACCTGACCATGGGCAATGTCATTCCCACATCCGACGGGGGCTTCCTGTTCAGCGGCGGAATACAGTTTCTCGACCTGACGGTGTTCAGCCGCGATATATTCCTGATGAAAACGGATTCGCTCGGCGCGGTCGAATGGTCCAAAGGCTACGACCTCGTCGATACGGTGAACTTCTTTCTGGACTGGGGAACCCATGCCGTGGAACTGGCCAATGGGCATTTTGCCGTGGTAGGAGAATCTCAAAATCTGCTGGGCGGACCCCGTCAGGGCCTGATCATGGAGGTGGATTCGTCCGGGTTGTTTTTGCAGGCCAAACGCGTTACCATTCCACTCAATCTTCCAAATGTCTATTTAAAAAACCTCGCGGCGCCGGATTCGAACCTACTCGTCATTCAAGGGACCTCGCTGAGTCAATTTATCAATCCGCCTTTGACGGAACAAAATTTCCTCTTTCAGATCAGCCTGGAAAATGGAGCCCTCGATTGGCAAACCAACTTTTTTACGGAAAGCCATTTCAACAATATTACCCTCTCCGACGGCTTTTCAGTACTTCCCGGTGGTTACGCGATCCTCGCAAACTATATCAGCCCTCCGGATGAGTTCTTCCCGAATCTCGTCGTAGCGGATTTGAACGGCCGCACCGGCTGTCAGACACCTATCGGACTTTTTGTGGAAAACGACTTGCTGATGGAGGTCACGGATTATGCTCCCGAGGTGCTTCCGCTCAGCGAAGTGTTGGATTTTCCTGTGACCGAGGAAGATTTTGAAGACTATACCATCGACGTGCCGGTGCTCGACCTGGGCCCGAGCGAGTTTTTCTGCGAGCCGACCGTCAAGACCATCGACGCTACGGTGCCGGGAGCTGAATCTTACTCCTGGAGCAACGGTTTCGACACCCCGATGATCGTGGCCGAAGTGCCGGGCACCTACTCCGTGGAAGATACCTCCAATGTGCAATGCTGGATTCTGCGCGATACGATCTCCTTCCAGATACTGCCTCCTCCGTTTGTAAACATCGCCGTCGACACCACCGGCTTCTGCGAACTGGGCGAACTGACCCTCATCGCAGGCGCCGTGGGCGCCGAAACCCTGTCCTGGTCGACAGGCTCTACGGAGAACTTTATCGTCGTTTCCACCCCGGGCGCCTACTCGGTGACCGGCGTCAATATGTGCGGCTCCACCACCGCCGGCATCACATTGACCCTTCCCGATTGCAGCGGCGAGCCCGAGGTGTGCATGCTGGAATTTCCCAATGTCTTTACGCCCGACGGAGACGGCTCCAACGACCGTTTCAAACCGCTCAGCAATTGTACTATATACGGGGAATACCGTTTCCGAATATACTCCCGCTGGGGCCAACTCGTCTACGAATCCACCGATCCGACGAATGGCTGGGACGGCAATTTCAAGGAAAAGCCCATGCCCTCCGACCTGTTTGCCTGGATTCTGGAGTATCGCTTCCCGAAAGATGACGAAGTCAAGCTGGAAAAAGGCGAGGTGACCCTTCTCCGCTAATTAAGGGTCGAACAGGACCCGAATAGATGCCTCCACTTCCTCCGTCCGGACGCGGATTACATACGGACCGGACGGGAGCCCGGGAGGCCGGCTCAGAATTTCTTCAAACCGGCCTTCGGGGCGGCAAACATCCAGCAGCGAGGCAATTTCCTTGCCTTGCGGGCTCCAAAGGCTTACCATCACGTTACTCCCTTTGGGCAGATCGTATTGCAAAGGGAACTCCTGTGTCCGGATGGGGTAGGGAAATACGTCGATAAACGGGAATTGATGCGCAGGGCACAGATGCCCGGCGTCCAGCTCCGGCAGATATCGCACCAGAAGGATATCCGAATAGACGTCCGATTCGCTGGTATAACCCTTTCCGCCAAGAATGACGCTCTCGTCTTCTTTCACCAACAGGGTCGTGAGCAGGGAGAAGGCGGGCATTTCGGTTTTTAATACCCCGTGGTGACCGAATAGCGTATCGGGCTGTCCATCGGGGAGGAAGCGGGCGCCGAAAAAGTAATTGAAGGGCGCAAAATCCGAACAACCCGAGCCACCCAGGAGAAATTTTCCATCGGATAAAACCTCCAGTTCCCAGGCGGTTTCGGGTACGGAATGATAGATGATTCCGCCCGAACCGAAGCTGGGATCCACTTTTCCCCGGTCGTTCAGTTGCATCATCCCCACCGTATTGCCCATTTGCCCGGCAACCAGAATTCCGTCACCGGTGGTTAAAGCGGCCATGAGGGTTTGAAGCGTCGCGGGCGCATTTGGGAAGAAATAGTTTTGCACCCCGTTTTCCGCGAATGTCTCATCCGGAATGCCGTTGGGCAGCAGGCGAACAATGTCGAAGCCCCAGGGCGGGTGGGCGTCCAACAAGAGGATTTTCCCATCTCCTTGCTGAAAAATGGCGGCAAAGGACCCTCTGGGCAGGTGCTCTACGGCGCAGAGCCCGTCCACCCCAAAAGCCAGATCGGGTTTGCCGTTGGGATGAAGCCGGTACACCGTCAGCATCCGGTTTCCGGTCTCCGGGTTTTCCATATCGCCGGCCAGGAGGATTTTACCGTCGTCCTGAAGGGCGAGGGCGCCGAGTTCGTCAAACAGCCCGCAGTCGAAAACCGCGAGTCCTTTTTTCCCGAAAGTGGAATCCAGGCTGCCGTCGGGATTCAGGCGGCAGGCTGCAAAATCCATGTTGTCGTAATCGTTTTGCCGGGAACTCATTTTCCCTCCAACGACCAATTTCCCGTCTCCCTGCAGCACGGCGTCTACCCCCGTGACGGGATGGGGCAAATGGACGGAGGCATAGCCATGATCCACAAAAGAAGGATCTACCGCTCCATCGCTCTCCATCCGGATGGCCAGGATCTCGGAGTCGAAGGGCTTTCTGATCGAACCCGCAGCCAGGATCTTTCCGTCTTCCTGAAACAGAATCTCGCAACAATCGATGTCGACCGGGTTACCGCCCCCCAGGGCAGACACCACCAATCCCTCCTTCCCAAAGGCCGGGTCGGGCCGTCCATCGGGCCCGAGGCAAATCAGCGCCCCTTTCATGTTCACTCCGCCACCGGCCAACAGGCGGCCATCGGCCAGCCCGCGGATGAAGATGCCAGTTCCCTGGAAATACTCCTCCTCAAAACAAGGCGCTAGATACCCTTCGGCCCCAAAGGCTTCCTCGGGAGTCCCATCTGCCAGAAAGCGCCGCAGGATGAAATAACCGGTGCGTCCGGTCATTTCCGCTACTCCGGCGATCGTCCAGGTCCCGTCGGGATGGAGCATTCCCGCAGCGGCTGCCGCGAAAGCCTCTGTGGAATAAAGCACTCCCTGGAGGCCAAAATTGGTGTCGGGCGCCCCGGAAGGCAGCCCTTTTGCGGCAATGGGCCATCCCTCCGCAGATTGGGAGCCGGCCCCCAATGCGATCCAGCTTCCGTCGGGAAGCAAGAGCAAATCATAGGGCCTGAAACCGGCGACGGGATGAAAGGCAAAACCATTTTCGCCAAAGGAAAGGTCGAGTTGCCCGTCCGGGAGCAGGCGAAAAACGGCGAGTTGTTCTCCCTGAAAAGCGGAAACCAGCACCCTTTCGTCGGGATAAGGCGCCAGAGAAAGCAGGTGGAAGGCTTGTCCGCCGGGAGAACTTACCCGGGCCGAAAAGGAGGGATCCGGTTCACCGTCCGGCAATAGCCTGTAGATAATGCATTCGGGCTCCGGAGATTCGAGGTACCCGCCCGCCAGTATTTTGCCGTTTTCCTGACGCTTAAAGGTCACAAAATGCGAGGGAAGGGATTCCGGTAAGTGGAAAATGCCCTCCTTGCCATAGGAGGCATCCAAATATCCATCGGCGTAAAAGCGCGCGAGGGACAGGCCTTTGCCAGCATCGGGGGGGTGAAAAAGCGCAATAAATTTGGCATCGTCCAGGGGCTCGAGTTTGACCAGGTATTCCCAATCGATGGGGATGGTCCATTTGGAGACGCCCTGGTTTTGGAAGCTGCAGTCCAGGTCTCCATTGGGCAGGAAACGGGCCAGGGTCAAATAATGGACCCCTCCGGAAAATACGGTTCCTGCTACGGTAAATGTGCCGTCTTCTGATGGAAGGGCATCGGTCCAATAGGCTTGGCCCTCCCCGTTGGTAAATTCGATAAACGCATTCCCCCTCATTCCGGGAGGGCCTTTTTCTTCAAATGACCTGACCTGGCCCCAGGTCAGGAAATGCACTGCCATGGCAGCGCAGAGGCATAGCATTTTACTCATGTTGGGCAATAGCGGGGAAAAACTTTTTTCCGGGCAAAAGCTAGTTACCCAATTCCGAAGCTATTTCAAATGACATTTCTCATACCCCATGCTGATTCGGGTCATGATATGCGGGCTCCCCGGCCATAGCGCTAACTTTCACCACATCTACGGCCACTACTTTGTATTCAGGGCACTTGGCCTGGCTGTCGTACACCGCGCTGGTCAGGTCGTTCATGCTGATCTCCGGGTAGTGAAAAGTGGAGCTCAAAATGCCGGGCTTGACCAGGTCGCTGACCTTGGCGCGGATGGTGATATTGCCCCTCGGAGAAGTGACCTTCACCTTGTCTCCGTCGCGGATGCCTTTTTCGGCGGCATCTTCGGGGTGCATATACAGGAAGTCCTCGTTCCGGATCAGGTCGTTATTGGTGCGGCGGGTCATGGAGCCGCAGTTGTAGTGCTCCAGTTCGCGGTTGGTGGTCAGGATAAAAGGAAATGCGTCGCCATTGGCCTGGATTTCAATACTCTCTTCGTAATCGGCGAAGTACAGCCGTCCTTTCCCGATCTTGAAGGATTCGGTATGAAGTATCTCCGTATCGGTGCCGTCTTCCGCAACCGGCCATTGCAGGCCGTTTTCGCCGAGGCGGTCCCAGCGAATGCCCTTGAAGAAAGGCACGATCCCTGCGATTTCTTCGAGCAGTGTTACGGGGTTGTAATCGGGTTGGGGGAAGCCCATGCGGTTCATGACGTCGATGATGATCTGCCCGTCGGGCTTTGTGCCGGGAAGCGGCTCGATCACCCGGTTGACCCGCTGCACGCGGCGTTCGCCGTTGGTAAAGGTGCCCGATTTTTCGAAGAAGGAAGCAGCGGGCAGCACCACATCTGCAAAATTGGCCGTTTCGGAGAGGAACAATTCCTGCAGGATGAACAGGTCGAGGGCGCCCAGGGCCTTGCGCACGTTATGCGTGTTGGGTTCAGTCTGGACCACGTCTTCGCCCATGATCCAGAGCGCTTTGAACTTGCCGTCCCGGGCGGCCTGGAACATATCCGGAACCTTCATACCCGGTCGTTCGGGCATGGACATTCCGTAGAAATCATGGTACATATTGCGGTACTCCTCGTTGTGCATATCGAAGTAGCCGGGGCCCTGGTGCGGTTGAACGCCCATGTCGGCCATGCCCTGCACATTGTTCTGGCCCCGCAGCGGGTTGACGCCCACGCCGCGCCGGCCGATATTGCCGGTGATCATGGCCAGGTCGGCGATCAGCATCACAGCGTAAGTTCCCTGGTAATGCTCCGTGACGCCCAGCCCATGAAAACTCATGGCGTTGGGAGCCGAGGCGTAGGCTATGGCGGCGGCCCTGACCTGGTTCCGGTCCACCCCGCTTTCGCGTTCCAGGTGGGCGATGTCGATGTTCAGGATCTGCTCGCGGAATTCTTCGTAGCCATCCACGCGAGCGTCGATAAATGCCTTGTCTTCCAGTCCCTCTTTGAGAATGTAGTGGAGCATCATGTTGAGCACGGCCACGTTGGTGCCCGGCCTGAGCTGGATATGGTGGTGGGCCATTTTGGCCAGATCGGTGCGCCGCGGGTCGAGCACGATGAGGGTTTTGCCCTTCATGATCTGCTGCTTCATCTTTGCGCCCGTCACCGGGTGGGCTGCCGTGGGGTTGGCCCCGATGATCATGATGCAGTCGGTGTACTTGAGGTCTTCGACCGAGTTGGTGGCTGCGCCGGTGCCGAAGGTCCGTTGCATGCCCAGGGCCGTGGGGGAGTGGCATACCCTCGCGCAGCCGTCGATGTTGTTGGTGCCGACGACCAGGCGGATAAACTTCTGCATCAGGTAGTTTTCCTCGTTGGTACAACGCGAGGAGGAAATGCCTCCGATGGCGTCCGGTCCATATTCGGCTTTTATCTTGTTGAGCTTGGTTACGATATAATCATAAGCCTCGTCCCAGCTGACTTCCTCCAGTTTTCCGTTTTTCCGGATCATGGGCGAGCGGAGGCGATCGGGGTGGTTGTAAAAGCGGAAGGCGTAGCGTCCTTTGAGGCAGGTATGTCCTTTGTTGACCTCGGCATCGTAAGGGGCGGAGATGCTCAGGATCGAGTTGCCGTGTTTGGACACTTCGAGGTTGCAGCCGACGCCGCAGTAAGTGCAAACCGTCCTGACCTTTTCGGTGGCGTTCTTTGCGGAGGCCTGGTAGATATCGGTAATAGCCGCCGTGGGGCATACCTGGGCACAGGCGCCGCAGGATACGCAGTAGGAATCGGAGAAAGTAGTGTCAAACCCCTTGATGATATGGCTCTCAAATCCTCGTCCGGCCATACTGAGCACGAATTCGCCCTGGATTTCGTCGCAGGCGCGCACGCACTTGGAGCAGTTGATGCACTTGGACAGATCGGTCCGCATGTAGGCATGGCTCTCGTCGGGCAGTACCGCGAGGTGGTTTTTGCCCTCCGGGTAACGAACCTTCCGGATGCCCACCTTGGCGGCTACTTCCTGGAGCTCGCAATCCCCGTTGGCCGCGCAGGTCAGGCAGTCGAGCGGGTGGTCGGTCAGCACCAGTTCGATGATGTTTTTCCGCAGGCGCTGAATGGCTTCGGTATCGGTATACACCTGGAGGTTTTCCTCGACGGGCGTATGGCAGGAGGCCACCGTTTTCAGGGCCCCGTTTCCGGGTCGCGCCACTTCCACACTGCAGACCCTGCACGCCCCGAAGGGTTCCAGGTTGGGAGCGTCGCAAAGCGTAGGCACGTAGTCCTGTCCCAAATGCCGGCGGACGAAGGCCAGGATGGTCTCCCCCGATTTGATCTCGAAAGCCTTATCGTTGATATATGCGATCTGGTTCATTGCTCTTCCACTTTAATGGGTAAAACATTTCATTTAATAAAATAGGGCCCCAGCTCCTCCTGGAAATAGGCCATCGCATTACGCACCGGAAGCGGTATCCCTCCTCCGAGGGCGCAAAGCGAGCCTTTCTCCATGGTGGTGAGCAGGTCGGTGAACAATTCCTGGTCGATAAAATACTTTTCGTGTTGCGCCTTGTGCAGCAACTCCTGTCCCCGCACCGAGCCCAGGCGGCAGGGGAAGCACTTTCCGCAGCTTTCGTGGGCCGTAAACTCAAAAAGATGTTCGAGGTAAGCCACGACGGGATAATCCTCCGGCAAACCGATCATGGATGCGTGGCCAAGCAGGAAACCCTGCTGGGCAAAGGATTCGAAATCGAGCGTGAGGTCGGCGAACTTGTGAACAGGCACCAGTCCGCCGAGCGGGCCTCCGATGTGCAGGGCCTTGACGGGCTTGCGGAATCCCTTCCCGAGCTTTTCAATGACGTCCAGCAGGGGTGTTCCCATATCCGCTTCGTACACGCCGGGGCGGTTGAAGGAGCTATCGAGCGATACCAGCTTGGTGCCGGTGGACCTCCCGCGGCCTATGGCGGCGAAAGGGGCTCCTCCATGGACGAGGATATGGTAGAGGTTGGCCAGGGTTTCGACGTTGTTGACCAGGGTGGGTTTGCGGAACAAGCCCTCGTTGGCGGGGAAGGGGGGACGCACCCTCACCTCCGGCCGCTGGCCTTCGATAGAGGCGAGTAAAGCGGTTTCTTCCCCACAAACATAAGCCCCTTGTGCCCGGATCATTTTAAACTGAAAATCGAAGCCCGAGCCGAGGATATCGCGTCCGGCCAGGTTGCGGGCCTCGAGCTCTTCGATGGCTTCCTGAATGGCGCGGATGGATTCGGGGTATTCGGCGCGGATATACACTACGCCTGCTTTGGCGCCGATGACATACCCCGCGATGACCATGCCGAGCAGCAGGGAATAGGGACGTTGTTCGAGGATATATCGGTCGGAGAAGGAGCCCGGATCGCCCTCATCGGCATTGCAGACGACGAATTTCGGACTGCCCATGGCTTCCTTACAGGTCTGCATCTTGATGCCGAGCGGGAAGCCCGCTCCGCCGCGGCCGCGGAGTCCCGACTGTTTGATGTTTTCCAAAATGCCGTCGGGGGGCGTCTGGAACATCCGGTTGATCTGTTCCATGATCTCTTTCCAGGCGGGGGGAGACGCGGTGAGAACAGGGGCGCCCAGGGCTTCGACCTGATAGGCATCGTTGCCGTCTTTGGTCTCATGCCGCTTAATGGCTGCGATTTGTTCGGCCGATTTTCCGGAGTAATTGACCCCCTCGAAATGGAAGGCGCTGTTTTCGTGGCAACGGCCCAGGCAGCACATTTCCCCGATCTCCTGTTCTGAAAAATGATGGCCCATGGTTTCCCGGAGCTTATCCTGGGTTCCGGCCACCAGGCAGGCGCTGCCGTTGCAGAGGTAGACCTTCTTGCCGGCGTTTGCCTGGCGGGTAAAATCGTAGAATGAAGCCGTGCCGTACATAGTAGCCGGCCGCATGAGGAACTCTTCGGCCAGTTGGGTTAGCGCTTCCTGCGAGGGGCTCCCCGTTTTTTCGGAAAGCTCGCCGATCCGCTCGAACAAGTTGTCCGTCAAGCCTTTGCGACCGGAAAGGTGAGATAGATTTTTCGACATAGGTTTTATTGGTTAGGCCGGCAGAAAACATGCCAACTTGAAAAGTAGGCATAATGTGACAATTTTCAAATTTTTTCATCAAAAGCAGGCAAACTTTTGTCCTTCCGCAGGCCGGGAGGCAAATAAAAGCAGCCTTTCAGTCAAATACCCCATATATTTGCGTTAGATATTTGGCGGATTTTAGCCCCCATAAACATAAACCTATGAGAAAATTTTGGATACTCTCCATCTGCCTGTCCTTTCTGAGCCTTCAACTGAATGCCCAGGGCGGGATGACGCTTTACAACATGCCTTATATCCCGCAGGCAAGCTACCAGAACCCGGCGAACACCCCTCTTTGCAATTTTTATCTCAGCCTGCCCATTATCTCGGGCGCCAGCTTCGGATATAACAACGACTTTTTCACCCTGGAAGAAGTAGAAATCGATCTCAAGGCCCGTTGGGACAAGCAATACGGCGACTCCCTCCTGTCCTCCTTTGCAGACGTGGCGCTGCTGAGCAACCGGCTTGCCATACGTGGCAATTTCGACCTTTTCGGTTTCGGGCTCCGCGCCCAAAAGCATTACATCAGCTTTTACATCCGGGAGGTGATCCAGTCCGATCTGTTGTTTCCCGACGAGATGTTCCGGTTTATACGGGATTATGAAAAGGATGGCGTGGTTTACCAGACCACGAACGACTCGCCGAAAATGGTCGGTTATATCATGAGTGGAGGTAAAATCGGCCTTACCCAATACCGCCCCTTCACCCTGCAATACGCCTACGACGTGATGCCCAACCTGACCGTGGGAGGGAATGTCAGTTACATTTCGGGAATCCTGACTGCCGATGCGACTATGGACACGTTTTTCACACAGATAAAACCCCAGGACCCCAACGACTACGAGGTCATCGGGCGCATCAACGTGACGACGGCCGGATATAGCAATGCCGATTCCTCCGACCTCGCCAATATTTTTATCAACCCGCAAAACAGCGGCTGGTCCTTCGGCCTCGGAGGGAAACTGACCACGATGAACAAGAGGCTGGACCTGAGCCTCAGCGCGGTGAACATCGGCCAGATCAACTGGAAACGCAAAGTGGGGCAAACGGCCTTCACAGATGCGTCTTTCGAGAATTCCGATTCTCTCGGCCAGATTTTCGACACCCTTTTCCGGGTGGAGGAAAAACCCGGCCTGATTTTCAAACAAAAGCTGAATCCCGAATTTTTTCTCGGCGCCAATTATTACCTGAGTCAAAATATGTCCGTCGGCGCCCTTTTCCGGGTACAACCCATATACCAAACCCTTTACTCCTCCGTCACCCTGGCGTTTAATGCGAGGGTAGGAAAATGGCTTGGCTTTTCCACCGGCTATTCCTATACCGGCCGTGCCCACAACATTCCCTTTGGCTTGTCACTCAATCCGGGCCCGATACAGCTCTACGTCATTTCCGACAACCTGCTGGGATTTCTCGTGCCGGCATCCGCCAGGCAGATTCACCTTCAGGCCGGCCTCAACTTAACCTTCGGCAAGACGAGCCGCCCCTGGGACGAATTGCCCACCGTGCCGGAAAGAACGGATGCGCTGATCGACCAATACAAGCCCGGTTATAAGGATCCGGTCACCGAGCCCGCAGACTCCGAGCCCGCAGACCCCGAACCGCTTGGGGTCGAAGAACCCGGCTTGCCCCCCCGCGATACCATTTATCCGCCCGATGGCGGAGAGGAGCCCCTTTACAAGGAAGACGAACCCGACGTGACCTCCTATATGGTCACCAACCCGATCTACCTATACCGGGGGCCGAGTTCCAACACCACGGTGCTGGATACGATTATGCCCAACACGGTCATGAATGTCCTTCAGAAAAGATTGCCCGACTGGTGGTATGTGGAATACGGAGAGAATTCCGGCTGGATACAACCCCGCAGCATCCGGCCTTCCTATGAGCTGCCCTCCTCCGTTCAGGAGGAATCCGATATTCCCGACCCCGTAATTCAGTTTTCTCCCCTGGATTACATTATGCTCGAAAATACACCCATGCGGGAAATGCCTTCCGAGACCTCGAAAGAGACCCACTCCATGAAAAAGTGGGACGAAGTGCTGGTATTGGAAAAGACCAATTCGAGCTGGTGGAAGATCCGCCACGGCAAATTCGAAGGGTATGTAAAGTCGGCCATGCTGAACCCCCGTCCGGACAATTACGTCCGTCCGGAGGTGGTGGAAGAAGCGCCCCCGAAGCCGCCGGTTGTGGCGCCGAAGCCCGCTCCTTCAGGTAGTAGTCTGGGCGTTTTTGTGGTGAATGAATCCACCAGCCTTCGCTCCGGCCCTACCCATGAATCGAACTCCCTCGTCCGCGTGCGGTCGGGAGCAAAAGTGAACCTATTGGAAAAGACCAACCAGTTCTGGTGGAAAGTGGAGACAAACGGCCAAACTGGCTATATCAAGGCGGCTAACCTCAGCTCCCCAGAAAATTGATCGAGACGCTCAGGAAATAACCCAATTGGTAGCGTCCCGTGGTCGGTATCCCCAACGCAGGTGAATCGAGCACGTCTCCTATGTTGTAACCGCTGGAAAGCGCTTGCACCCTGGCGCCGAGTATCCCGCCGGTGAGCGTAATGCGTTGTGCGCCGCCCATGAAGATGCTCGGCCCCAGGAAGAAGGCCATTGACTGTTCGTTCTGGGTGTTGAACACCGGGATCCCCACGCCGAAGGAGCCGCCAAAGGCCAGCTGATCGGGGCGATAGGGGTAAAAGTGCAGGAAGGAGGCCAGGTAGGGCACAAAGCTGTCTTCTTCCTCGGAAAGGATGACCGAGTCTCTCACAAAATAAGCCTCCGGTCTGTTGAAAAACTGGCCGAAGCCCAGTCCCACGCTGCCGTTGATCTTCAGTCCGCCCTTCGTGGGAATCTTGAAAGAGGCCAGTTTTCGGCTGGATAGCTGGATGTTGGAAGGCAGATTTTCCTTCGGGTTCAGTTTTACGATCAGCTCGGTGATATCCTGTTCGGCCGTGGTTTGGAATTTATAGGTGAAATTATTCGACAGGATCTCTTCATAAGTATAGCGCAGATTGATCAGGTCCTGGAAATCTCCTGGCCCGGACTCTTCAATGGCTCCGACGAGGGATTCGTAGGCCACATCCAGGCGGGCCCGCTCTTTTTCCCCTTTCTGCAAGGATCCCTGGATCGAATGGTCGATTTGCTGATAAACCTCCATCACCTTGGGGGAGCGAATTTTTTCCTTTATGGGGGTCAGGGACAGGGCCAGCAGCTGGATCTCCGCCAGTTTTGAATTGTAGTTGGTCCGTTCGGATTCGACGTTTTTGAGGTGGACGTTCAACTCCTGCCCCTTTTGGTGAATTTTCCACAAGTAGTCCATGTCGATCTCCGAAGGAGGAGTGTTGGAAAAGACCATTTGCAGATATTCATCCGACAGCTTTTTGATCTGGGTGACGGACAGGTTGGGGTTGAACTGCAATTTGCGGATCTCCTCGGTAGCCATCGCCTGCACTGCTTTGGCGTTGACCAGGCGTTCCACGTCCATCTGGATGGCTTGCAGATTGTTTTCAGTCTGGGCCCATTCGCCGAGCACTTTTTCGTACTGGACTTCGAGGTCCTGCATTTGCCGGAGGATCTGCATCTCTTCCTCATCGGCCGCAAAACCCTTGGACCCGAAGGACAAACCTCCGAGGAAGGATAGCTGGCCCTGGGCGAGCGGGTTCATGCCGAGCAAGCCGGCGGGATTCATGATGACGGACATCAGATCGAAGGCCGAGCCGCCACCGGGGCCCTTAGCCAGGCCGGAAACCTGGCTGGTATCCAGGCCCGTCGAAAAATAACTGGTTTGGCGCTGGATTTCCTCGATCTCGATCTCGTACAGGTAATTGTTGTAGTTGATCAAATACAAATCAATAGGTTCCCCTCTTTTCACCTTGGGTTCTTTGAGGGTGTCCCTTCCGGAGACAAAGGTGCTATTTCCGGTGGATGCATCGATGTAAATCTCCAGTCCCTGGGAAAAAGACGGGGCATAAAACAACAACAGAAGAATTAAACTGGGGAGGGTTTTCATAATAAAGGGGGCTTTGATTTCAAGAATCGAATTAAATCATTTTTTCTGAATGCGAACAAAAAAAAAGTATTAAAGCACTTTGCTTACAAAGTGCCTGGCCCCCATTTGTCATCAAAAGATGAAACTTTCGAAAAAATCCACGATAATTGGGTATGGCATTTTTGAGAAAATTCATAGCCCCCCACGCGTTGATCATTACGATCCTTACCTTTCTGTTTATCTGGCTGTTTCAAATATTTTTTTTCAGCCGCCATTTTCTCGACCCTTTTAACAATGGTCTGCGCGATTACGAAATCACGGACATCGTGTATTCGCAGTTTCGGAACTCCCAATCCGTTCAGCCCATTACAGAAGTTGTTTTGGTCAATTGCGGCCTCCCCGACCGGGGAAAACTGGCTCAATTGCTCGACCGGATCAGTCGTCTGGAGCCCGCGGTGGTAGGTTTGGACATCGAACTGGCGGGGCTTAAAACTCCCCAAACAGATTCCCTGCTGAAAGCGGCCATCGACAAGAATCCCCGCATGGTGTTGGCTTGCCGCCTGGTCTCCTACGACCGTCAGAGCGATCTGTTCGACCCTCCCATCAATTGCGACCCGTATTTTTCCGAAGGCAAAAAAACGGCTTTTACCAATTTTGTCTCCGAGGATACGAGCATCATCCGCCTGTTTTCGCCGGGAGAAATGACCATTCAAGGGCCGGTCCCGGCCTTTGCCGTGGAGATTGCACGCCAATTTGCCCCGGAAAAGGCCGAAAAGTTGATGAAACGAAGAAATCCGGTAGAGAGGATCTGGTATTCCGGCAACCAGGAGCACTTCATCAAGGTGGAAGATTCCCTGCTGCTGAACGACGCCACCTTCCAAAACTTTCTGAACAACGACGTGTTGAAGGGCCGGATCGTCATGATCGGCTATGTGGGCAACCACCAACCCGGCGAACCGGAAATAGACCGGTTTTTCACACCGCTCAATCCGCGCTACACCGGGAAAAGCTACCCGGATATGTACGGTTTGGAGATCCACGCCAATATCGCCGCGATGATCCTGCGGGAGCAATACATTTACCAGATCCCCAAATGGGCCGAGGAATTATTGGGATGGCTGTTTTGTTATTTCAACGTCTTGTTATTCCACTGGATATACGTCCACGTGCGATCGACCTTTCACGGGATAACCCGATTGATCCAATTGCTGGAACTGGCTTTCATGTTTTTTCTCATCGCCCTGTTTTTTTATTATTTCAGGATACAATTCAACCTGACTCATGGAATTTTAGCAATGGTGCTATCTTATGATTTCATCATGATCTACGAAAGCCTGATCAAGGAAAAAATCAAAATCCTCCAAAAAATATGACCGCTCGAACCCTTTTGTTGTTAGCTCTTTCCCTACCTCTATGCACCGCCCTGAATGCACAACCTACCGCGCAGTTTATCGTCATGAATATTACCGGGACCGTCCGCTACTGTGAAAAACCGGGGGCGGAGCAATGCGAACTCGTGCCGGGACAGACCCTCGGGCCGGAATCCATCGTGACGCTTCCATCGGGATCCACCGCACGCCTGCTGTTTGAAGACCAAAGTATATCCCTGAAAGAAGCGGGGAATTATCCCCTGAAAAGTCTGGCTGCCAGCCAGACGCCCGCCAGTACTTCGTTTATGAAGCGCTTCTTCAACTACGTGTACGAAGGGATCGTCAATACGAGCGGTTCCAAAAAGATTGAAGAGTACCACGAGTTGTATATTCCGCAGTCCAGCGGGGGCATAAAAGGATTTGCGGGCGGGGACTACGGCATCGCCCTCACCCGTCCGGTAGCCGGAAATCTTCCGGAAGGGCCCGTCGTGTTCGAATGGTTTACGGCGGGCGACCAGACGCTTTACGACTTTCAGATCATCGACTTCCAGACGGAGGGCCTTTTGTTTAAAGCCCTGCTCCGGGATACTTCCTTTTCTCTGGATTTGAGCAAGCTTGCTATCGAACCCGGCAGGAAATACTACTGGTACGTCCAATTGAAGAGCCTGGGTGAAATGGCCCTCGGATTTCCACTGGTCGACGACCCCTCCATGCGCTCCCCAAAAGTGGAGGTCGTGATGTCCGGTAAAGGGAATTCCGGTTTGATGAATTCCCTGGAAGCCTCTCCGGAATATCTGGAAGCGGGCGAATCCGACCGACTGTTGATGAAAGCACAGGTATTCGAAGAAGCGCAGTATATTTACGAAGCAAACGAGACTTTTTTGAAAGCCATCGAACTCCACCCGGCCGATCCGGTCTTGCAGAGGGTCTACGGCGCCTTCCTGGTTCGCCAGGGCTTGTGGCAGAGCTCTCAGAAATACCTGCGTTCTTAACCAAAATACCCCCCGATGATCTCCCTATTGCTCCCTTCCCTGTTCCTTTTATTTCAAAAAACGAGCGCATTACCGGCGCCCAACCCGAAGTACGAACACGCCAAACAGATCTTCGAGCGCCTCATAGAAGCCAGGGGCGACAAGAGCATGAAAGCCCCCGAACTCCTGTGGACCGTGGAAGCGGCCAGCGGCCTATTACACGCCAGGAACCAACCAGATCACCCTGGAGGAAAAAGCCTACGAAGTATGCACTGCACTGGGAGACCAAACGGACGCCGCTCTCGCTTTTATCCTCGCCCACGAGTTGATCCACTACTATAAGCAGCACGGCTGGGAGGCCAATTTCGGGCGAAAGTTCGGCGATCAGCAGATCGGGCAGGACGTCGACGAGAACTTGCGCGACATGAAGCAACAGGAAACCGAATCGGATCTTTTGGGCGGGTTTTTGGCCTATACCGCGGGTTACAATACCGTAGGCGTGGCGCCCCAACTGCTCCGGGGGCTCTACGATAGCTATCCGAACTGGCCCAAAGGGGAAAATAGCAAGTACCCCACCCTGGATGAGCGTATTTTGATCGCCCGGACCACCGAAAAGGACCTGACCGTGCTGATCCGCATGTTTGAAACCGCCAACCTTCTGGTCGCGGTGGAGCGATACGATGCAGCCATGCAATACTACAACTACATACTTTCCTTCTACAAAAGCAGGGAACTGGTCAGCAATCAGGGCGTCGTCACCTGCATGGCGGCCATGAAACTGTTCGAAAAGGGGGACCTGGAATACCTTTACCCTCTCGAACTGGACGCCGAAGCGCGCGTTCGCCTTGGAACGAAAGGTTTTGACGATCCCCAGGGAGGGAAAGCCGCTCGCGATTCCCTGCTCCAGTCTGCCATCGGCCTGTTTGAGGAAGCCCTCTCGCTCGACCGCGGCTACCATACCGCCAGGCTGAATATGGCCAGCGCCTACGCCCTGTTGGCCCTTTCCAATGCCGAACTGGGAGAGGAGGAGGAGTCGAACTACGATTTCGCCAACCTGTACGCCAAACAAGTGGTTCGGAGGGCCCAAAAGGAGAGCAACCCCAAACTCAACGCCGATGCATTGGCGCTGATGGGGATTATTGCCGTCAAGACTGGGGAGGGAGACGCCGCCGCCCTTTTTGAATCGGCCAAAGATAAAAGCATGCTGGCCCAGTACAACCTGGATATCCTCCGCAAGACGCCGGCCAGTCCACCCCTGGGCAAAAAGCCTAAAGAACCGATGGTCGAGCAGATCGAGGAATTTCCGATGGACCGCTTCGCGCCCCGGCCCTCTGCCGACAGCGCCCTGGTTAATGTCCCGGGCAAGATTAAACGCCAATGGGGTACCAAGCAAAAAGACCTGGAGCACTCCAGGATTTTGATCGATGTGGCGAGCCGCACCGATTATGCGCTATTCCAAATAAGTACCCCTTCCTATCCGGGGCAAACCTTACTCGGGCTCAAAGCCGGCGCAAGCAGGAAAGATATCCTGGACAAATACCTTCAGCCCGACCGCGAAGTTCAACTCCCAAACGGGCACCTGATGGTGTACGGCGCCGACGAGATCATTTTCTGGCTGGATGAAAACCAAAAACTGGCACGGTGGTGCATCTACCGCATGGTGCCGAAGTAGGCCGGCTCAGCCCTTTATTTTTTGAATTTACAAATCCAAAACCTATACATTATGAAAAGGATCCCCCTCCTTGCCCTTTGTCTGGTATTCCTGGCGCCGGCCGGCGCATGGGCCCAGAACGAAGCGCCACTTGTCGTCATGGAATGCCAGGGACAAGTCAAGTATTCCAGTCCCGACCGCCCTAAACCCGTTGAAGTCACACCGGGCATGATCGTCTCCCGCGAAGGCACGTTCAAGCCCAAAAAAGGAGCCAGCGTTCAACTCCTCAACAACACGGAGCTCGTCTCCGTAGAATTGAAGGCAAAAATAAAAGTCCAGGATGCAGTTCCTCCCGCTCCCTCAGGGGGCCGCTTTGGCTTTGGAGGCGATTTTCTTTCCATGGTCAAAGAGACCGCGTTAGCTACCGATGCAGCCATGGCCCCGCGCACTAGCACCAAGGGCGCCGGCGGCGATGAGCCGCCCCCTCCGCCCAATACCCGCAAAGGCGCAGGTGGGGATGAGCCTCCTCCTCCTCCGAGTACCCGCAAAGGCGCCGGCGGCGATGAGCCTCCCCCTCCGCCCAACACCAGAAAAGGAGCCGGAGAGGGCCTCACCATGGTGAACTGGAATTTCCCGATCAAGGGGAAGATGTTTGCTTCCGGTCAGATACCTTTCTCTTGGGATGGCTATTTCAAAGAGGAGGGGCCCTGGCTTTTTTCTATTTCCCAGGCAGGGTCCGGAGAAAAAGTGTATGAAACGAAAACCACAGACCCCTTTGTTTCCATCAATACCGTTCAGGGCAAGCTTTCGATAGGAAACTCCTATGTGTGGAGGGTGCAGGCTGCCGACCAACCGGTGGAAGCGATGAAGGCCTACGAATTTTCGCTGGTGCAGGAAAATGCCGAAAAAGGAGTCCTCGATGTGGTCGCTATGGAGCCGGAATACGAAAAAGCCGGTCCGGTGCAGAAGCTCCTCTGGGAGGCCTACGCCTTTGAAGAGGCAAAGTTCCTTTCGAAAGCAGATGCGCTTTACAAAGAAGCACTCCGGCTCGACCCGGCAAACGGCTTGGCTGTTCAGTTGTACAGGGCCTTCTGGGCCCGGAATTGGTAAGAGTAAGAGAAAGCTCCAAATAAAAAAAGCCCCCCGACCGCTCGTCGGGGGGCTTTTTTTTTACTCTTCAAAGTATTGCTTCGTCAATTTTTCGAAGCGCTCGGTCTGGCGCAGGGTCGCGAACTTTTCCTCCTCCAGGATCTTGGCCTTGTTGACGTAGCCGTTTTCAAGGGCTTTTTCGAGCCACTCCAGCGCCTTTTCCTGGTCGTTTTGTTCGGCATAAAGCAGGCTGATGGAGTAGTAGGGTTCGAGGTAGCCGGGCGTAATTTCGAGGTTGGCTTTAAATGCCTCTATGGCCTTTTGGGGTTGCCCGGTTCTTTTCAGAGCGATCCCGAGGGCGTAATGGGCGTAAGGGTGTTGGGGACTAATCTGAATGGTTTTTTCATACATGTCCTGCGCCATTCCCGCCCGGTCGGTTTTGAGGTAAATATTCCCCAGGGCGTAGTACCCAACGGGATCGAAATGGCTTTCCCTTGCCTGGGCCTTGTAGAGTTCGAGGCCTTTCAGATAGGCCGATTCGGCTTCCTTCAGGTTTCCCTTCGATTCCTCTATTAGGGCCAGTTGGATCTGCGCTGGAGGGAACTCGGGTTTGATCTGGATAGAGCGCGCGATCCATAATTTGGCGGTGTCGGGATTGCCTTGCTCTCTTTGGGAGATACCCAGGTTATAAACCGGCATGACCCATTGGGGGGCCAGCTCATTGGCCTTCCGGTAGGCCTTTTCTTCGAGATCCGGATTCCCCAGCCCAGCCTGAATCAAGCCCAGTTCGTTGTACAGGTGGGCGCCCTTTGGTTCCAGTGCGATAGCTTCTTCTATCTTTTTCAGTGCTTGTTGTTCCAACTCCTGCGATTCCTTTTCCTCTCCTTCCATTCGCAGGAGCATAGCCTCGAAATAGAGTTGTTTGGACTGGATAGCGGGAACCATATAGTGGCCGGGGCCCAATAGCTCAGCTGATTTGTTCAGGTAGGAAGGGATATGGGTAAAGGCTTCGGGGCCTTCTTCCCAGCGTCGGGTCATTTCTGTCGGATCTGTGTTCAGGTAGGCGTTTATGGCCTGTTGGGCGTCGTCCTGGAGGGCTACGGCCAGGTTTCTTCGCAAGGCTGCGGCGGTTTGGCTCCATTCGGGACGCTGGGATAGCTGT
The DNA here is from genome assembly GCA_016703765.1 of Saprospirales bacterium. Classification (GTDB taxonomy): domain Bacteria; phylum Bacteroidota; class Bacteroidia; order Chitinophagales; family Saprospiraceae; genus JADJTT01. Next base: position 180,021 of record JADJBL010000006.1, read on the forward strand.
TGGTAATAGTAGTAGGCGGAGTTGTTTTCCGGGATGAGCAGCCGTTTCTCTGCCAGGGCCAATTCAAAAGCCTCGACGAGGTCCTGGCCCAGGGAGTCGGCTTTTCCTGCCTGGGTTTCCCTGCCTCGGGTTGCCACCGCGCTAAAAACACCGGATTGCTGGGATTTTTCTTTTTGAATTTGGGCCAGGATTTCCGGATTCACCCAGGCGATGGTCTCGTTGCGGTCGAAAATAGTCTGCGGTACCTGGCTGTTGGGGGCGGTTTCCTCGGGTACCCGGTCTTCGAGGTAGCGACGGATCTCCAGCAAGCTGACCTCGTAATTGGCGTCGCGGTCGGCAAGGCCCATCAGTCCATCGATCAGGTGGTAGGAGAAAGCCCCCCGGCCTCCACCCCATTGGGTTCCTTCCTGCGAAAGCTCCTCCGGTCCGCAGGCGAGGATCTTCACCTCATTGCCGAATTTTTGCTGGAGGTTTTGGTTGGTGATCTGGGTTCCCTGAATGGAAGAACCGGCCAGTTTGCCGGCATGGCATGCATCGGCGACCATAATCACCTTGGCCTTGTTTTGGTTGGAAAGCGCGGCAATGACCATTTGCAAGTAGAAAATCGGGTAAGCGCCCGCGATATAAGGCCGGGAAGGAGAATCCCAGGGGAGCAGGAATCCCTGCATGGTTCGGTTCTCCACATCCCCGTGGCCGGAGAAGTATATGTAGACCTGATCGGCTTCCCCGGCTTTTTCGAGGAGCCAGTCCATGGCGTCCGCGTAGGCTGCCATGGTGGCCTGTTCGTTTACGAGTAGTTTGATCTGCTCGGTGGGGACGCTCCCGCCCGCGGGAGATTTGAGGTATTCGAAAAATGCCAGCGCATCCTTATGTGCATATTGGAGGTCGCTGATCTCCTTATTCTGATAATCGGAAATGCCCGCGATGACAGCCCAGGTCTTTTTCCCAACGCCCGGAGATGCGATTTGCGCATGGAGGGAAAGGGTGGCAAACAGGAAAACGAGTGACAGGCGATATTGCATGAAGCTTGGGTTTGTAAATGTAAAAAGCGAATTTCGGGAAAAAATCGTTATTCACGAATGATAGGAATTTTTCCCTTCTTAATAAATACCCCCCCCCATACATGAAAAAATTCTTGTTGTCCCTGCTTACCGGATGCCTTTTCTCCGGAATTTCCACAGCTTCCCCTCCGCTTATTGCCGAGTACAAGCTGGAAACCGCCCACCGGGTATTTGAACGCCTGATCCTCGCTCGCGGCGATTTTGGACTCCCCAAGCCCAAGCTGGAACTGTTGTCCAACCCCAAAGAACTGGCCCGTTTTTCCGGTCAGACGGTTTATCTGGGGGAGAAGGCCTACGACCTTTGCGCCTCTTTTGGCGCCGATTCGCTCAATGCCCTGGCGGCCCTGTTGTCTCATGAGTTGATCCATTACTACGCAGGGCACACCTGGGAGGACGAATTCTCGCGGGAGTTTGCCACAGCCGATCTGAGGGAGGACGTCAAAGACAGCTGGCTGGAAGACGAAGTGCAGGCCGACCTATGGGGAGGGTTGCTGGCTTTCTCGGCCGGATATAATGTGCAGGCGGTCGTGCCCGTGTTTCTTCCGAAATTGTATCAATCCTTTGGAAAAGAGGAAGACCTTGCCGGATATCCCCACCTTTCGGAGCGGATACAACTGGCCAAACAATCCGGAGAAAAACTCGACGAACTCCTCCGGTATTTTGAAACCGCCAACTATCTGGTCGCCATCGGAATGTACGAAGATGCCCTGGGTTATTACCAGGCCATACTCAAGGAGGGATACCGCGGACGGGAGATGTACAACAACATCGGAGTATATTACGTCCAGGCGGCTCTCGGGCTGTTCCGGAAAACCGATATCCCCTTCGGGCTCCCGCTGGAGCTCGACGTTCAGGCCCGGATCGGACCCAATACGAAGGGAAACACCCTGGGAAACAAGGAACAGCGGGAGCAATTCCTCCAGGAGGCTATCCGCTATTTCGAGTCCGCCAGGAGCATGGATCCGGAATACACCACTGCGTTGATCAATCTGGGATGTGCGCATATCCTCCTTGGCGTTTCCACCCGGGTCGACGACCCGGATCAGGGGGATCTGCATTTTTCGCAGGCCCAGATCATGGCCAAAAAAGCGGAGCGGGAAACGGGAAACCGCCGCAAGCAAAACACCGATGTGCTGGTTTTGCGGGGCTTACTGGCCGCTTTGCAGGAGGATACTCCTTCTGCCCGCCGGTATTGGGAGTCGGCGAGCTCGCCTCTGGCTCTGTCTAATGTTCAGGTTTTGGAGAAAGGCGCCTTTGGAGTGAGCGGAGAGCGGCTTCCCCGGGCCAACGAGCGCGAGCGGATCGAAGACTATTCGCTCGACCTGTTCCTACGGCAGCCGCTTTTCGATACCCAAAGCGGGTTAGAGGCCTCCTTCGGGAAATTCCAATGGGGTAAATGCCGGGCAAAAGCAAGCCTCTCGAATTCCAATATTTATCTCCATTCCGTTGGTCCAGGCAGGTATGCCCTTTTGCAGGCGACCGATCCGGGGTACAGCGGGTCATCCCTTCTGGGCATTCGGCTGGGCAGCAAGCGGGAGGACGTGATTTCGGCCTATAAAACCCCCGATGCGGTGGTGCAGTTGGGAAACGGGGAGTTTCTGGTCTATCCGGCCCGGGAGATCCTGTTTCGACTAGACGAACAGCAGCAGGTGACCGGCTGGTGTGTGTTCCGGGCGGTCAAACCCTGATGGGGGCGCGCAAAGACAATCCAAAATTTTATTAGTTGCATTTAAAGAAGTAGAAGTTAAAATTTTATAAAGTAGGCTCATTTTCATGAAAACATTGGCTATTTTTCGCCAATCAAGGTAGATTATTTACCCATGTTAGGGGAAAATTCTATTTTCGATTGGCAATATCCATTATTCATTAAAATGAGTCACCTATGAAATCTTTCTTTACTCGTGCAGGGTATCTAATCGCTATCCTGCTTCTATCGGGCTCGTCGCTGATGGCCCAGTTTACCACGAACGGGATCGTCACAGACTCCAAAGGAGAACCCCTGATCGGGGTCACTGTCCTGGTGAGGGGCACGGCGATAGGCACCTTCACGGAAATCGACGGATCTTTTTCTCTCGAAGTACCTGGCGGCCGCGCCATATTGGACATCAGTTTTATCGGTTATGAGGCAATGCAGTACGAAGTCACTCCCGCCACGGGATCGATCTCCATCGTACTGACCGATGCGGCTACCCAGTTGGATGTGGTGGTGATTTCCGGTCTGGCCACTTCGATCAAACGGAGCAACCTCGCCAACTCGGTAGCATCCATTCCCTCCGAAGAGATTTCGGGGATCACAGTGCCGACAACTACCGACGCGGCATTGTACGGCAAATTCAAAGGAGCGAACATCTCCGCCAACTCCGGGGCTCCGGGCGGCGGGATCGGTATCAAGCTCCGTGGAACCACCTCCATTAACGGATCCTCCCAGCCCCTGTTTATCATCGACGGGGTGATCATCGACAACTCCTCCATTCCGGCGGGCCTCAACCTGGTTTCGGAAGCCGCAGGAGGAGGGAGCCAGTCCAACCAGGACAACCCTTCCAACCGCCTGGCCGATATCGACCCCAACGATATCGAAACCATCGAGATCCTGAAAGGAGCCTCGACCTCCGCTATTTACGGATCGCGCGCTGCCGGCGGGGTCGTGATCATCACGACCAAGCGCGGAAAGGGCGGTAAAACAAAAGTGGACTTTTCGCAGACGGTGGGCTGGGCTGAAATGCTCAATCCCCTGGGCGTGCGCGAATTCACCGAAGAAAGGGTAGCCAACTCCTCCCGCTTCGCCGACGACGTCGACCTTTTCCTCGCCGCCCAAAATGCAGGAAAGCTGCAAAACTACGAGGAGCTCCTGTTCGGCAACCAAGCCCTGCTGCTCAACTCCCGCCTGAGCATCAGCGGAGGAAATGATCGCACCAGTTTTTACCTCGGCGGTACCTTCAAAGACGAAGAAGGGATCGTGGAAAACACAGGCTACGGCAAAAAAGCCCTCCGCCTGAACGTCGACCATCAGGCAGCCCGCTGGCTCAAGGTGATGGTTTCCACCAACTTCATCAACTCCACCTCGGACCGCGGATTTTTCAATAACGACAACACCGGGACCACCATGGGAGTTGCCCTTTCCGGAACCCCTTCCTGGGCTCAGCTGCTTCCGGACGATGAGGGGAACTTCCCGGACAACCCCTACGGCGCTTCCAACTTCCTGGAAACGGCTGCCAAAGTGACCAACAACGAAACGGTCAACCGTTTCCTCGGAGGCGCTACCGCCGATGCCACCATCTTCACCACCGACTATTCGAGCCTTCGCTTGTTGCTCCGCGGCGGGGTCGACCATTACAGCTTATTCACCAAAGCCATTTTCCCCAACACCATCCAATTCCAGCGGGATGGGAACGGCCTGAACGGGGTTGCGCTTCAGGGGAACACGGTGAACACCAACACCAACCTCGAGGCTTTCCTGATCTGGTCGCACTATCTGAAAAACGGTCTTTCCTTCCGCACCCAGGTAGGGGTTTCCAGCTACTCCTTCAACCGCAACACGATCATCGGGGAGGCATGGGATATGAACGGAACCCAGACCAACCTGGACCAGGGCGGTTCGCGGAACGTAGCCCAGGACCGACTGCTGCAGGAGGACCGCGGATTCTTTGCCCAGGAGGAAATCAATTTCTCGGACAAGGTCATCCTCACCCTCGGAGTTCGCGGCGACAAATCCTCCAACAACGGGGACGTAAATAAACTGTACTACTATCCCAAGGCATCGGCAGCGATTAACCTGCACGAGTTCGGATTCCTTCCGGATCTCTTCAGCCAGCTCAAGCCCCGCATTGCCTACGGCCAATCCGGTAACTTTGCGGTATTCGGCTCCAAGTACACCTCTTTCAACAGCGGCATTATCGCAGGAAGCTCGGCTCTGCAAGTCGCCACCCTGCTGGGGAACACGGTAGTTGGGCCGGAACGCCAGAGCGAGACCGAATTCGGCATCGACCTGGGCTTTCTCAACAACCGCCTGATGCTGGACGCTACCTATTATATCAAAAACGTGGACGACCTCCTGCTCGAAGCACAAATTGCTACTTCTACAGGCTTCATCGAGCGGGTAACCAACGCAGCCGCTTTACAGAACAAGGGCATGGAACTCGGACTGAGCGCCGACATCGTCAATACGCCCGACTTCAACTGGTACGCCCGCCTTGCGTGGTGGCAAAACAAGGCGGAAGTGACCCGCCTGGACGTTCCCTCCTTCACTGTTGGCGGTTTTGCCGATTTCCTCGGTCAGTTCCGCATTCAGGAAGGCCGCAGCCCCACCGAAATTATCGGCGTTGGCCCTGTGGAAATGCAGGACGAAGACGGCCTGGTCGTATTTGGAGACGCGGAGCCCGACTTCCAGATGTCCTGGTATAATACCCTGAACTGGAAGAACTTCGATCTGAATTTTCTGTTGCATTGGAAGGAGGGCGGAGAGAACATCAACCTCTCGACCCTGCTTTTCGACCTGAACGAGGTGACCCACGATTTCGACGACACGACCCTCGATCCGGACGGATTATTGACCAACGGAAACTACCGCCTCGACCTGCTGGGCGCCAATACCGATCCTTACGTCGAAGATGCAGGGTATATCCGCCTTCGCGAAGTCGGCTTGTATTACCGCATTCCGCGCAGCGTCTTCAAGGATGTGCTCGGCCTGCGCCTGGGGGTTTCGGGAACCAACCTGATCAACATCTTCAACTACAACAGCTACGATCCGGAAGTATCCAACTTTGGATCGGGCGGACTTTCGACAGGAGTAGAGGTGACGCCGTTCCCCTCGGCAAAGCGCTACAATTTCCACCTGATCGCCAACTTCTAGTCCTTTTGATCATTCAAAATTCAATAAAAATGAAATTCAATATAAAACAACTGACATTTCTGATACTGCCCGCCTTTTTGGGGCTGAGCAGTTGCACCATTGAAGAAATTGCCGACCCGAACGGTCAAAGCGTGAGCGCCCTTTTGGAAGACGCTTCCAGGGGTGAACTGGTGACGGTCGCCAGCGGTGTGGAATCGCTGATGCGCGAGGAGATCGGGTTTTACTACGACGTGTCGAGCATTATCGGCCGGGATTACTATTTTTTTACGGGCTCCGACCCCCGCTACACGGGTGAATTGCTTGGAAAAGAGGCCTCTGTCCTCGACCCCGCAGGATTTTACGGCACCCGCCCCTTCGCAGGGCGTTATCGCACGGTCAAAATGACCAATATCCTGATCACGGCCGTTCAGAATTCTTCTGCCGACCTGTCCAACGAGGAGCGGGAAGGGTACTACGGATTTGCCAAGACGATCCAGGCGTATGAACTGCATCTGGTGTTGATGCTCCAGTATCAAAACGGCATCCGCACGGACGTGGCCGACCCGGACAACCTCGGGCCTTTCCGCTCATACGACGAATCGCTTGCGTTCCTCGCTGACTTGCTAGAACAAGGCGCTACGCACCTGGAAAACGCAGGGGCCGAATTTGCCTTTACGTTGTCCCCCGGGTTTGACGGGTTCAACACACCCGCCACTTTCCTGAAGTTCAACCGGGCCATCGCCGCGCGTATCGCCGCATACCAGAACAACAAGAGCAATATCCTCAAGCTGGTGGGCGATTCCTTTATGGATATGGTCGGAGATTTCTACACAGGCCCCTACCGGTATTACTCCACCGCCGGTGGAGAGGTGACGAACAACCTCTTCCGCCCGACCGACCAATCGGAGGCTATCATTGCGCATTCTTCGTTCCTGGCTGCCCTCGATCCGGCCGACGACCGCAATGGAAAAATTCAGGCCAGGACGGCCCCTCTCACGCTGGACGGCCTGACCGGCACGCACGACGTGGTGGTGTTCAACTCCCTGTCCGCGCCAAACCATTTTATCCGCAACGAGGAGCTCATCCTCCTGTTTGCGGAAGGGCAGATCGGGAGCGACAACAACCTTGCAGTCGGAGCAATCGATGTAGTTCGCAAGGGCCATGGCCTGGGCGGATACGCCGGAGGTACTTCGGATGCCGAATTATTGGACGAGGTGCTGGCGCAGCGCAGGCTGTCGCTCTTTGCCGAAGGCCACCGCTGGATCGATATGCGGCGTTTTGGCCGCCTGGCCAGCTTGCCGATCGACCGGGCGGATGACAATGTATGGGATCAAATGCCCCGACCAGATACGGAAGAATAGAGAGAAATAAAAAGGGCCCGGTGCAAACCGGGCCCTTTTTATTTTACCTTTTTTGCTTTCGAATCTTCTTGAGAAACTTGTCCATCTTGTCGTTCGGAATGGTGACGGCCAGATTGTAGTGTTCGATTTTCCAGCCTTCTGGGTACAGCCTCAACACTCCGGAGCCTCTGCATTCACCCATCCAGGTGTCGAGTTTTTCCTCAAACCAGGCGATGGATTGGGCGTCGTTCAAATAAATATGGCGGTCGCGGGCTTTGAAGGCCCATGCGGATTCCTTGTCGAAATAGGGTTTGGCCCAGAAAGCCATATAATCCCGTTCCCAGCGCTCGTTGGCATCGGTGCCCAGGTAGATCCCCTGGGGGGCCATGCTTCCGAAAAAGGCATCTTCGTCGGCCACGGCCGCCGCATGATGCCAGGCGTCGAGGAAACGGTGCAGGGTGTCGGTCAGGTTATAGTGGTCGTCGCGACATCCCTCTTTTCTGCGGGTGTCGATGATCTGAATGATCTTCCAGCCTTCGTTTACGCGGGCAAGTTGAAAAGCATTGATCCCGCAATGGCTTTGCTTTCCATCCAGGAAAAAGGTATAATCCGTTACGACGCTGGCAATGGGAAGTTCCATGTGAATATCGTAGTTCCAAATTTTTTCATGGAAGAAACTGGGGCCTTTGGAGGTGGCGACCGACTGGAGGAATTTATCCATGGACTCCACTTTTAGCTCTCCTGCTTCGGAAACGCTCATCAGGCGGGCCTCCCGGGCTAAAGTGGATCGAACCAACGCAGTATCGGCGTGATACATGCCCGTGAAAAACAGGTCGATCGCGTCCTTGACATCGTCCCGGTCGGAGGACTGTGCCGGGAGGGAGAACGTGCCGGCGAGGAAAAACAGGGGGAGTAGGAATCCTTTCATGTTTTTCCTTTAAAACTACTATAATTTTGTCAGAACAAGGGGTGGAAGGCCTGGATAGCCCAAAAGCACAGTGCGCTGACGATAGCGGAAGCGGGGATGGTCAGCACCCAGGCCAGGACGATCCGAAACGCAATTTTCCAATTGATGCCCGCCATATTGGTCGTGGACCCCACGCCAATGATCGAACCGGCAATAGTATGGGTGGTGGAAATCGGAATACCCATTTTGGTAGCCAGAAAGATAGTGAAGGCGCCGGCTGTTTCCGCGCAGAAACCGTGCACGGGTTTGAGTTTTGTCAATTTCATACCCATGGTCTTTACGATCCTCCATCCTCCCATTGCGGTGCCTACGGCCATGGCGGCATGGCAGGCCAGGATGATCCAGAGCGTGTTCCAATGGTTAAGGGACAATTCCACGTCGGAGCTGAAAATACCGGCAGCGACGAGCACAGCTACGATAACGCCCATGGTTTTCTGTGCGTCGTTGCCCCCATGGCCCAGGGAGTATAGGGCTGCAGAAACAAGCTGCCCTTTTCTGAAAACCCCATCGACCCGGCGTGGCGACCATCTTCGGAAAGCCCAGTAAACGGCGATCATTAAAAGGAAAGCCATGGCAAATCCGATCAGTGGCGCCAGGGGTATGAAGGTGGCAGTTTGTACGATTTTTTCCCATCGAATGGTTTGCGCGCCCTGGTAGGCCAGGCCGGCGCCGGTAAGTCCGCCGATCAGGGCGTGAGAGGAACTGGTCGGAAGGCCGAACCACCAGGTTACCAGGTCCCAGATAATGCCACCGAGGAGGCCTGCCAGCACCACGTACACAAAAGCGGTATCCTTGGCATCGATAATGATGATCTTCGAAATCGTGTCGGCCACTTTCGGCGCGAACACGAACATGGCAATAAAATTAAAGAAGGCAGCCCACAAGACGGCCCATCTCGGGGAAAGCACCCGTGTCGAAACGACGGTGGCGATGGAGTTTGCCGCATCGTGAAAGCCGTTGATCACGTCGAAGATCAGCGCGACGATAACGGTTATGATTACAATGGTAAATACTGGGTCCATAGGAGTCAATCGGAGATCATGAATTTTCAATCAGGATGGCTTCGATGGTGCTGGCTACTTGCTCGCACTTGTCGACGGCCTTTTCGAGTTTTTCGAAAATTTCTTTCCATTTGATAAGCGTAAGGATCTCTCCTTCCTTGAAAAGGCGGGTCACTGCTGCACGCAGCACATCGTCGGATTGGTTTTCGAGATCGTGCACCCTTTTGCAGCTATTGCGGATCGCCTGGGTATCTTTCACCTTTCGAAGCCCTTTGATAGAGACAACCAGTTCCGCGATGCAATCCTGGATGATCTTGGAGAACTCCACGGCCTCCGGCCGGATTTCGGTAATATCGTAGGAGGCAATGCGGAATGCGGCGGCGTTGATGTGATCGGCAATGTTGTCCATCCGCTTGATCAAAACAAAAATATCGTTCCGCTCGATGGGCGTGATAAAGGTATTGTGGAGCAGGTCCGTGCAGGTGTGGGTTATTTTATCCGCGCGTTTTTCCAGTTCTCTGATCTGTTTGGACAATTCGACGCGATGGTCGTTGCTTGTCATCATGGAGTGGAAAAGGGAGCTGATCTCCTGATTGGTTTGGATCAGTTCGTCGAAATAGTCAAAGAAAGCATATTCTTTGGGCAAAATTCCTCTGAACATAACTTGAGTTTTTTAGGAAACGTTTCATTTATTACCTTGGGCACAGGCCGCTTCAAAATCGGGGCAATGTAGAACCCTAGCATTAACTGAAAGTAAACTTGTGGTTAAATAATGTGGCATAATGGAATTCAAGGGCTATCCCAAGGTTGAATTGCACCTCCATCTGGACTGCTCTCTCAGTTTCGAGGTGCTCAAACGCTTCGACCCCTCGGCGAGCAGGACCTGGTTTGAATCCAACTTTGTCGCGCCGGCCAAATGCCTCGACCTGCCCGATTTCCTGGCACGCGCCGAACAGGGTATCCGCATGACCCAAACCGCCCCCCAACTCCGCGCCGTCGCGCTCGATCTCCTCGAACAACTCCGCGAGGAGAGCGTGCTCTATGCAGAAATTCGCTTTGCGCCCCTGGAGCACATCCGGCAAGGCCTGGCGCCCGAGGAGGTGGTGGAAACCGTGCTCGACGCCCTCCGGGAAGGGAGTGAAACCACCGGTGTGAAAGCCGGCCTGATCGTATGCACCCTCCGGGAATACTCTGCAGCAAAGAGCCTGGCCAGCGCAAAACTCGCCGTCCAATACCACGGCAGGGGAGTCGTTGGCTTCGATATGGCCGGCAACGAATCCGATTTTCCCGCCGATGACCATATCGAAAGCTTCCGGCTGGCGAGGAAGCACGGGGTTCCCTGCAGCGCACACGCAGGAGAGGCCAAGGGGCCGGAAAGCGTTTGGGACTCCCTCCGGCTTTTCGGAGTCAGCAGGATCGGCCATGGGGTGCGGAGCATCGAGGACCCTGACCTGGTAAATGAATTGGTGGAGCGCGGTATTCACCTGGAGGTTTGTCCCTCCAGCAATGTGCAGATCAACGTCTACAATACCCTGGCGGAGCACCCGGTGGACCGCCTGTTTCGGGCAGGGGTTTCGCTCGGGATCAATACCGACAGCCGTACCTTGTCCAATACGACGCTGGAGCGGGAGTACCAACTTTTGCACCGGCAATTCGGGTGGGGTCCGGAGGAGTTTCTCCAATGCAATCTGCACGCGCTCCGATCTGCATTCATTCCGGAAGTGGAAAAACCTGCCCTGGCCGAAATATTGACCAAAGGATACGGACAAAAGAGTGAACTATGAAAAGGAAAATCAAGCTGTTTGCGGTTGTTTTTCTGATCCTGGCTTCCCTGCCCATCCGGGCTCAGGACTCGCTCAACCAGGCCCTCTGCGGGATCTACCTGATGAACCTGTACGACCTCAACGTCAGCGAATACTCCTTTTATGCCGATTTTTACGTGTGGATGAAATGGCGCCATGAGCGCGACCCCCTGAACGTCGAGTTTGTCAACGCGGTGGAAAAGTGGGGCTTTACCCAAAATTATTTCAGCGATACGGTCCAGGTGAAGCCGGATGGTTCCTACTACAACGGCATGCGCATCGAAGGCCGTTTTTACCATTCCTTCGACCTCCGGCGCTTCCCCCTCGACCGCCACGAACTGGATATCCGCATGGAGCACGTGTATTACTCCCTCGACTCGATGGAGTACGTGCCGGATGAACAGGAAGACCTTTTCCGGAAGGATTTCGCCATACCCGGCTGGAAGATCGAAGGCGCCAGCCTCGAGGTGCACAAAAATACTTATGATACGAACTTCGGGGAGGCCTCTGAGGGCGCCTCCGATTATAGCGATATCACGTTCAAGTTGATCGTGTCCAGGCCCTTGAGCTATTTTTTGCTAAAGCTCTTGCTACCCTTGTTGGTAGTGATCCTGGCGAGCCTGGGCGGGCTGCTCATCCACCCGAATTATATCGACGCCCGCACTTCCCTGCCGATCGGGGGCCTGTTGAGTTGCGTATTCCTGCAGCAATCATACAGTTCCGCTCTTCCGGATGTGGGCTACATGGTGCTGATGGACAAGATCTACCTCCTTTCTTATATGCTGATCGCCGCCATCATGTTGCGCATCATCGTGGTGGGAAACCGGCTGGGCCGAAAGAAGAAAAACGACCCCCTCGAATTTTTCGGGAAGGACCGGAGGCTGGCGGTATATCTGTTTTTAGGGTACCTCGTGGGGACAGGGCTCTTGATTCTAGTTTAGAGGGTTTAGGAGGTTTAGAAAGTTTAGAAAAAAACTAAACCCTCTAAACCTCCTAAACTTTTTTAGAACTCCCCTAGTACATGGGCTAGTTTCTCCATGGCCAATAGCTTGTTCCAATTGTCGTCGGTATGGCTCTGGATGTCTTCCAGAAGCATTTTATTTTCCTCTTTAAACAGGTGTTTAAAACGCCCCTGGTGTTTGAGGCATTCATCGACCGGGACGAAGGAGCCCGGTTTGTAGCTCAGCTTGTAGTGTTGGCGTTCGATCTCGAAGAGGGGGTAAAGCCGGGTTTCCACAGCCAGGCGTGCGATAAAGATGGAATCGCCCGGTTCGGTTTTGTGGCCGGGAGGGCAGGGGCCGTCGATCATCAGGAGGCGGAAGCCCTCGGTATCCCTGGCTCTTTTCACTTTTTTCCGAAAATCTTCCAGGAAGGCCAGCGAGCAGGTAGCGGCGTAGGGCAGGTTGTGGGCTGCTATGATGCCCATCAGGTCTTTCGGCCATGTTTTTTTGTACCCTACTCCCGGATTGGTGGTCGTGATGGCGCCGTAGGGGGTGGCGGTGCTGGTCTGGATGCCCGTATTCATATAGGCCCCGTTGTTGTTGACGATATAGAGGATGTTTTCCCCTCTCGCGGCGGCGCCCGAAAGCGCTTGCAGGCCGATGTCGAAGGTGCCTCCGTCGCCGGCGAGCACGGCTACTATGGTGTCCTTTTTGCCCTGGCGGTCGAGTGCGGCACGTATACCGGTAGCGGTGGCCGGCGCCGCAGCGAACAGGGTATGCACCACGTTGGCTTTCAGTTCGCTCAAGGGATAGGGCCCCGAGATGATCGAAAAGCAGGACGCGGGCAAAACATACACGGTGTCGGGACCCAACAGGCTGGCGAGGTGCCTGACGAGCAGGGACCATCCGCAGCCCCTGCAACTGAGCGCGCCCGAGAAAACCTGTTCGTCCTTTATGAGAAATTCATTGGCGGGTTTCATGTCGGATATTTAGGAGGCTAAGCAATATCAACCCAGTTCACATCCTGGGGATTGTTGCGGGCAATATGGATGATCTTTTCGATGGTTTCGGGGGGCACGTCCTTCCCTCCGGCGCCGGCGTAGAAGTCGTACATCCGGTAGGGCGCCCCATACAAAGCCCGTTGCATTTCCTGAAACAGGGCGCCTTCGCGGTCGCCGAGGAAATTGCGTTCCACCGGAGCAATAATGGCGTCTTTCGGAAGCTCGCGCAAGGCTTCCTGCACGGATGCTTTCGGGAAAGGCTTGAACAGCCGGATCTTGAGCAATCCCACATCGGGGTATTTGCGGATCACGCCCCGGGCCGTGGTGGTGATGCTGGAAACCGTGACCAGCACCAGACGAGTCTGGGGTCCGATGTTGATGGCCTCCACGTTGTGGTATTCCCGGCCGAACATCCGGGCGTAGTCTGCAGCGATCTGCTCGGCCCGTTCTTCCACCTGGATGGCGTCGCGCCAGAAGGTATAATTCAGTTTATTGTAATGTTCCGGCGGCACCAGTCCTCCAAAAGCCTTCGGGTTTTCCATGTCGATGCTCATCGGGCCGGGTTTCTTGGGGGGAAGGAACTCGTCGACCAGGTCCTGATCGGGCACCCACACGTTTTCGCTGGTATGGCTTTGGTAAAAAGCATCCAGCACCACCATGACCGGGATGTTCAGTTGCTCGGCGAGGAGATAGGACTGAATGACGGTGTCGAGCACTTCCTGGGAGCTTTCGCCGTAGAACTGGATCCAGCCCGTGTCGCGCTGGGCGAGGGAATCCGATTGATCGGACCAGATATTCCATGGGATGGAAGGCCGGCCCACGTTTGCGATGACGATCGGCAGCCGGAAATGCGCGATGGCATGGAGCACTTCGTGGGCATAAAACAAACCCTGTCCGGCGGTGGCGGTGAACACCCTTTCGCCCGCCAGGGCGGCGCCCATGGCGGCCGCGAAGGCGGAGTGTTCGCTGTCCATATTCACATAGGTGGCATCCATTTCACCTTTTGAAACCATATCGGAAAGCCGCTCCACGATGGTGGTTTGCGGCGTAATGGGATAGGCGGGAATGAAACCCACCCGGCAGAGCCGGGCCGCTTCGGCGGTGGCGAAATTGCCTTTCAGGATCGATTGCGAGTGGGTGGGGGCTTCGGTTTTCATGACGCTATTTCGGTTAAGGTGAATTCGATGGCGTTGCAGGGGCATTCCTCCGCGCAGATTCCGCATCCCTTGCAATAATCGTAGTCGATGCGCAGGCGGCCGTCTTCGTCGAGGTGGATGGCTGCATCGGGGCAGAAGTTGAAGCAGTTTCCGCAATTGTAGCAATCGCCGCAGTGCAGGCAACGGATCGATTCGGCGTGGATATCGGTTTCCCGCAGGCCCAGGGAGAGTTCTTCGAAATTGCCGTGAAGGTCTTTCGGATGCTTGCTCACGCCCCTGTGTTTTGGGATGGGCATGTAGTAGGCAAAGTTGATGTCTTTGGGAAGCACGATGTCCGGGAGGATTTCTTCGGGGTGGTATTGCAGCCCTTGCAGAAGTGCGTGCACCTCTTCGGCGACTTTATTTCCGCTGCCGATGGCTTCCGTGACCGTGCCGCCCCAGGCCATATCGCCTGCGCAGAACACAGGCGTTTCACCGGCATATTCGATGCGGCCCTGCCGGGGTTTCAGCGCCATTCCATCGAACGCATATTCATCAAATCGCTGTCCGATGGCTTTGATCACTTTTTGGACTATGACGGTCGATTCGCTTCCTTCAACCGGTATGGGTTTGCGGCGGCCGGAGGAATCGGGCTCGCCCAATTCCATGTCGATCAGGCTGAGTTCGATTTGCCCTTGGCTGTTTTTTTTCAATCCCGCCGGGGCGGTGAGGAAGCGGATCTGCACGCCTTCGGCGAGGGCTTCTTCCACTTCCTGGGCGATGGCGGGCATTTCGGCCATGGTGCGGCGATAGTAGATCACCGCTTCGGCGCCAAGTCGCAAGGCTGTGCGGGCCACGTCGACGGCGGTGTTCCCTCCCCCAATGATAGCGATCCGGTCGCCTTTTGCGATCCCGGCCTCATTTCCCGAAAGTTTGAATTCGCGGAGGAAGGTAATCCCGTCGAGGGAGAGTTCGTCTTCTCCGTCGAGCAGGAGTCTGGCGCCGATATGGGAGCCGACGGCTGTGATGACTGTTGAAAACCGGGAGCTCAGTTCGCCAATGCTCACCCGGCGCTTGGTTTCGATCTTGACGCCTTTTTGTTCGATGCGTTTGATCTCGAGGTCGAGCACGGCGTCGGG
The DNA here is from genome assembly GCA_016703765.1 of Saprospirales bacterium. Taxonomy (GTDB): domain Bacteria; phylum Bacteroidota; class Bacteroidia; order Chitinophagales; family Saprospiraceae; genus JADJTT01. The sequence continues at coordinate 195,237 of JADJBL010000006.1, forward strand.
AAGCCGGAATTTAGGGATCCCGCTGCGCATCATGCCGCCTGCCTGTGGGAGGGCTTCGAACACCGTCACCTCATAGCCTTTTTCGCAGAGACGAAGCGCGGCGGTGAGGCCGGCGGGTCCCGAGCCGATGACGGCGATCTTTTCGGGTTGGGTAACGGGGCTTGGCAGGACCGGGTAGTTTAGGGCCTGATCTCCGAGAAAGCGTTCGATGGCGCCGATGTTCACGCTTTCGTCAAAATCGTTGCGGTTGCACTGTTGTTCGCAGAAATGGGGACAAACGCGGCCGCAGACGCCGGGGAAGGGATTGTGTTCGTAGAGCGTCTCGAAGGCTTCGGCAAATTTCTTCTCTCCTGCGAGTTTGACAAAGCGGCGCACGTCGGTACCTGCCGGGCAATTGTGGTTGCAGGGAGGGCGGCGGTCGACGTACCTGGGGGTCACGACCCGCCAGTTGCCTGTTTTATTTTTTGAGAGGGGCATGGCCCAGAAGGGGGCATCGATGCCGATGATGGGTTCGGTCTGCTCGGAATATTGATAGGCCCCGGTTTCTTCATCGCCTGGGTTATGGAGGCGGTCGTGCAGATAGGGGTTGGGGAGAGCTTCTCCCAGCACACTGTTATAAGCGGTGACGGCGGCCTTGGCGTTGGCCTGCGGCTTGGAGGGTACGTTGCCCCGGATGGTTTCCTGGAGGACGTCGAGATCGGCCTCGAAGAGGTAGCCGATGGCGCCGATCATGGCGGCGTTGACGATGGGCAGGGATTTGCTTCCCAGGCCGTTTTCCAGGGAAATGCGGGTGGCGGGAATGGTGTAAATGGTTTTGCCCGGAAGATCGAATGCCGACCTTGGTTTTTCGGTATTGATCAGGACGGCGCCCTGGTCTTTGAGTCCGTCGAAGACGGGAACCATATCGAGCAGGCTTTCGTCGAAGATGGCGATCAGGTGGGGGTGGTAGATATTGGAGCGGTTGAGGATCTCTTTTTTGGCTACCCGGAGGAAGGCCTGGATGGGGGCGCCGGTGCGTTCAACTCCGAAAGCGGGAAAAGCCTGCACTTGGAAGTCGCCCAGATGGCTGAACATTTTTGCCAGAATTTCAAAAGCGGTAACCATGCCCTGGCCGCCTCTGGCGTGCCCGCGGATTTCTAACATAATCTGGTCATTTTGGCATGAAGGAAAAAGCCTTAAATCGGATGTATGATAGGAGCTTTTTTCCTGCCGGAAAATGACAATGGTTAGCGGGGGGCTTGATTTTTGTCAGTTGGGGAGAAAACAAACGGCGTCCGCCTTAGGACGGACGCCGTTTCAAATAATGCAGATCAGGCTTTCGCCAGCAAAACCAATTTTTTATTGATCACCCGGTCTTCCTGCTGGATGCTGAGCAGGAGCAAGCCGGGGGTTGCATTTTGGAGATCGAGTTGACGGGCGTAATAGCCGTCGAATTTGGGAAGGTTTTCTTCGAAGATCACCCGTCCGCTGGTGTCGGAGATGCGCACCACCGAGGGTTTGGCATCTGCTTTAAAGCTGATGTTCAGCTCGCCGTAGGTAGGGTTGGGGAACGCGGAGTAGTCGTGGAGTTGCAGGGAATAGTCAGTTTGGAGCACCGGGTCCGCCTGCGCTGAAGCTTCGGCGGACGGGTCCGCTAAGGTTTCGGCGGACGGGTCCGCTAAGGTTTCGGCGGGCTTTTGGGGGTCGCAGGTCTGGAATTGGGCCTCGACCTCGATCACTTCGCCACTGCGCAGGACGCTCATGGAGAACCACTCGCCGGGCTGGTGTTTGTTGCGTTCTACGAGCACTGCTTCGTGGGTATTGGTTTCCACGTCATCTATGGCCAGGATCACATCGCCGGCTTGCATGCCTGCGGTTTCGGCCGGGGTTTTGGGAATGACTCCGGATACATAGGCGCCTTTTCCTTCCGAGCCTTGTCCGCTGATCATCACGCCGATAAAGACCTGGCAAGGATCGCGCTCCAGTTTTTGGAAGGAGTCGGTTCTCCTGCTGCTCAGGGTTGCGACCGTTTCCAGGGATTGGCCGTTGCGGATATATACGATGCGGATTTGGTCGTTGGGTTGGCGGGTGGTCAGCACTTGGTGGAGGCTGTGTTCGGATTGGAGGGCTTGTCCGTCTATGGAAACCAGGACATCGCCATTATGCAGGCCGGCTGCGGCTGCGCCGGTATTGGCAATGATTTCATCCAGCATGACGCCTTCGCCCTCGGGGTTGTCGGAGGGATAGACGCCGAGGAATGCTTTGGGTTCTTTGCCCTTGTCCTCGCCTTTGAATTCGATGGAAAAGTATTCGGAATGACCCTCTTTAAATTGGGGGAGGACTTTTTCCAGGTCCTCGTCGCTGGAGACGCTTTTTTTGATTACGGTTTCGGTTCCGTCTTCGTGGATAATCTTCTTTACGAGTACGATTTGGTTGGCGTTTTGCGCCTGCAATCCCATTACTAATGCAAACAACAGGACTGCGAGGGAAAGCAGGCGCTGCGTAGATTGTGACTTCATTGGATGGTAGTTTGTGGTGAATAATTTTAAAAACATTCCGAAGGACATGCCCCCAGGATGCTTGTTGCACGGCGAAGTGTTAAATTTTCGGGAGGAAAAACGGGGGAGGAGGAGAGGGGCGGAATGATGTTTTGGGGGGAAAGAAACGGCGTTGGAAGACGAAAATGCGTAACTTTGTACCAACAAACGGCGTCCGCCTCAGGCGGACGCCGTTTCTAAAGTCAGAGCATGTCCGAAAATCGCCCCATTACAGATTGGCTCCCCATTACCCGCGAAGAAGTGGAAATGCGCGGCTGGGAGGAACTCGATGTCATCCTGATATCGGGCGACGCCTATGTCGACCATCCGGCTTTCGGCACGGCCGTGATCGCCCGGATCATAGAGAGCGAAGGATTGCGCGTGGCCATCGTACCCCAACCAAACTGGACGGACGACCTGCGCGATTTCCGGAAATTCGGCGCCCCCGACTCTTTTTCGGCGTCACCTCCGGGTGCATGGACTCCATGGTCAACCACTACACCGCCGGAAAACGAAAACGCGCGACCGACTCCTACACCCCCGGCGGCCAATCGGGCTTCCGGCCCGACTACGCGGTCAACGTGTACACCCAAATACTCAAACAGCTATACCCCGAGGTGCCGGTGCTCATCGGCGGCATAGAGGCTTCCCTTCGCCGGGTGACCCATTACGACTATTGGGCGGATAAACTGTTCCCCACCATTCTGGAGTCCAGCGGCGCCGATCTCCTGGTCTATGGCATGGGAGAGCTGCCGCTGAGGGAGATCCTCCGGCTCCTGGCCAAAGGAGTGCCGTTCTCCTCCCTGAGCACCATTCCCCAAACGGCCCTGCTTCGGCCTGCCAAGGACCCGCTGCCCGTCAATAAGAACTGGGAAGACATCCATCTCCATTCCCACGAACTCTGCCTGAAAGACAAGCGTTCCTACACGGCCAACTTCAAGCACGTCGAACAAGAGTCCAATAAAGTGCAGGCGCGCCGCATCCTCCAACGGGTGGGCGAGAGGCAACTCCTGATCAATCCGCCCTACCCGCCCATGTCGGAGGAGCAGATCGACGCCTCCTTCGACCTGCCCTATACCCGCATGTCCCACCCGAAATACCTGAAACGCGGTTCGGTGCCGGCCTATGAAATGATCCGTTTTTCGGTCAACATGCACCGCGGTTGCTTCGGGGGCTGCAGCTTCTGCACCATTTCCGCTCACCAGGGGAAATTCATCGCCAGCCGCTCCGAAGAATCCATTTTAAAGGAAGTGGATGTCGTGACCCAAATGCCCGATTTCAAAGGCTACATCAGCGACCTGGGCGGACCCTCGGCCAATATGTACCGCATGAAAGGCAAGGTGCAGGAAATCTGCGACCGATGCGTGAGCCCTTCTTGCATCCACCCGGTTATTTGCAGCAACCTCGACACCAGCCACAAGCCGATGACCGAGATTTACAAAAAAGTGGACGCCCACCCGAAAGTTAAAAAAGCCTTTGTGGGCAGCGGCATTCGCTACGACCTGCTGGTCGACAGCTACAATAAAAACAACGATGGCAGCCTCACCGAGTACATGGAGCAGCTGGTCACCCGCCACGTTTGCGGCCGCCTGAAAGTGGCGCCCGAACATACCTCCGACGCTACCCTTCGCGTCATGCGGAAACCGTCTTTCAAGCATTTCCACGAATTCAAAAAGAAATACGAAGCGATCAATAAAAAGCACGGCCTCAACCAGCCGCTCATTCCCTATTTCATTTCCAGCCACCCCGGCTCGCAAATGGAGGACATGGCCAACCTGGCCGCCGAAACCAAGGAGATGGGCTTCAAGCTCGAACAGGTCCAGGATTTCACCCCCACCCCCATGACGGTGGCCACGGAGATCTACTATTCCGGCCTGCACCCCTATACCCTGCAACCCATTTACACCCCCAAATCGCCCAAGGAGAAAAAGAGCCAACACCTGTTTTTCTTCTGGTACAAGCAGGAAAACCACAGCCTCATCCGCCAAAAACTCATCGCCATGGACCGGGCCGACCTGATCCCGAAACTGATCGACGAGAAGAAGAAATTCCAAAAAAGGGAAATCATTAAGGGGAGGAGGGAGCTTCAAGGGAAGGCCGGAAAAAGGCAAAGAGGAGAACTTAGTTATCAGTTTTTAGTTTTTAATTTTTAGTTTTTAGTTCTTTCCTGTTCCGATCAACTAAAAATTAAAAACTCATAACTAAAAACTATAATCGTGGGCATCACCAAAGCTGAACTCTTCAGCGAACGACAAAACGAACTGGCGTCGCTGGCCAAGGCCCTCGGGCACCCGGCGCGAATCGCCATTCTGGAGTATCTGGTGCGCGCCAACCAGTGCATCAACGGCGACCTGGTCGAGGAATTGGGCTTGGCCCAGGCCACCATTTCCCAACACCTCAAAGAGTTGAAAACCCTTGGCTTTATAAGCGGAACCGTGGAAGGCACCTCCATGAGCTATTGCATCAACGCCGCCAAATGGAAAGAGGTCCAGGCGCAGTTCAGCACTTTTTTCGATGCCTGGAAGAATATGGACGATTGCTGCTGAGGGGATTTCTATAAATCATCGTAATATTGCAATTGAAGTTGAAGAGTTGAAAAGTTTAAAGTTTAATGAAAGCCTTTTTGACTTCGTCAAAAAGCAAACTCTTCAACTCTTCAACTCTTCTACTTTTCAACTTTTCAACTCTTCAACTCTTCAACTATGTTTCCCCTATTATCCAAATTTATTCATCGAGCGCTGAAGGAGGAAAAGAAGATTTCCGAAGGCAGGAAAGCGGACTTGGCGCGGCTGGCGGATTTTATCCGTGCGCAGCGCCAGGAAGGTCATCCGGTGCAGCTGTTGTTTGTCTGCACGCAAAACAGCAGGAGGAGCCAGATGGCCCAGATATGGGCTGCGGCTGCGGCTGCATGGTTTGATCTGGGAGATACGAAGACCTTTTCCGGCGGCACGGAAGTGAGCGCTTTCAATCCCCGGGCGGTAGAGGCCTTGATCCGCGCCGGGTTTCATATTCACGATTTTGGGGGAGAAAACCCGCGTTACCGGGTTACTTACGCAGAGGAAGGCCCGGCGATGGTGTGTTATTCCAAGCGCTACGACGATCCGGCCAACCCCATGTCCGGGTTTGTGGCCATCATGGTTTGTTCGGATGCCGACCAGGCCTGTCCCTTCGTGCCTGGGGCTGCTTTTCGTCTATCCCTTCCCTACGAGGATCCCAAGGTGGCCGACGGCAAGGCCAGCGAATCCGCAGCCTATGACAAGCGAAGCCTTCAGATCGCGTCGGAGATTCTGTACTTGCTCGGGTTGGTGAAAGGCGCTTCTAATTGAGCAATTCGAATAAGGCCGAGCACATAGTCAGCACCCCTGTTTTTATAGTAGGCTCGGGCAAAGGCGCATATTTGGAAGAGTGCAGGGAGGGCAAACCCGCCCCGCTATCCCTGGCAGCGGCCAATTTCACGGGATCTACCGATCCGAGCCAAAACAGAAGGATAGGCACTTTGGGCTCCGTGCGGCCGTAGCGTCCAAAATCTTCGCCCACCATGGCTGCGGGCACTTCCAGCACGTTTTCATCGCCAATCGCCTTTTCGAAGGCCTTCTCCACCCGCCCTGCGAGTGCCGGATCGTTGTAGAGCGCCGGGGTATATTCGTCGCGAACTACAATTTTAGGGTACATGTTTTCCGGAAGCCCAGCCGACATAGCCTCCCCGTTGCAGATGCGGGTGATCTTTTCGATCATCGCTTCGCGCACCTCGTCCGAGTAGGAGCGGAGGGTGAGCTCCATTTTCACTTCCTCCGGAATGACATTGCCTTTCGCTCCTCCATGGATGGCGCCCACGGTGAGCACTGCGGGCTCGCTTGGCGGTAGCTCGCGGCTCACGATGGTCTGCAGGGCCAGGATGATGCGGGCCGATAGCACGACGGGGTCGATGGTCTGGTGGGGCATGGCTCCGTGGCCGCCTTTTCCATAGACTGTAATATTGACCATATCCACATTGGCCATAGAATAGCCGGGACAGATGCCGACCTGGCCGGCGGGCAGGTTTGCGTTGACGTGCAGGGCGAGGGCGTAATCGGGCCTCGGGAATCGCTCGTAGAGGCCCTCTTTCAGCATGGCCTTTGCGCCGCCGCTGCTTTCCTCCGCCGGTTGTGCGATAAAGACGAGGGTCCCCTTCCATGTTGCGCGCTGGGAAGCCATCGCTCGCGCCGCGCCCGTCCATACGGTCATGTGCACGTCGTGTCCGCAGGCGTGCATGACGCCCACGGTGTTCCCCGATTCGTCGGTCGCCTTGACGGCGCTGGAGTAGGGCAGTCCGGTTTCTTCGGCGATGGGCAGTGCGTCCATATCGGCCCGGACCAGGATGGTAGGACCCTCCCCGTTTTTCAGGACCCCGACCACGCCGTTTCCACCCACTTTCTCGGTCACTTCAAATCCCGCCTTCCGGAGCTCTCCGGCCATCCGGGCGGAGGTGTTGTATTCGTGGAAGGAAAGCTCGGGATTGGCATGGCAGTGGAGGTAAAGGTCGTGCAGGTAGGGGAAGTCTGAGTCGATTCCGGATTTCAGATCGGCGGGGATTTCCTTTTGGGAAAAAACCAGGAAGGGGAGGAGGCACAGGGCGAGGGGAGCGAATTTCATAAAATGGACGGAGTTTGGTAGGGAGGCAATATCCGAAAATTTTTCTTGGCGCTTGTTGAGCAGCGCGGGAAACAGGCCGTTGTGAACCCGGCTTCCCCCCCCCCCCCCCCCCCCGGGGGGCGCCCCCCCCCCCCCGGCCCGGCCGCCGCCCCCAAAAACGGCGGGGGGGGGAATTGTGGGGGAAATCCCCCAGGGGGGGGGGGGGGAAAGATCCCCCCCCCGGGGCGGGCCCCGCCCCGCGGGGGGGCGGGGGGCCCCCTTCCGACCCCCGCCCCCCCCCCCCCCCCCCCCCGGGGGGGGGGGGGGCTGGGAATACACGCTTCCCCCCCCCCCCTCCCCACAACCTCTTCCGCGGCCGGGGGGGGGGGGGGGGGGAAAGGGGCCGGCCCCCCCCCCCCCCCCCCCCGACCCCCCCCCCCCGCCCCCCCCGGGGGGGGGGGGGGGGGAAGGTCCTGGGCCCGATTTTAGGGGTTTTGTGGGGGGCGCCCGCGGTTTTGGCGCCCCAGGGGGCGCCGGGGGGAAAGACACCCGCGGGAGGGAGGGCCCCCGCCGGGGGAGGGCCCCCCCCCCCGCCGGCCGCCCGCCCCCCCCCCCCCACACGCCTAAAATTGGAAAAGGGGGATAAAGCCCGAAAACCCCTACCTCCTCTTCAAAAATACCTCCGTCCTTCTCTTGGCATTTTCCCTCACATCGACGTAAAACAGGTTGTAGTCGGCGATGTGGAAGTTTCGGCGATTAAAAAACGCGCTGCCGGGAAATTTGGGTTTGTGAACCCATAAAAACCCATTGTTCACTATCGCGTCCACCCGCTGGGGGAGGTAGCCGTCGTAGGATGGGACGACCAGGCCCTTGCTCAGCTCCTTGGGTGCAGGGGTGGTAGAGGTGTTCCAAAAAAGGGGATTGGTGGCCACGATTTTGACGCTGGGGTCGTGCCATCGGGGGAAATACCCGAACTTATAACTGCGCCAGGTGACATAGCAGCCTATCTGATCGGGCGATTCGCAGGGCGGAAGGGTTTCGAAATAATCGGCCTCCACGGGGATGCCCACGAGGTAAGCGGCCACGAGTTGGGTTTGGAGGGCCTTTCCTTCGAAATAATCTTTCAATAGCTGTTTGGCATGGGTCGTGCCCTGGCTGTGCGAGGCGATGATGATCGGGCGGCCGTTGTTGTAATGTTGGAGGTAATACTCGAAGGCGCGCTTGACGTCCTCGTAGGCCAGGTCGAAAGCGCGCAGGGCCGATGCGGAATCCGACCGGACGAAGTAGCAGTGGAAGTGCGCCTGACGGTAGCGCGGCGCATAGACCCGGGCCGTGCCGTTGAAAATGCTGGCCTGGTACTTCATGGTGCTGTTGTCGGTGCGCTCGTTCAGGCCGGGATCGTCGACGGGGCCGTTCCAGTCGCGCTCGCCTTTTCGGCCGATGTAGATGGTGGGGTGCAGAAAAAAGACATCCGCTTCGGCCTCCGCCTGAAGGTCGGGGAGATCGGGGGCGGGGGTCCAGTCGGCCGAATCCTTCCGGTCGGGCAAGGCGGCCCATGCTTCGGGCTGCGAATAATCGGGCGCCGTGGGCCGGGATTGTTCGGTGAAAGAGGTTTTGGGATGCACCAGGCAGGAGGAGAATGCCGCCAGAAAAGCCAACAAAATTGAAATGCGCAGGATCATACAATTCGGTTTTTTATGTAACGGGTTATTGGAAAAGGTCGCATTGGGCCTTTGCGCTTTGCGGTTCATTATCCTAAGAAATGAATTAAGTTGGAAAATAACCTTTACAACAGAAATACCATGAAACAGCTCTACCTCTTTTTGCTGCTTTTTTCGGGAGCGGCGGGCCTAAACGGCCAAACCAACATTCTCCTCACCAATACCGAAGCGGAGAATGTCCTGCTGGGCAATTTCGACCCGGCGGATTATGCCCCGGCTTTTCCGGTGAGCGATCCCACTTTCATCGCCCAGGCCATCGCCAACAACGTGTCGCCCGATTCGGTGAGATCCTACCTCGAACAACTGGCGTCCTTTTACCAACCGGAACACCGGCTCCGACACGGTGAGCACCAGCTTCGGCATCGGGGCCGCCCGCCGCTGGGTGTATGAAAAGTTCAAGTCGATAAACGGGCAAATAGGCCAGGACCGCTTGCTGCCCTCGTACCTCCAATTCACCCAGCCGATCTGCGGGATGAACCAACACCGCAACATCATGGCCATTTTGCCCGGAACGGGCCCCCAATACCAGGAAGTCGTACTTGTGGAGGCGCACATGGACAGCCGCTGCAAGGACGTGTGCGACGTGCTTTGCCTGGCCGAGGGGATGGAAGACAACGCAAGCGGCACTGCCCTGGTGCTCGAACTGGCCCGGGTCATGAGTCCCTTTGCCTACAACCGAAGCATCGTTTTTATGGTCACCATCGGCGAGGAGCAGGGTCTGGCCGGCGCTACGGCGTTTGCCAATTACTGCTTTTCGGAAGGTGTGCAGCTCAAGGCCGTGCTCAACAACGACATCGTCGGCGGGATTATCTGCGGTGAAACCGCCTCGCCTCCGGGCTGCCCCGGCCTGAATGAAATTGACAGCATCAATGTGCGTGTCTATTCCGACGGGGTGTTCAACTCCAAACACAAGCAACTGGCGCGTTTTTCCAAACTCGAATATCAGGAATTGCTGGAGGCAGTCATGCCGGTCAAGCCTGTCGTCAACATCATGACCCCCGAAGACCGCACTGGCCGCGGCGGCGACCATATTCCTTTCCGGCAAAAAGGTTTTGCGTCCATCCGTTACACCTCTGCCAACGAACACGGCAACGGCGACCCCACCGGAACGCCCGACTACCACGACCGGCAACACACGATGGAAGACGTGCTCGGCGTGGACACCAATAGCGACGGCGAGCTCGACAGCTTTTTCGTCGATTTCAACTACCTCTCCCGCAATACCGTGCTCAACGGCAACGCCCTGGCCATGGCCGCGCTGGGGCCCGTACCGCCGATCAACTTCGCCGTCGAACCCGTCAACAACGGCGTGGCCATATCGTTTGAAGATCCCGACAACCACGGCGAATACCGCGTCGGCATCCGGAAATACTGGGACAACGACTGGGAACTGGTGAACACCATTTTCACCACCGCCGACACAATCTACGGCCTGATCCCCGGGGAGGAATACGCCGTCTCCGTCGCCTGCGTGGACGATCTGGGCACGGAAAGCCTATTTTCGAGGGAATACGCTGTCAGCTTCGCCACGGGTACCCGGGAGGTAAGGGTTTCGGAGCAAGGACTCACCTTATTGCAAAACCACCCCAACCCCTTCGACGAAGCCACGGTGATCGCCGTGAAGGTCGACCGCGCCCTGAGGTACAAGGAAGCCTATATCGCCGTCTACAACATCGAAGGAAAGGAACTGGCCCGCATGCCCATCGAACTCAAGGAAGGCCTCAACGAAGTGATCTACGATTTTCAAAACCACCAATACATTCCGGGCACCTACGCCTATAGCCTCGTGCTGGACGGGAGGGTGGTGGATACGAAGCAGATGATCTACGCTTATTGAGGCATTTGAAGGTTGATATGGTGATTAGTGATTGAGTTTTTCAAAAGTGATTCCCTCAAACCACTAAACTTTCACAAATCTTCAACTCAACAAACGAGGTCATCGACGCCGATCCCCCGACCACATCGTCGTTGAAGAGCTCGATGCCTTCTTTGTCCTCCTGGAGGGCGAGGGCGTAGAGCATGGGCAGGTAGTGTTCGGGCGTGGGGATGGACAGGGCGACCGATTTTCCCAGGGTTGAGTAGTTGATCAGGGGTTGGTGATCGCCGGCGAGGATGAGTTTCTTGAAGGTTTCGTTGGCCTCGATGGCCCAGTCGTAGCCGTGGGATTCGTTGAAATCGTTGCTTTTGAGGGAGACCATGCGCAGGTTGTGCACCATATTGCCGCTGCCGATGATGAGCACGCCTTTTTTGCGGAGGGAGGCCAGTTCTTTGGCCAGTTCGTAGTGGTAGGAGGGCGGCTGGCCGCGGTCGAGGCTCAGTTGGATCATGGGGATATTCGCCTCGGGGAACATATTGGCCGTCACGCTCCAGCAGCCGTGGTCGAAGCCCCATTGGTCGTTGAGTCCGACCTGGGTTTTGGTCACCGTGGCGCGGGTTTCCTCGGCCAGCCACTTGCTCCCCGGCGCGGGGTATTGCGCATCGAACAACGCCTTGGGGAAGCCTCCGAAATCGTGGATGGTAGGCGGTTTCTCCTGGGCCGTCACGAAGGTGCCTTTCGTCTCCCAGTGCGCCGACACCATGAGGATGGCCTTGGGCGTGGGCAATCCCTTCCCGATGGCCTTCATCTGGCGGGAGAAGCGGTTGTCCTCGATGGCGTTCATCGGGTTGCCGTGCCCAACGAACAGCACCGGCATCCGGTCGGTGGCGCCGAGGTCCTCCGACCATTTTCGCAGGTCTTTGAGTTTAAAAGCCGCTCCTGCCAGGGAGAGCACGGCGAGGGCTTTGAGGAAGGATTTGCGATCCACTTTTTTTGGAGTTTTTAAGTTAATAAGGTAATAAGTTATTGATTTTTAATAACTTATTACCTTATTAACTCAATAACCAATACTATTCTTTGCTGTCCCCCACAAAATAATCCTCCCGATTTTTAAACAGGATATTGAAGGTGGTCATGCTGCCATAGCAGCGGGTGATATATTGCTGGAGGTTGATCTTGTCCTCGTCGTCGAGTTTTTTGTGGGAATTGATGTTTTGCTCGAGCACGCGGAGGCGGTCGCGCATCATGACGATCTTGTGGAAAAAGGTTTCGATGGGCACCTCTTTGGACTGGTAGGCGGGGTCGTCGGATTGGAGGACCATTTTGCCGTTTTTCCACCGCTCGCCGAGGGGCACGTTTTCGAGGTTGATGCCCGACCAGGCGCGGAGGATGCGCACCAGCGAGTGTTCGGCCTCGGTGAAAGTGACCGCTTCTTCCGTCGGCACGGCCTCTACCACCTCCCAATTGGAGTAGTTTTTGCCGACCTTTTTGAGTCCGGACTGGATGAAGCAGACGTCGTAGGCGGCGACGTGGAGGCGCACGACGACGCCGTCGCCGTATTCTGGGTGTTTTACGCGGGAGCCGGGTCCGAGACATGGAGTGATTGAGTGATTGGGTGAGTGAGTGATTTAAGCTATTTAACTATTGCTTTATAATCTCCAATAATTCAAGTGTCCCCTTCCGAAAGGAGTGGTTTTCCACTTTTATTATTTGATCGGCCAGCGCATCGAATTGGGCTCGGGTTTCCGGCAGTTGGGAAACATAACACAAGAGCATATACCACTCGGCGTCGTATTTATAGCGGCTGTTTCTCAGGGAATGAAAATCCACGGCGGCCATGTTGTATTTGCCCGAATTAAAATAAGCGTGTGCCCGCAGTTTTGCCGATTCGACGGTATATCCCGCCACAGGTTTGGCTAATAACCGGATTACTTCCGCGAAGTTGGAATCGCGGTATGCCTGTTCGGCCTTCTGGAGGAGCGTCTCTTCTTCTGATGGTTCGGCGATATCTCTCAAGGAGACCTCATAGGATTGCCGGTTGTAAAGCTCCATCGCCATCGCACGGTAATTAGGAAGGGAAGCGGCGGGTGGAGGGACGGTCGGTTCCGCCGGCAAAGGGATTTGTTTTTGGGGCGTTTCGGTTTCCACGGGTTCGGTTTCCGCGCGTTCGGGTTCAACGGGTTCAGGTTCAACGGGTTCAGGTTCCACAGTCAATGCGGTGCGGGTTGCCGGGGTTGAGTTTAAGATTTTAGTTTCCGCGGGTTCGGGTTCAACGGGGAAGAGGAGGTCTGAAAACTGCCAAATCCCGATTGCGCAAACGAGCAGGAAGAGCAAAATTCCAAAAAACCACCATGGTTTCCTGCCCTGTGGCGCCGGAGCTTGTGCGGGTGTTTCGCCAAGGATGCCTTCCATCATCGTGCGGAAGGCCATCATTTCCTGTTCCCTGCCTGGTGGGTTAATATCTTTGTAGCGGGCTACCTCCGCAGCCAATTCGGAATTGAAGGCCATTTCAATTTCAAAAGCATGTCGTTCGGCTTCCGGGAGCCGGCCTTTGACATAGTCCTCGATTTTTTCGTGCCAGGTTTTTGGGTCCATTGTCGATAAATTAAAAAGCCGTTCAGGCAGTTGTCTGTTCGTGGTAGCGCTCACCCCAACACCCCTCCAACCTCTACCTCAAATTCGAGACTCCGGGCTTTCAGCACATCCCCCACCTTCAGCAACTCCCTGAACCGGTAGCCGGCGCCGGCGGGCTCCCAATAAGCCTCGATCTCGTCTTTTTCCAAATTGACGAGCCAGTATTCGGGGATGCCGCTTTGGGCGTAGATGGGGAGTTTGACGGTTCGGTCGTAATCGACGGAGCTGTCGGCGACTTCGATGACGAGCAGGACGTCTTCCCCATGAGGATGCTCCCGAAGCGTAAAAATCTTCACGGTATTTCAAGAATGGAAATATCCGGCTCGGGAGCGGAAAAATCTCCGCGATAATGGGGTCTTGAACGCTGATGATATATTTTTCCCCCAACAACTTGTTCAATAGGCGGTTCTACTGCTTGACCACCTTGGCGTGTTTGCTTCCAACCGGACTCATCTCGACAATTTCTCCGTTAATCAATTCAATGCCCTGCTCGCGGAGAATACCGACCTCTCCCATCCTTTGATATTGTTGAACCGTGAGCAGCATTTTGCTTATTTGCACTTCCATGTCCTGTTTTTTGAACCTTTCAAAGATAACGCTTTTCCGGGGGGAAAGTCAAATCGACGAAAGGAGTCCTCACAAACTTGCCTCTCCCCTCAAAACCCCTTAAATTGCCCTTCCATAGGCTCCCCTGCCTAAGCTCGTCCATGATGAACAAACCGACCCGGGAAATTGCGGAATCCCTCATCTACGAAATGGTAGACGGCAATCCCATTTACTACCACGGGTACCGGGATGTGCTTAAAGGACGGAAAGATGTAGAGGCTATTTTAGGAAGCACCTATCTTCAGTCCTTGATGGTCGCCAATCTGGTGGTACAGCTTGAAAAGAGATTTACCCAAAGAGTTTGTCGTCCTTACCAATGAACTCGGCGTATTGTTCTCCAAAAACAACTGGCGTGCCGCCGATATCGCCATCGTTTCAAAGGAAGCACTCAAGAAACAGGAAAACGAGGAGGGCTACCTCACCGTCCCGCCCCAAGTGGTGATCGAGATCGATACCAAGGCCGCACTGGAAGACATCCCCGAGCCGGTGAGCTATTTCCACAAGAAAACGGATCAGCTTCTCCAATTCGGCGTCGAAAAAGTCGTCTGGATCTTCACCGAATCGGAGAAGGTCATGGTGGCGGAACAGGGCAGGCCCTGGCAGACGTTCGGCTGGACGGACCGACATTTGAATGGTATCGAGTTATCTGTCGAGGAATTGACAAGGGGAGGAGTTGAAGGATTTATCTTAATACCACCTCATCCACGAAAACCCAAGCCTCATGCCCCGCCCCTTGAGCCCCCTCAGGGATCAAGCCGTACCGCTGCACCACCACCTTCCAATACCGGGCTTTCTTTTTCTTGAAAGTCAAATCAAACGCCAGCACCCGCTCCTCCGAACCGGGAACGGGCTTGCTTCCTAGCGCCTTAAAATCGACCCCGTTTTTCGAAAAAAAGACCTGCACGGTTTTGGGCAAATAAATCCACTGGCCCTTGCTCTGGAAAAAGCGCATTTGCAAGGTGTCGATGGATTGGGCTTTTTCCAGATCGATCGTCAGCACCACGTCTTTTCCCCACCAGCCGAGCCATTCGCCGTCGCCGTAACGGGTGTCGCTTCCGAACAGACCGTTGCTCAGGGCCTGGGTACCGCCGAGCTGGTAGTTGGGGTGGGGAGGCTCCGCCAGGACCACCTTTTTGCCGAAGGCGGCATGGATGTGGAAATCCAACTCAATGCTGCGCACCGGATCGTCTGCTACCCAGGCGTCGAAGAGAGTAGAGCGGGTGATGGGGACCGGAGTATGGTACAAAACCGGATTTCCTACTCCGCCCAGCTGATAATTCATTGGCTGCCCCTGCCGGTTGGAAAGCCGCACCGCGCCCGATTGCACCTCAAACGCGATGTCGAACAAATGCGGGGCGTAGTGGAGATTCAATTTCGGCAAATGGAGACTTAGCCGGTCCAGAAAATTCTCGTAATTCCGGACCTTCCGCAGGGCTCCACAATACCTCTGCCAGGGCAAAAGCGCGGGGGAAAGCCATGTATTCCACCTGTTCCGGGGTAGCTATGTATTCGGTCCAGACATTGCCCTGCGCGCCGAGGATATGACGCGCTTCTTCCGGGCTCAGTTCGGCGGGAACAGGCTCGAAGGAATAGACCTTTTCCAGGGGCGTAAAACCCCCAATGGCCACGGGCTCGCTGGGGCGCCTGGACTGGTAATAGTCGAAATAACAATGCGAGGTGGGCGCCATGATCGCGTCGTGTCCCGCCCTGGCTGCCGCGATCCCACCCTCGGTTCCCCGCCACGACATCACGGTGGCATTGGGCGAAAGCCCGCCCTGCAGGATCTCGTCCCAGCCGATCAGCTTGCGGCTGTGGTCGGTTAGAAATTGGTCGATCCTGCGGATGAAATAGCTTTGAAGCCCTTCCTCGTTTGTCAGGCCCTCCCGCGCGATGAGCTCCTGGCAAAAAGGGCTTTCCTTCCATTGGACTTTCGGGCATTCGTCGCCCCCGATATGGATGTAGGGTCCGGGGAAAAGGTCCATGACCTCCAGCAACACGTTTTCTAGAAACTCAAAGGTCTCCTCTTTCGGACACAGCACGTCTTCGAACACGCCCCAGGTGGTGGCCACCTCCACCGGATTGCCGTGGCAACTGAGCTCCGGATAAGCCGCCAGCACAGCCTGTGCGTGGCCCGGCATTTCGATCTCCGGCACGATGGTCACGAAGCGCTCCTGCGCATAACGCACCACTTCCCGAATTTCTTCCTGAGTGTAGTAGCCCCCGTAACGCTGCCCATCGAAGCGGTGTGGCTGCTCGCTGTAATGCCCGATGAGCGTCTCTTTGCGGAATGCGGAGATCTCCTGCAGCTTCGGGTATTTTTTGATCTCGATGCGCCAGCCCTGGTCGTCGGTCAGGTGCCAGTGGAAATAATTCATTTTGTGCGCGGCCAGTTGGTCGATGTATTTTTTGATGAAATCGACCGGGAAGAAATGACGCGCCACGTCGAGATGCATGCCGCGGTAGGTAAAGCGCGGCTCGTCCTCGATGGATACACAGGGGACATTGCCCAGCGAATCGGCCAGTTGCCGGAGCGTCATGAGGGCGTAAAAGGCGCCAACGGGCTCAACAAATTCGATGCGGATCTCTTGGGGGCTGACCAGGAGCCGGTATCCTTCCGGGTTCTTAATGTTGGGCGTTTGCCGGAACGCGAGCATGTTGTGTTTTTGTCCGGCGCCCGGTTTGGGAAAGGCGGATATCCAGGTCTTCAAGCCGCTTACCAGGTCTCCTATGCCCTCCACCTGCGAGGGGAATTGAATGAACGTGCTCTGACTGAGGGGGAAGCTGCCCTCCATTCGCTCCATTTTTGCCGGAATCGGAATGAGGGGGAGTTGGGCCTGGGTGGGGTTAGCTAATAAAACAAAAGGCAGGAGGTAGAGCCAGGAAGGAGTCATGGGCGAAATTTTCCGGATTGAAAGTGGATAATTTATGCAAAGTAAAAGTAAGCGCATTATTTTACCCCAATAAAACCTCGCGCATGGATTTTTACGACCTCGTCCTCCTCACCGAAATCCGCTTCGAAAACCCGCCCAACCCCAACTGGTACGTGCAACAAATCCTCGGAGAAGACCGCCTCCTGGGCGATGCGCTCGAACGCCGGGGCCTCCGCGTCAGGCGCGTGGACTGGGCGCGGAAGGATTTCGACTGGAGCTCCTCCCGAATGGCTATGTTCCGCACGACCTGGAACTATTTCAACCGCTTCGCCGAATTCACCGAATGGCTGGAGCGGGTTGAACGGCAGACTCGGCTGCTCAACGCGCCGGAATTGATCCGCTGGAATATCGATAAACACTACCTCCGCGATCTGGAACAACGCGGCATCCATATCGTGCCCACCCGCTTTGTGGAAATCGGCGAAGAGATAACCCTCGGGAACCTTCGCGCGGAATCAGGCTGGGACTACGCCGTCCTGAAACCCGCCGTTTCGGGCGCCGCCCGGCATACCTACCGCCTTCATCCGGATAATTTTTCCGAACACGAAGAAGTCTTCCGGCAATTGCTGGCCTCGGAAGCCATGCTCTACCAGCCTTTCCAGGAAAATATCGCCCGGGAGGGGGAAAAGTCACTCATGGTCATGGGCGGCCAATACACCCATGCGGTGTTGAAAAAGGCCAAAACCGGCGATTTTCGGGTGCAGGACGATTTCGGGGGCACGGTGCAGCCCTACCAGCCCACGGCAGAGGAGATCGCTTTTGCGGAAAAGGTTTTTGCGGTTTGCGACCCCATGCCGCTGTACGGCCGGGTAGATTTCGTAACGGATAACGAAGGGCAACTCGCCGTGGTGGAGTTGGAGATCATCGAACCGGAGCTGTGGTTTCGCCACCACCCGCCCGCCGCCGAAGTGCTTGCCGACGTTCTACTGGGCCTTTTTTGACCAAAGCCAGACGGCGGTTCCCTTCGAGGTAAAGGCTTCCCGCAGGGCGCCCGTTTCGCCAAATCGCCGCAGGTCTGCCTCCATTTCCCCCCTGGTTTCTTTGGAGAGCAAATGGGTGTACACCAGCCAGGCCCTTTCTCCCTCCACCGGCCCTTCTTCCAGCACCGGCGATTTATCCAGAAAATGCAATGGCCGGGGATGCCAACGGGTGTAAAAATCAAACGGAGGCACGGCCCATTTGTAGATAAAAAGCCGATCGCCGGGCTGCTGACTGGCCTCCACATACTCCAATGCGGGCCGTATCTCGGAGATCGCGTAGGGTTTAGCAAAATAACGGAAAGAGGTGTGAACTCCGGCCATCAAAACCAGCAGCAGCAATACGACCAGCCTGCCGTACCGGCCCACTTTTCCCCAAATGATGCCCCACCCGAATGCGCTGCCGAGCAAGAGTAGGGGAACCAAAAACAGCACGAGTCGGCTGAGGAGCGAATAGTAATTCAAACCTGAAGCAAGGAGGCAAGTTAAAAGAGGCAGTGCCCAAAGAATTCTCCTTCCGACGCTCCGGCAGGCAAGCACCCAATAACCCCTGCCTTCGCAAACGCTCCGGCAGGCAAGCAACTAATAATCCTATTATTCCTACGGCTTGCGCCACGAGGGTCGGCCCCGCGAAATCCCCGACCAGGCCCAGCAGAAGTTTTCCCAATTGACTCCACTCGGCCGCCGAGCCGGGCAACAAAGGCAGGAAATAAGGCTGATGGTATTGCTGCAAATAATCCCCCTCGGCATCCGGCCGGAGCAGCAACAGGAAGAACAGTCCAAAACTCAGGAGCCAGGCCGCAATAGCCATGCCCATTCCCCAAAAGGCCTTTCTATCCTTTCTTTTCCAAAAATGAAATAACAGGTAGATCCCCACCCCGCTGAGCACGAACACCAGAGGCATGGAAAACCAGATCATCGCGGCCCCAAACAGGGCCCAGCCAAAGGCTTGTTTCCAGCCGAAAGGCCGGCGGCTTTGGGCAAGCGCGAGGCAGATAAACAGCAATGCCGCGAACACATCCGCGCCGTATTGCTTGCACTCGGTGGCGTAGCGCAGCAGTTGGCCGTGAAAGGAAAAGATCCAAACGGCCATCCATTGGGCGGGGAAGGAGGGGATGAGGTCTGTTGCGATGCGATAAAACAGGTAAAGCGATGCGAGCCCCGCCAGAAGCGGTACCAGACGAAGCCCGAACTCCGTATTGCCCAAAAGCAGCGTGCTAGCCTTGACCAGCCAGGAAAACAGCGGCGGTGCGAATTGTTGATAGCTCAGCGGCTCGAAGAAGTCCCACCCCCTGCGCTCCGCGATGTTGCGCGCGAGGTTAGCCTCGTCGAGGAAAAGGGAGCGGTTTTGGAAAAAGACGACGATGCGGAGGGCGGCGCCTGCGAAGGCAGTGAGGATGAGGAGGTACCGTAGGTTAAGTTTTAAAAAGGGGTTATTCACTTTTTGTTCTGGGTCCGCTTGCTTGCCGGGGGGTTGCGGGACCCGAGCGCATTCCTTACCATCTGCGGTTAAAATAGTAAAACAAATGGCCTCCTTGCTGAACATTTGCCAATCCTGCTCAAAAAATGATAATTAGACTTTGAAAAAAAAACATTGGGTGGTAGTTTGTGGAGAATTGAAATCCCGTTGAATGAAAAAAACACTACACGCTCTCCTCGTCGTCCTCCTTTTTTCGGCAGCCGCGCCCGCGCAAATCTCCTTCCAGGATATACCAGGCCTGCCTTTCCTCGATAGCCAGGGCTATATCCGCGGGCTTACCTGGGTCGATGTGGACGGCGACAACGACCTCGACGTGTCGGTGTCGGGCATCACGGGCGCCTTCCCCAATTTCGTCAATGCCACAGCCATTTACCTCAACGACGCAGGCGGAGGCTTTGCCAATACCGGACTGATGGTCAGCTCCCAGGCCGACCCCTTTGGGCAGGGCTGGGCGGATTACGACAACGACGGCGACCTCGATGTGTACTACGGCGCGACCCACAACAACGGCGGCCTCAACGAATTGTGGCGCAACGAAGGCGGCGTCAGCTTCATGCAGATTACCACCAGCGGGGCCACTTCCAATATCCCCCAGCCCTTCGAAGGGACGGTCAGCTGGGGCGACTACGACAACGACGGCTTTGCCGACCTCATCCTGGCTACCTGGAACAACCTGTTGGACCGCCTGTTTCACAACAACGGCGACGGAACCTTTACCCAGGTATTCGGCAACACCGTGGCTATTCAACCCGGCTGGACCTCGGGTTGTTACTGGGCCGATTTCGACAACGACCGCGATCTGGACTTATATTCCGCTCATTATCAACTCGGTCCGACGGATCCTGCCGCCAATAAACTGTACGAAAACAACGGCGACGGCTCCTTTACAGACCTCCTCGCGGCCGGAGAAGTGGTCACCGATGCGCAAAACACGCGCAGCGCCAACTGGGTGGACGTAAACAACGACGGCCTGCTCGACCTCTTCGTCGGAAACCAGTTTGCAGAAGACAAGATCTATTACAACCAGGGCGACGGAACCTTCAGCGCACACCAGGGCCTGGGCGACCCGACCTATACCACCTGGTCGTCCAACTGGGGCGATATCGACAACGACGGCGACCAGGACCTCTTCACCATGGGGTTCTGGGGCTTTGAAAGCAAATGCTGGCGCAATGACGGCGAGGGCGTTTTTACCGACATCACCGCCTCCTTCCCGAATATCTACCCCCTCCAAACCAGCGGCTCGAGCAGCAATGCTGTGGTCCTGGTGGATTACGACCGCGACGGCTGGCTCGACCTCCACATCGCCCAGCCCGACGCCATCGACGATCACCTGTACCGCAATTTGGGCGACGGCTGCAAATCCTGGCTGGAGGTCGAATGCATCGGCGTGCAGAGCAACCGCGCGGCCATCGGCGCCACCATCCGCGCCAAGGCGACGGTGAACGGCACGCCCCTTTGGCAAATGCGGCAGGTCTCCTCCCAAACGGCGGCCACCGGCCAAAACCCGCTCTGGCAGCACTTCGGCTTCGGCAACGCCAAGATCATCGACTCCCTCGTCGTGGAATGGCCCTCGGGTATGACCTGCGTGTTCGAGCAGGTAGCCGTAAATCAGTTGGTGGAGATCGAAGAAACCTGCTCCCTGCAGACCATCCTGTCCACCCCGCTGGGCAATGCCGGCGAGGACGCACAGGCCGACTGGTGTGAAGGAGACGACCCGGTCGACCTGTTCACCTTGCTGGGCGGCAACCCCGACACGGGCGGCCAATGGGTGGACGCCTCCTATCAACCCGTTTCCATGCCCGTCGGCGGAACAGGGGAGTGGTACTACCTCATCGACGGCCCCTGCGGAGATACTTCGAAAGTCAGTCTCACGGCACATCCACTTCCCCCAACTGAATATCCTTCCCGGAGATACCATCCTCGCCTTCGGCGAAACCCTCGAGCTGCTGGCCTCGGGGGCGCTGAGCTATTCCTGGTCGCCCGATGCGCAACTCAGTTGTGCGAATTGCCCCGATCCGGTGTTCACGGCGGAGGAATCCACCATCCTGACGGTCACCGGGGAAGATGGTTTTGGGTGCAAAAACTCGGCTTCCATTTCGATCGAGGTGCTCCTGGTCGACCTGAGCTTCGAGTTGCCAAACGCATTTACCCCCGACGGCGACGGCGCAAACGATACCTTCCGGCCCCTGTTTAACGGCGAGGTGTTTCAGGATTTTCAGCTCCTCATTTTCGACCGCTGGGGAGAAAAGGTGTACCAAAGCAAGGACCCGGGCACGGGCTGGAACGGCCAGCTCGACGGCAAACCCATGCCCTCGGATGTGTTTGCCTTCTTCATGGAGTACACCTTGATGGACGGGACGGAAGGGACGGAAAAGGGCGAGATCACACTGTTGAGGTAATTTAGTTAAAAAAGTATAAATTTGTAGTCGCGTCCCAAGGCCGGTTCTGTTTATTCGATACTAACAAATTATCGTCCGATGAAAACCAGCACCGCCGGGTTGGGGCTACTTCTTTTTGCCTCCCTCGCCTTTCTCCCTTTTCGCGCGTCCTCCCAGGACGTCATCCTCCAGGGCTTTTACTGGAATACCAATCCGGGCGATATCACCGATGTCAATAATGGCTTGTGGTGGGATACCATCACCCTCGTTTCCCCCTACCTGGCCGACCTTGGATTCAAGACCGTTTGGACCCCGCCCGCCACGAAGGGAAGCGGTATCTACGACATGGGATACGGCACTTACGACTACTATGATTTCGGCGATATAAACCAGCAATTTACCACCCGGACCCGACACGGAAGCAAAGTGGAAATGCTGGCCATGATCGAGGCATTGCACGACGAAGGCCTGCTGGCCATGGCCGACCTGGTGCTCAACCACCGGGGCAGCGCCAATGCCCAGCAACTCGAAGATTGCGACGACGGCGACGGACTGCAAATGCGCTGGACCGATTTTAACCCCGGCAGCGGCCGTTTGCCGATGGATGCCTGGGATTTTCACCCCAACGCCATCCACTGCGACCTCAACGCGCCCTACCACGACCGGCTTTTCTTCGAAGACCTCTGCTATTTCAATTTCCTCGACCAAACCCTCGATCCGCTGACCAACGACTGGTATTACGGTCCGCACAACCTGGGCAAGGTGGGCGATTCCCTCATCGTCTGGGGGCGCTACTTGTTGGACGACATCGGATTCGACGAGTTGCGCCTCGACGCGGTAAAGCATATCGAGCCCGGTTTTCTGGCGCCTTTTCTCGTAGAAATGGAAACGCCTGATCAGCCCTTCGCCGTGGGCGAACTCTTCGACGGCAACCTGGGCGTGTTGAAGGGCTACCACGATGAGGTGGAGGGCTTTGTGTCCAATTACGGCATCGGCAGCAAGGACGCCGACCTGGCCATCTTCGACTTCAACCTCCGCTACGCCCTTCGCGATATGTGCAACAACGGCGGCGGTGGATACAATATGTGGGACCTGAACAGCACGGGCCTGCGCTTCAACCCCTCCGGCGGCCTGGATGGGGAGGACATCGTCACCTTCGTCGAAAACCACGACGTGGACCGCATCGGCTGGCAGGTAGTGCCCTGCGCAAGTCCCCACCAGCAGCAGGTGGGCGCCACCTGTCTCGCCCTCTACACCGACGGCGGGCACGACCCCATTACTTCCGATAAGGAAGACATGGGCTATCCCTACATCATGGCGGCGGAAGGCCGGCCCACGGTGTTTTGGAAAGACCTTTTCTGGTACGGGCTGAACGAGGACATCAGCTGGCAAATGGCTCTGCGGGATGAAACCGCGAGCGGCGATTCCGATCCCATCCAGGATCTTGCCCCTTTCTTTTCTTCCGGCAACGGCGGCGACCTCTTTGTGCTCAACCGCGACGGCGCCAGCGGCGCTGCGAACGACGGCGGGATGGTGCTGGCTTTAAACGACCACTCCTCCTCCGAAGCCTCCGTATGGGTCAACACGCCCTTTTCCGATAAATACCTGAAAGATTATTCAGACGGCTACCTCTTCGTCAGCACCCAGGCCTTTGCCGACAGCCGGGCGAATGTGAAAGCCCAGAGCCGCGACTACTCCTGGTGGTCGCTCACCGGCCTCTACCCCAAACCCGCCGGCACGGCGGCATCGCATTTTCAGATGGACGCCACCCCGGGCGGTTGCCCTCATTTCATCGCCCTGCGCGTAGCCGACGCGCCCAACCTGCTCGTCAACGGAGCGCCCATCGCGGTGGGCGACGAAGTGGCGGTGAAAAACGGCAACGGCGATATCGTGGGGATCGGCCGCATCGGCCAGGATACCCGCTGGGACGGCGTACACGACATGATCATCGAAGCCCTGGGCACGAAATCCGCCAACGGCATGAGCAACGGCGAGACCTTCACCTTCGTGGCGTACGACGTAAGCGCGGCTATGGAGTTCACGATCGGCCAGGTGCAATATGCGGCGGTGGGCAATACCTTCTCCTTTTCCCCCGACCGGCCCGATTCCCCCAACCGCAACGGCAACTTTTCCAGCTTCAATATCAGCGCTTCGCGCCAGGGGCTTTATGGTTGCGAAGGAATTTCCCGGGTGTTGGCCTTTGAAAGCACGGTTGAGCCGCCCATCGATCCCTGCGGAGCTGCTTCCATGGCCAATGCAAGTGTCTACGACAATGAATTGCAGGCTGGGGACAACGACGGCGCCGGATTCCTGGCCTGGACGGGGATGGTCCCCGGTTCCAGTAGCGGATTTGCGGGCTATTTTGTAGGCTCTTCCACCGCGAATGGCGATGGCGATTCAAACCTCAACGGCGATATAGACTCCGGTGGAAAAGCCTGGGGCTTTTATGCCAACACCAACAACCTTTCCGAAGGAACCCGGCCCTTTGCCAGCCCCATGACGCCCGGCACGACCCTTTCCTTCAAAATGGACAACGGCTGGCTGGACGATCCCTCCGCAAACGGGACGGTCGGCTTCGGCCTGCGCAATTCGAGCAGCGAAAACCTGATGGAGTTTTATTTTAAAGAAAATAACAGCCATTACACGATAAACGACGCCACGGGTAGCGTGGACAATAACTCCGGGATACTCTTCACCGACGAAGGGCTTCAGATCGAGATCCAATTGATGACCCTCTCCTCATATCAACTCCGCATTACCCCGATAGGAGGCGCCACTACCACCTTCACCCGCAACCTGTACAGCCCCGGCGGGGGCCAGGCGCCCGACCGCGTCCGATTCTTCAACTTCAGCGCGGGCAGCGGCCCGCAGCGGAACCTCTATTTCAACTCCCTGCAACTCTGCGAACTGCCCGCCCTGCTCATCAACGAAGTGGATTACGATCAGGTGGGCGACGATGAAATGGAATTTATTGAATTGAAAAACCAGAGCACCGTCTCTGTCAACCTCGACGCCTACAACTTGGAACTGGTCAACGGTGGGACTAACACGGTGTACCGGACCGTCAACCTGCCCAATACCATTTTGGCTCCGGGCGATTATTACGTGATCTGCGGCGTCGGTTCGACCGTGCCCAATTGCGATTTCAACTTCGACGGCGCTTTGGCCGACCGCATCCAGAACGGAGCGCCCGACGCCGTGCGCCTGCTTTGGAACACCGTGACCACCGACGCCCTGAGTTATGAAGGCGACGTGCCGGGTGCAGTAGAAGGCTCCGGAACGGGCCTGGAAGATAGCAATACCATCCCCGAGGTAGGCCTCTCCCGCGTGCCCGACGGCGCCGATACCGACCAAAACAATATTGATTTCGAACTGACCTGCATCACACCGGGCGAAACCAATACGCCCGACAATACCGATACCGATGACGACGATTCGCCCGACGTATGCGACGACTGTCCGCTTGCGCAAAGCCAGGGCAGTATAGCCAATTTCGATGTTCCGAACTGCGCCTGCTTGCCCGGATATTACGCCGTAACCTCTGTCGTCAACGGGCAGGAAGTGATCACCGGCTGCCAGATTTGTCCTCCGGGCACGTACTGCCCGGACGGCATCTTAGCCTACCCCTGTCAGGCGGGCTCCTTTCAGGACCTGCCGGGCCAAACCTCCTGCATCGAATGCGTGCCGGGAAGATTTTCTTCGGTAATGGGATCCGTCTTTTGTACGCTTTGCCCAGCGGGCGAATACCAATCCGAATCCGGAGCTACTTCCTGTATCGATTGTCCACCGGGCACCGGCGGGGGACGGGCGGGCCCCCCGCCGGGCTGCGAGGGCTTCAACCCCACCGGGAGGGGGGGGGGGTGCCGCCGGCCCTACCAGCGGGCCTCCTGAACGCGAGGGACCCAACCCCCCGCATTGTTTGCCCCCGGGAAAATCAGCCTTGGAAGGGGCGGTCGCCTGCCGACGCGAGGCGGGGACTTTCAACCCCGACCCGGGCGCTACCGAATGTGAGAATTGTCCTCCCGGAAAATACCAGCCGACTGTGGGCGCTGTGTTGTGTCAAAACTGCCCTACTGGAACCTACGCTTCGATGAACGGGCAAGTGAATTGCGAAACCTGCGAGCCGGGGTCCGTAGCTCCTGCTGAGGGAAGCGCGCTCTGCGTGGACTGTATGCCTCCGGACTTCAGTTCCTGCCCGACCGTACTGCCGGTGGACAATGATCCGGGGCTATGCGAAGCGAATGTGATAGTGCCTATGCCGGTGCTTTCCGACATGTGCACCCGGAATCATGCCCTTCATTTCGACGGGTCGGATGACTATGTAAACCTCGGCGCGGCGCTATTGCCGACCAGTGCCAACACGGCATTTACCATAGAAGCATGGATACGCACCACAGACGGCGATGGGGCTATTGTTTCTCAATATGCCCAGGCCTCGCCGTTGCGATTTATTTTTTTTATCGAAAACGATAAACTGAATTACTGGCGCGGGAACAATTTGGCCAGCTCGACCGCTTCTGTCAACGACGGTGTTTGGCATCATGTGGCCGTTACCCGGACGCAAACCGGCGCCATTTCCCTGTTTATCGACGGAGTACAGGACGGGACGGGGTCGGATAACTCCGGCTTTTCAAATACTTCCACTATGATCGGCGCTGTTATTTTTAACGGCAGCCCTTCCCGACCGTTTACCGGAGAGATCGACGAGGTCCGCATCTGGAGCACCGCCCGCTCCCAAACGGATATCCAGGCGGCCATGAATCTGGAGATCAACTCCACCTACCCAGGTTTGACGGCATTCTATCATTTCAACGAAGGGATTGCATGTTGTGAAAATACCGGGCTAGACAACCTGCCCGACGGCATGGCCGGCAACGACGGCACACTCAGCGGCTTTTCGCTTGCTCCCGGCTGTACTTCCAACTGGACGGCCGGGGCGCCGGCCCTCGGCGATCCGCTCACCCTGACGAACGACTGGACCAACGACTGCGGCGACGTTTCCGGGATCTTTCCGGTGGGGGCGACCGTGGTGACCTGGACGGCCATGGGGGCGAACGGAGCGACCGAGACCTGCTCTATCACGGTAACGGTAAACGATGTGGAACCTCCCACCATCAGCTGCCCTTCAGATTTTTCGGTATCCAGCGACCCTGGCGAATGTACTGCGCTGGTCAATTTTGCTGGAGGCGGTTCGTTGATCTGGACCGATGATTTTATACAGGGGAACACCCCTTCCAATGCGCAGTGCCAGAATTGGAGCGATTTTCTAGACCTTCTTACCCCGGGCTCCTATGCTTCCGTTACCATAAAAGGAACATTCGACCCGGTGGGTATAACCATCACCGATCCCGTTGCCGCCACGCAACTGGCGAATTTGCTCTACACGGAAACAGAGGGGAGTGTGACCAGCGGCGGACATACCTGGACCGTGTACAAAGGCTGTGTTGCTTTCAGTTGCGTGGATCAACCGGATGGGGTTGAGCTGGTATTGGATGAGGGAAATTGTACTTGTGCGGGGGGGTATACCATCCGCCCGCATATTGGAAATGAGAACTGGGGAGGCGTCAACACGTATACTTGTTATGCTCCCTCTCAAACTATGACGCTGGAATTTACCATTTCCGGCGGAGGCGGCCCCGTTACAATCGATGATAATTGTCCCGGCGCAATCCTTTCACAAACAGCAGGCTTGCCAGACGGGTCTGTTTTTCCGTTGGGCATGACGCTCAATACTTTTGAGGTGACGGATGGGGTAAACCCTCCGGTTAGTTGCTCTTTCACGGTGACGGTGGAGGATAACGAGCCTCCGTCCATCACTTGCCCTTCGGATATTTCGGTAGATAACGACCCGGGCCAATGCTGCGCCGTGGTGGATTACATTGCTCCGATCGGAACGGACAACTGTCCGGACCCCATGACGATTCAAACCGACGGCCAGGCCAGTGGATTCTGCTTCCCGGTGGGAAGCACTCTTAACACCTTTGAGGTGACGGACGGGGCGGGCCTTACGGTCAGTTGCTCCTTTTGGGTGAACGTTGCGGATGTCGAGCTTCCGTCCATCATTTGCCCATCGGATATATCGGTAGATAACGATCCGGGCCAGTGCTGCGCGACGGTAAATTATGTCGCTCCGGCAGGGACAGACAACTGCCCGAACCCCATAACGACCCAGATCAACGGTCTTCCCGACGGGGACTGTTTTCCTGTAGGAATGACGACCAATGCCTTTGAGGTGATCGATGCGGCGGAAACCCGGCAACTTGCTCCTTCAGCGTGATGGTGACCGATACCGAGCTTCCGGTGCTCGATTGTCCTGCGAATATTGTTGCGGTGACCGATCCGGGCGAATGTACCGCCGTAGTGAATTTTGCAGACCCAGTTTTCTCAGATAATTGCTCCTCCGGAGGATCGAATAATCAAATATTTGGCTTTACGGGAGCCGAAGAGATATTTGTTGTTCCGGATGGGGTCTACTCCATTTTCATCGAAGCATTGGGCGCCCAGGGAGGCGAGTCGTACAGCTGTACGGGCGGCCCGAACCCGGAATTCGACGGCGGGCTGGGCGGATACGCGGCGGGAACGCTGGCCGTTACGCCGGGTCAAACCCTCTACATTAATGTCGGCGGGAAGGGATTGGTCGGGGACGACGGACCCTTCGAAGGGGGCTGGAACGGCGGGGGAGACGGCGGCTATTGGGGTGGCGGCGGCGGCGGTGGTTCGGATGTGCGAACCATCTCCGGCGATCTCTCCTCGCGGCTGCTGGTAGGCGGCGGCGGTGGCGGCGGCAATACCGGTTGCTCCGATCACGGAGCCGGCGGCGGCGGCGGTGGGCTTATTGGAATAGATGGCCTTTCTTTTAACGGATACGATTTTCCCACCGGAGGAACCCAGGTTGGAGGAGGGATAGGCCAAAATTCGGGAGAAAACGGTTCGTTTGGCCAGGGAGGAAACGCCCCCGGGGGCGAAAACCATGTAGGCGGCGGAGGCGGCGGCTGGTACGGCGGGGGGTCCGCCTATGCGGCAGGCGGCGCGGGAGGATCCAGCTATATCGGAGGGGTCGCAGGCGGCTCTACGATTGCCGCCATTCAAACCGGAGACGGGTTGGTGGCGATTTCCTGGCTGGTCATTACTCAAACGGCGGGTTTGCCCAGCGGCAGCCCATTCCCCTTCGGAACGACCACCAATACCTTTGAAGTGATGGATGGAGCGGGGAACATCGGTTCCTGCAGTTTTTCCGTAACCGTTTCGGGCACGCCCTGTAACGGAGGCGCCATTACCATCATCGACCCATGCACCTGCCTGGACAATGCCTCTACGCTTTCGGACGGGCAGTTCAGCGAGACGGTAGAAGTGAGCAGCGGCCCCGGCGAAACCTGGACGGTGGTATTGGCTCCGGGCCTCTATCAAACGGCCAGTTTGGCGCCTCCCGCGGCCCCGCTTCCCGTTTTGGCGGGAACTCCCTTGACGGAGGGGCCTGCGGGCATATATACCCTGACGGGCAAGCACGTCGACGCGCTCGGCTATTCGATATCGGTGACCAATGGGTCTGTCACGCTTAGCACTTCCAATACCTGCTACTACCCGAATCCGAGCCTGAGCGGCTTAAATGGTGTATATTGCAGTCAGGATGGACCACAGGTCGCCACGGTGACGGCCCAATTGGGCGACGGCGGCGGTCCGGCGACCATAGAATCGATTACATTCGACCTGATCCGGCAAAGCGACAACGCGGTGGTTTCAACCCAGACGGGCGGGAGCAATACCTTCAATTTCGATCCTTCGATGCTGGCTCAAGGCAATTACACCCTGCGCGCCACCTTCGACGCAGCCGACGATGGGGCAGGGCACACGGGCTGCGAACAGGCGGTGGAGGAGGATTTTGAAGTGCGGAAAGTCGGGTGCGGGGAGTTTCCGTGGGACGGCAACTAGGGAGTGTTCAGTTTTTAGTTTTCAGTTGCGCAAGGGCGAAGTTTAAGACTTCGCCCTTGCGCGTTTTTTCACTTCACGTTTTCAAATAAATTAACATGTTCAAAAAACTCCAACAGGCATTGACGGCGCTTATGCTGTTCTCCATGCCATTTATGGGCTTCGGGCAATTACAGCCCCCTCCTCCGGACTTAGGGGATGCCGCCGGTTTTGCGTTATTTACTTCCGTTGGGGCATTTATAAATAATGACAACAGTGTCGTAACTGGCGATGTTGGCACCAATATGGGCGCTTTCTCCGGGTTTCCTCCGGGGACGGTCATTGGAGCAACTCATGTGGAAGATCTCGCTTCGGCGCTTGCCGAGCCGGACCTGCTGGCAGCCTATATGTATCTGGACGGAATTTTGGGTGGTATGACAATTGGAGTCGGATTGGGAACGGGCCAGACCCTCACTCCCGATGTCTATATCCTTGGGTCTGCCGCTACTCTGAACGGGGTTTTAAACCTGGACGCGGAAGGCGATCCCGATGCGATATTTATTTTTCAGATCGACGGCGCTTTTTCGACCACCTCGGGCTCCAGTGTGGTGTTGAAGGGCGGGGCTTCTCTTTGTAATGTCTATTGGCAAATAAATGGCGCTGTGGCTTTAGGAGATGGTTCTGTTTTCAGGGGTACGATCCTTTCCGCCGGCGCGATCACACTGCTGGAAAGCGCAGATCTGTTTGGCCAGGCACTTACCAAGGCGGGGCAGATTGAATTACATAACAATATAGTTACGATAGGGTCCGAACCGACTGCCTCCATAATCACTGCAAGCGGGCCAACCTCGGTTTGCGTGGGGGAAAGTGTGACCCTTTCGGGAAATGTCGGCGGAGTCTGGAGCACCGGAGAAGTTACTCCCTCCATAGTGGTGACCACCAGCGGCGACTATTTTGTGACCAATACGGATGCCTGCGGAAGCGCCACCTCGAACCACATTCAGGTCACTGTAGCTCAGGCTGTAGGCTGCGGGGATTTTCCGTGGGGAGGGGGGTAGGATAGTGTTCAGTTTTTAATTTTTAGTTTTTAGTTGGCGAAAAGGTGAGGCAGTTGGTTCCGCTTCTTCTCTTTTTGTGTTGTCCGGCTGGTTTTTTTCGTATTATATTTGTATCGCGCTAAACAAGTTGTAATCCAATTACCCCCCCTGCCGATTGCCGAATGAGAGAATACCTTTCTCCCGTTTCGGCTATTTGTTTTTTTAAGGAGTGCTATTTGGTTTTAATAGGTACGGCGCCAAGCATTTTAGGCAAAACGATCGAAACCTATGAACCAGCTGTCGCATTCCTTCGCAAATCGAATCCTTCCGGCTATTTTCCTTATTTTTCTTTCATCTGGTATTTTGGCCCAGACGCAGACCTTTTCTTCCAGCGGCACGTTTACAGTCCCTGCAGGTGTAACCAGTATAACCGTGCAAGCATGGGGCGGTGGCGGCGGCGGCGGTCAAAGTGCGGGTAATAGGGCAAGAGGTGGCGGCGGCGGCGGCGCATTTACGGGTGGCACCCTTAGCGTTTCACCGGGAGATGTTTTAACGATAACCGTTGGAGGTGGCGGGCCTGCGGGTTCTAATGGAGGTAATTCCTCCGTTGGGGCCATTGTTGCCAATGGCGGGTTTGCAGATAATAGCGGCCCTGGAGGTGCAGGAGGTGCGGCTTCAGCTATTGTTCTACCAGTAACCGCGTCAAATGCTGGCGGTACCGGCGGCGCTGGGTATACGGCTGCTAATAATGGCGGCGGAGGCGGTGGCGGTAGCGCGGCCTCGTCTTCTTTGCCGGGTACCGTGGGAACTGCAGGTAACAACAGCGGAACGGGAGGAGCCGGAGGGAATAGCCCTCTGACGAACCCGCAAGGCGACGGTGGAAGGGGCGCCGATAACGATGGTAGCCCGGGCGCCGGAAATGGCACTGCACCGGGTGGTGGAGGCGGTGGGCAGTCTGACGACGACGAAGATGGTGGTGATGGCGCAAACGGACAGGTAATACTTACCTGGACCTGTTCCGACAACATTAACAACATGAGTACCACCGCTACTACTCCTGTTTGTACAAACGGTACTTCAACCGTGACCGTTACATCTACCAGCCTGGCCGACGGCACTTATACGGTGTACTATAATTTAAGCGGTGCAAATACGGCAACTGCTCAATCCGCTTCGATGACATTCAGCGGCGTAACCGGCACGTTTGCAACCATTCCCTTTGTAAACAGCGGCGCTACTACCATCACGATCACTTCGGTGGGATGCGCCAATGTAGTGGCAGGACAGGATTTCACGGCGGCGGTGACAGTAAATGGCGCTCCAGCAACACCGGGGGCCATATCGGGCACAACACCTGTATGCTCCGATCAAACAGGGCTAATTTACAGCATATCGGCAGTGTCTGGTGCGACCACCTATAACTGGACAGTCCCAACAGGATGGTCAATCACAGCAGGATCAGGAACAATTTCCATTACCGTAACGTCAGGTAGTGCAGATCAGAGCGGTACCATAGCAGTTACAGCCACAAACACATGCGGAACGAGCGCTGCAAGCTCTTTGGCCGTAGATCTGATAGATAATATCGGTTTTGGGAATACGTCAACGAACACACTTTCCATTTGTGAAGGCACAACCGGTACTACGATTAATGGGGCCGCAGCGCCTTCCGGCCCAACCTATAATTGGCAGGTATCTACAACAAGTCCAAGTTCAGGGTTTTCCACTGCATCGAATGGTACCAATAACGATGAGGATTATACGGTAGACAATGATTATTACGACAACCCGGGTACTTATTATTTCAGGAGGGTGATCAGTAGCAGTACCACTGCGTGTGATGGCATTAGTGACGTAGTGACATTGACCGTGAATGCCAATCCGGCCCCCGTTATTTCCGTGGACGAATCTTCGGGCACACCCGACGACGGCACTATCTGTGATGGGGTATCCGTGACTCTGGACGCCGGTTCCTTTAGCTCTTATTCCTGGTCCCCGGGCGGCGCCACCTCGCAAACGATCAACGTCAGTCCTTCGTCCACCACGACCTATAGTGTCACGGTGACAAACGCCGCGGGATGTTCCGGTACGGATAACCAAATCATCACGGTGAATCCGGTACCGGTAATAAACTCCATTTCTGCTGCGCCTCCTTCCATCTCCTGTGGCGGTTCGTCGGTACTGACGGTTGTACCGGCCAATAATGCGACCCAAACCTTTGCCCAGAATACCACTATTACCATTCCCAATTCCGGAAATGCAAGTCCTTTCCCTTCCACTATTTCGGTTTCCGGACTGCCCGCTTCTGGCGTAAGCCTCCAAAGCGTCGCTTTTAACAACCTTTCCCATGAAGATCCGGACGATATGGATATTTACCTGATCGGGCCCAACAACCAGGTGATCTGGATCATGTCTGATGCGGGAGGAGGGACAGGCATCAACAATTTCGATTTAATCTTTGCCGATGGCGGCACGGCTTTGTCCACAAGCACCTTGGTTAACAATACGACTTATGCGCCGGACGATCTGACGGTTATAGAAGCAACACCAGGCGGAGCAACCCTTATCACCATGCTTGCGGGTTTTTCCGGCAATATGAACGGCACCTGGAGCCTGTATATCGTCGACGACGACAGCGATAGCAGTTCGGGTGATCTGGAAGACTGGTTCCTCACTTTCACCTATAGTGAATATACCTATGCCTGGTCTAATGGGCCTACCACCCCCAGTCAAACCGTAATGCCAGCTGTAACCACCATCTATACGGTCACAGTTACCATCCCTGGCACAGGTTGCTCTTCAACCGCTAACGTGACCGTGACGGTAACGGACACGGAGCCGCCAATGATCTCCTGCCCTTCGAATATTTCCGTAAATAACGACCCTGGCCAGTGCTGTGCCGTGGTGAACTACACCGCGCCAGTGGGCACGGACAACTGCCCGGGCCAATCGACGGCCCAAACCGCCGGACAAGCCAGCGGCTTCTGCTTCCCGGTGGGGGTGACGACGAACACCTTTGTGGTGACGGCGGCGAACAGCCAGACGGCTTCGTGTTCGTTCACCGTGACGGTGACAGATAACGAGCCGCCCGCGATCGCCTGTCCTTCGAATGTTTCTGTGAATAACGACCCGGGCCAATGCTGCGCCGTGGTGAACTACACCGCCCCGGTGGGTACGGACAACTGCACGGGCCAATCGACGGCTCAAACGGCGGGGCAAGCCAGCGGTTTCTGCTTTCCGGTGGGCGTGACGACCAATACCTTCGTGGTGACGGCGGCAAATAGCCAAACGGCATCTTGCTCGTTCACGGTAACGGTGACCGATATCGAGCCGCCCGCGATTACCTGCCCTTCGAATGTTTCAGTGAATAACGACCCGGGCCAATGCTGCGCGGTGGTGATGTATACCGCTCCGATCGGTACGGACAACTGCCCGGGCCAAACGACGGCTCAAACGGCGGGCCAAGCCAGCGGTTTCTGCTTTCCGGCGGGTGTGACGACCAATACCTTCGTGGTGACGGCGGCGAACAGTCAGACGGCCACTTGCTCTTTCACGGTGACGGTGACGGACAATGAGGCCCCGCGATCGCCTGCCCTTCGAATGTTTCGGTGAACAACGACCCGGGCCAGTGCTGCGCGGTGGTGAACTATACGGCTCCGGTGGGTACAGACAACTGCCCGGGCCAAACGACGGCCCAAACGGCAGGCCAGGCCAGCGGCTTCTGTTTCCTGGTAGGTGTGACGACCAATACCTTTGTAGTGACGGCGGCAAACAGCCAGACGGCTACCTGCTCTCTCACCGTTACGGTGACGGACAACGAAGCGCCGGTGATCTCCTGCCCCTCGAATATTTCGGTGAATAACGATCCGGGCCAATGCTGCGCGGTCGTGATCTACACAGCCCCAGTCGGCACGGACAACTGCGCGGGCCAAACGACGGCACAAACGGCAGGCCAGGCCAGCGGCTTCTGTTTCCCGGTAGGTGTGACGACCAACACCTTCGTGGTGACGGCGGCGAACAGCCAGACGGCCACTTGCTCCTTTACGGTGACGGTGACGGACAACGAAGCGCCAATGATCTCCTGCCCTTCAAATATTTCTGTAAATAACGACCCGGGTCAATGCTGCGCCGTGGTGATGTACACAGCCCCCGTGGGTACCGACAACTGCCCTGGCCAATCAACGGCCCAAACCGCCGGACAAGCCAGCGGTTTCTGCTTCCCTGTTGGGGTGACGACCAACACCTTTGTGGTGACGGCGGCGAATAGCCAGACGGCAACGTGTTCTTTCACCGTGACGGTGACGGACAAC
>JADJBL010000007.1 GCA_016703765.1 Saprospirales bacterium
GGACCCTCTATGAATCTTAGGGTGAAGAATATTATCCTCTTTTTCACCAACCCCTTGCGATCTGCAACCCCAAAAAACCAATTTCCTTCGCCATGTCGATTTGGTGATCGAAAGGAATCTCCAAAATGAATTTTTCGACAGACGAGCTTGCTGCTGCGGTTTTTTTGTGCCGGATGCAGCTGTATCGCCGGATGAAAAGAAACCAACCTCTCGGCCTCCCAATATATCCGAAAATATCGCCTGGAAAGGGCGGCCGAACTCCTCAAGAATTCCAATTTATCCATCGCCGACATTGGATGGGAAATGGGCTTTAGCTGGCCTGCCTATTTTACCAGGTGTTTTAAGGATTATTTTGGCCTTCTGCCCAGGGGCATTCCGGGAAAAATTTTGGAAACCTTGTTTTGAAAACAAAAGCCTCCTGAGCAGAGAAAAGCTTGAATGTTACAAAAGTGTAATGCTCCTGGGCCTAAACCGAATAATTTTGTCTTCGTAAATTCATTTTATCCTTAAACCCTAAAAATTTTGCCATGAAAAGCAAATTCAATCAAAAGGCCCTAATTGGCCCGACCGATGCCCCGTCCATCAAAAGCCTGGAAAGGCTCATCGAGTTAGGAGAAATCGGACAGTTCGAATTTCCAATCCTTCCTTGGCCGTTTCCTGTAGGAAGGTATCTGGTAACTTTCATGAGTTCCAACACCTCCGGCCGTGTCCGGTCTGGGACAGTGGTTTCCGTGACCAACCAGTCCCGAAATTCCAACAGGGTAGTGGTTTCCTTCTTCAGAGGATTTTCTAATTCCCCCGAGACATGCACCTTTACAATTCCCGCCGGGATGACAGCCGACTTCGCTACCAGAGACCTGCCCAACGACCTTACGGTGGCGAATTCATTGCCCACTCCTCTGAACTGACCTTCCACGAAGGCAGGGCCATTGTGAGTTCCGTTCACCCCGAGATTGCGGTGAGCAGCCGGGTGGTCTATACACCTCCGGCAACAATGACGAGCAATTGCTGGCCATTTCAGATTCGAAAATCGTGGCGATCGGCGAAGGCAACCACGGAGATTAGCATTGCGTGTAAAATTGTTCTGAATCCCTATTGCTTGAAGAGGTGCGGATGTCGAATCCGCGCCTCTTTTTTTCCTCAAACACTCAATTCTTCGCTCACCCTCCAAAGCCTTTCCTGCACCTCCGTATCATAAGAATAGGCAGAGGATTTCATTTCTTTGCCGTCAAATTTGAAAAACTTTCCGTTCGAATTTTGATATGCCGGCTCGATAACCAATTTGGACAACATGGCCGCTGCCTTGTCCGGAGATCCGGATATCATGTTGGTAATAGAGCGGATCAAAAATGGCATTTCCGCTGTCAACCCGGATCTAACCAGGCCCGGATGAAATGCATTTGTACTGACCCCTGTGTTTTCTATTCTTCTGGCCAAGGCATAAGTAAATAAAAGGTTCATCATTTTGGAGGCTCCAAAAGAGCCGAGAAAACCGGAGGAAAATTTTAGTCCCGTGTAGATCGTCAAAATTAACCTTCGTAGTGGAGGGCGCAGTTACATTGATTACCCTGGACGGTTTCCCGGCTTTCAATAAGTCCAGAAGTTCATTCGTCAAGACAAAGGGCCCGAGATGGTTGGCGGCGAACATCCACTCCAATCCTGTTGAATTCACTTCTTTATTTGGCCTGAAAACCGCGGCTATGTTCAGCAAAGCATCCAGAGCTGAATGACGGCTTTTGATTTCTTTTACTGCTTTTTGATGGATGATGGTTCTGCCAGATCGGCAATTACAACTTCCACATTCTTATTTCCGGTGGTATTCTCAATCTCCGATTTTACATCCGTAAGCTTTTCCGGATTCCTCCCAAGTAAAATAAGCTGGCAATTCTCTTTGGCTAGTTGTATAGCGGTCGCTCTTCCTATGGCGCCGGTAGTTCCGGTGATCAGAACGATCTTTTTAATGCGATCCATGGTGTAGTTACTTTAGTTACTATAAATTTTACAGTAACAAAGTTAACAGCCCTGAAATTCAAATGCAATAACTGTCAAATCTGACAGGGTGATTTTTTGTGCAAAGCAACTAAAAAATCCGGCTCGATACCACCCCCCAGGCCACCACCTCAATCACATCGTCTCCTGCCGGAATGAGATAGTGGAATGCCTTGTCCATGAAGGTAGCGGTGCGGTCGATTTGGCGCAGCGCTTCGCGCAGCTCTAGGACCCAGGGCGAGTTTTCGACTATAAAAACTCCACCGCGAATAAACCCGGATTTGGTTGGGAAAAGAAAACAATCCACGGTTGTGACCCTGATGGCCTGAAACGGCTTAAAAACCAATTGAAAGCGCTTTTCGTCGACGTCGTCGACCGATAGGGTTATTTCTCCTTTTCCAATTCTGAGCTCCGGAAACGGGACGGTGTGCAAGCGAGGAATATCGGCAAGGTGTTGTAAAAGAGGGGGAGATTTTCCATGTGCATTTTATTTCCGGACTGTAATGGTAGCTGCGCCGTTTTCTCCGGCCGTAAAGTCCCTCTTTTCAATTTCCCCTGCGGTCGCCCAAACACATCGGATTTGAACCCCTGCCTCTTTACAGCAATATAACCGGCGGTTATCGAGTGAAACCAGGCGCCCTTTTCTCATCGTTACCCGAATGGCGGGGAGATCATTAGGAGATAATCTTCCGGCTCTTAAACTCGCAATCGTAGTTGCTAGGGAGTCTCCATCGTCCTGAAAAGAGGAGCTTATAGAGTCCTGTGAAAACTTGATCAGGCTGGCATCTACCGTAAATTCAGCATCAAAATTATCTCTGGCAGGTAAGGCTCCCACCTTATCTTCATAGGAGGGAGGTGGTGCGACAGCTACTTTTTTTACCCAAACGATTTTTTTGGAATTCCTGGGATCCGCGATCTTTTTATACTCTCCTGGTGGCGGCTTGTCTGGGTGATCTATATAATTATCACCATCCTTTTCTGTCCAGTCGAATTGCGCAACCCCACCCACAGACAACTGTAAGGGCGGAGAATTTTTGGCTATGTTTTGAAAATAAGTAGCCCTTTGAACCTGTGAGCTGTTGTCCGCAATTTCCTGGAGCTTCAATTGAACAGCGGCCTCTGGCCTGTTATCCGAAAAGGAGAAAAGCGGCGTCTCATGAACACTGGATTGGCCATAAGACGCCGCTTTGGATTGCTTATCAAGAATTTGATCGGTATGGTCAGCTCTTTCTCCCAAAAAACTATTCTTTATGCTGAATAAAGATAGTAGTTTTTTATTCCCCAACCACCAATTTCCTCACCACCTTCCCCTTCTCCGTCTCCACTTCCACCAGATAAACCCCGGCAGGCAATGCATCGAGGGGTATGTCGTACTCGGAGCCGGCCGCCTTGCTCTCCCAAACCGCCTGGCCATACACATCCAGAAGACGGACCCCGATTGCGCTCGTCCCGCTGAGCTTTAATTTGGTGTTGGACTTCGCCGGGTTGGGGATCAACTGCACATTAAACCCGCTGGGATCCTGATCCTCCGTGGCATTAGGGCCGATTTCCAAAGTCAGGCAATAGGTATCCGTGCAGGTGCCAGCAAAATTGCTGATCTCCAGACAGACGGTGTACACGCCGGGAAATGCATATTGATAGAGCAGCGAATCCATATATCCGTAGTGGAAACTTCCGTCGCCAAAATCCAGTGTCCAGCTTTCGGCGTTGGTCGACAGATCGTCGAACAAAACCGTGCCGCCCGGGAAAACCGTAACGGAGAATAGTGCCTCGCAAAGTGCCTGGTTGCAACAAGGCCCTTCCGTCCAGGCCGTGATGCCGAAATTATGCAGTGCCTTGCAGGCGTTTTCATAGGTCACCCCGTCGCAACCGCACACCGGATCGTAAATTTCAATGCACGGATAACTCGGATCGGCCCAATTT
Source organism: Saprospirales bacterium (assembly GCA_016703765.1). Taxonomy (GTDB): domain Bacteria; phylum Bacteroidota; class Bacteroidia; order Chitinophagales; family Saprospiraceae; genus JADJTT01. The sequence goes on from JADJBL010000007.1 coordinate 3,913, forward strand.
GGATCGTAGCAATCGGTCGTGCAGGCGCCCTCCTCCCAGATCGTCACTCCATAGTGGTATTTGGCCACGCAGGAGTTCGAATAGGTCACCCCGTCGCAACCGCAGACCGGCTCGTAAATGGCAGGACAGTTCACGTTGGGGTCGATCAGGGAGGGATCGATGCAAAACCAGGTCGGCACGGTGATGGTATCGCAATAAGTGGCGTTGCAAAGGGAGCCGTTCGAGGTAGCTGCTTGCACGGTCAGACATACCTCGTAATCGCCGGTCTCGTTGAAGTTTAAGGTAAAGGATTCTCCCTCTCCGCTCACCCCGTTGCTGAAATTCCAGAACCAATCGGTGATGATCCCGTCGGGGAAGTAGGAGGTGCTCGTGAAAGTCCAAACGGTCAGCGAGCCGCCGGAATTGAAACCGTAAAAGTCGACGAAAAGGCTGTTGCATACGGAGCCGCATTGTCCGGGCGTCCAGGAAGTGACCCCTCCGTAATTGAATGCCACGCAGGCGTTGTCGTAGGTTACGCCGTCGCAACCGCAGACCGGGTTAAAAAATAAGGGACAGGGTACGGTCAGGTCGATCTGGCTGGAGTCCACGCAGAGGCCCGTGACGACAAATGCCTTGCAAACCGTGCAGGAGTTTCCACCAAGCCCCTCATAACTGGCGCAAAGAACATGTTCTCCGGGTTCTGTGAACAAATGCACGAACTCCTCTCCGGTTCCCTGGACCTCTCCGTCGAGGATCCACTTGATCGGATCCGGCAACTGGGGATCGACCGGGTCGGATTGCAACCAGGCGTGAAACTGCACCCCCTCGAGCTCGTAATGGATCTGAAAATAGCAGGCATCCTCACAACCCTCGCCCAACTCGATGGTTTCGCAATAGGTCGATTCGCAGATGTCGCCGTTCGCCGAAGCCGCTTTTACGCTCAGGCAGACGGTATATACTCCGGGTTCGGAATAGGTGTGAAATGGGTTTTGCTCGGAGGAGGTGACGCCATCTCCGAAATCCCAGGCCCAGGAGAGAATCTGCCCGCCGGGAAACTGGGTTTGATCGAAAAACTGAAAGCCGAGCGGATCGTTGTTCGACACTTCCCAATAGAATTTCACTGCCAGGTCGCTGCAATCAACCAGATCACAGGGTCCAGGTGTCCAGGAAGTGACTCCGCCTGAATAGACGGCTTCGCAGGGATTGGGATAGGTTATTCCGTTGCACCCGCAAACCGGGTCCCAAACCGTGGCGCACACATGGTCGGGGTCAATAAGCGAGGGATCTACACAGGGACACAAGCCGACGACCACCCAATTGCAGGTGGTGCAGGAAATCCCGTTCCAGGAGTAAACCGCGCATAAATAGTAGACCCCCGGGGCGGGAAAAGTATACGTGATTTGTACCCCCGTGCCGATGGGTTGGGAGTTGCCGTCCACAAACCATTGAGTGTCTGTGGGTGGCAGAACGGGGATCGGACTGGCGAGGTGGGCCTCCATTGTGAGACCATTTGCAATATACAGGATGGTGAATGGGCAGGTGTTAATCTGGGCAGTGCCGGAGCTAGCCATTCCCAGGAATCCGGCCAACAACATGATGGTAAAGAATCGGTTCATAGTTGTGGGATTAATTGAAAAAATGGGATGAAACAAGATCGGTTCTGAGTGCAAGACCCTTTAAGGATTATAAATGCTGTGCAGATTAATTTCAAAAACTGATTTTGTCCAAAACTGGCCTTTGCCAACCCTATCTTCGATCGTAAGACGGGAGATTTTCACTAGATGGTTGGGAAGGACAGGAGAGAATAAGCTTAACTCAATTTGCGATAGACGCAACTAATTTGAAAACGGCGGCGACTTACCCGCAGGTGAAAAGCGCTTTTGAAGGTGTTTTGCGTTTTATCACAAATTTAATTTAAAAAATTATCGTACATTTCATTCGAAAATCCCCAAAAGCCAAAAAATGGGAATGAAGAGAATTCAGGTCGCTCAGAAAAAACAGGCAAAAGTGCAGCCCGCCAACGCTCCGGACCAGCGGGAGAGCGACCATGAGCCTACGGCAACCCTCCAACCGCCCACCCTTCAACTAAAGTCTTCCGCCCCCGTCCAACTTCGAGCATTGTCCGACCGCCAGGTCCAGGTCATTGCCAATAACGTAAAAGAGGCCGTCAAAGGTTGGGGAACCGACGAGGAGGCCATATTCCAAAACCTCCAGCGCCTTCAGCGGGACGCCGAGGACATCGCCGAGCTCAAGAAGGAATACAAAGCCCGCTTTTCTGTGGATATAGAAACGGATCTGCGCGACGACCTCAGCGGAGATGAACTTCGGCTCGCCCTTTCCCTCATCACACCCAAGGCGGACAAGAAGGGCCCCGAAACAAATATGGTCGCCGGTGAGACAGATCAGAATAATTTCGATTCCCAGGCCGAACGGCTCCGCAATGCCATGGAAGGCATCGGCACCAACGAAGCAGAGGTCTATGCAGTGCTGTCTCCCTACGAAGGCGATTATTTAAAACTCTCCAAACTCAAAACGGCTTATTTTAATAAAACGGGCCGCTCCCTTTCTACCGATGTCGACGACGAGTTCAGTGGCGACGAAAAAAAATTCGCCCTCCGGCTATTGAACGGCGCCTATCCCGAAGCGGATGGAGATATTATGGGCGCCTACCACTCCGAAAGGGCGGAAAAGCGCTTCGCGAGTTTGGGCATATTTGAAAATATCCAATTCTGCATCCAGTTAATTCTGGCGAAAAATTATCAGGAGCGGCAATGGCTTTTCAAGGCCCTGGCTGCCAACCGGACCATCGACGAGATCCAGACCTTTGCCGGCCGTATCAGAGGGCAGACCAGGGAATGGATGCAGGATCACCTTCGGCTCACCGGCAGCACTTTTGATTCCGGCATCCAGCAACAGTGGTCGCACTCCTGCAACGCCACCTCCGTGCAGGCCGTCAGGGGAGAAGCCGACCCTATTTACGCCCTGGAAATTCACGACAATAACCCCAATCCCTATACGGCCAATAACGCCAGCGGTACAGCGGCCAATCCCAGCATGGCGGGCGACCAGAAAACCATGCTGGAAAGTACCTATTCGGGTGGCGCCTCCGGTGCGCATAAGGGCGTAAGCGCTTCCCGAAGCAATATCGCCGCAGGCAGCGGCCGCTGGGCCGACGACCTGCTCAACAAACAAAGCACTCAAACCGGATTGGGCTATTCGACCAAGAAAATTGGCTCCGGCTTTTCCGTAGGGGATGCGATTGATGCAATCAACGCAGGAGTAGAAAGAGGAAATCCGGTGCCCATCGTGATCGGCGGCACTTCGACCTCTTACACGCACTACGTGGTGGTTACCCAAATAGATAAAGGCACCACCCCGCATACCTACAGGATACACGACCCCTGGAACGGGGTAACCGTAACCCGCTCAGTGGATGACCTGAAAAACGGAACCATCAATTTGGCCAACTCCAACATCATCTCTGCGGTGGAAGTACCAACCGAGAATCATTAATGTTTCAAGGCATGTTCATGCTTCCGATTTCCAGATTTCTTTATGTCTTTTGTTGCGTTTTCGCCATTTTTGCAGCTTGCCTGGGCTGCAATACCGGCGGTGGCCATACTCCCAAAATTTCATCCCCTATGAAGGACTCCTTCGATCTTTTAATAGATAAATATCAAATTTCCATCCGGGTTGGGCACGAAGAATTGACCCCATCCGGCGGGATGCTGGAAAAAGTCATGGTTGCCGTGGACCATTATAACAAGCAGTCCGCACTGTTTGGCCTGGAGGACCATTCCCTGAATCCATTTCTGCTCGATGATCAAAAGACCAGGGCCTTTCTGAACGGTTTTTCACGGCTTGATCCGGAGTCTTTGGAAAAGTTAAAAGGCAAAACGGTCTATTTGAACGGCCTGGCATTGAAACTCGCGCCCGGCTACCCTCTGAGCGCAACCGATTTGGAGTCGGGGTTTGAACTTGCGATAAAAGACGAATCGGCCGAAAGGCCGGAAATTGAAATCCTGGCAAAGGAAAACGCCGAACTGGCTCTGCAAACCGCCCCAAAAGCCAAAGCAGTAGTAAATCACGAAGATGCCCTGGTTTTGGACCTCGAAAACCAGGAAACGGAAATCCGCCAGGGCCAGGCCGGCAACCTGCCACAAGTGCTCCAGCAACTTTCCCTTGCCCGGTCGAGGAGGCACGCCGTCTGCATGGTTTGGCATGCCAATGTGGAAGCGCTGGTTCGCCAATTCCCGGAGGAAAAGGCTTATCAGCTGGAATTGCAGGAGGCCCGAGCTGCACTGGACCGCTTCCTGGTGGCGCCTTCCTCCGGAATGCCGGGAGGGGGAATGCCCTGAAGAAAAGACTAAAGAAACAGCGATGGAAATTTTTGACCTGAGGAATGAATACCGGCAGGCGGAGCTCACGAAAAAGACCCTCTTGCCCGACCCTTTTTTGCAATTCGAAAAATGGATGGAAGAGGCCATCAAAGCTGAACTCCGCGAGCCCAATGCCATGGTGCTTTCCACGGCCGACAAGCAGGGAGCGCCCTCCGTCCGCACGGTCCTGCTGAAGATGTACGACCGCGAAGGCTTCGTTTTTTTTACCAACTACCACAGCAGAAAGTCCAGAGAAATAGGAGAAAATCCGCAGGTCGCCATCCTCTTCCCCTGGCTCGACCTCGAGCGTCAGGTGATTGTAATGGGCCGTGCTGAAAAAGTAAGCACGGGAGAATCCATGAGGTACTTCGCCTCCCGGCCGCGCGGGAGCCAACTCGGCGCCTGGTCGAGCGCGCAATCCTCCGCGATCTCCTCCCGGAAGCTCTTGCAGATGCAGTTTGAGAAAATGGCGGAAAAATTCCGGCATGGAGAAATCCCCTTGCCCGATTTTTGGGGCGGGTTTCGGATCAAGCCCCATCGTTTCGAATTTTGGCAAGGCCGGCAAAACCGCCTTCACGACCGCTTTGAGTTTACGCTCGATGCGGAAGGAAGCTGGAAGGTGGAGCGGCTGGCGCCGTAGGAGAGTTTTTAGTTTTTAGTTCTTAATTTTTAGTTGCCATAGGCTCTAACTAAAAATTAAGAACTAAAAACTAAAAACTACCACCCAAGGGCTTCCACCATTTTAAAGTAAATTTGAGTATTGTCGTAGGTGCCGCGAAAAAGTTCTGCTTTCGGGCCATAAGCATAGACGGGTACCAGGCTGGCGGTGTGCCCATTGGTGGAGAAGGCCAGGTCCAGTTTTTTAAATTTTGACCCGGGCTGTATCGTGACCCCTCCGCACTCGTGGTCGCCGGTGACAATGACCAGCGTTTCCCGGTCCAATGCTGCAAATTTGAGCACCTCCTTGATCGTGTCATCAAAATCTTTCAACTCGGCGAGCATCATTGGCGCATCCTTTGCGTGTCCGCCCCAGTCGATCTGGCTTCCCTCGATCATGAGGAAAAAACCCTTCTCGCTCCGGGCATCGAGAAAAGGCATGGCCAGTCGTGCGGCATAAGGGAGGTAGGTACGACCCTGAATGGCGCTGACCGGCTGGTTGTCTGCGCTGAAGTAGGCGAAATTCCGTTTTTTATCGAGGCGGTGTATCCGGGCCAGGTCGGTGTTAAAATAGGAATAGATGTAATACCCTTTGGCTTCGAGTTCCTTGATCAGGTTTCTGTCGTCTGCCCTTCGTTCGAAGTACCTCTGCCCACCTCCGATAAAGAGGTCGATCTCCGTATCCATGAAATCTTCGGCTATTTCCTCGTTGAGGGTCCGGACGGGCACGTGGGCGATAAAGGAGGCAGGGGTAGCGTGGGTAATGGGGGAAGTGACGACCATGCCGGTGGCCATCTGGCGATCTTCGGCCTGCTCGAGGATCGTCCGGCAGGCAAGCGTGTCCTTGTCCATGCCGATGGCGGCATTATAGGTTTTTTTGCCACAGGAAAAGGCGGTGGCACCAGCTGCAGAGTCGGTGATCAGGTTGTCGTAGGAGGTCGTTTTATGGAGTCCGATGACGGGAAATGCCTCCAGACTGCACCGATTGCCGTTTTGGTACATCAGGGCGCTCATCTGAGCCAGCCCGAAACCGTCGCCGATTAGCAAAATGATATTTTTTGGCTTTTCGGCAAAATTTCCGAGCTCTCCAGGTTGTCTGGTAGTTGCCTGGCGCTGACATCCCCCTGTCAGCAATGCCAGCACGAGTATTGCTGTTCCTCTTATTTTAGCCAATGTCTGTTAAATTGCCCGAAATTTAACACAAAATTTATCGAAAGTTTGCGACCATTCATCGAATAATCCGTCTTTCCATGCGTCGCAGGGGAAATTTTTGTGTCGGTATTCATCTCAACACCCAAAAAATGAAAACTTCGCTTACCCTTTCCACGTTGCTTGTAACAGGCCTGACGGCCTTTCTGTTCGCGCCCTGGACTCATCAGGGAAAGCCCGGGATCATCCAGCCCCGCTCCATGTTCGAATGGCTGGAACAACCCGAAGTACTTCGAATTACCCTGGAAACCGACCTCCGCAACCTGCTGGACGGGGCATCAAACGATACCTACCAATCTGCGCTTTTTTCGTTTGAGGATGCCATGGGGCAACAACAGGAGTTTCTCGCAGAAGTGAAGCCCCGCGGGAAATATCGCCTCCGCGTTTGCGATTTTCCACCTCTAAAGGTCAAGTTTTCCAAAGAGGACATGGCCCGACGCAACCTGGGCCCATACAATACCCTTAAACTGGTAACCCATTGCGTCTCCAAGCAATCCAACGGGCAAGATAACCTCTTGCGCGAATTTCTCGCCTACGAATATTACCAGCACCTGACTCCCATGAGCTACCGGGTCAAACTCGCCGAAATTACTTATGTCGACTCCCAGAAAAGGGAGAAACCTTTTACCCGCCTGGCTTTTTTCCTCGAACCCACCGAAGAACTTGCCGACCGCCTGGAGGAAAGGAAATCGAAGAATTCGGAATCACCCTCGATCAGATCGAGTCGCGCAGCTCCCTGGAAATGCGGGCTTTCCAATACATGATCGGCAACTCTGACTGGGATATCCCCACCCTTCGAAATATCAAATTGATCCGCCACGAAAAAACGGGCGACCTCTTTGCAGTCCCCTATGATTTTGACCTGGCGGGCTGGGTAGACGCCAATTACGCGGTGCCCAACATCAACCAGGGCCAGTTCGACGTCAAGGATCGCCTTTTTCAAGGGGCGCTGCCTTCCCCCGAAGCCTGGAACGAATGCCTGCTTCGGTTCGAACGGACCCGGCCTGTGATCGAAACGGAGATCCAATCCCTCGAAGGCCTGAGCCCCTCCTCCCGCCGCGAATTATTTATGTACCTCGACACTTTTTTCAACAGAGACGGAAAACAACTGGCAAAAAGGTTGTCGGGGGAGACGGAGAGAGAGCGTGAAAACTGAAAACTAATAATTGTACTTCCCCTTCCACTGCCCTGCTAACCTCGTCTTCACTTGCTGCTCCGCCGGATTATTCGCCGGCTGGTAAAGGCTCTTCCCGCTAACATCTTCGGGAAGGTACTCCTGCATCACGAAATTCCCTTCGTAGTCGTGGGAATATTGATAGCCCTGGCCGTAATCCAGTTTTTTCATCAACCCGGTGGGGGCGTTTCGCAGGTGAAGCGGCACGGGCAAGGCACCGGTTTCCCGAACGAGCGATAAGGCCTGGTTGATGGCCATGTACGCCGAATTGCTTTTGGCGGAAGTAGCCAGGTAAATGGCGGCCTGCGACAGGATGATCCGGGCCTCGGGCATTCCGATGGCCTGGACCGCCTGAAATGCCGTAGTCGCCAGAAGCAGGGCATTCGGGTTTGCCAACCCGATGTCCTCCGAAGCCGAGATCATCATGCGCCGGGCGATGAATTTTATATCCTCTCCTCCTTCCAGCATCCTTCCCAACCAATACACCGCCGCATTCGGGTCGCTGCCGCGAATGGACTTGATGAAGGCAGATGCCACGTCGTAATGGTATTCCCCGCCCTTGTCGTACAAGGCGATATTGAGCTGGACCTTTTCCTGCACCACCTCGTTGGTCAACACGAAGGGCTCGCCGGGAACGGCGTCAGAACAGGCCAGCTCCAATACATTGTAAAGTTTCCTGGCATCGCCACCGGAAAGGCTGAACAACGCTTCCCATTCCCTGATCTCGACGCTTAAATTTTTCAACTCCTCATCCGTCTCCAGGGCCCTGTTCACCAATTCCTGAGATTTTCTTCGTTCAATGGCTTTAAAACATAGACCTGACATCGCGACAACAGGGCCGAAATGACTTCGAAGGAGGGGTTTTCGGTAGTGGCGCCCACCAGGGTGATGATTCCCTTCTCGACGGCGCCGAGCAGGGCGTCCTGTTGGGATTTGCTGAATCGGTGGATCTCGTCGATAAACAGGATGGGGTTGGGGCTTTGGAAAAATTTCTGGGACTGCGCTTTCTCGATCGCGTCCCGGATATCCTTGACCCCCGAATTGATGGCGCTGAGGCTTTGAAAAGGCCTTTTGAGCTGGTGGGCCATGATGTTGGCCAGGGTGGTCTTTCCTACTCCGGGTGGACCCCAAAGGATAAAGGAGGGCAGGTTTCCGGATTCTATCGCCCGGCGCAATACGGCGCCGGGGCCGACCAGATGCTCCTGACCGACGTATTCATCGAACGAACGAGGCCTCAAACGCTCCGCAAGTGGTTGCATGTGATTTTTTTTTGAAAATTATTCGCTTTCACCCAACCTTTGTATCGAAAAATCCGTGAGAGGTTTGGAGTGAGTATTTTCCCACAAAAGATAAAATTTTCCTTTATGAAAAAGTTTTTATTCCTGCTTTCTTTCCTGGCCCTTGGTTCCTGGGTTATGGCTCAGCCATACAATATCGGGATTTCCGGCGTAGTGACGGACGACAACGGCGCCCCGGTGGAAAATGTAGAGATCAATATCTACACCGATTCCGTTCCAATTGGACCTATCTATAATAACACGGTCTACACGGATGCCAACGGCGCATATTCCGATAATTTCTCCTGGGAACTTCCCTACGGGTTCGTAACGGTGACCATGATCAATTGTCCGAATATGCCATATCTCTATCAATATTTTATCTGGCAAAACGGCGATGCAAATTTTGTGGCCTCTTTTTCATACTGCAATGCCGGTGGGGGTGGATGCTCGGCCGATATTGACGTCGACTCCGTATTCGGCACTACCCTGGTCCAACTCACTGCCATTCCCGACGGCAATCCGCCTTATACTTATCTGTGGAATACCGGACAAGTGGGCAATCCTATTACGGTCAACGCAGTCGGCACGTATTGTGTGACGGTCACCGACAGCGATGGCTGCCTGGCGCAAAACTGCGTGGTGTTCCCGGATCCCCAGAATTGCTGGGTAGGCATTTCCCCCAACCCGGGCGGATCCCTGACCGCAGAAGCCCAGGGAGATGACCCTTATGAATTCCTCTGGAATACCGGGGAAACAACCCAGACCATTTTTCCGAATTCCATTGGCCAGTTCTGTGTCACGATGACCGATGCTGCCGGATGTGCGGCCGTCGATTGCTACTGGAACGGACAGGATTCCCTTTGCTCGGTGCTCATCCTGGGCCAGCCGCTGGGCGGTTTTCTGGGATACAGCCTGACGGCGCAAGCCACGGGCGCTTCCCCGTTGTCCTTTGCGTGGAGTACCGGCGAGTCCGGCGCCTCGATCATTGTATTCGAATCCGGGGTATACTGCGTAACGGTCACGGATGCGGATGGATGCCAAACCCCCGCCTGCTATTTCGTGCAGCTGGCAACCTTGAGCGACCTCATCCAGGGCTATATTTATGCAGCCGATAGTAACGGGCAGGTCAATCTGATCGAAGGCAAAGTTTACCTAATTCAATACGACCCGAACGCTGGTACCCTCACCGCGGTGGATTCCACCGATTTCAGCAGCAACCCTGGAACCAATGGCGCTTATTACACCTTTGGATCCGTAGCGCAGGGCGATTACCTGGTAAAAGCTTTCCTCACGCCTGGCTCGCCTTACTATGAAAACTACATGCCGACCTATCATTTCAACCACCTTTTCTGGAATGAGGCCGATCAAATTACCAGCCCGTATCCCGGCCCCAGCTTTTTCGACATCGCGCTGATCCCGGGAAATAACCCCGGCGGCCCAGGGTTTATCGGAGGTCTGGTGAGCGATGGCGCCAATATCTGGGGCGGCGGAGAGGAGCGCGGGGAAGGAGATCCCATGCCCAATGTTTCCATTCTGTTGCTCGACGAGCAGGAATCTCCTGTGGCTCATACCCTAACCCACGCCGATGGCACTTTCGCATTCGAAAGCCTGGCCTGGGGCACGTATAAAGTGGTAGTGGAAATACCGGGCCTGGAGCAGGGAACCAAGTGGGTGACCATCGGCCCCGACAATCCTTCGGTCGATATTTCCTTCAGCGTCGAAGAGGAAGGGGTCGTGTTGGCAGTGAAGGAGTTCGATGGGGAAATTATTTCCCTGGCCTATCCTAACCCGGTCAAAGACCAATTGTCCCTATACTTCTTCCTCGAATCGGCAACCAGGGGTTATCTAAGCCTTTCCAGCCCGGACGGCCGCACGGAGTTAATCCAGGCCGTCGACCTTCCCGGCGGTGGGCAAGTGCTCCCGGTACCCCTCGGCAGTCTTCCCCGAGGAATGTATATTTTGAAGGTGACCACCGACGGCTGGATGGTGAGCCATAGGATCGTAAAAGAGTAAGATAGTTTAGAGGGTTTAGGGAGGTTTAGAGGGTTTAGATTTTCCCCTCTAAACCTCCTAAACCTCCCTAAACGTTCTAAACCAAAAAAATGCAGATATCCCAGGACCTCCTTCAAGGTTGTAAAAAAGCCGACCGGAAAGCGCAATACCAGCTCTTTCGGATTTGCTTTGACACCTTGAAGGGGGTTTGCCTGCGGTATCAGCGGGAAGAGTCGGAAGCCATGGCTTCGCTCAACATGGGTTTTTTGAAAATCCTAAGCAATCTGGACAAATATCGGCACGACACGCCTTTCGAGGCCTGGATCCGGCGCATCATGATCAACACGCTGATCGACGAGTTTCGGAAAAACAGGCAGGTAAAAGAGTTGATAGAATACCGGGATTTTTCAGACGAACAGAATACCCGCGATTGGGCGGATTACAACGAGGCCGAACAGGCATTGCAGGCCGGACAATTGACGGCTATGTTGCAGGCCCTGCCTGCGGTGAGCCGCAAGGTTTTCAACCTCTTTGCCATCGACGGTTATTCCCACCAGGAGATTGCGGGAATGCTGGGGATCAGCGAGGGAACTTCCAAATGGCATGTGAGCTATTCCAGAAAAAGATTGCAGGAAATGGTAAAGGAGTCGCTCTCTACGAGCCGGGTGATTTAAAAAGCCAAAATTATGGCAAAAGATATCGACAAGTTATTTCGCGAACAGCTTAGCAGTCAAAGCTTCGAATGGAACGAGGCCTACTGGGAAGCTGCCGAAGCCGCCATCGCGGCCGCCGAGCGCAAACGCCGCCGGCGTTTTCTGCTATTCTGGTGGTTTGGTGGCACGGCATCCCTTGGCCTGGTACTAATGATCTGGCTTGGATCCGATAAACCGGAACCAATGATAAAGGATCGAGCTCAAGACGTTGTCGAGCAGCCGATTGCCCGGAATTTGCTGAAAAAAGGACCGCCTTCTAAAGAAATCGTCCGCGAGGAAGAAAAATGCGACGATACGCCGATGGTCGCCAATGTCCCCGGTCCCAAGTCCGTAGTTCACCAGGTAATAAAGGGGGTGTTCCCAGAGAAACGGCATTTATCCCATTAGTGATCCTGTTCAAACATCCTCTTACATTTCCGTAATGAACAAACTTCCGGGAATCGACTACGTCATTCAGCGCGATGTGAATCCAAACCTGAGGGCTGTCATCACACCCGGAAGTGAACCCTCCATCGAGCCGCAAAACCATCCTTTTGTCTGGAGAGCGGGCGTTGGGGCAGGTGGTGGACTTCAAGGCCTGTTTACAGGAGCCCAGCCGGGCGTATGGACCGGCGGAATATTCCAGGGCTCTTTGTACGAAAAATGGGGCTGGTCAGCCGGTTTGCAGTATCATATCCAGCACATTTCCGACATCGAGCTCGGCAGCTCGGAGCAAAGCACTTTCGGTTTTGGTAAAAACCATACCCAGTATGTCAGCTATATCCGCTCGGTACATCAGCTACAGATTCCGGCCGGTATCCTTTTCCGACCCGCGCAAAAGCTGCAAATCGAAGCGGGCGCGATCTTGACATACCGCCTGGCCGTGAGGGGGGTGATCGAAGAACGGAGCTACCCCAAACCCTGGGAACGCACCCAGAGCGAACAATCGGAGTATGAAGCCCGCCTGGGGAGTTATTTTTCGGGTGAAATAGAGGAGTTTCCTCTGCTGGAACGCAGTTCCGTCTTTGCGCAGGGTTGGTTGGATGCAGGCAAGGAAAGGGCTTTTCAGGTGCAACCCTTTGCGGGGCTGCAATTCGACTTTGGAAAGCGCTTTACCGGGAGCGGACGGGTCGCTTATCGGAGCGGAAAACCCTGGCCGGGCGGATCGGACAGCCGGGAAATTGGCCCCTGGTCAATATCTGCAGGAATTTTTTATTGGATTCGTTGACCTTTCAAATAATGAGAAAACAGTTTTTCAAACCTGGAAACATCCTCCTCTTCTTGCTCCTCCTCATTGCAGGAAGTTGCGAGGAGAAAGAACTGCCGCCTCCGGTGACAGAAGACCCCATTTTTACACTGGATCTCCAATGGGAGGACGGCGCATCGCTCGATCTCTCAGCCGGAGAAAACCGATACTACCTTCACACAGCTTTTGAAAAAGACTTGCTCGACGTAGTGGAGTTTTCGGGTCGCTTTGCCCAACTCGACTGCCTGAATGAATGCGAGCCCTCTTTCGCTATTTACTTCCGCGACGATGAGAGCTCCCCTTCAGGCCAGGCTGATTTTCCGGATTTCATTTCCCCTGGCAATGGCTTTGCCTTTCGGAAACCGCCGGAAATGAATTTCGACACCCTCCTTAGCTACCGGGTTAAATTTCAATCCACCACCGACCCGGGAGGGCTGCCCTTGTACTGGATTTTCGAAGACACCACGATCAACCTCATTCCCAACCCCGAGATCCTGCGCGACAACGAGGACCCTTTCCCGGTTTGCCTGCAAAGCGGAAACCCTGCTCAGGGATGCTATTCGGAAAATTGTCAGACCGTCGTGTTGGACAATTCCCCCGGCTTTTCCGTGACGATCACCAACGATTCCAACGCACTGATACTCAACGCCATTCCGATCGGTGGACAGGCGCCTTACATTTATCAATGGGATAACGGGGCTCAGGGCCCATCTATTCAGGTCTTTTTACCCGGCTCAGCGCATTGTGTGACCGTGACGGACACCGCCGGAAAAACAGCCTCCACCTGCGTGCAAGCGCCCGCGCCCGGTACGACCCTTTGCGTGGCCGGATTCACCTACCAATACAACCCCGAATACGAGATTGTCCCAATACCCGGCGATTCGCTTCAGCTTAAAACGGTCGTGTTGGAATACATCGCAGACGGCCTGGTTTTTCGCTCTGACCTTCAACCTCAGCCGCCCGGGGCTTATTTTGTGATTGACGAAACCGAACTTTACGAACCAAATGAAAACGGATTCTCTACTTTGCTGATCCGCGCCAGGTTTTCCGGCAGCCTTTTCGGCGCCAACGGCGCGGTCAGAAAAGTGGAGGAGGCGAGCGTCGTTTTTGCAGTGGCTTATCCCGACTAAATCTCGCCGCAAAGACGTAATTTGGCGGGCATGAAAGCTCTGCCTCTTTATCTTCTACTATTCTTCTCCGTTCCTGCATTCTCCAATGTGGCCCAGCCCGGTATTTGGGACGCCGGAGGCGCAGGCGCCTTTTTTCTGCTTCACCCCGAAGACAGCCTTGCATTCCAGAAGATCCAGATGGTTCAGGAACTGGTGAAGATCCAGCTTTACCCGGGTGTGGCGGTGGTCAAAGGGGTGTACCAGATGCACAATCCCACGGGAGACACCCTTGTCTTGCGGGTGGGATATCCGCTGAATGCTTATTACGACCCCTCGGACACATACAACCTGATGCAGATATCCTTCGACGATCTATACGATCTTCGGGTACGGGTGCGGGGGAAGCCCGTCAAAGTTGCCCTTGATTCGATGGATGTATCAGGTTTTGGCCTGGAAGATGCCTCGGAATGGTACGTCTGGGAAAACCGTTTTTTGCCGGGAGAGATCACGACCCTGGAGGTGCAGTTTATGGTGAACACCAACGACGCCACCGTGCTCAGAGGCTATGATCGGGGAAAATTTAATGCATTTATCTATCTCCTGGAATCCGGCAGCACCTGGAAACAGCCCATCGGCAAAGGGGCCGTCATGATCCAATTGATGGGCGGACTGACGCTGGAAGACATCCATGGAGTGGGCCCTGCCGGCCGGTTTTTGGTCGATTCGGCGAGAAATATTTTGGTCTGGAAATTCGAGAACCTGTCGCCGACCTCAGAGGACAACCGGTGATCACCTACGGGAAAAGGATCGAGGATTTTTCTTTCGAAAAAGTATTGCTGGAAATAGACAAGGTATACTACCCGGCGATTGAAGCTATGAACCACCAGGAGATCCTCGCTTCAGACCTCAAGCCCTATGAATTTGGCGACCCATTTGATCCCGGAACGAGGAAAGGTTCCTGGCTTTTCGGGACCTATTTCTTCCTGGTCGCATTCGGCATCCCGTTGCTGCTCATCATTGTTGGAATTTGGCTGGGTATTTTTCTTTATCGCCGGTACAAGGCAAAGCGTGGTTTCATTTCCCGAAAAAATAAAGACCGATGACAAAACGAGTTGTTTATGCACTTTTCATACTGATGGCGCCATTTCTATCCATTTCTCAAACGCCTGCTGAGAAAGCCCTCGAATCTCAAATCGATTCGGTCACCGTGTTTCTCCAGGGCGCCCAGGTTCACAGGTCGGTGCAGGCGGATATACCCATGGGCCGCAGCAAATGGGTGTTCAAGGGCCTTTCTCCCTTTATCGACCCCCAAAGCATTCAGATCAAAACCAACAACGAGCTCATTCTCCTTTCCGTCAACCACCGCCTGAATTTCATGGAAGTAGAAGATAAGGGGGCGATGCTACAGGAGGTTTTAGCCCTGCAGGACAGCCTCCAGATACTCAACGCATACATAAATACTTTGGCGGAAGAGGAGCAGCTGCTCAAAGCCAACCGGGCGATCGGCGGCAGCCAGACCGGCATCCGGCCGGAAGACCTCAAATCGGTCAACGCCTATTACGTGGAGCGCATTCAGGCCATCCGGCTGAACACCCTTCGCCTGCAGGCCAGGGTCTCGGCGCATTCCATTCGCATTCAACAGCTCCAGAGCCAGATGCAGCAGGGCCGAAAAGACCCCAAAAAGGCGAAGGGCGAGGTAGTGTTTGAAATAGAATGCAAACGGGCGCAGAAAGCCCAGGTGCTGGCTTCGTACATCGTTGGACAGGCCGGATGGTTTCCCCTGTACGATATCCGCGCAAAGGACGTAAAAAGCGATATCGAACTGGTGTACCGCGCCAGGGTTTTCCAAAGCACGGGCGAGGATTGGAATAAAGTCCGACTAGCCTTTTCGAATGCCGACCCCAGCGCAGGGGGGGCCATACCCTTTCTCCAACCCTGGTATTTGAGCTTTAACCAGGCCTATCCTCAAAAGCCTCAGGCTGGCTATTTGCCTCCTGGTGCTCCGGCCACCGGCGGCGGGTATGGCGGACAGGTGAGCGGGCAGGTGCGAGATGAGTTCGGAGAGCCCTTGCTTGGCGCTAATGTGATGATTCAGGGAACCACAATTGGAACAGTAACCGATTTTAACGGCAATTTCACTCTTTCCGTCCCACCCGATGCCTCCATGCTCGTGTTTTCTTATACAGGTTATCAAATGGCCCAAGGGTTTATGGATATCAAAATGAAATCGTCATCTACGATGGCTCAGTCCCTGCTCATGAAGGTAACAGGCAGCAGTTAACCTGATGACGGAGATAAAAATTAATGAAGGGGAAGCAGGTCCAAGCCGAAACTTATTTTATGGAGCAGAAGATGCCCTCTTCCCACGACCCTCATCGAAAACCAGACCAATGTCTCCTTCCGCGTCGATATACCATACACCCTGCCCTCCGACGGAGAGACCTACACGGTCGATCTGACCCGTTATTTCATCCCGGCTTACTACGAGTACCAATGCGTGCCTAAACTGGACGAAAGCGCGTTTCTCATCGCACGGATCACGCAATGGGAACAATACAATCTGCTGGAAGGGGAGGCCAATCTCTTTTTCGAAGACACTTATGTGGGAAAATCCATCCTCGACGTCCGTTACGTCTCCGATACCCTCGACATATCCCTCGGTCGGGACCGCAACGTGCTCGTGAAACGAACCAAGGTCGTGGATTACTCCAAACGGCGCTTCATAGGCGCGAATAAGGTCGAGACCCGCAGCTGGAAGATCGAGGTCCGGAACAACAAGACCCAGGCCATTAATCTCGTCATTACAGATCAATTGCCCATTTCCAGGCAAAGCGAGATCGAAGTGACGCCCCAGGAGCTCTCCGGCGCTGTCCGCAACATCGAAAACGGGGACCTGATTTGGTCCCTCCCCCTGGAGGCCAAGGGCCGGAAGGAGTGGCAATGGGGTTACGAAGTAAAATATCCCAAGGACAGGTATTTGCAACTGGAATAAAGAATACAGCATGAAGATCTCCGGCTTTACCCTCGCCAAAAATACCAGCAAGCTCTATTACCCGATAAAAGAATCCATCCAGTCCATCCTCCCCATCGTGGATGAGTTTGTCGTCGCCCTGGGGGACTGCGACCCCGACGATACTACCGAGGAGCTCCTCAAAAGCATCGGCTCCGACAAGGTGAAGATCATTCACACCGTGTGGGATATCGAAAAGTATCCCCGCGGGATGGAAAACGCCCACCAGACCGATATCGCCAAAAATGCCTGCACGGGCGACTGGCTCTTCTACCTCCAGGCCGACGAGGTGATCCACGAAAAATACCTGGACTATATCCGCGACAGGTGCCGGCAGCGCCTGGACGATCCGCGGATCGAAGGCTTTTTGTTCAAATACAGGCACTTTTTCGGCGACTACGATCACTATTGTGATCACCACGGCTGGTATCCCCACGAGATCCGCATCGTGCGCAACGATCCGGATATCCATTCCTACATCTCGGCGCAGTCGTTTCGGCGCATCCCGAACTTCGACGGACTGAACTACCGCCAGAAAGAAGGAACCCATAAGCTTAAAGTAGAAAAGCTAAATGCGGAGGTGTATCACTACGGCTGGGTTCGACCGCCGTCGTACATGCAGCAGAAATCAAAATCGCTCGACACCATCCACAAAGGAGCCGCCGCGATGGAGGAGGAGTACAAAAAACGCGCCGCCACCTACGATTACGGCAATATGAACTTATATAGGAAATTCGAGGGGACCCATCCGAAGGTCATGGCTGAATTTATCAGCCGCTTCGACTGGGCAGATCAGTTGCACTTCGAAAAGGGCTATAAGCCCCAGCGAAAACCCATGAAACACGAGCGTTTCAAGACCCGGGTGCTCACCTGGATCGAGCGGAATTTATTTGGAGGAAGGCAGTTGTTCGGGTATTCGAACTGGAAAATAGTGACTGGTGACTAGTAACTAGTCACCAGTCACTAATCACTAATCACTAATCACTTCTTAAGGTACTTCACCGGCGAGTCCGTATTCATAAAGAAGAAGGACCACAGGTCTGCCTGTTCATCGATGATCATCTTGGTCGGCTTGCCTGCGCCGTGGCCTGCATTGGTTTCGATCCGAATGAGGACGGGCTTGTCGCCTCCCTGGGCTTTCTGAAGCGCGGCTGCGAATTTGAAGGAATGCGCGGGCACCACGCGGTCGTCGTGGTCGGCCGTGTTGATCATGGTGGCGGGGTATTCGACGCCTTCTTTCAGGTTGTGCAGGGGAGAATAGGCCAGGAGGTTTTTAAAATCTACCTCGGAGGAATCGGCACAGCCGTATTCCGGGATCCAGCCCTTGCCCACGGTAAATTTGTGGTAGCGGAGCATGTCCATCACGCCGACGGCCGGGAATGCCACTGCAAACAGGTCGGGGCGCTGGGTCATACAAGCGCCGACGAGGAGTCCGCCGTTGGAGCCCCCGCTGATGGCGAGTTTCTCCTTGGAGGTGTAGCCTTGTTCGATCAGGTATTCACCGGCTGCGATGAAATCGTCGAACACGTTTTGCTTGTTGAGCAGCATGCCGTCTTTGTGCCACTCCTCTCCGTATTCGCCGCCGCCGCGGAGGTTGGGCATGGCGAAAACGCCGCCGTTTTCCAGCAAAATAATGCGGGAGGTGCTGAAAAAGGGCGTCATGCTGATGTTGAAGCCGCCGTATCCGTACAGGTAAGCGGGGTTCTGGCCGTTGAGCTCCAGGCCTTTTTTGTGCACGATGAACATCGTCACCTCCGTGCCGTCCTTGCTCTTATAGGTCACCTGTTTTTCTTCGAAATCTTCCGGATTGAAGGTCAGCTCCGTCTTGTAGAAAACCGAGGACTGTCCGGTGGACACATCGTATTTAAAAATGGTGGGCGGGAATACAAATGAGGTATAGGAGTAAAACAGGATATTTTCATCTTCTTTGCCGCCAAATCCGCCTGCCGAACCAAGACCAGGCAACTGGATGGGTTTCCGGTTGCTACCATCGTAATCGGACTGATAGATCCTCGTGGTAGCCTTCTCCAGGTAGCTGGCAAAGAGCTTTTTGCCGCCGGTGGTGGCGCCTTCGAGGAAATGCTCCGATTCGGGGATGACGTTCACCCAGTTTTCCTTAGCCGGGTTTTTTATGTCTACGGCGACCAGGCGGTAGTTGGGGGCGTCGATATCGGTGTGCACGAGGAATTTGCCGTTGGTATGCTGGACCACGGTGCTCTTGTTGGTATATCCGCCGAAGAGTTCCACAAAAGGTCCGTTCTTGTCCAGGTCCTTGTAATAGGTGGCGAAGCCATCGGTGCCGGGCTGTTTGTAGAGGATGAAGTATTTTTCATCCTCCGTCACGCCGCCGAAGTGGTAGATATCGGGGTTCTTGTCGTCGCGGTAGATGAGTTGATCCTTATCCTGGGTGTCGCCGAGTTTGTGGTAGTAAACGGAGTGGTTCTTGTTATCGCCCGACAATTCCATGCCCGGAGCGGGTTCTGGATAGCGGCTGTAGAAAAACCCGTCTTTCCACCAGGAAGCGCCGGAGAATTTGACCCATTCGAGCAGGTCGGGCATTTCTTTTTTAGTGGCCACTTCCATGACGCGGATTTCCTGCCAGTCTGACCCGGCTTCCTGGCGCGAATAAGCCACGTATTTATTATCGCCGGAAAAACCGACCAGCCCGATAGCTACGGTACCTTCAGCCGAGAGGGCGTTGGGGTCGATAAATACCTCGGGGGCGCCTTCCAGGCCCTTTTGGACGTAGATCACGCTTTGGTTCTGGAGGCCGTCGTTCTTGTAGAAGAAATAGTAATCGCCGGCTTTGAAAGGGGAGGAGAGTTTGGGATAGTTGAAAAGTTCTTCGTATCGTTGCCGGATGGCTGCCCGGTAGGGGATTGTTTCGAGGTAGCTGAAGGTCACTTCGTTTTCCGACTTGACCCAGGCTTCGACCTCTGCGGCGGTGTCGACTTCGAGCCAGCGATAGGGATCGTTGATGTCCGATCCGAAGTAGTTGTCGACTTGATCTTCCGTTCTCGTTTCGGGATAGCTCAGTTTCATAGCGGATTCATTTTTACCGGATTGACAACCAGCTGCGAGCAGCCCTCCGGCAAAAAACAGGAAAGAAATCTTTTTCATAGAGAAGTTTAAGTTGGTGGAGAATGTATGTCTTAGGACAGCGGGGAAAGATAAGGAGAAGCGAGTTGGCGTTGCTTCAAATGGGACTGCGTCAAATGTAATTTCGATGAACGTCTCAAATTTATCGACCACCGGAGCAATAAAAAAGAAATCCCTCCGAAAATGGCTTTCGGAGGGATTCTTTTGGAGCGGATTATCTTACGCCAGTGCTTTTTCGATCTTTTCGGTGAGTGCCGCCTTGCTGATCGTGCCGACATGGCGGTCGAAGACCTCCCCATTTTTGACGATCAGGATGGTCGGGATGCTGCGGATACCATATTTCATGGAAACCTGGAAATTGGAGTCTACATCGACTTTGCCTACCAGAATCTTGTCCTGGTATTCTTTGGCAATTTCTTCAATGACGGGCGCCACCATTCTGCAGGGGCCACACCATTCTGCCCAAAAATCGATTACCGATACGGTGTCGGGCGCCAACGCCTTTTCTTGAAAGTTGGCATCTGTCAATTCGAAAGCCATGAATGCGTTATTTAGGTAATAAAATATAATGCTTCATCAATCAGGAAAGGATAACAAACATACCCCCTGTGGAGTTGCAAACATAAGCAATAAGTTTTTAGCAAGATGCCGATAAGAAACCGATACCTGAGACGAAGCATTTGGATTGGCCTTTTTCTCCTGGCCCTGGCCTTCAGAGCCATCCTCTCCTCCGAGGCCATGGAGTCATTTTACAGTATGGGGATTTACCCCTCGGTGCGCCATGTTCAGGGGTTCTTCTCCGGTTTAAGCCCTGTTCCGCTTGTGTATCTGCTGTTGCTGGCTCTCCTGGCAATAACGGTCCGCGTTTTTATTGTTAAGGGGAGGAGGAGAGGGTTTTGGGCCATATTGTCGGCGGTTTTTTTCCTGGCTTTCAGCTTTCTGGCGCTTTGGGGGTTCCACTATAAGCGGGTCCCTTTTGAAAAAAAAACCGGCCTGTCGGTCAAACCCCTGGATGCTATTGCCCTGGAGGAGGAATACGACCTGGCTACGATGGATGTGCTGGCTAGCAGGGCGGAAATGCGCCATCCCCTGGACAGTGGCATGACCGGTTTCTATGCCTTTCCACATCTGGAGCGCGCGCTGTTGCCCAGGGTGAAGGCTGCGGTCGGGGGTTGGGGATATCCGGTTGGAGGGAAAGTAAGGGCCAGGATGATATACCCCAAAGGGATCCTGCTGCGTTTCAGTTCCTCGGGCGTTTACCTTCCCTGGACCGGCGAAGGGCATATCGACGCGGGCCTGCATCCCCTGAACTGGCCCTTTGTGATTGCGCATGAAATGTCGCACGGTTACGGCATTGCCAACGAAGGGGCCTGTAATTTCCTGGCTTACCAGGTCTGTTCCACCGATCCGGATCCTTATATCCGCTATGCGGGAAACCTCTATTACTGGCGATACGCGGCCTATGAAATGAAGCGATTTTGCCCCTCGAACTGGAAGAGCGCATTCAAGCGCTTCCCGAAGGTATCCGCATGGATCTTCAGGCTATCCGGGACAATTACGACAGTTATCCCGACCTCATTCCCCGATGGAAAGACCTCGTCTACGATTCCTTTTTAAAATCCCAGGGACTTAAAGAGGGCATTTTGAGTTATGACAAAGTGTTGGTTTTGACTCATGCATGGAGGAAACGATAATAAATCCCGAACCCCTGGCGTTTTTCCAGGGCAAAACAAGGAATTGTAAACCTATTGTTGTAGTTTTATAAACAAATTCCTTTAATTGCACCTATTAGTTTAGACCGGAAAACAATTTTTTTCATTTCTCCACTCGAAAACAAAAGTCACAGGATAGCATGAACAAATTTTTTCAATCCATCTTACTGAACTTACTACTGTTACTGACCGGATTGACCGGGTTAAACGCACAAACGACTCTGAGCAAAGCCAACAAACAATACGAACTGCACGCTTACAATTTGGCTGCCAAATCCTACCTGGGTATCGTCGAAAAACAACCCAACAACGTGGAGGCATTGGCCAAACTGGCCGACTGTTATTGGCATCTGAATAAAATGGATGATGCCAAAGCCTACTTTGAAAGGGCAATTGAGACGACCAAAGCCGATCCGAAAACCTACTTCCAATACGGGCAGACCCTGAAGGCCATTGCGCAATACGACCATGCCAAACGGCAATTTCAGGAATACGCAAAAACCTACCCCCTGGAAGGCAATCATTTCGTGGAAAGCTGCGATTTTGCAATGGGAGGACAGCAAACCCAGGGTGATTTCGAAGTACAACCCGAAGCTGTAAACACGACTTCCGCCGATTTTGGCCCCGCTTTTTTCCTCAACGACGCAGTCTTTTCCTCTTCCCGGATCGATATGAAACGCTCCTCCGGAAATCAGTCAGACTGGACCGGCAGCGCCAATAATCAATTGTTCATTTCCTCCAGGGACCAGGTCAGGGGTTTGAACCAGCCTTCTTTCCTTCGCTCCGAACTTCGCAATGTCTTTAACGAAGGCCCGGTTTCTTACTCACCGGACGGAAGATGGGTGGTCATCACAAAAAACAATTTTGTGGACGGCACCCGCCAGATCCCTTCCAGCGGGCTGGAACTGAGCCTCTACATCGCCGAAGTCTCCGACAAGGGCGACTGGCAAAATCCCCTTCCGTTTCCCCACAACGGCCCCGGCTATTCCAATGGATTTGGAACCTTCGCGCCCGACGGCAATGCGATTTATTTCGCATCCAACAGGCCCGACGGCTTCGGCGGCTTTGATATTTTCGTATCTCATCGGGTGGGCAACTCCTGGTCTGCACCCGAAAACCTGGGCCCCGCCATCAACTCGGTCGGGGATGAAATGACCCCATACTTCAACGGCGCCCACTTGTACTTCGCCTCCAATTGGCATACCGGCTTCGGCGGATTCGATATTTTTAGGGCTCAAAAAGGCTCCCGCAACTGGGAATCCGTCTCCAATATGGGCTCCGGGATCAACTCCCCCCGCGACGACTACGGTTTCGTCTATGACGAAGTCAACAACATCGGCTACCTGGTCTCCAACCGGGTGGGTGGCAAAGGCCTGGAAGACGTCTACCGCGTTGAGAAAAGCCTCGATAACATCGTTTTTACGGTCTTCAACGCCGCCGACAAAACCCCCGTCGCCAACGCGCTGATCGACCTGTCCGCCTGCGGGCAAGGCCGGTTTATGACCGATGCCAGGGGAACCTACACCTTCCGCTCCACGACCGGCTTGAATTGCAACGTCGAGATCGCCAAGGAAGGGTATGTGAACAACACCCTGAACATCACCACGCTCGGCGGCCAACAGGGCCGCAATTTTGAGGTGCTGCTTAAGAAATTCGGAGAAGAGTATTTTGGCGGCATTGTAAACGTGCTGAGCGGCGAGCCCGTCGAATCGACTCTCGTGCGCGCAGTGAGCCAAACGGACGGCTCCACCCTCGAATCCTATTCCGATCCGAGGGGCGGCTACGCCCTGGGCCTGCGGCCAAATACCTCTTACGTCATCCGCTATTCCAAACCCGGTTTTGTCGATGTAAACCGCACGCTGCGCACTGGCGACGGCAGGGATAAAAATATCCTCGGGACTATTTCCATCACCCCCTCTTCAGCCATTATGGGGGCTCCGACCTTGCTGAGCACGAATTCCAATGTGCCCAACAGCAATGAAATACCCGTCGAGGCATCGGCGCCTTCTTCGCCCATTTCGCAGGGATTTTCCGTACAGGTGGCCGCAGTGGCAGTAGGTAAAAGCGTCGATCTGGTCGGCTACCGCAACAAACTGGCCGATCTCGGCAATGTGTATATCTCCGAAGAGGGTAGCCATCAGAAGGTGCGACTTGGCCCTTTCCAAACAGAGGCCGAAGCTTCCAAAGCCCTGCAAAAAGCCAAAACAAAAGGATACAAATCCGCCTTTGTAGTTCGCCAGGCAGGCACACCCTCCGCCATGACCGCCAAAGGTGTACCGGATTCCACGCCCCAGTCTTACAATGCCCCCAACTCGCTTATGACCGGCGGCGGCGGAGCGGCAGGCAGCAGCCAAATCAAAGTTAAACTGGCAGCCTATAAGGACCTGAAAAATTTCCAGGACCAGAAAGTGTCCGATATCGGCGTCATTGAAAAGAAAGAGAAAAGTGGATTCACGGTCGTACTCCTGAGTGGGTATGGTTCGAAAGACGAGGCTCAAAAGGCGCTCAATACCGCCAAGCAGCGCGGGTTTACCGGAGCGATCCTCGTTACGGAATCGGCCGCTGGGGAGTATATCAGAATAGAATAAAAGGAATTTTTAGAAACAAAAAAGGCAGGCCATCCATGGCCTGCCTTTTTTGTTTCTATTGTTTTAGAAATGGAATGGCGACGCGCTGCCCCGCAGCGGTGCGAACCGTCACTGCATACCAACCGCTTACCGGAATATTGCCCGTTTCGATCGGGAACTCCAGCTCACCGGCGGGCAAAAAGCCTTCGAAAAGGATCCGGATCGTTTGGCCGTTATCGTTCACCAGGTTTATGGTAACCTCCCCGGGCTCGCTTAAGCAAAGGAAAAGGGTTGTGGTCGGCCCATCGAGGAGATTGGGCTGGATAGATGCGCTCAAGCCGGGGCAGGTGACGGGGTCGACGGGGGGAGCGGGCTTTGCGTCGATCGCCCATACGTTTACCGCCATAAATTTGGTCCCCTCCTTTTTCCAGATGATCCCGACGATATCCAGGTTGTCCAGATCAAACCCGGAATACACCACCGGGTATGTTTGCGCGAATTCGGTTCCCGACGCTACCGCGCCGTCGACGAGGAGGTCTCCGAAAGTCGTGGGAGTGAGGGCTGCCCGGAGGATGCGCATGTGCTTTGCGTTTACGGATTGGGAAGCCTGGGGGGCTATCACCAAATCTTCCACCAGGTAAATGCCCAGGTAGTAGGCGCCTTCGGCGGCCTGGAAGAACCTTGTTTTGGTGGCGAGCTCGAGATTCACGCCATTCCATGTTGTTTCCAAACCCACGTTGGCAAGCGGAGCTGCCAGGTAATTATTGTCGATCTTGCCCTCCATGACGGCCAACGCATCGGCCGTGGTAGAGCTGGTAACCGCCTGTATTTCATTATTGATAAAAAACTTGGGCTGGCTGGAGCCTCCCAGGTTGCTTACGAAATCGAGAGAAGTCGGGTTCTCCAGCGTGCTCCCTCCGTAATGCGCGGCGATCAACACGGCCTTGTCGGATACATTGTCCCGAAGGTCCTTAAAAAAATCCCAGCCCCAGGACCCGCAAAAGGGGCACCAGGTTGCGGTACGTTTCGTGACGAGCGACTGCTGGATCTCGGCCACCTGCTGTGCGTAGGACGCAGATAGGGCAGAAAAAAGGAAAACAAGGGCAATCAGTGTGGATTTGATCTTCATCATCGTCGGGATTTTTTTTAAATAATTTATAAGACTACTGACCGGCCGGAGGCCGATCGAAACGCAAATGCAGGCACTTAGTTGAAGCCGGCTGCATTTTAAAGCTTTCATCCATTCGATGCCCAACAACCCATGCGATTTGTCCTGAAATGTCCAAAATCCAGGTTTTCTCTTTTTCAAAACCGGACATTTTGAGATCGCTGAAGAGGTCTTGCAGTTTTTTAGATTTGCCTCCCAAGCCCAAAGGATGAAAATAATCGCCCGCTTCCCACCTGCGAAGGAGCAACGGAAACCGCAGCTTTTCGGCATCGAGATACACTTCCCGCTTGTTTTCGGGCCATTCGGGAGGGGCCTGGTCCAGATAACGGATATAAAGGATTCCCTCCGGAAGGGAAATCTCCTCCGAGCCTTCGGGGATGTCAATCCTGCTAAGTTGCTCTTCATTTAAAGCCGCCAGCAAGAGCTCTTTCCTGTCGCTGAGCAGGCAATGGGTGGGGAGTACCAACGCCTTCCCGGGCGGAGTTCCTTTTGCTGCAGCAGAGATTGGAATTGCCCGAAGCGGAATCCGAAGGGCGACAGGATCTCGAACAAAAGGGTAGGAGGGGCGGGGCTCTTTTGAAGCTCCTCCCAGGAAATGACGAGCTGTCCCTTCTGTAGGGTTGTGACATGCGAAACCCATTCCCCGATACCAAACTCATAAAACCGTTCGGCCTCCCGAATCCGCTGGATCGTGTCGCCGGCGCCGGCTTCAAAATCCGGGTTGATGGATTGCAATACGGGGATCACTCCAAGCCGGAGCTTGTTTCGATCGTAGTATTCCTCCTCGTTGGAGCGGTCGAGCCGGTAGGGGATCTCCTTTCCTTCCAGATAGCCCAGGATTTGATCCTTTGCCGCAAAGAGCAGGGGCCGGATCAAATGGCCGCGTTTTGGGAGAATTCCGTGCAAGCCCCGGATGCCGCAGCCTTTCGCGAAGTTGAACAAAAGGGTTTCGATAGAATCGTTCAAATGGTGGCCGGTGGCGATCAAATCATACCCCTCGCGGAGGCGGATAGATTCAAGCCATTCGTACCGCAGATCCCTGGCTGCCTCCTGAACGGATTTTCCAGATCCCGCGACTAGCTTCCGGGTGTCGAAAGAAACCCCGAAAAAAGGAACGCCCATATTGCTTGCCAGTTGGCGGACAAAGTCCTCGTCAGCTGCGGAATCATCCCCTCGGAGCTGGTAGTTGCAATGGGCTATTCCGATCCTATAACCCGATTCTGCAAACAGGTGGGCCAGCAGCACGGAGTCGGGTCCGCCGCTCACCGCAAGCAACACGCTGTCGGTAGGACTACAGAGGTTTTCCCTGGAAATGAATTCGGCAAATGCGTCTGACATAATTGGTCCAAAGATAGCCAGCTTGGGGCTGAATTTTTGCCCAAATAAATAGATAGTGTAAGTTTTACATCTATATTTACC
This sequence comes from Saprospirales bacterium, assembly GCA_016703765.1. GTDB lineage: Bacteria > Bacteroidota > Bacteroidia > Chitinophagales > Saprospiraceae > JADJTT01. The sequence goes on from JADJBL010000007.1 coordinate 30,605, forward strand.
GGCCATTACCAAGGCTAATCGACATGTCAACCCGGCCCTCTTTAGAAGCATGTATTTTTGATCTGGACGGCGTTCTGGTGGACACGGCCAAGTACCATTTTCTCGCCTGGCGCCGCCTGGCCAACGAGTTGGGCTTTGATTTCGACGAGGAGGCCAACGAGAAATTGAAGGGAGTGGGCCGGATGGAATCCCTCGAAATCATTCTTTCCTGGGGAGGTATCGCCCTGACGGAGGAGCAAAAGCAGAGCTGGGCCGAGCGGAAAAACGGATGGTACCTGGAACTGGTCGAGGGAATGGACCCCTCTGAAATCCTGGAAGGGGTAATGGATTTTCTGGAAGACCTTAAAAAGAACGGGATACGCATAGGCATAGCCTCGAGCAGCAAAAATGCGGCTACCATACTGGAAAAGATCGGACTATCGGGGCATTTTGAAACCCTGGTCGATGGAAATGGCCTCGCCAGGACCAAGCCCGACCCGCTGATCTTCCTGACATGCGCCCAGGCTCTGGGGGTTGACCCCGGGCATGCGGTCGTTTTTGAGGATGCCCAAAGCGGTATAGACGCAGCGCTGGCCGGAGGATTTTGGGCGGTCGGAGTGGGCAAGCCAGAGGTCTTGAGCGATGCCCGCTTAGTCATCCCCGGATTTAAAGGCTGGACCTGGGCCAAAATGGAATCGGCATTGTTGAACCCATCTTAAGGATTCATGAAGGAATATTTGAAGCACGACGAGTGGACGATTGTGGAAGAGGGCTGGAACCCCTCTAATCAGCGTATTTCGGAGAGCATTTTCTCGCTGGGCAACGGCCGCTTTGGGCAACGCGCCAATTTTGAAGAAGATTATTCGGGCGACAGCCTGCCCGGAAATTATGTGGCCGGTATTTACTATCCGGACAAAACCCGGGTGGGCTGGTGGAAAAACGGCTATCCCGAGTATTTTGCCAAAGTGCTCAACGCCCCCAACTGGATCGGCATCCGCATCGCCGTGGACAGCGTCCCGCTCGATCTGGCCAAATGCGAGGTCCGCTCCTTCCGACGCGTGTTGGACATGCGGCGCGGCTTTCTGGAGCGCTCTTTTGTGGCCAGAATGGAATCGGGTATGGAACTGGAGGTCAAGGCGATCCGCCTGTGCAGCATCGCCGATGACGAAACCGCCGCTATCCGTTACTCCCTCAAAGCACTGAACTTCGACGCAGGCCTGGAGATCACCCTGTATGTCGATGGCGACGTGGTGAACCAGGACGCCAATTACGATGAGAAATTCTGGAGCGCGGTTTCCCAGCAGGCCGGCTCTGACAACGCCTGCATAGTGACCGAAACCCGAAAAACCGCCTTTCAGGTTGCCACCGCCATTCAATTTTCACTTTCCGTGGATGGGGAAAAAGTCCAAAACGACCCCTATCGGGTGGAAAAAGAAAAATACGCCGGGTGTACCGTCCCTGTTGATTTGGCGGAAGGACGGACCCTGGTGATCGAGAAATACGCCGGCATCGTTTCCTCCCTCAATTACCCAAAGGAACAGCTAGCCGAGGCCGGACAAAACGCGGCCAAAAGGGCTGCGCAACTGGGTTTCGACGCCATGCTCAAAGCCCAGGCCGATGCCTGGCAAGCCAAATGGGAAGAGGCGGATATCGTCATCGAGGGCGATGTCGCTGCGCAGCAGGGCATCCGCTTCAATATTTTCCAGCTTTACCAGACCTACACCGGAGAAGACCAGCGGCTCAATATTGGCCCGAAAGGCTTCACCGGAGAGAAATATGGAGGAAGCACCTATTGGGATACGGAGGCCTATTGTTTTCCCTTCTACATGGCCACAGCCGACCCCCACGTGGCCCGGAACCTGTTGATCTACCGATACAAGCACCTCGAAAAGGCCATTGAAAACGCCGCCAAACTTGGCTTTAAAGACGGCGCGGCTCTTTACCCCATGGTAACTATGAATGGCGAGGAAAGCCATAACGAGTGGGAGATCACCTTCGAAGAGATACACCGCAACGGCGCGATTGCCTATGCGATCTACGATTTTGTCCGATATACCGGCGAAAAGGAATACCTGGCCGAATACGGCCTGGAAGTGCTCATCGGCATCGCCCGCTTCTGGGCCCAGCGCGTGCATTTTTCGACCCAAAGGCAGCAATACGTCATGCACGGGGTCACGGGCCCGAACGAATACGAAAACAACGTCAACAACAACTGGTACACGAACTACATCGCCGTCTGGTGCATGCGCTACGCCATGGAGGCCCTGGAATACGTGAAAACGGCATTCCCCCAAAAGCTGGAGGTCCTTGCAGAAAAGACCCGCTTTTACGAATACACCGAAACGACCCAATGGAAAGCCATTTGCGATAATATGTACTTCCCGGAAAGCAAAGAACTCGGCATATTCGTGCAGCACGACGGCTTCCTCGACAAAGACCTCCTCACCGTGGCCGATCTGGATCCCTCCCAGCGCCCGATCAATCAGAAATGGTCCTGGGACCGTATCCTGCGCTCGGTCTTTATCAAACAAGCGGACGTGTTGCAGGGGCTCTATTTTTTCGAAGACCATTTCGACCTGGATACCATCCGTCGAAACTTCGACTTTTACGAGCCGAGGACAGTCCACGAGTCCTCGCTTTCGCCCTGTGTGCATGTGATCCTGGCCTCCAGGCTGGGCAAGGAGGAGAAAGCCTACGAAATGTACCTTCGCACCGCCCGGCTCGACCTCGACGACTACAACAACGATACGGACGACGGTTGCCACATCACCAGTATGGCGGGCACCTGGATGTCTTTCGTAAAAGGGTTTGGCGGCATGCGCGTGTACGACGGCCAATTGCAGTTGAATCCTTTTTTGCCCTCAAAATGGAAGGGGTATTCCTTTCAAATCCGGTTCAGAGGGCATTTTATCATCATCCGGGTAGGCAAGGATGCTATTTCCATTGGGAATAAAAGCGAAAAAGAGCTTACCTTCAAGCTGTTTGGAAAGGAACAGACCGTATCTGCCCAAGGGGAGTTAAAGATACCAGCAGGGACGGCAAAATAACATGGAGGAATTCCTACATTTGGAAAAAATACCTCGTATGCTTCGTTTAATAATTCTTTGCTTCTTTCTCTCCAGCCTTTTTGCCTGCAAGCCGGAAACCCCGGCGGAAGGAGAATCCGCAACCAAGACCAGGCCTATTACGCCACCCGAGGGCGGTCCCATTATTGGCGCCAACAAGCAGCCCAGCATGCAAACCGAGCAGCTGTTCAAATACCTGTCTACCGGGTATTGGTACGTGGAAGCCTATGTGAAGATCAACGACCGCGAATCCGCGCTCGAAAACCGCGGCCGCTGGTACCGGTTTTCACCCGAAGGGACCTTTGAAAGCGGCAAGTTCCTGACGGCTTCTTCAAAAGGGTCCTGGACCTATGACCCTCAAAATGCACTGATCTTTATCGACTCCCAAAACGACCTGGAGGACGGGGAGTGGAAACTGCAAATGGGCAAAAGCGGAACGGTCATGATCTGGGTTGGAACCACGCGCTTTTTGCAAAACAGCATCCAGCTCAAGTTGGAGAATTACCTCGAATTAATGGCAGAACTGCCGGCGCCCGGGAATTAAGTCCATTTTTCAAAAACCAAAAGACCTTCCGCATGAAACATGCTCTTCTATACCTGGTCGTTTTCCACATTTTTCTCTTTACTGCCTGCCGCAATACAGACGTTCAGGAAGCCGGACAACAAACTCAGGCCTCTTCCGCTGCCATTGCAGCGATAGATTCTAACAGTGTCCCTCTGCCCCTGGTCAGCGGATGGCTGGCCCCCGTGCAATTGACCGGGGTAGAAACGAGTGTTTCGATGGAGGACTATTTCAGCGATGTAACCAAAATCGACTCGATTACGACCAGCCAGGGCATCAGGGCGCAGCTTGGACCCGACAAAAAAGAGCTGATCCTCAATATCGACGGGGACCTGGGCTTTCTCTCCACCCTTCGCTTTTGGGCGGGCGGGAATCACTATGACCTTCTCCTGAAGACCCCGGTGACCATGCCGGTCACCCTGCGTTTGAGGGATTTGAAGTATAAATCGGTCCGGATAAAGGGAGAAATGAACGCCTGGAACCCAAATGAAGGCGTCATGGTCTTGAAAAACGGAATCTGGGAGCTCGGCTTCCAGCTGAATCCCGGCGATTATCAGTATGTTTTCGTGGTGGATGGAAAGGAAATAACCGACCCGAAAACCCGCAAAAAGCCTCGAACGGCTCAGGCGGGTACAACTCCCTTCTTTCTCTCAAAAAGGCCGGCAAATCCGGGCTTCCAAAACTACACAGCCCCCGTGCAACCTGCGATGTGCTTCAAATAGGGATCGACAACCCCGGCGCCGCTTTCGTCTTTTGGGAAAATCAACTCCTCGAAACCAGGAAAGAGGGGAATATTATTACCGTCACCTTGCCCCGGGAGGCAGCTACTGCAACCAGCTCATCCGTAAGGGCTTTCGGGCAAAACGAAAATGGGGTTTCCAACGAACTGCTCATCCCCCTGGAGGCCGGGAAGGTCGCGACGGAAAAAACCAATAAAAATTGATGATCCCGCCAATCTCTGAAAAAATTGCAGCTATGAGAAGTATATATCATTCGATTGTAATCCTGCTCCTCGCCGGCTCGTTTTTTCCGGCATGCGGCGTAGGCACAGGCAAGGAAAATGCGACTATGCAAGACACCATTGTGGACCCAATGGACTGGGTGAAAAATGCAAACATTTACGAGGTCAACATACGGCAATACACGCCGGAGGGTACTTTTAAAGCCTTTGGCGCCCATCTTCCCCGGCTACGGGAAATGGGCGTGGATGTCCTGTGGCTTATGCCCATATTTCCCATTTCCAAAGAAAACCGGAAGGGGAGCCTGGGTAGCTATTATGCCGTAGGCGATTACAATAAGGTCAACCCGGAGTATGGGACCCCGGAGGATTTTAAAGCGCTCGTTCGCCAGGCCCACGATCTGGGCATGAAAGTGATACTGGATTGGGTGGCCAATCACTCGGGCTGGGATAACCCCTGGGTTAAAGAACACCCCGAATGGTATACCAAAAACGAGAAAGGAGAGATCACCGACCCCATAGGGCAAGATGGCAAATCCTGGGGATGGACCGATGTGGCAGACCTGGATTTCAATAATCTGGAAATGCGGCAAGCCCAGATCGATGCTTTGAAGTTCTGGGTACGCGATATGGGCGTCGACGGCTTTCGCTGCGACGTGGCTTTTGAAGTGCCCGATGAATTCTGGATCGATGCGCGGACCCAGCTGGATTCCATCCGGCCGGTGTTTATGCTCGCAGAAGCGGAACATGCTCCGCACAGTAATAACGGCAGCTTTCAGACGTCCTACGGCTGGTCCTTTCATAAGCTCATGAACGCCATTGCCGAAGGGAAAGAGGATGCTACCGCTATTGCCGAATGGTTGAAACAGGCCCGGGAGAAGTTCAGCAAGGGTTTCCACATGCATTTTATCACCAACCACGACGAGAATTCCTGGAACGGGACCGAATTCGAACGAATGGGGATGGGGTCGAGACCTTTGCCGTCCTGGCCCTTACCTTCGATGGAATGCCCCTGATGTATAGCGGGCAGGAAGTTTCGCTAAACAAGCGGCTCCGCTTTTTCGACAAGGACACAATCGACTGGAGCGGTGCATCCATGAAGGATTTCTATGCCACCCTCCTACAGTTGAAACACGAAAACACTGCCTTATGGAACGGGGCTGAGGGGGGAGAACCGAAAATCATTTCCAACACCAATGAAAAGGCCGTCTTTTCCTACATGCGGGAAAAGGGGGAAAACCGCGTGGTCGTCGTCCTCAACCTGACGGGCGAATCCCAGGAAGTGAGCCTGAACGGCTCGGATTACGTAGGAGATTATACCAACCTCTTTGCAAACAGGAGCATTACCCTGTCGGAAGACATGGTCTTCCAGCTCAATCCATGGGACTACTTTGTCCTGGTCCGCTAACGCCATTGCCTAACCAAAACCAACCCGGCTATGAAGCAACACAAAACGCAGAAACCCAAGCTCAGTTTCTGGCAAATCTGGAACATGAGCTTCGGCTTTTTGGGTATCCAGTTCGGCTTCGGCCTGCAGAATGCCAACGTCAGCAGGATTTTCCAAACCCTGGGGGCTAATGTCGACGATATCCCCATCCTGTGGGTAGCCGCTCCCGCCACTGGGTTGATTGTCCAGCCCATCATCGGATATTTGAGCGATCGAACCTGGCACCCCCGTTGGGGTCGCCGACGCCCTTATTTCCTGATAGGGGCCATTATGGCATCCATTGCCCTGTGTCTCATGCCCAACTCCCCAACACTTTGGATCGCCGCCGGCATGTTGTGGATCATGGACGCTTCTATCAATATCTCCATGGAACCCTTCCGTGCATTTGTTGGAGATAACCTGCCAAGTTCGCAGCGCACGCAGGGTTTCGCCATGCAGAGTTTTTTTATCGGCATCGGCGCGGTGGTCGCGTCGGCCCTGCCCTATATGCTGACCAACTGGTTTGGGGTCGCCAACACGGCGCCGGAGGGCATTATCGCTCCTTCCGTTCGCTGGGCTTTTTATATCGGGGCAGCTGTATTCTTTCTGGCTGTACTTTGGACTGTTATGAGATCCCGGGAGTATTCGCCCGATGAGGTGGCCGGCTTTTCAGACCATGAGGAGGAAACCTATAAAGGCGAGCGCCATACGAAAGAAGAATTCCATTCGAATGGGCAAAAGCAATTGACCGTCGGGTCTATCATCCTCCTGGCAGGGCTCGGTCTGGTCTATTGGTTAAGCACGCAAAACCTGGACAAGCAATTGTACATTTTTGCTGGGATGATCTCCCTGGCAGGCTTGCTGGCCATTGGCTCGGGTTTGCTCCAAATGTTTGGCAGGTATAAAAATGGGTTCGTTACGATCATCAACGATTTTCAGCACATGCCCAAAACCATGAAACAATTGGCAATCGTCCAGTTCTTTTCCTGGTTTGCCCTTTTTGCCATGTGGATTTACACGACATCGGGAGTGACCAGCCATATTCTGGGAAGCTCCGATACCACATCCAAGACCTATAACGATGGCGCAGATGTAGTGGGATTGTGGTTTGGCGCATACAATCTGGTCTGTTTCCTCGTAGCGTTTCTGATTCCCATGTTTGCCGCAAAAACCAGCAGGAAGTTTGCCCACTTTGTTTGCCTGGCCCTGGGTGGGCTGGGCCTGACTTCCATTTTCTTTATCAAAGACCTCATGTGGGGCTACCTGAGTATGGTGGGCGTCGGAATTGCCTGGGCGAGTATCCTCTCCGTACCTTATGCCATGCTTGCAGGGGCTTTGCCTCCGGCCAAGATGGGTTATTACATGGGGGTATTCAACTTTTTCATCGTGATCCCGCAACTCGTGGCAGCCGCATTGCTCGGTGTATTGGTGGCAGAGCTATTCAACTCCGAGCCTATCTATGCCCTGGTGATCGGAGGCTGTTCGATGATCGTCGCCGGATTGTTCAGCTTGTTGGTGGATGACAAGGAAGATATCCACATCAAAGAGATTGGTAAAATGAAGAAATAAGGCTATGGCATTAAAAACATTAATGGCCTTTTGGGGCCTGGTCATATTCCCGCTTTTGCTGTTTGCTCAACCCGTAAGTATATACAACGACGACCCGGAGCAACGCCTGCCGGTCGGCATGGAAAAACCTGCCCACCGCTTTATTTCCGCCGCAGGAGGTAAGGTGGCTCAAGCAAGGGTAGAGCCGCCGTTTTGGTGGATAGGCATGCACAGCCCCATGCTAGAAGTGATGATTTACGACCAGGGGGTCCGCGATTTCGAAGCGGCTATTCAATATCCCGGGGTTTCTATCCGGAAGACGACCCGGCTTCAAAACCCGAATTACCTCTTTCTGGAACTGGAAATCGGCCCTGGCGCCAAACCCGGCAAGTTCGATATCAACCTGAAAAAAGGGACTCTTTCGAAGAAATATACCTATGAGATTCGGCAAAAAACACGGACAAGAGCCGCGTGCAAGGGCTTTCGCCCGCCGACTTCATCTATCTGCTAATGCCCGACCGTTTTGCCAACGGCGACCCTACGAACGATAGCGTGGAAGGTATGAGCATAGAGGGGGTGAACCGCGAAAAGATGTATTTCCGCCACGGCGGAGACCTGCAAGGGGTGATCGATAATCTGGACTACCTCAAATCGCTGGGCATCACGGCTATATGGCTCAATCCCGTGGTGGAATGCGACCAACCCTACGAATCCTACCACGGGTACGCCATCACCAATCACTTCCTGATCGACCGCCGCTTCGGGAGCAATGAGAAATATCTGGAACTGGTTCAGAAGGCCCACGAAAAAGGCATCAAGATCATCATGGACATCGTGCCCAACCACGTGGGCGACCAGCACTGGATGATCGGAGATCTGCCGGATGAAACCTGGATCCATCAATTTCCCGAATTCACCCGCACCACCTATCGGGACCCGACCCTCATGGACCCCTATGCCTCGGAAAAAGACCGAAGCATTATGAGCGATGCCTGGTTCGACCATCACATGCCCGACCTCAACCAAAAGCACCCCCAGGTTGCCAACTATTTAACGCAGAGCTATTTGTGGTGGGTCGAGTATTCCGGCCACGATGCCTACCGCATCGACACCTACGCCTATCCGGACCAGTCCTATATGGCTGCCCTCGGAAAACGCCTTCAGGAGGAATACCCCAGGCTTTCCTTCTTTGCGGAAACCTGGGTGCATGGAGTAGCCAACCAGGCCCAATACACTCAAAACAACAACCTCAGGGAAGGGTACAACTCCTATTGCCCCGGGGTAACGGATTTCCAATTGCACTATGCCCTCAACGAAGCCCTGACCAGGACTCAAGGATGGTCGGAAGGGGCGGCGCGGATTTATTACACCCTGATGCAGGATTTCCTGTACGAGGATCCCTACCGCAATGTAACCTTTCTGGACAACCACGACCTCAGCCGGTTCTATTCGGTGATAGGGGAGAACCTGGCCAAATTCAAGAGCGGGCTCGCGTTTCTGATGACTACTAGGGGCATTCCGATGATCTATTACGGCACGGAGATCGGGATGAAGAATTTCACCGACCCGGACGGAAAGGTCCGGGAAGATTTTCCGGGCGGTTGGCAAGGCGACGCTCAAAATAAGTTCCTGCCTTCGGGAAGAAGTCCTCAGGAGCAGGAGATTTTTGAATATGTCCAAAAACTGGCGCTTTACCGGCAGAAAACACCTGCCTTGCAGGGGGGGCGCCTGACACAATTTGTGCCCGAGAATGGGGTTTACGTTTATTTTCGCTTCGATTCCCAAAAAACGGTCATGGTGGTGATGAATACCCATGAAACCGAAGCCTTGGTGGACACCGCCCGCTTCCGCGAACGAATGGACGGGTTTACGAAGGGCAGGGAGATTGTGACGGGAGGAGTAATCGAAAACCTGAGCAGCATCCGGGTGCCCGGTTTCACGACCTGGGTCCTTGAGCTGAACTAGCGGCCGTTTTGGAAGTTCCTCAGGTTTTTTTTGTACCTGGACACGTTTTGATTATGCCCCGCCAGGGTCTCCGCAAATTGATGCATCCCCGACCCGTCGCCGGCGGCGCAAAAATACATATATTGGTGCTCCTCCCGGTTTAACACCGCATCGATGCTGGCGATGGAAGACATGGCGATAGGTCCCGGAGGCAAGCCCGCATAAACATAAGTGTTGTAAGGAGAGTCGAACTCCTTGTGGTAGTTGAGCACCCGGGTGGTTTCAAAATCGCGCGTGGCGAAAACGCAGGTGGGATCCGCCTGCAAGCGCATCCCGATCCGGAGGCGATTGAGGTACACCCCTGCGATACGGCGTTTTTCGCTGTTTTGGTTGGTTTCCTTCTCGACGATGGCGGCCAGGGTGTACACTTCCGTCGGCGTGAGGTTTAGTTTTGCCGCTTTCTCCTTTCTCAAATCCTTTTCCCAAAACCGCTCGTGTTCTTTTTGCATCCGTTCCAGAAATTTTTCGGGAGAAGTGTTCCAGAAGAACTCGTAGGAATTAGGGATGAACAAGGCCATCAGGGTTTCTTCCGTATAACCCAGAGGGGAGATGGTCTGGTAGTTTTTAAAGGCATTTAGCAGGGTGGCGGAATCCGGTTCGATGAATCGGGCCACCTTTCCAGCCACATTTTCCAAAAGGCGTTCGTTGGTGAGCACCACGTATACCGGAGTCTGGCGTCCTCCCCGGAGATGCCGGATCAATTGAAGGTGGTTCCATCCTGGTTGTATTTCGTACCTGCCGGGCCGCATGGGGTCCCGATAGTATTTCAGTCTTTCGGCCACGGTCCGAAATCCTTCCTGGTCGCTGATAATGCCCTGCGCCATCAACAATTCTTCCACTTCCCCTCCACTGGAGCCGGTCGGGATTTCGACAAAATAGTTCTCCAGGCCCTGCGGCACGACCGGTTTGAAATAGATCCTGTAATATTTCGAACCCAAAAAGACCCCCAATAAAACGACCAGGGCCAAGGCCCCGAGAATTATCTTTTTATAGTGCATAGAAAACGAGCCTTAGTACTGTTCTCCCTCATTGGGAAACTTCTTTTCCTTCACATCCCCGATATAATGTTCTACCGCCGTTTTGATTTGATCGAAGAGACCCAGGTAATGGCGGATAAATCTCGGTTGAAAGTCCTTGGTGATGCCCAGCATGTCGTGGGTGACGAGCACCTGCCCATCTGTATCTGCCCCGGCGCCAATGCCGATGGTGGGGATGGTCAGGCTTTCCGAAACGGATTTTGCCAATTTGGCGGGTATTTTTTCCAGTACGAGGGCGAAACAACCCATGGATTCCAGCAACTGGGCATCCTGGAGCAGTTTCTGGGCCTCTTCTTCCTCCTTGGCGCGCACGGAGTAAGTCCCGAATTTGTATATGGATTGGGGCGTCAGGCCCAAATGCCCCATGACCGGGACGCCTGCCGAAAGGATTCGTTTGACGGACTCCTCGATCTCGGCGCCTCCCTCCAGTTTTACGGCATGGGCGCCGGCTTCCTTCATGATCCGGACCGTCGATTCCAGCGCGATGCGGGAATTGCCCTGGTAGGACCCAAAAGGCAGGTCGACCACCACGAGGGCGCGGTTTACGGCGCGAACCACGGAGGCCGCGTGATAGATCATTTGGTCGAGGGTGATGGGGAGGGTCGTTTCGTGCCCGGCCATGACGTTGGACGCCGAGTCGCCTACCAGCAGCACATCGATTCCCGCCTCATCCAGAATTCTGGCCATGGAATAGTCGTAAGCGGTGAGCATGCTGATTTTCTCCCCCTCCGTTTTCATCGCTTGTAACACGTGGGTGGTCACCCTTTTGACTTGTTTGCTTACGGACATAGCGCCTATTTGTTTATTAGCGGACAAAGGTAGGACAGATCGGAGCAAATATTTTTATTCGGAAGGAGAAATTGTTTCCTTTGTGGGCTTATAGTACATTTGCGGCATGAAAAATTTTGGATTTCTGGCAGGAGCGCTCTTCGTAGCTTTGTTTACCTCCTGCGATCAGGATATCGACCTGACAGCCGATTGGCAAAACATACCCATCGTTTACGGGCTTTTGAATGAAGCCGACTCGGCGCACTACATCCGGGTGGAGAAGGCATTTCAGGATCAGAACGGCAACGCCTTCCTGGCGGCGCTCGAACCCGATTCCCTTTATTACCAGGACGCGACGGTGAGGTTGTTGAACCTCACGACGGGTAAGCAAGCCACGTTGGTCAAGGTGGACGGCGCAGCGGAAGGCTATCCGAGGGATTCCGGCGATTTTGCGCAATTGCCCAACTATCTGTACAAGGTTCACTCCAATAATTTTCCGCTCGAAGGCGGCGATGAGATCCGCTTTCGCCTCGAAAGGGGAGATAATCTCCCCGAGGTGACGGCCGATTGCGTGGTTTTGAGCGAAATCCAGCCCCAGGGTTTATTTGCGGGCTCCAACCTCGACTTCTCCGAAGACGACGACATTACGTTCCGCTGGCGCGCGGGCGATGAGGCCAGGATATTCGACCTTACCCTGGTGATCCATTACGACGAAAAGCTGGCAGGCAATCCCGATGTCCAATCGTATTCGCTGGAGTGGCCGATGGTGAAAAATGTAAAACGCTCGGGAAGCTCCGCTACGATCATCGCCAAAATCTTCGGCCTGGAGTTCTACAAATTTCTCGAAGCCAGTATCGAAGCCCGGCCCGACGCAACGCGCATCCTGACCGGCATGGACCTCGTGATCACCGGCGGCGGCGAAGCCGTCGAGCAATATATATCCATTGCGCTGGCTAACACCGGCATCACCAGTTCGCAGGAAATTCCAATCTACTCCAATATCTCCGAGGGCAGGGGTATTTTCACCTCCATCGTCCGCACCACCGTTCCGGATTTGCAGCTCAGCGCTGAAAGCGACAATTACCTCAAAACCTCGACTGTCACAGCTGACCTAAATTTTCAGTAATCTGTCCGGAATTCTGCCTTTTTGACATACCTCCCTGCCGTTTCTGCGTCGAATCGGCAGGTTTTCCAATTGGCATAAGCCTTGTGTGTTAAGGGGCGTAACAAAAGCTCAAATACACCAGTATGGGAAAAATAATTGGTATTGATTTAGGAACTACGAACTCCTGCGTAGCAGTCATGGAAGGAAATGAACCGGCCGTCATCCCCAATGACGAGGGCAAAAGGACCACCCCTTCCGTGGTCGGTTTTATGGATAACGGAGAGCGGAAAATCGGCGACCCCGCTAAAAGGCAGGCCATCACCAACCCTACCCGAACTATTTCCTCTATTAAACGCTTTATGGGACACCGCTTCTCGGAGGTCCAAAAAGAAGCTAATCGCTCAACCTATAAACTGTCCAACGGCGAGAACGATACCGTTCGGGTGGATATCGACGGGAGGCTCTATACCCCACAGGAAATTTCGGCCATGGTCCTGCAGAAAATGAAAAAGTAGCCGAAGATTTTCTGGGCTCCGAAGTTACGGAAGCGGTGATTACCGTCCCCGCTTACTTCAACGACTCCCAACGCCAGGCCACCAAGGAAGCAGGCGAGATCGCAGGCCTCAAAGTCCGCCGGATCATCAACGAACCGACCGCTGCAGCCCTGGCCTATGGCCTGGACAAAAGGCACAAGGAAATGACCATCGCCGTGTACGACCTCGGCGGCGGTACCTTTGATATCTCCATCCTCCGGCTCGACGAGGGCCTTTTCGAAGTGAAATCGACCAACGGCGATACGCATTTGGGCGGCGACGACTTCGACCACATGATCATCGACTTTTTGGCCGAGACTTTCAAGGGCCAGGAGCACATCGACCTGCGCAAGGACCCCATGGCCCTTCAGCGTTTGAAAGATGCGGCTGAAAAAGCCAAAATCGAGCTCTCCTCGGGCACCGAAACGGAAATCAACCTTCCCTATATCACCGCGGTGGACGGAGTGCCCAAGCACCTGGTTCAAAAGCTGACCCGCGCTAAATTCGAACAACTCACCGACTCGCTGATCCGCAGAACCCTCGAACCTTGCAAGCTTGCCATGAAGGATGCGGGCATCACGAACGCCGAAATCGACGAGGTCATTCTCGTAGGCGGCTCTACCCGTATTCCTGCTATCCAACAGGCTGTGGAAGACTTTTTCGGAAAGAAACCCAATAAAGGGGTCAACCCCGATGAGGTGGTGGCAATTGGCGCGGCAATACAAGGCGGTGTTTTGGCCGGAGATGTCCAGGATGTATTGCTCCTCGACGTAACCCCGCTTTCTCTTGGTATTGAAACCATGGGCGGTGTGTACGACGTGGTGATCGAGTCCAACAAGACTATTCCGACCAAGAAATCCAAAGTTTATTCCACTGCGACCGATAACCAGCCTTCCGTCGAGATCCACATCCTCCAGGGCGAACGCCCGATGGCAAAAGATAACCGCACAGTTGGCCGCTTTATTCTGGACGGTATTCCGCCTGCCCCTCGCGGGATGCCTCAGGTCGAGGTCACCTTCGATATCGATGCAAACGGCATCCTGAATGTTTCGGCCCTCGACAAGGGCACCGGCAAGAAGCAGCATATCCGTATTGAAGCCTCCACCGGATTGACGCCCGAAGAAATCGAGCGGATGAAAACCGAGGCCCAAATGAATGCCGACACCGACCGTCTGGCCCGGGAACTGGCCGACAAAATGAACGGCGCCGATTCGCTCGCCTTTCAGACCGAGAAGCAGCTCAAGGAATACGGAGACAAAATTCCGGCAGACAAGAAAGGCCCCATCGAAGCCGCTTTGGCCGAACTCAAGGAGGCTCACAAACTGCAGGATATCGGCCGGGTAGATAAAGCTACCCAGGATTTGAACAACGCCTGGCAGGCAGCCAGTCAGGATATGTATCAGGCCTCACAGCAAGCTGGGGAAGGACCCGATATGGGAACGGACGGAACCCAAACCCAGGGTAAGTCCTCGACCAGTACCGACGACGTCACCGACGTGGAATTTGAAGAAGTAGACGACAAGAAATAAGCTTTTTCACCATGACGCTTTCAGGCCCTTTCCCGGCACCCCGGGAAAGGGCTTTTCTTTTGCGCCACCCTGAAATCACGGCAACTTTTGCTAATTTTGGGCCGCAAGCGAAATAATATATAGTTTTTCTTATGACCATAATTGACGGAAAACAACTCAGCGAAACGATCAAACTGGAGATCGCCCAGGAGGTTGCGGCCATCAAGGCAGCCGGAGGCAAAATACCCCACCTCGCCGCCGTACTGGTAGGCGAAAACCCCGCCAGCCAGGCTTATGTAGGAAGCAAGGTGCGTTCCTGCGAACAGGTGGGGTTTCAATCCACCCTCGTCAAACGCGATGCCTCTATTTCTGAACAGGAACTCCTTTCCATCGTGGACGAACTGAACCAAGACCCCTCCGTCGACGGCTTTATCGTTCAGTTGCCTCTTCCGGGACATATAGACGAAAACAAAGTAATTCTGGCCATCGACCCCCGCAAGGATGTAGACGGCTTTCATCCCGTCAACTTCGGGCGCATGGCGCAGGGTATGCCCAGCTTTGTTTCCGCCACCCCTTATGGCATTCTTCAAATGCTCGAACGCTATAACATCCCGACCGATGGGAAGCATTGCGTGGTCGTCGGCAGGAGCAATATCGTCGGCACCCCGATCAGCATCCTGCTTTCCAGGAAAGCCAAGGTGGGCAACTGTACCGTGACCCTAACCCACAGCCGCACCAAAGACCTGCCGGCCGAAACACGCAGGGCGGATATTCTCATCGCAGCGATCGGTATTCCTGAGTTTGTGAAGGGAGATTGGGTGAAGGAAGGCGTAGTGGTAATCGACGTAGGGATCAATAGAATAGAAGACCCTGCTTCCAAAAAAGGATACCGGCTGGTGGGCGATGTGGATTTCGAACAAGTGGCGCCCAAATCCAGTTATATTACTCCGGTGCCCGGCGGCGTAGGACTCATGACGGTGACGAGCCTTTTGATGAATACCCTCAAAGCCGCTAAAAAAGAGATCTATCCCTGAATGGAAAACGCTCGATGAATTATGGACTGCAAAGAAGGGAACGAATATATTCTCCGGCAAATAGATGATTTGCTCCTCCAGGTAGACCGCGAAATCTATGCCCGGCCGCTCGACCTTTTTCAAGGCGCCACCATTGGCCAACATATCCGCCATATCCTTAATTTTTACCAGGCTTTGCTTCGGGGCGCCGACAAAGGCCTGATCGACTACGCCGACCGCGAGCGCGACTTGCAGATCGAACAGGATCCGGCCCTCGCCCGACAGGTTTTTCTGTATGTCTCACGAGATATCCAGGGGCTGGATGAGGAACGCGAGCTTCCGGTCCTCGCAGATTTTATCCCCGATAAAGCGGTGGGTAGGCCCATTGTGCAGTCCACCCTGGGAAGAGAATTGATGTTTGCGTTTGACCACGCAGTCCACCATCTCGCCATGGTGAGGATCGGCCTTCAGGTATGCCATCCGGATCTCCATTTGCAGGAAGAGCTGGGTGTGGCGCCTTCGACCCTCAAATTTCAAAAAGAGCAAAATTCCGCTTCCTAATTGTACCGGATGGCCATTGATTACTACGCTTTCCACTTCATCCTCGACCCATCCCTGCAAGAGCCCCTGCTCGGCCTGCTGAGCGAATTGCCCTTTGAAAGCTTTGAAGAAACCGAAGACCGCCTGCTGGCCTATTTGCCCGCCACGGTGGCGCCGGAATCCCTTACGCCCGAACTGGAATCCATTAAGGAGCAAATTCCTTTCCAACTTTCGATCGAACTGGTGCCAGGGCAGAACTGGAACGAGATATGGGAGTCGAATTTTTCGCCTATCCAGGTGGGCTCCTTCTGCGGGATTCGGGCAGAATTTCATCCCTCGTTTGGTTCTGAAGTCCGCCATGAGCTTTGCATACAGCCGCGCATGGCCTTCGGCACCGGTCATCACGAAACGACCTACATGATGATCGAAACGATGGAAACCCTGCCCCTTTCGAATGCGGACGTGCTGGACTACGGAGCGGGCACGGGCATCCTGGCTATCCTCGCAGCCCGCTTGGGCGCAAGGTCCGTCGATGCCCTGGAGATCGAGGCGATTGCCTGCGAAAATGCCCGCGAGAATTGCCAGGCGAATGACACCGGCCTGGTAAATGTCGTGGAGGGAACCCTCGAAAAAGTGCTGGGCAGGCAGTACGACATCGTGCTCGCCAATATCAACCGGCATGTACTTTTGGAGTCCTTTGCCCCGTTATATGGAATGTTGCGCCCGGGAGGCATTCTATTGATTTCCGGCATCCTTTCTACCGATCGGGAAATCGTGGAAGATGCCTCTCTGGCTGCCGGTTTCCAGACCACCCAGATCCGGGCCAAAGGGCAATGGATTGCCGTGCAACTCCACCGAAACTGAGCTCATTTCTCCATTTGTCAATCAATATCGAACTTATGCGGTTTTTTTGGACCTGCCTGATCCTCATGCTGTTTTCCCTGAATGTAAGCGCCCAGCCGGGCGCGAAGGAATTTCCCGAAGACCCCAAAGAGTTTCTCGCCCAATTTGAGGCCTTTGTCACAGCCAACAAAATCGCCGATATTCAAAAGATATACGGCGAATTTGCCGCCCTGGTCAAACTCGGCTCCGTTTCGCCGCAAGACCTCGTCGAGATCCGGAAAACGGCCAATCAGATGCTGGTTCAGGACCTTACTGCCAGCCCATACTTTGCGGAGTACCTTACGGGGCTGGTCCAGCTCAGGAAAAGGGAAAGCGCAGGCCCGCTCTTCGCAGAGTGGCACGAATTGCTCAATGGAATGCTTGCCAGTTCCAACTTCAAAGCCAATTCCTTCAATGAATTCCTGAAATTCTCCGGAGGATTCTTCGAGTTAAAAGCCATCCGCAAGTCGAATTCAGGGGTCAATTGGTTTACCTCCTCCGAACAATACCGATGGGAGCTTCGCGAAGGACAGCCCATCCTGATTTTTGACAAGCTCGACCTGTTCGGCGTGCGAAAACAGGACTCCATTGCGATCTATCAAACCGCCGGGGAGTTTTCCCCCGTCGAAAACCGCTGGCATGGATCGGGAGGGAAAGTCAGTTGGGAACGCCTCGGACTGAATCCGGAAGTTTACGTGGTGCTGGGAAATTACAGGATCGATGCCGAAAAGAGCATTTACGAGGCCGACACCGTCAATCTCCACTACCCCCTGTATTTCGGCCAACGCCTGATCCCCGGTCGGTTTGAGGACAAACTGACCGCAGAAAATCCCGCTACCGGTGGCTCCTATCCGCGCTTTGAATCGTATGAAAATATTCTCCGGGTAGACAACCTCGGACAGGGCATCCGCTACACCGGCGGTTTCCGGCTCCAGGGCACTACCGTCTACGGTTTCGGCAACCGCGAATTTCCCGCACAGATCGAGATCCTCGGGCCCGATAAGACCCGCCGGCTTCGGGCGAATGCCGAATTATTCACCATCAGAAGGGAGGAGCGGATTACCGGGGAAAGCGTATCGGCGACGATCTATTTTGGAGCGGATTCCCTCTTTCACCCCTCCGTCAATTTTCGCTTTGAAATCCAGAAACGCGAGCTCGAACTGACCCGCGGAGACCGGGGAAGCGACCGCAACCCCTTTTACAGCTCCCTTCACAACCTCAATATCGACTCCGACAAAATAAACTATTACGTCCAGGGAGACTCGATCACCTTCGGGGAGAAAAGCCTGGTCTTCAGCCGGCGGAAAACGCCCGTGGTATTTGAATCCCTGTCCTATTTTCAGGAGTCGGACTACAACCGCTTCCAAAACATCGCCACCTTCAACCCCATTGCCGTTATCAAGGCGGTTTCCGAAAAAGAGGGCACCCGCTTCCTGGACGCGGACTTCCTCGCCTCCAAACTCGACTCCCGGTTTACGGTGGAAAATATCCAGACCCTCCTGTACGACCTTGTAGCGAAGGGCTTTATCAGCTACGATGTGGAAAAACAGGAGGTCGAGGTCAAAGACAAGATCTTTCATTACGCCAACGCAAGCCAGAAAAAGGTGGACTTCGACGCCATGAGGCTCGAATCGGAAACCGACCAAACCAACGCCACCTTTAATATCAACGACCAGCGGATCGTCGTGAACGGAGTGTCCAGCGTGGTCTTCAGCCAAACACAGGCGGTGGCCCTCAATCCCTTCTCCGGTCAGATCGTGATCGGGAAAAACCGGGACATGGATTTCGACGGGCGCCTCTTTGCGGGATTCGGGACCCTGACCGGGAAGGATTTTCACCTTGATTACGACAAGTTTCAGGTCCGGCTCGACTCGGTCCGTTATTTCGACTTGTTTTTACCCAGCGGGGAAAAAGATGCCCAAGGCAAACCGATCGCCTTTTCCCTGGGCTCCCGTATCGAGCACCTCCGGGGCATCTTGCTGATCGACGCCCCTTCCAATAAGTCGGGAAGGGACAACATTCCCATTTTCCCCTCCCTTCAATCCAAGGACCATAGCTATGTCTATTACGACAACCCGGAGATCAGGAAAGGGGTTTACCTCCGCGATTCTTTTTACTTCCGTCTTAACCCATTCAGTTTCAATAGCCTGGATCAATTTGAAAAAGACGCTATCAGGTTTAAGGGCACGATGTTTTCCGCCGATATTTTCCCGGATTTCGAAGAGACCCTGGTCCTTCAAGATGAAGACTCCTCCCTTGGCTTTCTATCGCCCACTCCACAGGGAGGTTACCCTTGTTACCGCAAAAAAGGCCAGTTCGAGGGGAACATCCTCTTGAGCAATAAAGGTTTTCTGGGGCAGGGCAAACTGGATTACCTGGGCGCCACCGTCAATTCGGACGACATTGTGTTCGAACCCAAAAGGATGACTGCCAGCGCCAAGCGCTTCGACCTGCGGGAAGATCGGGCAGGGCCCGTCAAAGTGCCCAAGGCCGTCGGTTTCGATGTAAAAATAGACTGGCAGCCCTATCTCGACAGCATGTACGTGACCTCCGTAGAGGCGCCGTTCGATATCTTCAATGAATCGAAGCATTTTCTGAAAGGAACCCTGATCCTCACCCCAGGCGGTTTGAAAGCTCGGGGTCAGTTTAGCTGGGACAATGCCACCATGTCTTCCGGCCTCTTTTCCTTTGGAGCCTATTCGGTAAGTGCAGATACCACAGACCTCCAGATCAAATCCTTCGACGCCAGATCCCTTGCGCTCAAGACTTCCAATATAAAAGGGAGTATCGACTTTGAAACGCAGAAGGGAAGTTTCAGGGCCAACCAGCCGGAGAACCACCGGACCTTTTTCCCAGGCAACCAATACCTGACCTCTATGGATCAGTTTGATTGGGATATGAAAAACGAAAAGATCACCTTCCGGCCTATTTATCAGCCTCTTGCCAGCTTCGTGTCCACCCATCCCGACAAGGATTCCCTGCGTTTTAAAGGAGATGCGGCCGAATTCGACCTCAAATCCAATAACCTCCGGATCACCGGAGTGGAATCAATTGTGAGTGCCGACGCCTATATCTACACAGAAAAAGGAGAGGTTTTTATCAACTCGAACGGGGAGATGAAGACCCTGGAAAACGTCCGCATCGTGGCCGACACCATCAACAAATTTCACGTGATCAACCGGGCGACGGCCGATATCAGGGGCAAGCGGAATTTTACCGCAAAAGGGTATTACGAATACAATATCGGCCGCCGGCAACAGGAGATCCTGTTTAACAACATCGTGGGGCAGCCGATCGGCAAGGGGAATTTCTCCGAACGGCCGGCGGTGACGCGAGCTACGGGAGATGTAAAACCCGAGGACCGCTTTTATATCGACGAAAAGACGGAGTTCCGAGGCACCATCAGCCTTTTTTCGGAATCCAGAAACCTCCTTTTCAACGGCTTTGCCCGCCTCGATGCCAACCTCACAGCGCGCCACTGGTTTTCCGTCGACTTCGAAGGGGACAAAACCGACCTGGCCATTCGCTTCGACGAGCCCCGCAATTACGAAGGGGAGCCTTTGAAGACGGGTTTTTTCCTGAGCAAGGAGTCTTTTTTCTGTTACCCACGGGTTATGGCCCCTCTTTATTTCAGAAAAGACAGGCCCATCCTTCCGATTAAAGGCCTTTTTCAATACGATCCAAAAGAGGATAAATTTATTTTCGGAGACTCGCTCAAAGTTACTGCCGAGGGCCTGAAGGGCAACCTGATGACCTATTACAACACCACCGGCAAGGTAGAAGGGGAGGGGCGCTTCGATATCGGCGGAAGCCTCAAATACATCAGCGTAGCGGCCGCTGGCCGGGTCGAATCTACCGTCGATTCAGCCCTTGATTCGCTCGCCGGAGGCCCCCTTGGGCCAAAATTGAAAGGCGACTTCATGCTTGGCGTCAACCTTATCCTGCCCGACGCCTTGACCAAATTCATGCTCAACGATATTAAGGCCAGCAGTTTTGAAGCCCCCACCGTGATCTACGCCAATGATCCGTTTTTCTACAAAAAAGGCCTCTCTGAACTTTTCCCGGAAGACAAGGACATGCAAAGGTCGATTGATCTGGTCAGCCTCAATGAATTTGACCTGCCCAAAAAAGCTCAACAATTACACGTTCCTCTTCAGCAGGGTTCCCATGCAATGGAACCAGGAGTACCAGTCTTTTGTGTCCATGCAGCAAAAACTGCCCGTGGCAAGTATCAACGGCGATATGATCAACCGAATGTTCACCTGCTATATTGAAGTGCGCATGCCCTACGACGACGACGATCGTTTTTACCTGTTTATACAGTCCCCGAGCGGGATTTCCTACTTTTTTGGTTTCAAGCAGGGCATCCTGAACGTCACCTCCAGCAGCGCAGAATTCAACGATCTGGTGTTGAATCTCAAAGACAAGGAGCGGGTTTATAAAATGCCCGACGGCGCGACATACGAAATACAACCGGTCGAACAGGGGACGGCGACTTCCTTTGTGTCGCGGGTTCAGGAAGCCTGGAAATAAGCTGAGATGACAAACAGACAAAAGGCCGTCGCAATCGCCGCTATTCTGGAAGAACGCTATCCGGAGACCCCTATTCCGCTGGAACACCAGGACCCCTACACCCTGTTGGTGGCAGTCGTATTGTCTGCCCAATGCACAGATGTCCGGGTCAATCAGGTTACTCCGCATTTGTATGCAAAGGCGGACAAACCCGCTCTGATGGCGGAGCTGGACGTTTCGGAAATCGAAGCGATCATCCGCCCTTGCGGCTTGGCGCCCAAAAAAGCCCAGTCCATTCACGAGCTATCCCGAATTATTGCCGAAAAACATGGAGGCCAGGTGCCCGATTCATTCTGAAGCACTGGAAGCCCTTCCTGGCGTGGGCCATAAAACGGCTTCGGTGGTCATGTCCCAGGCTTTTGGAGTGCCGGCTTTTCCCGTAGATACCCATATTCACCGCCTGGCCTGGCGCTGG
The DNA here is from genome assembly GCA_016703765.1 of Saprospirales bacterium. Taxonomy (GTDB): domain Bacteria; phylum Bacteroidota; class Bacteroidia; order Chitinophagales; family Saprospiraceae; genus JADJTT01. The sequence goes on from JADJBL010000007.1 coordinate 52,520, forward strand.
GGATTGAGCAATGGTAAAAACGTGGAACAGACCGAACGGGACCTGAAAAGCCTTTTTCCGGAGGACAAATGGAATGCCCTCCACCTCCAGATCATCTATTTTGGCAGGGAGCTATGCCCGGCCAGGGGCCATAATCCCTATGCATGTCCCATCTGCAGCAAATTCGGCCGCAAGGAGTTATTTGAGGAATTCGACCTGCAAAAAATTGGGAAGAAGAATCAGAAAGGATAGCCCAGGCCCAGATTCAGGTTTAGATCCTGCCAACTCCCCTGGAAAGGGCTTCGCCAGAATTGCTCCGTGACCACTCCCAAATCATCGATATGAGGGTAGGGATTTCTCAATTTCAACCCCACATCTAGCCGGAAAATGAAATAGGCGAAATCCAGGCGCAGGCCAAAACCGGTGCCCACTGCTATGTATTTGAACAGATTATCCGAGATTTTCTGGTTGTCCTCATCGTAAGTGGGCGTCCAGCGCAATTGCGAGAAGCGTCGGGTGCTGTCCGGATAGGTGGTCCATACATTCCCCGCGTCCACAAATAATGCTCCTTCGTATTTTATCCCAAAAAGGGTGATGATAGGGAACCGGTATTCCACGTTGAAATCGAGTTTGAATTCGCCTGTCTGGTAAAAGAGGGTAGGGTTCACCCCTCCCGTTTGGGAAAGGGAGTCCAGATAACCTCCCGGGCCGATCTCCCGGGCGTTCCATGCGCGCACACTCTGAGGTCCGCCGGTCGGGAATTGCTTTATATAGGGCACGCTGTTGGAATAGCCGAAAGGCAGGGCCAGGCCTATGGCAGCCCGGAATACGAAGAGTTGCGACTTGGGCAGTTTTCTGTAATGCCGGTAATCGAACTCCAGCCTGCCATACTGTGAGAACTTGACCTGATCGCCCCCAATCCTCAGGTCGAAAGTGTCGCGCTTTGCCGGGACTGAAAAGGCATTGTAAATGGCGTTTGCGAGGTACACCTCGAGTCCCGACAATTCCAGGCGGGTGATAAAGGAATGCGACTCCCCGAAGAGATTAGTGGCGCCGGTAAAGGTATAGTTGAAATCCCGGAGCGCAAAACTCGTAAACAGCTGTTTGTCAAAGGTGCGCCGGAGGTTTTCGTTCCGCTGGAGGATCAGGGTGTCGAAGTAAAAGGTCGTTTTCGGGCTCAGGTAATCGACTCCGAGGTGGTTGATGATATACTGATGCCGGCTGGAAGGCCGAAAATCGTATCCAAAGCCGGTATTGAGGGTGTGCAGGGTAAAAAGGTCGATCCGTTCGAGGTAATTGTAGCTGAATGAAAGCCTCGTGGCGCCCCGGTCCAGGAGAGCCGTATAAAAGGGTTTGCGCAGAATCCTGATCTTGTCGAGCAGGGCATAAAACCCAAAAAAGTCGATAAATTTGGGGAGGTACAGGTCGCTTTGGATGCGCAGGTCTACCGTATTGATGAGCGGATCCTTTTTGTCGCCGCGCACCAGGTTGAGGTCGACGCCCCCCTCCAGGTTGGTGACGAATAATTCGGCCCCTTTGAACAGGTTCCGGTGCTTGAGCGATACATTGCCGGATACCCCGAGCAAGCGTCTGCCGGCAAATGGAATGTTGGATGTGTTTACCTCCAGGTCGGATCCAAACTCGAACTTCTTGTTTTGGGACAGATAGATCCTGAAATTGATCCGCCCAGGAATTTCCGGATCGGGCTCTCCTTTGAGGGTTACGAATCGAAAAATCCCAAGGTTGCTCAGTTGCCGGTTTGTCCGGTCGTAATTTTCCTGCTTGAACAACTCCCCCTTTTTAAGATACAGGGCATTGAGCAGCGTTTTTTCCCGGATGGCGGGATTTTCGCTGTCGCTGATCAAATAGACCCCTTCGGCAATTGTGTCCTGCTTTGAAATAACTGGCGCCGATGGATTGTAATCGGGGTATAAATAGAGGTCCCCGATGGTATAAGTCCGGTGCACCGAATCATTAGGGGGCAGCAGCACCTCCAGGGTCAATTTGACCGTAAAATTGCTGCTATCGGCTTCCAAATTGTCTATGAAATTGGATCCGAAATAGGCATACCCCTGGTTTCGGAGGTAGCTTACGATTCGGGCCGTTTCCTGCTCGTAAAGCTTGGAATCTACCGGACTTCCCCTTTTCAACACCGTCGAATGCCGGATGGATTGAAGGGTCCGGTATATCTGGCTGTCGCGGGAGATAAACCGGACTGTGTCGATCAGGTATTGTTGCCTGGGCGTGACTTCGTAGCTGACGGAAATCTTCTTGTTATTGCGGTCGGTGTACTCGTAAAACGATTGGACCTTGGCCAGGAAGTACCCCTTGTGCTGGAGATAGTATTCCATTGCCCGCTCGGTGGCCTCGGTTTTTTCGGGGTCGTACAGCGTAGGCTCCTCCCCGAACTGGCGGAGCATCCAGCGCTTGAAACCCTTGGTAAATTTGGACCTTCCAAGGGTGTCCTGAGCCTCGTAATAATACCATTCGCGGGGGATAAAGAAAAAGCTGGAATTGGGCCGCTGTTTGTAAAGCGTGGAAAGCTCGTTTTTGAAGTTCCCTTTTTTCTTAATTTGCTGGTCCGTTTTCAGGTCGATGATGTTCTCTTCGAGAAACACCTCCTCCGGGCCGAGGTACTTCGTGGTTCCGCATCCGGAAAATACGAGAAGCGCGAACATCCAGGAAAAGGGACTCCGGAGGCAGTTTAACAGTGGGGTGAATTTTTTATATCGTAGAAATAATCCGGACATGGCCCTGACAAGAGCTCAAATTAAACTCCTTCAATCTTTGAAGCAAAAAAAGTACCGTCAAAGGTATAACAAATTCGGCGTCGAGGGCGAGAAAATAGCTCTAGAGCTTCTGACCGCTTCCCCCCGAAAAGTAGAGCTTGCCATCGCATTGCCCGCATGGGCGGAAGAAAACAGAAAATTGCTGGAATCCTCCGGCGTTCCACTGGAAACGGTTTCCGGGGAAACGCTGGAGAAAATCTCCTCTTTTCAAACCCCAAACAAGGTCTATCTGTTGGTTTCCACAGCGCCCGCCAGCCCCGAGCTCCAGACCGTAAACACCGGTCTTTCTCTTTATCTGGATGGCATCCAGGACCCCGGAAACCTCGGCACCATTCTTCGCATTGCCGATTGGTTCGGGCTTTCCGCCGTCTTTTGCGCGCCTCACAGTGTGGAGTGGGCCAACCCGAAAGCCATTCAGGCCTCCATGGGTTCCTTTTTTCGCACCCCCGTCGAATACCTTTCCCTTGCAGCCCTCCGCGAACGGCACCCCGCCCTGCCTGTTTACGCCGCTTCGATGGATGGGGAGAGCGTCTATAGCGCTTCCGTTCCGGCCGCGGCCATCCTGGTCATCGGAAGCGAATCGCATGGAATTTCAGCGGAAACTGCGCAACAGGTGAATGCCTGGCTGGGCATTCCTTCCTATGGAGAGGGGAAAACCGAATCGCTAAACGCCGCAGTGGCCACCGGAATTCTGTGCGCGGTGATCAGGGGAAAGGAATCTATTCCGGGCTGAAATAAAGGAAGGTGTTGTCCTTGTCGGCGAGCCAGAACTCCTGCCTGCTCAGGCGCAGGATGTCGAATGATTCGTTGCGGTTGAAATAAAAGCCGAGCGTATCTCCGGACAAATCCTTCCAGGCAAACAGATCCTTTTCTTCTTCCAGGCTCCATTCGCCCAGCAAAGTTTCCGGTCCTCCACCCGATACGGGTAGAAAAGCTATCGCCGTTTCCCCGTCGGCTTCAAAAGTAAAAAGGTAGGAAGTGAAAGTGTCTTTGATATCCGTTCCGAAGCGGGTGATGGCGGAATCGATTTTCCAGCTCCCTTCTATGCGCTGGGCTTTGCTGTTGATGCTGAAGTAGGGCCCGTACTGGTATTTTTTACAGGAAATGGAAGCCAGTAAAATATAGCTCAGCGCAAGCCCGGTAAGTATCTGTTGAATGTTCATCCCTTAAAATGCCTTTAGTTCGGAATACACCAGCTCCATGGGAAGACCCATAATATTGGAGGTCGTTCCTTCTATCCTTTCGATCTTGCACAGTCCGATCCATTCCTGGATGGCGTATGCGCCCGCTTTGTCGAAGGGACGGTAGCTCTCGATGTAAAATTCGATCTCCTCCAGGCTGAGAACGCCAAACCGGACCTCGGCAATGCCCGTAAAAACCCTCTTTTTTTCGGGAGTCCAAAGGCAAACCCCGGTATAGACCTGGTGGGTTTGCCCGGAAAGAGCCTGCAGGATGCGAACTGCGTCCGCATAATCGGCCGGTTTGCCATACACGGTTTGTCCGAGCGCGACGATGCTGTCGGCCGTGAGGAGTATTTCGCCGTCGCGGAGTAGGTGCCTGGCGGCCATTGCCTTTTTCTCCGCCAGGTAGGCGGCCACCTGGTCAGCGGGGAGTTCCGGAGGGTAGGTTTCCTCCACCTCCACAGCCCGCACTTCAAAGTCAAACCCCGCGCGCTGGAGCAATTCCTTTCTCCGCGGCGATTGGGAGGCCAGGACGATCTTTTTATTCAGCCAATTCATGTAAGTTCTTTTACAAAAATAAAATCAGAAAGACGCCCGCAAAGATAACCCATTTGGCGATCCGGCTTACGGCGCGAAATTGTCCGGGCTCGCCGGCTTTGGTCAGGAGCCATAAACCGTATGCCAGCGGCGCTGTGAGCAGGAGAAGGGTATACGCCATCCCGGCCCAATTTTCACGTAACAGAAAATAAACCGATAAACCGAGCAAGCCCAAACCCAATAAAACCCCGAGGACCAAAGCCCCAAAAGCGGATCGCCTCAGTCCGATTTTCGCCGGAAGCGTTTTTAGCGCAGCAGCGGCATCGCCTTCCAGGTCTTCGCAATCCTTGACCAGCTCCCGGAAAAAGGTGGCCAGGAAGGCGAAAGATAGATAGACTAAAAGGCCCCTTACCAGCTGGGCCGCGTCGGCCGGGCTTTCTTCCCGAAGCATACTAATCCCTTCCCGCTCGGCATACCAAAGGATGCCCGCCACCATGCTGCAAAGGAAGGCGACAAAAATATTGCCCGCCAGGGGAATGCCTTTTAAGTTTCTGGAGTAAATCAAAAGCGCCAGAACGGCGCCGGGATAGATGAACCAAAGCGCAGGTTTTCCTATTTCAAAAGCCAGAAATGCGGAAGCCAAAGCGCCGGCGCACAACAGAATCCCCGTCAGATTCATAGCTGCCGACCTGCTGATCCGATTGCCTATCAGCCATTTGCCGGGTTTATTGATCCGGTCCGTTTCGACGTCGTACAGATCGTTCATCGCATATCCGGCCCCGGTTAGCAGGGTGGTGGTGAACAGGAAGAGCAGCGCACGCCAGCCCTCGAGGACAATGGGCGCGCCTGCGGCGCTAAGGGCGGGAAAGAGGAATTGGAATAAAAGCAAATACTGGGTAAGCGCGATGAACAGGAGGTTCACAGGGCGCAACAACAACAGGGCGGCAAGCCATTTGTCGCTATTGGGGCGGCTCATCCCTCCATTTTCCATGGATCTTGAGGACTTTTTCAACCACATCCCGTACGCAACCTTTGCCCCCTTCGATAGGGGAGATGTACTGGCTTATTCCCAGAATCTCCGGCGCTGCATTTCGGGGGCAGGTGGGAAAACCCACCCGGCGCATGACCTCGTAGTCGGGAAGATCGTCGCCCATGTATAGGATCTCCTCGTGCTCGAGCTGATATTTCTCCACGAATACTTCATAGGCCTCCAGCTTGTCCCTGACGCCGGAATATATATCCAGAATGCCCAGGTTGAACAGACGATCCGCAACCCCCTTGGAGCTTCCTCCGGTGATGATCCCGATCCGGTATCCCTGGATTACAGCCCTTTGCATGGCGTAGCCGTCGCGGACATTCATCTGCCGGATCAAGCTCCCGTCTTCCATGACGATGACCTCTCCGTTGGTCAATACTCCGTCGACGTCGAAAAGAAAGGACTTAATGGGCCTGAATTTTTCCAGCGTATTCATGCGTGCTTATTGGTTATCGCGCCATTCGTAAACCCATTTGGCCTGGATCTGCTCCAAATGGGCTTCGTTGCATTCTTCCCGGGTGCCTTCAAAATGGGGGATGGTCAAAACCCATTCGATCAACTCCGTGAAGCGGATCCGGTAAATCTGGGATTCCCCGAACTCATTCCCGAATCGCTCATAGAGCTTCATGGCGATGTCCTCGTGGTCTTTCCAGGAAATGGGCAGGTCGTCTATATGTTCAAATGCCATAGTAGTAGATTTTTTTCGTCAATGTTCGTGCCCGATGATCCTCGATTGATCCGGAATCTGTACCTCTACCACGGCGCCTTCCTCCAAAATGATGCATTGGCATCCAAGGCGCGATTCCAGGCGCGGGTTGATGGCCCGGTCGATGAAATTTTCCTCCTTTTCGGATATCTCCTCCAGAAACTCCTCGCCCCCTTCGATGTACACATGGCAGGTGCTGCAGGCGCATACACCCCCGCAGTTGTGATTCAGGTGCACATCGTTGTCTTCCGCTACTTCGAGAAGGGAGTACCCCGCAGATACGTTTTGGACAGTTTTTGGAGGGATTGCAGGATCTTCAAATGTGAATTTGACCGTTGCCATGTATATATTTTGGTTGGAGGGTATTCTTTTGAACTCGCATTTCTTAACACTTCATTTTGGTATAAGTTCTCCCTTAATTGGGGATCAATTTTTTTCTCAGCGCCTCTGGCAATCCGGCAAAAACCAGGAGCTTCAATTCCTCTGTCGTGATGTGAAAGGTGTTGGTAAATCCCGACCGCAGGTCGGTGATCGTCTTGTTCTCGTCGTACAACCGAAGGATCGTATGCTGTTCCTTTTTGCGGCTATGCTCCTTGCCTTTTGGAACCCAAAATGTCATGATGGGAAGGGGCGTTTCCTGAGAAAGGAAAAACAGGTGAATACCCTGTTCGGCTTTAAAGAGCTCGGCCACCCCATAGCCTTCCACCTCCAGCTTTTGCTGATCGAGATCAAGTTTTCCGGGGATGCCCATAAATTCCATCAACTCTGCATACCAGGTCAAAAGCTGTGCGACCTGTTCCTTCCCCTTGCCGGAGAGGTAAGACTCGACCTTGAAATACCCCTGATCGAGGCGCTTCTTTTGGATAGCCAGCCGGGTCAGTTCGAGAAAGATCACGTCCAGGTAGTCGTTGAGCATTTCGGTATGCGCGCTGTCAAAACTGGAATCGCCGTATTGATAACGCAGGTAAATATCGTGCAGGGCCTGCTTTTTAAAGAATTGGTCTTCGATCTTGTGCCTTTCGGTATCAGAGCCACCGGAGCGCCAGGCGCTCGGTTTCAGGCGAAAGGCGAACAAGGGGCCGTGCCGGAAACGGTATTCCCTGTACCCGAGCAGGATCATTTTCAGGCGCTCCGTCAGCGCACGGGCCTGGTCCTTTGCCTGAAACAAAACCCAGTCCAGCTTTTTTTCTTCGTCCCTCCCGGTAAAAATAATGGTTTCCTCTTCTTCCGTCCCGGGCTCCAAAGTGAGCCGTTGAATATCCTTGTCCAGCCTTTCGGCTTGAAAAAGTAATTTTTCGTAGAAACTTCTGTTTTGTTGGCCAGCCGGAAGCCTGGGCAACCAGCCCTCGGGGAGGGAGGCGGCAAATTCCAGGGTGGTGATCCTGGGTACGAGCTTTCCTCCTTCCAGGTAGATGTCGAACAATATAGGGGAATCCGCCTTGCTCTCTATGAGTTGCTCTGCCGTCAGGGTGGTCAGATCTCTTTCGATCTGCCGCTTCAGAGCCCTGCCGCCCATTTTGCTGTCGAATCCGCGCTGGGCAACCCATTCCAGCGCTTTGGGATCGATGTTGACCATCGTAGCCCTCCTTAAAAAGCCGTCGCGTTGCAACAACTCCGCGATCTGGAGTCTTGCGATATCGAGGATATGTTCCAACCGGAGCGGGTTGAACACGACGATCCGGTCGATCCGGTTGATAAATTCCGGCCGGAAGAACTTCTGGACCTCTTTTTCATAGATCCCCGCCTCGTCGGAGGCCTCCTGGCGGAAGCCCATCCGGGAGGAGACCTCTCTGGCGCCCAGGTTGGAGGTCATGATGATGATGGTGTTGGAAAAATCCACAGTCCGGCCGCGGCCATCGGTCAGGCGGCCGTCGTCGAGCACCTGCAACAACAGGTCGTGGACGCTGGGGTGCGCTTTTTCGATCTCGTCCAGCAACAGAATCCCGAAGGGCTGGTACCTCACCTTGCTGATCAATAGCCCTTCCGGCTGCTGATAATCCCCGACCAGGCGAATCGTGGCATAAGGGTCGATATACTCATTCATGTCAAATCGAATGAGCTGTTTGGAGTGCCCCGTCAAAAATTCCGCCAATACCTTGGCCCCCTGGGTCTTTCCCACCCCCGTAGGTCCGATGAATAGGTAGGAAGCCAGGGGTTTGGACGGATCGTTGAGCCTGGCCTTGATGAGGTGAATGGAGTCGGAAAGGGCTTTTACGGCGGCTTCCTGGCCCACGAGCAATCTGGAAATGCTCGTATAAACCTCGTCTTCTTCGAAAACCAGGCTGTCGTCCAGCACCTGCTCCTCAAATCCGCTGATCCCCCTGAATTCAGCGAGGACCTGCGGAAAGTCGATCAATCCTCCCTGGTATTTCACGGCAAGCTGTCCCATCCATTTGGTGATAGCTCCCGGTAGCGCCTTGTTGCGGAAAAAATTCCGGTAGGTACTGAATAAATGCATGATCGCCTGGATGCTGAACTGGCAGCTATGGGCGCTTTCCAGCCTTTTCCGTTGCTCCATGGCCATTTGAAAGGCCTGGTCTATGGAAGGCTGAGCGATCCGGATGACCTGGAAAAGGTCGGTAAAGGACCGGTCTTTTTCCTGCACCAGCTTCCATTCCTCCGGGGTGGCGATGACCAGCATCTGGATCTCCCGTCGCTCCAGGTAGGGTTTGAGCACATGGCTCATCACCAGGTTGTTCGATGCAGACTTTCCGATCCGTGGAAGGGCGACGGGATTGTCGACCAGCAATTTGTCGTTTTGGACCCCCAGCCCTGTGGTTTTGAGGAAATTGAGGATCGCCTCCAGTCTTTTTTCCCACATGCCCACTATGGACATTCCCGAAATTACCCGGGTGGGATCGAGGTACCAGATCTTTTCTTCCCTGCCCCGTTTCCTGCCCCGGTTTCTGAGATACCTGTACAGGGCTTCCTCCAGCACGGAATGCCGGCCGACGCCTTCCGGACCAACGAGCGCAATGGGCGTATTCGCCCCATCAAAAATGGACTGGTATAATTCCTGAACCAATTCTTCCCGAAAAAAAGCCCTGCGCAGCTGGCCGGGAAAGAGCTCGTTGAGGGAGTGCCCGACCTTTTGCAATTCCGATTCGCCGTTAAAATCAGGGCTTTTCCTGAAAAACTGAAAGGGACTGCGGCCGGAGGTTTTCTCAAACTTAAAACCCTCTTCCAGGAAGTTCAAGTCTTGCCCGACATGGGTGACAAATTCCCTCTTCACCGCCAGATAGTTTTCGGGATGGAAGTGGTCCGGATCGGATTGATACGCCTGGATCAGTAATTTATGGATGATTTCCTCCGCCTCAGTCTTGATGCGGTCTTTGCCGCGTTCCGGGCGGTGTATCATGGCCATAAAGTTGTCGAAGCCCGGAAAGCTCAGGAAAACCTTGCCGTCGAGCTCAAAATGAACGACGCTGAAGCTGCCGTTGACCGTGCGGCTCTTGATGTCAAACTTCAGGGATAGCCTTTTGAATTCGTAGGGAGGGGAGAAATTGTACCAAAAGAGTACCTCCATGTTTTCCCTGCCCAGGGAATACCCACGGAAAATCTGCCTGACCCGGACCCTGAAAAGGGACAAGGCCTTCTCAAACCGGTGGTGATAGACAACCGGGGAGGGAAGAAACAGAGGCCTGATTGCAAAAGCCTGATCTTCCTGTTGCTGCACCAGTACCGGGATGTTGAGTCTTATATTGGGCATAGGGCAGGTAAAAATAAATAAAATTATTCAATGGCCTCCAATAAGGACCAGTTGGCGGTACAAGTCGGAGGCTACCTGCAAGTGGTTTGAATGCTGTTGGTAAACGATGTGCGCCTGCAAGTAAAAGGCGGATCTTTGCTCTAAAAGCGTCTCCAATACCGCTTCCACGTCTTCACCGACCAGCAAAGGCCGCTCCCGGGTGGAGCTTTGAAGCCTTTCCACCAGAATAGGTACAGGGGTTTCGAGATAAATAACCCAACCGGCATCCTTCATTTGGGTCAAATTGTCGTAATAACAGGGGGTCCCTCCTCCGCAGGCGACTACCCTTGGAGCATCGAGCCTTAAAACGTTTTGCAGGGCCTCCCGCTCCAGTTTCCGGAACCCGGGTTCTCCAATTTTCTCAAAAAGATCGGGTATTCCGCACCCCTGCCGCTCTTCGATAAACCCGTCCAGGTCTGTAAAGGGCCAACCCAACAGGCCGGCCAATTGTTTACCTGTTGTAGTTTTACCGCTCCCCATCAAACCGATCAGGAACAGGGAGCGCGAAGCGCGGAACAATGGGCGGGGTGCTTCCATAATTATTGGCCCAAAATAGGTACCTTAGCGCGGTTTTGAAGAAGAAGTATTATGAATAGAAGTCGGTTTATCGTTTTTGCCGTCGTTTTTGCGGGCTTGCTGTCCTGCAATTCGGACCCTTCCAGCGGAAAAAGGGTGGAGGAAGTGCCTGTCGAGGGCCCAATTTCCGCAATAATCCGCAATCCTGCTACCGCCAACCAGCCGCTCGATACGGTGAACGTGGCCAAATTGACCTTTGAGTATGAGGAATTCGACTTCGGCAGCGTGGCGGAAGGGGAGGAGGTCACCCACGTCTTCAGGTTTAAAAATACGGGCAAAGTCCCCTTGCTGATCACCGACGCGAGGTCAACCTGTGGCTGTACCGTGCCGACCTGGCCCAGGGAACCGGTTTCCCCGGGACAAGGAGGGGAGATCAAAGTGGTTTTTAATACCCTCAATAAATCGGGGCAGCAGCGAAAAGAAGTTGCCGTCACCGCCAACACCTATCCTGCGCAAACAACTGTTTTTCTAACCGGGAAAGTTTCTGCTCCGCAGCAGTAAGCCCGAATATTTCAAAAGCCATCAAATTATTGAAAATGAATGCATTATTCTTACAGGCCGGATCGGCCCAGTACATGAACCTGCTCTTTTTTGGTCTCATCTTCGTCGTTTTTTATTTCTTCCTCATCCGTCCCCAAGCCAAGAAACAAAAAGAACAGGCCAAGTTTGTGGATGGCATGCAAAAAGGAGATGAAGTGGTCACCTCCAGCGGGATCATCGGCCGCATCAATAAACTCGAAGACGATATAGTCACCCTTGAAGTGGGCAGCAAAATCTATATCCGGGTCGTAAAAAGCGCCATTTCGAAGGAATTGACGGAGAGTGTGATGAAAAATGCAGCCAACCGGAGCTCTGCCGGCGTATCCAACAATTCGGAATCCTGATCTGAACCGTGCACTAGATAGCGCTCCTCAACCGGGAAATCCAGGTCACACTTCGGAAGGACCGGACAGAGTTATTCATCTGTTTCGGGATCGCTGCCGTTTTCTGGTTTCTGGTAAAGCTCTCCCAGAACTACGAGACGCAATGGAATTCTGAATTCAAATATATTTTGCCGGAGCATCAGGCCTTTATGGAAAAGCCTCCGGCAGAGGTTCGCGCCACCATTGGTGGCTCCGGATGGAGCCTCCTGAATTTCTGGCTCTTTCACCGCAAAGAGCACCTCGTTTTCGACCTGAGGGCCCTTCCGCTTTCCCTCGTGGAAGGCCGGCTGGTCCTCGACCGCATTCAATCTCAAATTTCGGAATCGGAACTCCAGGTAAAGAGCATAAATCTCGACTATATCGGCCTTAAAACAGGAGCAAAAGGAGGGAAGCTCTTGCCCATCAGGCTGGACTACCGGGTAGATCTTCTTCCTCAATTCGACCTGAGCGGCCCTATTCATATGGACCCCGACAGCGTGTGGGTGGAGGGGCCTGTTTCCATCCTAGACTCCCTTGGCTTCTGGCCTACCGACACCGGCCGGATAGGCCCCCTTAAGGCGGGTTGGAAGCAAGTCGTGCCGCTGGCCAAACCCCTGGGAAGCCCCATGAAGCTCGAAGTGGAGAAAACGACGTTGGAAATCCCCGTAGAACCCGTGGTAGAAAAAACCGTCCTGTTCGTGCCCGTGACCGTGGTCAATGCGCCCGGAAACTTTCGCATCTTTCCGGCGACTATTACGGTTTACTGCATTGTGGGCATGAGCGCATTCCATCAATTGGACGCCTCGGATTTTAAGGTCGTGGCAGACCTGGAGGGGGTTGCGCTGAAATCAGAGCAGAATTCCGTCCCGCTCAGTGTCACTTGTCTGGAAAAAAATGTAAAAAACCTGCGGTTTTCGCCCCAATCGGTGGAGTTTTTCTTCCGCATGGGCGAAGATGTAAACTAGGGGTTAGCCCTTGGTGGCTCGGGTCATTTCCCGCTTGCCCGGCGGTCCTTCCAGCGATTCGAGGGTGAATCCAAGCGATTTCAGATTGCGCTTCACGCTACCCTTCGCACAATAAGTGGTTAACACTCCTCCCGGGAGAAGGGCGTCGTACATTTTGCCCAAAAGAGGCAGCTCCCATAGCTCCGGTTGTGCAGCCGGAGCAAAGGCGTCGAAATAAATGACATCGTATTGGGAGGGCGGCGCGAATTCTTCAAAAAGGCTTCGCCATTTGGTGAACACAAAGTGTTCGTCAAGGGAAAGGGCTTGCCCCCATGGCCCGGTATGCATCTTGGAAAAAGGCGCCTCAAGCCAGGGTTCCTGGAGTATGTCGATAAAATTCAGGCTTCGGGCCTGCTCGGGGGAAATAGGGTAGGCCTCTACGGAAGAGTATTCGATCTCAAACCCTTTTCGTCTCGATTCCAGTAAGGTCAAAAGAGCGTTGAGACCCGTGCCGAAGCCCATTTCCAGCACTTTGATTCTGGTTTGTTGCAAGGCCTTGAATTTCAAGGCGGCATCGATGAAAATATGCCTCGATTCCTGTACGGCCCCAAATCTGGAGTGGTAACTTTCGCCGAATTGCGCAGACAGAACCGTATGCGATCCGTCGCTGGTTACGATCAATTCATCCTCCATGAGGAACGGAAATTTTCAGGCGATTTTAGAAAGACGCCTGGAGGTATTCGCGGATGTCCGATACAGTGATGTCCAGGTGGGATACATCGTAAATGCACTCTTCCTCCCGGATCACCAGGACCTGGGGAGATTCGTGGTGCACCTGAAAGGTTTCAGCTATGTAATTGGAAACTTCCCTATGCGAGAGAAGGTCCAGAAAAAAGCATTCAGCTGTTTTTTCGGGAAACTCCCATTGGTCTTCCAGTCTGTACTTTGCCACGGAACTGATCGAACAACGCGTGCTGTGCTTGAACAAAACGCAGGGAATGGACTTCGACCGCGATTTGATTTCTTCTACTTGGGAAATGTTATGGACCTCAATCCATCGGATCATGGCTGAGTCACCGATTGGATGACCTGGCCGACGACCTGAACCGCTTTTTGGTTCATCGAGAAGTTGTTGGGGCAGCCATATCCGCGGTTGCAGGAGGAAAGGGAGCCGAGGAGGATCAGCGCGGCAAACATTGCCATCAGGGATTTTACAGAGGCCTTTTTCATTCTGAGGAAATTAGGATATGTTTATGGATTAATTCTCTTTTAAACTCTGCGGTAAACGAAGGGTTCGCCGCCAATATTTTTCGACATGCCGTAAAGCCGCAAATATAAGTTATTTTTTTCGGCTGTCCCATGCAAATATGCCTCTTGTCGAATTTGTTCTCGAAACTTGCAAAAGGAAAACGAATGCGGTATCATTTAATTGCCATCGGCGGTAGCGCCATGCACAACATAGCCCTGGCCCTCTGGGAAAATGGCCACGAAGTGAGCGGATCGGACGATGAGATCTACAACCCGGCCCGCGATCGGCTCGCCTCCAAAGGCCTCTTACCCGTTCAACAAGGATGGTTTCCCGAAAAAATCCAGTCCGGCCTCGACGCCGTGATACTCGGAATGCATGCCCGCGCCGATAATCCCGAGCTCCTGCGGGCTTTGGAGCTGGGTCTGCCTGTTTTTTCCTACCCGGCCTTCCTCTACGAGCACGCGAAAGATAAGATCCGGGTCGTGGTGGCCGGCAGCCATGGTAAAACCACGACAACCTCCATGATCCTTCATTTCCTCAAACAGGCTGGAAGGGATTTCGACTACCTGGTCGGCGCCCAGCTCGAGGGTTTTGAGACCATGACCCGGCTGAGCAAGGCCCCATTGATGGTGCTGGAGGGAGACGAATATTTTGCCTCCGCACTCGACCCCGTGCCCAAAATATACCATTACAAGCCGCACATGGCCATCCTGACCGGGGTAGCCTGGGATCATATTAACGTATTCCCGACATTCGAAGATTACCTGGCCGCCTTCCGGCATTTTTTGGAGACGGTCGAGCCGGGAGGCCGGGTCTGGTACGATGTGCGCGATCCCCACCTGCGAAAACTGGCCGCTGAGGCGCCTTCCCGCATCGAATGCATCCCCTATGAACCCTTGCAGGCCGAGCTGTCTGATGGCCAATTTTGGATCAGCGCCAAAGAAGGAAAAGCGCCGACCACGCTGATCGGTCAGCACAATTTCGCCAACCTTCAGGCTGCCTGGTTGGTTTGCAATAGCCGGGGCTTGAGCGGAGAAGAAATGCTGGCTGCCATCCCTGGCTTTAAAGGGGCGTCCAAACGGCTTCAAGTGCTGGAAGAGCGTCCAGGATTTAGCTCCTACCTGGATTTTGCCCATGCGCCATCCAAGGTCAGGGCCACGGTGGAGGCGGTAAAAGGGCGTCACCCCGGACGCCGCTTGGTGGCCGTCCTCGAATTGCACACCTTCAGCAGCCTGAACCCCTTATTCCTCCCGGAATACGCAGGAGCGATGGAAGCGGCCGATCAGGCTGCGGTTTTTTTCTCTCCCCATACCCTGGAGATGAAAAAATTACCTCCCCTGGAGACGGCCCAGGTGCAGACAGCCTTCCAAAGGCCGGACCTGGCTGTAATAACAGACCCAGCTTCCCTGGGCCTATGGGCTGGATCGCAAAAAGGGGAGGATGATGTGGTTTTTCTATGGATGAGCTCGGGGAATTTTGGAGGTCTGGACATCCGCACGGCCGCAAAATAAAAAAGGGGATGAGCAAAGATGCCCATCCCCTTTCCCGCACAGGGGAAATTCAATTAATACTTGATGTTGAATTCGTAGCTATCGCCGTTGTCGGCCGCAGTTACGTTTACTTCGGAGACTTCGAGGAAGTAGTAAGTGTCTCCATCCGCGCTCTTCACGACGAAGAAATCACCAACCGAAACTGCATCGCTCTTGGCGTTTGCACCGCTGCCGTTGGGAAGATCGGAACCGGCATCGTAATAGCCTTTGATCTCCTCTTTGGTAGCAATATCGGTGAATTTGAATTCACCGCCCAGTCCACCTGCCACGCGCACGGTCGTACCGTTGAGCGGGCCGATCTGGCGCAGCCAGTTCTGGTCGTTCGGCAAGCCGAGGTCGATACCCCAGTCGCGGATCTCGGAGATCGCAAAGTTGCCGGTCGTCGTACCCGTGCCGATCCCTGCATCGAGGTCAAGGGCGCCGGTACCTGCCGGGCCGGCCTGGTTCAGAAGAACGCCGGTCAGCGTACTGGTGATCGGGGTGCCCGGATCAAAGGTGGTGATGTCGATAGACACGGAAGCCGTGTTGCCATCGGTATCGGTCACTTCAAACGTGTATGTTTTGGTCGAGTAATCATCCTGGGGGTTGATACCTATTTCCCAGGTGAGGCGGGATTCGTATCCGATAAGCAGGATCGGGTTTTGTACAAGTACGTTGGTGTTTGCATCCAGATCACGGAAAATCAGGCGATCGGCGGGTACATTCGACCCGTCTTGCGTAATCGTCAACGATTCCAGGTCGGCAGTGCCCGCAAGCGCGCTAATGGCAACATAAGCAAAACCGTTGAGGTCGCTGGTGGAAAAGTCGGTCGTCGGGTAAGGGCCGGCAACTCCCGAAGGATCGTCAGAAGTAAATTCAATGGTGGGATCGATAAGCGGGTTTTCGTCCTCCGTACAACCGGTGTTCAGGAAAATGGCAACAGCAGATGCAAAAACAAACAATAAAAGGAATCTTCTCATTTTAGGAAGTTTTGGTTAAATGGTAAAACAATGTTGTTTTTCTTTATTGAAACGGCGCTATTCCCAAAAGGAAGTAACAACCGGGATGGATAACGCAGTAATGGAACAAATAGCTTCTTAAGGATAAGTTAAAACGGATTTTTTTTCAATTTCCCTGCAAAATTCGTAAAAAACAAAGGGATTTCCAACTTGTATTGCTGCCATCTTTTTACTTTAGCGCATCATCAGGTTAACATTTTCCAACCTAATCACCATCCATATGAACTTCGACAATTATTCATACACGGTGCTCGACCGCTTTCTCCGCTATGTCGTGGTCGATACCCAATCCGATCCGAACGCAACTTCTTTCCCCTCGACCGAAAAACAAAAAGACCTCGGCAGGATTCTGGTCAAAGAACTATTGGAATTAGGAATCGGCGACGCCCACATGGACCAGCACGGATATGTATACGCCACCATTCCCTCCAATACTAATAAGAATGTCCCGGTGATCTGTTTTTGTTCGCACATGGACACTTCTCCGGATTCCAGCGGCAAGGATGTCGTGCCGATTATCCACCGGAATTACCAGGGCCAGCCTATCGTCCTGCCGGATGATCCCAAGCAGATCATCCGTTCGGAAGACCACCCGGACCTGAAGGAACTGATCGGGCACGATATTGTTACGGCCAGCGGAACGACGTTGTTAGGCGCGGACAATAAAGCAGGTCTGGCCGAGATTATGGACGCGGCTACTTTCCTGCTTTCCCATCCCGAAGTGAAGCACGGAGCCATTCGCATTCTTTTTACCCCCGACGAAGAAGTCGGAAGAGGGGTTGAACACGTAGACCTCGAAAAACTGGGCGCCAAATTCGGTTACACCGTCGACGGGGAGCGGAGAGGTTCCCTGGAAGACGAGACCTTTTCCGCAGATCAGGCCATTGTGACGGTAGAAGGCGTCAGCTCCCACCCCGGCTTTGCAAAGGGAAAAATGGAAAACGCCCTGAAGATCGCCTCCGAGATCCTGGCCGGCCTCCCCAAAGACCGCCTGTCGCCGGAAACGACGGAAGACCGGGAAGGCTTTCTGCACCCGGTACAGTTTTCCGGGATCGCGGAAAAAGCCACCATCCACTTTATCGTCCGCGATTTTGTCGACGAGAAGCTGCAGGAACACGAAGACTTTCTCCGGTCAATCGTCGATAAAGTCCTGAAAGGCTACCCCAACTCGAGCGCCACGGTGGAGATCAAAGAACAATACCGGAATATGAAAAAAGTGCTCGACCGGCACCCGGAGGTTTCGGCCTATGCTAATGAGGCGATCAGAAGGGCCGGACTAGAGGTCCACCAATCGAGTATCCGCGGAGGGACAGACGGTTCCAGACTCTCCTTTATGGGGCTTCCCTGCCCGAATATCTTTGCAGGAGAACACGCCTTTCACTCCAAGGTGGAGTGGGTCTCCGTGCAGGATATGCACAAAGCCGTGGAAACCCTCGTGCACCTGGCCGCCATTTGGGAGGAAAAATCCTGAACTAAAGGCTTTCAGACCGCTCGCGCTTCCAGTCCGTTTGGGCCACCGCCACGATAATGACTCCGCCAATGATCATTCCAAGGCGGATGAGGAACCCGAAAAGAGGCCCGGGCAGATCAATCCAGAGCAAAAAAGCCAGCTGTATCCCAATCATGCTGAGCACCAGGGATAGAAAGCCCAGGATAAAAAGCAGAAAGCCAAGTAAGGTAAATAAACCTTTATTCATTAGAAGACAGGTTATTGAAGCAGACAAAGGTAAGAACAAAGTACAAAGCAAATAAAATTTAAAAGGGGGGGCGGCGGGGCCCCCCCCCAAAAAAAAATATTTTGTTAAAGAACTTATTCCATTGAATTCAGGAAATTTATGATCAAACTGGTCGAATGCCCCAGGGACGCCATGCAGGGATTGAAAACCTTTATTCCAACGGAACAAAAGGTGGCCTATCTCAATCAGTTGCTACGGGTGGGCTTCGATACCATTGATTTCGGCAGCTTTGTCTCCCCCAAGGCGATCCCCCAAATGCGCGACACGGCTGAAGTCCTCAAGGAATTGGACCTCTCCGGAACCAAGTCCGGACTGCTCGCCATCGTGGCCAATCTCCGCGGCGCCCAGGATGCCTGCGTTTTTGAAGAAATCGCCTATCTGGGATACCCCTTTTCCATTTCCGAGACCTTTCAGCTCCGCAATACCAACGCCACGATCGAGGAATCCCTGGAAAGGGTGGCCGATATCCAGAACCTTTGCCTGGGCGCCGGAAAAAAACTGGTGATCTACATCTCCATGGGTTTTGGAAACCCCTATGGCGATGAATGGAATGCCGAGATCGTCCAAAAATGGGTGGACCGCATGGTCGCCATGGGCGTCCGCATTATGCAGCTATCCGATACCATTGGGGTCTCCACCCCGGAAAACATAAGGTACCTGTTTGGAAATCTCCTTCCCCTGTACCCAAGCGTCGAGATCGGGGCGCATTTGCATACCGAGCCCCACAACTGGAGGGAAAAGGTCGCTGCCGCATACGAGTCCGGCTGCCGTCGCTTCGATGGCGCCATCAAAGGGTATGGCGGTTGCCCAATGGCCAAGGATGACCTGACCGGCAATATGCCGACTGAAAACATGATCGCCTATTTTTTAGAACAGGGTGAGCCCCTTCATCTCGACGCAGATTCTTTTGAAAAGGCCATGCAGACTGCCCAGCAAATTTTCCCCTTTCATTAAGCCACCTTATTATGGTTGTCATTCCCGTGCCATTCGGCACCCCCGAGTTCGATGAATTGCTGGCCCTGCGCTACAAGGTGCTACGGGAGCCGCTGGGGCTCGATTACACCGCGGAGCAGATCGCCGAAGAACATGACAGCCTCCACCTTGCCTGCTATGACTCGGAATGGGGCCTGCACGGGTGCCTGACCCTCTTGCCCCAGGAAGCGGGCGAGATCAAAATGAGGCAGGTAGTAGTGGCGGAGCTGTCACAGCGAAAGGGGATCGGGCAACTCCTGGTCAAGGAAGCCGAAGAACTGGCCCGAAGGAAGGGATATGCCAAAATGGTTCTTCACGCAAGAGATACCGCAGTACCATTCTATAAAAAGCTGAATTACAAAACGGTGGGCAAACCTTTTACGGAGGTGGGAATCTCCCACTTTAAAATGGAGAAGGGATTGTGATCTTTCCTTCCCTGGCCATCCAATAAACACGGTATAGCCCCATGATTGACAGGGCGTCGGTGATGATGCCTTCGTGGATCAGGTCCAGGGCTTTCGAAAGCGGCACCCGGGCCAGTTTGAGCTCTTCCGTGTCCTCCGGATGCGGGGTCCCCTGGCGCAGGCCCTGAGCGAGGAAAACCATCCCCGCCTCATCCGTTACCGAATTGGAGGTATGAAGGTCGAGTACTTTCAGCCAGGTCTGCGCCTCCAAGCCGGTTTCCTCCGCCAATTCGCGTTTGGCGGATAGAAGAGGGTCCGTACCCAGCGGGCAGCCCCCTTCGGGTATCTCCCAGCTGTATTGACCGAGGGTGTACCGGTATTGGCCAACGAGCCAGGTATAACCCGCATCGTCTATCGGCACGATCCCGATAGCCAGGTTTTTAAAGTGAACGACCCCGTAAATGCCATCATTTCCGGAGGGATTGATTACTTCGTTGTGGTTCACAGTAAGCCAGGGATTGTCGTAGACGAGATCGCTTCGCTTCGTGCCCCAGGGGTTGGGGTATTTTTTATTGAAGTCCATTTTTGTAAAGGGCTTTTTAAAAAGGAAAGTCCCTGATCAGGCGGTCCCAGAAAAGGTTAAAAAGGTCTGGTTTCATGGCCAGCGCGATGAGCAGTCCGAAGATAGCTCCGTAAAAGTGGGCGTCGTGGTTGATGAAATCTCCCCCGCGGCGGCTGGCCCAACTGGAGTAAATCAGGTAGAATATAGCCGCCACAATGGCCGGGATAGGAATGATAAAGAACAGCAACAAGAGCGACCAGGGCTGAAAAAGTACAAATACGAACACGATCCCCGAAATAGCGCCGGATGCGCCCACGCTCGAAAAATGAGGGTTGTCCTTGTGTTTGATATAGGAGGGCACGTCGGAAAGCAACAAGGTCAACAGGTAGAGGATCAGGAAGTTGAGCCGCCCCATCAACTCGCCGAAGTAAAAGAGGAACTTGTGTTCTACAAACCCTCCAAACTGGTATAAAACGAACATGTTGATGATCAGGTGCATCCAGTCTGCGTGGACGAAGCCCGAACTGAGCAGTCGGTAATATTCCTTCTCCCGGAATACCAGGTAGGGCGTGTGTTTCAATTTTTGAAATGCCACGGGGTTGTTAAACGCCTGGTAGGAAATCAGGCAAGTGACGAGGATCAGGATCAGGGTGATGCTCATGGTATATTTTTAACCTTCGTTGTGATAGGGCTCGTTGCGCAGGATGCTCATGCCCCGGTATAATTGTTCCAGAAAGAAAAGGCGGATCATTTGATGGGAAAAGGTCATTTTGGACAGCGCAATTTTGGCATCGGCACGTTCATATACCTCCGGGGAAAACCCGTAAGCCCCTCCGATCAGGTAGATCATTCGTTTGTGAGGCATCATCAGTTCCTTTTCCAGGAAATGGGCCCATTCGACCGATGTAAAGGCTTTTCCCCGTTCGTCCAGCAGCGCCAGATAGTCGCCCGGTTTCAATCGGGAGAGGACTGCTTCGCCTTCCCTTGTTTTGAGTAGCTCCGGGCTCAGGTTTTGGGCATTCTTTATATCGGGCAGGGTATCTATGGTGAATGGCAGGTAACGTGCGATCCTCGACTCGTAGATCTTCATGCCTTCTTCCAGGTAGGAAAAGGCGGTTTTTCCGATTTGCCAGAGTTCTACTTTCATGAGTGGAAGGTTTCTAATTCTTCCATCAGGGACTGCCGGGCCGAAAAGTCGGTTCGGAAGCGCGCCAGCAGCTTATCTGCCACCTCGTTCATGCCGGCTTCGAACAGATTTTCCAATACTTCCCTGACCCGTTGGGAGGGTTTTCTTCCAAGATGGTTGTTCAAATAACCGGGCAGAATCTCCATAAAGAGCCGCTCGGCTTCCTCTGCCCGCTCGGGAGGCCATTGTTTGCCGTATTGCTGCAACAGGTCGAGCGATTGCAGGCGGACGATATACTGAAACAGGGAATCAAACCTGCCTTCATCGTACATCAGGCGCGCGATAGCGTCCCTTTTGTGGAGGGAATAGGGTTGTGCCTCCAGTTTTTCCAGCAATTCCTCCGCCAATTGAGGCCATTCTTTTCGGGCAAATTTTCTGATATGCTCCAGATAATGCGGTTTCTTGGATTGCAGAAAACGGGATACCCCGAATTGGATGACGGCTTCGCGGTCCTTTTCCTTGAGGGCGAGTTCGAACAGATGTTCTTCCAGCCTCCCGCTCAACGCAGAAGTGTTGGAACTCTCCAGCCCTTTCTCTGCCAAAAACCGGGCCTTCTTCCAGTGGCCTGTGGCAAGGGCCTCTTCCACGGCGTACAATACCAGACTGGGCTCGTGGAGATGGTCGAGCAGGTTTTCCTGAATTTTGGTCACATCCCCCTGCAAGACTAGGAGTTTATGAATCAGGATTAATATATCGGGCCGGTTGGGGTCTTTAGGATCCAGGTCGGAGTTGATGGCTTTGAAATGTTCCAGCAACTCCTCGGTTTTACCCAGGGAAGGCGCCAGCTCTCCGAGCAGGTTGAGGTAGTCGGCCTGGATAAGGGACTGCCTGTAAATGAATTTGCGGCTTTCGCCCATGCAAAACTCCCAGATCATCTGGAGCAATTCGGGCGCAGGCTTGAGCAACAGAATTTGCTTAAACAGTGCGAATCCGTCCTTTAGGGTTTGTTGGAGCTTGTTGTCCTTGCCCGTCGTTTTGCGAGCGAGAGGCCCGACCTTTTCCAGCACGCTGGTGAGCAGGATACTGGCCTCCTTTGGGTGATTGCCCGAAATGGCCTCCTCCGCCTGATTCAGCAATTCGCGAACTACCTGAGCCAGTTGCAGCGCCCCCCGAAATCCGACCTGGTCCTTCTTGTTCCGGATCCCGGTAATGGCCGAGTCCAATAGCTCCAGATACTTCTCCCTGCGGTCTTCCAGGGGCAGGGAGCCGGTAAACCTGGCTTTCAGGGCCAGGGCGAAGGGCCGGTTTTGACGCGCATAATCCCGGACAAAATCGATCAGATCGTCGGAAGGGATCAATTGGAGATGCTGTAAAAAGCTGATTTTTTTGTCTGATAAAGGTTTTTTGACGGGCTCTTTGACCTCCAGCCTTTGTCGGAGCAGGTTCCGCAGGTAGAACAGGGCTGCCGCGATATGCCCGCAACCTTTTTCCTTCTTAAATTCGGGACAGTCGCAGCTATACGCCTTGACTCTGCTAGGGGATAGCTGCACTTCCACCTCCCGATCCTTCACGCGGCCGACCCAGAGGTTTCGCTCCAGTTCAACCAATCCACTTACCGCTCCCTCTTCGTGAAGTTCTTCCCCGGAAAGCAACCAGCTTTCCTTGAGGTGGTTTTCGAGATTTTTTAGCGGAAAGTTCATGCCGGCTCAACAAAAGATCAAAATTACCCCCCTTCGGGTAGAATCTCAATGATCTGTAGATTAATTTATATTTTTACCCTAATATGAAAACCTTATACGCTATACGACATGCCAAATCGAGCTGGGATGAGCCCGGCCTATCCGATCTGGACAGACCTTTGAACAGCAGAGGCCTCCGGGACGCCCCGTTTATGGCCAAACTGTTGTACGGCAAGGACATTCAGATCGATAGGATCATCTCCAGCCCCGCCAAACGAGCCCTGGAAACCGCCGAATTTTTTGCAAAACAGTGGAAAATCCCCGTCTCCCAGATCGCGATCGAACGGAGTATTTACGAAGCATCTTCCTCGCGCATCCTCGAGATCGCCCGAAGTTTGTCAAACGATTGGGAAACGGTTTTGTTCTTTGGACATAACCCCACCTTCACCGCTTTTATCAATATGTTTTCGAAGGAGTACCTGGCAAACCTGCCAACCTGCGGGATCGCACGGATTGAAGTGAACACGGCCGATTGGTCCGGGATGTCGGAGAAAAATACCAGCCTGGCAGAACTGTACTATCCCAAACAATATTTCCCCTAAGCTCCGGACCCATCATGCGATTTTTCCTCCTTTTTTGTTCGTTTGGCCTGCTGGGCTTCCCGTCCTGCGGCGAAAAGTCCTCTTGCGTCCTGACCCAGGATCAGATGATGGAGATCCTGATGGATGTACAGATAGCCGAAACCGCAGCGCAGAGCCTGGCTAACCCCGTAAAGGACTCCGTTCAGGAGGTGTATTACCGGCAAATTTTTGAAATTCACGGGGTCGGGGAGGAGGCATTTAAAACCTGCTTCGAGGAATTGCAGGCCGACCCCGAAAGGATGTCCGCGGTGTATGAAAAGATCGTGGATGAGATGAAATTGCAGGGCGCCAAACAACTGAAGAAGAAAGAGGTAGTGGAAGAAGAGGTAAGCGACTAGTTCTGCCTCGGGCCGAACAAAAGGCTTCCGATTCTGACCAGAGTGCTCCCTTCCTCCAAGGCGATTTTATAGTCCGAAGACATTCCCATCGACAGTTCGCAAAACGATTCCTTCCCGGAGAAAAAGCCGGATTGAAGTTCTTCGAGCAATAATCGCAACATGCGAAATTCCGATCTGATAAGCTCCCGATCTTCCGTCAGCGTGGCCATTCCCATCAAGCCCCGGATTTCTACATGCTTCATGTCCTCAAATTCAGGCGCACGGAGCAAGCTAAATAGCTCTTCCCGGTTTAGTCCGAACTTCGTTTCCTCCCTCGCGATATGCATTTGGAGCAGACAGGGAATCACCCGGCCCGCTTTTTCGGCTTGCCGGTCGATCTCCTGAAGCAGTTTCAGGCTGTCGACCGAGTGGATTAAATGGACAAAGGGGGCTATAAATTTGACCTTATTGGTCTGCAAATGGCCGATGGCGTGCCAGCGGATATCTTTGGGCATGAGCTCCCTTTTGGTTGCCATTTCCTGAATCCGATTTTCACCGAAATCCCTTTGACCTTCCAGGTACAAGGGCATGAGTTCCTCCGGGGGATGGGTTTTCGAAACCGCTACCAGCTTTGCGCCGGTTGCCCGCAGCTCGTCGAGGATGGTGGAAAGTGTGCTGGGCATTAGATTACAGAATGAACAATCCGTGCAATTCGGCCTGGACGAGGTTGATCACCTTGCCCAGGTCTTCGGGCTTGTGTGCAAAGTCTACATCGCCCGCGTTGATAACCAGCAGCCGGCCGTCTTTGTAAGTGTCGATCCAGGTTTCGTAGCGCTCGTTGAGCCTTTTGAGGTAATCCAGCGACATATTTCCCTCGTATTCCCTTCCCCGGTCCTGGATATGGGCCACCAGGGTGGAAATGTTCGCCCGCAGGTAAATGAGCAGGTCGGGGGGCTGAATTTGGGAGGACATGGTCTTGAACAGGGCGAAATAATTTTCAAAATCCCGGGTGGACATCAGCCCCATATCGTGCAGGTTGGGCGCAAAGATATAGGCGTCTTCGTAGATGGTCCGGTCCTGGACGACCGTCCTGTCTCCTTTTAGGATCTTGAGAACCTGCTGATACCGGTTGTTGAGGAAGTAAATCTGGAGGTTGAAAGACCACCGTTTCATGTCGTTGTAAAAATCGTGGAGGTAGGGGTTGTCCTCCGCTGATTCATAGTGGACGTCCCACTTGAATTGTTTGCCAAGGAGCGTGGTCAGGGTGGTTTTGCCAGCCCCGATGTTACCTGCAATGGCAACGTGTTTGATCAACGGCAGTTTCTCATCATTCATTAAGGTATGGCTTTTTCGCGTCAGCACGAAAATACAAATTCCCTTATGTTGGTATATGAAAGAGTGGGTATTATCTATTTTTTTATTCCGGCCATAGAACTTCGGCCTATTTTGCAGGCGCTTTGGCAAAAGGACCTTTCACTTTAAACCGCTTTCATGGACGCCATTATTTCGATTTCCGAACTGAAGAAGACTTACATCATGGGTGCAGCAGTGGTTCACGCACTCCGGACCATCACCCTGGAAATTTACCGCAACGAATTTGTCGCCCTCATGGGGCCCTCCGGCTCGGGAAAATCCACCCTGATGAACCTCATTGGCTGCCTGGACAGCCCGACCTCCGGACAATATATTCTCAATGGGAATAACGTAGGCTCCATGCAGGACAATGAACTGGCCGAAATACGCAACAAGGAGATTGGATTCGTCTTTCAAACTTTCAATCTCCTTCCCCGCCTGAGCGCCCTGGAAAACGTGGCTTTGCCTTTGGTCTATGCGGGCTGGAGCAGAAGTCAGCGGCAGGAGCGCGCCGAGCAAGTGATGGCCGATGTGGGACTGACCGACCGCATGCACCACAAGCCCAACGAATTATCGGGAGGGCAGCGCCAAAGGGTGGCCATCGCCAGAGCCCTGGTCAATAATCCCTCCATCATCCTGGCCGACGAACCCACCGGAAACCTCGATACCCGCACCTCCTTCGAGATCATGGACATCTTTGAAAACCTCCACCAAAAGGGCAATACCATTATCGTCGTAACCCACGAAACCGATATCTCCGAGCACGCCCACCGGATTGTGCGCCTTCGCGACGGGATGGTCGAAACCGATTTCAAGAACCAAAATATCCTTCGTGCTTCAGACCGCCTTCGGGAATGGGTAACCACCTGATGGCTGCCATTTCGCCTGAATTGGCTATTTTTGCCCCATGGGCTTTAAAATATATACCAAAACCGGCGACAAAGGACAAACTTCCCTGTTTGGCGGCCGCCGCGTTTCCAAAGGCCACCTCCGGATCGATGCCTATGGAACCGTCGACGAATTGAACTCCTGCATCGGCCTTTTGCGGGACCACCTTTCAGACGAAGTGCTCCGCGCGCTTTTAAAGGAGGTCCAGGATCGGCTTTTCACCCTCGGCGCCAACCTGGCCGCCGACCCCTCTAAAGAACTTCAAAAGCCGGATCTGCTGGAGGAGGACATCAAACTCCTGGAGCGGGAGATGGACCGCATGGATGAGGGCTTGCCTGAATTGCGCAACTTTATCCTGCCGGGAGGCCACCCCACCGTATCATTCTGCCATCTGGCCCGCTGTGTTTGCCGCCGCGCGGAAAGATTGGCGGTTACGCTGGCTGAAGAAGAACCGGTCGATCCCATCCTCATTCAATACCTCAACCGCCTGTCCGATTATTTGTTTATTTTGGGCAGGCGCATTGCATTCGACCTCGGAATTGAGGAGGTAGTCTGGAAATCAAGAGGTTAATGGAATGAATATGGCCGAAATCTTTAAAACTACCCTTCGAAGGCTGCCGGATATCGGGAAATACGCCCTTGTCCTGCTCACGATTACTTTTATCGCCTTCCTGTTTCCGGATGCCGTGCGTTTTGGCTATCAGTACGATTTGGGCTCTGTTTGGAGCTATACCGACTTGTACGCCCCCTTCGATTTTCCGATCAGGAAGTCGCAGGCCGAGTTGGAGAAGGAAACGGCCCGGCTTCAGAGCGAGGTGGCTCCCTGTTATGTGTTGGCCCCGCAGGTAGGCAGACAGCAGAAAGGCGTATTCGAAGAAGCCTTTCGCAAACAGTTGGAAGCTTATCGCAACGATGAGCAATTCGGAGATGTGGTTCGCAATCCGCGGAAATACCTCGATTTTGGAACCGGCATCCTGGACCGCCTTTACAGCCAGGGCATTGTCGCCCTCGAAGCAGAACATGAGAGCGGAGGATCCAACCTGGTACTGAATATCGTCAAAGGCAATACCACCCAGCGCTATACGATCCAGAAACTGCTCACGGTGGATAAAGCCCAATCCACCATTACCGATTCTCTGCCCTATAGCCGTTTGGTGAATGCGGAGTTTTTGTTGCCCATCCTGCCGGATGCGGTGATTCCCAATCTGTTTTACGACGATTCCCTGACCCAACGCTTTCGCGCGGAGCAGATGACCGGCCTTGCTGCCTATGGTGGAATGGTGATGAAAAACGACCTGATCATAGGGGAGGGGCAGGTCGTAACGGAAGAGATTTACCAAAAGCTCGAATCTTTCGAAGAGGCCTATACCCATGAAATCCGGGGCGGCCGGTCCATTTGGATGGTGCTGCTTGGATATCTTATGCTCACCGCCCTCATCGTCGGCATTTTTGTGGTGTACCTGCAGGTCTATGCCAAGCCCATCTTTAACAAGTTCAGCTGGTTTGTCTTCATCCTTATGTGGTTGCTGGGGTATAGTTATCTGGTCTATGCCATTGAACAGACAGAGGTGATCAGCTTGTATATCATTCCATTCTGCATCGCGCCCATCGTCACCAAGATCCTTTATAGCGACCGGCTGGCTATTTTTACCCATTTGGTCGTCGTCCTCATCGCCACCTTTCTTTCCTCCATGGGGTATGAATTTGCCCTCCTTCAGTTGCTCGCCGGGGTGGTGGCGGTGATGAGCAATCCCGACGGCAGGGATTGGTCCAGATTATTCAGGTCCCTGGGCTTCGTTTATCTTACCTATTCTCTTGGTTATTTGGGGATTGCCTTTGTCGAAAGAGGGACCCTTGTTGCCGATGACCGGTATTTCTTCGGCTGGATATTCCTCAATGTATTCCTCGCCATGTTGGCTTATCCGATGGTGCCGCTCCTGGAGAGGATCTTTGGGTTTACTTCTTCCGTTTCCCTGTTGGAAATGTCCGATCTGAACCGGCCGCTCCTTCAGGAGCTTGCACTGAAAGCCCCCGGCACCCTCCAGCATTCCCTCCAGGTCGCCCATTTGGCCGAATCCGCCGCACAGGCCATCGGGGCAGATACCCTGCTGGTCAAGGTCGGGGCCTTATATCACGATGTGGGAAAAACGGCCAACCCGGAGTTTTTCATCGAAAACCAGACCGACCGAAACCCCCATGACAACGGAGATTACCTCGAATCGGCCAAAATTATCATCCGCCATGTCTCCGAAGGAGTGCAAATGGCAAAAAAGGCCAACATCCCCGAGGTGATTACCAGCTTCATCCAGACCCACCACGGGACCACCAGGGTGGAGTATTTTTTTCGCCTCTACACTAAAGACCATAAAGAGGGCGAGTCGATGGAATCCGAATTCCGCTACCCGGGCCCAAAGCCAACTACCAGGGAGCAATCTATCGTCATGCTCGCAGATTCATTGGAGGCCTCGTCGAAGAGCCTGAAAAATCCCAGTGGAAAGGACATTGACGACTTGGTGGACAGGATCGTTTCGGGAAAGATCAGCAATGGACAGTTTGAGGAGTCGCAACTCTCCTTTGAAGAACTGGAGATATGCAAAAAGGTATTCCAGGCCCGTTTAAAGAGCATTCATCATATCAGGCTGGAATACCCCGGCGAACAGCCGGATTAATGGTCGCTTCCCTTTGCCATGCGCAAAGCGGGGAAACGATATTGCATCCACTCAAAAGCGGAGAAGAGGACGGTGACGAAAAAGAGGTCTCCCATCAGGGTGTTGCGGAAAAAGGGCAGGCCGGCGGCATAGCACGTCATCAGTCCGGAAAAAGTTTGGGGATACATCCCTCCGCCCATCCAGACGCCGAAGTTGGAGACGAGGAAAAATAGCACGGAAGCGCCCAGGCTGGCCCCAAAAAGCCGAAGGGGAGTTACTTTTTTGAGAAGCAGCCATCCCAGTCCGACGATCAGGACGAAAGCGGCAAAGACGGCAGGTTGGCTGAACCAGACAAAACCCTCGTAATAGGGAGCGTATACCAGATTGTCGAGCGCCAGGTTGCTCAACCAGAGCGCAAGCAGAGGAACCAACAGGGCCAAGTACTTGCGGTTTAAATATGCGGCGCCAAGCAGCGCCATGGCCCCGATGGGCGTAACATTATGCGGATGCGGCAGGATCCTGGTAGCAGCAGCAAGGAGGATCAGGCCGGCTAAAAAGGCGAATCGCAATTTGGAGTTTTTCCCAGTCATCAATTTGGCATTATTTTGCGCAAAGTTATAAAGAGATTATTACCATTACAAACCTTTCGTTTATGCGCCTCCTTCTTTTCCTGTCCGCTTTTTTGACCGTCTCTGAACTTTTGGGCCAGTCCGGCCGCTGGCAACAGGGAGTGCGGTACGAAATGGAGATCGATTTTGACGTGAAAACCCACCGGTTTGAGGGCATTCAACGCCTGACCTACTTCAACCGCTCTCCCGATGAACTGGACAGGGTCTTTTACCACCTTTATTTCACTGCCTTTCAACCTGGCAGCGCGATGGACGTGCGCTCCAGAAATATACCGGATCCGGATTTCAGGATCATGGACAAGATATTTAAACTAAAGCCGGAAGAAACCGGCTATCAGAAAATCATTTCCCTGACCCAGAACGGAGAGCCGGTAAGCTGGGAAGTGGCCGGCACCATTCTGGAAGTGACTTTGGCCCGGCCCATTCTGCCGGGCGACAGCGTGTTGCTCGAAATGAAGTTCGAGGCCCAGGTCCCCAAACAGACCCGCCGGAGCGGAAGGGACAATGCAGAGGGAATCTCCTATTCCATGGCCCAATGGTACCCCAAGATATGCCAGTACGACGAGCAAGGCTGGCACGCCAACCCCTATATTGCCCGCGAATTCTACGGCGTGTTCGGCGATTTCGACGTAAAAATCAGCATCGACAAAAGTTTCGTCCTGGCTGGCACGGGCTATCTTCAAAACCCCTCGGAAATTGGCCACGGATACGCCCCGGACTCAGTGCAGACCGCCAAAGCAGACCAAAAGGAGAAATTGAACTGGCATTTTTTTGCACCCTGGGTAAACGATTTCGTCTGGACGGCAGATCCGGATTACCAGCATACCCAGTGGGTCAGAAAGGATGGGCTGGTGCTGCATTTTTTTTACCAGAAACAAGGTCCCAATCAGGAGGAGTGGGCGCATTTGCCCCCGGTCATGGATTCGGTTTTTACCTTTCTCAATAAAAAATACGGCCCATACCCCTATCGCCAGTTTTCCTTTATTCAGGGCGGGGACGGAGGAATGGAGTACCCCATGGCCACCCTCATCACCGGAAACCGCCCGTTTGGGAGTCTGGTGGGCGTTTCGGTCCATGAGCTCGCGCATTCCTGGTATCCCATGGTCCTGGGTTCGAATGAAGCGCTTCACGCCTGGATGGACGAAGGCTTTGCCACTTTTATCTCCGACGAGGCCATGAATTACCTCAAAACACTTGGCTTATTGCCCGGCCAAACTCCGAAAGAGCACGTCCACGCCCCCACCTATGCCGGGTATGTCAACCTGCGGGCCAGCGGGCTGGAGGAGCCCCTGAGCATTCACGCGGACCATTTCCAAACCAATTACGCGTATGGCCAGGCTTCCTACGACAAAGGTTCCGTATTCCTGCACCAATTGTCCTACGTTACCGGCCAACAGGCTTTCGACAAAGGAATGCTGGATTACTTTGATACCTGGAAATTCAGGCACCCCAATCCCAACGATTTTATCCGCTGCATGGAAAAAGCCTCGGGCCTCGAGCTGGACTGGTATAAGGAGTATTTTGTGAATACCACCCACTCGCCCGATTATGCAATAGATAGTCTGAAGCCCGATGCGGGCAAAGGCTCTGTGGCGATTTTGAGCCGCATAGGCCGGATGCCTATGCCCGTAGATGTCTCCGTGACTACCCTCGATGGGAAGAATTTCCTTTATTCGATTCCCCTCGATATCATGAGGGGCGCCAAGCCCCTGGAAAAGGAGGGGACCAATTTTACGGTTGCTCCCGACTGGATGTGGGTGCAACCAACATACGAACTGGCGTTGCCCTTTCCGGTAGGCCAGATCAAAACCATCGAAATTGACCCCAGCCTGAGGCTGGCCGATATTAACCGCGCAGATAACCTCTTCCCAGCGAAGCCGGTCGGGACGGAATAAGGAAATTACTTAGAAAATACCCCAAAAAGGCTAACTTTACCGCGCTGCTGAAAAGGCATTATAGAATTTTTTGGGCAGCTGGCTTGCTGGCACAACAACATAGGAATGAGGGTTCTTCAACTGTGTAAAAAGTTTCCATACCCCCTTAAAGATGGAGAATCTCTGGCTGTTTTCCATTTGAGCAAAGCGCTGAATGAATTGGACTGCTCGGTAACCCTGCTTGCCATGAACACGTCCAAACATCCCTACGATGTCAAGAATCTCCCCGATCATTTCGATCATTACGAATCCATTCATACCGTTCCCGTGGACAACAGGCTCAAGGTCATGCCTGCGTTTTTCAATCTCTTCAGCTCCAAATCCTACCATATCTCGCGCTATATTTCAAGCGATTTCGAAAGTAAGCTAATTCAATTACTTAAAGATCAAAGCTTTGACTGGATTCAGCTCGAAACGCTTTATCTGGCGCCTTATATTCCCGTGATCCGCAAATACAGCAAGGCCCCCATTGTCATGAGGGCGCACAATGTGGAACATGAAATTTGGGAAAGGCTGGCCCGGCATATCGGACCCTTCTGGAAGCGGTGGTACCTCCATCACCTGGCCGGGAAGTTGAAGGCATACGAAGTCGGGCAACTGGGGAATTACGACCTGTTATTGCCCATCACCCAGCGCGATGCCCAACATTTCCAATCGCTTGGCTACGATGGCAAGCTCCTGGTCCTTCCGATCGGCCTGGATATGCAGCATTACCAGGGCAATCCGGGCAGCTTCCAGCAACCTCTATCCCTCGGTTATATCGGATCCCTGGACTGGATCCCCAATGTGGAAGGCCTGGATTGGTTTCTACGGGAGGTTTGGACCTCGCTCAGCCAAAGCTTCCCTTCCATTGAACTGCATATAGCCGGCCGGAATACGCCTGCCTGGCTCCATCGCCTGAACTGGAAAAACGTGTTTGTACACGGCGAAGTGCCCGATGCAGCTGAGTTCATCAACAACCATAGCATACTGGTCGTGCCGCTGTTGTCAGGCAGCGGAATGCGGGCCAAGATCCTGGAGGGGATGGCATTGGGGAAGGTCGTGTTGAGCACCTCCATCGGTTTGGAAGGGATCGATGCCCGGGACCGAACAGAGGTGCTGGTTGCCAATACGCCGGAGCAATTTGTAAAAGCGCTCGAATTCTGTTTTCTCCAGAACGGGGCACTTCAGCGGATTGGGCAGCGAGCGAAGGAGTTGATCGCCACCCAATACGATAACCGCAAAGTTGCCCGGAAATTGGTCGAAACCTGTGCAAAGATGGTAGCTTCTCCCAACCCGACGCTTTCATGACCCTTTTCTGGACCATTCTTTTTTACATAAGCACGGGAGCCCTCTTCCATACCTACGCATTTTATCCCCTGCTTCTTTGGGCCCTGTCGCCAAGAAAGAAAGCGCCGAGGCCGGCTTTCGGCCAGGAAGACGCTTGGCCGGCAGTTTCTGTACTGCTTTCCGTGTATAACGAAGAAGCCGTTATCGCGAAGAAACTTCGAAGCCTCTTTGAGAGCGAATACCCAGCTGGACAGATCCATTTTTTTATTGGTTCCGATGCATCCTCGGACCAAACCGAACAGATTATCCTTTCGGCCTCCGGTGAAAGGGGAGATGTGCATTTTTTCCCTTTTCCCCAGCGGAGGGGAAAGCCTGCGGTGCTCAACGACCTTGCGGAACGGGCCCTCCACCGGACCCCGGCTTCGAAAGGACACCTCCTGCTCATCACCGACGCCAATGTATTCCTCGAACCCAATACCATCCGGCTGCTGGCACGGCATTTTAAGGATGCGCGCATCGGATTGGTTGATGCCCACATGATCAATACGGGCCAGGCGAAAGAAGGTATTTCCCGGTCTGAAACGCAATATATCAAAGCGGAGAGCTTGCTCAAATTCCGGGAAGGGCAGCTATGGGGCGCCATGATCGGGCCGTTCGGGGGCTGTTATATGTTGCGTTCCGATCTTTTCACGCCTATCCCTCCCCATTTTCTGGTCGACGATTTCTACCTGGCTATGCGCGCGTTTGAAAAGGGAACTCATGCTATAAACGACCTCGAAGCCCTTTGCTATGAAGCGGTTTCGCATGAAATAAAGGAAGAGTTCAGGCGAAAATCCCGGATCGCAGCCGGAAATTACCAAAACCTGTCCCTTTTCGGCCATTTGGTCTGGCCACCCTGGTCGGGGCTCGGATTTTCATTCCTATCCCACAAAATATTGCGCTGGTTAGGTCCGTTTTTCTTACTTTTAATGCTGTTTAGCAGCCTGTTTCTCGCGTTGGAAGGAAACATATTTTTTACAATCGTGTTAATTATCCAACTGGCGCTTTGGGGACTCGTGCCGCTGATCGACCAATTGCTCTTAAAATGGGGCCTGCACGGTTTCTGGCTGAGGAGCATTCGTTATTTTCTCGCTATGAACATAGCGCTATTTGCAGGATTCATTCGCTATGTAAGAGGGGTGAAGTCTGGGGCCTGGGAGCCGCCAAAAAGGGTTTGAATAGGAAAAGTCTAAAATCACAAAACAGATGGAAGCTGTAATGACTCAATTTCAACTGGATACCATTGAGGAAGCCATCGAAGCGATCAGGGCGGGCAAGGTAGTCATCGTCGTCGACGACGAGGACCGGGAGAACGAGGGGGACTTTATCTGCGCCGCCGAAGCCGTGACCCCGGAGATCATTAATTTCATGGCGACCCACGGCAGGGGACTGATCTGTGCGCCCATCGACGAGCATCGGGCAGACGAGTTGGGCCTAAAGATGATGGTCCACGACAACACCTCCCTTCACGAGACAGCTTTTACCGTTTCCATCGACCTGATCGGCAAGGGATGTACGACCGGGATCTCGGCCTATGACCGGGCCACCGGCATTCGTGCTTTGGTCGACCCTGCAACGAAACCCTCCGATTTTGCAAGACCGGGGCATATTTTCCCCCTCAGGGCCAAAACAGGAGGCGTATTGCGCCGTACCGGCCATACCGAGGCGGCCATAGACCTGGCCCGGCTTGCCGGGTTTCAGCCCGTTGGAACCCTCGTAGAGATCCTCAACGAGGACGGCACCATGGCCCGTCTGCCTCACCTGTTCCGGATCGCCGATAAGTTCGATCTGAGGATCATCTCCATAAAGGATCTGGTGGCCTACCGGATGCGCACCGAACGGATTATCAAAAGAGAAATGTCGGTAAATCTGGAAACCCGCTTCGGCCCATTCGAGGTAGTGGCCTTCACCCAATTGACTACGGGCGATACCCATTTAGCCATCAAATGTGGTTCCTGGGCGCCCGATGAACCCGTATTGGTCCGCGTGCATTCCTCGACGGAAACTGCCGATGCCATCGGGACCCTGTTCAGCGATTACGGAGGAAAACTGCTCAAGGTGCTCCGGATTATTTCGGAAAACGGAAGCGGGGTCCTCCTCTATATGCGCCACAACGAAAAAGATAATAATACGATCCTGGCCCGCCTGAAAGCTTTGGAACTAAAACAACAGGGGAAGGATATCCCTCCGGTCGACAATAAAGGGGAAATGGAACAACGGGATTACGGAGTAGGCGCCCAGATACTTCGCGATCTAGGGATTTCGAAGCTCCGTCTTCTAACCAACAATCCCCGCCGCCGGATCGGGATCCTGGGGTATGGCCTTGAAATCGTGGAGAATGTCCAGTTCTCTTCAGATGGAGAATAAGCCCCGTCGCTTTGAACGCAAGTTCCGGGTGGAACACCTTTCTCCGGAGGCGGTCAGCCAGGCGGTGAAGATGCTGCCCTGGGGTTTCAGGCCCCTTTTTCCCGATCGAAGGATCAACAACATCTATTTCGATACCCCCGCGATGGATTTCTACCACCAGAACGGGGCAGGAGACATTCATAGAAAAAAATACCGGCTCCGCTGGTATGGGGAAGACCATTGGCCCCAAGCGGGCGCTTATTTTGAAGTAAAAGAGCGAAACCACGAACTGGGCGATAAGTCCTCTTATTTACTGCAAGCTGCCGCACCGGGAAATTTTAAAGGACTCCTGGAGCAGCTAAGGGCTATTCCAGAAATCCCGGGTTTCCTCCAGCCGATCCTGGCCAATACCTATATTCGTTCCTACTTTGGTACCCCTTCCGGCGCTTTCCGGATCACGATCGACAGGGACCAGCGATTTGAAGGAATTTTTCATCAACACCTGGGCAAACCTTTGGCGGGTTTTACATTCCCCACTCCGGACCCCGCCTGCATAGTGGAATTAAAATACCCGGCTTCTCAGGATGAGGCCATCGACCCCATCGTCCAAAACCTGCCCTTTCGGCTCCAGAAAAACTCCAAATATGTGCAAGGAGTTGACCTGTTGTATCGAAGCTAAGCGGCGGCGCTCAAAACTTGGGGCACAGGACTGAGTCGTTGTTGTAGTTGCCCAGGTAGGCGATGGATATTTCGAGGGCGCCCTGTCCCTGACGGGCGTTGGTCAAATCGGTCAGATAGGCGTCGTAACTCACCCCGAACAGGACGTTGCTGTATTCGATGCCCAGCATTCCGACCACCGCATCGAGCCCAAAAGCATTATCTTCATTCCATACGGGCCTTAGCCAACTGCCCAGGTGAAGGGCGAGACCACCCGAACTGCTCAGCTGGAAGCGGAAACTTGCGCCGCCGTTGGCGACAAAATGAGGCCCCTGAATGGCCGCCAGGGCCCTGGGAATGAATTGGACCCGCTCACCCAAGGGAAGTTGAAGGCTGAATTGAGCGGAATATTTGGAAAAAAGCTTGTTTTCGGGAGTCTCGTCGATTTCCGGATCGTAAAAACTGACCGAAGGGCTCAAAAAATGGTGCATGGCCAAACCCAGGAAAAGCCCCACCTTTTGCTTCGGGGCATAGGAATAATTCAATCCTGCGGAAAAGTCGGCAAAGGCAAAGTTATTGGCGGGAAGGTCCTCCCCGGTAGGGTCTCCGTAGGAATTCACTCCGTTGAACTGATCGCTGAAGTATAGGTCTTCGTAACCCAGGTTCCGCTGGGAAATGGCGCCCTGTATCCCGATGGAAATATACTGGCTGTTGCGCGGATTGAGGGATTTATGGAAGGCCCCGTTCAAGGAGATCTGGTTGGTGCTGAAATCGAGTCCGCCCACCTTGTCGGCAAAGAAAAGAAGGCCGATCGCCGCATAATCCCTGGCTTTCCCCCTGCGCTGATCGATCCCGAAACGCAGATCTACGGCAGCAGAATAGGTTTGATAGGGGCTTTCCAGAACCTTCCGCCACTGGTCGCGATAGATAATACCCACCCGGTAAGAGCCGTCGAAAGCACCGGTCAGTGCGGGATTAAGCGTAAGTGGAGACCCATAAAATTGGCTGAATTGGGGATCCTGAGCGAAAAGAGCAGAGGCAGAGCAGAAAAACAGGAGTAGGGTAAGAAACCGGTTCATAAGGGAAGCTTTTAAAGAGCGTACTACCTAAAACAGGGTCAAAACTATGTTTATTTTAAAGGGAGGACAAATTAAATGGGCTTCTTCCCGGCCCCGAGCAGAAACGCATGGAGCGGAGCGTTGTTATTGGCAACCAACAATAACCGGCCCCTGTTTCCGGCCAGGGCAATAAGGACCATGTCCTTGGCATTTCCACCCGCGAAAAGCCCGGTCAGATACCCCGGAACCGGTTCGAAAGCTCCCTGGCCATCGCCCCGGAGAAACAAGCCATTCCCCGCGTCGTATCTGGGGGTTTCCACCTCGGTGTCGAAGTTATTCCCTGCGATCAGGAGGTCCGGATGCCCATCCCCGTCGAAATCTTCGGCAATGATGGCATTGACCGGCGAGAGCTGTGCCATCATAGGGAGTTTATGCGCCTCGAATTTGCCATCCTCTCCCTGGAGCAAGACCATAGAAGCAAAGGTCGTGGCAGTGAGTTCGACTCCTTCTTTCAGGTTTTCCTTTCCGTACACCTCTTCCACGCTGGCGTTGGCGTAGTCGTTGTAAGTGGGGAACTTGTCCTTGATAAAAGGCATCTGCTCCGAAGAGCATTGCCGTCCCCTGGCCGGAACAAACTTGTCCTTGTAAGGCTTGCTCAACACCACATCGACGATCCCGTTCTCGTCAAAATCATTTCCAAACACCTTCAGAGGCTTTTCCTTGCTGACATAGTACTTCGTATTCAAACCCACATTGCCGAGAACCAGGTCCTGATCGCCATCCCCATCGAGATCAGCGCTTTGGGCGCTTTGCCACCAACCCAGGAGCTCCGAGGTCCCCAGTTCTGTCGAGGCATCCTTCAATTTCCCATTTTCATTCAACAGGAGCATAACGGGCATCCATTCGCCCACCACGACCAGGTCGGGGAGCTTGTCGCCATTGAGGTCAGTCCAGAGGGCGTCCTTGACCATGCCAGGATTTACCAGGGCTGGCGCTAAATCCTGGGTCACATCCGTGAATTTTTTATTGTCGTTCCGGAGCAGGTAACTACGTTCGGCAAAGGGATATTTTCCTGGCGAAGCGGCGCCGCCGATAAAGAGATCCTGGTCGCCGTCGCCGTCGAAATCGGCAGCGGTAACTACATTCCCGCTCGTTTTCATCTGGGGCAGGGCATTGACCTTTTGAAACCTTTCGCTTCCGAAATTGATATAAAGCCTGTCTTGAAGCCACTCATCCCCGACCTCAAACTCTCCGCTGCCGCCGCTTACTACGTACAAGTCCATTGTGCCGTTGTTGTCGGCGTCGAAAAACAGGGCGCCCATGTCCTCCGAGGCCGCATCCAACTGGGCCCAGGGTTGGAAAGCCCCTTTCCGGAAGCTTCCGTCCGGATTTTGAATGTACAGGGTTCCGCCCTGTCCGGCGGCGGCGCCTACATAAAAGTCTTCCAACTGGTCCCCGTTTACATCGGCCACCGCAAGCTTGGGGCCAAGCGTGGATTGGCGGTGGGGGAGTAGTCCCTCCCGGTCGAAATCGTCGAAGGCGTTCTCCGTGTGTTTAAAGTCGATGCCCAGGGAGAAGGGATTTATGGATTGCAGGCTTGTTTTGGGCATTTCCCTGGCCTGGACGAGGCCATTCGCAGCTTCTTTCTGGTCGATGACCAGGGTTTGGTTTGCCTCGATATTTTCCAGCACTTGCGACTTTCCATTGGGCCATACAACTTCCAGGCGGTCGATTGCAGAGGTTTTACCCAGCCCGAAATGCAGGGTAGCGTCGACGGTCGACTGGTACCCGCGGCTGGTCTGCCATTCCTGGAATTGAAGTTGGTCTCCCAAACGGAGGGTAACCCGTGTACCTACCATAGGGGTAGTATGATTCTCCGGTTTTAACTGGACCCTCAGGTAGTTGCCTCGTTCCTGTTCCATGGCATTGTTTCTGTACAGCGAAACGGGCTGGTGGATGTTGTTGATCACGAGGTCGAGATCCCCGTCGTTATCCAGGTCGGCATAAGCGGCGCCGTTGGAGAAGGTAGCCTCGGTGAGCCCCCAGTCTTTTGTCGCGTTGCTGAAAGTGAGGTCCTGATTGTTCCGGTAAACGATATTGGGGAGCTTTACCTGCGGCATCATATCGTACATTTCCTGCCGCATATTCAAAGGTATCGAACCTCCGTTGGCATCCCGTCTCCTGGTCATTTCGTTGCGAAAGTCGTTGTCCCTGGCATAGCGACGATAGCCGTTGCTAACGAAATAATCCTTCCAGCCGTCGTTGTCGAAATCGGCCAGCAGGGCTGCCCAGCTCCAGTCCGTGCGAAGCACCCCGGCCATACCGGCGATGTTGCTGAAGGTCCCGTTCCCGTTGTTGAGCTGAAAGGAGTTGAACATGTAGGCGTATTGGTAGCCCAATTGGTTGATGAAATACCAAAAGCCGTCCACGTTCATGGATTCCATGAGGGTTTTGTCCCGGATATGATCATCGGCGGCCATATCGACCACGGCGATATCCACAAAGCCGTCGTTGTTAAAATCGGCGACATCGCAGCCCATTCCGAAAAAGGAAACCTGTTTGGTGCGCTCTTTGATCCGGTCGGTAAAGGTGCCGTCTCCGTTATTGATATACATAAAATCGGGCACGGAATAGTCATTTGCTACATAAACATCCGGCCAGCCATCCTCATTGATATCGGTGATAGCGAGGCCGAGGCCGTAGCCATAACGCAGCATACCCGCCTGTTCGGTCACTTTGACGAATTTGCCATTGTCGTTCCGGTAGAGGTTGGAACTGGCTTCCTCCAGGTTTTTCTTGATTTTCAGGTCCTCAAAAATGGACTGAAAAACCACCCGGAAGTATTTTGGCATTGTTGATGACAAAACAATCGAGGTCCCCGTCCTTGTCGTAATCGAAAAAGGCGGCCTGGTTGGACCGGTTGGAGTCGCCCAGGCCGTATTCGGCGGCTTTCTCCGTAAAGCTGGGGGCCGTGGCGCCGGCTTCCATTCCATTGTTGATAAACAAGAGGTTGCGCCTCAGGTTTGGATTCACTTCCGGCCCACCCTGGCAAATGTAGATGTCCTGCCAGCCGTCGCCGTTTATGTCTACCACTGCTACTCCGGTCGACCATTGTTTTCCCTGATTGATGCCTGCGGCTGCGGTAACGTCTTCGAATTTCATATTTCCCTTGTTGAGAAACAGCTTGTTCTCCGATGTATTGGCTGTGAGCACCAGGTCGGGCAGCCCATCGTTGTTGAAATCGCCAATGCCAACCCCTCCGCCGTTGAAATAGTATTCGTAGGACAAGACATTGTACTCGCCCATCACGTCTTCTTCGAGGTCGTTTACGAATTCGAGTCCGGTTTCGGAGGCCGGAAGTGAGCTAAACAGTACGGGACCGGAGGGAGTTTCCTCTTCCGTGCTTGCATGGTCCTTTGGTTGGCAGGCCTCCAGGGTAAGCAGGAGAATCAGTCCAAGCATATAAGCAAATGTCGAAATTTTCATAATCAAAAAACTTATATTTCCTAATACAATGCTCAAGGGGCAAAGGTAGGGATTTGGTTTCTTCCTTTTTTCCTATCTTTCTGATGAAAAATTCAGATTATGCCTGAGCC
This sequence comes from Saprospirales bacterium, assembly GCA_016703765.1. GTDB lineage: Bacteria > Bacteroidota > Bacteroidia > Chitinophagales > Saprospiraceae > JADJTT01. Next base: position 92,569 of record JADJBL010000007.1, read on the forward strand.
CAAGGTAGAAGAAACTCCGATCCGGGTGGGAATTGTCGACGACCAGCGTCTCTTTTTGGATGGCATTTCGGCCCTCCTGAACACCTGTAAAGAGGTGGCCGTCTGCTGTTTGGCTCAAAGCGGGGATGATGCTGTTGCCAAATTCAAGGAAGATTGCCCGGAAATCCTCCTGCTCGACCTGTCGATGCCAGACAGGGATGGGTTGGAGGTCTTGCAGCAACTCCAGGAGGAGTTTCCGGCCTTGCGGGTTATCATGCTAACGGTGCACGACGATTTTTCCTCCATCCAAGATTGCATGCAGCATGGGGCGATGGGATACGTCCTGAAAATCAATGGAAAAGACGAACTTTTGCGCGCCATCGAAGAGGTGCACCAGGGGCGCAAATACCTCGACCCCAAGGTAATCGACATTCTGCTCACCCCGCCCCGGTCAGGTGCGCAAGCCAATTCTTCGAAAGGCGCTCAGGGGCAGGGCCCCGGAATTTTAACGCAACGGGAAAAGGAATTGCTCCAATTATTGGCCGAAGGCAAAACCAGCGAGGTGATCGCCTCTGAACTCTTTATCAGTGTCAACACCGTGGACACCCACCGCAAGAATATCATCTCCAAACTAGGCGCTAAGAATATCACCGATGCGGTCCGCATCGCCATCAGCAGGGGACTTCTTTAGTCCGTCTCCGAAGAATACAGCGTGTTGGAGGGAAATGTGATAATATGTACAGCGCCCTTCCCGGGCCTGGAATCGATGGATAAGGTTCCTCCCAACACAGCTACCCGGCTTTTTATGTTAGACAAACCGATGCCGTCCCCTCCCGGTTTTTCCGGATTATAACCCTTCCCATTATCCTCCATGGTCAGGACGATCTGGTCGTCGTGTTCCATGATCTGGATGCTCAGCGAACTGGCCTCCGAGTGTTTCAGGGCATTATTGAGCAATTCCAGGATAATCCGGTAGAGATGGACCTCGGCTTGTTTGGACAGCCGCAAGAGGGGAAGGTTGTGGTAATAATGGATCTTCATTTCCGGGCGAAGGGTCCGGGCGCGTTGTACGATCTCATCCAGGGCGCCGCCCAGACCGATCTTGAATAGCGATTTCGGAGGCAGGTTGTGTGAAATACGCCTCAATTCCTCGTAAGCGGTTTCCAGGTCTTCCATGATCTCCCTCCAGGCCTTCTGGTCGGCTCCCTGGCTTTTCACCTCCATGAGGTTGGCCTTCATCTTGATAGCCGCCAGGTTGACGCTCAGGCCGTCGTGGAGATCCTGGGCCAGTCGCCTGCGCTCGGATTCGATCCCCATTAGCAGGTCGTTCATGCTCTTTTCTCTCAATTCCGCCAGGCGTATGGCCTGCCTGCTGTTTTGCCGCTCCAGGTATTTGAACCGGCTAAAGGCGATGTACAACATGACCGGAATTTCGAGAATCATGCCCGCCATGAGGGTGGTTTGGGTGGAAAACGTCACCGGCCAGCCGATTTCGTAAAACCAGGCGGAGGCGGAAAATTTGGGCAACAAGCGCAGGTATTGCAATATGGTGAGGAAAATGCCCGCCCCGTGGAGGGAAAATCCGAGTAAGAACCAGCCCGATTGATTGCGCAAACGCATGGTTCGGATAAACAGGGTCACGAATGAAATGCTGCAAACCAGGTAGATTAGGTACTGAGCAACGCTCAGGCCGTGAACCAAGGGCAGGGGTAGGGCTGTATGGAATAAGCTTACAATCAAAAGTGCGGATATGGCCCCCATGGAGATCAGGAACAGGCGGTCCAGGCCCGGGAAGCGCTTTTGGGTCCGGAAGAATTTGCGAATGAATTGGGTTCCGAACAGGGTATATAAATTGACGAGCAAAAAAGGCGCTACTTTTTGGATATAGGGCGCTGCTCCCCATACGTACCGGTACCCAAGCCCCAGATCGGCAAATACAAACAGGGCACCGAACAGTACATAGGCGGTGTAATACCAAAGCTCCCGGATTCCAAAGCCCAGGCTCGTGATGGCCAGCATAGACAAAAAGAGAAGGTGCAACAGGAAGAAACTCCCGAGGGAGAAGGATTCTCTGACGGCTTGTTTGGTTACCCTGGCGTCCCGATCCCAGAGGTACAGGTTGAAATTCATGGGCTGGTAAGAAGCGCCTAAAAAGACCAACAGGGAAATGGAATCGCCGGCGGGAAGATCTATGGGGAAGAGAAAATTTTGATGAGGATGCGGCCTTTTGGAGAAGGGGAGATCGATCCCGGTGGTGTCTGCCTGCAACAAGTGGGCGCCCCAAAACTGATAGGCGATTACCTTTTGAAGAGTGGGATTGGCTACTTCCAGGAACAAATGACGGCGCTGTGGATCGCTGTTGACGAGATTTATTTTTATCCAGTAATCGCTTTCGGAAAGACCAAACAGGAAATTGGGCGACAGGGCGGGGCGGAAAGCAGAATCGGGGAGGATTTGGACCTCTTGAAGGCTCAAAGAGTCTCCTTTGGCAGCCTGGAAAACCCCAACCTCCGACATGAGTAATTTCGAGCTGAACCCGGTGTCTATTTGCACGGCCGGCCACCCCGGCGGTACTTCCAGCGCATGAAGCCGCGTAAAACATAACAAGCCCAATCCGATCCAAAAAAGCCTTTTCATGGGGAAAATTTACGCATAAACGAGTCTGAATGATCGCTTTGCGGCCTTGACACCCTCATTTTTTGGCAAAATACCGGAATGGAGTGAGGCCTTATCACCAAATTTAGGTATGCCCCTAAACCCGGGTATTTTAGGCCTCTAACCGGATTCGGTGTTTTCCGAGCCACCCCGTACCGGTAGGTTTGTATCGCACTTAAAAAAAAACCTTCTTTATGAACAAGCACATGCACTTTCGCACCCTCTATTTTACACTTTATCTTCTCCTGACCGGCGCCGCTTCACTGGCGGGCCAAAACACCCCCCACAAGAGCAATATTTACCTGAGCGCCCTCGGCGGGGTTGGCACCCACACCACCGGCACGATTTCGCTCGATCTCATCACTCCGAATAATGTATTCTTTTCCCTTGGATACCGGACTCATGCCAGAAATTCTCCAAATGTTCCCTCTGATTATATTGGGAGCGCTTTGCTCTTTGATTCGGATGGTATTCCCGATCAACAAACCCAACTCCTGACCCTGACCGGGGGAAAAGTCATTCCAACCGGAAGCCCCAGGATCCGATTTATTCTCGCCGGCGGCCTTGGCTTCGGCAATATTACCAGGCCAGTCAATTTTGTAAAGGAAAACGGCTTGTTCAATAATTACGACTACGACAAGGAAACATCTCCCAGCTTTGGCCTCGTGCTCAACCCCCGCGTCGAATTTCCACTGACGAGATACGCAGGCTTGTCCGTTGGCGCCCAATCAGTCCTCAGCTCAAAAGACTTCTCCGTTGGGCCTGAAATACTCTTTCACTTCGGTTTCCTCCGGGAACGCACCCGTTGATTATTCTACCCTAAGTTTCTAAAATACCACACCATGAAAAATTTACTTTTTCTCATCGCGGTGCTCTGCATCGCGGCAGGAACCTCTTTGCCGGCCCAAAACGTGCAACCTTTTCAGGAAATCATTCTGAAATTCCTGGACGATACGCCTACCGGGGTGATACCTAAACAGATTATCCCTTCGGCAGACGGCTCCTTCCTTGTCGCCGGTTATGGCCAACCCCTTGGGTTTATTGCCAAGCTGAACTCCTGCGGAAGTCCCCTGTGGAGCAAGCCCATTCTGTATGGAGCGGAAACCGAGTTGAACGGTATTGTGGAATTGCCCTCGGGCGAACTGGTAGTCGCCGGAAGATGCAAGAACTGCGGCATGAAAGGCGACACGACCTGGAAGGCGCTGGTCGTAAAAACCGATGCGATGGCGCAAGCCATTGTCTATAATACATTTGGCAACCCAAGTTTCGATGCAAACGCCAACGCGGTGATCCTAACCACTCAGGGAAAACCCGCTATCGCCGGAAATGTCGGCGTGGGCGATTTCCTGTCCCCGACCGATGGCTTTCTGGCTGTTTTGGACAATCAACTGGACGCTTCTCTTTGGAAGGAATACAACGAACACTATTACGACAACCCCCAGGCCCTAACTCAGCTTTCCGATGGCGGGTTTGCACTTGCAGGATGGTCGAATGAAAACTTGACCGATCCTTCCGAAGGGCTGTTGATCCGCACCAACGCACAGGGGCAATTGCTCTGGAAATCCAGTTCGGACCTCTCTTACAGCCTGTTCAAAAGTGTTCGGCAATCGGAAGATGGGAAGATCGTTGCCCTGGGGTCCTATTTTGTCAACCCACAGCAGAAAAGAGACGCCTACCTCGCTGTACATAACTCCACTACTGGAGCATTAATTTCCGACGAAACATACGGAAGCCTCCTGTATGACGACGCCGGACTATGGCTTGAGCCCATTCAGGACGGCTTCCTGGCATCCGGAACCTGGGGAGAACCAAGTCAACCCAACTGGAACAGCCGGAGTTGGGTATTCCGTCTTAACGAAAATTACGCCATGGAAGAAAACTACTTCCGCGACGAGTATCTCTTTGCCCAAAACATGGTAAATGCCGTACCCCTGACTACCGATGGTCTGGATTTTGCCTTCCTGTCCAAAGTGCATTTCTTCGAAGACAAGCGCGTCCTCTTCGTGAAAAGATCCAAGCAAGGCCATGAAGTACAGCTTACCAACGCCCCCATGCACTATCAACTGGCCCCCAGGAACCTGTCGACCAACAAGGGCACGGTTGAATACGAGGGAAGCTTGAATGGAAACGCCTATGACGAGTTACGCCTCCAGGTTTTCCGCAACGACACCCTCGTGCAGACCCAATTCGACATGACGCCGCAGGGCAATTTTTACTTCCAATCAGAAATTACCGCCGAATTGGCCAATTACGAGTTTCGCCTTTCCGGCTTGAAAAACGGGGTAGCCTATATGGAAGCAGGCGCTTGCGACGTAGTAGCCGGCGACGCCTACCTGATCCAGGGCCAATCCAACGCAGTAGCCGGCATCCCATTTTATATCGGCGATCCGATCGATCATGCCTACAATTACCACCGAAACCCCTTCGTGCGCAATTTCGGCCTCAAATCTGACCCGGGCAGCCTGTACACCTGGCATAAGGAAGCGGACGAGAATGGAGATTATGCAGATAATATCAGCGGACAGTGGGGATTGATCCTCGGCAAAAAAATCGTGGAGGAGCAGGGGATACCCGTAGCCATCCTCAACGGCGCCATCAGCGGGATCAGTATCGACAGCATGATGCCGGACCCGCAGAACCACGAAAATCAGGCGAAGAGCTATGGACGTTTTTTAAAGCGGGTCAAGCGTTCGGGCCTGATAGACGACCTGCGCGGTATTATTATGTTCCAGGGAGAAACCAACGCTGCCGGAGGGTTTTGGGACTCCGCCGACGAGTATTTTCAAAAATTTGTAGCATTGGACGACGCCTGGTTTGAGGATTTTCCCAGCCTGGAAAAGAAATATCTGTTCCAAATCCGGCCGGGGGCCTTTTTCGCAGGCGCCACCTTGCTCACCTGCCTGCAGATCGAGGAGGCGCAGCACCGGATACCCGAGCTCTTGCCCGACTGGCAGATCATGTCGAGCACAGGCATGAACCACGATGGTACCCATTATCACTACGAAAACGGCTACGAACGCGCCGGAAACGACATCTACCGCCTGGTGGCACAGAATCTCTACGGCGAGACTTTCGCCGGGAACATCCACCCGCCCAGGGTCGACAGCGCATGGTTTTCCGATTGCACAAACACGCAGATTACCCTTCAAATGCGCCATACCGATGACGAATATTTCTGGACCCCGGGATATGAACAGGATTTTCTGCTGGAAGGATCAGCCAATTCGTCTGTGATTGCAGGGTTTATCCAGGGAGACCAGGTGGTCCTCCAATTGACGGAGGCGCCGGGCCCCAACTTCACCGGACTGAGCAATACATCCCACCTTTTGGAGGGTGAAGCGGCGGTGAAAAACGCCAATGGCATCGGGATGCTCGCTTTTTACAATTTTCCGGTAACCGCCTGCCTGTCTTCGGGAACCAACAGCCAGGAGGTCCAAATGACGACTAACGCAGCGAAAGTATTTCCCAATCCCTGCACCGAACATTTCGAGGTGATCCTGCCCGAAAAGGCCTCCGGAGCGCTTGATTGGAACGTATACGATGGGAAAGGGCAGCTGTTTAAGCGCATAAGTGCGAGCGGACGGGAATTCCGGGTAGAAGTCTCCGGCTGGCCGGCCGGCATTTACCAACTCAAAACAATCGAGGGCGACCAAGCCTTGTCGATCCGGATCGTCAAGCTATAACAAGCGGAAGAAAAGGATCTGCGACCTAAGGTTGCAGATCCTTTTCTTCTTTCTCCTCCCATTCGATCTCCGGGTAATCCCCGTGCCGGTAACCCATGGGGACCCTGATTCCAAGATCCCTCGACTGGATAGCTTCGTAAAGGAAACTGTTTCGCTCTTTGCTGAGTTTTCCGGATGCCACCAGCGCCGCCATTCGATCCCCTCTTTCCTTGGCATGGGTCATCGGGTACTTCCCATGGAGTTTTCTGATGTCGAGGTAGGCGAGGAGCAGCTTCTGCTCCTCTTCGGTGGTCCAGTTCAGCGGATCCTTAAGCCCGGTCTGGGTCATAGCCCGGTCGACGCATTCCCTGACATAACCGGGCCGGTTGACGTGGTTGTCGAGCAACAAGGCCACGCCGTATTCCGAAGTAACGAGGTCGGACAAGCTGTTCATTATCGGCGCCTTTCCGGGCTTCCAGTAGAAGGAGAGGAGCCGGGAGGCCGCATGCTCCACCTGTACGGCTTGCACGAAGGGGTCTTTGCCCGATTCCCAGAAGCGCGTCGCCCATTGGTCTGCCCGCAACAATTCTTTTCTGGCCGGCTGATCGACGAGTTTGCCGTCCAGAGTGAAATACCCGTAGACCTTGTCGTTGGCATGTGCGGCGGAGATATCGAGGTTGTATTGTCCAAAATATTTATGGAACAAGGCTGGGTCGACTTGTTTCACCTTGGAGAGCATAGCGGGGAGTTCGCCCTTGCCGGGGCCCTGGCCGATGGTCCATTGAAACATCCCGAAAGTGAGGAAGGAATCGTCCCAGGTATTGATCGCATCGAGGTTTCCTTCGTTTTGCGAGACGGCAGCGATGATTCGCATAATGGAATCCGTCAGGCCGACCGTTTTCAACAGATCGGGATTTTTTTCGATAAAATCGGCAGGGCGATGCTTGCCGACTGTGTAAACCCCTTTTTTAAATTTTTTAAAGACGGAGGATACCGGGCCCATTGCCGGAGGGGGAGAGGAGGGTTTTTCCTGGGCCCAAGCGGAGCCGAGGAAGGGGGTGAATTTATCCAGGATCCTCTTCACCAGGTCTGAAGTCACGCGAGCGCCGTCGCTTTGTAGTCCTTCCCTCGCAGCGAAAGTTTTAAGGGCTTCTACCGTGTTATTCCCGAAGTTTCCTTCTTCATCCGGGTTGTGGGGTGCGCCCAGATCGAGGCGGTGGAGGATCTTCTGGAAGGCCGAAACGCCATCCCGGTGGACGGAGCCCCGGAATAGAATTTGATCCGAGGGGCCTTTATGGGTCAGTTCCTTTAGAACCTTTAAGGCTCTTACTATTTCAAGCCGCTCCATGATTTTGGAGGCCAATTCCTGGGAGACAGACTCGCCATCGGAGTTTATTCCGTTTTTCAGGGCGAAAGCTTTCAGAGCTGCCACGGTGCTATTCCCGAAGTCTCCGTCGGCGCCATATTTAGCCCAATTGAGCTCTTCTCCAAACCCGAGCTCATGAAGGGAGGTTTGCAGCGCTTTTATAAGATCTTTGCGGTCGGAGCCTCTTTTCAAGGACTCTCCGATATTGACCTGATCGAGTAGCATTTTTTGGAAGGGCATGATAGTTGGTTTATTTACGGGGACTTTGTTTGCAAAGTACTTGGCCAAATTACGAATTCACTTCAAACTTTTTCTATTTTTGATAATTCATTGATACTCGCTGACATGCACTTGATTTGCCCATTTAGTGTAATTCCCGTAAGATCGAGCCCCCAGGAGCGCGGGGAGCAATTGACCCAATTGCTGTTCGGCGACCTGATGGAAGTGTTGGACCGCCAGGGTAAAAACTGGCTCAGGGTCCGCTGCATTCCGGATAATACGGTGGGCTGGGTTCAATCCAACCAGGTGCTGGAGATCACCCCCTCGGAATTTCACCTGTACAAAGGACATTTTGCCTATTGCCTCGACCTGTTGCACCCGGTGATGGCTGAAAATGCCTACATCCCGGTTTCCCTCGGCGCCCGGCTTCCGAACTTCGACGGCATGCAATTTCAATTGGCGGGCAAAGCATTTACCTTCAGCGGTCTGGCTGTATTTCCGGCCGATCTGCGACCTGCTTCCTCCATGGTGCTTAAAATTGCGCAGCGCTTTTTATTCGCTCCCGAACAGGCCGGCGGCCGCTCCCCACTTGGCGTAGACTGCAGCGGGCTGACTCAGTTGGTTTTCGGAATCGTCGGCATCCCCTTGGGCCGGGAACCCGAACTCCAGGTCCTACAAGGCGAAACCGTAGATTTTGTGGAGGAATCGCAACCCGGCGACCTGGCGTTTTTCGAAGACCGTAAAGGCCGTGTAAATCACGTGGGGATCGTCCTGCCAAACCGCCAGATCATGCACGTGCATGGTTCGGTCCGCATCGACAAGCTCGACCATTTCGGTATCTACGACGAGCAGGCCCAACATTACTCCCACAAAATGAGGGTGATCCGACGCGTGCTTCCTCCGGAGGCGCTGCAATCCGAAAACACTTCACAACAGGCGGAGGTGGTGAGGAATCAGATAGAACTCTTCACCCCTCACCCTACATCGCCTGAATAATATCCCACTGGGTTATAATATGCAACTGCCCGGATTTCTCGCGGGCCACCACGGCGGAGATGTTTTTACTCAGGAATTTGCGCAATTGGCTGACGGGCAGAGAGTCTTCCACCAGCGGGAAAGGGCTTTCCATGATGGCGCTCACGCGAGAGTCGCCGTTTTTCAAGGGATTGTCCAGCAGATAGGCCAGTACGGCGTTTTCGGTGATCGAGCCCACCATTTTTTCTTCGTTCATCACGGGCATTTGGCTGAAGTTCTGGGTTTTCATAATATCGAAAGCCTGTCTGACCGTGTCGGTATCCCGGATTGTTAAAAAGCGCTTGTCCTGTTTGAGGTTGATAATTTCTCTGACGCGCAGTTCCTGATCGAGAAAGCCCCTTTGGCGCATCCAGTCGTCGTTGTAAATTTTCCCCACATATCGGCTTCCGTGGTCGTGGATGACCACCACCACGAGGTCGTCTGGACGAAGCTGTTTTTTCATCTGGAGCAGTCCGGCGATCGCGGAGCCGGCCGAGTATCCCAGCAGCATGCCTTCCTCCCTGGCTACCCGCCGGGCCATGAGGGCGCCGTCCTTATCGCTCACTTTCTCAAAATGGTCGATCACGCTGAAGTCGACGTTTTCCGGAAGGATATCCTCGCCAATGCCTTCGGTGATATAGGGGTAGATCTCCTTTTCGTCGAATACCCCGGTTTCGTGATATTTCTTGAATACGGAGCCATAGGTGTCAATCCCCCAAACCTTGATCCCGGGATTTTTCTCCTTGAGGTACTTGCCCGTCCCGGAGATGGTGCCGCCGGTGCCTACGCCGACCACGAGGTGGGTCACGCGGCCTTCGGTTTGAGCCCAGATCTCCGGCCCTGTGCTTTCGTAATGGGCCTGGCGGTTGGACAGGTTGTCGTATTGATTGCACCAATAAGAGTTTGGCGTTTCCAGGCTCAGTTGGCGGGCCACGGAATAATAGGAGCGGGGATCCTCGGGAACGACGTTGGTGGGGCAGACGATCACCTCGGCGCCCAGGCCGCGCAAAATGTCGAATTTTTCCTTCGATTGCTTATCCGTGGTGGTGAAAATACAGCGGTATCCCTTCACACAGGCGGCTATGGCCAGGCCCATGCCCGTATTTCCGGACGTGCACTCGATGATGGTGCCTCCGGGTTTGAGATCGCCCCTTTTTTCGGCATCTTCCACCATTTTCAGGGCCATGCGATCCTTGATCGAGTGGCCCGGGTTGAAGGTTTCGTTTTTTAACAACACCATGCATGGCATGCCCTCCGTGACTTTATTCAATTGAATAAGCGGGGTATTGCCGATGGTTTCCAGAATGTTTTTGCGATAGTCCATTATGAGTTTACTTTAAGTAGCGCAATTGCACGAAAAAGCTGGGATCGATGGCGCCCAGTGCCCTGGCCACCGATGGAGAGAGCACGACGATGACCTTTTGTTCGTACCAATCGGGTATGCGGCCCAGCACCCGGACGTAAATCGTGCGACGGGTCATCGGGTTGGTCACCGCGATGACGGATTGAAGCGGCGCATGATTGTGCAGGGCGTACAAGCCGCCTCCGGTGTTGCTCTTGTCGAACTTTGGCCATTGAGCGGCCCCTTGCTGGGTAAATTCTTTTTTGAATGGGGTTTCCTGGCGATAGACCCGGCCGAGTTCCGAATTGCTGCCGGACATAATGCCGCCATGCGTTCGGAGGGAATCGGGAATGCCTTGTATGTTCATCCAACCTATATGCAAAGGCTGCCCCACGCTCAACTGGTTGTTGACGATATAGTTGCGTTTTACGATCGTATCGATGGGCATTTTGAAATACTCCCGGGATATGCGGTACAGGGTTTCTCCATGTTGCACCACGTAAAACACGGGAACGTATTTCCAGCGGGAAAAATCTGGGGGCTGATAGCGCAAAATGGCCCGGTTGGGGATGGGAATCCGAATGCACTGTCCGGGAGAAGGACCTTGCCCGCTGGCCAGTTCGGGGTTGTAGAAATACAATTCCTCCAGGCTCAGTCCATAAAACTTGGCCAGGGAAAAGAGCGTTTGCTTTCGCTCGATCCGGTGTTCGAATACCTTTTCCCCGCCGCTGAGGGAAAGAAAAATGGTATCTTTCGGGGTCAGGTAATGCAGGCTATCGCCTGTAGCCAATAAGAGAATGGGGGAGAAAAGCCAGGCCGCCATCCACAAAATCGCTTGATTCATAACTTCAATCCTTAATTTTCCTGGCATATCCGCTTGCTGCTGTCGTAAATTTGCTGCAAAAATATGAAAACTCTGGGGATCATTCCCGCCCGATTTGCATCGACCCGTTTTCCCGGCAAACCGCTTGCCCTGCTCAAGGGAAAACCCATCATACAATGGGTATGGGAGCAGGCTGGAAAATCTAACGGGCTGGACGGCCTCCTTGTTGCCACCGATGACGAGCGAATATCCGATTGTGTCAAATCCTTCGGTGGGGAGGTGTTTATGACACGGCCGGACCACCCCAGCGGCACCGATCGCTGCGCCGAAGTCCTTCGTGGTTTCCCGGCCGGGGAATGGGAACTGGCCATCAATATCCAGGGCGATGAACCCTTCATCAATCCCGCTGCAATCGACCAGTTAGTGGATTTACTGCATGCTCCATATTCGCCGGCCATTGCAACCCTGGCAAGGCCTATATCTTCGCCCGAACATCTGTTCAACCCCAATGTCGTTAAGGTAGTGGTTTCGAAATTCGGGCAAGCGCTTTATTTCAGCCGCCATCCGCTGCCCTACAACAGAAACCTGGATACAGAGGCCTGGCTTTCTGCTTATACTTATCTCCAGCATATTGGGTTGTACGGCTTTCGCGGCCAGGCACTCCTGGAGATCAGCAAGCTCCCGCCAAGCCCACTGGAATTGGCCGAATCGCTGGAACAGCTTCGCTGGCTGGAAAATGGGTACACGATCGCGGTTGGAGTCACCGACTACGTTTCGATCGGAATCGATACGCCGGAGGATTTGGAAGCAGCGGGGAGGTTATAGGTATTCCGGATCAAATGTCAGCGGCAGCAGGTCTTTGCCGGAAGGAAGGACGTACACCGGCCCGGTTTCCCCTTGTAATATAATACGGAAGGGCGATTTTTGCCTCCATTCCTTTTCGGCGATCACCTGCCGGCAAGCGCCGCAAGGCGCAGCGGGACGCTCGATCTTGCGCTTGAGGTTGCGGATGGCGATGGCCATGGCCATGATCTTCGCGTTGGGAAAGGCGCTTTCCACAGCGGCAAGTGCCACGCGTTCCGCGCAAAGCGCCAGTGGAAAAGAGGCATTTTCCTGGTTGCTTCCCAACACCGTTTGCCCGTTTTCCAAAAGGGCCGCTGCACCGACCAAAAACCGGGAATAGGGCGCGTAAGCGGAATCCAGGGCTTTCCGGGCTCCTGCGAGCAACAAGGCGTCCTCGCTGGGAAGCGCACCTTCATTTTCATAAACCAGATAGGAAACCTGGAAGCGTTCTTCTTTCATTATATAAAGGAGTCGTCTTTTCCACAAGATAAGCAATAGCATTCAATGTTTCTGTTTCCTGGTTGTCGCGCTACTTCCTATCTTGCGGCAATTCAAGAGCCAAAATATGAAGCATATCAGCATTCTCGGAGCTGGACGTTCCTCCACCATCCTGATCAGATATTTACTCGACACGGCAAAGACCCGCAACTGGAGGGTGACCGTCGCCGATACCGACCTTGGACAGGCGATCGCCAAGATCAACGGGCACCCCAATGGCAAAGCGCTCAGCCTGGACGCGGTTCAAACCATGGAGCGGCAGGATCTGGTGAAGCAATCAGACCTGGTCGTCTCCCTCCTTCCCCCGAATCTCCACCACCTCGTAGCCCAGGATTGCCTTCATTTTGGGAAAAACCTGGTCAACGCCTCCTATTTGAGCAAGGAACTCCTGGCGCTGGACCAGACGGTCCGCGAAAGAGGCCTCACCTTTATGGGGGAAATGGGACTGGACCCGGGCATCGACCACATGTCGGCCATGGAAAAGATCAATGAGATCCGCGAAAAAGGAGGGAAATTGACGGCTTTCCGGTCCTATACCGGCGGGCTGATCGCACCGGAAAGCGACGACAACCCCTGGCACTACAAATTCACCTGGAACCCGAGAAACGTCGTATTGGCCGGGCAGAACACCGCCCGCTACCTCGAGCAGGGGAAGATCAAATACTTGCCCTATCATCGCTTGTTTAAAAATTATTGGAAGATCGAAGTAGATGGCCTCGGGCCATACGAAGTGTACGCCAACCGCGATTCGCTCCCGTACCGAGAACTGTACGGCCTGGAGGGGATTTCCAGCCTTTTGAGGGGTACCATCCGGGCAAACGGATTTTGCGATGCCTGGAATGCCCTGGCTCAGTTGGGACTCACCGACCCTTCCTTCCAACTTACCCCGACCCCTGCCTGGACCTATGCCTCCCTGATGGAGTCCTATGCCACGGATGACAGCCCCGGGGAGGTAAAGGAAAAAACCGCGCGGATGCTGGGGCTCGACCCAAATTCAGAGCCGATGAAAAAGCTCGAATGGCTCGGCCTGTTTTCCAACCAACCCATTCCTCCGCTGGAAAACCCAAGCCCCGCCGTCGTCCTGGAGGACCTGCTGCTCAAAAAATGGGCCCTCCTTCCCGAGGATAAGGATATGATCATCATGCGGCATGAGTTTGAGTACGAGTTGGCCGGAAAAACCAAAAGGCTGTTGTCCACCCTGGTGATGAAAGGCCGGGATGAACAGGATACGGCCATGGCCAGGCTGGTGGGGCTGCCGCTGGGCATTTTCTCGAAACTCCTGCTGGAGGGAAAGGTTCAGGCGCCGGGTGTCCATATCCCCGTGATGCCCGAGGTGTACAAGCCGGTCCTTGCGGAATTGGCCACTTTCGGGGTAGTCTTTCAGGACCAGGAAGAAACCCTTTAAATGAGCAGATGGCTGGCAATTTTTGACCAAAAAGGCCGGATCGACCCCGAGGATGCCATCCGGGCTTTTCGGGTTTATCCCCACTTCCAGCCGTCTGAATTGACTCAAATACACAGCGAAAAGGATTGCTGGATGGGCGTTTTGGGCCCTTCTGGGGCTATTCATCCCTCGGGAGTATCCGTTCTTTGGGATGGGGCGGTTTACAATTGGCCGGGCAAAGGAGCCAATACCCTGCACCTGATCGAAAGCTACCTGGAGCACAGCAGGACAGGCCTCGATAAACTCAACGGCCGTTGGTCCTTCCTGTTGCGCGACACCTGTTCCAACACCCTTTGGCTGGCCCGCGACAGGGTAGGGGTTAAACCGCTTTATTACTGGAGATCGGGAAGCCGCCTGGTTTTTGCCTCCGAGCCGAAATTAATACTCGAGCTGCCTTTTGTAGAAAGAGAGATAGACCGGGAGTCGCTGTTCGACTATTTCGTGCTCAATAAGGTGGACATGCAGGAGAACACGCTGTTCAAGGGAATCCGGCAAGTCATGCCGGCCCACGACCTCTTTGTCGACCTGAACAAAGGCATTTGGGAGGAACGAAGGTATTACCAGTTGCCGTTTAACACCTCCCGGGCCGCATTCGACGGCTTAAAAGACGAGGAATATATCCATGGGGTGCGGGAGAGGCTGGAAGCTGCGGTGCAGAGAAGAGTCAATTACTATTCCCAGGCTCCGGCGACCTTGCTCAGCGGAGGTCTCGACAGTTCGACGCTGGCCTGCCTGATCGCCAAAAACAGTCCATCCCAGATCACCGCCCTGACGGCCTCCTACCGGGAGGAAGGCATTGGTGAGCAAAGCTGGGCCGAAATAGTGGCCAAGCGACTTCAAGCCAGGTGGCTTCAGGTTTGGCCGACGATCGATGGGCTCCGCAAGGACCTGGAAGATTTTATTTTCAGCCAGGACACGCCCACGTTCTCATCCGGAACCTACTCCCAATTTTGCCTTTTCAGGATGGCGGGGGAGGAACATATCCCCTTTGTCTTCGACGGCCAAGGGGCGGACGCACTATTTGCCGGACATCTACCTCATTTGCCGCCGCTCTGGCGCGACCTGTTTTTGAGCGGCCAGTTTGTAACTTTAGGTCGCGAGTGGAAATCGTTTGGACCGGTCTGGAAAGCCTGGGCATTCGACGCGACGGATTGGTTGAAAAACAAGGCGGTTCCTTCGCTCCCACCAAGTTTTCAACACCGGTTCAAGAAATGGTATTACGACGAACTCCAGTTCCTGAACCCGGATATCCTGGAGGCCAACCGGAAACGCTACCTTCCTGTTTCGAACTCCGGCCCCCAAACCCTGAACCATACTTTGCACAAAGGATACTTCGGCGGCCCCCTGAGCTTTTTGTTGAAAGCCCTCGACCGGGCGGCTTCCTGGTCGGGCGTGGAGACCTGCACCCCTTATTCGGACGATGCGGAGCTTATGGAGTACGTATTCCAAATCCCCGGTAATTACAAGATCAGAAACGGCGTCAGGAAAAGGCTTTTGCGCGAATCGTGCAAGGACCTGCTTCCCGACCAGGTTATCGGTCGCCAGGATAAGATGGGACTGGTAACCCCCAACAATAAATGGATGTCGGAACTCCGGCCCCTGGTCCGGGGCTATCTGGAAGATCAGGACGATGATGTATTCAATAAGAAGGTGTTGCTCAGGGAGTGCGATCGTTTTTTCAATCCGGCCGGTTCCCTGGAGAATTACCGGGTGTATAAATACCTGTCTATGTTGGTCTGGCGTTCGGTATTCAAAATTTAACAACCAAATCTCTATCAACTATTGCCTTCCATACTCAGTCGCATATCTTCCATAAAAAACGATCCGGTAAAAGCCCTCCAGGTTTTCAACCTGATGCGCTTTTTCGTCACACTGAGCGCGGGGATCGCGTTGGCCAAGAGCGGCCTTCCGACGGGAGATATATCCCTCTACGAGAGCTGGCTGTTTTTTGGAAACCTGCTCACTTTTTTCTGGATGGGAGGAGGTCAAAATGCGCTAGTCTCGCTATATCCAAAACTGGAAAATCCCGAACACCGCAAGGTCCTCCTGTTTCAGTCCTTTGTCCTTTTTACATCCCTGGCTCTGGTTGCTTGCGCCCTTTTGGTTTTTGCCGGAAGCTGGATCGGGCCGAGGTTTACCAATGAAGGCCATATTCCTTCCCTGGGCTTGCTCTGCATTTTTATTTTGGGCAACGCGCCGGCCCAGTTGGTCCAGCTTCATTACCTTCTCGAAAACAAGGCTCGGGCGATCCTTGTGTATGGCGGGCTTAGCTTTGGACTTCAGCTGGTGGCCATTCTTCTTCCGTTAATTCTGGGCGTCGGGGTAAAGGGGATTTTTACAAGCCTTGCCATTTGGGCCGTTTTCAAGTGGTGTTGGTTGCTGGTTTTGGTCCTTCGACATGGAATCTGGATCTTCGATTTTTCGCAATTGAGGCATTTTGCCTGGTTGATGCTCCCCCTTACCCTCCATATTTTGGTGGGAAATAGCGTGGAATACACCGACGGCCTGATCGTGGCAAACTACTTTGGGGATGAAAAACAATTCGCCCTGTTCCGCTTCGGAGCAAGGGAGTTGCCGATCACCATGCTGCTGGTCGGGGGCATCGTGACGGGGATGGTTCCTGTACTGGCGAGAGATATGGAAGCCGGCTTGAGCGAGCTCCGCAAGCGCGTAAGCCGCCTGGCCCATTGGCTTTTTCCCCTGAGCGGATTGCTCATGTTCCTTAGCGTGCCGGTATTTCCCATGGTCTACAATGGGGACTTTGCTATTTCTGCAAAAGTGTTCAACATCTACCTGCTCTTTTTGTGCAGCAGAATCCTCCTGCCTCAGGTCGTGATCATTGGAAAGCAACGGAATTTCGTTTTGGTATACAGCGCGATATTCGAGACGGCCCTGAATATCGTCCTGAGCCTCTGGTGGGTGAGATATTGGGGCTTGCAGGGGATTGCCATGGCCTCCGCGCTGGCCTTTATGCTCAACAAATTCAATCTGATGGCGTATAATTACTGGGCGCTGGGCATTCCTCCCGGCCGATACATCCCCATACGGCTTTGGTCGGCATACTCCCTGGGGCTTGTTCTTTGTTATCTCGCATCAATCTGGATCTATGACTGAGGGCATTTTGATCGGCGGCTCGCCCAGCACCGGAAGTTCCGTTCTGGTAAACCTGCTCAACCGGCGCCCCGAATTGTTGGCGGGGCCCGAAACCTACCTTTTTATCCATCCCCGGCTTTATAGCGACTGGCCTGCGTACCGCCGGTATTTGCTCAACCACAGCAAAACCGGAGGTTTGAAATCCATCGGTTGGTTCGCAATTAACGGAGCTTTGCTATTGGACCCGTTTTACGGGTGGGAACCTTTAAAACTAAAAGGCTTGGTTGAGGATTTTGGCGATTTTCCCTCATTCTGCGGCTCTTTTTTCAGTCCCGCCATGGCGAAAAAAGGGGCGACCCGCTGGGTGGAGAAATCTCCTTCGAATGCCCTTTGCATGGAGGAGTTTTTGCAACATTTTCCCAGCGGGCTTGCGATCCATACCACCAGGGACCCTTACGACACGGTGGCTTCTCTGGTTTCAAGGGGGCGCTCCCCATTTCAGGCTGTCGCCTCCTATCTGGTAAATACGGCCTTTGCCCTTAAAATGGAGGGGCAAGAAAGGTATCACCGCATCCGCTACGAAGATTGGGTCGCGGACCCCGGCCAATACCTCGGAAAATGTTTCCGCTTCCTCGGGCTGGATTGGGATCCAAATATCCTTGAACCACCGGAAGAGGAGAAGGAAGTCCGTATGAAAGGCTGGCTTCAAAGCGAAAAAGGAAAATTAGGCGCCTCGAGCCTGGGCAGATTTCACAAAATGGAGGAAGGCGTTCGCGACAGGATCCGGTACGCTATTTCCAGTATCCGGCTCCGGGATGGCTACCGTTTGAGGCATGGGATTCCGGTGAGTTCCATCCGGGGAATTTGCGACATACTGGATTATCCCTTTCAAGCGCCAGGCCCGGGCTTTTACCGGGAACTGGCGCTTGAGAAATACAGGGACCAATTTCATCGTCTCCGCAGGTTTTATCCCTTTTACGGCAATAAATACCCGGTTGAGATCCTGTCACACCAGGTTATCGAAGGTGTATAGCGGGTCGATTTGCGAATCGGGCCCCATGTGGAAAATGGGTTTCAGGATTCCGTCGTTCAGACCGTAAACCCAGCCATGGAGCTCCGGACGTTGGTCTTGTTTCCAGGCTTTTTGCACGATCGAGGTTTTGGCAAGGTTGAAAACCTGTTCGCGCACATTGAGCTCCACCAGTCTGTTGGTCCGGTGTTCCGGGTCGCTGTCGGCATCGATTTCGTCGCGGTGCAGGCGGTACACGTCCTTGATGTTCCGGAGCCATTTGTTGATGATGCCGTGGGAGTGCGTGGTCATGGCGGCTTTGACCCCACTGCAGCCGTAATGCCCGCACACGATGATATGCTTGACCTTGAGGTAGACTACGGAGTATTCCAGCACGCTCAATAAGTTGAGGTCGGTGCTGACCACCAGGTTGGCGATATTGCGGTGGACAAAAATCTCGCCTGGATTGGTGCCCGTTAACTCATTGGCCGGCACCCTGCTGTCGCTGCACCCGATCCAAAGAAATTCGGGGGTCTGGATGTTTTCGAGCCTGTGGAAGAATTCCGGATCGTCTAATACTCGCTCTTTCGCCCATGCTTTGTTTTCGAGCAACAATTTTTCAAACGGTTTCATATAGTTCGTTGATTTTAAGTTTTCAATTGTCCTGCGGATTGGCTTCTCCGTTTTCCCTGGTGTCGGATTCTATGACCAGAGCAGGGGTTTTAAAATTCAAATGCATTTTCTTGTAATCCGATTTCTTGATCTCCACCTTGATGTTCTTGAGATGGGCGTGCGCCAGGTATTCGTTGATGGTGTCGGTGATGTCCTGATCGATGAAGTCCGCGCGGACCGCGTCGATGAGGACGGAAGAGTCTGGAGGGATGCGCTCCAGTTGGCGTTTAACCAGGGGTTTGTTTAAAAAACTCACGTCCTTTCTGAAACGCACGAGGAAATAATTACCCTCCTGAATTACAATGATGGCGGAATGGAAATTGCTTCGCAAAAGGAAGAATAAACCTACGCCTATACCTATGGCAATGCCAATCAGCAAATCCGACAACAGAATAGCCACAATCGTTACCACAAAAGGGATGAACTGATCATAGCCTTTTGCCCAGAACTCCTTAAACAGGGAGACTTTGGCCAATTTATAACCCACAAAGATCAGGATAGCCGCCAGCGCCGAAAGTGGAATCATGTTTAACAAGCCCGGGATAATCGCCACGGAGAGCAGGATCAGAACCCCATGGAAAATGGCAGAAACCTTGGTAATAGCCCCCGAGGTGACATTGGCCGAGCTTCTGACGATCACCGAAGTAACGGGTATCCCGCCCAACAGTCCGGAGACGATATTACCAATCCCCTGGGCCTTCAATTCCCGGTTGTTTGGCGTCACCCGCCGGTAAGGGTCGAGCTTGTCCACCGCTTCGATGCTCAGCAGGGTTTCCAAACTTGCTATCAAGGCCAGGGTTACCCCGGCGATCCAAACATCCGGATTGGACAGAAAGGTAAAGTCCGGGAATGTGAAAAAGGAGAAAAAATCGGGCAAGCTGCCCGCTACCGGCAAACCCACCAAATGCTCCGCTTCCAGTGCCACCCCGGAGCCGGAGGATCGAAAAGTTTGATTGAGGACAATGCCTGCAATGACCGCAACGAGAGGGCCCGGTATTAACTTGAACAGGTTGCGGGTCTTGAAAAATTTCAACTCCCACAAAAGGAGTATGCCCAGAGATACCAGGGCAATAAGCAGAGCGCCGGGTTGGACGCTCTGCCACATAGAAATAAGTGCTGAAAAGGTGTTTCCTTCATCCGGCTGCCAGAATGATTCGATGCCCGCGAAAGTGCCGTCGTAGCCGAAAAAATGGGGCAATTGTTTGAGAATCAGGATGATCCCGATGGCGGCAAGCATGCCCTTGATCACGGAGTTGGGTACATAGTCCCCGATGACCCCAGCGCGGAGAAAGCCAAACAGAACTTGCAAGGCCCCGGCTATCACGACCGAAACCAGGAAACCTTCAAATGAGCCGATTTGGGTGATCCCGGCCGCCACGATCACGGTCAGACCGGCGGCAGGGCCGGATACGCTCAGGTTCGACCCGCTGAGCAGGCCGACCACGATACCGCCCACGATCCCGGCGATAATGCCGGAAAAGAGGGGGGCGCTGGAACCCAGGGCAATGCCGAGGCACAAGGGAATGGCTACGAGAAATACTACAACGGATGCGGGGATATCTGCTGTCGCAGAGCGGAGGTAATGTTTCATGAGAGCTGGTAATTGCTTTGTTGAGTGTGATAATAGTTTTACTACCATTTCCCAAACCAATAACTTCCGTTTTGGTTTTTGCCTAAGCGATCTTAAATATTTTTTAACATACCCAACCTCCGGGAGCCTAATGCCGTAAATAGGGGTACGATTCATTTTTCATCAAAAAATACCACTTATGAAAAGGACCTTGCTGTTTATCGCATTGCTCGCACTGGCCTTCCAGGCCTGTAAAAAGGAGGATATCCCTCCCGTGCCCGATCCAAACCCGGAAGTTTTGAACCTCGGAAACCTGACCACCGCCTCCGCCTATGGTCTGGTGCTGGACGAGTCGGAAAACCCGGTAGCGGGCGCCCTGGTTTCCCTCGGAAATAAAACCGCCTTGACCGACGAGAATGGGGTTTTCGTGTTAAAAAACGCCCAGGTCAGAGAAAACCTGACCCAGGTGAAAGTCCTGAAAGGCGGGTATTTTACCGGTTCGAGGTCCTTTCGGCCCAAATACGAATCCAATCCCTATGTGCGCATCAAACTCCTCGAACGAAATACGACGGGCGAGTTCGAATCCTCCGCAGGCGGGGCCGTTCAACTGGCAGACAAGGTCGGGATCGAATTTCCAGCAGATGGGATCGTAAATGGATCGGGACAAGCCTACAACGGAACGGTCCGGGTGGCCGTTCAATACCTCGACCCCACGGCGTCCGATCTGGATCAGATCATGCCCGGCAATTTGCTCGGGTTCAGTGAAGAAGACGGAGAGTCTGTGTTAGCTACTTTTGGAATGATTGCGGTCGATTTGTACGACCCCCTGGGGCAGAAACTTCAATTGGCAGAAGGGAAACCGGCCAAAATCAGTATTTCCATCCCGGCAGCTCTTCAATCCAACGCACCGGAGCGCATCCCGCTTTGGTATTTCGACGAAGACCTGGGTATCTGGATGGAAGAAGGAGAGGCGGTGCTGGAAAACGGCCAATACGTGGGCGAGGTCAGCCATTTCTCCTTTTGGAACTGCGATGCGCCTTTCCCGGTGATCCACATGAGCGGCAGCGTCTATTGGCAGGACCTTGGCAACCCGATGGGAAGCGTGAAAATAAGGCTGACCGTTCAAAATTCCTCTATCGCCGCCACTGGTTATTCAGATCTTGCAGGGGTGTTCGAAGGCGATATTCCTTCGGGTGAAGCGCTGTTTTTTGATGTGTTTGACCTTTGTGGAGATTTGGTCTATTCCACTGAAATTGGCCCGTTTTCTGCTGATGTCGTTCTGGATCCAATCATTTTGACCACGGGGGTCTTCGGATTTACTCCGGTGTCCATATCGGGGAGTTTGGTGGATTGCGACGAAAATCCCGTGAGCAATGGTTATGTGAAGATTGGGAACAATGCCTGGATCACCATTCTTCCGGTGGACAATTCCGGCGCTTTTTCGGGCCTCATTCAAACCTGTACCGGCGGCGATTTTGAGGTCGTCGGGGTAAACCTGACGGATTTGGTGCAAAGCGATATTTATACCTTCCCCATCGCACCGGAAGTGGTCACCGGCCCGATCGAAGCCTGTGACATCGAACTGGCGGAATATGTCGAATTCGACCTGGACGGCGAGCCCTACCTACTGACCGAAAACATTTACCTGGGAGACTCGCTGCCACAACAATCCTTCGCGATTTCCGCCTCGGGCGTGAACCAGAGCAATTGGCTCAGCTTTGCGGTAGCAGGAGCCGGAGAGGGTACTTTCCCGGCCAGTCAGTTTTTCCTGGGCAGCAATGCAGGCCAGGGAATATTTGCTACCGACCCGGAAAATATCACTGTGGAGGTGACAGAATACAGCTCCGTGCCCGGGGAACTCGTAAAGGGAAATTTCGAGGGAAATTTCCTGGACGGACAGGGAAACAGTCATACCATTTCCGGAAGTTTTAAGGCCATCAGAGATTTCTGATCCGGCCCAACGACACCGCGGCTCCACGTCGCGGTGTCGTTTTCCCTCCTTATCCACCAAACCTTTGGAAGGTTAATCTCGTTAATCTCTGTTATTACCGATTAACAAAAATACCTTCCATGAAACGCTTTCTTCTATTAACCGCCATTTTGCTCACGGGCATCCTCGCCTGTCGGAAAGACGATCTCCCCTCCGAGGGCGACCTTACACTCCAGGGATATAATTGGGGTAAGGAAATGCTCGTATCTGCCTACGGCCTCATTCTCGACGAAACGGATAGCCCTGTCGCAGACGCCCAGGTAAGTCTCGGAAACCTCAGCACCACCACGGATCAAAACGGCGTATTTCGTATCAGAAATGCCCAGGTCAGGGAAAAACTGGCCCAGGTCAAGGTGGAAAAATCCGGCTTTTTCACGGGCTCGCGCTCTTTTCGCCCAACCGATAATCGCAACCCGTATATCAGGATCAAACTTTTGAAAAAGGAAATTACCGGCAGTTTCCAAAGCGGACCCGGTGGGGAAGTGGTACTTGGATCCAAGGTATCCATCCAATTTCCCGCCGATGCGGTGAGCACCTTAAACGGGCAAGCCTATTCCGGAGAGGTACAGGTGGCGATCAGCTATATCGATCCAACCGCTTCCGACCTCGACCAAAGAATGCCGGGCAATTTGCTCGGCTTCCGCGAAGGGACCGGAGAAATGGGCCTGGCTACCTTCGGTATGGTGGCCGTAGAATTGAGCGGTTCTCAGGGGCAACCCCTCCAATTGGCCTCCGGGAAAAAGGCCACCCTGGCGCTCGCCGTTCCGAACTCCCTGGCAAGCACTGCTCCGGCGAACATCCCGCTTTGGCACTATGACGAATCCATCGGCATCTGGGTGGAGGAAGGAGAAGCCGTGTTGGAAAACGGCCGCTATATCGGAGAGGTTTCGCACTTTTCATTCTGGAATTGCGATGTGCCCTATCCGCTCGTGCACATGGAGGGAAGCGTTTTTCTCGACAGCCTGGGCAATCCCTTTAGCGGGGCATTGATCCGTATCACCGTATTGAGTTCCTCTTTTTCTGGCTTTGGCTTTTCGGACGAAGACGGGCTTTTTGAGGGAAGTATCCCCTCGGGAGAGGACCTCCTGCTGGAAATAGTGGATCTTTGCGGAGTGGTCGTGTACCAGGAAAATATCGGCCCTTTCGGCGTTGATGTGATTTTGGACCCCATCATTATCTCCTCCGGCTCGCTCACCTACACACCCGTGCAGGTCACGGGGACTCTGGTAGACTGCGACGGCCTTGCGGTCACCGATGGATATATAAAAGTTCAGGCGGGTCAAAACGTGGCGATTTTCCAAACCGATCCCGCGACGGGCGTCTTCGATGGGGTGTTCCAGGCTTGCGATTCGAGCGATTTCATCCTCATAGGCGTCGATGAAACGGCCCTGCTGCAAAGCGATACGGCGACCTTTACGCCGGCTCCGCTGGTAGACGCGGGGATCGTGTCGGCCTGCACGGTCGAATTAGCCGAATACGTGAAATTCAAAATGGACGGGGTGGACCACCTCTTCACGGAATACGTCTCGCTCGCGGATTCGATCCCGGGCGCCGGGTTCATCCTATACGCTCAGGGCATCACCCAGAACGACCGGATAGCCATTGTCACCCCCGCTACTGGCCTGGGCGATTTTCAAGCGCTGGAATTTGGCTTCGGGTTTGGAAACTACGCGCAGGATCCCGAAAATATCATCATAATGGTGACAGAATACGGACCCGCGCCGGGGGATGTGGTGAAGGGAACTTTTGCAGGGAATTACCTGGATTCCTTTGGCAACCCCCACGAGGTATCCGGGGAGTTTAAGGCGCTGAGAGACTTTTAAGGAAGATAAGAGATGAGAGAAAGAGGTATTAGTAATCTCTCATCTCTCATCTCTCATCTAAATAATTACTTACACTCCGTTGCGTGAGCCGCTACGGCAGCTTCAAAATCCGACCAGCGGGTTTTGTCGCCGTATTTTTTGGTTACGGTAGGGCAATCGCCCAGAAGGTCTTTAAACTCTTTGTCGTAGTTTTTCTTGTAGAGTTTGAAGGCGACTTCCTTGCCTTTTTTTACGTAGTAGGATTTGTCCTCGCCGCCTGCGACGGTAACGCCTGCTACACCGACAGAAGCGGTTTCATTGGCATAGGGATCGTGGAAGACTTTCACTTTACCCGAAAAGGAGGGGTTGAGTAATTGAAGCATCAGCACCTGGGTGCCTTTTTTCAATTCGACCTCCGATTTTTCGAAATAGACATATCCTTTTCTCAGGCGGTAGGCGTCCAGATCCTGGTTATTCCACTTGGTCGCGTCGTTGAGGAAGTCCATTCCGCGGGCCAACTTGTCGAGGCCGCTGGGGGGCAGGTACATAAATTTCACCTGGTTGGGCGTGAACTTCAGTTTTTTGCCGGAGATGGAATCGGTCACTTCAATGCTGGAGATCAGGCCTTTTGCGGGTCATTTTTTCCAGGGTACCTGTAATTTCCTTCCCATCTTCGAGGGTCAGATAGGAGTTTTTCTGCCGGGAGTATCCTTCGGATGGCGGCATAAATACTTGCGAAAACAGGCTGGGGGTGATAAAACATAGCAAAGCGATTGCTACAACATACTTAAAATTCATGTGTTGAGAGTTTTTATGAAGAATGCGCCAAAAGTAATGATTTTGGCAAATAATCCTCTTTTTCATGCGCCTTCTGCTTTTATTTATTCCGTTGCTTGCATTCATTTCCTGCGGCCCGAAGGGACCCGAACACAGGTACACCGTGCAAAATCTTCTCCTTCCCCTGGAACCACCCCTTACGGAGCGGACAGTCCAATCCAGGGCGATCCGTCTGCTGGGCCGGCCTTTTGACGGTTCGATCGACCTGAAATCCATCTACCTGTACAGGGCCGAAATCGGCAACCCGGATTTTCCGAACCTCAATTTCGCCAAAGAGATCAGGCTCTCGCTCGTAGATCCGGACGGAAAGATCATTCCCATCGCCGACTCGGCGCCCATTCCACGCGATCTGGCCACCATTACCCTCATCCCGGCCGGAAGGCCCGATATTTTGCGGATGTTTCAACAACAAAAACTCGACCTGTTATTGGAGGTAGACAATACCCTGGTTTCCGATCAAGGCGTCATGCTGATCGGAAATTTTGAATTTGCCTATACCTATTGATAATGGTTTTTCTCAAATTTTTCCATTGCTGTGCCCCATGGCGTTGGCCAGTTTGTACAATATCCTGGCGCCGACATTCCCATCCCAGTCGTTTCCCAAACCTCCCGTCTCGCACAGGTCGAATCCGATGATGGTTTTCCCGCTTTGCTGCAACATATTGATCAGGAACATGGCCTCCCCGTATTGCAAGCCTCCCGGCACGGGCGTCCCGGTGTTCGGGCAAAGGCTGGGGTCCAGTCCGTCGATATCAAAACTGATGTACACGTGCTCCGGGAGGCTGCGGACGACCGATTGGCAAACCTCTGAAAAGGCATTGCCCTGGAACTTCAACTCGCCGATGTTCTGCTCCGTAAATACCTGGACCCGCACGCCGGATTGTTTCGCCAACCTCCATTCCTCCTCGCAGTAGTCCCGAATGCCTACCTGAACCAGGCGCGATACCTGCGGGAGCCGCAGGGCGTTGAAGAAAATGGAGGCGTGGGAATAGGTCAGGCCTTCGTAGGCTTCCCGCAAGTCCATGTGGGCGTCGATCTGGAGAATCCCGAAATTCGGATACCGCTCGGCCAGGGCCTGCAGAAACCCCAGAGGCACGCTGTGCTCTCCGCCGACGAGCCCAACGAGCTTACCTGCGTCCATCAACTGCCTGGTTTCCAGGTACACCCATTCCCTGAGCTTCTCGCATGCCTGGTTAATTTCGTCCCTCATACGGGTCATTTGCGGGCTGGCTGCAGGGTCGAGACCTTCTTCCAGGTTTTCGATGTATTTCTTAGCAAGTGGCCGCAGCTCCTCGTTCTTTGAAATCCAGTATGGATCTGATGGCCGCATGAAAAGCCCCATTTTCCAGGCGTTGGCGATATTCGGATCGAAAAGATCGAGTTGGGAGGAGGCCTCCAGGATATTCGCCGGACCGGTGGCGGTCCCTTCGCCGGAGGACACCGTGACGTCCCAGGGAACGGACAGGAGTACGACTTCTGCATCTGCCTCTTCAAAGGGAAGGCCGATAAAATGCCCGTTTTTCAAACCGACCCCGTTGGGATCGAAGCTCATGATCTTTTCTTGTTTGCTCATTTGCCAAAATTATTCAAATATGCCATGTTTTAGGTCACCCGGCTTGGGAAATGATTATTTTGAAACTTGAAACGAACTACTAAAACCTGAAAAATGAATAAACGCCTCACTTTAAACACTTCTGTTCAGCTTGCCCTGTTTTTCTTTCTGCTGATGTGCCTGCTTCCCAAGTCCGGGTATCATGTTGGAGACATGAGTTGTTGGTCTTGGTGGACTCAGTTCATCGGTGAAAAAACTCGGGGGCATATACAGCTATTCTGTCAACTACCAACCGCTCTTTCTATATGTGCTTGCGCTCTTTGAGCAGATTTTGAATACACCGGAAAAAATCACCGAGTCAATCCATTATGTTCGTATAATCCCTATCCTCTTCGATCTGGTACCGGTATTATTCTTGCTGGCCATTCGTAGGTTCAGAGAGTTGGCCTCGGGATGGCATTGGTTCCTGTTGTTGAATGTGGCCTATCTGTACAATTCTGTTATTTGGGGACAGGTGGACAGCATCCATTCGAGTTTATCCCTGCTTGCCTTGATCATTTCCCTGAGGAACCCGGTATGGTCTGCGTGGGTTTTTATCCTGGCTTTTAATGTCAAGTTTCAATCGATCATCTTCCTGCCGCTCTTGATAATTACCTGGATTTCGGCTGTTCGGTCCTGGAAGCAGGCAGCGGGAATGCTTCTCGGCGGTTTGGCGTTGGAGACCCTTATTTTGCTGCCGTTTCTCCTGGCAGGCACCTTTCCCGCCTACCTGAAAATGGCCTCCGGGGCAGTGGGGTATTTTCCCTATATATCCATGAATGCTTTCAACTTATGGGATTTGTTATTGGATGATATGACGATCTATTCGGTTAGGGACGACGAAATTTTTCTATTGGTCTCCTATAAAACTGCGGGATTGATCCTGTTTTTCCTATTCAGTGCCCTTATCCTTTTTCCTGCCTTTATCAAATCGCTGGTGGCAATTATAAAAAGGCGCGTCTATCTGAAGATTTGGGAATTGGTATTCCTGTCGGCCGGCCTGATTGCTGTTGCTTTTTTCTTTTTTAACACCCAAATGCACGAACGGTATTCCCATCCTGCCATGGTGTTTTTCTTTTTTTATAGCGTTTACCGCAGAAACTTTCTGCTTTACGGATTGACCTCGCTGGCCTATCTCCTGAACATGGAGCGGATCCTTGTCTTTTTTGATATTTCCTACCATACAGTTATTTTTGAAAAGGAATTCATTGCTTCGCTCTTCGCCCTGGTGCTGATTTTGGGTATAGCTCGCCTTGTTTCTGCTTATGCGCTCCGGGAAGATCTTATATTTTTGAAGGCCACCTTTAATCGCCAAAAAGTAAAGTAACAGAAATATTTATCAATAAAATGGTGATATTATGCGATTCGAACATTCTAAAAAGGCCATTTTGCCATTCCCTCAATTTTTGCTCCGCTTTTTGAAATTTACAATGTATTCAGGTCTTTTGATCGGATTCTCCATCGGGATTGGAATCTTTGGATATCACTTTTATGGTAACATTTCCTGGCTGGATGCTTTTTATAATTCCAGTATGATCCTGACCGGAATGGGGCCTGTTGACCGGATGACTACCAATGCAGGGAAATGGTTTGCTTCTTTTTACGCCTTGTACAGCGGCATCGCATTTCTGAGCACCGTTGCTGTCTTTATTGCACCCTTGGCACATCGCTTCCTTCATATATTTCACCTGGACGAACAGGAGGGTAGGAGTTAGCCCTGTTGCTAAAGCGTTTTTTTTGTAACTTGAGGTTACTTTTCCCTCCCGAGTCACACTGTTTTTAACAGTTGACCGCCCCAAAACCGAAAACCATGAAATTCAATCCCCTTCTCTTCCTTTTCTGCATGTATTTCCTCCTTGGCCAAAGCGCCTGCATCTCCTATACCTATATAGTAAGGCATGCGGATAAGGGCGAAGGAAATGACCCCGACCTCCTCGATGCGGGCAGCGAAAGAGCCGTAGCATTGGCCCAATTGCTCAAAAGCCAAGGTATCCAGGAAATTTATTCCACTAATTTCAAGCGAACCCGCCAAACAGCAGCACCCCTTGCCGACTCGCTCGGCTTGAATGTAATCCTCTACGGCAGCGATACCCTCCAATCATTTGTTACCCACCGGCTGGTCCCTCTCGGGAAAAAGAGACTGGTCGTCGGCCACAGCAACACGATCCTGAGCATAGCCGCAGCGCTTGGCGCGAGTCCAACGCTCCAGTCCGTACCCGATGATGATTATGACAACCTGCTCATCGTCAAGCGGAGGCGCTTCCTGAACGACCTGACCATCAGCCTGACAGAAACCACTTACGGACTGCCCTCACCGGCGCAATGACCGCTCACTTACCCAAAATCAAGATTATGAAAAACTTTTTCCAAGCCACAGCCGTATGGTTGGTTGTGGTGATTCTCCTCTCCATTGGTTGCGGCCAACCCAGGCTCGGCAACCTGAGCCCGAATCCAGGCCCCCCGGGCGCCATCGTCGAGGTGATTGGCAGCAACCTGAGCCTCTCCAATGTGATCTGGGATGCAGGTACAGCGAACGAAACGGTAATCCCCTCCAGCTTCCTTTCGTCCCGCTTTTTTACCGTTCCCCTCAACGCCACGGCCGGAGCACACCCGGTCAGGCTGAAAAAAGGCAACAGTTTGTCAACGGAAACGATTGTTTTTAATGTGGTGGGCAATGTGCTACGAAGACAGCCAAGGATCGACTACATCACCTGCTCTCAGTTTTCTATCGATGCAAACAATCAGGCCTCCTTTTTTCTCCTGATCTCCGGAGCAAATATCGATGTGGGGGCAAAAGTTAAGATCAACGGAGTCAATCAGGCTGCCTTTGTGTCAAATGTGCTCCGGAATAATACCATGACGGTGACAGATCCCACGACATTAGCCTATCCCATTCCGAACTATTGCATGCTTTGGACTGCGTTGTCGAACCAGTCTCCGGGCAGTAGTATCGATGTTCAGGTTGAGAACCTGGACGGGGGAATGTCCAACGTAGTTGCCTATACAGTCGCAACTTCCCTTGCCACCCTCGACAGCGACGCCGACGGGCTCCCCGATGATTGGGAAAATGACGGCCTGGATGCAGATGGGGATGGAACCGTTGATGTAGATCTACCTGCCCTCGGCGCCGACCCCCACCGCAAGGACCTTTTTGTAGAGGTCGACTGGATGAACGGATTTGCTCCGAACAATGCGATTTGGGCCGCCATCGAAGGCATTTTCACCAATGCCCCCGTGCTGAATGCCAATGGAGTTATGGGCATTGCCCTTCACATCGACAGGGGACAGGCCGGCGCCGGGGGAGGCGGTGGCACGGTAATACCCGCTTCCACTTTTATTCGCTATGACGATGTAGCCATGGGCATTCCCAATGCGGCTGTCAATCTTCATACCCTGAAAACTACAAATTTTAACAATAATCGCCTGAATGTCTACCGATACTGCATTTTTGCAAACGACAGCGGCCACAGCCCGGGGAGCTCCGGGCAGGCAGAAAACATCCCCGCAAACGATTTTATGTCTCCCTCGGCGCATTCATCCCAATAGGAGGCACCAACAACCAGCAGATTGGAACATTTGTGCACGAATTGGGTCATATGATCAATCTCCGGCACGGCGGCTTTGAGAACCTCCACCGAAAGCCTCCCTACAATTCGATCATGCGATACGGAGATCCCGGTCAGTTCCCAGGTATCGATACGAATTGCAACAATAACGGGGATGCGGTCTTTACATTCTCGCAAGGGATGAGAGCACCACTGAATGAAAACGTTTTGAACGAAAACATAGGCGTTTGCGATAATATTCCCTTTGATTGGACCGGGAACGGGATGATCCAAAACCCTGTTTCCGTCAGCATCAATGGGGATGCCCTATTGGGAAACCTCCTCGACAGCCCCGATTGGGGGAGCCTCATCCTGAATTTCCGGGCTGCCGGCTCCGGTTGGGGAAATAATTGATCATCCATGGCCGCCTTTTGGCCGCCTTTAACAACATCACATGAAATCACTTCTTATAAAAATCGGATTGGCTTGTTGTACGACATTGGTCTTTGCCGCTTGCCAGCAAAAAGCTGCTCCTGAATCCAATCATCCGGAAGGGCGTACCCCCTCACCGCCTGAAAAAGCAGCGCTCGAACTCAATAATCCTGCGCCTTCTGCCGAAATAACAGCCGTGGCGATGAACGAACAGGATAATATGCGCTTTCAATACCATCTCCAATTCGGGGAGGAAAAAGTGAAAGGGAATCTATCCGGCGCAGGTAAAGCCACCAAAGTGGACAAAGGCTCGATCGCGATCCAGTGGAACGATGGTAAGGAACTTAGCCTTAGTTATCGGCTGCCTGTGGAGGGAAAGGGCTTAATGGTAGACATTGGACAGGACTTGTCCGTTGAACTTCAGGAAAGCCTCCCTGGCTCGGGGATGCAGCGGCTCTTCACCCTCGGATCGGGAAAGGCGGCCATCGTTTCCTCTGGTCGGCAGTCGATGGAAAACCCTATAATCTTTAAGGTTTCGGAAGGAATTACGCTCAGGCAATCCACTTTCTCCGAAAAGGAGGTGTTGGTAAAATCCGAAAGAGATACCCATTACGGCGTTCCCCTGGCTGTGATAGCAGGTGGCAAGCAATTGAAAGTGCCGGCAGACGGCCAGCCTTTTGTTTTTCAGGTCGGCGAAAACGGATACGAATTGCGGGTGTTGGCCAATGGATTTGTGAGGCCCGAAAAAGCATACGAAGACGTTTCAGAAGAGCAGGGATATTATCTGGACTATTGGCTGTACCGCACAAAGTAGCCGGCGCTTAATAGGACAATTGTTCCCCAAATTCCATACTTTTGCAGCGTCCGCCGTAGCTTTAGCGAAGGCGGACGCTGCCCGTTCCTAGTCACTAGTCACAAGTCACTTTTACTTATGTCCAAAAAGGTTCTCCTCATAGGCGCCGGCGGCGTTGGTCGCGTGGTCGCTTTTAAATGTGCCCAGCACCCGGAAGTTTTTTCCGAAATCATGATTGCCAGCCGTACCCGGTCGAAATGCGAGGTGATCGCAGCGGATGCCATGAAAGCAACCGGTCATACCCGGATCACGACCAGCGCAGTGGATGCGGAGAATGTGCCCGAACTGGTTCAGCTCATCCGATCCTTCAAACCCGACCTGGTGCTTCATGTGGCGCTTCCCTATCAGGACCTGACCATCATGGATGCCTGTCTGATCACGGGAACGCCCTACCTGGATACGGCCAATTACGAACCGAAAGACGTCGCCAAATTTGAATACAGCTGGCAGTGGGCCTACCACGACCGCTTCAAGGCTGCGGGTATTCCGGCCGTGCTGGGTTGCGGATTTGATCCCGGCGTTACGAACATCTTCACCGCCCACGCCGCCAAGCACCATTTCGACGAAATCCATTACCTGGACATCGTCGATGCCAACGCGGGCAGCCACGGCAAGGCCTTTGCCACCAATTTCAACCCGGAGATCAATATCCGGGAGATCACCCAAAAAGGGAGGTACTTCGAAAACGGACAATGGGTCGAAACAGAGCCCCACGCCATCGGTAAAATGATCGACTACCCGGAAATCGGTCCGAGGAAGTCTTACCTCATTTTCCACGAAGAACTGGAATCCCTCGTCCAACATTACCCTACCATCAAGCGCGCCCGTTTCTGGATGACGTTCGGAGACGAATACCTGACCCACCTCAGGGTGATCCAGAATATCGGTATGTCGAGGATCGATCCGGTCAAATATAAAGGAGTGGACGTCATTCCCCTCGAATTCCTCAAGTACGTCCTGCCGGACCCCGGCGAGCTCGGAGAAAACTACACGGGGTACACCTCTATCGGATGCCGCATAAAAGGCGTCAAGGACGGAAAGGAAAAGACCTACTATATCTGGAATAACTGCAGCCACGTAGAAGCCTACCGCGAAACGGGGACGCAGGGAGTTTCCTATACTACCGGAGTGCCCGCCATGCTCGGCGCAAAAATGGTCCTCGACGGACATTGGGGCGGGGCCGGCGTATTCAACGTGGAGCAATTCAACCCCGATCCCTTCCTCGCCGAACTGGGTCCCAACGGATTGCCCTGGCACGAACGGGTTGGTGGGGATTTGGAAATGGACTGATTTATAAAGGTTTAGGGTGTTTAGAGGGTTTAGAAGTTTAGCAACTAAACTCACTAAACCTCCTAAACCTTCTAAACTCATTAAAGATCAGAGATTTTGCAAAACAACAAGATCCCATCCCCCTCCTTCGTCCTCGAAGAGCGACTGCTCCGGCAAAACCTGGAATTGATCCGGGGGGTGCAGGAGGCGGCTGGAGTGAGCGTCATTCTTGCGCTCAAGGGTTTTGCCATGTGGAAAGTATTCCCCATCGTGGCGGAATATCTTTCGGGGGCCACGGCGAGCTCCCTGAACGAAGCCCGGCTTATTTTCGAAGAAATGGATTGCAAGGCCCACACTTACGCCGTGGCTTAGACGGAAGAGGAGTTCCCCGGGATCATGCGATACAGCAGCCATATCACTTTCAATTCCATAGCTCAGTACAGGAGATTTAAGCCCCTGGTAGACGCCTACCCGGCCAAAATTTCCTGCGGGCTTCGGGTCAACCCGGAGTACTCGACCGTGGAGGTAGAATTGTATAATCCGGCAGCGCCGGGCTCCAGGTTAGGGGAGGTAGATGCCAATTTTATAGAGGGGATTGAAAAGGGTTTTTTGGAGGGTTTGGAGGGGATTCATTTTCACACCTTGTGCGAATCGAGCTCCTTTGATCTGGAAAAAACATTGGAAGCTTTTGAAAAGCGTTTCGGGAGGTTTATTCCCTCGCTGAAATGGGTCAATATGGGCGGAGGCCATCTGATGACCCGAAAGGGGTACGACACCAAACATCTCGTGGAGTTATTGCTCGCTTTCCGCTCCCGGTACCCCCAAGTTGAGGTCATCCTCGAACCGGGGAGCGCCATTGCCTGGGACACGGGAATCCTGCTCGCCACCGTGCTTGATATCCATGAAAGCAGGGGCGTTAAAACCGCCATCCTCGACATTTCCTTTACAGCCCACATGCCCGACACCCTGGAAATGCCCTACCGCCCTCGCATCCGTGGCGCCACGGACCCGCAGGAGGGAAAACCCGGCTATCGCATCGGAGGAGTGAGCTGCCTTTCCGGGGACTATATGTACGAATACTCCTTCGAACAAGAACTGAGGGTAGGGGATCGGCTGATCTTCGAGGACATGATCCATTATACCATGGTAAAAACGACGCTGTTCAATGGTGTCCGCCACCCGGATATATGTATCCTGCACGTGGACAATAGCCTTGAACTGGTCAGACGCTTTGGGTATGAAGATTACAAAAACAAGCTTTCCTGAAATGCCCTGTTTCGCGCCTATTGCGTGGAAAGTTGAAAAGTTGAAAAGTTGAAAAGTGGACATGACTCAATAGCCGTCCGATACGCCTTTCTTGTCTCCAATCTGACGCCATATTACGGCTCTGGCGAGGCGGGCAGTATCGCCAGGATTGTTTTCGAAGATGCTTTTCAGCTTCGCGACGGGAAGAGTTCAGGCGCGTTTCCGGAGCAATACCGGCCCCGGTTTGATGAAATCCTGGAGCGCCTGCTCCTTCGCGAACCCGTTCAGTATATCCTCGGTCAGGCCGATTTCTATGGTTATAAGTTTGAAGTGGACCGCCGGGTGCTCATCCCTCGTCAGGAAACGGAGGAACTGGTGCATTGGGTGCTCGAATCTTGCAAGGCAGAAGCGCTTGATGGGAAAAGATTATTGGAGGTAGGAAGCGGGAGCGGTTGTATCCCCATTGT
This sequence comes from Saprospirales bacterium, assembly GCA_016703765.1. Classification (GTDB taxonomy): domain Bacteria; phylum Bacteroidota; class Bacteroidia; order Chitinophagales; family Saprospiraceae; genus JADJTT01. Next base: position 126,789 of record JADJBL010000007.1, read on the forward strand.
CCTCGGGAAAAAGCGGCCGGAACTGGAAATCGTTTCCGTGGATGTGAGCGAGGGCGCCCTGAATGTAGCCAGGCGAAATGGAGAAAGACTGGGCGCTTCCATAGATTGGCGCCGGCTCGATTTTTTAGACCCCGCTACCTGGGGCGGTTTGGGCGTTTTTGACCTCCTCGTTTCCAATCCCCCGTACATCGATCCCTCGGAGAGGGAGCACATTCCTGCCCATGTTTTTGAGTTCGAACCCCATCAGGCCCTTTTCACTGAAAATAATCCCATGGAATTTTATAAATCTTTTGCCCAATTTTCATCGGATTATATGAAGGAGAGCGGGGAAGTTTTTCTGGAATGCAATGAATTCAGAATTAATGAAGTCTCCGAGCTGTTCAAAAAAACCGGGCATGAAACCATAGAGGCGAGGCGGGATATGAATGGAAAGTATCGTATGATGATGATTATCAAATAGTTGATGAATTATTCCTGCTTCCGGGCAATGTAAAAATTAATTTGATTATTCCTAAGTGATAAAAATCACATTACACTTTGATGGAAGTCATCTCACCGGGCGCGAGGGTGGGGTTAACTTTGCATTAACAATTTAAAGTAGTGTATTTTACTACTGGATTGGAATTCAAGTTTCTCACCATTAAATATCGCGTATTATGAAACCGTCTAATTTCTTAAAAAGCCTTATCGCTTTCACCCTATTTTTGGGGGCAATATCGGTAATGGCACAACAACCTGTAATAAATAATTATCGCCCGAATGCACAGGAAGGCATTAACATTTTTGAATCGCCAAAAGGCGACGTGACCCCGTTTGAAGGTATTAAAGTCCGTATAGGGGGTAGTTTCACCCAGCAGTACCAAGCTCTTTCTCAAGAAAGTACGGCTCCTTTCAGAGCTGCTGAAAGTGATTCTACGAAAAACCTGAACGAACTGTTTCCTCTCGGCCCCGGGTTTAACCTCGCTTCCGCAAACCTCAACCTCGACGTTCAATTGGCTGATGGGATCCGCCTTGCTTTAGAAAACTACATGTCTTCCCGTCACCACTCCGAATTTTGGGTAAAAGGTGGCTACATTCAATTCGACAAGCTCCCGTTCTTTGGAAGCCCGGAATTCTGGACCAAGTACATCACTGCCAAAGTTGGTCACATGGAGATCAACTACGGCGACCAACACTTCCGCCGTACCGACAATGGCAACTCACTGTGGAACCCCTTTATCGGCGAAACCATCATGGATGCTTTTGCTACCGAAATCGGCGGTGAACTGTACTTCAAACACCCGTCCGGCATCATGGCAATGGCAGGGCTTTCTGCCGGCCTGATCAATGGGGATGTAAAAGACTACGGAGATTTTGTAGAAGGAACCAATTACACCAAAGGCCCGTCCGTGTATTTCAAACTGGCATTTGACCGCCAATTCGGCGATGATTTCCGCTTCCGCCTCTCCGGTTCGATGTACAACAACCAGAATACGATCCGCAATACCATTTATGGTGGCGACCGTACAGGTTCGCGTTATTTCATGGCCATGGAGCCGAATTACCTCTATGACAGCAAAGGCAATATCACAGGCAACACATCTTACAGCGCACAAGCCTTCTCCGGCCGTATCAACCCGGGCTTTACCAACGAAGTGAACGCCATCATGGTCAACACCCTGATCAAGTTCAAAGGGCTCGAACTGTTTGGAACATGGGAAACTGCAAAAGGTCTGAAGAAAGGTGAAACCGCAGAACGCACCTTCGGGCAATATTCTGCAGAATTGACGTACCGCTTCCTGAAAAACGAACAACTGTTCATCAGCGGCCGCTACAATTCCGCTTCCGGCGATCTCGGCGGCGCACTCGCAGGTACCGATGTCTCCATCAACCGCCTTGCAGGCGCATTGGGATGGTTTATCACCCCCAACCTCCTTGCAAAAGTGGAATACGTTCAACAAACCTACGTCGACTTCCCGAATACGGACTATCGCAACGGCGGTAAATTCAGCGGGATCATGGTGGAAGCAGCTGTAGGCTTCTAAAGAATTTTCTTCTAATCCAATAAAAAGGGGCGTTCTGTAAAGAGCGTCCCTTTTTTTATCCCCCTGCTTTCTTGGTATTCGCGTACCCCTGTTCGATCAGGAGCTTCACCACCTTATCCCGCTGATCTCCCTGCACCAGAATTTCCCCATCCTTGGCAGAGCCGCCAACGCCACATTTTGATTTTAAAAACTTCCCCAACTCAGCCAACTTTTCCTCAGGTCCGACAAAACCGCTGACAATCGTTACTTCTTTTCCTCCTCTTTGTTTCCTGTCCAACATAACCCGCAATTTTTGCTGGCGGGGTGGGAGAGAGGCTGCATCTTCCCGCTCTTCTTCCTGTGGCTTTAAAAGGTTTATGACAGTTTAATAAACCTTATAAACTTCATAAACCTTTTAATTTCCAGTTTCTATTAATCATTCTGAGCACCAACAACCCAAGCCCGCCCGAACCATAAGGCGAATTGGCCAAAACGAGCACCCCCGTTTTAGTGTCGGGCGCCATCGCCATATAAGCCATATAACCGGCCGTCGAACCGGTATGCACCAGCACCCGGGTATGCTTTTTGGGATAGACCAGGTGCCAGCCCAATCCCATCAGGGTATTTTTTCGAATGCCGGTTGGAACAGGATTCCGGTAAAGTTCAGAAAAAACCGGAGCCCAGCCGGGTTCGGGACTTAAAAAAATCTCCATAAAGCGGGTCAGGTCCTCCGGGGTGGATTTTAAACCGAAAGCCCCGTTGTGTGAGCGCAAATTCCACATAGAAACGGGCTTCGAGGCCTGATTGTACCCCTGGACGATTCGGGCGCTGTCCTTTTCAGGTATGGTAAAACGGGTTTGGTCCATGCCAAACGGATGAAATAGCACCTTCTCCATGATTTCCTCAAACGGCAAAGCGCAGGCCTTCTCCACGACCAGCTCCAGACAAGCATAATTCATGTTTGAAAACCCGTAGGAAAGGGGAGGCGGTTGATCTAAGGTGCACTCCATCAGAAAATTCAGCAGGTCCTCCTTTGAATAGGTGGCATACGGGGCTTCGGTAGAAAACTCCTGTTCCCCAAAAAAAGGAGGGTACCGTGGCAAACCGCTGGTGTGGTTGAGGCATTGCCTGATGCTTATCTTCCGGACCCCGGGATCGCGGACTTCCAATCCGAGAAACCCCGTTATGCTCGAGTCCAGGTCAAAATACCCTTGCCTCGAAAGCTCGACCACGGCGGCCGCTGTAAATACCTGGGTAAGTTCACCGATTTCAAAGATTGAATTTTTTTCCATGGAGGCAGAGTCTTCCCTGGACGCTACCCCGAAGGAGAAGAAATGCGTGGTATCCTCCAGCACAAGCCCGACAATCAGGCCCGGGGTCCGGAGAAAATCTATTTCGGCATCGAACGTTATGATCTTCTGGATTTCGCGCCTGAAATGATCAGCCTGGGCCTGGGCCACTTTTTGCGAGAGCAGGAATCCCAGGGCGATACAACTAATTCTGGCAAAATCCATTCTATTCTTTTGATTAAACCTTCAAAAAATCCCTAACGCTTTTGAAAACGCTTCTTCTCTTTGGCTTGTTCTGTATGCCACTATCTCTTACGGCCCAGTGGGCTCCATTCTCCTCCCTCGACGGCAGGTTTCAGATCCCTTCCCCAAAACCGATGGAACACCAGGAATCCACAGTAGAAACCCCGATGGGAGCCATCACCTATCATACCTATTTCTGTAAACCCGACGAGGGCGCCAACGGGAACCACTGGTTCTCCGTAAGCTATTGCGATTATCCCGAAGGTTCCGTCCACAGTGATTCCACAGCTCTTCTGGAAGAATTCTTCGAGGAGACGATCAAGGAATCCGCCTTTAGCGTGAATGGAGAAGTGCGGTACGTGGAGACAACCGATTACAACGGACTTCCCGGACGGTTCTGGCGTGTGGACTACCTGAATGGCCAAGCAGCCATCAAGTCGAAAGCGTTTTTACTCGCCGGCAGGTTTTATGTCATCCAGGTGGTTTCTCTGTCGGGAAAAAGCGCAAACCCCGATTCCCAGCGGTTCTTCGACGGGTTTAAATTGGTAGTCGGGAATTGATTTTTTATTTATCCTTTTACTCAGCCAAAATTTTCTCATAAGGATTTTAAAATTAAAAAAAACTCCTCGCAGCAACTCCCCTCCATAAGAACCATACCCACTCACTCAATCACTCACTCAATCACTCAATCACCCACTGAATTTGGTGAGGGTCCTTAAATACCGGTATTTTGGCTTTATAACTGGAAATGGTGTTTCCCCGAAACTCAGATACCTTCACATTTGCAGGAACAAAATTCGAGAACACCATGAAAAAGATCTCCACGACCTTCCTCATCTCCTTTTGGCTGAACGCCTCTTTTTTTGCTCAGCAAACTCTTCCCACAGACAATACCAACCTCCAAAACTTTCACCTCGCGGTCATTCCCGTGCTTAGCGATGAGCATGTCTTTCAGGTGGGGTATGAAAAGGCCCTCGGACCCAGGCAATCGTTGGTCCTGGATTTCGGAATAGGCTACAACTACGATAAGACCGAACTAGAACCTTTCCGCGAAGACAATCTGATCCGTTCCGGAGTCCGAGCCTGCCAAAACGGGGTGATATTCGTTTTTCTAATTCCTTTCCCGGTTATTGAAACATGTAAAACCTGGAATGAAACGGAGAAAGAGAAAATAACCGACTACGTCCACTCCAATGTCTTTGTTTCGGGCAATTACAATCTTTACTTCGCCCGCTTTTCGAAGCAAAGCAAGACCTTGAACGGGCTCTACATCTCCCCGGGTCTGACCCTTGGCCATCGGAGTTTTACCAGATATATCGATTCCGAGGGTGACAGAGCCGATATCGAAGTGTTGGATTCCGATTTCGACACTATTGACGATAATCCCTGGGGAATTATCATTGGAGGAGAATTTGTCGGCAACACCAAAATCATCGATGAGGATTACTATACCTGGTCGCAGCGGACCCGCGAAGATATGAACAGGGTGTATGTGCGGCCCAATTTCAAGGCTGGAGCTGCAATCCCTTTTGCAAAGATCATGACAGCGGATCTGGGTGCTCAGGTCAACTTTTTCGGCCCCAATCAAAAATACATCCGGGTGTCGCCCGTTGCAAAACTAAGCGCGTGGTTCTAAAACACCTTTCCCCTCCGCGGCGTTACCCAAAGGTCACCCTTCGAAGCCTATGCGTAACGCCGTTTTTTTTCTCCTTTTGCTGTTAAGCTGGATCCCTTCCTATGCCCAAATCTCCGGCCGGGTGACGGATAGCTCCGGACAGCCCTTGCCCTTCGCCTCGATTTATATCCAAGGCACCTCCGTAGGCTCCACCTCCAATGCGGAAGGGTACTATAAACTAGAGCCCAAGGTTTTTCCGACTCCGTTTTTGTCGTTTTTCAATACGTCGGTTTTGAAACCCAGGTAATCCCCGTCGATTTCTCTGCCGGGACAAAGACTCTCGATATCGCATTGGAAGAAGAATCGGTGCTCCTTTCGACGGTGGAGATCCGTCCCACGGATGAGGATCCCGCTTACTCTATCATCCGCAAAGCGATCGAAAAAAGGCGGTATTACCTGGAGCTGATTCCCGAATACAGCTGCAATGTGTACATCAAAGGCGGCCTTTCGATCCTGGATGCTCCCAAAAAGATCCTGGGCCAGGAGGTAGGCGATATGAATGGAAACCTCGATTCCACCGGTCGGGGCATCATCTACCTTTCGGAATCGGAATCGAAGTGGAACGTTCAGCGCCCCAATAAATACAAAGGAGATCATGGTTTCCTCCAAGGTGAGCGGCAACGACAACGGGTTCAGTTTCAACAGCGCCTCCGATGTCAACTTCGATTTCTACGAAAATACCACCGATTATAGCCGCCCGATTGTATCTCCGATCGCCTACAACGCAATGGGCTTCTACAAATACGAGCTGATAGGGACGATCTTCGACGAGGCGGGGCGCATGATCTTCAAGATAAAGATCGAACCCCGGCAGCCGGAACTGGCAGCCTACGGAGGCTTCATCTACATTGTCGAAGAGTTGTACAACATTCAAGGGGTCGATGTATTTGTAACCGGCGCCTCTCTCAATGAGCCTGCTCTGGACACCATATTTATCCGCCAGGTCCATGTTCCCGTCCGAAAGCCCGATGCTTGGCGGCTTTTCAGCCAAACCATCACCATTAAAGGGGATATATTGGGGTTTAAATTCGGAGGGGATTTTACTTCGATCTACCGGAATTACGAACTCCAGCCAACCTTTCCAAAGGGTTTCTTCGATAATGAGTCTTTTAAAGTGGAAGAAGGAGCCAATGAGAAAGGGCTTGCCCACTTCGATACCATTCGGCCCTTGCCCCTTAGTCCTTTGGAGTTTATCGACTACAATAAAAAGGACAGCCTTCAGGTCATTCGGGAGTCGAGACCCTACCTGGATTCTCTCGACCGGAAAAACAACAAATTCATTCCCTTGAGTTTGTTGATGGGATATACCTACAATCGCTCCTTCAAAAGGGAATCCTTTACTTTTGAATCCCCGGCCAACAGTCTTCAATTCCACACCGTACATGGCTGGTACGGGTACTTGGGGCTGCGTTATCGAAAAGCATACGACCGCTTCAAAACCCGGCGGCTGGAGTCCGGACTGAAGATGATGTATGGGTTTTCCGAAAAAAGGCCGCGGTTGAGCGGAGACTTTCAATACGATTTCAACCGAACCCACTTTTCCCGTATCCGCCTGTCCGGAGGCCTGGAACCGCAGCAATTCAACCGGGAAAATCCTATTTCACCCTCTCTGAACTCCATGTATTCGCTTTGGGGCAAACGAAACTATTCCAAGGTGTTTGAAAAGGCCTTTGGACGGCTGGAAGGCCGCCACGAGCTCTTCAACGGTGTGCTGCTCGAAGCGGGCTTCGAATATGCCAGGCGAAGGCCTCTCCAAAATACCTCGGATTATTCCTTTGTTCCAAAAGTCCAGCGCGAATACACCTCCAATACACCCGAAACCGAAGAACCCGGCCAGCCGGAAACCTTCATTGAGCATACCGCCTTACTTGTAGACGTAAACCTTCGCCTGAGGCTAAATCAGGAATACATCAGCTATCCAAAGATCAAATTCGTCCTGGAATCCAAATGGCCCGATCTGTGGATCCGTTACAGAGCAGGCATTGCGCCTGGCGCAGCTCGTTTTCATTACCTCAGCCTGAGTCTGGAAAAGGAAGGCTTCCAAATGGGCGTCGCAGGACAATCCGGGTTTTTCCTCCAGGCCGGCCGCTTTTTCAAGGCGGGCAAGGCATTTTTATGGACTACCGCCATTTCAACGGAAACCAGACCATCTTCGGCAACCCGCTGGAATACCGCCATCGATTCTTCCTCTGCCATACTATCAATACAGTACCCTGGCGCCCCATGCCCAGGCGCATTGGGAGCACCAGTTCCAGGGCTTCCTTTTCGACAAAATCCCCGGTCTGCGAAAACTTGGTCTTTCCGAGGTGCTCAGCGCGAAAGCCCTCTGGGTGGAGGGGCGTCCCCTATACTGGGAGGCTGCAATCGGGGTCGATCAATTGGGATGGGGATTATTTCGGCTCTTTCGGGTAGATGTGGCCGCCTCGTTTTCGGTCGCCGGATTTGAAGCCTGGGGGGTAGTCCTTGGGGTTAAACTTCCGGGAAACTTGAATTAGTTTTTAATTTTGAGTTTTTAATTTTTAGTTATAACGGGTTCCTGACAACTAAAAATTAAAAACTCAAAACTAAAAAACAAGTATTGAGAATCCTCCATACATCCGATTGGCACCTCGGCCAAAAGTTTCTCTCCTTTGACCGCGAAGAAGAGCACCGCCTGGCTCTGGACTGGTTGCTGCAAACCATTGTGGATCAAAGGGTGGATGGATTGATCGTGGCGGGCGACATCTTCGACATCGGCAACCCGCCCAATAGCGCCAGAAAACTGTATTATCAGTTCCTCGCCAGCCTGCTTCGCACCAATTGCAAAAATGTACTTATCATAGCCGGGAACCACGATTCGGCCGCCATGCTGGAAGCGCCCCGCGAGATCCTCAAAGCCTTGCGCGTCGATGTGGTCGGAGCGGCGGGGGATGAGGTCCTGGAATGGAAGAACGACGAGGAGGAAACACAGGCTATCATCGCGGCGGTTCCCTTCCTCCGCGAACGCGACCTTCGCTATTCCGTGATCGGGGAATCCGGGGAAGAAAGATTGCTGCGCCTTCGGGAGGCGATTAAAACCCATTACCAAAGCCTCGCCGGGGAGATTTCCGAGCTGCTTTCGGTAAATCCGGCCTTAAGCCAAATTCCGATTATCGCCACCGGGCACCTTTTTGCTATCGGGGCCTACTCCTCCGACAAGCAAGACAATATATACCTCGGAGATACGGAAAACATTGGCGCCGGCGATTTTCCCGATCTTTTCTCCTATGTGGCCCTCGGGCATATCCACCGGGCTCAGGCGATAGGGGGGAAGGAACATATCCGCTATTCGGGTTCCCTTGTCCCCCTGAGCTTCAGCGAAACCAAAGACGAAAAGGGCGTTTATATACTGGAATATGCGGGCGCCGGCCTTCAAAGCCTGAATTTTCTGGCTTGCCCTACCTTTCGCAGGCTGAAGACCATAGAAGGGGACCTGGATACTGTAAAAAAACGGCTATTGGAACTCCATGAGCATTACATCCATTCCCTTCCCGCATGGGTGGAAGTGCTCGTCGCCCTGGAAGCTCCCGATCCGGGCCTGGATGAGGAACTGCACGAATTCACCAGGGACCTGAATATGAATATCCTCAAGATCCGGATTCAGTTGCCGGACCAAAATCTGGTGGATACCGCCTCTGGACAAATCGCACTCGAAGACCTCAGCCCCGAGGAGGTCTTTCTCCGCCGTTGCAGGACTTATGGCTATCCCGAAGACCAGACGGATGGGCTTCTCGCCACCTTTCGGGAATTGCTGGACACGATGAACGAAACCGCATAATGCGCATCATCTCCATCCATATCAAAAACCTCAATTCCCTTCGGATCGAAGGAAGCATCAATTTCCTCGAGGCCCCGCTGGGCAATACGGGTTTGTTCGCTATCACCGGGGATACGGGGGCCGGTAAAACGACCATCCTGGATGCCATCACCCTGGGTTTGTACGGCCGGGCGCCCCGGCACGATAAAAATCCCTCGGAAGTACTGTCCTACGGGGCTTCCGAGGCCTACGCACAGGTAGTGTTCGAAACCGGTCAAAAGCGCTATCTGGCCGAATGGAGCGTCCGCAGGGCCAGGGGCAAACACGACGGGAACATTCAGCCCCCTAAGCGAAAGTTGAGCGAATTCGATCCCGGAAAGCTCGAATTCATCGCCATCGCGGAGAGCGCGAAGGAGGTTGACGGGATGGTGGCAGAGCGCACCGGCCTGGATTACGACCGTTTTCTCCGCTCTGTTCTTCTCTCTCAAGGCGAGTTTGCGGCCTTTCTGAAAGCCAGGGCCCAGGAGCGAAGCGAGCTTCTGGAGCGGATTACGGGCCTGGAGATCTATTCAGAGATTTCGGTAGCCGCCTTCAACCGGCATAAACAGGAAGAAGCACAGCTAAAGGAGCAGATTCTACGGAAGGAAAACCTGAGGCTTTTGTCGGCAGAAGATAAAGAGCTGTTGGAAGAGGAGCGTGCCGGACTGGAAAAAAGCAGCAGGGACCTGAAAAAACTGGTCAAGGAATCCCAGGATATTTTGAACCAACTAGGCCGATTAGAAGCGCTATCCGCCAAAATAGCCGGGCTGGAAAAGGAGGAAACCGCTTTAAACCTCCGCAAAGAGACCTTGCAGGCTTCCATAGCCCAACTCGGCCAATACAAAAAAGCGCTTCCATTTAAGAGCGAGCTGGACCGAATCGACCGGGATATCTCCCTCGCCAAAGACCTGAGGACCCGCCTGGAGGTCCTCGAAACGGAAGGGCTCCCCAAAAAGCGAGAGGAACTGGATGCGCTTGAGAGGGATTTAGGGGAGGCCAACGAAATCCTGGATCAAAAACGGGGCGAATTGCCCGCCCAAATGCATATTTTCGACCAGGTGGCGGCCATGGATATCGAAATCAAGGCCCTCGAAAAGCAACTGGACCAAGACCGACCGACCTATTTGGCCGGAGAGAACGAACTCCATTTGTTTGAATCCCAATGGTTCGAATTAAAACCTCGAACCACAGAAAGGGCTTCCATCATCCGCGAACTCGAAACCTGGCTTTTGGAACACGATTATCTGCGCGCACTATCTGCCGACTGGCCCTTCCTCAAACGCCAGGTCGACGAATGGAATGAAACAGCCGGAAAAACCGCCCTCCAAACTGCTCAGATCCAGGAAAAAACGAAGGATTTAGCGAAAGAAGAAAAGGATTTGGCCAGGTTTTCCGCAGAAATGGAGAAACTTAAAACACAGATCCAACAGCAAAAAGGACAGCTCTCCGCGCTGAGGCCCGACCTGTTTGCACATTCCCAGGCCGAACTGGCCCAGCTCCAAAACCGCGAACTGGCCTCATGGAAGGAAAAAACGGATTGGCTCGAACGCCTGGAAGAGCTCCACGGGGGGTATGTACAATTGCTGGAAGCCCAGAACCGCGATTCGGAAAAACTCAGAAATTTCCAATCCAGGGAATTTCACCTCCTGGAACAGCTGCTGGAGGCCAACGATCAGCTGGAGGAACAGCTCCGCGTCCTCGAGTTTAAACAATCGGTTTATGAGCAGCAGCTCCGGATCGCCAACTACGAAAAGGACCGGCTTCAATTGAGGGAGGGTGAGCCATGCCCCCTCTGTTTTTCCACCCATCATCCCTTTCACGATCACCCCGGTTTAGAGGCATTTGTAGATCGGGCAGGGGAGGAGTATCAACTCGCAAAGAGGTATGCCGAAAAGCTGCAAAAAGAACAGGCAGCGCTGATCCGCCAGCTCAACGAACTGGACGTGCAGATGGAGATGTTGGCCGGCAACGAAAGTAAACGCACGGTCGGTCTGTTGGAACAGCAACTCCGGATGATGGAGGAGCAGGAGCGCAAAATGCTCGAACTGCTTTCGGGCTTTGAGGAAAGAGACCTGCTCTATGCAACCGGCTTCCGGCAGGAGCGCAAGGACTGGTATGCCTCTCAACTCCTGCAACACCGCAAAAACTGGGAGCAAATTCTCCAATGGACCGGAGAACTGGATGCCCTTCAAAAGCAAGAAACGGCAAGGATGCAAAATTTGCAGCAAATGGAGTTTCGCATCCGGGAATTAAAGAACGAGCTGCGCGTATGGAACGAAAACCTGTCCGAAACAGAATCCCAAAGAAAAAAGATGGAATCCGGTATCCGCAGCCTGCTGGCCAAATATCGGATTGAAATTGCCGAAGAACAACGGGAACAGCAGCTCGGACAACTCGAGAAACTGCACAAAATCTACCTGGAATCCGAACTGCGCTTTGCCAGGCTAAGGGAGGAACAACAAAGGGATCAGGAGGCTGAAAGATCGCTTGAAGAGAAGATCGGCGAGCGAAAAACAGTCCTGTCAAAAGCAGGAGAAGCCCTGCGGGCGCTTTCCCTCGCCTTTGAAGAAAAGCAAACAAGGCGCCTCGACCTTCTGGGTGAACGCAATCCCGTCCAGGAGCGCGATCGTTTCCGGGCAGAGCTGGACGAACTCGCCGAATCGGTCGGCTTAAAGAAACAATCGCTTGCCGAAACCAAAGAACGCGTCCGGTCCCTGGAGGAAGAAGCGGCCAGGTTAAGGGGAGAAATCGCTCAATTGGATGATTCCGCTCGGGTCCTGAGCGGAAAAATGCTCGAAAAATTGAAAAAGGCAGGCTTCGCCACCATGGAGGAAGCCATCCAGGCACTCATCCCCAAAGAAGAAGCCGAAAGGCTGGAGGCGGAGGTGGATGAATTTCAACAGCGCGAATCGGAGCTGGCTCAAACCAGGAAAACCCTCTCGGCAGATTGGGAAGAGACCATGGTCGCATTGCCGGAACAGAGTGACCAAAGCCTGGTGCATAAACAACTGGAGGAGGCTCAATATTCCCTGGAACAAAACCAGCTTCGCCAGGGGACCATTAAGGGCATCCTCGACCAAAGCCGGGAGGAAGAATCGGAAGAGATCCAACTCGAGGCCTCGATCCGCCTGCAAATGCAGGAGCTACTGCGCTGGAAAGCGCTCAACGATCTCATCGGCTCGGCAGATGGGAAAAAATTCAGGACCTTTGCCCAGGGTCTTACCCTCGAACGCCTGGTCTATCTGGCCAACCGCCACCTGGAGCACCTCAACGACCGCTATGTGATCCGCAAAACACCGGGAGAGGAGCTCGAACTGGAGATCGTCGATACCTTTCAGGCCAACAATATCCGGTCCATGCAGACCCTGTCCGGGGGCGAAACCTTTCTGGTCAGCCTCTCCCTTGCGCTGGGCCTGTCGGATCTGGCAGGCCAGCGTTCCGATATCCGGTCCCTGTTCATCGACGAGGGTTTCGGCACACTGGATGAAGCCACTCTGGACCTGGCGATCAACACCCTGGAAAACCTGCAGGCCCGGGGCAAAACCATCGGGATCATTTCCCACGTCAAAGAGCTCAAGGAGCGGATCGGCACCCAGATACAGGTCATAAAGCGAAGCAATGGCTTCAGTGAAATAAAGGTAGTTGGGTAATGAGGAGCTTTTGCAGATGTTTTGCTTACTTTGGTCTAAAGAGATTGAACCGTGGAGTGCAACTTTGTGTATCTTTGGGGCTGGTCTTTTCGACCCAACCACTAATTTCCTGATTAATGCAAAAAGATCTGAAAAATATTTTCGGCTCCAACACCGGACTAGACGAGAAAAGCCTGGAATTTCTAACCTCCGCGCTCTCCAGAAACAACCTTCCCGGGTTTGACTACCTGGAATTCAAACAGTCCCTCGGCGCCCTGGCAGGCCTCAATATGGACGAAGCCACTGCTTACAAATCGGCCTACGCCACTGCATCCACGGTCGGTTTGACCAAAGAAAAGCTGCTCAAGACCGCCGAGCATTACCGGGAAATCCTTCTCCAGGAGAAAAAAGCTTTTGACCAGGCCTTGCAAAAGCAGATCAAGCAGAAGGTCGAATCCAAAAAAACTGAAATGGAGAAGCTCAAAAAGCAGATCCAGGAATACCAGGCTCAAATACTCAAGCTCCAGGAGGAGATCGCAAAGAGCGAAGGTGTGCTGGAACATGCCGACGAAACCATCCAAGGCTCCCTGGAAAAGATCCAGCAAACCCAGGATCAGTTCGAGACCACCTTTCAGGCCATCATGAACCAACTAAACTGCGATATCGAGGATATCGGCAAATACATTTAAATTCCAACAAAACCGTCCAATGACAACTCCAACCACTAATCCGTTTGAAAATTCAGGCATGAAATCCAAGTCTTTCTGGCAACGCCCGGAAGGTATAACAGGAACCGTTTTCCTGGTAGGGATTGCCGCCGGATTGGGCTATCTGCTCTATATCAGTCTTCCGGTGCTTATTCCGCTCATGCAGAATATCTTATATCTGAGTTTGATGCTCATCGCGCTCGCGGCAATCGTGTACATGGTGCTCGATCCCAAAATGCGCAACCTCATCTGGTATATGTATAAAAGCGTCATGCGCTGGATCACGGGGGTTTTCGTGCAAATTGACCCCATCGGCATCCTGAAGAGCTATGTCGATGACCTCAAGGACAGCCTCGGCAAAATGAGCAAACAGATCGGCGTGCTGCGCGGACAAATGCGCAAGATCCAAACCCTCATCGAAACCAACAACGAGGATATACAGAAAAACATGCAGCTGGCTACCGTTGCAAAAAAACAGGACAACGACGCCCAGGTGCTGCTTGCCACCCGTAAAGCGGCCCGCCTCCAGGAAAGCAACGAAAAGTACTCGACCCTCCATCAGCGAATGGAGATCTTGTACCGTATCCTGGACAAAATGTACAAAAACTCCGAGATCCTGCTCGAAGACACCCAGGATCAGGTGAAGGTGAAAGAACAGGAATATAAAGCGATCAAAACCTCGCACTCCGCCATGAAATCCGCCATGAGCGTCATTTCGGGCGATCCCGACAAACGCGCGATGTTCGATGCCGCCCTCGAGCATATCGCCGACGACCTGGCCAACAAAGTAGGGGAGATGGAGCGCTTTATGGAACTATCCTCCAACTTCATGTCTTCCATCGACCTGCAAAACGGGGTTTTTGAAGAACAAGGACTCAAAATGCTGGAAGAATACGAGAAACAAAGCTCCCTGCTCCTCATGCCCGGACGCGAACAATCTTCCACGAACACCCTTGACCTGGATTCCCTCCAAAGCCGGCCCCAAAAGGAAGGCAAGGAGGCCGGGGATGACTATGATAATCTCTTTAAATAAGATGAGAGATGAGAGATGAGTGAATCTCTCTCATCTCTCATCTCTCATCCCTCATCTCCAATGATCCAGGTATTCGTCACAGGCGGAACTTTCGACAAGGAATACAACTACATTTCGGGGAGCCTGTTCTTTCAGGACACCCATCTGCCTCAAATGTTCGAAAGGGGCCGCTGCACCGTTGAGATCAACATCAAGACGCTCATGATGGTGGACAGCCTGGAGATGACCGATTCCGATCGGGAGATCATAGCGCATAATATACGCAGGGCTTCTTCCAACAAGATCCTCGTCACCCACGGGACCGACCGGATCGTCCATACCGCCCAATACCTTGCACACCTTGGCATCTCTGAAAAAACCGTCGTGTTGACCGGGGCTATGGTTCCCTATGCTTTCGGCACCTCTTCAGACGGCTTTTTCAACCTCGGCAGCGCCCTCGCCTTTGTCCAAACCCTCCCTTTCGGCATCTACGTCGCCATGAACGGACGGTTTTTTCCATGGGATAATGTCTGGAAAAATCCCAAAACGGGGTATTTTGAGGAATTAAACCCCGCGGAATAGACGATGGAATATTTGGGCCTTCTTTTCGAGCTTCTTTTCTTCTCCCTGGGCGTATACCTGTACCTCTTTGCCAGAGGGATGGTCCGCTCCGGAAACCCCGAGCGGCAAAAACGCGCCGAAAGCTTCCGGGCGTCCAACTCCTGGTGGCTTCGCCTGTTGGGGCTCGCCATTGCCGCCATCATGGGGGTGAACATATATTTGCACCTGGTTCAGCTCTTTGGGCATGCCTGAAAGCCTTTCAAACAGGCCGTTTTCCTTCTAACACCTGCCGTTGGTTAATTTGGGCTGTCCAATTTTTCCTTTCCCCGGCGAATGCATAATATTTAGTATAATTGCATGTCAATTTCCAAACGTCATACCTGAATTGCCACTTTATGAAAAAATCATTACTCCTGATTGCTTTGCCTATTTTCGCAGCTTTTGCCACGGCAGGCGCTCAATCAACGGGCAAAAGCTTCTATGATACGGACCAGATCCAGGAAGTTCGCATACAATTTCCATTTGACAACTGGGCCTACCTTTTGGACTCCCTGCGTTTCAACGGCAATGGCCTGCTCGCCGGAAGCGTCAAAATAGGTGGGAAAACCTATGACAATGTCGGGATCAGATACGAGAGCGACCTGCCTTTCACCCCCGGTCAAAAACGCAACAGCCTGTTCATCCAGCTCAACTTTCAAGATGAGGAACAAAACCTGGAAGGCCATACTTCGCTGCATTTTTCCAACGCGTTGCGCGACCCCAGCCTCGTGCGGGAGGTGTTGGGGTTCGAGATCGCAAGGGCATACATGCCGGCGCCCAGGGCCAATTACGCCCAGATTTATATCAATAATGCGGTCTACGGACTCTATATAAATGTAGAAACTATCGACCCTTCCTTCCTGCAGAATCACTTCGGCTCCAGCGACGGGCCCTTTTTCCAGGCCCGCGCCCACAGTCAATACGACAATTTCCCCGAGACCTGCAAACAGCGCATCTACGGTTCGCTCGAATACGAGAGCGATCCGGAATGCTACCTGTATAATTTCAACCAGCTCTCCAAAGGAGGTTGGGAAGATCTCATCGAGCTGACCCGGGTGCTCAACGAAAATCCCGATGACATCGAATCTGTTCTCGATGTAGATCGCACCCTGTGGATGCTCGCCTTCAACAATGTCCTGGTCAACCTGAGCAGTTATACCGGGCATTTTAGCGAAAATTATTACCTCTACCGCGATTCCCTCGGCGTTTTTCATCCCATCATCTGGGACCTGAACCTCTGCTTCGGAAGTTTTAAAAATGTGGGCTTCGGCTCGGATCTTCGGCTGAAACAATTGCAGGAGCTGGATCCGTACCTTCATGCGACCAACCCCTACAAGCCTCTGATCAACCAGCTCCTCAAGAATGAAACGTATAGAAAGGTGTACCTCGGCCATATGCGTTCCATCGTATTCGATTTTATCGAAAACAAGAAGTACGAAGAGCGCGCCAAGCAAATGCAACAGCTCATCCAGCGCAGCTTTGTCGATGATCCCAATAAATTCTACCGCTACGAAGATTTCAACGTGAGCCTCTATACCACGATTGGCAAGCGCAGTACCATCCCCGGTATCGTGGAACTGATGGACGCCAGAAGCGACTTTTTGGAAAAATCGACAGACCTGGCCGTAATTCCCGCCCTGGTCAGCGAAGTAAAAGTGCTGGGCCGCGAGCAGTTTTCCTCCAGGCCGGTAGACGCATTTACCATCACGGCGAAAGTGGAGAAATTTCCAAAAAGGGTCCGGGTCATGTATCGGTTTGGAGAAGGTTCCCGTTTTATGGAGGCCCCGATGAATGACGATGGGAAAGACGGAGATGTCACTGCCAATGACGGGCTTTACATAGCAAGCATCAAGCCGGTAGCCGGACAAACCCAGATCGAATACTTCATTATGGCGGAGAATGCATCGATCATGTCTTTCGACCCTCCCGATTATATGTGGAACCTGCGGAAGATCTCACTGGAAGAACTCAATAAATAATGACCCGCCAAATTATCTACCTTTTCCCTGTCCTCCTGCTTTCGTCTTTTGCGGCAGGAGGACAGGGCTTTTTTGACTGGAACGTAATCCACGAGATCCGCATTACTTTCAAGGAAAGCGACTGGGACCGGGTGCTCGACTCCATCAAACAACTGAAAACCGACGAACGGCTTCTGGCCGTGGTCGAAATTGATGGAAAGAAATTTCCGGACGTCGGGGTTCGGTATAAGGGAAACAGTTCCTACTTCAATGTTCGCAAATACGAGGACACCAAACTGCCATTCAATCTCAAATCCAACCACGTCCATCCCGATCAGTTTTTTCCGGGAAAGACCGAAACCCTCAAGTTGTCGAACGTATTTCGCGACCCCAGTTTCCTGAGGGAAGTGATTTCCTATGAAATTGCACGGGAATACATGCCCGCTCCCCGAGCCAACTTCGCAAGAGTATTTGTAAACGAGGTGTATATGGGCCTCTATAACTCTACCGAATCGGTAGAAGACGACTTCCTGGAGGACTACTTTGGAGAGAAAAAAGGGATTCTCGTAAAATGCGACCCCGAGGAGTGGGGGGTCGATGCCAAACCCGGTTGCCCTCCGGGCGACAAAGCCTCCCTGATGTATCTGGGCGAAGATCCGGATTGCTACAAGGGTTTTTACGAAATGAAATCGGATTCCGGTTGGGATCAGCTCATTCTACTTACCAAAATCCTCAACAACCAACCCGAGCGGATCGAGGAAATCCTCGACGTCGATATGGCCCTCCGGATGCTGGCCTATAACATGGTGCTGCTAAATTTCGACAGCTACACCGGCCGGCTCAGCCATAACTATTACCTGTACCAGCGGAAAAACGGACAATTCGTGCCCCTTATCTGGGACCTCAACCTCTCCCTGGGCGGCTTTCGGTTTGTAGATACCGGAAAAGCGCTGAACAAGGAGGAGCTGCAAACCGTTAGCCCATTCATTTATTACAAGGATAAAGATCCCACCAGGCCGCTCATCACCCAGCTTTTATCCAACCCGTTGTATCGCAAGATCTATGTGGGGCATATTCGCACCCTCGTGGAAGAGAATTTTTCCAACGGAGCCTATTTAAAGCGTTGCAGAGAGATCCAGGAGTTCATCGACCAGGAAGTCCGCAACGACAAGAACAAACTATACTCCTACGAGGCCTTCCAGGCCAACCTGGATTCCACCTCCCTTGCCGGCAAGACCGAGATTTACGGCATTGCGGAGCTGATGGAAGGCCGCGCCAAATACCTGCTTAGCCATCCCGTGTTGAGTGTGCCACCTCCCCCCATTTCGGAGGTCCAGCATTTTCATTACGGCCCGACTCTGGCAGTAAATGCGCGGATCGGAGGTGCGCAAAAGGCCTGGCTTGTTTACCGATACGACAAAGACGATCGCTTTGTATTCCTCGAGATGTTCGACGACGGTGGCCACAACGATCAGGTCGGGGGCGACGATATTTGGGGCGCCACCATCGACTGGAAGCAGGGGACCCACTATTATATCGTCGCAGAGGGCGAGCGTAGCGCCAGCCTGTCTCCCTCCCGAGCCTCCTTTGAGTACTACAAAGTCAAGAAGGAGGATTAACAAAATGGCAACACCGGCTTAACGGAATTTACCATTTTGAGTGTTGGAAATGGCCTAATTTTCGGTTTGTTTCCCATCAAAACGCAAATCCATGAAACCTGCCCCAATTCTTCTCTTCAGCCTGCTGCTGCTTGTTTCTTCCTGTCTTTCCCCCGCCAAACTGGTCGATATGGGCAATTACGACCAGGCCATTGATGTCAGCGTCCAGCGCCTGACGGGCAAAAAAAAGAAGAAAGCCAAACTGGTGAAATCCCTGGAAATCGCCTTCGAAAAAGCGACCCGCCAGGACATGCGCATGGCGGAAAGCCTTGAAAAAGAAGGCCGCCCCGAAAACTGGGAGCGCATTAACGACCTGCACCGCCAGATCGGCCGCCGCCAATCCAAAATCGAACCCCTGCTCCCCCTGGTCGACGAAAACGGCTACAAGGCCAGTTTTCAATTTGTCCGCATCGAGGACCTGGAACGGAAATCCCGCGAAAATGCGGCGGAATACTTCTATAGCAGGGCGCTGACGCTCCTTGATCAGGCCAAAAAAGGCGATAAAACGGCGGCACGCGACGCATACGGCGAGTTGCAACAGCTCGATAAATATTACAGAACCTACAAGGACAGGGACAAACTAGAACAGGAAGCCCTCGACCTCGGCGCCGTCCACATCCTGATCAAATCCGAAAACGCCTCGAATTCGGTGTTGCCCAAGAATTTTGAACATGAATTGCTCCAGTTCAGCACCGGCGATATGGAAACCACCTGGCGCAAATACTACAATAACCCCTTGAGCCGAAACGCCTTCGACTACATCGTAGTGGTGAAAATGGTGAATATCGGCATCAGCCCCGAAATGGTCAAGGAAAGGGAATACGTCGATTACAAGGAGATAGAGGAAGGCTGGGACTACGTGCTGGACCAGAATGGCAATGTGATGAAAGACTCTCTGGGCAACGACATCAAGATTCCGAAAAAAATATTTGTCACGGCAAATGTCCTCGAGGTCTATCAAAACAAGGTGGCCACCGTCTCGGGCCGGGTGGAGTTTATCGAGCGCCAGAGCGGAAATGTCCTGGCTTCAGAAAACATCACCACCGATGCCATTTTTGAAAACTACGCCTCCACGTACAAAGGGGATAGGCGGGCCCTGAGCGAGGACACCAAACGCCGACTGGGCAACAGTCCAAGGCCTTTCCCTCCCGACGAAGCCCTGTTGATGCAGGCCGCCTCTATTCTGAAGCCGGTCGTGAAGCAAAAGATCGCAGGAAATCCTTATCTGCGATAGGGATTAAGGGATTAAGGTATTAAGGTATTAAGGTATTAAGTTATTTATTTTCAATAACTTATTACCTTAATACCTTAAAAACTTAACCTTAATACCTCAAAAAAAAATCCCGCCTTGGCATTTATATACCAAAGCGGGCAGTGTCGGGATGACTGGATTCGAACCAGCGGCCTCTTCGTCCCGAACGAAGCGCGCTACCGGGCTGCGCTACATCCCGACTTACATTACATTTGGAGCCACCCAAGAGACTCGAACTCTCGACCTACGCATTACGAATGCGTCGCTCTACCAACTGAGCTAGGGTGGCGGGCGGGTGCAAAGATATAAGAACGGGGTTCAATGTTGCAACTACTGGCCCATCTTTTTTTCAAGCCCCCTACATGGGTCGGATATTTCCCGAGCCCTGTATCCTGGAGCGGACTTTCGGTTCGCCCTTGTACCGCACCAGGCCGCTTCCTGTGATTTTGACATCCAGATCATCCCGGGCGTCAACATCGCAATCGCCGGAGCCGGAGATCTCCACTTCGGCATCCTCGGCCTCCAGGTTAGTGGCATTGACCGAGCCGCTTCCGCTGATCTCGACCTCGAGATTTTCCGCTTTCCCCTCCGCCCGGATATCTCCGGAGCCCGTGACTTCGCACAACAGGTTTTTTGCCTCGGTGAGATAATGAATGTTGCCGGAGCCCGATAGTTTCAGCTCCACGTCTTCATTCGATTTGAAAATGCCGGTGCAATCGATCGATCCCGATGAACTCAGAATCACCCGATGGATCAGGGGCGAGGTAATGAATATTTTAATGTCTTCGTGGACGATTCGCTTATTGCTCGAAATAGCCCACAAACCGTTTTTTACCGAGGTATCGAGGTGATCCAGCACATCGGCGTCCGCCTGGATCAGCACTTCCTGCAGATCTCCCGGAGATAGCTCCACTTCGGCGGCAATTCTCAGGTCGATCCCGGAAAAGGGCTCCAGTTTGAAGATCCTTTCGCTCCTTTTTCCCGCTGAGGTGGCGCCGGCAGATTCATTCCCCTCCTCCGCCTGATTCGAGTTGGACTGGCAGGAGGGAAGCAAAAAAGCCAGTACGATGAGTGCCGAAAATATCCTGTACATAATCTGATTAATAAGTGATGGTGGACAGATCGACGACGAAACCGTCCATTTTGAAGCGCTTTTTGATGTTTTTGCGGTAAGCCTCTGCCTGCTCCTTGTCGGGGTAGGGGCCCAGCATGATCTTATACACGGCAGAGCCGTTTGATGCTTTTTCTATGCTCAACAGCACGTTTTTCAACCACTTGCCCTGTAGCTCGGCGACCTGTTTCATAGCATTGTCGTAGGTGGACAGGGAGGCGACCTGGACGGCAAACCCCGCTTTTTCCGGCTTATATAACTCGATTTTATACAGGTCGTAAGACTGATAATTCTTTTCGGTCACCCAAACAGCGCCGTCCACAGAGGTTCCGGCAGAGGAGGGTGGAGTAGTGGCGGGTTCGGTAGCCTTGGGTTTAGGATCCGTCTTCGGTTTGGGGTCGGCCTTGGCAACAGGAGCTGTTTCTTTGGGCGTTACCACCTTGGCGGGTTCCTTCGGCTTTTCCACTTTAGGGGTCGTGGTGGCCGGGGGAGGATTTTCCCTGGGCTTGCTTTCAACTACAGGGGGAGCGGGCGCCGCCGTTTCTCCTTCGGCAGGGGCTTGCACCACTTCGACCTTTACGCGGGCCGTGCCATCTGCCGTGAGATCCAACTGATCGGCGGCTTTTCTGGATACATCTACCACCCGGCCGCTGATATATGGGCCGCGGTCATTGACCCGGACCACCACCGATTTTTTGTTGTCCAGCCGGGTCACCCGGATCAGGGTTCCGTAGGGATGGGTCTTATGGGCGGCGGTCATTTTATCCTTGTCATAGGTTTCCCCGCTGGCAGTCGGCCTGCCGTGGAATTTGTCCGAATAATAGGAGGCAAGTCCGTATTCCTGGGCTTGAACTGCCTGGGCAAAGCTTATGAAAAGCACGACGAGTAATGCCAGATTCTTCATTGTTTCGGGTTTGATTTTTAGGAATGGAATTAAAAAGCCTAACGATTTGGGCCACCAATTTGGTTCGCCAGGTTCAAAAATAGCGAATTCTCAACAAAAGTCCTGCAAAAGTACTTGCAGCTCTTCCCATTTAGGCAAATGAACTTTACCCTTTGGTTTTTTGTACTTTTGTGAGCTAATAAGAAACAATAATAGATGAGTAAGCACGGAAGAGTCCTGGTAGCGATGAGCGGCGGCATTGACAGCACCGTCTCGGCCATGATGTTGCACGAAGAAGGGTATGAGGTCGTAGGCATCACCATGAAGACCTGGGATTATGCCAACTCCGGTGGGACCAAGAAGGAAACGGGCTGCTGCAGCCTCGACTCCATCAACGATGCCAGGCAGGTAGCGGTAGATATGAATTTCGCCCATTTTATCGTAGATATCCGCGAAGAGTTCGGAGACTATGTCATCGACAATTTCGTCGACGAGTACATGGCTGGGCGCACTCCAAACCCCTGTGTTCTGTGCAATACCCATATCAAATGGAGCGCCCTGCTCAAACGGGCCGATGCGCTGGACTGCGAGTTCATCGCCACGGGCCATTACGCCCTGATCAACGAAAAGGACGGCAGGAAATTCATCACCCGCAGCGCGGATATGCAAAAGGACCAATCCTATGTGCTTTGGGGCCTGAGCCAGGAATGCCTGAACCGCAGCCGTTTCCCGCTCGGCCATTTTACCAAGCCCGAAGTCCGCAAAATGGCGCTCGATTTCGGATATGAAAGCCTTTCCAAAAAAGCCGAATCCTACGAGATCTGCTTTGTGCCGGATAACGATTACCGCGGTTTCCTCAAACGCAGGGTGGCCGGGCTGGAGGAACAACTCGCCGGCGGGCATTTCGTCAATACCAAAGGAGATGTGCTGGGCAAACACCAGGGCTATCCTTTCTATACCATCGGGCAGCGCAAGGGACTGGGATTGGCATTCGGCCAACCCATGTTCGTCACCGAGATCCGCCCCGACACCAACACCGTCGTACTGGGCCCGGAAGACGAGCTCGTGCGCAACGGCATGATGGTGGGCAAGTTGAACCTGATGAAATACGACTCCCTGCCCGAGGGGATGGAAGCGGTCACCAAGATCCGCTACCGCGATGCCGGGGCTATGAGTTCGATCTACAACCGGGACAATCAAGTATATGTCGAATTCCACGCCAATGTCAAAGGGGTTGCCCCTGGGCAATCGGCTGTGTTTTACGAAGGAGACGATGTCATTGGGGGAGGGATCATTTTCGGAAGTTTTCAGGCAGATTCAAATTAACAGGCATGTTCCTAAAGCTATCCTTTTTTCTTTTCGGCCTTTTCCTCGTCCTGATCCCCGCCTGCCGGGAAATCAAAGACCCTTTCGTTTTGGAGCCGATAGAGGATTCGGATTACTACCCGCTCGAATTAGGCCGTTATTGGGTCTATAGCGTCGACTCCATCATTTTTGACGAAAATGCCCCCAAACCCATCGACACGATAAGTTTTATACTGAAAGAGGTGGTGTCAGATACCTTTTTCGACCTCGATGGCAGAATGTGGTACCGGATCGAAGCCTTTGAAAGAGCATCGGATACCCTTCCCTGGGAACTCCGGCAGGTCCTGGCGGCTACTTTGGATGGAAAAGAGGGCTTGCGACTGGAAAACGACCTCACCTTTATCAAGCTGCTGCTTCCATTGACCCCATTTAAATCCTGGGATGGCAACAAGCTATTCGACCCGGCCACTATTGTCACGGTCTCCGGGGAAACCATTGAAATGTTCAAGTACTGGGAGTATGAGGTCCTCAGCGCCGGCGTTCCGGACACCATAAATGGCCAGGTATTCGGCGAGGTCGCCACTATCAGCCAAGCCAATTCGGAGAACCTGATCGAGCTGCGCTATGCGCGTGAAAAATACGCCAGAGGAGTAGGCCTTGTTGAAAGAGAGCTTCGCATCCTCGACAGCCAGGATACCGCAGAATTTGTGCCCTGGGAACAAAAAGCGGAAAAAGGATTCATTCTTTACCAAAAATTGGTGGAGGCCAATTGACCGACCATGGCTGAATTTGTCCGCATAGGATACACGCAAAAGACCCATGGGGTGGAAGGAGAGCTTCGCATTTTCCTCGAAGAAGAGTACGAAGAAGATTTCCTGAACTCTCAGGCCGTCTTTCTGGATGTCAATGGCAAGAAGATCCCCTTCTTCATCGAGTACATCCGCGGCGCGGACGACGATATCCTGAAACTGGAAGAGGTGAACTCCAGGGAGGAAGCCCAAAAGTGGAGCTCCAAAGAGCTTTTCCTCCGCGAAAGCGACCTCATCCCCGCAAAGGATCGGGAGAACACTGCATACGAGCCGCAATTCGCCTTTTTAGAAGGTTTCGAGGCGGTAGACGGGGATTTAGGGCCGCTGGGGCCGATCCTCCGGGTCGACGAATACCCCCAACAAGAAATGGCCGTCATCCTTTACAAAAAAAGAGAGGCCTTAATCCCTTTGCAGGAACCCCTGCTCCAGCGCATCGACGAGGCGGGGAAAAAGGTGTTTTTTAAACTGCCCGAAGGATTACTCGACCTCTAACCCCCATTCCTATGCGTATTCTCGGCTCGATCGACCACCCAAAATGGAAAATTACGGTCTTCAAAATGGAGGACCGTCTCACCGCCAAACTGGAATCGGCGCTGTACGAATTGGCCTTTAAATTCAGGGCAGGAGAGGGGATGGATAGCCTGGAAGAGGTCCGCCATTTTATGGATGCCGGTTTTTTTGAAGAGGTGGAAAGGGAATTCGAAGCCCTGCACCAAGCCAGGCTTCGCGCCTTTTCCAGAAGATCTGCACTCAGTGCGGATGAAAGCTTTGAAGAGATCATTTAATGTCTGCGCCGAATTCTTCCAGTTTCTTCTCCATAAACCCCCGAAGCACTTCAAATCCGACATCGAACCTGCGGTTGTTGTTGACCACGATATCGGCCTCGTCCTCATAGGGCTTTATATACCGGTCGAATGCCGGCGATACGTGGTTTACGTATCGGTATAACACATCCTCCAATGGGTAGTTCCGCTCTTCCCGGTCCCTTTTGATCCTCCGGATTACCTTGAGGTCTTCTTTTGCATGCAGAAATACGCGAAGGTCCAGCAGGTTGCGGATCTCGGGGTAATGAAACACGAATATACCTTCCAGGATCAGGATTGGCGCGGGTCTGAACACATGCATATCCGGCTCGGCCTCCTGATTGTTGAACGTATATTCTTCTCTGGTCACGGTTTGCCATTGTCGCAGCTTTTCCACATCGCGAAAGAACTCATCGCGAAACAGCGAATCGGGCAGGTCGAAGTTGAATACCCCATTTTCATCGGCTGCCTGCTCGGCTCGGGGCCGGTAGTAATCGTCCTGCGACACAATACAGACCTGATCTTCCGAAAATACGGACCTGATCTGCCGGATGAAAGTGGTTTTTCCGGAGCCGCTTCCGCCGGTTATTCCAATGGTAAAGGGAGTATGCATGGGCAAAAATCCTTTTGTGGAGCGATAATAGGAATTTTTACCTACATTTGGCCAATTGGGCCATATTTAAAGGACTTTTCATGGATTTCTTTACCAACCTGATGCGGGGAATGCTTGGAATGTCATTCCTATTGCTGGTTTGCTACCTGCTGAGCAATAACCGCCGACATATCGATTGGAAGCTGGTTGGCATCGGGGTCTTATTCCAGGTGTTATTTGCAATCCTGGTTTTGCGGGTTCCTTTTGTGGCCGACTTCTTTGAAGCCATTGCCGGTTTCTTTTCTGCCATACTGACCTTTTCCGAGGCCGGCGCCAGGTTCCTGTTCGGTAGCCTGGTAGAAAAGACCGATACCTTCGGCTATATTTTTGCCTTCCGGGTGTTGCCGACCGTGGTGTTCTTCTCGGCATTTTCCTCCATGCTTTATTATTTCGGCATCCTGCAACTCATCATCAAGGGAGCTGCCTGGCTGATGGTCCGCACCATGGGACTCTCCGGCCCGGAGAGCCTTGCCGTGACCGCCAACGTCTTTATAGGCCAGACAGAGGCCCCTCTTGTGGTAAGGCCCTATCTGGAAAGGATGACCCGCTCGGAATTGCTTTGCCTCATGACCGGCGGCATGGCGACCATTGCAGGAGGAGTTTTCGCCGCTTATGTGGGCTTCCTGGGCGGAGATGACCCGGTTCAGCAGGTTTATTTCGCCAAGCACCTGCTTTCGGCCTCCATCATGTCGGCGCCGGCTGCCATTGTCGCTTCCAAAATGCTATTTCCGGAAATAGAAAAAGAGAAGCTGGGCACGGAGCTAACCATGAGCCACAGCGCGGGCAATAACCTCCTGGACGCCATCTCGACCGGCACCACCGACGGTTTGAAGCTTGCAGTCAATGTCGGCGCCATGCTATTGGTCTTTACCGCTCTGGTGGCTTTTGCCAATTACCTGCTTATGGAGATCCCGGGAAATTTGTTCGGGTTGAACGAAAAAATCCGGATAGCCACCGACAACCGCTTCGAAGGGCTGACATTTACCTACATCCTCGGACTGATATTCGCACCCGTTGCCTGGCTCCTGGGCACTCCGAGCCAGGATATCCTGCTGGTAGGGCAATTGCTGGGGCAAAAGACCGTCATCAATGAATTTGTCGCCTACGCCGAATTCGGGACCCTGAAAAATGCCGGCGTCCAAATGGACCCCAAGTCAGTGATCATAGCTGTTTATGCGCTTTGTGGTTTTTCCAATTTTGCTTCCATAGGGATTCAGATCGGTGGGATCGGCTCCCTGGCGCCTGGCCAACGCCAGGCAGTGACCGAGCTCGGGATCAAGGCCCTGATAGGCGGCACGGTAGCCTGTTTTATGACTGCCACTATCGCAGGCATTATCGCCTTTCACTAATCCAGGCTGCGCCGGATCTGTGCCAAGTGCCTCCTGCTGTGATAAAGGAAAAATTCCAGCATGCCCTCCAGAGTCAGCCTGCCTGCGACCAGGTGTTTGTAAACCTCCTTATCCAGAAGCTCTTTCGGGGCTTGTTCCAAAAAATCAGTCATTTCCTTCCTGATCTTTTCCCACCTCGCCAGGGTCTCCACAAATGTGACATACCTGGGAAGCGCCTCCTCATTTACTGCCTTGGGCGCCTTGAATTTAAAGGGAAGCCATAGGTACGTCTTCAGAACCCATCTCCTCAATAAAGCCGCAGGTCCAGCCTTTTTCAAGGTCGGGTTGTACGACAATTTTTTCTGTAAATACCGCAAGGACAATTCTTCGGAAATAATGAGGTGGTGCATCACCTGAATTGGCGACCATTTCCCCGGCCCCGGCCCGCGGTTGAGGGCTTCGTCTGAACGAGCCTCCAGTTCGGCGAAGAGCTCCAGACGCTCCTTTTCCATAGGGATGAGGAGGGATTGAAAGGATGGGTGCATAATCATTTTTTTGGGTGAAGAGTGAAGGGTGAAGGGTGAGGCGTCTTCACCCTTCACCCTTCACTCTTCACGAATATTCCTCGAAATTATGCTATAAATCTCCATCACCCCCGGATACTCCTCCAGCAACCGGAGGTGCGCCTCCATCGTGGCCTGGTCTCCGCGCTGCGCGGGACCGGTTTGCATTAGGGAGGGGGAGTGGTCCTGCACTTTTCGGGCGGTCTCCAGTATGAGGGGTTTGAGGAGCTCGAAGGGAAGCTGGTGGTCTTGTAAAACCTGCTCCGCAAGGGTGTAGAGGTGGTTGGGGAAATTGTTGACCAGCACGGCGCTGAGGTGAAGCCAGCGGCGCTGCATATCGTCGATCCGGAACACGGACTTGGCGATCCGCTTGCCCAATGCCTCCAGCAAAAGCATATCCTCTTCATTGCCGGCATGGATGCAGATAGGGGTTTCGGAGAAGTCGAGTTCCCTGCCGATGGTAAAAGTCTGGGGAGGGTATAACACGCCGTAACGCTGGAAATGAGAGGCGATGATGGCCGAAGGGGTGGCGCCGGAGGTATGGACCACCAAAGTATCGGCGGGTAAAAACCTGGAAAGAAGCGCAGCCACTTCCGGGATAGCTTGATCGGAAACGGCGATGACAACCAGGTCGCAGGGTTTGAGCTGCTCCCATTCGCTTAAAGCTTCTGCCGAAACGAGCTCAGCTAATTCTTTGGTTTTGTGGTAATTGCGACTATAAATCTGGGCGATTCGTATCCCGGAGGCATGCAAGGCCTGGCCCAAATGGTGGGCCACATTTCCGGCGCCGATCAGCGTTACATTTTCGATCATGTAGTTTTAACAGGCCTTTGTTGAAGGCGGTTCCACATACTCAGCAACATCCCGCCGAGCAAGAGAATGGAACCAAACCAAAAGAGATTGATCCCCGGGAAAATGATGGCTTCCAGCACGATAAAATCTGTGCGCGGAGCATAGGCGATCTCCACCGGCAGGGGAGCGTCTTTGAAATTTTTTCCCGCCACCCCAATCACCACCGATTCAGTGACCGGGTCGATGGAGGTAAACCTGAAATGGAGCCCTTCCGAGCGAATTTCGTCCTTGAAATTGAAAGGCTGGTTGCCCCGGATCAGGAATATGGGTTCAGCCGCCATAGCCGAATCCAGCCCATTGCCGGTGACCTCCAACATCGCACTTACGGCCACGTCGTCCTTCTCCGGCTTGAAATCCGGGGACTCCGGCGATTTATTGAATCCCTTGAACAGGATCTCGTAATTGTTCCAGGGCAAACGATCTCCCGTTCGGAAAGTAAGCTCCTCGTAAGCCAGCTCCTCCTCCAGCGGAAAGACGAGCGACACCAGGTCCTCCTTTAGCCTGAGCTTCAGGGCGATGGGCTGAACGTGAACCGGAAAGGAGTACAACATGGCGCCCCGAACCAACAGCATCGGCTCCGCGAAATAGGTGGTATCCCTTTTCAGGTCCTTGACCGAAATCCTTGCCCCGACGCTCAAATCGCCTTCCTCTGCTACATAAGAGGGGTGCGAGGGCTCGAACAGAAGATCTTCTATCCGCACTTCAAATTCCCTGACCAGAGAGGTGTCCCTGACCGGGATCGTATCGTAATAGGTTCTGGGCTCGGCCAGGGAAACCGCCAGCATCCTGTATTTTAGGCTCTCCTCCTCCTTTCGGGCCTCCATCACATCCGCCTCCACGACGGGGATAGAGGCGATATGGGTAAAGATATCCTCGTGCAGGTAATGCCGCGTGGAGGGGTTGTATGCCGCCACCTTCTGCATTTCGTTGTCGTAAAGGGCCGTGGGCCGGAGCTGGAAGGTCTTTAAAACCCGTCCGCTCGTGTCCAGCTTCTCAAATTGAATGGTGTAGATGCGGTTATTCGCTTCAAATTCATCGCCCTGGTAGGTGACCCGGTACCCGCTCATGTACATGGGCATGTTCTTGAAGAGCATGATATTTCGATCCAGGCGCTCCTCCTCGATCAGGCCCTGCTGCGCAAAGCGGTTGGTGGAGATATGGCGTTTGCCCAGGCCGAGGCCAGGATACCGACGATCATGATCCCGAAACCGATATGCGAAAAGGAAGAACCCGCAGCTTTAATATTGCCTTTGATGTAGGTGATGAGGTAGTTCAGGTTGGAAAAAAGCCCGAAGTAGCCGAAGAAAAGAAGCACCGCGTATTGCCAGGCAAATAAGCGGATCCAAAATGAGCTTATGAAAGTGAAAATCCCGGCCAGGGCCAGAGACAGCGCGATATTCCTGAAAAACTTGCCGGACTGTTTTTTCCAGTTGGGCTCTTTCCAGCGCAGGAACTGGGCCGCGCCGCTAAACAAGCCGATGAAGACCCCGATCCAGATCTGGTATTTGTTGTAATGCTCGACCGGGTTGGCGATGACCTTGCCCACAAAGGCCGGATCGAAATACTCCCTGATCTTGTTGTACACCGGCAGGGAAGTCGATGCGGTGATCATGGCCGCCGAGAAGAACAGGATCAGGGTGCCGATGAACAGCCAGAACTCCTTGGACGCGATCGGTTCTTCCTTTTCAGGAGAAGGGATGGACTTGTAACGAAAGCCCAGCAGAACGAATCCTATAAGGGAAAAGGTGGCTATAAAACTGATCAGCATCCATTCCAGCCCCATTTCAGTGAATGCGTGTACGGAGGTTTGCCCCAGCACCCCGCTTCGCGTGAGGAAAGTGGAATAGAGGATCATCAAAAAGGAAAGCAGATAGAACAAATAGGTCGTTTTGATCGAGTACCCCGTGTTGCGGGCGATCAGGTTGGTGTGAATGCCCGCGATCAGGACCAGCCAGGGCACGAGCGACATATTTTCCACCGGGTCCCAGGCCCAATAACCGCCGAAACTCAGGGCTTCATAGGCCCAGGCGCCACCCATCAGAATGCCTGTTCCCAACACGGCCCCGCTGAACAACGCCCAGGGCAGGGCAGGCTTGAGCCATTCCTGGTGTTTTCCCTGGATCAATCCCGCGATGGCAAAGGAAAAGGGGATGGTTGTGGAGGCAAAACCAAGGAACAAGGTGGGCGGATGGATGACCATCCAATAGTTTTGAAGCAAAGGATTGAGTCCCTTGCTTTCGATGCGGGTCAGGTAGTCGGCAAAGGCAAAAACCGGGTCGTCGACCGTATCGCGGAGCAGGAGAAAGGGGTTGCTACCCAATTTGAAAGGGTCTTCCCCCCAGCCGTAAACGCCCAAGATCATGGAGGCGATAAAAGCCTGCACCAGGGCCAGAGAGAACAATACCGGGGCTTCCCACTGTTTGCCCTTCCACATTAGCACAAAACCGAGCACGGCATGCCAGAACATCCAGAGCAGAAAGCTCCCTTCCTGGCCTTCCCAGAAAGCGGAAAAAGTGTATTGAAAGGGGAGTTTATCGTTGACATGGGCAAACACATACTGGTATTCGTAGTATTGGTTGACCATCATGTAGAAGATCAGTCCCATAATGGCGAAGGCCGAAATCCCGTGTATCCCGAAGCTCCAGCGACCCATGGCCAGCCAGTTGCGTTCATTCGGCCGGAGGCTGTGCATGAGGTAGGACACGGAGGCCAGCAGGGCGCAGACGAAGCTGAGCAAGACGGCCACATGCCCGATCTGTCCCGGCAGAAGGTGCTCGCCGATGTATTGGATTTCCAAAAGCATGCAGTGTGTGTTTTAGCTTTTCCCCTCTTTGATCTTGATCTCCTCGTCTTTGTATTTGGAGGGGCATTTCATCAGCAGTTCGGTGGCGTGAAATTCATCGCCTTTCATTTTTCCGGTGATGACGATCTGCTCCGAAAGCTCAAAATCCTGGGGTTTGGCGGCATTCAGGATCACTTTGCGCTCCTCCCCGTTGTTGTCCCGGACGAAAAAGGAAAAATGGTTGGGATCTTCGACCGGGTCGTAGATCATCTCTTTGTCCTTGGCCAGTTGGCCGGCGATTTTCACCTTTTGGGTGGACTGCGCCGCGTCGGCGAAGTTGGTGTAGGTGGTCACGTCCTTGCCGGACATGCTGAAGAAGGCAATTCCGCCTGCGATCAGCATAATGGCGGCGATATAGATCTTGGTCATAATGGGAAACGGTTTGAACTTTAAAACATTTAGAGGAGCTTTAGGTTCTTCGCGCTCCGCTAAGGCTCAAAACTAAGGCTAAACAACGAATCTCCCAGTAAAAAATTCTAGGCATCCAAAATGGAGTTAATTACCTTTGCAGCTGTTCCATACCCAAAACCTCCTTCATGACCCAAATTATCGCCCGGCTCCGGGACGTCGATATCTACCAAAAAGAACAGCTCGTGCTCTCCGGCGTCAATTTGACCCTCAACAAAGGCGAATTCGTCTACTTGATCGGAAAAACCGGCAGCGGCAAGAGCAGCCTGCTCAAGACGATCTACGCCGCGCTGCCGCTGACAAAGGGCAAGGGCGAGGTGGCGGGGTTCGACCTGGGCAGCCTTACCCGCAAAACCATCCCCCTGATGCGCCGCAAGCTCGGCATCGTGTTTCAAGATTATAACTTATTGATGGACAGAAGGGTAGGGGAGAATCTTCAATTTATACTCGAAGCGACTGGTTGGAAGGACAAAGCCGCCCGCCAAACCCGGGTGGACGATGTATTGGAACAGGTAGGTCTGAAAGAGTTCATCCATAAAATGCCCAATACCCTCTCCGGGGGAGAGCAGCAGCGCGTGGTCATCGCCCGGGCCCTGCTCAACTCGCCAGAATTGATCATCGCCGACGAGCCCACCGGCAACCTCGACCCGGAGACTTCCGACGACATCCTCTTGCTGCTCCGCCAGCTTTCCCAGAAGAACAATACGGCCATCATGGTGGCCACCCACGACTACCGGATGCTCGAAAACTTCCCCGCGCGCATCGTCCGCTGCCATGCGGGAAAGGTCATGGAGGAGGATCAATTCGAGCTTTGAGCCCCCTCAGCATTTTCTGGCATCGGCGCGATCTGCGCCTGGACGACAACCACGGCCTCTTCCGGGCCCTTCAGGGCGATGTTCCTGTCCTGCCCCTGTTCATCCTCGACCGCAATATCCTCGACGACCTGGAAGACCGTGACGATGCCCGCGTGACTTTCATCCACCAAGAATTGGAACGCCTTCAGGCCGAATACCGGGCAGCGGGTGGCGACCTGCGGGTGGAATACGGTTTTCCCCTGGAGGTTTGGGAAAAACTCCTGAATACCCTACCCATCAAAGCCGTCTACACCAACCGCGATTACGAGCCTTACGCCCGCGAGCGGGATGCCGGGGTGGAGAAATTGCTCGCTAAACACGACATTCCCCTTCACACTTTTAAGGACCAGGTCGTCTTCGAATACGACGAGGTGCTGAAGGACGATGGGAGTCCCTACACGATTTTTACCCCTTACAGCCGCAAATGGAAGGCCTTGCTCGAAGAAACGGGTATCCCGTCGTACCCTTCCCAGGCACTTCTCGGGAATCTTAGTAAAGTGTTGGATCTTAATAATTTACCCTCGCTAGATTCCATTGGTTTTGCAACCAGCCCGCTCCAATTTCCTTCCTCAGAAGTACCCCAGGGCTTAATAAAAAACTACGGCGCCACGCGGGATTTCCCCACCATACAGGGCACTTCCCGCCTGGGCATCCACTTCCGCTTCGGCACGATCAGCATCCGGGAGAAGGCTCACAAGGCCCGGGATTTGAGCGAAACCTACCTCAACGAGCTGATCTGGCGTGATTTTTACGCCATGATCCTGGCCCATTTTCCGCATGTGGTGGGCCGTCCTTTCAAAAAAGCCTACGAAAACATCGAATGGCGCAACGATCCCGCTGAATTCCAGGCCTGGCGCGAGGGGAGGACCGGCTACCCGATCGTCGACGCGGGCATGCGCGAAGCTCGCCGCCACGGGCTACATGCACAACCGCGTGCGCATGGTCGCCGCCAGCTTCCTGACCAAGCATTTGCTCATCGATTGGCGATGGGGAGAGGCCTGGTTTGCCCGCAAGCTCCTCGACTACGACCTGGCCAGCAACAACGGAGGTTGGCAGTGGGCGGCGGGATGCGGCACGGATGCGGCGCCCTATTTCCGGGTGTTCAACCCGACGGCGCAGCAGGAGAAATTCGATCCGGAGCTGAAGTATATAAGGAAATGGGTACCGGAGTATGGCACGGGCAAGTACCCCGCCCAAATTGTGGAGCACAAAATGGCCAGGGAAAGGTGTTTGACCATATATAAAAAATCATTGCCAGACACTTAAATCACCCAAATCACTCAATCACTCAATCACTCAACCATTCAATCACTCCCTGGCCACCCTCGGCGGATTCCCCTCCAAAAACGCCAGCACCTCCTGCGGCTCATCCGTCAAAAAAAGCATGTCGTGGTATGCCTTGCCCTGTGACAACTGCTTGAGCAGTGGAAACAACAGGGTGTCCAGCTCGTAGCGCTTTCTGCCCAGGAAGACCATGGGGCTGTAAAAATTGAAGGTGCCGTAGTGGTTTTGGGTCGCATCCTGGAAGATCTCCTGGGTCGTACCCGCGCTACCGGGAGCGTAGACGATGCCGTACAGGCAAATAGCGAGCAGGTTGTCCTCGCGGAGGCTGTTGGAGAAATACTTGGCGATATGGCTGGCAAACAGGTTGCTGGGCTCGTGCCCGTAAAACCAGGTGGGGATGGCCAGGCTGTGGTGTCCTTTCGGAAAGCGCGCCAGGACCTCCAGCGCCGCCCGGTGGTAGCCCTTGTCCTTGTAGTGCGGCGCCTGGGCGAGGATGTCCAACGTGTCATTTAAAGCTTCTTCCGACTTGCCCGCCATAAAGGCGCCCAGATTAGCTGCTTCCATGATGCCCGGCCCGCCGCCGGAGACGACGTAATAACCCTTTTCGGCGAGCAGTTTTGCCGTCCTCGCTGCCTTTTGGTAGCAGGCATCGGTCCGGAAGGTCCCGTGCCCGCCCATAAAGCCCACACAGCGAAGGCGGGTCATGCCGTGCTCGTCGTATTGAAGCAAATCGCGCAGCGCCTCGTCGATGGCATGGTCGTGGATGCGCTGGCAGAGCGCGTCGTTCAGCGGGGGATTGAATTTGGTGGGAAAGAATTGCTGGTAGATCTTCCAGTCGGTGCTTTGATCATTTTCTTCGGAAAACCCGTCCATCAGCTCCTGCCAGGTGTAGAGATGGCTTCGATATGGATTGTAAGGCAGTCCACCGGGGTGTATGTAGAAAAAGGCCCCCTTTTGGCGAAGCAAAATCTCTTCCTCCAGGCCGAGATTGCATCCGATAAAGGTCGAACCGCTCACTTCCAGCTGGGACCAATCCGTTTTTCGCCTGCTAAAGTCGAGGGCCAGAAAGGTGTAACCCTGGAGTTTCCGGCCGGATCGCTCCAGCAGCCCGTCGAAAGCCGTGAGGGTCTTGATCTCCTTGTCATCTCCAAGGAATTTGAATTTATGGTGTACCGCTTGCATTCAGGGCTAACAATTTTTCGTGAATATCCCATACCTGCATGATCAGGCTGCTGGCGCCATCGTTGGTGATCACAAAATCGGAGAGGCGGGCCTTTTCCTCTTCCGGCATCTGCTTGGCTGCGCGGGCTTCTACCGCCTCGCGGGTGCTCTGATCCCGCTCCATCACCCTTTGTATCCTCATCTCCAAAGGAGCAAAAACAGTGATGACCTTGTCCATGGCACGGTAGTTTCCACTTTCAAACAAAAGAGCCGCTTCCTTGATCGTGTAAGGCACGTTTTTTTGCCTCTCATGCCATTTGTTCCCGTCTTCGAGCACGGCTGGGTGGACCAAAGCCTCCAGTTTTTTTAAGAGGTTATCATCGCCGAAAGCCTTTTCGGCGATATAGGTGCGGTTCAGAAAGCCATCGGCTTTATATGCTTCCGCGCCAAAGAGTTTTTTTATGCCCTCTACCAGGGCCGGGTCGGAGACCATGAGCGACTTTGCGCGGTCGTCCGCGTAATACACCGGGATGCCGAAGGTTTCAAAAACCTTGGCGACCGATGTTTTTCCACTTCCGATCCCGCCGGTCAAGCCTACTTTCATCATGTTTTTGGGTTATTTGCTCTAAATATACGGAATCCGCCCATAAATTTATATTTTGGAAACCGTTGTTTCACCGGGAAAAAACCAGGTATGATGCACTTCCTCAAAGCGGCCTTTCCGGCTTTAATCCTCCTGCTGATCGCCGGCGCCGCGCCGGCGCAAGATATCCATTTTTCTCACATGCACCGGACGCCCCTGCACCTCAACCCCGCGTTGACGGGGATGGCGCCTTCTGATCTGCGCTTTGGCGGGATCTATCGCAACCAATGGCGTGCGGTGCCTGTGCCCTACACCACCTTCGGTGCATTTGCGGATACCCGGCTTTCCCAGCCGAAGCTGGGACCGGGCTTTATCGGCGCAGGCCTGCAATTGCTGACCGACGAGGCCGGCGATGGGCAGATGCGTTGGGTGCAGGGCGCGATTTCCCTGTCTTATCTGGTCCCGATCGGGAATCAATTCGCCCTGGGAGCGGGCATTCAGGGCTCCTTTGCACAGCGCAATTTCGAGCTGGGACTGCTGACCTTCGACGAACAATTTGACGGCGATCAATTCAATGCCGCTTCTGCCAACGGCGAAGATGCCAGGCAAAACACCCTGAACTACATTTCCTTTGCCGCCGGAGCTAATATCCGCTTCAAGGTGCCGGAGAGCCGCACCCAGTTCGATCTGGGAAGCGGGGTTCACCATCTGACGGCGCCGGTGTCTAGTTTTTTGGAGGACGAGGATATCCGGCTTTCTCCCCGCATCAGTCCGTATTTGTTGGGCTCCGTACAGGTTCACTCGAAAATAGATGTCCTGCTGCGCGCCTGGTGGCAAGGCCAGGGCAGCTATCGCGAACTGGTCACGGGAGCGGGGATTCTCTACCATCTGCAAACGGCCCGTCAGCGCGAGCTATCCCTCGAATTTTCCATCCTGAACCGTTGGAAGGACGCCCTGATCCCCCAATTCGGCCTCCGGTACCGGACCTGGGAGGCCGGCATGAGCTACGATATCAACTTTTCCGATTTCCAAAAGGCCACAGGGCGCAGGGGAGGGCCGGAGTTGTATTTTCAGTATTTCATCACCCGGGTGCAGCCCCCGCCGCTGTTTAAGGCCTGCCCAATCTTTTAAACAAGATTTCAATAATTTTCAGGATACACAGGATTTCGCATATGAAGGTTTCTCATTCGTTATTATTCTTGGTATTGTGCTCGATCGTTTTTCCCTCTATTGCAGCGGGGCAGACTTTGAAGGCGCTGGAAAAGGCGGGGGACGAGGCATTTGGGCAAAAGAACTTTTATGTGGCGATGGTTCATTTCTCCGAGGCACTGGGTATAGAGCCCGACAATGCCCGCCTGTCGTACAAATACGCCGAAGTAGCCCGCCATTTCAACGCCTACCAGGCTGCGGCAACCTATTACGAAAAGGTGAGTTACTCGGCCGATGGGCCGAAATACCCGCTTGCCACCTATTGGCTGGGCATGATGAAAAAATCCCTAGGCTGGTATTCGGAGGCGGAGGCGGTTTTCGACCGCTTTCTCACCATGAAAACCGGGAACCCCAGGGATTCCTATTTTTTTGATCGCGCCCAAAAGGAACTCGAATGGTGCCGCCTTGCCCAGAAAACAGGCGCGGAGGCTGATCCCTACATCCGGGTCGAGCAATTGGGCAAACAGGTCAATTCCGATTTTTCGGAGTTCGCCCCGCTGGAAAGAGGGGATACCCTCTATTTTACCTCCTACCGATTTGAAAAAGAGGACGATAAATTCAACCCAAAGCGGAAGGTCTCCAAGATGATGATTTCCGTGAAAGGGGAACGCGGAAAGGCGCTCACCAGGGGAATGAACGACGAGTCGAAAAGCACGGCCCACACTGCGATCAGCCTCAACGGAAAAAGGCTCTACTTCACCCTCTGCGATTATATCTCCGATGCCGAACTGCGATGCAAGATCTATTACCGCGAGCCCGACCGCACGGGGAGATGGGGAAAAAAGGCCATCGAGCTCCCTACCTTCATCAATCAGGAAGGCTATACAGCCACCCAACCCTGCCTGGCTTATGATTCTATCGCTCAGAAAGAGATCCTCTTCTTCGTATCCGACCGGCCGGGCGGGGCGGGAAAGCTCGATCTGTGGTATGCAACGGTGGAGGAACAGAGCTTCTCCAAGCCGGTCAACCTCACTTCGCTCAATACCCCCGAAAATGAGGTGACCCCCTATTTCGACATGCCTTCCCAGACGCTCTTTTTCAGTTCGGACGGCCGGGTCGGCTGGGGGAACTGGATATTTGGCAAAGCCGTCCCGACAGCCTGGAGTGGCTCGAACCCGAGCTCCTGCCGCTGCCGGTAAACAGCGGCTACGACGATTTATACTATGTCCCCGGCCGCCAACCGAATTCCGCCTGGCTTGCCTCCAACCGGCCCGGATCGTTTTTCCTGGACCCCGAAAACAAGGCCTGTTGCAACGACCTATACCGGGTTACATACCTCCCGAAACCTCCTCCACAGGATACCATTCCGCTGATCCCGATCGAGCCCCCGCCACTCCCGCCGCCGCCCTTGCCCCTGGAACCGCAAACGCTGGAGGATTTCCTTCCCCTGGCCCTGTTTTTCGACAACGACGAGCCGGATAAGCGGACCCAGCGCACCAGCACCCGCAAAACCTACGGAGAGACCTTCGAGCGTTATATGGTTCGAAAAAAGGAATACCTGGAGGAATACGGCGATCCGCTGGGAGAAGACGAAAGAGCCTTAGCAGACGAACACATGGACTCCTTTTTCGAGGAGGAAGTCCGAAAAGGCTACGACCATTTGCAGCGCTTTTCCGAAATCCTGCTGGAGCGCCTGGAGAAGGGCGACCGGGTGGAGATCTTCATCAAGGGGTATACCAGTCCCCGCGCCAAGAGCGAGTACAACCTCTCCCTGGGGCAGCGACGGATCAGCAGCGTGCGCAATCACTTTCAGGCCCACAAATCGGGCGTTTTCCGCCCCTTCCTGGAAAGCGGGCAGTTGCGCATCACCGAGCGCTCTTTCGGAGAAACCCTGGCGTCGAGGGAAGTGAGCGATGAACTGGAGGACCTTCGAAACTCCGTGTACAGCATTGGCGCAGCCAGAGAAAGAAGGGTGGAGATCGTCGAAATCCAGAGCTCCGAAAAATCAGAATAGTACCCCTCCATGGCAAAGTTCCGGACCCAACACTCCCGGCAGGGGAGGTCGCCCGCAGGCATCTTTTTGATCTTTGGCGGCGCATTGGCGCTGCTGCTTTTATTGGTGTTTGGCAAGTCCTTGTTTTACGACTCTCTGTTTTTAGGAAAACAATGGTCGCCCGCATCCCCCGAAAACCGGTTTTTTCTTCCCGGCGCAGACCCCCGACATCAGGTGATACATTATCCTTACTATTCCGTTGGCATGGACTCGCCAGGCCGCACCACCGTATGGGCCGCCTGGGAGCTCGATGCCCAGGCCGATACCGACTATCAGAAGACCTTTTTCGATTCTCTTTCCTTCTCACTGGCCCCTCCAGCCTGGAAGGCTTTGGGCAAAAGCGGGCAGGACCTCGTCGGGAGACTGGGGCATGTCTTTTTTACCGCAGGTCCGGCCGCCTCAGGCCAAATTTTCTGCGCCTGGCTCGACAATGGCCAAAAAATTGAAGCCGCCGGCATTTTACTCGGAGATAGCCTGCAAAGTCCTATCGTCTTATCCATTGATTCTATTGAAACCTTGACCGGATTGGACCTGTTTGCCGAGCTTTGGGTCGACAGCCTGGAAGCGGAGGTGGAAAAAGCCGTTCATATTGCGCATTGGGAGCCCGAAATCCGCTTTAATCCGTATTTTGTCCCTGAAAACAAGTAGCAATAAATGGAACCTAAAAAAACATTCCTTCAAACCATTCAGGAAGGCTATAATTTTAAAGGCGATTCGATCATTTTAGGCGGCGCCATGGTCGAAAAGACCTCGCTGACGGACGCCCTCGTCCGCATCCCGATGCGGACCCTGAACCGGCACGGGATGATCGCCGGCTCGACCGGATCGGGGAAGACCAAAACTCTACAGATACTCGCCGAACAGCTTTCCGAAAAAGGAGTGCCCTCGCTCTTGATGGACATAAAGGGCGACCTCAGCGGGATCGCCAAACCTGCGCAAAGCAATGCGAAGATCGAAGAGCGGCATGCCAAGATCGGAGTTCCCTTCACCGCCGGCGCCAGCCCGGTTGCCTTTTACACTTTATCCGATGAAAAAGGCGCCCGCCTCCGAGCCACTGTTACTGAATTCGGGCCGGTGCTTTTCTCGAAGATCCTGGGCCTCAACGATACCCAATCGGGCATCGTGGCCATCATATTCAAATACTGCGACGACAACGACCTGCCGCTGCTGGACCTGGAGGACTTCAAAAAGACTCTTCAGTACCTCTCCGGAGAGGGCAAAGAGGAGATCCAGGACGAATACGGGCTGATCTCTACCGCTTCGGTCGGCACCATCATGCGCAAAGTGGTGGAACTGGAACAACAGGGGGCCGAAAGATTCTTCGGAGAAGTCTCTTTCGATGTGGACGACCTTTGCAGGGTGGATGAGAATGGCAAGGGCATCGTCTCCATCATCCGCCTGACGGACATTCAGGATCGCCCGAAACTGTTCTCCACCTTTATGCTCCAGATCCTGGCAGAGATCTACTCTAATTTCCCCGAGGAAGGCGATCTCGACCAACCCAAACTGGTCATATTCATCGACGAGGCCCACCTGGTTTTTGAAGAGGCCTCCGAAGCCCTGCTTGACCAGATCGAGGTCATCATCAAGCTGATCCGCTCCAAAGGCGTCGGCATTTTCTTTGTGACCCAAAACCCCAGCGATGTGCCGGCCGAAGTGCT
Source organism: Saprospirales bacterium (assembly GCA_016703765.1). Taxonomy (GTDB): domain Bacteria; phylum Bacteroidota; class Bacteroidia; order Chitinophagales; family Saprospiraceae; genus JADJTT01. Next base: position 166,930 of record JADJBL010000007.1, read on the forward strand.
CGGACAACTGGGTCTGAAAATACAACACTCGCTTCGGGCATTTACGGCCAAAGACCGGAAAGATATCAAGCTCACCGCAGAGAACTACCCCTTGACCGATTTTTACGAGGTGGACACCCTGCTCACCGAACTGGGTATCGGGGAGGCCATTGTCTCGGCGCTCAATGAAAAGGGGATTCCCACGCCGCTCGTGCACACTATGTTACGTGCGCCACAATCGAGGATGGACGTATTGACGGAAGACGAGTTGGAGGATCTGGTTCAGCAATCCGGAATGGTTAGAAAGTACAACCAGAAGATAGACAACGAAAGCGCTCACGAGATCCTTTCGGAAAAGATTGAAGCAGCCAGGAGGGAAGAGATGGAGATGGAGCGCCGCAAGCAGAGCGAAGCGGCCTGGACCAACAGCAGCCGGGGCCGCAGAGAAAAAAGCACCATTGAAAAAATCATGACCTCTACGACCTCCCGGCAAATCGGCCGTGCCGTTGCCAGGGAGTTGACCAGGGGATTGTTGGGAGTTTTGGGTATCGGCAGTACTGCCAGGCGGAGAAAGAGTTAGTTTCTTTAATCCTTATCGATGGCGGGCACAGACTGCCCGTAGCTTTGCTGAAATTTCTCCCAGGACATTTTCTTGTGGTAATCCTGGGCAAAATATTGAAGGATTCTTTCAAACTCATCCGGGCCCCGGAATCCGGAAATGGCCTGGATCACCTCCATGTTTTCATCCAGGAAGACCACGGTGGGGTAGCCCAGGCGGCCTTTGGTGATCTCCGCAGCCAATGCGTGATAGCCGCGCTGTCCGCTCGAAACGAAGGAATAGGTTTTTCCTTTGAAGACGATATCCTCTTTCATCTCCGCATTGAACTTGACGGGGTAGTAATGGTCGTTGATAAACTCGGAGATATACCCTTTTTCATAGGTAGCCGCGTCCATTTTCTTGCACCAGCCGCACCAGTCTGTGTACAGGTCGACCATAAATTTGCGCTTTTCCGATCCGGAGCGCTTGTCGGCCTCCTCCCAGGTCAGCCAATTTACACCGGCAGCAGATTCAGCAGCCCTGTCAGAGGGCTGGAAGGGGGCGGTGTTGGACAACAGGGTGATAAAAATTATGGAGAATAGTCCTAATAAGGGGTAAGCTTTCATGACACGATTACCTTTAGCGTCCGTAAAAATACAAGGATGGAACAATATCACCAGCACCTTTATGCGCCTCTTTCCATATTTTAAAGAAAGTTTAACGAAGAGGCTCCGGGTTTTTCCAAATGAACAGGCGGTCGGCCAACAATTCCTCCACTTCCTTCAGCTCCCCGGATAGAGAAGGCGCTTCGACCCCTTTTTCCAGAAAGAGGGGCGCCTTAAAAACCCTGGCCTCATCCCACAGGGATTGGGCGATGAGGCTTTTCAGCAGTTTCCCACCTCCTTCCACCATCAGCGAGGTCAACCTTTCTTTTGCAAGACACTCCAGCACGTAAGGAAGGACGTTCGTCCCGAAAGGAGCGGAGAAAATTCGCACATTGGCCTGGCTGCCTTCATAGCTTTCGGGGTTTTCCGTAAAAACCCAGGTAGGGGCTTGTTCGTCGAAGACGCGAAGCGTCCGGGGCAGTGTTCCCGGCCGGTCCAACACCAGGCGCACAGGGCTTTTGCCGTAGAAATGCCTGTTTGTGAGGGAGGGGTTATCGGCCAGCAAGGTATTGCTTCCCACGAGGATGGCATCGGTTTCCCCCCGCCATTTGTGTACGAGGCGCCTGGAGACCTCATTGGTCATCCAAAGGCTTCCGCCCTCCGGACCGAGAAAACCGTCTTCGGATTGGGCGTATTTCAGCAGGATGTATGGGCGGCCGAGGCTCGCAAAGGTATTTCGTATATCGCAGTGCGGCGCTCCTTCCGTTTCCAGATGTCCAGCGTGGACTTCGACGCCTGCCTCCCTAAGTTTTTGAAGCCCCAGGCCATTTACGGCGGGAGAGCGGTCCAGATTGGAGACCACCACCCGGGGGATGCCCTTTTCGAGGATCAGGTCGGTACATGGGGGCGTTTTGCCGAACACACAACAGGGCTCCAAAGAGACATACAGGGTGCTTTTTGGTATGAGGGCTTCGTCTTCGCGGCTCACTGCGTTGATGGCATTCACTTCGGCGTGTGCACCGCCATATTGTTGGTGGAACCCCTCGCCAATGATCCGCCCCTCATAAACCAGCACGGCGCCCACCGTGGGGTTGGGCGAAACCTTGCCGGCCCCGAGCCTGGCCAGGTCAAAGCAGCGTTGGAGAAAGCGCGATTCTGTATCGGGGTGGAATGATTTCATACCCTTCCGTTATTTCTTTTGGAAAATATGCTTGCAAGGCAAAAAATAATTTTGTTAATTTTACGAATAGAATTAATAAAATTCTACAAACCCGCCGAATCGTGCTATACAAAGTAAAATTAAAAAATGCCGACGACCATGTGTTGCTTGACGACAGGGTTTATGAGTGGTTGACAACCGAACCTTACTACGTACAAGTCAATCTGGTCAATAACCTGCGCAAGCATTCGAGTGGCTGCGCCGTGTTCCAGAAGACCTGGAAAAAAGCCGACGGAGGTTATAAAACCGAAACCCTATACCTGCACAAGCTCATTGCAGAAAAATTTTTGAACAACGCGCGGTCCAAGGAAAGAAACCTCGTCGGGTGCAAAAACGGCAATAAATTGGACTGCCGGCTGGAAAATATCGTATATCGGTCCAGGGCATCCGCGAGCAGAAAACGAAAAACCAGCTCCAAAGTAGGATATACCGGGGTCTATAAAGAAAACAATCGCTTCCGGGCCGTCATCTCCATAAACCGCAAAGCCGTTCACCTGGGTATGTTCACCACGCCGGAGGAGGCCGCCCTGGCCTACAACAAAAAATCCAAAGAACTTTTCGGAGAGGAAGGCAAGGTCAATGTCCTGAAAAAAGGCATGAAAAAAGAAGACGATTAATTTCCTAACTTTACCGCCGTTTGAATGATTGAAAATCTATGGGCTGGTTTAAACGATTAAAAGAGGGCATACAGACGGCAACCAAATTCAAGAAGGAGGCGCCGGACGGCCTGTGGTACAAATGTAACAGTTGCGGGGAAACCAGCACCATGAAAGAGTTGCGGGAAAATTTCTTCAAATGCCCCAAATGCAACTACCATGTGCGCATCGGTTCTCACGACTACTTTGAGCTCCTGTTCGACGGCCGTTATCAGGAACTGCATCCCGACCTCATTGCGGTTGACAAGCTCGAGTTCACAGACCTCAAAGCCTATCCGGATCGCCTGGAAGAAGCACGCCGCAAAACGGGCCTGGCCGATGCCATGACCAACGCGGTGGGTAAGGTAAAAAAACGCTCCCTCGTCATTTCCGCCATGGATTTCAGCTTTATCGGAGGCTCCATGGGCTCTGTGATGGGAGAAAAGATATCCCTGGCGATCGACTATTGCCTGGAGCACCGGATACCCCTGATGATCATTTCCAAATCGGGCGGCGCCAGGATGATGGAATCGGCTTTTCGCTCATGCAAATGGCCAAGACCTCCGCTAAACTGACGCTAATGGCCCGGGCCGGAATACCTTATTTTTCTTTCCTCACCGATCCGACCACCGGCGGAGTGACCGCCTCCTTTGCCATGCTGGGCGACCTCAATTTCGCGGAGCCCAACTGCCTAATCGGCTTTGCCGGACCAAGGGTGATCAAGGAAACCATCAAAAGGGATCTTCCCGAGGGCTTTCAGACCTCCGAATTCCTTCTGGAACACGGATTCCTCGACTTCATCATCGATCGAAAGGACCTTCGGGAAACGATTGCAGACCTCTTGCAATTATTCGACAACGCTCCCCAACCGGCTACTCCCGAATAACGACGAAGCCTGTTTCCAGAGGGTCAAGATGCTCCAGCAGGAATCCAAAAAAGAAGGGACCGTGCTTGAGGTAATAGGGGATGAAGTTGTCGAACCGCTCCTGAAGTCCATTCCCAGGAAATAACTTTTCTTTTACAGCCCTCAATTGGCCCAGTTCGGTTTCAAAACGCTGTTTTTGCGCCCGGAGCAGGCGAATTTCCAATTGTTCCAGCATTTTCCCCTGCTTCGCTCCCTCTGCAAGCACTGCGCCCACCAGGGTGGGATCGATGCCCCTGGCCCTTTCCGAGATATCTTCAAACATCTTTGTCAGGATATTTCTCTCTCCGGCCAGGCTTAACTCCATATCAGACCTGGCGTGAACCCAGCTCTTAATCAACTCCTCGGCATCTACCATCAGCTCATCCAGGCCCACTTCCAGCTTTTCCATGCGCCTGGCGGAGTTGGAGTCGATCCATAGAACGGAGTTGCGCCGCACCAGGACCGGAAAATTGAGCCCGAAATACTCGAATTGCTTCTTCCGCTCCAGCCAGTAGGCAATTTCCCCGCCTCCTCCGATGTAGGCCAGGTTCGGCAACATGCTTTCCTGGTATAGGGGCCGCATAACGACATTGGGGCTGAACCGGTCGGGATGCGCCTCCAGCTCGGTCATCATTTCCTCCTCCGAAAAACGCAGATCCGTGTTTACCACCTCGAAAAAATCTCCCTCCCGAACAATCCTTTCCCGTGCGTTTTCCAGAAGGTAAAACAGGTTGATGGGCCGGGCATAGGCCTGAGCAGGAAATCCGAGGGCTTCGAGTTCGGCCTGTGTTTGTTCCACCAGGCCCTGGGAGGCCTGTTCCAGCAATTCCCTGCGCATGAAGGGGATGAAATGCCGCTTTAGCTCCACGTGGTCCATATTCAGGACCAGCAGCCCCTGATCCTTGAACAAGCTATTGACGAAATACTGCATGCCTTCGCCATAGCTCTCGTGCCCCGTAAAGGCCGTTTTTAAAAGGGCCCAGAACTCCCTGGCCCGCTCCGAATCGCCGAGCAGGCCGTGCAATTGATCGAGCACGGGAATCAGCTCTTTAGCGCTCATCCGCCCGACGGAACCGCCCGATCGGGTTTCCCAAACCAGCCGGCGGCCGAAAAGATTGGCGTGGTTGACCTCTTCAAAGTCGTGGTCTTCCCCACCGGAGATCATCACCGGTACAAATTCCTTTCCGGGATAGGCCTCCCGAAGTTTTTTGGCCAGGTTGATGGTGGAAACGATTTTATAGATAAAAAATAGAGGTCCGGTAAAAAGCACGGGTTGGTGGGCCGTGGCGACGGTAAAAGTGTCGGGGCTCAACAGGGCCTTGATGTGGCGGTCGGTTTGCTCGCTCCGTTCGAGGCCGGCGTATTGCTCCTCGACGACACGCACCAAAAGCTCCCTCGGGATTTCTTCCCGGGATTTGTCCAGCATGACCTGCCCGAAGGCCTTCAGATCTGCCGGATATTTGAAATAGGGAGAGAGGGCGGGGTCGCGAAGCGTATAAGCCCGGTCGCGGGCTGAAAAAAACGGGATTTGGTCGAAGGGCAGTGGGTTAACGGTCATGAGGGGATTTGTTTTTCTGAAAATGCTTGACGGGCCTGAATGTTTAATTTTCCTATCTTTGTGGCCCATTTAAAGCGATGAAATTATGCGTTTTTCCAGCTACTATTACCTTTTTCCGTCGATCCTTTTATTGGCTTTGTTATCCTGCAAGGGACAGACGCCCGTCGAGGGGCAAAAAGAAGGGGATTCTCATGCGAAGATGGTTTTCATCCTGGACAGTATGGCAAACAGGGCCTTTTATATGGATAATTTCCTGATGAACGATAAGCATATCGAGCACTGGCGCGAAAAGGTAGCCCTGGGAGGAGAAGAACGCCCGGATAAGTATATGCAATACCGGTACAAAATGGGCAATGAGATGCTGAATGCCGGGCAAACCGGCAACGCGATTCAGGAGTTTACCGATCTGATCAAGATGAAACCGGAGAAAACGCTCTACGACCTGCTGGCCATCAGCTATATGCAGGCAGGGGAGAGGCAAAGCCGAAAAGACAACCCCAGCTCGGCATCGAGCATAATACCGGTTACTCCGGAAGGCTGGCATCGAAATACCCTTGGCACGGAAAGCGCCGCCAAAATGTACCTGAAGATCCTGCAATCCTTTCCCAACGACATTCAATCCCGCTACCTGCTCAACCTGGCCTACATGCGGCTTGGGCAATATCCCCTCGGCGTTCCGGAGGCGCACCGGATTCCCCTGGAAGCTTTTTCACCGCCGAATCCGGGTTTTCCGAAATTTAAGGAAATCGCGCCCTCGGTAAACCTGGCGCCCACCGGCCATTTAGGCGGGGTGTGTATGGAAGACTTTAACAACGACGGCCATCTCGACCTGTTCATCTCCTCCTCCGGAATGAGGGACCCGTCCCGGCTCTTTTTTGCCAACGGCGACGGGACTTACAAGGAAGCTACTGAAGCAGCCAATTTAAAAGGTATAACGGGCGGTATCAACGCGATGCACGCCGATTACAACAACGACGGCTGGGAGGATATCCTGATCCTCCGGGGCGCCTGGCTGGACAGGGGAGGGAGGCAAGCCAACTCCCTGTTGCGCAACAATGGGGACGGCACCTTTAGCGATGTGACAATAAATGCCGGAATTCTCTCCTTTTACCCCACCCAGGCCGCAGCATGGGGAGACCTGAACAACGATGGCTGGCTCGATCTTTTCATCGGAAACGAATCAAAAGGGGAAGGAGAGAAGCGCCAGTCCTATCCCTGTGAGCTGTATGTGAACAACGGAGACGGCACTTTTACCAATATCTCCGCCCAAACTTCCCTTAATTTCGAAGCCCTTGTAAAAGGCTGCGCATGGGGCGACATCAACAACGATGGCCTGATCGACCTGTATGTTTCCGTGCTCAACGGCCCCAACAGGCTTTTTCTCAACCTGGGAGGCACCACTTTTTACGACTGGCGCTTTGAAGAAATTACGGCACAGGCAGGGGTTCAGGAACCCTTAATGAGCTCCCTAACCTGGTTCTTTGATTACAACAACGATGGGTTTCAGGATATTTTCGTAAGCGGTTACGACGGAAAACACCTCACCGAGGTCGGAAAAGAGTATGCTTCCGAACTCCTGGGCCTTCCGCTGGAATCCGAAACGCCGAGACTATTCCGGAACAATGGCAACAGCACGTTTACCGATGTGGCCGGGGAGATGGGTATCAAAAAAGTGATGTACGGCCTGGGAGGCAATTTTGGAGATCTGGACAACGACGGCTGGCTCGACTTTTACGTTGGAATGAACTCTCCCGATTTCCGGGCGCTGATGCCAAACCGGATGTTCCGCAACATCGATGGCCAAAGGTTTGAAGAGGTGACCCTCAACGGCTTTGGATATGTTCAAAAAGGAAGCGGCATCGCCTTCGGAGATATGGATAATGACGGAGACCAGGAGATATACTGCGTGACCGGCGGTTTTTACCAGGGCGATGTTTCGGAGGGTCTGCTGTTTGAAAACCCCGGATTCCAGCGCTCCTGGCTCACCCTCACCCTGGAGGGAAAGACCTCCAATCGAAGCGCGATTGGCGCCCGGCTCCGCATCATTTTCAAAGAACAAGGCGGCCGGGAAAGGGTAATTTACCGAACCATCGGCACGGGAGGCTCATTCGGCTCGGCAAGCTTGCAGGAGGAGATCGGACTGGGAAATGCCGTGGGAAATGTTTCGCTGGAAGTAAGTTGGCCCGGTGGAACCAAACAGGAATTCAAATCGCTGCCCATTAACGGGCATATCCGGATCAAAGAAGGGGAAGGCAAATAACTAGCCGGTGGCAGAAAAATTGGACATAGCAGGGTTTTTGAGGCTTTCCGCAGAGCGCAAGGTGCTGGATGTGCGAACCCCTGCTGAATACGAACAAGGACATATACCAGGGGCCATCAATTTCCCTCTGTTTTCCAACGAAGAACGAGCCGAGATCGGTACCCTTTACAAACAGGTGAGCCAGGAAGCAGCTTTCCGTCGCGGCCTGGACCTGGTGGGGCCCCGCATGTCGATCATGGTATCGGAGGCCGAAATAATTGCTCCGGAGAAAGATGTTTTGGTTCATTGCTGGAGAGGGGGTCAGCGCAGTGGAAGCGTGGGCTGGCTGCTGGAATCGGCGGGGTTTAAGACAGCGCTTTTGGAAGGAGGCTACAAGGCATACCGGCGTTTTGTCTTAAGCGCTTTTGAGGCCCCGCCTCAGAAATTCCTGATCCTCGGCGGGCCGACCGGTTCCGGAAAAACGGAATTGCTCCGAAAGATGGAAGAATTGGGAGCACAGGTGGTCGATCTGGAAAAGCTGGCCAACCACAAAGGTTCCGCCTTTGGAAGCCTGGGCGAGGAAGATCAGCCCTCCTGCGAACATTTTGAAAACGAACTCGAACGAGCGATCCGGGCGCTCGATCCCGCCCGACCCATCTGGATGGAACACGAAAGCCGGGGCATAGGACGGGTATTCCTACCGGATGCTTTTTGGAAGCATTTGCAGAGCTGCGAACTGGTATTGGTCGATCCGGGCAGGGATGCCCGGTTGCAACACGTCCTGGCTGTCTACGGGAGCTTTGAGGCTGACATGCTGAAATCCTGCTTTACCCGCATCGCCACCCGGTTGGGCGGCCAGCATGTCAAAGCGGCCTGCGAGGCCATCGACGCCGGCGACATCCCCAAAGCGGCATCCATCGCCCTTGATTATTACGACAAATCCTATTCCCATCACCTGGGAAAATACCCCCATTCCTCCGTCAGATGGCTTTCCATTGAAGGCTTGAGCAGGGAGGCTGCTGCCATGCAGTTGTTGGAAATGGAAAAATCCTTTCAAATATGAATGCCTTTCTGCTCACTAAATTCAGTCATGGGGCGGGCTGCGGTTGCAAGATTGCGCCGTCGGTCCTGAACTCCATCCTGCATCACGTCGAAAAGACCCATTTCCCGGGACTCCTCGTAGGCAACGAGGACCGGGACGATGCCGCGGTGCTGGACCTTGGAGATGGAACGGCCATCATCAGCACTACCGATTTTTTCATGCCCATCGTCGACGATCCTTCCGATTTTGGACAGATCGCGGCGGTCAATGCCATCAGCGATATCTACGCCATGGGGGGCACGCCGATCCTGGCCATCGCCATCCTGGGCTGGCCGGTCAACCAGATCCCGCCGGAAATCGCAGGACAGGTGGTGGAAGGCGGCCGGAAGGCTTGTTCGGAAGCGGGGATACCCCTTGCAGGCGGCCACAGCATCGACAGCCCGGAGCCGATCTTTGGGCTGGCGGTTACCGGGCGCGTCCCAATCGAACATCTCAAGAAAAACGGGGGAGCCAGCGCCGGTTGCCGCCTGTTCCTCACCAAGCCCCTGGGGGTAGGCATCCTGGCCACGGCCCAGAAAAAAGGCCTGGTCGAGCCGGCGCACCTGGAATTAGCCCGCCGCTCCATGCTGACGCTCAACAAAGCCGGCGAACGCTTTGGCAAACTCCCTTACATCAAAGCCATGACCGATGTGACCGGATTCGGATTGCTGGGGCATTTGCTCGAAATGTGTCAGGCCAGCCATACAAAGGCCTGGTTGCAGATGGACATGGTTCCGACCTTTGATATAGATATGTTGCGCCACTACCTGGCCAACAAGTGCATTCCCGGCGGTACGCTCCGCAATTGGGACAGCTACGGAAAAATGATAGGGGATTTGACAGAGGAACAGCGTTACCTGCTTTCAGACCCCCAAACAAGCGGTGGCTTGCTCGTGGCGGTGGAAGAGGACTCCGTAAACGATTTTCTGAAGGAAAGCTCCTCGATGGGGCTCCGGCTGGAGAGCTTCGGGCGTTTGGACAGCTATGCGGGGGGGCCTTTTATAGAACTGAATTAAGCGGTAATAAGTTTATAAGGTAATAAGATAATAAGGTATTAAAAGTCAATAACTTATTACCTTATTACCTTATTACCTTATTACCTTAATACCTCCTAGGGATTCCTAATCACAATATCCCCAAACGAAATCTTCACCGAAATGAGGGCTTTTTCCCTGGCCGGGGTAAAAGTGGCCCTTTTCATGGCCGAAGTATTCTCTAGGTAATTCATTTTCAGATCAGTAGGTACTGTGATACTTCCGTAATGGGCGGTTAGCGTATAACCGTACACGGTGGGGTGGGGGTCGAAGAAATACACATCCGATTTTTCGGCGTCGATGTTCAGTTTCAGGAGGCTGTCGTCGGAAAAAAGCTTGATGATGCCGTAGGAAGATTTGATATCGCAGGCCCCGCTGACTTCGCGAAGAGTCACATCCGAGCGGCGGGCATCTATTTGGAGGTTGCCGCAGATGCGCTCGCCGAAAACATCTCCGAAGCGGGTTTGGATAAACAGATCGCCGCTCATATCCTCCAGGTAGATCTTTCCAAATTCGGATTGAAGGCGGAGCAGGTTATTCAGGTTGCTGATTGTGGCGTTGCCGAAATGGTTTTTAAGGTAAACGGGGCAGTCCTCGGGCAGGTGAACCGTGTAGATCGCCTTGATCTGCGATTCGGTTTTGGGCTGGCCGATATCGGGGGAGATATAGTTGCGGAAGTAGATCATTTTCCCATGCTGGTCGATGCTGTATTTCATCGCATTGATATCCCGTTCGGCTATTTTGCGGTCGGGGTGTTTGGACACCAGTTCCAGGATCACGCGGACCGAGTTGTTCTGCCAGGTTTCCACGATGATCTCGGCTTTTTCGCCTTCGATATTCACCTCATAACCAGGCACATAGGGGAGGGTTTGTTCAATGGTTTTTGTAACTACCTGGAGGGGGGTCTGAGCTACGCTTAGGAAGGGTAGGAGAGCGAAAATAATGGGCTTGTTCACTTTCATGTGCAACCGGAATTTCAGCGATCAGATAAAGTAGTCTAATATTTGTTTCAAAAGGGCTGTGCGTTGCCGCTCGATTTCAGTTAATTGGCCGATCAGGTCGACGTCGGTTCCGAATTTTCCAAGTGCTTCCTCGAGGGAAATCTTGGCCTCCGTCAGCTCGTCCAGTTCCGCCTGCAAGGATTGCATATCCGGGTTGTTGCAAGTGAAGGCAGAACCGGCACAGAGGCGGTTGATCATTTCAAAGGCGTTTTCATCCTGTTCCCAGTCCCGCTGCAGGAGGGAGGCGTCCACTATTTCCCTGGAGTAGGAGATCGAGACTACGCCTTCTCCGGTGGAACCCACCGATTGGAAAGGCTGGAACAGCCAAAACAGCCCGGCGAACGTAGCTGCGATGCCGGTTGCCCAGGGCAACATCCGCCTTAGGGGAAGCAACCTGGCGGAAGGGGCAGCCTGCTTTCGGGAAAGGCCGGATTCAATCTGGTCCCAGACGGAGTCGGGAGGCTGATATTCCGGGAGTTGATTCCATGCCGCGCTGGCGGGCAGGGAAAGGGATTTGTCGATCTGCTCCCAAACCTCGGCAGGCGCCTGGTATTGAGGCAATTCGGCAATAAGCCTTGCAAGGATGTCTTTATTTTTATCCCGCATATGGAAAAGATTTGGACTAGTATCCGTAAGCCTGAAGGGTTTCTCTCAGGCGTTTTTTTGCGTAAAAAAGTTGGGATTTTGAGGTGCCCACTGAAATTCCCATCAACTCGGCTACTTCTTTATGGGCATATCCTTCAATCTCCACCAGGGTAAAAACTGTTCTGTAGCCCGTTGGGAGGTCCATGATTGCCTTTTCTAGGTATTCCGCATTGGAGAACACGCTCCAATCCATTTGCTCGGGGGCCGGTGTATTTTCCAGGGGTTCTATAAAGAGCTTGTTGGTCCGGATTTGGCTGTATGCCGTTCTGATGAGGATCGTTTTAATCCAGGCCCCCAGCGTGGATTCCCTTCTAAAGGAGCCCAAATGCCTGAAAACCTTTAAAAACGCCTCCTGTAAAACGTCTGCTGCCTGTTCAAAATCACCTGTGACGCGGTATGCCAGGGTAAACATTGCTTGTTTATACCTGTCGTATAATTCTTTTTGGGCCAGTCTGTTTTCCGCCAGGCAGGCATCTACAAGTTCGATCTCAGACATGCGGGCGGGCGGTATCCGGTCTGCCAATGGTTGCGATTGTATTTTCATAAAGGAAGGGGAAAAGCCCCCTGCGGTTGTACGGGTCAAAAGAAATAGCCCAGGGTGGCGACGAAGCGCGTCGGACTTTCATCGAAAGCGAAGTCCTTTCCAAAGAGCTTTATATGGTCGCCGAAGCGGGAGAAGTTGCCTTCGTAGTTGAGTTCCAGCCAAAGTTTCCAGATATCCAGGCCAAGCCCTCCCTGCCAGCCGAAGCTGAGATCCTCGAAAACCTTTTCATAGCCTTCGATCTCGTCGAGCTGGCTTTGGCAGCCCAGGAAAACATGCCCCGTGGGGCCGGCTTGCAGGCGGAGGGGGCCGAGTTTATACCCGATCAGAAAGGGAATGTCCAGATGTTGGTATTTTTCGCGAAAGACCTTTTCCCCGAAACCTCCGTTGAGATCCTGAACCCGGAAGTCCACGCTGCTGGAATTGATGTACAGTTCCGGTTGAAGGAAAAATTTTTTGATCGGGATGCGAAGCGCCAGTCCTGCGTGTATCCCGTAGTTGGCACTTTCCAGTTTCATCAGCAGGTTTTGTGCACCGGTATTGTCGGTAATGAGCAGATCGGAAGGATCTACTTCCGTGGTGCTCATGCCGAGGCCGATTCCCAATTTTACCTGGGCGGTGAGTGAAATACTCAGGAGGAGGAGGAGGGAAAGAAGAGTGGTTCTAAACATAGTTTGGGTGTGTTTCGCCTGCATTAACGATTGAAAATGGAGGAATGATACTTTTCAAAATTAACCATCTTTAAAATTAACCGTTTTTTAACGAGGGAGGGGATGGATGGATTCTGTATTTTGCGTGATCAAATTTGAATGGAAAAGGCCATGGAAGTAAAACAGGCGGAGTATATCGGGAGCTTTGTGAGACAGGACCATTGTCCAAAGGATGAAAAACCCGAATACGCTTTCATCGGCAGATCCAATGTAGGCAAGTCCTCGCTGATCAATTACCTGGTCGGCCGCAAAGAGTTGGCTAAAGTTTCCAAAAAACCCGGCAAAACTCAAACCCTGAATTATTATCTGGTCAACCAGGACTGGTATCTGGTCGATTTGCCCGGGTATGGGTACGCAAAGGTGTCGCAACAACAGCGTGCCTCCTGGATGAAAATGATCGAATACTACCTGAGCAAGCGCGAAGTGCTCCAATGTGCTTTTGTATTGCTCGATGCCAACATCCCGCTTCAGGCCAATGACCTTCAGTTTATGAACTGGCTGGGCCAGAAACAAGTCCCTTTCGTAATCGTTTTTACCAAATGCGACCGCTCCTCCAAACTTGCCCTGGATAAAAACCTGAGAAACATCCGCGCCCAGCTTTCCGCTCATTGGCAAACCCTGCCCGAGCAGTTTATAAGCAGTGCCTCCAAGAGCAAGGGGCGAGAGGAAATCCTCGAATTTATCGACGGGATCAACCGCCAATATTTTGATTTTCAGGCCGAAAACCCCGGCCCTCCTAAAAACCAAGTATGAAGAAGGAAAAAATAGAACCATATCCCCACGTCATCCCGGACATCAAGGACTGGCCCATCTACCATTTGCATCAAAAAAGGAAGCAGTTCGTCAAGGAGATCGGGGACTTTGCCTCCGCGAGGATACAGGAAAAATATGGAAAAAGCCTGGGGGATACCATCGCCAAGGCCGTGTATATGGAGCGGATTCGCATCAAGGAGGAGCCCTGGAAGGTCGATCCCCAGGACGAGCGCCTGTTTTGGCTGAAAATTCAGAAAAAACTGGCCCGACTTCCCCAGGGCGCGATGCCCGAAGAGGAGATCCATTCCGCGCAGCTAATCCTGCTCAAGAAGATCATTCACCGGTATTCCGAAGAGATCGTGGGGTCCTTCCGGATCTCGACCTTTCAGTTTGCCCGAAGATTTACGACCTTCTTTTTTAACCGTTTGCTCAATACCGCGGCGAGCCGCAACCTCAGGAGGCTTTACGGTTCGAGGTATCAGCTTCACGAGCGGCTGATCGCGAAAGGGGAGGTGGATAAGGTCAGGAGCCTCATCACCAAAGGAACGGTGGTTATGGTTCCTACCCATTTCAGCAACCTCGACTCCATTCTGATCGGATACGTAATGGACGCCGTCGTGGGCCTACCATCCTTTCACTACGGCGCCGGACTGAATCTGTACAACTATTCCACCGCCGCTTATTTTATGAACCGGCTGGGTTCCTACAGGCTAGACCGCAGGAAGAAAAACTCCATTTATCTGGAGGTATTGAAGGCCATGTCGACCCTAGCCATTCAAAAGGGGACAAACACCCTGTTTTTCCCGGGAGGGACCCGCTCGAGAGCCGGGGCGATGGAGTCGAAGCTGAAGATGGGATTACTCGGCACGGTGGTGGAGGCCCAGCGCCTGAATCTGGAAGCCGGAAAAGAGGATAAGATCTTTATCGTGCCGGTGGTGCTCGGGTACCACGTGGTATTGGAGGCCGAAGAGCTCATCGAACAGCACCTGCGGAGGACGGGCAAAGAGCGGTACATCCGGAACAAAGAGGGCATCAGGGCTGTTTTCCGGGCCCTTTCCTTTGCCTGGAAAGTTTTTTCCCAAAGTTCCGAGATTACGGTGTCCTTTGGCAAACCCATGGACATCCTGGGCAATTTTGTCGATGAGGAAGGTAAGAGCTACGACCGTTTTGGCAAGGAGGTTCTTTTAAAGGACTACTTTATGTCGGGCGGGAACATCACCGAAGACTTGCAGCGGGAGTCTCAATACACCAAGATTCTGGCCAACAGGATCGTGGAGCGGTATTACAAGGAAAATATCGTGTTGAGCAGTCACCTGGTGGCCTTTGCCGCTTTTGAAATGCTAAAAAGGGCCAATTACAAACTGGATCTTTTTGCATTGCTGAGATTGCCTACCGATGACCTTCAAATTTCTCTTGGGGATATGGAAACCTGTATTTCCTTCCTACAGGCGGAGTTGGTGGAGCGGGAATCGAAAGGGAATATCAAGCTTTCCGAACAGATTCGGTGGGCCCCCAGGGACCTCATCATGGACGGGATCAAGAATTTAGGGGTATTTAATGGTTTTAAGCCATTAAAAATCAACAAGAAAAACAAGCTCGTCAGCCAGGATTTCAAGCTTCTTTTTTACTATCGAAACCGCCTGGAGAATTACAAGCTGGAGGAGGCTATGGAGCCTTTTTTCCAGACCTGGCAAGGGATTCCGGAGCTGAGTGAGGAAGAACGGATCGAGGAAATAGGGGAGGAGCATAATACTTAAATCGGGAAGCTTTGAATTTTATAGTTTTTGACCTGGAGGCGACCTGTTGGGAGGGGAAGCCGGAAAACAAGGTGCAGGAGATCATCGAGATCGGCGCCGTGCGCCTGAGCGCTTTTGGCGAGGTGGAAGACACCTTCTGCCGTTTTGTCAGGCCCGTATTAAACCCGTCGCTTTCGGTATTTTGCCGGCAACTGACCCGGATCGAGCAGCGGGATATCGACAAGGCCGCCGGTTTTGCGAAAGTGATCGATGAGTTTCAGGACTGGGCCGATATTTTCTACGAAGATTACCTGTTGTGTTCCTGGGGAAATTTCGACCGCAAGATGCTGGTTCAGGACTGCAAGCTCCACAAACTGGACTCTGAGTGGGCGCTGGAGCATATAAACCTCAAGCGGCAATACCAGGATATACGCAAGCTGAAAAAAAAGCGCGGCTTACAGGCTGCGCTGGAGAAGGAAGGATTTGAGTTTGAAGGAAGTCCGCACAGGGCGATAGACGATGCGAAGAACCTGGTAAAGATCTTTCTCAAGCATTTGGACGAGTGGGCTTATTAGGGATGGGGTTAAACGAAAAGGTCTTATCGTGTCCCATAATTTATATTATGTTAAATAGAGTTTTTCGAGAAAAGAGTGGCCTTTCCACTTTTCAGAAGAAAAGCCACTTCTATCCCTTTATTCATCCCATTCCAAGCCGTAATCAGACTGAACTGCTTCGATACACTCCGATGCCCATTTTGCATTGTGTTTATTCAGGGCTTTATCTGGGCGAAAATAAAACCCGAAGAAAGCCTCGGATTCAACTGGCCTATAGTCCCATCCCCCATCGTCCGACCAAATGATCCCTTCCGTCAATTCGGCGACTGCCCCACTGATCAGTCCGTAACAGATAGTCATTATTGCAGGCTGGCCCATGGAACGCCTGAAGCACCAATGGCGGTTAAGCGATTTGGCCATCTCCAACTTTTTTTGCAGGTTTTCGATTCCCTCACTATTCTCTTTCAAAGAATCGAACATGTACCAGGTGGCGCCTGGGTAGTCATCTTTAAGCAGCCTGCAATACGCATCCGTGCCGCCTGGGAAATCCTCTATATAGAAATAGGCGTATTCCGTTTGTTCCCAAAAAAAAGCATCCTCAGGCAGCGCTTTTCTTACGTATAATTCCTTTTGGTGGTGAATCACAGCCTCCAGCTTGATCGGTTTATATATACCGATATCCAGCAGGTATTCCTGAATTCGCTGTTTCGCCTTTTCGAAGACTTGTCCGAAGGTGATATCTGCTCTTCGAATTGGCACAATATCGAATGTAGTACTCATTTTAATAGTATTAATGGGCCCTTCAACCGCTTGGGTAGGCCCTCTTGATAAAACAATATTTTGGAAATCGCAATTTGCCCCTGAAGAAGATCAGAAAAGCGGGGCTCTAGCTGGTGTGATCACCAACTTAATGCCTGGGAAAGAATTGAGCGGCTAACGTATTCATAAGATGGAGGAGTTGGAACTACGAATTCCTGGAGAACTATGGAGGGGAATGTAAAATTCCCGCCCTGGTTCAATCTTCGATTTTTATTTTCGAACGATTGGTCAACCTCCTGGAAATGGCATCGTAAGGCCCCGTTACCACTTCCTCTCCTACTTCCAGACCCGACAAAATCTGGATATAATCATAGTCCTGAATACCTGTTTCCACGGCCCTTAGTAAAACGGAGTCGGCGCTCACCACAAAGACCTGCTCAGTCATTTCGTTCCCTGCTTGTTACGGAAATGATCGGAACGCCTAATGCATTGTGAATGGCCAGCGTGACAATCTCAACCGAGGCGGGCATTCCAGGTTCTAAGCGACGGTATTCTAAATCGCCAAGGGAAGTCTTGTCAAGGCCCACCCACACCTCAAATACGGAGGCATCTCCATCTATAAATCTTTGGATTCCCTGGGACGAGACCCGGGTCACCTGGCCCTTGAATTTTCTGTCGCGATAGGCATCGAGCTCGATATCCACCTCGTTGCCTATTGCAATTCGCCCTATATCGCCTTCTCCAACCTCCACGTGCACGCCAATGTTGTTCTCATCGTACAGGTGCATCAGTTCGGTGCCATCCATTAGATCGGTCCCTACTACCCTCTGCCCTACTTGCACGTTCAGGCTGTAAACGATGCCTGAGGAAGGCGCATGGATCATATCAGGGCCTATTTTCAGCAATTTCTGACCTTTTTCGACGAGATCCCCTTCCTTCACATACAACTCCATGATGGTTCCCATAACCTTGGAGGCTATTTTTGTTTCTTCCACCGGAGCGACTTTTCCACTAGCGCTTACTCGTTCCGTAATGGATCGGAGCGCTACTTTTTTAATAGATACGGGCACTTTCAACCTCTCGGCCCATACCTCCGCGAGGTATTGTTTCGTTTTACTTTCAAAAAAAGTATTGTAACTGATTTTTCCGCCTGAGATTGTATTAAGCGCGGATACCAAGCCAAAGTTCAGCCCAATCGTTATCCCCGTGGCTAAAAAAAATCGCCAAAGCACGCCGATTACGCTCAGCCCCCAAAAGTACCTCCATGTCCGTATGATATATACGATCAGGAATATGTTGTAAGCGAGGAAAGATAAGCTAAAAGCCAGTTTCAGCGCTATCTTTATATGCGAATAATTTACTGTGAAATGCCCCCAAAGGAGCAGGTAAGAGAGGGGAATTGTAAAACCCAGTATCCAGGAGTTCATCTCCAGGAATTCGGAATAGCTCCTGTTTTTGGATTTGGCCGAAAATTTGACAATAAAATAAAAGGCCAGGAGGAAAATAGACCATAAAATCAGCAAGATCAATAAATTCAACATACTGGATATTACGCTCCGGCCTTCAATCACAATAGAATTGGAAAAGGCAAACAAAGCAGAAAAGGCCACGCCAAATTCCACAAATTTAAGGGACTCGCCCAAGGTCCGTTTTTCGAAGCGCTCAATCGTCATCCGGTATGGCGCCCGGAAGGTCCTGGCAAAATCCTTAAGGTACTTGAGGGTCTCCCCTATTTTCAGGAAAGTATCGACAAATATCCAATGAGCAGGAGCCTTTTCCGTCAGCAAATGGCCGCAGGCATTGCAATATTTGGCATTGGCAGGCGCTTCGGCCTGGCAGTTTGGGCAGGTTGAGAGGGGTGGGTTTTCCATACTGGTTGAGGTGGTCAAAATAATTTAGGATTACACGGTACGGTATATTTGAAAAGCAGTAAAATATCCTTGATTTCCTTTGTATTACTCTTGATTTTCCATTTCCCTTTTATCATCTTTTCAATCAATAAAGCAGATTGGGCCGCACGCACTCCAGTTGAAATCTCAATTGCTTTGTTTTTTCCACGTATTCCGAATGAATCTAAAGTGTCGTCATTGGCTTCCAAATCAATTATACAATCTTTGTTTTCTGATATAATTAAAACCTTTAATTCTGCTACCTTCGGGTTTGCTGAAGGAAGAATAAATATGGAAAATGTTCATCACCGATATTAATTTCCGCAAAGACATTATTGACATTCAAAACCTGGTTAAACGCATTAGGAAAATCATACTTTAAACTAAAAAGCCGGAATAAACCATTTGCTCCCATTGCTTTCTTTAAATTATCAAGCCAATCTGCTGCCTCCTGGGCCATATATTGTCCCCCTTCCCTGGCTGTGTAGCGTACATGCAAAATAACATCGGATATGGTATCATAATTAAACTGCCTGTGTTTTTTAGGGAGTGTCAGTTTCCATTCACTGATAACTCCTGACCCTTCAAACGGGAGAAATCGCTCATCTTTGAAATTGGTTTCAAACATCCCGCTGTCGTTTTGAGCAGAGCTGGTAACGATAGATTCTATGGCGCCCTGGTAGTCAGTAAACCTCGGATCGTTTTCATCCTTGCGTTCATATTTCCCGCCGGAAAGCAAATTGCTGTGTCGTACACTGCTTCTCATGAGCGATAATGTGCAATTGACACTGGTATAAGGCCCAACCACACAAGGTATGCTGAGGCTTACATTTTTTATCCTTCGCATATAGTGCCCCGGACAATCCAGGTCGAATACCGCTTCCGGGATAGAAATAAAACATTCGCCCTTATATTTCAATTCCAGCAATGAGGCTGGATTGAGCTGTGCAAGGGAAATATGTTTGGTCAATTCATATTCGCGTTTGTTTTTCTCCAAAAAGGAGGCCTCCATTCGTTTCAAATCATGGTATAGTTTATCGCCGGATAACAACCCTTTTTTGAGTCCGTCCCAATAACCGAACTGGATAAATTTCGCGTCCTTGATTCCCAACTCATGGCAATACGCTTTTTCCGATTTTTTAGCCAGATCGAACGCCAATTGATAACTCTGAAAATAAATGGGCGCCAGTTGGGATCATCCAGTCGTACAGCTCTTTATTGGTAAACTTATGCTCCATGTAATCATTGACTTCCTGGTGTTCTCCATTTGCATTTCATGGTTTTCCAGCTCTTTTTCTGCCAGGGCGAGCCTGATCTGCGCCCCAGTGATTTGCTTTTCCATCTGCTTCAGTTCCAGATTGGCCAGATTTTCTTGGTGCTTCCATTCTTCCTGTCGGCGGTGGTATCCAGCCATGGTGGAGGATAAGGATGCGCCAGTGCCCAGCAGGGAGGCGACAAAGCTCAAGGCTTTCGCCGTACTCTCCATGGCTTTGGATGCTTTTTCACCTCCAGCTACTTCGGCTATGGCAACCGGCGATGCTGCCACGCCGGCGCCACCAGTGGTAACATCCGGTATCAAAGCAACGGGAGCGCTCGCCGCCTCGATTACTTGGGCAATTGTTTGTACGACAGAACTGGCTACCGTCAAAGCAATATGTGCTATCTCCCTTCATTCATAAACTTCAAATTCTTGTAATAGTCCCTTCTGGCTTCGGTGATGCTTTTGCTTCTGTTGATGCTTTCTAGGTTTTCGGTAGCTTCTTCGATCTGTTTTTTGCGGACTTCTTTCGATGCCTGCAACACCTTCAATTCATGGTCTGCCCGGATTCTGCTCAATTCTTCCGAGTCTCTTTCTCCAGCGCAGATAACAATGAATTGCCCAATGATCGGACTTCGTTGCAAAACTCTGCCGCTTTTTGAGCCATGGTATTGAACCGATAAATGGGCAGTGGAGCACTCAAATCATTCAGCACACTGGAAATGTCCACACCTTGAGCAGCGGCTTGTACGAGCAAAGCCGGATCAATCGGCGGCTCAAAAATGGGCAGTTGCCTTTCGATGCCGTCAATATTCTATACAATGCCGTATCTTGAAAGGCGGTCGGCCACGATATCCCAATACTGAAGCATTTTATCGTTTTTGGGCAGGCAGAAGAAAAATGTTAAAACCGTGTCAGTAATCGCGGTCAAAGAAGATCTGGAAGAAGGGTCGGGCACATCACGATAGGTCATGGGAGGGGTGAACGGCGGCGCGAGATCTTCCGCTACTGCAAAAGCGGTGGACAGTAATGAAAGGGTATTTGGGTTTTGACCAGCACCGAATACAAAAGGGTATCAAAATTCTGGACACAGGATTGGCTACGCGCGGTACCCGTTCCGGGCGTTTGCCGAAATATTTCCGCAGCCATCATATATATCTGGGTGGCTTCGTTGATGGACTCAATGTTTCCCTCCTGAACAATTGATCGCCCCAGGCAATCAGATTATCGAGGTATTTACAACGACAGATTTCATAAATGCGGTCCAGCGAGAGCGGGCAATTAAATAGGGTTTGAACGGATCATCCTGCCACTTTTCGATTAGCAATATGTTTTGAGGAGCATCGTCGTACAATTCTTCTATCAGTGGCCTTACACCGGCCGCATGGTCATGCAGGGGCCGGCAGTTCCAAAAGCGATTTTCCGCCTGTCCTTCCGGGCGTGGGATCGAAAAATAAACTCAAACCAGCGATTAGCTTCTTCGAAGCGCTGGTTGGCGCTCAGGCGGGTGGCCACCATGATGGGGAGGTGGTAGAATAGTTCCCAGTTGTATTGGCTTTGGGCGTTGGACAGTGAAAAGAAACAGGCGTTATATCTTCCGGCAAGTGTGAATTGTTATTTTTAAATAGAAAATCTCGAATAAAACTCAAGTTTTTGATATAATCGATATAGACAGTTTTATTATTACGAATTATAGCATCAATAGTGGGTTTCCATTAACAATTTTTACGTTATAATCATTTTGATTATTAACACTGAAGAAGTTTTCGATGCCTGTTTCCAATTTTGTCAAATAATCAATAATAATATCTTCATGATAAGATAATATGACAACTGTGTAACTATTAGCATAAAAAACTCCAGCCCGGCCTTCGAAGCACAAATTTCCATCAAATATATTTTTCCCTTTGTTATCATTCTTGTTAACTGGAAGAAGAATGATAGGATAAAAAGAATAACTATTAATAAATTAGAAATATCAATTATAGAAGAATATTGGTAGTAGTATCCATCTACAAATACGGGCCCAGGTGAAGCATAACTATAAGATTGAAAAGACCTGCTGAATTGATTTCCTACCAGATTGCTAGCCAATGAAGTGTTTATTGCCCTTTGCATGGTGTGGTTCTTATTTACTAATACAAAACTCAACAATGCAAAATCGTGGTATTGAATTATAGCACTTTTAGTATGGTATATTTTGTTTACTGTAACACTAGTACTTTTCCTTTTTAGTTTTAACTTGTAATCAATTTTATCGGTATCTAATGGAAAAGAAAATGTATTGGGTAATAGGAAAGAAGGATAAGGACTTAATTCTGGGGCTCTCGTATTCGGATGGGATTTGAAATACCATGATTACACTGTTTACCCACGCATTGATCCACGGATTTTCATCGATTTCAATCTTCCCGGAAGCATCTGTCGTTAATGGAATCGGTTTGTTGTAAGTAATAGGGATTTCCTCGTGAGTTAAAATCAATTACCGGTTATCCCAGTTGTGCATTTATGTTACGGCTAATATTGGGGATGCCTGCGCCTGTTTCCCTGATCAATAAATGCAAAACTTGCCACCACTGTTTCTTTTCTATCGCTTACCTTTGAAGATCAGAAGGATTCAAAAATGGTAAGGGTGCTGGAGTCGTAGTGGATTCGGCTTGGATAGGCAAAGGATTTATATTAAGATTTGGTCCAACAAAAATAAGATTGGCATTTCCTGCCAAATGAAGGTGAAGTGTTTTTAATTCAGGTAATTTTGGGAAGATTCAGCATATATATTTACAGGTTCTTTTCCTACTTTACGATTAATCCATTTATTATTGAAATACTCTGCTTTATTCAAGAGTTGTCTCGAGATAATGTAAATTTTCTTTTGTTTTTGATAACTTTTGCCTGTTTCTTTGTAATCATCATTTTTTTGATCGTCGTCGTTTTTCACACGAAATGTCGGCCAGAATAAAAATAAATTCCTGTTGAAAATAATTGGAACCACATGATCCTTCAATATCCAATCTACTTTTTCCCAGGGGTCCATTCAATAGAGGATTCACCAGGATACTCATACATTTCCTATAAAAATACTTATGCGGCAAATTGCGTGTGCGCCCTATCATATGGGTTTCTTTTCGCCCATTGGGTTTGTCTTCTACATACAGCCCCATCATTTCCGTTCCCCACTTCATCTAATTTGAGAATATAATTGCGCAATGCCTCTACCGCAGAATCGTGGGTGAGTTCGTTTTGCATCAATTCGCTTTCAAAAATCAAGAAAAATGGGCGTTTTGTCGTCGCGCAGGGAAGGTTCCATCCAGTTTTCCGGGAAAAACAGGACTTTGCGGTTGGCTTCCCAGACCCGGTACCACTTGCGCCATTTTTTCCATTCCTGGGCGGCGTCGGCAGAAAGAGCCGGATTTTCATTTAAGTCAAGATATAAAGCGCCGGTTTGAAGCGGAACATCCGCGGGGACTTTCTAATTGCAGCAAAATCGCTGGATATACAACTGGAGTAGAGGAAATGGCTTTTTTGATCCGGGTGGTCATCATACAACTCCCCCATCTCGACATCGATCAAAACCAGCCGTACAGGTCATTCAGGTCTTTGAATGCATTGTCCGAAATTGTTTGGATTGAGGGCCTTTCGCTCATAGAACCCCGGATATCGAAAATGTTGCAATAAATAAGCTGCCAAGGCATCTCGCTGTTGTTCTCTAATCCTGTTTCGGACTTCGGGAGCACGCTCCAGCCAGTCTTTTCGGCATACAGGGATCGAAATGCTTGTTTGATCGAATTGGCCGCCTGTTGCGTTTGATTGTGCTTTTGAACTGTTTTGTCAAGTTCTGCCCGGTCGGGTTGTTTTAAATAATACTTAAAAGAGCCTCATCTCTTTCTTTTTAATGGCCTCCACTTTCGCCCAGTTAGTACAGTCGTTTAAAGCGCCGCCGGATCTTCTGAAAATGTCGAGATATCGCAGAATGTGGAATAAAAACCTGTGGTCTTGGAATGTCGACAGAGGTATAGCAGCGATAGGCTGTAAAATAGTGTTTGCAAAGCGCTTCTATAGATTTCTGGGGGGTTTGCAAAACTCGCTCAAAGGTTCAATATGGATCTCTGTTCGAAACAGGTTGGTTGGGTTTAGCCAGGTCAGATATTTTATCTAAAGAATGTCACCTTCCGATATCCGATGCGTACATGAAGCCAACTGAACCGTGTACAGCCATGGTTCGTACAGATTGGCATTCACGTGTACCGGCAATAAAGAATCGAAAATGAGCCAAATGTTTTTGTTCGCCGGGTTCATCCATTTCAACAAAACAGGGGATAAATTTAAACGCCTTGTAACGATAGACGCTTTATGGAGTTTGTAATATACATTAAACTGGGTTTAAAAATTTGCCTCCGTTACTTCGACATTCGGATGGCTGTTTACTAAACATCATCTTTCGTAAATACATCTATTGCCTTTTGAATTTCATTAGTGATCGCCCCTGCGGGAGGAAGCAGGTGTTCTTTTAATAAAGGCGATGTTTGGGAAGGCGTCATTCCCAATTGATCGCTGCATTTTTGAATAACGTATTGTTCGCTGAGCACCTTTCTCAGATAAGGCAGCATGGCTTCTGCAATATTCTGAAAGCGGGTTGGAACACTTACTTCCAGAATACTTGCCTCAAAGCCGGATTTTGTAAAGAACCTGTTTTTAACATCTGGCCATGAATTCCTCTCAGGCAATATGTACATCGAGTCCAGTTCGCCCTGAAATGAAGCGTTACCAGTATTTGCATCTGCCAATACTTCCCTCTGAGCAGGCAAGAGCGCTCCCGTTGAGAGTCCTTCCAGCTTCCCTTGGTATTTTTTTAATCGTGTAAAATTTTCGAGCCAGGGATTGAGGAATCTTCACCTCCTTGGAAAATGTTCCCTCAAATATCTCTGGCTGGATGGAGCGGAAATTGCGCTGCAGTGATTTTCGGCTCGCTTTGAAAAGTTGCTCGATTTTATTATTGGCCGGTACCCGTGCCGGGTAAAAAACCCCTTCTAACTCAACCTTCGTACTATTACTCATCACCCCTTTAAATTCTAATTGTCCCGAACCGTTATCGTCCAGACTATATTGCAAAGCATAATGATCGCTGCAAATAGCAAAGAGGATAGTCAAATTCGACCTATCCTTGGCATCGTTAGAAAACTGGTTTATCAGGCCGATCAAAGTGGTATACTCCGACTCTGTCAAACGTTTTAACATGGTCAGGTAGACAAAGCAGGCGCCGGTTTCAAGTCTATCACGATGGCCTCTATTTGTGACAATTGGTTGGCATGAAACACCCCCGGATTATTGATATTTAGTTGGGGAAGGCTATTGGGTGCATTAAAAACCAATCCAAGTGGCAATGTATAGGGCACAATTATCTTTTCCTCATCCTTAAGCGCTCCGATAATAGCTTTTATCATATCGCCATCCCAACCCAAAAGCGGCAATTTGGACGAAACCAGGTCTATGAGTGACTGTAATCCTGCTTTCGGATCCTCCACAAATGCCTCTGGCAACTGATTTTTCATCGGCAATTTTTCGCAGATTTGTTCGGATATCGCCCAATACAATACCCACCTCTTCCTTGGAAGGATGAAAACCCGCTTTATCGCCCGGCCTATCGCACAGCAAATATTCAAGTTCCGCTATCTCGAAGCCGGATGCTTTGATTTTATCTGTAGCCTCCAGAAATTGCCAGGTTTTTTTTGCGTATCGGTCGATGGTATTGGTATTGGCATCAACTGCTTCTGTAATCTTTGGCAAAGGACGAATACCCGTAATCTTTACTAGTGCCAGAAGTTCTTTGACAGTAACTCCCATACTCCCCGCCAGCAGCGAATAACGGTACAGGTGCGAAAGATTGTTCAGATTAAAAATAATTATCTTTTTTACTTTTTCGAACTCGCCGTCCAACTCGGTGAGCAGCGTTTGCAAATCAGCAGTCGTAGTTTCAAAAGCACTTGCCAGCAAAGGGAGCTGTTCTTCTATCAGCAGTTCTTCGTTGAGCGCTCCATTTTGTTTTACCAGCGCCTTCGGCCTTGCGCCAACCGCTTTGTTAAAAACAGAGACTCGTATAATGAAAAAACTTGCCTGGCTTGCTGCCGGAATAATCCGGTGTACCGTATGGAATTGATGTTTCTGTAAAAGGCAAGCGGTTGCTCGGGGCTCTTATCCAGCTTTAATTTCATGCGCTGGAAATACCCTAGATTGGTAAGGAACGCATCGCCGCGTTGGTTCGTAAAATCATAAAGATGACGCTCTCTCGGAATAGCTTCAGATTGAATCCCGTACGCCGTGCAAAACATATCCAGCGCTCTGTACGGCCAATCTAATTTGTTGGCTAAACGAAGGAAGCGAAGCAATTGCATCAAGGCATTTCCTTTATCTTTATAAATCCCTAAAAGGCGCAACTTGCTCAGGTCCCAGAGCAAATCGCCGTAAGGCAATTGTTCGACTGCTTTTCCAATTCTCCCGAGGGAATATTTTGATCGAATGCGGCTATACCGATTCTTCTCGCGGTCCCTATCACTGGGTTTACATAAAAAGTATCCAATAATTCCAGCAATTGCACATTAGCTCGAGGAAGCGCGTTTCAATAACACGGTGACGAAACCAAGTAGCTCATCCCATTTCCCGGATATTTCCAATGAATGATCGGAAGGGTCAATCACTTTGTTTTTATCTTCCTGCTCAAACCCCCAATACTCCCAGGGCTCGTATTGTCTTCTATTGAAGACGTGTGTTCCCTCTATTTTTTGCAAAACGTTAGTGATGATCTTCCAATCGATATCGGTCGACTGCCGACTTCCATAGCCATCAATCGTTCTTTATCAGTGCCAGTGCCAAAATATTGGATGATCTCATTGAGGCGATACCTCCATCGCCTTTGGATGCGCATGAATTTCTGTCGGAAACAAGGCTGAAGGGCAGAGATAATGGGTAAACGGCTTTCAGTTTTCCATATGCCCGGTAGTTGATTCGCTCCGGATGCGCTTTCAGGTTGGGTGTTTTCTCGCCGGTTTGAGGCCAGGGCAGAACAATCATCGTCAATTTCTCCGGGAGCTCTTCCGGTGGTGGAAAATGATTTCATCATGCCGGGGACCCAAAACCGGGTTGTGTACTTGCTACAATACTGTCAACAGCATCCTCGTCATCTCCATTTTCTGGAATAACCGGCGCATTCAGTATATTCAGAATATCATAATCCTCGGAAGTGATCAAATTCGGCGGGATGAATTCACCGTCGCTATTACCCAGTAATAGTAGAGAATAAGACCATGATTTCTCAAACACCTCTAAATCAGGCCAGAATCCAGGATCTTGTTGGAAAAAATATTTTCAGCCTTGCCTCCTTTCATCGGGCCAACACGTAATCTTTTCAGGCGACTGAGATAGCGTTGTTTTATTTGACCATTTGGGAAAATGCCTACATCATTACTCAAGGGAAAATTACGCGCAATAAATTCGGGGCGAATTGCTTTCAGAAAGGCCCTTTTTGCCTTTTTGTATTTTGAGATGTCTTTAGAGGCTCCGAATAAATGTCCGGGGTAATTCCACGGCAAATTGAACAAGGTCTTAACCTGTTCCTTGTCTAATTTAATAATGAAAGCCTGAGAAGCACCGCTTCCTCCAATGCTTCATTGACCAGATCGATATATGGCAACTGTACATTGGTATTGTCGCA
>JADJBL010000008.1 GCA_016703765.1 Saprospirales bacterium
CAACTCGTCAGAGGCCCCAAAAATCCCAATCTGCAATCTCCTTTACGGAAATATCACCTTCTTCAACTCCCTCACCGCCGCCTCCAATTGCGGGTCCTTGCCCTTCGACACTAAATTGGGGTCGTTGGGCATTTTGACGTCGGGCTCGAGCTGCGTGTTTTCCATGTACTCGCCGTCGTTCATGACCATGCCCACCTGCGGGATGCCGAAGACCATGCCGTTTTGCAGGGTCTCCCACCAGACCGCCGTGCCGGTGCCGGCCACGGGCATGCCGACCAGCTTGCCGATGCCGAGCTCTTTGTAGGTGAAGGGAAACATGTGCGCGTCGGAGTAGTTGCTCTCGCTCATCACGACGACCGAGGGACGGTACCATTTGAACTGGGGCTCGGAACCCAAATTCTGGCCGCGAGGCATGAAGGTCATGTATTTTTTGCCGGCCAGGAAGGTGGCCAGGTCGTCGTGCAGCCAGCCGCCGCCGTTGAAACGGGTGTCCACCACCAGGGCTTTCTTGTCGGCGTTTTTGCCCAACACCTCCTCGTACACCACGCGGAAACTCGGGTCGTTCATCCCGCGCACGTGCACGTAGCCGATCTCGCCGTCGGATTCTTCCTCCACGATCTTGCGGCAATTCTCCACCCAGCGCTGGTAGCGCAGCTCCCCTTCCTCGCCCAGGGAAATGGGCTTCACCGTCTCGTCCCAGCGCTTTCCGCTGGCCGGGTCGTAGAGGGAGAGCAGGGTGTACTTTCCCTCCTTGCGGTTGAGCAGCCCGTGGTAGTTGACCGTCGGGGTGATGGCCTCGCCGTCGATCTTTTCGATAATCACGCCGGGCTTGATCTGCGATTCGCTTTTATCGACCGGACCCTTGGCCATGACCTCCGCCACCTTTAGGCCCTCGCCGGTATGGGAGAGGTCGTAGAAAAGACCGAGGGAGGCGGTCTTATCCCCGGTTTCGCTGTTGGGGTTGAACCGGGTGCCGGTGTGGGAGGCGTTGAGCTCGCCCAGCATTTCGCTGAGCATATCCTTAAAGTCGTGGTTGTTGTTGATGTAGGGCAGGAAACGGGCGTATTCGGCCTTGTAGAAATCCCATTCCACCTCGTGGAGGTCGATCTTGTAAAATTTCTTCTCCACCTGGGCCCAGATATGTTCGAAGAGGTAAGCGCGCTCGACGGTTTCGTTGAGCGTCATTTCGCCGTTGATCTTCAGGGCTTCCTTTTTGCCGCCTTCGATCTCCACTTTTTGAATGGCGCCGTCGGCCAGGAAAAACAGGTTTTTGCCCTCCTTGTCGAAGGCCAAGCCGCCGGCGGATTCCGCGCCGAGCTTGGCCAAGACCTTGGTGTCGCGGGTGCGGAGCTCCGTCTGCCAGAGGTCGTAGCCCTTTTCAAATTTGGCGAGGTAAAAGAGCTTTTCGCCATCCTTGGCCACCACCGCGTCCGACAGGATCGAAGAATGGATGGTCAGGCGGCTCTTGCGGTCTTCGATATCCACCAGGTCGATTTTGAGCGGCTCGACCTTCTTGTTTTTTTCTTCTTCTTTTTTCTCCTCGCCGTTTTCCTCCTCCTTTTCCTCTTTCTCCTTTTCTGTCAGGATGGCGAAATCCTCCTTGCTGAGCTTGAAGCGGTCGTAGGCTTCCTGCGTGAAAAACATCGCGTAGGCGTCGAGCTGGCCGCCCCAGGAGGCGTCGTTTTTCATGCCGTCGCGGTCGGAGACCCAGAGCATCATCTTGCCGTCCATCATCCAGCGGGGACGGCCGTTGTTGTAGCCGCTGCGGGTGAGGTTGACGGTCTCCTGGCTGCCCGTGGAGCTCACCAGGCCTGCCTGGCCGATCCACTGGTTGGGCTGCAGGAATTCGACGAGGAACCATTTGCCGTCGGGCGACCATTCGTAGTGCTGGTCGCCGTCGGTATAGGAATAGTTATGATCGCCGCTCATGATGAGGCGGCTCTGTTTGGTGGCGAGATTGACCACCTTGAGCGCGGTGCGTTCCTCCAAAAAGGCGACCTCCTTGCCGTCGGGCGAATAGGCGGGTTGAAATTCCTCGGCCTCAGTGGCCACGACGACCTCCTCTTTCAAGAGGGTAGAATGAAAGAAATACTTCTCCTCCGGCCTGACCAGGGAGCTCTGGTAAATATTCCAACTGCCCTCCCGCTCCCCTGCATAAAGGATGGAGCGACCGTCGGGGCTGAAGCTCGCGGAGCGCTCCTGCTCCGGCGTGTTGGTGATGCGCTTGGTGGTGCCTTCCGATACAGAAGCGGCGAAGACCTCCCCCCGGTACACAAATACGACCTCTTTCCCATTCGGAGAAAGCTCGTATTCGCTGAGGCCCTTGGTCACCTTTTCGATCTTTTCGGGATTGTAGCGGTCGTCGGTAGCGGTCTGCACGGCTACCTTCTGGGGCGTTTGCCCTTCGCGAAGGGTGTAGAGCTCGCCGTTCCAGCTAAAGCAAAGCAGGCCGTTGTTGCTCACGCTCAGGTAGCGGACGGGGTGTTTTTCGAAGCTGGTAAGTTGCACAGCGGGTCCCTTTCCGCCCAGCGGCATTTTGAAAATATTAAAGTCGCCGTTCTCCTCGCTGAGGTAGTACAGGGCGTCCTGGCCGGGCACGAAGACGGGGTTGCGGTCTTCGCCGGCAAAGCTGCTGATCTGGGTGTAAAGCCCGGTGTTGAGGTCGTAGGTCCAGATATCGCGGGTCACGGAAGAGGTGTGGTGTTTGCGGAATTCGTCCTCATACCCCTTGCGGTCGTGGAAGACGAGCATAGAGCCCACCTGGTTGTAGCGGGCATTTTCGGCCGGAGTGGTCAGCAACATCTTCGGGGCGCCCCCTGCCACGGGCACGCTGTACAGTTCGGACAGGACACCGGATGGAAATTGCTGGTTGGCGGCGGCATCGAGTTGGGAGGAACTGAAGATCACGGATTTATCCTCGGGGGTAAAGTCGGAGGGATAGTCGCCGGCAGAGTGGTAGGTCAGCCGGGTGGCGCTGCCGCCGGCGGCAGGCATGAGGAAGACATCGAAATTGCCGTAGCGGTCGGATGCGAAGGCGATCCATTTTCCGTCGTGCGACCACACGGGCATAAAATCGCGTGCATCGTGCAGGGTCAGCGGATAGGCCTGGCCGCCGGCCGCGGGAACCTTGTACAGGTCGCCCTTAAAGGAAAAAACGATCTGCTCTCCATCCGGCGAAATAGCCGGGTAGCGGAGCCAAAGGGGGGATTCCTGGGCGGGGAGCAGGTAGGCGAAGGCCAGAAGCAAAAGCACGAGGGATGGACGTAGTGTGTTCTCCATGGTGAAGTATTAGTTTTTAGTTCTTAATTTTTAGTTTTCCGCGCCCGCCGAAGCCGAAGCGAAGGCGGGTAGTTGGGTAGGGCGGGGATGACAAGGGGCAAGGACAGAAACGAACAGGGGGGAGTTGCAGGGTATGAGAAGGGCGCTTTTATTTCACGAAAGAAAGAAAAAGCACCCGGCCGGTGAGGTAGTCGTAGCGGTTGTGCACTTCGAAGGGAATGGATTTCAGGCGGCAGTAAAGGCGGATGAAGGGAATGAGAAAGCTGTAAAACCTGGAGGATTTCTGGCGCTTATCGACCTGAACCTCGAAACCGGAGAACCCCGCGCGGGTGGCCAGATAGCGGTATTGGTCGATGGTCAGGGAGGCGATATGCTGAAGGCCGTCGTTGCGAGCGTGGTCAAGGGGTTTGAAGGAGTAGAAAAATCCGGAAAAGAGGAATCGGATCCGCGATTTCAGCGAAAGGATATTGGGCGTCGAGACCATGAGCACTCCGCCTTTTTTCAAAATGCGCTCGCATTCCGCGAAGAAGACGGGGTGGTTGTGGACGTGCTCCATCACCTCGACGGCCACCGCCATATCGAACACCTCGGAGGGAAAGGGCAGCTCCTTCGTAATATCGACCTTGATGCAAGGCGTCTCCGCGAATTGATATATTTCGGGAAAAAGGTCGCAGGCCGTCACGTCATATCCCTCCTGCCACAGTTTTTGGGTAAAGGCGCCGTGCCCGGCCCCCACCTCCAGCACCCTGGGTTTGTCATACCGGCCCGCCGCAGCCTGAAAGGCCTTGAAAAAGCGCTGGTGGATGCCGGGTATGGCGATTGCTTTGATATCCTGGGTCATTTTTTTTAAGGTATCTGGTTATACAGTTATTAAGGTAATAAGATAATAAGTTATTATAAATCAATAACTTATTATCTTATTACCTTAATAACTAAGATTTCATCGCGGCTGGCCGGTTCAAAACCCATTGCCAAATGTCTCCGTCTTCGGGGTCGAAGAGCTCGGCCACTTTTTCCATGCCGCATTTTTTCAACACGCTGCCGGAGGCGTTGATCTCGGCCAGGGTATGCGCTTTGACTGCCGTGACCTGGGGGTAGGAAAAGGCCTTATGGATCAGGCCCATGGCCAACTCGGTCGCGAGGCCCTGGAGGCGGAAGGGTTTGGCGATCTCGTAGCCGATCTCCACTACCCCCTCTTTATCGGGCGGACCTTTATAACCGCAACTTCCGATCAACACTTTTTCTTCGCGAAGCACGGGCAGGTAGGTCCACCACAGGGCTTCCAGGGCGTTTTCCCGGACCATGTCCAGAGAAAACCGAAAAATGGGATCTCCGAATTCCGTCCAACCGAAAGGCACTTCCACTCCGAGCAGTTTACCCAGGGAGCGGTCGCCCCTCAGCACGGCTTCGAGGACCGGTTCGGTGCCGAGCACCAGCGACAGACGGGGCGTTTCGATGGAGGAGAATTGCATGTAAGGGGCCGGTTTTTGACAAATATATTTATAGTTTTGAGTTTTTAGTTCTTAGTTAACCGGGGTTCAACTAAAAACTAAGAACTAAAAATTAAAAACTACTCTCCCCCCCTTTTGAGACAGACCTGATTTTATACGGCCGTTTCTGCTGCGATTCGTAATAGGTCCTCATCTGCATTTCCAACACAAAGCCCACGGTGATGAGTTGTATACCGGCAAGGACCAGCATGAGGCCGAGGATGAGGAGGGGTTTGCCCCAAATATCCTGGCCCAGCACGATCTTGATGAAAGCGAGATAGAGGTTTATCAGGGCGCCGATGGCGAAGAGCAGGAGCCCGGCGTTGCCGAAGAGGTGCATCGGTTTTTGGAGGTACCTTTTCAGGAAGAGCATGAAAAGGAGGTCGCTCATGACCTTGACGGTGCGGCCGAGGCCGTATTTCGACTTTCCGTGCTCGCGCGCATGGTGGCGCACGTCGACCTGGGTGATGCGGGCGCCTTCGAGGTGCGCCAGCACGGGAATGAAACGGTGCAACTCTCCGTACAGGCCGAGGTCCTTGGCGAGCTCGGCGCGAAAGACCCTGAGGGCGCAGCCGTAATCTTTGAGATGCACCCCTCCGGCCTTGCGGATAATCCAGTTGGCGATAAGGCTGGGAAATTTGCGGAGCAGGAAGCCGTCCTGGCGGTTGGCGCGGTTGCCGGCAACCATGTCCCAGCCCTCCGATTCGGCTTTGGCGAGCATGAGTGGAATGTCGGCCGGGTCGTTTTGCAGATCGCCGTCCATGGTGGCGATGTATTCGCCACTGGCGTGGTCGATGCCTGCCATAAGAGCCAGGCTCTGTCCGTAGTTCTTTCTGAATTCGATGATGGTGAGGCGCTTGTTTGGGATGGCGCGGAGGTTTTTGACGGTGTCGTCGCCCGAGCCGTCGTCCACATAAACCAGTTCGTAGTCAATGCCGGACATGGCCTCCCCGATGCGCGACACGAGCGGACCGATATTATCTGCCTCGTTATAAACCGTCACGACGATGGATATTTTCGGTTTCATGGGCGCAAAGTTACTTCTTTTTGCGGCTGAGAAACAAAGCGTATATTTGCGCGTTTCAAAGAAGAATTTTTAGTTTTTAGTGCTTAGTGTTTAGTTAATCTGAATAACTAAAAATTAAAAACTAAGAACTCAAAACTAAATCAGTTTCATGGCAAAGTTTTCATCCGACGTAGAAGCAGTTGATGCGCTGGCGCAATCGTATCGCGACCTGAAGAGCGAGATAGGCAAAGTCATCGTAGGCCAGCACGAAGTGGTGCAGGCCGTTATTATATCCCTGTTCAGCAATGGCCATAGTTTACTCGTGGGGGTGCCGGGTTTGGCGAAGACCCTGCTGGTGAGCACCATCGCCGAGGTGCTGGACCTCGACTTCAAACGGATCCAGTTTACCCCCGACCTCATGCCCTCCGACATCATGGGTTCGGAAGTGCTCGGCGAAGACCGGAAGTTCAAATTCAACAAAGGACCCCTGTTCGCCAACATCGTCTTGGCCGACGAAATCAACCGGACGCCGCCCAAGACGCAGGCCGCCCTGCTCGAAGCGATGCAGGAGCGCTCAGTGACTGTGGCGGGCGACCGACACATCCTTCCAAAGCCTTTCTTCGTCCTGGCTACCCAAAACCCGATCGAGCAGGAAGGCACCTACCCCTTGCCCGAAGCCCAGCTCGACCGATTCATGTTCAACATTCCGCTGGATTACCCCAGCTATGAGGAAGAAATTGCGGTGGTAAAAAGCACCACGAGCGGCGAGGAATACAACCTCAAGCACATCCTTACCGGCGAGCAAATCCTGGCCTTCCAGCAGCTCGTCCGCAAAATACCCATCGCCGACAACGTGCTGGAATACGCCGTCAACCTGGCCACCCGCACCCGTCCCAACACGGCGCGCGCCACCGCCATGGTGAACCAATACCTGTCCTGGGGCGCCGGTCCCCGCGCTTCGCAATACCTGGTGCTGGGCGCCAAGTGCCACGCCGCTATCCACGGCAAGTACTCGCCAGACATCGAGGACGTGCAGGCCATCAGCAAGTACGTGCTGCGCCACCGCATCGTGCGCAACTACAAGGCCGAAGCGGAGGGGATTACGGAAGAGAGAGTGATTGAGAGTCTGGTGTAGGATTAAATTCCTTACAAATTTGGAATTGAATTCCAGATTTGTAAGGTTTTACCCCTGATCCTCCAAATCCATTCTCACCAACATCGCCATAAAGAGGAAGAAGAAACTCCCCACTTTATCGGTCTCCACCATGTCGTTGATAAGTAGGAGCGAGTCGATGACGATCGTGCCGAGGATGATGGCCATCACCCATCGTTTCCGGAAGGGATCGCGCGTGCGGTGGTATACCCGCTGCCCGAAGATCAGCACCGCGAATGCCATGCCGACAAAAATCAGCAGGCCCGGGATTCCCTGTTCCACGGCCGTCATGAGGTAGTAGCTATGTATGCCCGATTGCTCGGGGTTGTCGCTCACATAGGTCTCGAAGCTGGACACCGTGTAGGAGCGGTAGAAGTTGTAAAAATTCCCGGGCCCGAAACCCGTCAGCGGCCTGTCCTGGATCATGTGCTTGCCTGCCACCCACCGATACACCCGCTCCATGGTAGAGATATCCTCGCCCTTGGCGGTGGCGGCCAGCAGGTTGTCGAATTTGTAGTGGGTCACCGTTTTTTCAAAATCGGGGGCATATTCCAGGTATTTTTCCTGGTGGACGAGATAGCCCACCGCGCCGATCGCCCCTATCAGGGCCAGCAGAAGAGCCGGCAGTACGAGCCGTAGGCGGACGATAAAATACGCCCCGGCCGCGATGGCCAATGCCACGTAGGCAGCCCGAGTGTAGGCAACCTGGATCGCCGCGAGCAAAAATACCGCAGACCCCACCAGGATCAGCCAGGGAAAACTCAGGGGCTTGTACCAGGTCCGCGCAAACCAGGCCAGCGGAAAAAACAGGGCCAGCAAACAGGCATAATTGACGTGATTCCGGTAAAAAGGCGCCATCGCCTGGTTGACATCTTTGAAGGAAAACCCCAAACTGGCATGCCTCAGAAAAACGTACGCCACCGTCGCCATCAAGGGGATGAACACCCACCAGAACCACTTCTTTGTATCCTCCTCTTTTTTCAGCAGAAAACCGGTCAGAAAGTAAAAGGTGAGCACATACCAGGCTTTTGCCAGCAGGAATTTGACCGATACCAGGGGCAGGCTGGATGTGATCATCGTGACGGTGAGCCAGGCCAGGTGCAGGTAGAGCAGGAGGGTAACCGGGTGGACGAAGAAACGCTTGTCCAACTCCCGGCCATTGCGGATCAGGAATATCAGAAACACACCTGCAAGTAAAACCATAAAGGGCTCGTCGGGCAGGTCGGTCGCAAATCCTCCGGGAAGGAACACTTCCGTCGAGAGCGGTATAAAAGCCCAGAGCAGGTAATAGATCTTCTTGAAATCTACGATACACAGGTAAGCCAGTATAAGCGCTGCCGGCGCCCCGAATAGGAAATACCGATTGGTGGCCACTGCCGCGAAAAAACTCAGCAGGGTCAGTCCGGCAAAGCTCCAGAACAAAAGGCGGGGAGCCCCCGTCGCAGATATGGACTCTTTAGCGCCCATCGACGATCGACCTCCAGTTAATATCCCGGTAAGTGTCGAAGATCAAGGCGCCCACCGCGCTGAACAAAAAAGCCAGGGCGGTCGCGGCCAACACGATGATCATCCGCTTGGGCCGCGATTTTATGATGGGAAGGGCGGCTTCCTCCACCAGATGGATGGCCGGGAAAGGAGACTCCTGCGCCGTCCGGATCTGCTTGTATCGCTCTTTGTCCTCCCCCATCTGCTTGCTGGCTTCGAGGTGGATCTGCACCAGCATCTCCACCGTAGCCATTCCCTGGTTGAATTTCTCCAGCTTGTCCCGAAGCAGGTTTACTTCCTGTTGTCCGCCCTGCACCGCGGCCCTGAGGTTGGTGATCGTATCGCGCGACACGCTGGCCGCACTCCGGAAGACCTCGAGCCTTGCCGTGCTGTTGTTCAACCTGGCCTCCGCCTCGGCCAGCAAAGTGGCCAGGAGCTCGCTCTGGGTTTCGGTATTGAAAACTCCGTACTTGGAGCGGACCGTCATCAAGCTATCGTTGAGCATGCCCAATTGCCGCTCTTTTTCCAGAATATTTGACTCGTATGCCTTGAGCAGTTCGGTCTGGCTGTTCTTGATGAGCCGTTGCCCGATCTCGTCCACCTTGGTCCGGGCGGCGCTGGCCATGTGAGCGGCTAGCTGCTTGTCCCGGTCTTCGACCGAAATCTGGATGGCGTCGTATTTGGTCTTTTGAACCTTGTAAAGCTTGTCCAGCTTCAATCGTACATAATAAGGCGCCTTGATATTGGTGGTATCTATGTCGTAATGTTGGTATAGTTTGAAAGTCCGGATTAAGAAATCCGCAAGTTCGTTGGAGGTGGCGATGGTCATGATGCGGTCGATATCTTCGTCCTCGCCGTAATACTCCATGGCCTCGTTGGTCGTGCCGAACATGCGCTCCGGCATGGCCAGATCGGGGCTGGCGGCGTAGAAGATCGTGGAAGATTGGTAGTAAACCGGCAACAACAACACGATGATCACGCTACCGACCGCAGCGATCAGGGTGGTGAGGAGGATTGGTTTTTTCCATTTAAACAGGGTTTGTACTACCCCCAGCAAGCTATCCTTGTACTCCATTCCGTCGTATTATTTCGCAAAAGTAGGAAAATGCCCTGAGTAAATGGCCGGGCGGCCTTTTTAAGACTGCTGCCTGCGGCAGCAGAATGTCTTTTAAAAATCATTTAAATTTCCTTTTCGAAATTCAGCAAGCGCACCCCGCAACGGCAGCAGCCGGAAAACGAGTGCCATTACAATACTCCCAGCCACTCCCGCCATAAAACGAAACTGCCATTGGGCAGCGGCATTCCATTCGGAGAGGAAAAAGAACAGGAAACCCACGGCCACGGCGAATAAGGCCTGCCGGAGCATCGCCCCCCCTGTCGGCATCAGCCCGAGCATCCGCTTGGCGAGGACCATTTGCCCAATCCAAATCAAGGCCTGGGTGATTAGGGTGGCAATCGCCGCCCCGAAGGCTTTGTAGTGCGGAATGAGCAGTAAATTCAGGGTGAAATTAAGGGCTATCCCTACGAGAAACAGGCGGTTCATGGGACCCAGCCGGCCGTTCGCGGTGAGCAGGGCGCCGAAAATGTAGGCGCCGCTCATGGCCACAAAACTGAGCATCAAATACCCGAGCACATCTCCCCAATAGGGCGTGGCATCGGGGTAAAGCCAGGCTGCTATTTCATTCCGGAAAAAAAACACGCCCAGACTCAAAGACCAGGCGCCGGCCATGATGAGCTGAAAACTGGTCTCCAGTAAAGGCCCGATCGACCCTTTGGTTTTTAGCAATCGGGCGAACATCGGCAACAACAAAGAGGCAAACAGGTAGCCGACCATATTGCTCGCGTCGAGCAATCGGTAAGCGGAGGCGTAAACGCCCGTTTCGTGCTTGCCGTCGGGCAACATGCGCTCCAGCATCACCGCGTCCAGACGGGTGTATAGAGTCATGAGCAGGATCACCAGGGCAAAGGGGAAGCTCTTTTTCAGCAACCACCACACCAGCGGCGGCCGCCATCGAAACCTGATTGCCGTTAAATGCCCCCTCAGCACTGCGAATGCGATCAGGGCCGTAATCCCCACGGCCCATACCTGCCCGTACACCAGCCATTCGATCTGAAAAGGCCCGACCCTGGCTTTCCATCAACAGCAAACCGCCTACCAGAAAAATCAGCAAGAGCCGGTCGAGCGCCGAGAGCAGGCTGTCCGTGCGATAAAAACCGAGGCCGGAGATGTTGGATCGCAAAAACAGCAGGAGGGAACTCAGCACCTGCACAAACAGGACCCAGAACAGGAGGGGCCAAATCTCGGCCCCGTAGCCGAGCGCCAAAGCGACCACCATGGCCAGCACGAGGTAGGCCGCGCTGAGCGCCAACTTGACCAGCAACAGGTTGGGAAAATACTTTCCGAGCAGTTGCCGGTGCTGCGAAATAGCCCGGTTATTGAAATTCTGGATGCCGAAATCGTGGACGATCTGCAGCAGCAGGGCGAGGTTGAAAAAGGTGAAATACAAACCGTAGGCCTCCGTCCCCACCTGGTTTTGCACCGTCCTGTCGATCCCGAAGATATAAAAGGGCTTGACCAGGAGGTTCAAAACCAGCAGCAGGGCGATGTTGAGGAGGAATTCGCGTTTCATCGGCCCATGTGCACGAGCAGGATCGAAATATCCGCCGGCGAGACGCCGCTGATGCGGCTGGCCTGACCGATGGTGCGGGGACGAACTTTCGAGAGCTTTTCGCGCGCTTCTTTCGACAGGGAACCCAGTTGGCGGTAGTCGAAATCGTCGAAGATGCGCACTTCTTCCAGGCGGTTCATTTTATTGACCATCTCCTGCTCCTTGCGGATATAGCCCTCGTATTTCATGTTGATCTCCGCTTGTTCGGCAAATTCCACGGGGTATTGTACGAGGAATTGATCGAGCTCGGGCAGGGCCACCCGGAGGTCCGGGATATTGACGTTGGGGCGCAGCAGCACGGTATGGAGCTTCACCTTCTGCTTGAGCGTGGCGGAATCCGCGCGTTCGAGCAGGGATTGGAGCTGTTCAGGATCGACGCTGGTTTCGAGGAAGTATTTTTCGATCGCCGCGGCGGCCTCCTGCTTGGCGCGCACGAGGACCATTCGCTCTTCCAGGCCCACCATACCCAGCTCGTGGACCAGCGGGGTGAGGCGCAGGTCGGCGTTGTCCTGGCGCAGCAGGATGCGGTATTCGGCGCGGGAGGTGAACATCCGGTAGGGCTCTTCCGTGCCCTTGTTCACCAGGTCGTCGATGAGCACCCCGATGTATGCCTCGGAGCGCTTGAGGATAAAGGGTTCCTTTTCCGCCATCGCCAAATGGGCGTTGATGCCGGCCATCAGGCCCTGGCATCCCGCTTCTTCGTAACCCGTCGTGCCATTGATCTGGCCCGCGAAAAACAGGTTTTTGACCAAATGGGTCTCCAGCGACAATTTGAGCTGGTTGGGCGGAAAATAGTCGTATTCAATAGCATAGCCCGGGCGGAACATCTTGGCGTGCTCCAGCCCCGGGATCATGCGCAGGGCTTTGTACTGCACGTCTTCCGGCAGAGAGGAGGAAAATCCGTTGATGTAGATCTCGCAGGTATCCCAGCCTTCGGGTTCGATGAAGAGCTGGTGCCGGTCGCGGTCGGCGAAGCGGTCGATCTTGTCTTCGATCGAAGGGCAATACCGCGGCCCGCGACCCTGTATCCGGCCGTTGAACATAGGCGAGCGGTCGAAGCCCGTCCGGAGCATATCGTGCACCTGTTGGTTGGTGTACGTAATATGGCAGGGCAGCTGCTTTTCGATCTTCGGAGTATCGGAGTAGGAAAACTTCCCTCCCTCGGCATCGCCTTCCTGGATTTCCATTTTGGAATAATCGAGGGAGCGGCCGTCGAGCCGCGGTGGGGTGCCGGTTTTCATACGGCCCGCTTCGAAGCCCAGTTCGATGAGTTGTTCGGTGATGCCCTTTGCCGCTTTTTCGCCTGCGCGTCCGCCGCCGAACTGTTTTTCGCCTATATGGATGATGCCGTTGAGGAAGGTGCCGTTGGTCAGCACCACGGCCTTGCCGGGAATCTCCAAACCCATCGCCGTGCGCACCCCGCACACCGCGCCGTCTTTGACGATCAGGCCGCCGACCATTTCCTGCCAGAAGTCGATATTGGGGTGTTCTTCCAGCATCTGGCGCCACTTGAGGGCGAAGCGCATCCGGTCGCTTTGGGCTCGGGGGCTCCACATGGCAGGCCCTTTGGAGCGGTTGAGCATGCGAAACTGCACCATGGTATGGTCGGTGACGATGCCGGAATATCCTCCCAACGCGTCGATCTCGCGCACGATCTGGCCCTTTGCCACGCCACCCATTGCAGGGTTGCAGGACATTTGGGCGATGGTCTGCATGTTCATCGTCACCAGCAGCACCTTCGAGCCGAGATTAGCTGCGGCTACGGCCGCTTCACATCCGGCATGTCCGGCGCCCACCACAATCACATCGTATTCCGGGAACATTTGGGTAATTTTCTTTTTTGGTACGCAGATTTTTTAAGATTGTTTATGATCCGCACAAATCAATCATAACCAACCATTAACCATCATAACAAACTCCGTGTACATAAAAAATGACTGCAAAGTTAATACTTTTGACACTATGAAAACATGGACCTTCTTTCTGCTCGCCACGCTCTCCTGTGCGCATACTTCTACAGAACAAAAACCTGCACCGTCTGTTTCTTTTGGCCAGAGCATAGATTTTCCTAGCCTCGATTATATCATGGGCAAATTCGATCCGGCAAAACACCCGGATTTCATGCTCATCCCGACGAGCTATGCGGACCGGGAGGGTTTGTATTTGCGAAAAGACGTTTTCGAAGCTTATAAAAAAATGCACGCAGCCGCAAAAGCTGCGGAGGTTAAGCTGGTGATCATTTCGGCCACCCGCCCTTTTAATTACCAAAAAGGCATTTGGGAGGCAAAATGGAACGGCAGCAGGTTGGTAGAAGGGAAGGACCTGTCGAAGACGATCGCCGACCCCAAATTGCGGGCGCTGAAGATCCTGGAATACAGCTCCATGCCCGGCACCTCCCGCCACCACTGGGGCACCGATTTCGACCTCAACGATCTGGAGAACGCCTATTTCACCTCCGGCGAAGGCGCCAAGGTTTATCAATGGCTGGCGGCGAATGCGGCCGAATACGGCTTTTGTCAGGTCTATTCCCCGAAAGGCGCCGAGCGCCCTCATGGTTACAACGAAGAGAAATGGCACTGGTCTTACCTGCCCGTCGCCAAGCAACTCAGCGATTTTGCCGCGGCCAACCTGAAGGACGAATTGATCGCCGGTTTCCAGGGCGCGGAAACGGCGCAAGGTATCGGCGTGGTGGAGAAATATGTGCTGGGCATAAACCCCGCCTGCCGGTAGAGTTATAATAGAGTTAATAAATGGACCTTTCTTTAATAATTCTAACCGCGAAGGCGCTAAGGACGCTAAGAAAATATTCGCACTCTTAGCGTCCTTAGCGCCTTCGCGGTTAAAATTTGAATATCAGTTAATTACAATTCCGTTTTCCCCGTCAACAAAGCCGAATAGTTCCTCAACATTCCGTTGTACATGTCCATCAGCCCCCTGTTAGTTTGGGTGGCCCCGGAGATGGCGTCGAGCCGCACCCCTCCGAAAGTGTAGCTTTCCCGGTCGGGCATTTCGAGTTGGAGCAATTGCCCGTCGGCTGAGAGTTTCATGCCTGCGAATTGTCCCTGAAACCAGTCCAGGGTGATGTCGGCGCCGTAGGTCCTGGTCTCCGCCCGATGAAAGAAGCAGACGTCGACAATGGTCTTATCGGTTTCATCCATGACCAGATAACCCCAAATGGGGCCGTAATGTCCGACGCCCTCCATGTACAGGACGTCGATCGAAGGGTGGTTTTTCAATTTCCAAAAGGGGACTTTCTTAATTGTCTGTTCCCTGAATTGTTTGTGGAGCTTTTTGCCAAAATCGACGAATCGCTTGAGTTCCTTGGGTTTTCCCTTGACC
This sequence comes from Saprospirales bacterium, assembly GCA_016703765.1. Taxonomy (GTDB): domain Bacteria; phylum Bacteroidota; class Bacteroidia; order Chitinophagales; family Saprospiraceae; genus JADJTT01. The sequence goes on from JADJBL010000008.1 coordinate 14,422, forward strand.
AGGGCGTAAGGGATCAGTTCCTTTTCCAGATTTTGCAGGGTAATGCCCGGATACCTTCTGGATAAAGCGGTGACCAGTTCTTCTTTCTGCGAGGAAGGAAGGAGGGGCTGCCCGATACTTGAAAAGCAAAGGAAAAGGCCCATTGCCGTAAATAACAGATGCGTGCGCATTGCGGATTCAATTGAGGATTGAGTACTTTGGAGTCAAGAGAGAGGCAATCATAAAACCTTTTACCTACGAAGGAGGTTGCTTAAATAAACAGAAAAATACGATGGCTTATACCGAATCTACGATGTTGCAACTGGGCACCCGCGCGCCCGAATTTTCCCTCCCCGACACCGTCTCCGGCCGGGTGCTGTCCCTGGCAGACGTCAAAACCGATAAAGGACTGGTGGTCATGTTTTTATGCAACCATTGCCCCTACGTCATCCATGTCAACCCTGAGATTGTTCGGCTGTCAAAGGACTACCTCGCCAAGGGAATCGGCTTTGTCGCCATCAGCTCCAACGATGTAGAAAAATATCCGGAGGATTCGCCCGAACTCATGAAGGAGCTTGCGATCAAGCTGGGCTACCCCTTCCCCTATCTCTTCGACGAAAGCCAGGACGTAGCCCATGCCTACGATGCCGCCTGTACGCCCGATTTTTTTGTGTTTGACAGGGAGATGAACCTGGCCTACCGCGGTCGCCTCGACGACTCCCGCCCGAAAAACGACAACCCCCTCACCGGTAAGGATCTCCGTGCCGCCCTGGACGCGGTGCTGGCCGGCAAGCCGGTATCGGAGGTGCAATATCCGAGCGGGGGGTGTAATATCAAATGGCGGTAGAGCCGCGATACTTCGCGGCTCTACTTGGAATAAAATTCCTTGAAAAACTCCGGCAAATGCCGCAGCGCGGCCAGCTCGCGATACCGGATACCCGATTCTTCGGCGGGAGAGCCGAAATAGGTCTTGCCGCCTTCCAGGTCTTTGGACACGCCGGCGCCGGCCAATACGACGGCGCCTCTTCCGATGCGGACGGCCTGGATGACCCCCACCTGTCCATATAGCACGACCTCGTCTTCGATGATGGTTTTCCCTCCGATGCCCACCTGGCCCGCGATGAGACAGTTTTTGCCGATCACGGCGCCGTGGCCCACGTGCACCTGGCAGTCGAGCTTGGTGCCCTCGCCAATGACCGTATCACCCGACACGCCTTTGTTGATGGTGCAGCCCGCGCCGATCTCCACGCGGTCTTCGATGAGCACCCGGCCGCCGGAGCGCCATTTGATAAAGCCCTTTTCCGTTTTTTTGTAGTAAAAGGCGTCGGTGCCGATCAAGGCGCCGGGCTGGATGGTGACGTGCTCCCCGATCACCGTGTGCTCGCCGATGTAGGCGTTGGCCTGGATATGCGAATGGGCGCCGATCCGGACATGCCGGGCGATGACCACATTCGGCTCGATGATGGCCGTGGGGTGGATATGGGCATCCTCGCTGATCATTGCCTTGAGGGGTTCTAAAGGCCGAAATTCTCTAACCAGGGAGTCGTATGCGAGAAAGGGATTTTCGCAAACCAAAATGGCCTTGCCATCGGGGCAGATGCCCGGCTCGCTGAGGATGATGATCGTAGCCTGGGAACTCAGCGCCTTCATGAAATATTTGGCCACATCGGCAAACGTGACATCCCCGGGCTCCACTTTGTGGATCTCGTTGACGCCCGTGGCTACGAGGGTTTCATCGCCGATCAGGGTCGCTCCGATCTTCTTCGCCAGCTCTTGGACTGGGATAGGGTATGGAAACTTCATCTTTTCAACTTTTCAACTCTTCAACTAAAATTAATGCGCTTCGAGCCAGGTTTTTCCAACCCCCATTTCCACCAGGATGGGCACTTTGAGGTTGGGGATGGCGTATTTCATTTTCTCCTCGATAAGGGGCTTGAGTTTTTCGATCTCGTCTTTATGGGCGTCGAACACGAGTTCGTCATGCACCTGGAGGATCATTTTGGTCCGGTACTTGCCTTCGACCAGGAGTTGGTGAATGCCGATCATGGCCATTTTGATCAGGTCGGCGGCGGTGCCCTGGATGGGGGTGTTGATGGCGTTGCGCTCGGAGTGGGCGCGAATGACGGCGTTGCGGCTGTCGATGTCGCGAAGGTGACGGCGGCGGCCCATGAGGGTGGTCACGTAGCCGTTCTTGCGGGCTTCTTCCACGGTTTGAGACATATAAGCCCTGAGCCCTTTGTATTGCTTGAAATAGTTGTCGATCAGGTCCTTGGCCTCCGCGCGGCCGATTTCCAACTGCCGGGAAAGATTTTGAGCGCCGGCCCCGTAGATGATACTGAAATTGACGGTTTTGGCCCGGTAGCGCTGCTCCTTGGTCACTTCGTCAAACGGCACGCCGAATACCCCGGCCGCAGTAGCCCGGTGGATATCGTGTCCCGAGCGGAAGGCTTCGAGCATGGCCTCGTCTCCGCTGATCTCGGCGATCAATCGAAGTTCGATCTGGGAATAGTCGGCGGCGAGCAGGAGGTAATCGGAGTCCTGCGGAATGAACGCTTCCCGCACCTTGGCCCCTTCGGGGGTTCGGACGGGGATATTTTGCAGGTTGGGGTTGTTGGAACTCAGCCGGCCCGTGGCCGCAAGCGCCTGGTTGAAGGAGCTGTGGATGCGGCCGGTGCGCGGATTGACCATCTTGGGCAGGGCATCGACATAGGTCGATTTTAGTTTGGTCAAACCCCGGTGGTTGAGGATCAGCTCGATCGCCTCGTGCTCATGGCTCAGCTCGCTGAGTTTGTCCTCATCGGTGGAATACTGGCCGGTCTTTGTTTTTTTCCAGCGGTAGGGCACTTTGAGGCGGTCGAAGAGCACTTCGCCCACTTGTTTGGGAGATGCGATATTGAAACGAAGTCCGGCGGCGCGGTAGATCTCCTGTTCCAGGTTGGCAATGCCTTTTTCCAGTTCTACCGAATAATCGTTCAGGTAGCCGGCGTCGATATTGACCCCGTGGTACTCCATATCCACCAGCACGCCGATCAGGGGTTCCTCCATGGTGCGGTAGAGCTCTTCGAGGTTTTCCTTTTCGAGCCTCGGAGCGAGGTAGTTCTTCAATTGGAGGGTGATGTCCGCGTCTTCGGCGGCGTATTCGACCACGTCCTGGATCGGCGCTTCGCGCATGGTGATCTGCTTCCCGCCGGCCTTTTTCCCAATGAGCGCTTCGATGGGGATGGGCTGGTATTTGAGGTAGGTTTCGGCAAGATAGTCCATGCCATGGCGGAGTTCGGGTTCGAGCAGGTAGTGGGCTACCATGGTGTCGAAAATAGGCCCTTTGATGGCGAATCCGTACCACTTGAGCACAATGGCGTCGTATTTGATGTTCTGCCCTATTTTTTCGATGGCGGGGTTTTCAAAAACAGCCCTGAACTCCTCGAGGATCTTCCGGGCTTCGTCTTGATTTTCCGGAATGGGCACATACCAGGCTTCCTGTGGTTTTATCGAAAAAGAAAGGCCGACCAGTTCGGCCTGGTTGGGATCGATGCCGGTTGTTTCGGAATCCATGCAAAAAGCCTTTTGCGCTGCCAGCAGGCGGATCAGGCTTTCCCTTTTTTCGGGGGTATCGGCCAGATGGTAGGTATGGGGCACATCGGCGATGGTCTTTTCGGCCATGGAGTGGGCCGGGGGTGGCGCGTGGCGTTGAACGGGAGACGGCTCTTCCGGGAAAAGAGATCCCTGCGTACCGGAACTGCTTGGGCCGGGCACGGGGCTGTCTTCTTCCCCGAGAATCTGCCGGGCCAGGGTGCGAAATTCCAGTTCCTTGAATATCTCCGCCAGCATGGGAGCATCGTAGGGTTCAATAATATAGGTGTCGGGATCGAAGCGGATGGGCACTTCGACGTCGATCGTGGCGAGTCTTTTGGAGAGGAGCGCCTGTTCGGCATAGGTTTCGACGCTTTCTTTCACTTTGCCCTTCAACTCAGCGGCGTGGGCGATCAGGTTTTCCACCGTGTCGTAATCTTCGAGCAGTTTGGCCGCCGTTTTCGGGCCGATACCCGGAATTCCCGGAATATTGTCGACCGCGTCGCCTTGCAGGCCAAGAATATCGATGACCTGATCGGGGCGGCGGATGCCCCAGTTTTCGATCACTTCCTTCACCCCCCAGATGTCGATGCCGTTGCCCTGCCTGGAGGGCTTATACATCTTGCACAGTTCGCTGACCAACTGTCCATAATCTTTGTCGGGGGTGACCATATACACCTCGTAGCCTTCTTTCTCGGCCTGCTTGGCCAGGGTGCCGATCACGTCGTCTGCCTCGTACCCATCCACGGAGACGACCGGGATCTTGAAGCCTTTGAGGATGGATTGGATATAGGGCAGGGCGAAGCTGATGTCTTCGGGCTGCGAATCGCGGTTGGCCTTATACTCCGGATAGATTTCGTGCCGAAAGGTAGGAGTAGGGAGGTCGAAAGAAACCGCGAGGTGGGTAGGTTTTTCGTTGCGAATCAGGTCCCAGAGGGTTCGCACGAAGCCTGCGACCGCTGAAGTATTCATGCCCTTGGAATTGATCAGAGGGCGTCCTATAAAGGAAAAATGGGCGCGATAAACCAGGGCGTGGCCGTCGAGGAGGAAAAGTCTTTTGTCGCTCATTTCCGGGGTTCGTTTCCCGGCAAGATAAGGATAAATGGGTGAAGGGTGAGGAGTGAAGAGTGAAGAGTGAATTTTTCCCCTTCACTCTTCACCCCTCACTCTTCACTAGAAAATAAGGTTATACTTCACAAACAGCCCCTGCATAAAGCTCACCGCGGGAATCAGCTCGGAGCGTTGTTCGCCGGGGGGCAGGTTTACGTCGGGGGCAGCTTCTCCGATGATGCCGTCGTCGTCGAGGTCGGTTTGCACATTGACGTCGTCGTCGTAGAAGAGCTGGGTCACCAGGTTGATCGACAGGTTTTTGACGATGGTCAGACCGAATTCGTTGGTCCAGAAGACATCGATATTCTCGGGTTTCTGCAGGTAGTTGGAATAGAGGTTGAGCGCGCTGGTCCAGGACATCCGTTCCTTCAGAAAAATATTGTTGTAGCGCACGATGAGGTTGGAACCCATTTGCAGAAAATCATTTTCGCCGAGCTCGTTGCCGTGCACGTTCAGGGAGGCGATGGAATCATTTCCCACATAAATCCATTTCAGCGAAACAGGGGAGTAGAGGAAGGAAAGGTGGTCGTTGACCTTGTATTCCAAACCCGGGGAAATGGTGACCTGCAAGGGAGATAAAAACTGGGAGATCGCGTTTTCATTTTCGTCTTCCGGCTTGAGCAGGTTGCCTTTATAGGTGGGCAGCAGGAGCGTAATGGCGTCCGCTTCGACGGCGCCGAAAAATTTGCCCTCCCCGAGGCGGAAACTGGGCCTGGAGGTCAATCGGAGGATATCGAGGCTTTTTTCAAAAGGGCTATTCCTGCCGCCGATGCGCTGGGCCGCCAATTGGATTGAACCGCTGTTATCCCAGGTAAATTTTTCGTTTTTGAAATTGGCAAAGAGGTTGATCAAGCCGCCGAAACCAATCCGGTTGGAGCCGGCGCCTACGCGGGGATTAATGAGTGCGAGCTGGGCAAAATCAAAGCCGACGCCCCCTCCTGTGGTCCAGTTTTTTGGTATGGCGGCGGAATCCACGGCTTCCTGAGCGGACAATGGGAGGCTCCAAAACGCCCATCCCAAAGAGAGAGAAAGGAGTAAAAGTCTTGTTTTCATTCTAAATAATAGTTTGATGTGAAACAAACAGCCTAATGGGCCTCTTCTTCCTGCGGCTCCTCTTCCAGAGCCGGTGCAAAGCCAATGATCACGACATTTTCGGAGGTCAGTTTGCTCAGGGGGAGGATAATCAACTTTTTGTCTTCTCCTTCCAGAGTAAGGGAGGAATTGTCCATGGCGACGACCTCTCCTTGCACCTCTCCGATCCGGATGGTATCGCCCAGTTTCACCTTGTCTTTGCTGTAAAAGGAGGCGATAAAATTGGCCATCATTTCCCGGGAGGCTAGTCCGTAACCCAATGCAAAGGCCAGTACGCCACCTGCGATGAGGATGGTGAGGTTGGCGCGCAGGAATTCGGTGTCGATACCCGCCTGGCCCAGCGCGCTCATGGCCACGGAGATCAGGATGAAGTAAAATATAAAATTGGCGATGAGGCCCGCCGAAGGGATTCCGATGGATTTGGTGGCCGAAAGGACGATGCCCTTGGCGAAATCGGCAAATAGCAGACCGACAAAAAGCAAGAGGAAGGCCGTGAGCAGATTGGGTACATAGGCGATGATGTCGGCCATCAGGTTGGATACGGCTTCGATCCCAAGGACGTCCGTTGCTGCCAGTGCAATGACAAGCATCAGGACATAGTAGATGACCTTGGCGAGCAGGACGCTTGGGACGATCCGGATTCTGGCCTTCTCGACGAGTTCGATCCGGTTGAGGCGTTCGGCCAGGGCATCGACCCCGGAACGGCTCAGCAGCTTTTTGATTAGCCGGCTGAGGCTTTTGGCGATCAGCCAACCAATCAGGAGGATGAGCAGCGCTCCTGTCAAACTCGGCAGCACGGCGAGGAATTGGCGGAGCAGGTCGTAAAAAATATCGCCTATAGGGCTCATTTCAAGGCTCTGTAAGAATAGCGGTTGCATAGCGTCGGAATTTAGGAACTTCAAAAAGGCTTTAATGGGCCTTACTTAGCGGCGGCGTCTTTTCCCGGCGCCGGTTTCTTGGACGGCGGGTCGGCTGCGGCGGCGCCTCCAAGGGAAGCTAAAACGACGTCTAATGCTCGTGGGAGGTAGAGTTCGACGGTTTTACCAAGAAACTGGAAAAAACCCATGTTGCCCTGCACGTTGTTTTTGATCTGGGGGGGTAAGGGCGGAGCCCCTTTCATTTCGTCATCCATGAGACGCTGAAAATTGTTAGTGCGCATAATCCCGTGTTAAGGCGCATAGGCTTGATGCGCCTTTGTTTTAGTTTGAGCAATGCTAAGCGCTCTGCCTTCCTCCGATCAAGCTTCGGAAGAGGGGTAGAGCGACTGATATGTGGTCTGGACCTTATACTTGGCCCGTTTCAATTTCATTTTGATGGCGCTTTCCGTCTTGTCGAGCACCTCGGCGATCTCCTTGATCTGCATATCGTCGTGGTACTTCATCAGCAGGATCGCTTTGTCGCCCACGGGGATATTGTCCATGACATCCTTGAGGCGGCTGACCTCCATAGCCAATAATTCCTCATCCGGTACCTCATCGGCTACGTCGGGGGTTTTCTCCATGTCATCGGTAAATAGGGCTTGCTGTTTCTGCTTTCGCCGAATGAGGTCGATGCAGAAATTGTACGTAATGGAGTAGACCCAGGTGGAGAATTGCGACCGCTCGCTGAATTTGGACAGATTGAGGTAGATCTTTACAAAAACCTCCTGGGTTGCGTCTTGCGCCAATGCCACGTCTTTCAATAAGGAAATGCAGCGACTGTAAACCTTTGAAGAATACTTGTCGTACAGCACATTGAAATAGGCCGGATCCTGAGTGGACAGAAACCGCTGCACCAGCTCAAAGTCAGTCAATTTCGTTCTTCCTTTGGTACTCAAGAGCAATCCATCTGTTTGGGCGTAAATAATTAGCCGGAACTAAACAGACCTTCTTGCCCGGTCCTTAGACGGTAAAGGAACAAAAAGGGTACACGTTTTTGCCGACATTGGGCTAAAGTAGTACTAAAAACGCATATCGTTTTCGAAAACAGTTTAACTATTTTTTTATTCTACCCCAATTCCACCACTCCCTCTCATTACCCTACCGGACAATTATTAGGGGGTAGGGCCTGTAAGCATATATGGATTCTATTCCCTTATCTTTAGGAACCTTATACGGGAAAGATATACCATGAACAATCGGCAGGCAGATCAATCCACAAAAATTTCAGCGCTTGTTTCGGCATACGAGGCCGAAGTGGAAGCAGGCGAGTTGAAGTTCCGAAAGGAGGAAGACCTCCTGGATTTGCTCGATTATTATCTGGAAGAACAGCTTCCCGATCAGGCCCTCGAAATCGTAGAACTCGGCATAACCTACTTCCCCTACTCCTCCGAATTCCAGATCCGCAAGATCCGCTTATTCCTCGGGTTGGGGAGGGAAGACCTGGCCATGATTGCCCTGGATGAATGCGAGGTGTTTTTCTCCGGAGACCTTGAATTTCAGCTTCTGAGGGCAGAGGCCTTTTCCCGGATGGGACTTTTTGAGAACGCACACGATATAATTGACCAATTGAAGGAAACTGCATCGGCCGAGGACCTGGGCGAGTTGTACCTGGCCGAAGCCGTCGTGTTTGAATCCGAAAGGCTGTTCGAGCAGATGTTCTATTCCCTTCGCTCGGCTCTTCTGGAAGACCCCGCCAATCAGGAGGCCTTGCACAAAATGTGGGTCTGTGTGGAGTTGGGCAAAAAATATTCGGAGAGCATTTCTTTCCACGAAAATTTCCTGAACGAGAATCCCTACTCCAAGGGCGCCTGGTATAATCTGGGGCAATCTTACGAGTATTTCGGCCAATACGAAGAGGCGATCGAGGCCTTCGAATTTGCCACCGCCATCGACCCCTCCTTCGAATTCGCCTACCGCAACTGCGCCGAGCTCTATTTTCAGCTCAAGCAATACGACAAAGCCCTGGAAAACTACCTCGACGTGCTCAGGCAGTTTGAACCGGACCAGGACCTCTTGCTCAATATCGGACAATGCTATATGGAGTTGGGAGATCTGGGAATGGCAAGGTCCTTTTTCCAAAAAGCGCTTCGGCTCGATTCGCATAACGACGAGGTCTATTTCTACCTGGGGGAGTGTTTCTTCCGGGACGAGCTATTCCTCAAAGCCTCCAAATACTACCTCAAAGCCATTGAAATTGAAGACCGCAGGGAGGAGTATTACAGAGCCCTTGCGGAGTGCTACCAGTTCCTGGGCAAGCCGGAAAAAGCTCGTTGGTATTTCCAGGAAGCCGTGGAAATCGCCCCTGAATCGGCCCAATACTGGATCCGGTATGCCCGCTTCCTGATGGAATCCGACAAGCTGGCGGAGGCCTTGGAGGTCCTGATAGAGGCAGAAGAACACGCCGGCGGCGCCGACCTTTTTGTATTGCCGCATCGCCTGCCTGCTCTCTATGGGGCAGCGCGCCGAGGCCCTTTACTGGCTCAACGAGGCGCTGGACGAAGACTATGACAGCCACCAATACCTGTTCGAATGGAGGCCCGATCTGCTCGTGGATCCGGAGATCAGGGCTATAATAACTGCTTTTCAACCGTTTTAACCCACAACAAATTATAATTCCTTACCACAGCTGATTGGCGCGGATTTAATGATTTCACAGATTATTATCTTTGTAAATCATAAATCCGCTCAATCTGTGGTGCATTTCTTCAACGGCGTGGGTTTGGGCCTGGCCCTCAGTATCCTGGTGGGCCCTCTTCTATTCGCTTTGGTTCAAACCAGTCTGGAACAGGGCGCGCGATCCGGCCTGGCCGTAGGGGTCGGCATCTGGATCAGCGATCTCCTCTTCGTCGCCGGGAGTTACCTCGGACTTTCCTATCTCGTGAAGATCACCCACGCCGAGGGCTTTGAAGAAATTCTCGGAACGGCAGGCGGCATCTTTCTGGCTGCGATGGGCCTGGCTATCCTCCTCAAGAAAACGCCGGAAATGGGGCCAAAGCTCTTGTCCGAAAACCGCGTTGGCTACTTCGGGGGCTTATGGCTCAAGGGTTTTTTGATCAATACGATAAATCCATTCACCGTTTTTTTCTGGACCAGCGTAAGCACCGGCTTGCTCGAACCGGCCGAAAAATCCGAACCCGTATGGCTGTTTTACGCAGGGGTGATGCTGATCATCGTGGCTACCGATGCGATCAAGGTCTTGGCGGCGAGTAAAATGAGCCCCTATTTGAACCCCCGCAAACTCCGGCTCATGAGAAGAATCTCCGGAATGGCGCTTTTTGCCTTCGGGCTGGGGCTCCTGGTCCGGGTCTGGCTCCCGGCTTAGCGCCTATCGAACAGGTTGTATTTTAAAATGCAATAGATCGCCCGAAATCCGTCCTTCCAGCCTATCTTTTTGCCCTGCTCGTAGGTTCTCCCGTGGTAGGAAATCCCCACCTCATAGATCCGTATTCCCTTGATCCTGGAGATTCGGGCGGTCACCTCCGGCTCGAACCCAAATCGCTTTTCGCGAAGCGTTAGGCCCTTGATGATCGGGGTTCGGAAAAGCTTATAGCAGGTTTCCATGTCGGTCAGGTTGAGGTTGGTCAGCGCATTGGAAAGGGCGGTCAGGAATTTGTTGCCGATGGAATGCCAGAAAAACAGGATCCGGTGCGGATTCCCTCCCATAAAACGGGAGCCGTACACTACATCGGCGTAGCCTTCCAGCATGGGTTGGAGCAAGATGTTGTATTCCCGGGGATCGTACTCCAGGTCGGCGTCCTGGATGATCAGGTAATCCCCTTGCGCCTCCCGGATGCCGGTATGGAGCGCGGCGCCTTTTCCCCGGTTGGCTTCGTGGCGGAAATAGCGGATGCCCGCCCAGGGATGTTCCTGGATATATTTTTGGGCGACCTCTCCTGTGCCGTCCACAGAACAATCGTCGACGAGGATGAGCTCTTTCCCGATCCCTTCCGGAAGGTTTACGGCCAAAACCCGGTCGAGGAGGTCTGAGATCGTCGATTCTTCGTTGTACACGGGAATGATGATAGACAAAGTTGCCGCCATAAGCACAAAGAAATTAAATTTATCCGGATATCCACTCGTGACAAAGAGAGGCAAACCCCGGAATAATGCTATTTTAAGGGCTTTTTCAGGCGACATGCAAACAGAAAGGATCGTTGGACGCTACTCGGGACAGGAAAAAGGTCCCTTGTTCATTTGCCTGGCGGGGGTTCACGGGAACGAGCCTGCCGGGGTCCTCGCCATCGAGCGTTTTTTTCGGGAATTGGCCACTTTCCCGGATATCCCCTTCCGGGGTACGGTACTCGGGCTAAAGGGCAACCTGGCCGCTTTGAAAGCCGGAACGAGGTTCGTCGGGCGCGACCTCAACCGGATGATCACCCCGGATATCGTCGGCCGCATAAGCGAAATACCCAAAGATTCCCTCCGCGAGGAATACCTCCAGCTCCGCGAATTGCTGGATCAGGTGCATGAGGAACTGGAGAGATCCCGCCCGCAGGAATTGATCTTGCTCGATATCCATACCACTTCGGCAGACGGGGGGATATTCTCCATTCCGGCTGAAAATATCGAAAGCCAAAAGCTGGCGCTTCATTTTCACGTGCCGATCGTCAGGGGAATGTCCAGGGAGTTGGAGGGGACCTCGCTATCCTACTTCGCTCCGGAATTTGCAGGATTTCCTTGCCGGGCCGTAGCTTTCGAGGCCGGTCAAAACGACGATCCCAAATCGGAATTGCGCTCGGTAGCCGTGATCATAAACGGGTTGAAAGCAGCAGGCTGCATTTCCGATGCGGATTTCCCCAACGAATGGGAACACCTGTTGCTGGAATACGCATCCAGGCTCCCTGCGATTTCCGAGTTGATTTGCGTTCATCCCGTGAATCCCGGAGATGGCTTCGCGATGAAGCCGGGATACCGGAATTTTCAGCCGGTGCGGAAAGGGGAACATCTGGCCGATGATAAAAAGGGACCTATCCTCGCGCCGGTTGAGGGGATGATCCTCATGCCGCTTTACCAGAGCCAGGGGAGCAATGGCTTTTTCCTGGTCCGGGAGTTCACTGCGTAATGCAGTCTGTCAGGGTTTTCAGCCCGATAAAGATGGGTTCCCGACCTTCCTTCGTCAGTTTCCAGTCGTCTTCTTCCGAATCATCCAGTACCAGGGAGTCTTCTATGAAGGCGAGGATGTCTTCCTGTCCGGTCCGTTCGAAAAATGGATTCAGGCGGTCCTGAAACTTGGGGGATGAGGCTTCATTCATGATCTCCCAGTTGACCTCCTCCCGGTTTTCGATTTCTTCGGGCTCCAGGGTATGCTCGATCGGCCGCACCCTGCCAACCGCAGTCCAGATCACCGCCGCCAGGTAGAGGAGGTAAGGTTTTTCCTCCTCGGTCAGGACCTCGAAGGTGTCCGAAAAGAAGAAGGCGAGGAGCGGGGCCTGATGCTCTTCCCAGGAGTTGAGCACCTCCTCCACCGTCCATTTGCCGGCTTCCAGATCGTCGAGCGTTGATTCTATGATTGATTCCGGGACGAGTTCCAAAGGGATTGAATTTTTTGAAGAATTAGGAGACGAAAGGTACAAAAAACAGCTTAAATCAGCCTAACGGTCCCACGATCAATCGGCCGTGGTATTCGGTGGCGCCGATGGCTTGGTGGATGAGGGAGAGGCTTTCCCTCGTCACCTTTCCGGCGGCGATGATGGCAAAGCGCTCCCCGGAAGCCCGGATCATTTCCCGGAGCAAGAGGGCGCCTTTCAGGGCTGTCTCCTCTTTTCCCGAGCTCAGGATATGGGTCACATTTTCTATGGTGCGCAAAGATTCCAGATCTGCCAGCGGGTCGGGGCTGAGGTCGATGGCCTTGTGGATGGTGATGGAAAGCGGACTTGCAACTGAAGCAAGGCGACGGATAGCCGGAATATCCAGCCTTCCGGAGCCCAGGCTGGCGCCAAAAACCAATTCTTTTACCCCTGCCGACTTGCAAAACAGGATCTCCTGTTCCATCTTGGAAAGCTCCTCCTCCGAATACATAAAATCGCCCGCCCTTAAGCGGACCATGGCTTTGACGGGGATGCGGAGCATATCCAGCGCTTGCAGGATGGTATCCCGGTCGGGGCTCAGGCCCCCGAGCTCGAGCCGGGAGCAAAGCTCAATCCTGTGCGCGCCCTGGGATTGGGCAGACAGGGCTTGTGAGAGGCTGTCGACACAGGCTTCCAGGATCATGGGTTATCGTTTGCGCATAAAAGTATAGCTTTTTGGAGCTTTGTCGCCTTTCCCTTATATTGGGGGAATTCTTGAACATATTTTTCACTCAAAAAATCGAGATAAGTTATGAGAAATGTTGTCATTATTTTTTTGGCGGTCATTAGCCTGGGTTCCTGCGTGGGGAAAAAGAAGTACACTCAATTGCAGTACAAATACGAGGATTTGGCCAAGGCCCTGCAATACTGTGATGAAACGGTAAAAGAGGGCCGGATGCAGAACGACAGCCTCCGGAATGCCCTGGCGCTTTGCAAATCCCAATCCGGTTCGCTGGAAGGCCAGGTCGAAGATGTAAAACGCACCAACGAAAACCTGCTCGGCATCATGGAGCAAATGTCCCTCATCAGCAAGGAAGGCGCCGTGAGCATGCAGAAATCCCTGGAAGCCCTTCAAAATCAATCCGCTTACATTGAAAAACTTACCAAGGAAAGGCAGAAGGCGGATTCCCTCACCCTGGCTTTGTCCAATAACCTGAAGAGATCGCTGGAGGACGTGAACGACAAAGACATCCAGATCGATGTGAAGAAAGGAGTGGTTTATATCTCCATTTCAGACAATATGCTCTTTCAATCGGGTAGCGCCGAGATTGGCCCGAACGCAGGCGCTGTCCTTAGCAAAGTGGCCCGGATCATCAACGACCGGAGAGACGTGGAGGTATTGGTGGAAGGCCATACGGACAATGTGCCCATCACCAAAAACTGCTTTAAGGACAACTGGGATCTCAGCGCCATGCGAGCTACCTCCATCGTGCGCACCCTTCAGGACCAGTATGCGGTCAGTCCCTCCCGCATGACGGCAGGCGCCCGCTCGGAATACGTACCCAAAGCCCCGAATGACTCGGAAACCGGTCGCGGTATCAACCGCCGCACGGAAATCATCCTTACGCCGAAGCTGGATCAGTTTTTTGAACTGCTTGTACCGGAGGAAGAAGGAAATAAATAAACCTCCCGATTGTTGAAAAAGGGGTATTCGCGGGTTCTGCCTGCGAATACCCCTTTTTTATTATTCGATCCCCAACAACTCGGCTATACTATCCCAGGCCGCCTGACGGCTTTCCTGGAAAGCCGCATCGTCCCCTTCTCCTTCCGTTGCGACAAAGGACTTCAGCGTCCTGGCCTCGTCGGTCAGCAAACCAAGGCTCAGAATGATTTCCCGCGTAAAGTCCTGATCGTTTACATCTTCGAGAAAGCCGGAATCGAGCAGGCCTTGATATTGGGTTATCAGCTCGGCATAAATAGCAATTTGCTCCTCGATGATCTGGATAGTGAATTCGGATTCGTAGGCCTCTGCCCCATAGGCATCTGCCAGGATCCCGAGGGTGGTATAGCTGTTATAAAGAAAAGCTCCGCTTGTGCCGCCTATCGTTTCCAATGCGGCATCCTTCGAGGTGGCCTGAGCCGGAAGGAAGGTAGCCGCAAATAGCAGAACGAGTGCCAGAGCAGGCGCTGTTTTTGAAATTCCCATAGTGTTTATTGTGAGATGAATGATTAATCTGGTCAGGAAATGCGGACCTCCACCGAAACCACATGGTGCATGGGGACATACATTTCAAAAAACTCTCTGCCCGGAACCTGGGAAAAAACGACCAGTTCTCCCGCCAGAGCCTTTACCCTGGCTTGAAACTGCTTGCCATTGGAAAGGGAAACATCGATGAAGGTCTTGTTTTCCAAAACCTGTTTGAACACAATTGATAACTCCATATTGGCTTTCGTTTTTATTCGTAATAGGTATATCGGTACTCGTAAGTCATAAAAATATCCATATAGAGATCGGCCTCTGTCATTTTCGTCAAAAGCCCCCTTTCATCATAGTAATAAACCACTTCCGTACCCGGCTCTCCGCCTACCTCATCCTGATAGGAAAGGAATTTGGAAAGCCTCCCCTGCCCGTCGTATTCGTAGGCCAGACGCTGGGAAAACGCAAGTTCTCCACCCATAGCCTGGTATTGGGTTTGGGCTGAAAGCCGTCCGTTCTGATCGTAAGAATAGGCAGACTGGTACGTGTGCAAACTGAGCGCCTTTCCGGTAAAGTTGCCATCTTCGTCGTACTCGGGAAATTTCTGGGATATCCTGCAGGACACAATCCGGCCCTTTTCGTAGGTATACTCATAGGTGGGCGGGTCGATATCCGCCACCTCTTTCATGAGGAGTTTGCCTTTTTTATCGTAGGTATAAAGGGAATTGACCTCATATCCGTCTGCATCGACGGAATTAACCCTGGAAAGGCTATTGCCGGGCCCCGAAAAAAGGTAGCTGGCGGTAAAGACCGTGTCCCAGTCTTCGTCCTCGTCCCAGTACTCTTCGCGCTCGAGGTACTGAATGGGGAACCCACTCTCGCTGTATTCCACCTCGGCGATAAAATCCTGGTCGTCGGCCGGGTCTTGCCATTCTTCAGGCCCGAAGTATTTGTGAACGAAATGCACCCGGGCCTTTTTATTTGCTGCCAACTCGGCTGCATTTAAGGAAAAAGGGTCGATGATGAATTGGGAAAATCCGGGTATAGCCAGGAAGGCGAAAACGACCGGAAGGATACGCATTCTCATAGTAGTGGAGCTTGAATTTGCTCTTAAAGCTAAAGATAAAATCCGATCTTTACAGTACAAATGATTCCGATTATGAGATGTCCTTTTTTCGTCTGCATATTGGCCTTTGTCCTCTTCCAAAGCTGCACTTCCAAACCCGAAGCGCCGCAGAACGCCGATTTCCAGGTTTATACGCTGGTGGACTCCACCGAGTCCGGCCTGAACTTCGTCAACCGCCTGGACGAAGGCCCGGGTTATAATATTCTCCATTTCGATTATTTCTACAACGGAGCCGGGGTGGCGATCGGAGATATCAACAACGACGGGCTTCCCGACGTCTTGATGACCGCAAACAACTCCGGCAACCGGCTATTTCTGAACAAGGGCAATCTCAAATTCGAAGATATCACCGAAAAGGCGGGGCTGCGCAAGGATCGTTGGTCTACGGGCGCCGTCATGTCTGATGTGAACCGGGACGGGTTGCTCGATATCTATATCTGCAACGGCGGGCCTTCGCTCGACCTCGGAATGCTCAAAAACGAGCTCTATATCAACCAGGGCGACGGGGTTTTCAAGGAAGAAGCGGAGGCATACGGCATTGCCGGGGAGCACCGCAGCACCCAGGCCTCCTTCTTCGACTACGACCGCGACGGCGACCTCGACCTGTACGTGATGAACTACTCCGACCTGGTATTTCGCGTTCACGACCTCGCGAAAAAAACGGATACCTATCCCCTTTCCAAATATCCCCTCAACAGCGGCGTGTTGTACCGCAACGACGGGCCCGGCAAGTTTACCAATGTAAGCCAGGAGGCCGGCATCATGAAACCCGGCTACGGCCTGGGATTGATCACCTCCGATTTGAACGGGGACGGCTGGATCGATATTTATGTCAGCAATGACTACCTCGTACCCAATTTCATGTTTATCAACCAGCGGGACGGCACCTTCAAGGATGAGATCAAGGAAAGACTGGATCATTGTTCCCACTTCTCTATGGGGGCGGACTATGCCGATTTCAACAACGACGGCATGCAGGATATCGCCGAGCTCGACATGATGCCGGAAGACCATGTGCTCAGCAAGACCTACATGAGGCCGATGGATGCGGACTTATTCTTCCAGGTTACAGGCCTGGGGGTGATCCCGCAGTATATGTTCAATTGCCTCCATGTGCAGCACGGGTTCGGAATCTATTCGGACGTAGCCCTGATGGCAGGCGTGGCCAAGACCGACTGGAGCTGGGCGGCCCTGATGGGGGATGTGGATAACGACGGCTGGCGCGACTATATGGTTACGAACGGTTTTCGGCGGAATTTGAAGAACAATGACTTTGTTCAGGAAGAGTTTCCAAAAATATCGGAGTGGATGCGGCAGGAGCAATACGACAGCGCCTGGACCTTCCTGCAAGACTATCCGGGCTACCCCGCTGTCAACTACCTGTACCGGAACAACCGCGACCTGGGCTTCCAGAACGCCAGCACGGACTGGGGTTTTAAAGAACCTTCCTATTCCAACGGCGCCGCCACAGCCGATCTCGACCTGGACGGCGACCTCGACCTGGTGGTCAATAATATCGACCAGCCGGCTTTCCTGTATCGAAACAATTCCAGCGAGGAAAGCGGGCACCACTGGATCCGGTTTTCGCTGACGGACGGGGCCACCCGGCAAATCCCCTTTAATGCCAAGGTCGAGATCGCGCGCCCGAACGGAGAGCTCCTGGTGGAAGAACTTATCACCGTGCGCGGGTTTCAATCTGCTCTCGAGCCCGTCCTTCATTTTGGGCTAGGGCCCGACCCCTCGATTAGCAGCATCAAAATCTCCTGGGCCGATGGCACCGAGACCATTTTAAAAGATTTGGCCGTAAATACAGTACACTCCATCGACAAGAACAAGGTCCGGGCCACCCGAAAATCATTTGCCTTCCAGCCGGAATACGCCTTCATCGATTACAGCCAGAGCATATTCAAACAGCCGTTTATCCACCAGGAGGACGACTATCTGGATTTTGACAAAGAGATCCTCCTTCCATACCGCCAATCTACGCTCGGTCCCATGCTCAGCACCGGCGATGCGAACGGCGATGGCTGGCAGGATTTTTACATCGGAGGAGGCAAAGGGCAAGCAGGTCAGCTTTTCCTGATGGATCCGGCCAGGGGATTCTACCCGGCCCCTTGCCAGCCATGGACCTCCAGGGCAACGAGCGAAGATATGGGAGGCGCATTTGCCGATTTTGACGGCGACGGCGACCTGGACCTCTATATCGCCAGCGGCGGTGGCGGCGAGTTTGCACCGGACGATCCCCTGCTTCAGGATCATGTTTACCTCAACGACGGCAAAGGTTGTTTTAGCGGTCCACTGCAAGGCGCAGTACCCGATTTCCGGGGGAGTGGAGGAAGGGTAGTAGCCGGCGATTTTGACGGCGACGGAGACCCGGACCTGTTTGTCGCCGGACGCACCATGCCCGGAAAGTATCCCTACCCGGGCCGTTCGGCTTTGCTGCGCAACAACAAAGGCAAATTTGAAGATATCAGCGAGCAACTGGCCCCTGGTCTGAAAGACATTGGCATGGTCACAGATGCCCAATTCATGGATCTCAACGGAGATAAAAAACTCGACCTGGTGCTTTGCGGAGAATGGATGACCATCAAAGCGCTGATCCAGGAAAACGGAAAATTTGTGGACCAGACCGGGCAATGGGGCTTCGCGGGGCATTCCGGCTGGTGGTATAGCCTGGAGCCCGTCGACGTAGATGCCGACGGCGATTTGGATCTCATTGCCGGAAACATAGGTTTGAACAACAAATGGAAGATCAAGGACTCGCACCCGCTGCACGTCTACGCCAACGACTTCGACGAAAACGGCAGCACGGATATCGTGTTGTCGAGCGAATACAAAGGCAAACTGGTACCCGCACGCGGCCGCGAATGCTCTTCGGATCAGATGCCCTTCATCAAGGAAAAATTTCCGACCTATTCCCAGTTTGCCAATTCCTCGCTGAGCGATGTATATGGCAGCGAAAAACTCGGCGAGGCCCTGCATTACGAAGTGAACGAGGCCCGCTCGATGGTATGGCTCAATGAGGGCAAGTCTTTCAAACCCCTGCCCCTTCCGAATGCCGCGCAGATCGGTCCGATTTTATCTGTCGTGGTCCTCGACGCCAACAAGGACAAATACCCCGACCTGGTCATCGGAGGGGACCTCAGCGATACGGAACCCGAGACTCCCGCTTTCGACGGGAGCAGAGGAATGCTTCTGCTGGGAGGAGCCGGAGGAGCTTTTCAACCCGTTTGGCTGAAAGACTCCGGATTTTTCTTCCCCACCAAGAATGTCAGAGATTTGGCTATCTTTCCGGCAGGCAATACCGGCAGGCAGGTAATCCTGATTGCTTCGAATGACAGCAATTTGCTGGCTTTATTATTTGAAGGGAAGAGAGGGGGTTAAATAAACATGGAAAAGGCCAACCAAAATCAAAAAGAAGCAGGGGTCAATGGGGCCGCGGCATACACCAATGCCGGGAAAGATCCCGGCGTTTCTTTTCAGCCTCCCCCTTTCCAACTAAAGGCCTCCGAAAAACCTTCTGATGAATTGGACGGGGAAGAACAAGAACCTTTTATACCGCTCCAGCTAAAACTCCCGGTCGTTCAACGTGCAGAAAATGACCTCTTGCAATCCCCGGTCACTATAGATGGGGGAACTTTCCGAACCTATGAGGAAATTACTGCGTGGTATATGTGGCGCAAGTTGAGGTTATTGGAATTGAGGGGCCAACTGGAGCGGGAATCCCTGGGAATACCGGCAGAAGTGATCCAATGTATAACGGCTGTCGAAAGCTTGATCGATATAAACCACGGTGGGGGGACCGAGCCTGTCACGGAAGGGATCGCAAACGATGCACGAAGGTGGTTTACCACTTTCACCACTTCGATTACCACTGGGGAACGGGCAATAGGGGCAGAGGCTGCTGCGCGGCTGGCCGGAGGCCGGGCTGAATTGGAAGCAGCCCGCGAACGGCTTAACAATGAGATCCTTCCCGGCCTTCGCGACCGGCAGCACGAAGCTTTTATGGCCGACAACGAAAGCCAGTTGATGGGCATTGCCGATGCGGTCGCTACCGCCTTAGACACCAGCCTTGCCCTCAACCCTTTAACCCAGGAGGTCCAACAAGAAATTGCCACCCTTAGGGCTTGGGGTTACCGGAGTGGTTCAAACATTGCCAGTCGCGCCGGCCAGGTTTTCAGCTTTTTGAACGAGTCAATAGAGTTTATGCAGGATTTCAGTTAATCCGCGACACGTACGCTGCTGCACGGGGCGGACGAACCGATGCAGAATCCGGACGGGCTGGTGTAAATGCGATGTCAACCGCAGTTAGTGCCGGAGGTACCCTGCTAGGCGCATCCTCTGCATTTTCCTTATATGCAAATTTGTACTTAGGACCCTTGACCCAAGCCTGCCTTCGGGGATTAGCCCGTTTAGAGGGAATATTGCGTTTAACCGACCGGGACGCTATTCAATTAGGCAACTTTGACCTCGTGCATTGGGGCGTTCAGCCGGGAGGAAGGCCGATGTTTAATTTTATCTTTCAGGTCATGCGCGCATCAAGCGCTAGCGAGGTGCCTTCCCCAATCCCAACAAGAGTAGCCGAATATCTCATGAGCCAACGAAGCGGGTTCAACGCAGGGCTTGGAACCGGCAGGAGGGGTATGCCAACAACCGGCCTGGTATTCCATGATCTAAACCAGGCAGATGCTCCTTATTGGGTATTCAACAACCGACAGAACATCTGGGCCATGTTGTATGGCAGTACAGGGGTTCCCGATTGATCTCCCCCTCCTGTCGGTCCTTTACACCCCAAATTGCCTCAAATGGTGGTCGAAATGCTTCCACATGAAATAGCCCCTTTGGTCGTAGTTCATATTTCCAAGGCCGGCGTGTGGGCCGAATGAAAAAGAGGCGTTCTTGGAGGAAAATTCCACCAGGAGTTCCAGCAGTTTGGTTTTGTCGGCGTCGAAACCGGTAGGCGGCGTCCCATCGCCTCCCTCGCCCTGCTTATAGGGTTTGAACGTAGGAGAATTCGGCTTCCATGGCTTTTCCGTCAGCACCATCAACCGGACCAAGGGGCGAAGCAAACCCGGTACGACCGGTTTGGTTTGGCGGATTTTCAGCATGTCGCGCAGGTTATCCGAAAGGTGGCAAAGCATCTGATTTACCGTCATCACGCCCCAATTGGGTTTGGTATCCGGGTTCAAACGCTGAACGCGTTCCACAATGGATTGCCGGGTGGAGGATTCGAAGATGATGGGTTTCATAATTTTGGTTTTTCTCTGTGAATAATGCTAAGCCGGGGCGTTGATCAGCACTTGCATTCCGAAATTAGCGAAAATCTCGATGACCTTGCCCATATCCGGTTCGCGGTCGGCGGGTAATGCATTTAGTTCTTCGAAGAAATCTTCGAAATTTCCGCCGGGCACTACCGTCCACAGGGTTTTGCCCGGCTTGTCGCCGATGTTCTGGAAAGCGTGGGGAACGCCTATCGGGAAAAATATCTCGTCGCCCGGACCTGCCTGGATCTGTTGCTCGCCGAGCACGATCATGAAATTCCCTTCCACGACATAGATCATTTCGTCTTCGCGGCTGTGCACGTGGGGCGGGATGCCGTGGCCTGCCGGAGTGATGACCTCCATGACGTAATAGTTGCCTTCCGTTTCCTTGCGCTGAAGTTTAATCGTAACCGAGTGGCCCAGGATGTTGAGTTTGCGTCCTTGTCCATTTGCCGTTACCGTGGCGATTGCATTGGTCGTTTTCATCTTTTGATTTTTTAACGTGATTGATTTTGAACAGGACAAAGATGCGGGCTCGGAAAGCCGCAAAACATTCACCTAGGTTAACTAATTTTGGTATTCGGCTGATCTAAACAAAAAAGCCATGAGCCATCAATTGCTGTTCACCCATTTGAACCGGATCGCGCCGGTCCCCGAGGCGGAAGTAGGGAAGCTGATGGCATTAGCCAAGGTTAAAGCCTTAAAAAAGAAGGAGTACCTGTTCCAGGAAGGGCAGGTGGCCAGGTATGTCGGTTTTGTCAACCGGGGCTGTTTGAGGTATTACCGCCTCGATGATAGCGGCAAAGAGCACATCGTCTATTTTGCCATCGAAGAATGGTGGATCGGGGACCTGAGCAGCTTTTATTCCGGTCAGCCCACGACCTTCAACCTGCAGGCGCTGGAGCCCTGCGAGTTGTTCCTCTACACGAAAGAGACTTTTGAACAGGCGCGCCAGGAAATCCCCGCCTACGACCGGCACGTCAAACTCCTCCACGCCCGCGCTACCGATGCCCGCCTGGAAACGATGATGAGCCAGCGCTCCAACACCGCAGAGGCCCGGTATCTGAAACTACTCGAAGGGTTTCCCGATATCTTTCAACGCGTTCCGCAGCATTACATCGCTTCCTTTCTGGGGATTAAACCGCAGAGTTTGAGCAGGATTAGGAAGAAGTTGGCGGAGGGGAAGTGACAGCCTTCAAGCCCTCACCACCCCAATCCTCACCCCCACCCCTTCTGTCAATTCCACCTCCTCCCCATCCACCTCTTCGGCGAAGGCGATCGAATTGGCCAGGGTCTCGCTCTTGATGTAATCGCCATACTGTAGCACGGCGGATTCTACCTGCGGGTGGCGGGTCAGCGCTACCTCGATGCGGTCGGTGACGTTGAAGTCCTTGCTCTTGCGGATATTCTGGATGCGGTTGACGAGCTCGCGGGCCATGCCTTCGGCCTCCAGCTCGGGGTTGAGCGTGATGTCGAGGGCTACCGTAAGCACGCCGTCGCTGGCCACCAGCCAGCCGGGGATGTCTTCGGCGGCGATCTCGAAGTCCTCCAGGCTCAGTTCGTAGCTCGTGCCGTTGATGGGCAATTCGTAGCGGCCGCTCTTTTCGAGCGCGTTGATGCGCTCCTGGCTCATCGCGGCGATATGGTCGGCCGCGGCCTTCATGTCCTTGCCGAGGCGCTTGCCGAGGGTCTTGAAGTTGGCCTTGATCTTCTTCTTCAAAAAACCGGCCGTATCCTCCAGGTACTCGATGTTTTTGATGTTCACCTCGGCCAGGATCAACTCCTTGACGGCTTCGATCTGTGCCTTAAAGCCGGGGTCGAGAACCGGCAATAAGATCTTTTGGAGCGGCTGCCGCACGCGGATATTTTCGCGCTTTCGGAGGCTAAGCACCAGGGACGAAATGTCTTGCGCATACTCCATGCGCTGCTCCAGGGCCTTGTCGATGGCTTTTTCATTGGCCACGGAAAAATCGGCGAGGTGCACCGACTCGTTGGACTCTTTCTTGGCGACCTCGTTGAGGTTGCGGTAGAGCCAGTCGGCGAAGAAGGGCGCCACCGGCGCCATGAGCTTGGCCACGGTGTTCAGGCAGGTGTACAGAGTCTGGTATGCCGCGATCTTGTCGTCGCTGTATTCGCCTTTCCAGAAGCGGCGGCGGCAAAGGCGCACGTACCAGTTGCTGAGGTGCGCATCGACGAAATGCTCGATGCGGCGCACCGCGCTGGTGGGCTCGTAGTCGGCGAAATCCGCGCCGACCTGCTTCACCAGGGTGTTCAGCTCGGAGATGATCCAGCGGTCGATCTCGGGGCGCTTTTCCAGCGGTATTTCCGCTTCGCGGTATTCGAATTTATCGAGGTTGGCGTACAGGGCAAAGAACGAATAGGTGTTGTAGAGGGTGCCGAAAAATTTGCGGCGCACCTCCTCGATCCCGGCTTTGTCAAAACGCAGGTTATCCCAGGGCGGGGAATTGGAGATCAGGTACCAGCGCGTGGCGTCGGCCCCATACTTCGAGATCGTCTCAAACGGATCGACCACATTGCCCTTGCTCTTCGACATCTTGTCGCCCTTGGCGTCGAGCACCAGGCCGTTGGACACCACGTTTTTGAACGCCACGCTGTCGAACACCATCGTGGCGATGGCGTGCAGGGTGTAAAACCAGCCGCGGGTCTGGTCGACCCCCTCTGCTATGAAGTCGGCCGGGAAGCTATGATCAAATTTTTCTTTGTTTTCAAATGGGTAATGCCACTGTGCATAGGGCATGGCGCCCGAGTCGAACCACACGTCGATCAGGTCGAGCTCGCGGTACATGGGTTCGCCGTTTTCCGCTACCAGCACGACCTCGTCGATGTAAGGACGGTGCAGGTCGGCGGGCACGATTTGCTTCAAGCCCAGCTTGGCGTTGGCCTTTTCGATCTCCTGACGAAGCTCTTCCACCGATTCGATGCAATTCTCATAGACACCGTCCTTGGTCCGCCAGATCGGCAGGGGGATACCCCAAAAGCGCGAGCGGGAGAGGTTCCAGTCCTGGAGGTTTTCCAGCCACTTTCCGAAGCGGCCTTCGCCCGTGCTGGCGGGCTTCCAGTTGATGGTCTGGTTGAGCTCGAACATGCGGTCCTTGAAAGCCGATGCGCGTACAAACCAGCTGTCCAGCGGGTAGTACAACACGGGCTTGTCGGTGCGCCAGCAGTGCGGATAGTTGTGCACGTATTTTTCGGAGGAAAAAGCCTTGTTTTCCTTCTTCAGCTTCACGACGATATCGATGTCGACATTCTGAAATTCCTTGCCTTCGCTCTTGTAATCCTTGACATAGCGGCCCGCAAAATCGGTCACCTCGTCCACGAATTTGCCCTGCCGGTCCACCAGCGTAAGTGCACCAATCCCGTATTTTTTGGCTACGCGCATATCGTCGGCCCCGAACGAAGGGGCGATGTGCACGATGCCGGTGCCGTCTTCGGTGGAAACGAAATCCCCCACCAGCACCTTGAAAGCGTCGCCTTCTTCGGGCTGGACGTAGGGCATCAGTTGCTCGTATTCGACGCCCTCCAGCGCGGCGCCCCTGTATTCGGCGGTCACGCGGTAGGGAATGAGCTTGTTGTCGGGCGTCCATTCCTCGAAAGAAGCCTCTGCCGCCTCGGGTTTGAACCAGGCGCCGAGCAGGTCTTTCGCCAAAATGAGGTTGACGGGTAGCTTGGTGTAGGGGTTGAAAGTGAACACCCGGACATACTCGATATGCCCACCCACGGCCAGAGCCGTATTGGAGGGCAGGGTCCAGGGCGTCGTCGTCCAGGCAAGGAAATACACCTCCCCTTGCTCCACCTTGTCGTGCAGGAACGCCGAATGGTCGTTGCGTTTTGCCTTGAACTGGGCCACCATGCTCAGGTCGGACACCTCCCGGTAGCAGCCCGGAAGATTCAATTCATGCGAACTGAGCCCCGTGCCGGCTGCCGGCGAGTAAGGCTGGATGGTATAGCCTTTATAAAGCAGCCCTTTGTGGTAAAGCTGATTCAGCAGCCACCAGACGCTTTCGATGTAGTTGTTTTCAAAAGTGATATAGGGGTCGTTGAGATCGACCCAATACCCCATTTTGCGGGTTATATCGTCCCAGAGGTCCTTGAAACGCATTACCGTCTCGCGGCACTTCTGGTTGTACTCGTCGACCGTGATCTTGACGCCGATATCTTCCTTGGTGATGCCCAGTTCTTTTTCCACATTCAGTTCGATGGGCAATCCGTGGGTATCCCAGCCTCCCTTTGCGCTCCACCCTTTTGCCCTGCATGGACTGAAAACGGCAAAAGATGTCCTTCACCGTGCGGCCCATCACGTGATGGATACCCGGCAAACCGTTGGCCGAAGGGGGCCCTTCGTAAAACACGAAGCGGCTGCTTTCCGGCCTCTGCCGGACGCTCTTGTGGAAAATATCGTTGCTATCCCAGTAAGCGAGGATCTCTTTGTCGATGGAGGGAAGGTCCAGGCCCTTGTATTCTTTGTACATCAGTTGAGTGATTAGTGACTGGTGACTGGTGACTAGTGACTGGTAACTCGTTAACAGCCGAGTCACCAGTCATTAGTCACCAGTCACAAAACCAAGGTGCAAAGATAGAGAATCTGCCGCTTTTAAACCTATCTTAGCAAGGAACAATACACTCCAACTATGAGTCTACTTTGGGGAATCGATATGGGAGGCACGAAGATCGAAGGGGTAGTCGTCCGCCCGCATGCGACCGGCCTGGAAGTCATTGCGCGCAGGCGCATACCTACGGAACAGGAAGGGGGCTACCGGCACATCTTATCCCAGATCCGAAATCTGGTCGAAGACCTGGCGAAGGAAGCGGGCTTTCGACCGGAGCGGATCGGCATCGGAACACCGGGCACTTACGAACCGGACACCTTTGTGCATAAAAACAGCAATACCCTTTGCCTGAACGGAAATCCCTTTCTGACCGACCTGCAAACAACACTGGGCATACCCGTGGCCATGGCCAATGACGCCAATTGCTTTGCCCTGGCGGAAGCCCGCTGGGGAGCTCCGGGTCAACTCGAACCCGAAGCGAAGGTGGTTTTTGGGATCATCATGGGCACAGGAGTCGGAGGGGGCGTAGTGGTGGATGGAAAAGTACTGCACGGCCGCCACGGCATCGCCGGCGAATGGGGCCATTCCTTCCTCCACGAATCGGGCGGACCCTGTTATTGCGGCCGGACCGGCTGCGTGGAAACCATCCTCTCCGGCCCTTCGCTGGAGCGCTACTACGAGGGCATCTCCGGGCAAAAACGCCCACTGCCGGAAATCGCCGCCCGGGCTTCAGAAGATCCGGCGGCTCAACAGACCCTCAACCGCATGATCGACTTTTTCGGGAAGGCCCTCGGCCCGGTCGTCAACCTCATCGACCCCGACGCGATCGTGATCGGCGGTGGCGTTGGCAATATCGGCCTGCTCTACACGGAAGGCCCGAAATCAGTAGCCAAAAATATTTTCAACTTCGAATTTGCAACTCCGATCCTGAAGCCCGTGCTGGGGGATAGCGCGGGGGTGTTTGGGGCAGCGGCTTTGTGAGTTTTTAGTTATTAATTTTTAGTTTTTAGTTGAAACCTGTTCAACTAAAAACTAAGAACTAAAAATTCAAAACTCCCTACATATTTCGTCTGTACTGCCCTCCCACCTCATACAGCGCATGGGTAATTTGTCCCAGGGAGCAATACTTCACCGTTTCCACCAACTGATCGAAGAGGTTGCGGTTTTGGATGGCGGCGAGCTGGAGCTCGCGGAGCGATTGTTTGGCCTTTTCCCCGGCTGCGCGCTGCAGATTTTCGACGGTGTGGATCTGGCTTTCCTTTTCTTCGGGGGTGGAGCGAATTACTTCCCTTGGGAGGACGGTAGGCGAGCCCTCCTTGCTCAGGAAGGTATTGACGCCTATGAGGGGCAGGTCGCCGGTATGTTTGAGGGTTTCGTAGTAAAGGCTTTCCTCCTGAATCTTGCCGCGCTGGTACATGGTCTCCATCGCGCCGAGCACCCCGCCCCGCTCGGTGATGCGGTCGAATTCGGACAATACCGCTTCTTCCACCAGGTCCGTCAGTTCTTCGGTGATGAAGGAGCCCTGCATGGGGTTTTCGTTTTTGGCCAGTCCCAACTCGTGGTTGATGATGAGCTGGATGGCCATGGCGCGCCGCACGCTCTCCTCTGTCGGCGTGGTGATAGCCTCGTCATAGGCGTTCGTGTGCAGGGAGTTGCAGTTGTCGTAGATGGCGTAGAGCGCCTGGAGAGTGGTGCGAATATCGTTGAAAGCGATCTCCTGGGCATGCAGCGAGCGGCCGGAGGTCTGGATATGGTACTTCAGTTTTTGCGAGCGCTCGTTGGCGTTGTATTTGTACTTCATGGCCTTGGCCCACAGGCGCCGGGCAACCCGGCCGATGACGGCGTATTCGGGATCGACCCCATTGGAGAAAAAGAAGGAGAGGTTGGGCGCGAATTGGTCGATTTGCATGCCCCGGGAGAGGTAGTACTCGACGAAGGTAAAGGCATTCGCAAGGGTAAAAGCGAGTTGGGAGATCGGGTTGGCGCCTGCCTCGGCGATGTGGTATCCGGAGATGGACACCGAGTAAAAATTTCGGACTCTGTTTTTTATGAAATACTCCTGCACGTCGCCCATCAGTCGAAGCGAAAATTCGGTGGAGAAGATGCAGGTATTCTGCGCCTGGTCTTCCTTGAGGATATCCGCCTGCACGGTGCCGCGCACCGCTTGGAGGGCCCGGGCCTTGCAATCGTTGTAGATTTCGGGTTCCAGCACCTGGTCGCCGGTGAGACCCAGGAGCATCAGGCCGAGGCCGTCGTTGCCCTCCGGCAGTTCGCCCAGATAAGCGGGCCGTTCGA
Source organism: Saprospirales bacterium (assembly GCA_016703765.1). Taxonomy (GTDB): domain Bacteria; phylum Bacteroidota; class Bacteroidia; order Chitinophagales; family Saprospiraceae; genus JADJTT01. Next base: position 42,047 of record JADJBL010000008.1, read on the forward strand.
GACCATGGTCGTCGTAGCGCTCTTTGAGACGGGCTTCCACGAGGTGTTCCAGTCCGTTTTCACGGATGTATTTCTCGCACTGCTGGTCGATGGCCGCGTTCATGAAAAAGGCGCAGATCGTCGCCGCTGGCCCGTTGATGGTCATGGATACGGAGGTCTTCGGGTCGCAGAGGTCGAAACCGGAGTAGAGCTTTTTGGCGTCGTCGAGGCAGCAGACGCTGACGCCCGAGTTGCCGATCTTCCCGTAAATGTCGGGGCGGTGATCGGGGTTTTCGCCATACAGCGTCACACTGTCGAAAGCAGTGGATAGCCTCACGGCCGGCATGCCGAGCGACACATAGTGGAAGCGGTGGTTGGTGCGCTCCGGGCCGCCTTCTCCGGCAAACATGCGCGTGGGGTCTTCCTCCTCCCGCTTGAACGGGAATACGCCGGCCGTAAAGGGAAACTCTCCCGGCACGTTCTCCTGCAAACTCCAGCGGATGATCTCGCCCCAATCTTTGAATCTGGGCATCGCCACCTTGGGGATGCGGGTATGGGACAGCGATTCGGTGAAAGGCTTGACCTTGAATTCGCGGTCGCGCACCTTATACACAAATTCGTGCCCGGCGTAGTTGGCCTTTTTGGTAGCCCAGGTTTCCAGTATCCTCTTGGCCTGGCCGTCGAGGTCCTTGTTCAGGTCCTCGTATACAGTTTGTAGAGATGGGAGTGCCGCATCTTCCGCATTCAATCCTTTGAGGAGCTCCATCGACTGCTTGAGGCCGAAAAGCTTCCGGGCCAGATCGGCCTGGCGTTCGGACCAGGTATCGTAATTCCGGTTGTTTTCGGAGATCTCGGACAGGTAGCGCGTGCGGCTCGGAGGAATGATGTAGATCTTCTGGCTCATCTCATCCGAAGCCTGGAAGCTGGAGTGGAAATCCATGCCCGCCTTTTCCGAAAGGGTTTGCATGACCTGTACGTAGAGCTGGTTCATGCCCGGGTCGTTAAACTGCGACGCGATGGTGCCGAACACCGGCATCTCCTCCACGGGCTTGGCCCAGAGCTGGTGGTTGCGCTGAAACTGCTTGCGCACGTCGCGAAGGGCGTCGAGCGCGCCGCGTTTGTCGAACTTGTTGAGTGCAATAATATCGGCAAAATCGAGCATATCGATCTTCTCCAACTGAGTGGCGGCGCCGTATTCGGGCGTCATCACGTAGAGCGAAGCGGTCGAGTGGTCGATGATCTCGGTATCCGACTGGCCGATACCCGAGGTCTCCAGAATGATCAGGTCAAATGCAGCTGCTTTGAGCACTTCCAGGGCCGATTGCACGTGTTGCGACAGCGCCAGGTTGGACTGCCGGGTTGCCAGCGAACGCATGTAGACCCGGGAGTTATAGACGGAGTTCATGCGGATGCGGTCGCCGAGCAGGGCGCCGCCGGTTTTGCGCTTCGAAGGATCGACTGAGATAACGGCGATGGTTTTATCCCGAAAATCGAGGAGGAAGCGCCGCACCAACTCGTCGACCAGGCTCGATTTTCCCGAGCCTCCCGTGCCGGTGATGCCGAGTACCGGCGATTCTTTTAGCTTGAGATTGGGCCGTATATCGGAATTGAAAAGATCGGGGTTGTTTTCGGCCACGGAGATCAGGCGGGCGATCGCTCCGGGGTTCTTTTGGAGAAAATGCTTGACCTCCCCGTTTGCGCTGAAGCCGATGGGATAGTCGCACTGTTGGAGCAGGTCGTTGATCATGCCCTGGAGCCCCATTTTCCGGCCATCGTCGGGCGAATAGATGCGGTTGATGCCGTATTGATGGAGCTCCTCGATTTCAGTAGGGAGGATGGTCCCGCCACCGCCTCCGAATATCTTGATATGCCCGGCCCCTTTTTCGCGGAGCAGGTCATACATATACTTAAAAAACTCGATATGGCCCCCCTGGTAGGAGGTGATGGCGATGCCCTGCGCGTCTTCCTGAATGGCGGTTTGGACGATTTCCAGCACGGAGCGGTTATGCCCCAGGTGGATGATCTCCGCGCCGGAGCTTTGCAGGATGCGGCGCATGATATTGATGGCGGCGTCGTGTCCGTCAAACAGCGAGGCGGCGGTTACGATGCGGACTTTATTCTTTGGTTGGTAGGGAGCAACTACTTGCATAGAAGATTGGTTTGGCAGAAAATGCGCTGGTGGTGACTGTAAAGATATGAAAATTTAAAATCGACCCAGTTATTGAACATTTTGCTAATTTGCTAACCTATATAAGCAGACAGCTCCCTGATACTTTTTCATTAAAATCCTTGAACATGAAAAGACTTCTGATACTAATAACCGCTATGCTGCCTATGCTGTTGCATGCCCAATTCACCGGAACAACAGCGAAAGGCGGCAATCTGACCGTCATTGTGACCGACGGCACCTACAGCAACAAAAACAGCCCGCTCCGCCCTCCGGGTGGAAAGTTCAAAGATCCTATCCGATCTCTGGGCATGGTAGACGCCATTCAGGCGGGCGCCTTTATCGACCGGCCCGACTACGGACTGGAAGGATTCCTGCTTATTTTTTGCGTGAATGAATCGATCGGCGGGATGCAAGGCACCCATGTGGCCAATGGAGAAACCTTCAAAGGGGTGTATCGCCTGATCCGTCAAAAAATGAAAGCCAATGAAGAAGTGCCGCCGGGGATGACGCTGTATAGGCTGGAAGGGACGGTGTTTTTTCTGGGTATTTCCTAAAAAAATATTGTCTGAATCAGGGGGGTGATATCCCTCATTAGGGATATCACCCCCCTGATTCAGACAACTTCTCTTATTTCGTTCTATCCTCTCTGGCCGGTTCCTTCGGCTTGACGGTCCCCTTGGCGGCAAGCTGCTTCATCACCACCTCGATCGCTTTTTCCAGTTGCGGGTCTTTGCCTTTTGCAAGGGCGGAAGGGTCTTCCGGAACTTCGATGTCCGGGTCGACGCCGTGCCCCTCCTTGAACCAGGTGCCGTCGGGGTTGTACATCCGGAAGGTGGGCACCGTGACCCCGCCCCCGTCGATGAGGGACGGTGAGCCCGAGATGCCGATCAGTCCACCCCAGGTTCGGCTACCGATCAGCGGGCCGAGGCCGGATTTGCGGAAGTAGTCGGGGAAGGCGTCGCCCCCGGAGCCCGACCAGCCGTTGATGAGCATGGCCATGGAGCCGAAATGTCCCACAGGAGGCCATTGCCAGGTCTTGCCGTCCCGCACGTCCCAGTATGCCAGCGGCTTGCGGTTGAGCAGTTCTATAAAGCGATCGGGTATCTGGCCGCCGTTGTTGAAGCGTTCGTCGATCACCAATCCCTCTTTGTTCCATTGTCCGTAAAACTGGCGCACCAGTTCGTTCTGGCCGTCGATGCCGGTGCTCGGCACGTAGATATAGCCGAGCTTCCCGCCGGAAGCCTCGTCGACGTGCCGGCGGTTGGATTCGATCCAGGCCAGGTTGCGCAGGCGGGTTTCGTCGGAAAGGGTTTGGACGACCACCGTCCGGGCGCCCTCCATGGAGGCCTTGCTGTGGACGGTAAGTTCTACGGTCTTTCCTGCGAGGCCCTCGAAAGCAGCCCAGGGATCGGTATAGTCCTTTAAGGCAATACCGTTGACGGCCAATACAAAATCGCCCGCCTGGACACCGATGCCGGGTTCGTCCAGCGGGGAACGGACCTCATTGTCCCATGCCGCGCCGCGGATAATCTCTTTGATCCGGAAATGTCCATCCACTTTCTCCCAGTTGACGCCCAGATAGCCCACCTGGCGGGATTTGGTCGTTTCCTGATCGCCTCCGCCTCGGTAAGTGTGCGAGGCGTTGAGCTCGCCGATCAATTCGCCGATGATAAAATTCACATCGTTGCGGCTGGAGGCGTGTTCGATCAGCGCGCCGTATTGTTTGCGCATGGCGGGCCAATCTACCCCGTGCATTTTTTCATCGTAAAAGAAATCGCGCTCAAAACGCCAGGTATCGTTGAATATCTGACGCCATTCCTCGCGGGGATTGATCGTCGCCTCCATCTCGGCCACCGGCATGGTCTTTTCCAGCTTTTGGTCGGGATTGGGCTCGACCACGCCCCATTGGCCATTTGAATTCACCAGGAGCTTTTTGCCATCGGCGCTCATTTTATGCCAATTCACATTTTCCAGGATGGTCTTCTCCTCGCGCTCTTTCAGGTCGTAATACATCAGGGTTCCACTGGGATTCGGGGTGCCTGCCACGGGAAACCGCATGAAAACCAGCTTGCCCTCCGTGGGGTACAAGCCGCCCATATTGCCCGCCGCCGGGGGAAGGATGACCAGCCTTTGCTCAAAGCCCTCGAAGTCGATTTCCACGGGCTTGACTTTGGCTTCTTCCTTCTTTTCTTCCTGGCTCTTTTTCCAATTTCCTATGGTATCGATCTGAATCGCTACGGTGTCGTTTTCGGCCGCCAGGAGAGAGGGCACATCCTTGCGGAGGCTGATCGCCGCCAGCTGGGTGGCGTTGGGGTATATCCAGGAGTTGTCGAAATCGCTGTACACAGGAGAGAAAGAGCGATTCGTGGTCAGGTAAAGGTACTTCCCCTCCGGGTCGAAAACGGGGTTGAGGTCATTGTAAAAACCGGAGCTGGCCTGCTTCGATTTTTTGTCTTTCGAATCGTAGATGAACAGGGCATTGTTGCTGTTGTCGACCGTGCGGGAATAAGCCAGCCAGCGACTGTCGGGCGACCAGGAAGGCGTCCAGCCGCGAAGGCCCCCTTCAAAAAGGAAAAAGTCCTGGTCCACGCGATCCAGGGTATTGCTTTCCATGTGGTAGATCCGCATGGTCATGGTCTGGTCGACAAAGGCCAGCTTTTTCGAGTCGGGCGACCAATAGAGGTTGTACCGGAAACCCGGACCCAGTTGGGTGAGCTGTTTTTCCTTATTGCCGTTGCTCAGGTCGCGGACCGTGAGTTCGTATTCGCCGCTCTTGTCGCTCCAATAGGCGATGTATTTCCCATCCGGCGACCAGGCAGGGTAGCGCTCTGCGGCGCCGGGCGACTGGCTGAGGTTCTGGACATAGCCCTTGACGGCCGGAACGGAAAAAAGCTCGCCCCTGGCTTCGACCACGGCCCGGTTGCCGTCCGGAGAAATGGAGATATTTTGAAGAAATTTCTCGACGCTTTCCTTGCGCGGCTTTACGAAGGCCTGGTCGGTCACTACCTGAATCTGGACCTCCTTGTATTTTTCGTCTTTGAGCCCGAGCAGGTAGAGTTTCCCATCTGCTTCGAAGACGATCTCCGAGGGCCCGAGGGAGGGAAAGTGGACGTCAAAGTCCTTGAATTTGGTAACCTGTTTGCTCGTCTTCGCCTTGGTATCGTAGACCCAGATATTGAAGCGTATTTCGGGACCCTGATCCGAGAGGTAATAGATCTTGTCCCCGGTCCACATCGGCAATTCGTCATTGGCCGCATTGCGGGTGAAATTCTGTGCCTCCATGGATTGGAGGTCGAAAATCCAGATATCCGGCGCCGAGCCCCCGCGGTAGCGTTTCCAGGTCCGAAACACCTGGCTGCGGTCGGTAAAGGCAATCTTCTTTGAATCGGGTGAAAGCGCTCCCATTTCGGCATGAACCATGGGCAGTTTTTCGGGAAGGCCTCCTTCCGGAGAAATTTTATACAACTGCGACCAGCGCTGCTTGCCGCTTTCCATACTCGCGGCATACAACAGGCTTTTGCCGTCGGGATACCAGTCGACGAGGCGGTCGAACATGCCGTGGTGGGTCACCCGGGTGGGCAATCCACCCTGGGAGGGCAGGACGTAAATATCGACATTCCCGTCGTAGTTGCCGGAAAAGGCGATCCGGGAGCCGTCGGGCGAAAAGCGGGGGAAAGACTCCAGCCCTTCCGGCGAGCTCAGGCGCGATGCGATCCCGCCTTCCTTGGGAGCGACCCAGATATCATCCCCGTAGACAAAGGTGATCTGGGTTTGCGATACATCGGGAAACTGGAAGAGCCTGGCATTGACCTGGGCCTGCGCACCTGCCATTCCCAGCAGGCAAAAAGAGAACAGAATAATTGTTTTCATGGCTTCTAACAATATTTAATGGTTAACCCTTCACAGCCGGCTGCATGTGCTTGTTCAGAAATCCGACCATGGCTTTGTAGAACTCGAACTGGTTCTCCTCGTTTCCGAAACCGTGGCCTTCGTCGTATTTGACCATGTAGGGCACATCCACGCCTTTTTTGCGAAGGGCGCTCACGATCTGATCCGACTCGTCGATATTGACCCGGGGGTCGTTGGCGCCCTGCACTACAAACAAGGGGGCTTTGATCTTGTCGATATGGTAAACCGGTGAAGCCGCCTCCATCAGGGCCTTATCGCCTTCCGGGTTCCCCACCATTTCGTGAAACATCATCAGATAGGGCTTCCAGTAGGGAGGGATCGTATTCATGAAAGTGAAGAGGTTGGAAACCCCCACGTAGTCGATGCCGCAGGCGTACAGGTCGGGGGTAAAGGTCAGTCCGGCCAGGGTAGCGTAGCCTCCGTAGCTACCTCCGTAAATGGCAACGCGGTTGGGATCGGCGATGCCCTGGGCGATGAGCCATTCCACGCCGTCGGGATTGATGACCACCGGCAGGTTTTTGGCCTCCGGAACGTTGGGCAGGGTCAGGTATCCGTTGATGGTCATGCCGTCGCGGGTCTTGTAGGTGACGGGCTTCATCGGCGCCAAATCCTTTTCCTGGATCCAGGGACTCACATCCGCGATCTTGGTCAGCTTGTCGGTGTTTTTGTCGTAGAAATAAAAGGCGCCCAGAGAGCGGTCGCTATAGGTGCGCACCATGAATTTGTCTTCGGCCTTGTTGGCGCTGGTGATGGCTATTTCGTACTGGCCCAGGTCTTTGGTGAGCCTTTTGTAAAGCGCTTCGGTTTCCTTGTCGAGGAAATGGCGGTGCTGCTTGTCGGTTTCAAAGCCGATGGAGGTGAGCACTTTGCGCTTATGGGAGTAGTTCAGTTCAAACACGTCGACATCGGGATGGGAGAAAATTGGTTTGCCCACCTCCTTGCCGGTGGACATATCGAGTTTGATGATGACGTTTTTATCGCGTCCCAGGTTGGAGGAAGCATAAGCAATGTTGCCGTTGTCAAAATCAAAAGAGGGGCGCCACGGTTTCCCGGAAGTTGGTGGTGAGCACGTCGCGGAAAGGCTGGTCTTCGGTTTCGCGGTACATAATGACCGTATTGACGCCGTCTTTCACCTTATAGGCGCCGCGCAGTTTCCCCTCGTGGTCGGTCATCCAGCCGGAAATAGCCTCTTCCGGATTGGTATTTTCGGCCAGTTGTTTGATCTCGCCGGTCACGATGTTCAGGCGGTAGGGCTCGAACAACTGGGGGTTGTTTTTATTCATGCCGATGATGACCTCCTCGTCGATATCTTCCAGGTCGTCGATCACGTCGATGCGCACTCCTTCGAAGGGGGTCAGGTCCTTGAGATTGCTTCCGTCGATGTCGACGGCGTAGAGGTGGAAGTTCTCATTTCCGCCATCGTCTTTGACGTACACGATCCGCTTGGGGTTGGCCCAGAAATACCAGGCGATGTCGCGGTCGGTTTCGTTGGTGATCCGCACGACCTTTTCCTCTCCGATCTTTTGGATGAAGATGTTTTGCCGGCGTTCGTGGGGGCCCATGTAGGAAAAATGGAGCCCGTCAGGTGAAAGCTGATAACGGGTCTTTTCGGGGTTGCGGAAGAAGTCTTCCACGGAATATTTGCCCTGGCCTTCGCCAGCATCCATCAGGGTTTTCAGTTCTGCGGCAGAAGATACAAGGGTCGTGTCGCCGGGCTTCGCCGCCTCTTCGGTGGTTTCGTCGTTCATTGTCTCTTTCGATTTGGTATTGCAGGAAAAAAGAAACCCCGCAAATACGGGGAGGATCAATGCAAAAAGAAGCTGCTGTTTCATCTTGAAATTTTTGGGTGAAGGGAACCGGTTTGCTACCGGGCCTCAAGTATAATAATAAGTTATGGAATTTTGGCCAATTTCAAACCGGCAGTTGGAGGCCTGCTCCCGCCTCACCGTTTCAGCCACAAATTCGACGATATTTTTCCTGTGCCTGAGGGGCGTCCCGGTTTGGGCTTCCCAGTCTTTTTCCTCCGGTATGTCGATGTAAAGCATGCAATTGCCGCCCCCCATTTCGTGGGAGAAAGAAATGCGGGTTTCCCCTTCGATGTATATTACCGTTCCCGATCGGAAATTGCCCTCGTATTCGATCCTTGCAAGGAATTTGTCCGCCAGTTCCTTCAGGAAATTGTCCCGCATGATCAGGTCTTCATTGGGGAGAATATTTCCAAATCCGTCTCTGTACACGATAGGGGGCCTGTCCAATAGGGCCTCATCCACTTCCGGCGGAGGGGGTTTGGGAGTTTGGTACCCTTTTTTAAACTTGGTGATCTCAATCAGGTGTTTCCAGCCCTTGGGGTGGTCGATCTCAATGGAATACTCACCGGGAGGGAGGTCCAGGGTGTCGAAGAGGAGTTGTATACTTCCGTTGAGGATATCTGCAACCGAATGCTCCTTTAAGATCCGGCTCGTTTTTCGATCTGTAAAACGGACCGAGCCGTAATTGCGCCCGTATTCCGCAAGCCAGATGATCAATTGCTGGCAATCGGGGTAATGGACAAACTTCACCTCTGCCTGCTTCCCGTCTTCCGGGCCATCGGCGGGGATATTTTGGATGTCGCCAATTTCGATAATGCCGAAGTATTGTTTCATTCCTATTCCGGATCGCCGATCCTTTTGTACAAGGTGAATATAATTTCATGCCCTTCTTCCTTTCCCGTTTTTTCGCCGCGTCTTTTGAAATGAAATTTCTCAAGCAGCCGGGTGGAGGCCTGGTTGTCCCGGTGGGTATAGGCCTCTATTTTTTTCAGGTTCACGACCCTAAAACCATACTCGATGACTTTTTCCAAAGCCTCGCGCATAAAACCCTTCCCCTGGAAGTCGGGATGCAACATATACCCCACCTCCGCCGTAGCCCCATCGCTTGAAAAATTCCACAGGCAGATTGTGCCGATCAGGTCATTGGCGCCTTTCGGCGAGATCGCCCAATACACCCACTGGCTTTCCGGCGCACCGGCCCTGATCTTGCCGATAAATTCGCGGGTCTGCTCTATGGAGCTGTGACGGAAGTCCTCGAGATAGGTGTTAACGCTTTCCTCCGCCCGAAGCCGGAAGATGGCTTCGTCGTCGTCCGCTTCGAGGGATCTCAAAACAAGCCGTTCGGTGTTCAGGACCGGGAATGGGGTAGATTGCATACCAGTATCCAGTAATATTTCAGGTCAAAAAATTCGATGTTCGTGACGATATCCTTCCAGCTTTCGCGCAGGAAAAACTCCGTCGGAAAGTTTTTGAGCACCAGATGGGAGCTGCCGTCTTCCAGCTTGCGTGTTTGGAAGGTATTGCCCGCTTCGTCCTGTTGGCTGAGCGGATAATTGCTGCCCTCGACGTAGTTGTTGTCCATGAGAACCAACCTTCCACCCGGGGCGACAAAACCAGCGGCAGTGCAGATAAACCGGTCCAGATCCTGCAGGAGGATATGGCTCCAGATAAATCCGGCGAAGAGCGATTCGTATGGCTTCGGCGTCTGGTAGTCGAACAGATCGGCTACTGCAAAAGCTACCTTGGCGTTTGGGTAACTTTTCTTTTCCGCCACGTCGATCACGCTTTGGTTGATGTCGGTGGCAAAAACGGAGGCGGCGGTTTCGGCGATCCGCTCCGTCCAGAAGCCGGTGCCGCAGGCGATCTCAAACACCTCTTTGCCGCTGAACACTTTTTTCAGCAAAGCCGTGGCGGTGGCCAGGTCTTCCTGCCGCTCCGGAAGGGCGTACACCTTTTCGTATTCGGCGGCCCTGTCGTGGTAGTATTTTATCAGGTCTGTATTCATCTTCGTCGGATGGCATATATGAACTCGTCCAGGTACTCGCCGTTTTTATACAAGGTATTCTCAAAACGCCCCTCCAGTGTATAGCCGGCTTTTTCCAGGGCCTTTTGGGAGCCGATGTTTGTACCGAAGGGACACGCGAAGATTCTGGCGATATCCCAGTTTTGGAAGCCATACTCCGTCATTTGTACGATCGCACGGCTGATGATCCCCTGACCCCAGAAGGGCTCGCCGAGCCAGTATCCCAGTTCCGCGTTTTTGCAATGAATGTCGTGCTGGGGGTGAATGCCTATACCGCCTGCCGCTTCCCCTCCGACCTCAATGGCCAGGATATTCGGCGGGGTTCCGGAACTTGCATACCCGATAAAAGCTTTGCCTTTTTCAAGGGTATAGGGATGCGGAAACTGATCCGTCATATTTTTTGCAATGCGGAAGTTGTTGGCATATTTCACAAGGCTGTCCAGATCGTCTATTGTCCAGGGGCGCAGGCTGAAATCCATATTATTTATTTTTTCTTCCCGTTGATTTTTGCAAGTTCATATCTGAGGATTTCTTCCAATCCTTGTCTCAGGGGCGGGGATTATACCCCAGCTCGCGTTTGGCTTTTGAGTTGTCGCCGAGATAAGTGGAGCCTTGTATTCCCAAGGTTTCGGAGGTGTACAATTCGGGCATGGGGATGATTATTTCGACAAGCCCGGCCAGGAGAGAAAAGGACCGCGTCAGGAAAGTCGGGACCGCTATCGGTTTGCGAATGCCGGTAATTTCATAGGCCATTTGATAGGCCTCTATCATGGTATGGCAGGGTCCGGCGATGCTATAGGTAGAACCCGAAGCCGCTTTTTCCATGGCTGTGATATGCATGCCGGCGATATCGTCGACATGGGCCCAGGAATAGGCAGACCTGGCGGGGATGACCGGTAGTTGTTTTTTCAGATAGAGCCGAAAAGCCTCGTCGCTCAGGCTTGTTCCACCCGGGCCGTAGATCAGGCCGGGCATGAGGATGACCAGCGGCAGACCCTCTTTGATAAATTGGTCTGCGATTTCGTGGGCGGCGGCTTTCGTGCGATCGTATTCGCTGATATGCCTGCCGGTGAAGCGGAATGTTTCGTCCCGGATGGCGCCGTGGGTGTCTGAATTGATGGCCAGGGTGCTGGTATATACGCATTTCGGGATGTTCAATTCCCGAACGAGTTCCAGCACATTCAGGGTGCCCTCTACGTTGGTTTTCCAGCCAGGGGTCTTATCCCGCTGCCCCAATTTATACCAGGCTGCCACGTGGAAAACCCCGTCGCATCCCTGCATGGCTTGCCGCATGCTTTCCTTTTCCGCGACGTCGCCTTTTACGAGCGAAACCCCTATGGCCTTCAAGTCGTCTGCTTTATCGGGAGATCTCACCACGGCCACCACTTCGTGTCCTCGTTCTTTGAGCATTTGAGCCAGCCTTTTTCCGACAAAGCCGGTAGCCCCGGTTAAAAAGTATTTCATGGATTTGTATTTAAGCACCAGGACAAAATTAACGGAATCTTTCTTGCGGAAAAAATAAACCCGGCGTCCTGCTCATTGAGGGCGCCGGGGTCCGGTGATTTCGTGAGTCGTAACTTACTGCTGCGGATAGGTATAATTCACCATCCAGCAGATGCCGAACTTATCTACGAACATCCCGAAGTAGGCATTCCAGAAAGTATCCTCCAGCGGCATTTGGACCACTCCACCGGCGGAGAGGCCGTTGAACAGCTGAGCCGCATGCTCTTTGCTGTCTGCCTCAATGGAAAGGTAGCAGTTATTGCCCTCCGCCTTGCGATGCCCCATCGAGGGCACGATGTCTGAAGCCATCAAGATGCTCCCGTTCCCGATGGGAAGAGCGATGTGCATCATGCCTTGGAGCTCCTGGGGCGTCATGTTTTCGTTGCCCGGAGCGTCCTTGTACTGCTGGGCCCCGGCGAGTTCTCCGCCGAAAACGGATTTGTAAAACTCGAAGGCCTCGGCGGCATTGCCGTTGAAGTTGAGGTAAGGATTGATTGTTGCCATTTGGTACTGGATTAGTATGGTTAATGAAATAAAAACCGCAATACATAGCCGGCATCCGATCGCATGGAGTCCATGGCTCAGACCGGGGCATAGCTATCGCCTCGAAGGCATTGAGTATTACGTATGTAAAAGGGGAAATACTAGAATTGACGGGTTAAAGGTAGGAGAAAATTTTGGGTTGAAAAAGAGGAAGGATAAATAAAAAATATTTGCCAAAATCATAAATAAAATTTACTATATTTGTAAAATATCTATTGTGCCGTGAAACTTAAAAAATTACCAAAAGGGAGGCTGTAGATGCGGAAATTGAAGAGGCCGCAGGCAATGATTTGCGGCAAATTTTACGAAGTAAAAACTTTTTATTCGATTGGCAGTTTGAGAAAAAGCAGGGTCTGGAATTGTACAAACTGTACCTTGCGGAAACCGGCCAGATTGTAGGCCTGATGTCATTAGCCGATATTCCGGAAGAGTTCAGGATTCATCTGAACTTGATCGAATCGTCCAAAGAGAACATCGGAAAAGACAAACAAATAGATCATATTCCAGGCGCCTTGATTGCCTTTGCTTGTGAATTAGCCTTTAAACGTGGGTATGACGGGTTTGTATCTCTGGTACCAAAAACAAAACTCATCGATCTCTATAAGAATAAGTATGGGTTTGAACAATATGGAAGAATGTTGGCTACCGAAGGGACTAATTCCCTTTCATTAATTATCAAATATTTGGAAGATGGACGATAATAAAAAAATATACGATCGGCTCAAAAAACAATATTCAGATCAGGAAATTGCAGATGCCCATGTTATCAGTGAAGAACTGACCGATGCAGAAAAAGCGGCAGCCGGCGAAGAAATGCGGCAAATCCGCCTGGAAAAGATAAAAACCCGAACAGAAGAGCAAAGATTGCAAGCGGATTTGACCCGATTGAGGATATTGATGCGCACTTATACCGATAAAGAATCTTATTCTGTTGGAAACAGTTTCGGCGCTTTCCTGGGAGAGTACATCAGGATCATCCGTAAGTCCAAAAAAGCGTTTTCAATTGATATCGGATTGCATTATACCACGCTGAGCAGGATACTTCATGACCGGGAAAGCCCAAACATCGAATTGATGTACCGGTTGGAAGCTCATTCCGCAGGACTTTTACCCGCAATTCTTTGGTGGGAATTACTGATTAAAAAACAAGGCTTTGAAATCCGGCAGGATACCGATGGTAGAAAGGAAGAAGCGAAGAGGGTAAAAAATGCTTTGACTTTCCGCTCTTAATCATTCCTTCACCCAAGCCGTCCCTTCCTTCCCATCCTTCAACTGCACGCTGAGTTCCTTCAACGCATCGCGGATTTTGTCGGAAGTGGGAAAGTCCTTGCGCTCGCGGGCTTCCTTGCGCATCTGGATAATGAGCTGCATCAGGCCGTCCATCAATTCGGCATCGCCGGAAGCGGACTCCGACTCGTCCTTCAGACCGAAAACATCGAACAGGAAAGAGCGGAAGGTCTCTTTCAAGAGCTCCAGCGTAGGGGGCAGCACTTCGTCGAACGACAACTGGCCGCCTTTCAGGGCATTAATTTTTGTGACGAGCTCAAACAGACGGGCAAGCGCCCGGGGGGTGTTGAAATCGTCATTTATCTCGTCATAGACCGCGTCGATCAGGTCCTTGATCTCCTCGTCCAGGACGCCGGGGTTGCCTTTCCCCGGGTGCTGCAAGCCCTGGAGGGTGGCATAGGCCTCCATCATCCGGCGGTAACCTTTTTCCGCGGCCTGCAGGGCCTCGTCGGTCATGTCGAGCGTACTGCGATAGTGCGACTGCAACATAAAAAACCGCAGCACCATAAAGCTATACGCCTTGGTGACATGCGGACTATCGCCCGTCAGCAACTGATGCGGGGTGATGGAGTTGCCGGTGCTCTTCGACATCTTGCTTCCGTTGAGCATGAGCATATTGCCGTGCAGCCAGTAGCGCGCAGGCGTGCAATCGCAGGCGCCGTGGCTCTGCGCGATCTCGTTCTCGTGGTGCGGGAATTTCAGATCGTAGCCCCCGCCGTGAATGTCAAAAGTCTTTCCCAAATATTTGGTGCTCATGGCCGAGCATTCGAGGTGCCAGCCCGGGAAGCCCACCGACCAGGGCGAGTTCCAGCGCATGAGGTGGCTCGGATCGGCCTTGATCCAGATGGCAAAGTCGATCGGAGAGCGCTTTTCGTCCTGCTTTTTAAGGTCGCGCGTTTCGTTTAGCAGCTCTTCCGGCTTGCGGCCGGACAGTTTCCCGTATACGCCCTTCTTCTTTTCGATCAATCTGGCCGTATCGAAATAGACGGAGCCTTTTTCCACATAGGCATAGCCATTGTCCAGAATGGTTTGTACCATCTCGATCTGCTCCAGGATATGGCCCGTCGCCCTCGGCTCTATATTGGGCGGCAAGGCATTCAATAAATTCATTACATGATGGAATCCGTTCATGTAGGTCTGCACGATCTCCATGGGTTCCAGCTCTTCGAGGCGGGCTTTTTCGATATCTTGTCTTCTGCGTCGGTATCTGCGTCGCCCTCCAGGTGGCCCACGTCGGTGATGTTGCGGACATACCGGACTTTATACCCAAGATGCAGCAGGTAGCGGTAGATCACGTCGAAGCTCACAAAGGTCCGGCAATTGCCCAGATGGACATCGCTGTACACCGTAGGTCCGCAGACGTACATGCCTACGTGGCCTTCGTGCAAGGGTTTAAAATCTTCTTTCTCCCCACTGAGGGTATTGAACACGCGCAGTTCGCTTTTCATAGGCCGCAAAGGTAACTCTTTATTGAGGAAGGTCAAATTCACAGAGCACAGGGAAGTGGTCGGAATAGGAATTTTTGAAGCGGTCGTGGTTGAGCACCGTCAGCTTCGGGTCGCTCAGGATATAATCGAGCCGGAGGGCGGGAAGGAAGCCGCCGTAGGTAAACCCGGAGCCCGAGCCCTTTTCCCGGAAAGTATCGACCAGCCCCAGGTCATCGGCGATTCGCCGGTAGGTATAGGATACGGGAGTTTCATTAAAATCGCCGCAAACCACCACCGGATAGGGGCTTTTCGAAATGTGCGCGGCCAGTTGCGCGGCCTGCTCCACCCGCTTTTGGCTGGCCCGTTTGTATTTTCGCATGATGCCGCCGATGCCCACCCAGGTTTTCTTCTCCTGCAGATCGCCGGTTTCCTTGAGTTTTTCCGCCTCATCGCTGATCTGAATGGATTGGAGGTGGGCGCTATACACCCGGATGACCTGGCCTTTTATTTTGAAATCGGCCCAGACGATCGAATTGACGGATTTTTCAAACTCCATGCTGCCGCGGTCCAGAAAGGGATGCCGGCTAAAAATGGTGGTACCCTGCACCGTGTAGGAGTAGGGATATTTCAACTCGCGGTTCATCCAGACGGCAAACTTCTGCGAACACTCCTGGGTAGCCAGTACGTCCAGCGGTTCCACCGAGGCCATGAAGCTCTTGAAGGAGCCCTGCCGCTTGTATGCATAGTCTTCGTCATTGTCCATAATGCCCTGGAGGAGGAAGAGGTTGTAACTCATGACCCGGAAATCGGCGCCCTCCCCGGATTGTGGAAACCGGAACGCCCATATTGCCGTCAGGTAATTCCAACCCAACAGCAGGCAAACGAGCGACATTAAAAAGTAGGCCTTCCGCACTGCGATCCAAAACACGATGAACCCCAGGTGCAGTAAAACGAGCCAGGGAAGAGCGGCCCCAAAAAGGCCATGGGCCAGAAAGTTAATGGATTGACCTGCGGGGCCAGGTATACGAGCAGGGTCAGCACGATGAGCAGGACATTTCCCCAGCGCAGCAAACTCTTCACCATCGCTTACTCCCGTTTCTTGCTTGCGTTGAACAAAAACTCCTTCTCTTCGGCTGTCAGGCTTTCGTAACCGGATTGCTTGATCTTGTCCAGGATGGCGTCGAGCCGCTCCTGATGCGATTGGTCGGTGGCGCTGCCTCCTTTTCGCTGGCCCCAGCCTTTGCCGCCGGCGCTTTGAACCTTTTCCCTTTCCTTCTTCAGGTCGGGGCTCCGGTAAACGACCTTCGGGCGGTTGCCCTTTCCTCCACCGAACAAGCGAAGGAAAAAGTCGCCGATGTGGTCCAGCAATTGGTTGACCGGTTTAGACCAGTCCTGACCCACCTGTAATTGACGGATAAAGAAAAAACCCATCGCGGCGCCCCCGAGGTGGGCGATGTGCCCGCCCGTGTTGCTCATATTGGCCAGACCTATGATATCGAGCAGGAGCAAAAAGATGACGATATATTTCAACCTGACGTCGCCGATGATGATCAGGCGAATAAGGTAGTCGGGGGCCAGCACCCCTGCGGCAACGACGATACCCATGACGGCGCCGGATGCTCCGTATGCATAGCCGCCATCTTTATAGATCCAGTGTGCAGTAGCTAAATACAGGAATCCGCCGGCAAGGCCGGAAAGCAGGTACAGGGGCAGAAGGCGCCGGTCGCCGATCAGATCGGCTACGATGCGGCCGAACCACATCAGGAACAAAATATTGAACAGGGCATGAAGCAGGTTTTCATGCAGAAACATGCTGGTGAAGATCACCCAGGGATGGGTAATGTCGAAGAGCAGGTCGCTCGAAAGAGAGAAAAATTTCATAAAACGGACAAAGCGTTCGTGGGCATCCAACTGGAATCCTCCAAATATGACCATGAACAACTTGACCAGATTGACCGCCACGAACACGACGCCGTTGATCAGCATCAGGCGGGTCACCATATTGCCGTGCCGGAAAGCTTGCTTGATATCCTCCCAAATCGATTGAAACATAGGGCGCTTTAATTTAAGGGCTCTTTCGCGTGTTCAAAATTAGGTCCTTAGCCTCTCATTAGCAAATTCACTTCTTATACCTCCAGTACAGAACGAGCAATACGCCGAAAAGAGCGCCCCCTACATGCGCGAAATGAGCGACGTTCCCGCCGCTGTTGCTCACGCCCAAAAAAAGTTCGATACCCGCGTAGATCAGCACAAAATATTTGGCTTTCATGGGAATAGGAGGGAACAACAACATAATGGTTGCATTGGGAAATATCATCCCGAAGCCCGCCAGCAACCCGAAAATCGCTCCCGATGCCCCTACCATGGGAACATTGAGCATTAGCGGCGATCCCCCCATCATCGTCACCTCTATGTAAGTAGCCAGCAAATGCAGGCCCAGGGCCCCAAAACCGGCGATCAGGTAATAGGCCAAAAAGCGGCGAGGCCCCCAAACCGATTCCAGCGGAGGCCCAAACATGAACAGGCCGAACATGTTGAAGAACAAATGCATCTCATTGGCGTGCATGAACATGTGGGTGATGATCTGATAAGGGCTGGAAATAGTCAGATGTCGGAAAGAACATGCCCAGCTTGAACCTCGCAGGCCCCAACAGGTAGGAACCGAAGAACACCAGCACATTTATTATAAGTAGATGTTTGACCGTGTCGGTTATGCGAAACATGAACAGGTTTTTACGATACAATTGAACTGAAAACAATTATACGGGAAAAAGGTCCATCGAAGGCCTTATTAGTTTTTGAGTTTTTAAGGGTATAAGTTTTTTCCGCCAAAAACTTATACCCTTATCAACTTAAAAACTTCACGAAGACAGCTTTTTCTCGATGTCTTCCAGGGTAAAGGTCAGAAAACACTGCCGGCCGGAGGGGCTTTGAAAGGGGATCGAGCATGCAAAAAGCTGGTCGATCAGGCCCTGCATTTCGGGGACGCTTAGATGCTGGCCCTTTTTGGTGGCGGCGCCGCGCGCCATCGACCGCGCGAGGTTGTCGCGAAGATGGAGCTTGAGGTCGGTATTTTTGCTTGAATTGCTCCAGCAGGGGATTCAATGATGGCCTGGGCGTCCTGGCCAGACGAAAATTCGACGGGCAGTCCGTGGAGCACAAAGCTCGTCTGCCCAAACTCCTGGATATCGAAACCGAGCTGATGGATCTCGGGAAGGATCTGTTTCAACAAACCCGCATCAGCGGGGAAAGCTCAATAGTTCGAGGGAAGAGCTCCTGCTGGGTATGCGCCAGGTTTTCCTCCATGGCGGCCAGAAATTTTTCGTACAGGATTCGCTCGTGGGCCGCCTGCTGGTCGATGAGCAAAAACCCGGATTTGATGGGGCTCACGATGTAGGAGGAATGAATCTGGTAGGGCTCGCGGTTTTGGTGCGGAACGCTGCCTCCCCGGGTATCCTCAATCTCGGGCTGGGGGAGCCAGTTGCTCCCGATGGTCAACGGCGGATGGGTTTCTTCCCTGCTGTCGAGCCCCTCGTAAAGCTGTTGCCAGTTTTTGAGGTTGGAGGCCACCTGTTGTTGCAGTGGCTGTGGTTGGTCCGGCCACAAATTGGGCCGTTGGTGGGAGGCGCGGGTGATGCTGGATTCCTGGTCGAAGTCGAGGGTGGGGGTGATGCTGTGCCGCCCCAGCGCATGGCGGATGGCCACTTTGAGGTAGTTGTACACCAGTCGCTCGTCCTCGAATTTGATCTCCTGCTTGGTAGGATGCACGTTGACGTCGATCCTCGCCGCATCGATCTCGATAAAGATGGCGTAAAAAGGGGTAGGTTTCCCTCGGCAGCAGGTCTTCATAGGCCATAACCACCGCATGGTTGAGATAGGTGCTCTTGATGTTGCGGTTGTTAACAAAGAAAAACTGCTCGCCGCGGGTTTTCTTGGCAAACTCGGGCTTGCCCACAAATCCATATAGCCTCAAGATGTCAGTGTCCTCCCGCACCGGAACCAGTTTTTTGTTGGCGCTGCTTCCGAACAGGCCGACCAGGCGCTGCCTCAGGTTGGCGGGCGGAAGGTGATATTCCTCTCTGCCCTCGTGGTGGAGGGAGAAGAAGATATCCGGACTGGCAATGGCAATGCGTTGGAATTCATCCAGAATATGCCGGTATTCCACGGTGTTGCTCTTCAGGAAAGTACGACGGGCGGGGGTGTTGAAAAAGAGGTTTTTGACCAGAAAAGAGGTTCCGGCAGCGCAGGTACAGGGCTCCTGGGTCCGTATCTCCGAGCCTTCGACGAGAATGCGGGTACCGTGCTCTTCCGAATGTTGGCGGGTGCGCATTTCCACCTGGGAGATGGCGGCGATGGAGGCAAGCGCCTCTCCGCGGAACCCCATGGTCCGGATGGCGAAGAGATCCTTGGCGTGGCGGATCTTGGAGGTGGCATGCCTTTCAAAGCTCATCCGGGCGTCGGTTTCCGACATGCCGCAGCCGTCGTCCACGACCTGGATCAGGGCCTTCCCCGCGTCTTTTACGATAAGCTTGATACTGGTAGCGCCCGCATCGATCGAATTTTCCATCAACTCCTTCACCACCGATGCCGGCCGTTGAATGACTTCCCCGGCTGCTATCTGATTGGCGATCGAATCGGGTAAAAGCTGAATGATATCAGCCATATATGAATTTTTACTCAAATAAAGTCAAAAAATCGGGCAAAGCGATCAAGAAAAGGTAGGCGATTAATATTATGATAACCAATACCATGGCCAGACGGAAATTCGAGCGCATAATCTCCTTGTGTCGGTAATTCGAATATCCGCCTCCTCTCGTGCTCCGGCGCGAAAAATGCTCGGAGATACGCGATTTGGCGGCTTCCGGATCCCCGTTGCCGCGCTCGAGGCGTTCTTTCAATTCTTCCTTTTCGGGATCCCAAAAACGGGGCTTATATTCGTACCGCTGGTGGGACGGGGGTTTAATAAATCCAAATAGTGCCATGTCCGTCAATTTGAGGTGAAAACTAAGCCACAGATGCAACTTCTTTCCTTAAAGTACGGTTTTTTCTCTAATTTGTTTACCCCGATTCAAAAATTGCCGCGAGGTATCGAATTTAAATTTTTTATATGTATTGGAGATGGCTCGCCGTTCCGCTCGTAATCATCGCCCTTGTTTTTCTCTACTTCACCTGGGAGGTGGATCACGAAAAATATGCCGTGTATATCATCCCTCCTGTTGTTCTGCTCGCTGTTCTCATCGTGTTCAGCCCTCAGATCGACTGGCTCATGGCTAAAAGGGAGCCGCCTGAGCTGGACCCCCAGATTCGCAAATTGCTCCATCAGGTAAGCCCTTTCTACACCCAGCTCAATCCGGAGCTAAAGAAGCGAATGCGCGACCGGATCGGGCTGTTAAAGATGACCTTCGATTTTAAACCACAGGCGATGGAGCAGGTCCCCGAAGATATCAAGGCCATCGTCGCCTACTATGCGGCCCTGCTCACTTTCTCTTTCGACAAATTCCTCTTTTCCCCTTTCGAAACGGTCATCATTTACAAAGGCCCCTTCCCTACGCCCCAATTTCCCCAGCACTGGCATATCTGTGAAACATTCGAGGAAGACGGAGTGCTGCTTTTCAGCGCCGACCACCTCCTGAAAGGATTTTTTCAGCCCGCGCAATACTACCCGATCGGCCTCCACGAAATGGCCCACGCTTTTGTGCTCAAAAATAAACACCTCTCATTCCCCGATCCGGGCGATTCCGTTTGGGAGGATATCCGCCAGGTCAGCGGGGTGGATCGCGAGCGGCTGAGCAAATATATCGGCTTGCCGGAAATTTCCCCCCTGCTGGTTTCCATTACCTACTTTTTTACCCTGCCGGCCCGATATAAAGCTGTCCGGCCGGATTTGTACGCGTCCTTTTCGAATATTTTTCAACAAGACCCCGCCCATGTCTAAGGATTTCCTTTTCCGGCCTATTCGCAGGGAAGACAACGAACAGGTGGCGCGCATCATTCGCACGGTGATGCCCGAATTCGGCGCCGTAGGTCCGGGTTTCTCCATCATGGATCCCGAAGTGGATGAGATGTTTGAAACCTACGACACCCCGCGTTCCCGTATGTATGTGATTGAAAACGAAGGACAATTATACGGCTGCGGCGGTTTCGGGCCGCTCGCAGGAGGCGAAACCCATATCTGCGAACTGAAGAAAATGTATTTTTTAAAGGAATTGAGGGGCCTCGGCTTTGGCAAGAAACTCGTTCTTCAATCTCTCGAAGATGCCCGAAAAGCGGGCTATACCCAATGCTACCTCGAAACCCTGGCCCAAATGGAGTCCGCAAATGCCTTGTACAAAGGCCTGGGATTCCGCCTCCTCGAAGGCCCCATGGGAGATACGGGACACGGGAAGTGCAACGCCTGGTACCTACTCAATCTTTGAAAAATACGACCCAGGTCCCAAAATCTACAAATACCTTTCCCGCAGCACCTTCAGGTGGTGTAGCTCATGCCCTGCGATCACATAGGGAAGGGCCCGAACCGACATTCGGAAATTGCTTGCCGTGCCCACCCTCGCCCAGGCGTCCTCATCAAAAGTCTTAAACAACTCGATCGTGGCACTGCGCACGGTCAGGTATTCGGTTTCGATGGAGGCTTTCGTTCTCCGGTCGGCGCCGCACACCGGGGCGTAATCCTCCTGATCGAATCCGGGCAAAGGGGTCTGGTCGTTTCGGGCAAAACGAAGAGCCCGGTAAGCAAATATCCGCTCGGCATCGATCACATGCGAAAGCACTTCCGCGATGGAGAATTTCCCCGGAGCATAGCGATAGGTCCATTTGTCGTCCGGAATCGAATAGAGGAATTCGGGAAACCCGATCTTTTGCAGGTGGAGGATGTCCAGAATATCTCCGTCCGGAACCTGATCTACATAGCCTTTGTAATAAGGGGCGTATTCATTTGCCCCCGGACGCTGTGCTTGCATGTTAAAGCTTATAGGAAATGTCGAAATCCTGAAGCACCACATCCAGAATAGGGTCCTTCCCCACCTCGTAGCCTTCCTTCAGATTGAACCCGTAAAAACGACTGAAGGTACCCCAATAGGAAGCCGTCATGCCCCCGCGAAGGCTCTTGATGAGTTCGTAAATATTGGTATCCAGCTCGCGTTCCACCATCCTGACCAGGATATAACCCTGGGTGCGGGTCAGATTTCTCAAGGGCTTTTCAAACTCGGTTTCCAGCTCCCGCTGCAATTTTCGGATATAGCGTTTGCGCTCCCGTTCTTTCATCTCTGTGGTGGCGCGCTCGGTCTCCCGGAAAATGCGGATGGCCTCCTTGGCGTAGGGATACACGACCAGCGCATACCTCCGGTATTTCATGTACAGGAGGTATTCGTCGCGGTTTTTGAAAGTGCGGGGAGAGGAAATGGAGATGTCGTCCAGATTGGCCATCAGGAGCGTATCTCCATTCTCGGTAATAATCTGGGTGAGGATATTTCCATCTATGACCACAGTTTTGCGCCGGTCTTCCGGGATCTCCTGCGCATAAAGGCAGGTCGCCGAAACAAGGGTCAGAGATGCCAGCAATAATTTTTTCATGTGTTGCGAATTTATACCTCCTATCGACGCCGGATTGCCCCGGTAAGTTGCTCAATGGGCTTTATTTTCTCAATCCTTAACCTGGTATTTGGCCTGATACTTTTTGTAAAGGGCCTTGTGCTTGTCGTCGAGGTCGATTTGGCGACCCTGAATAAAGGCGGTTTCGACGATGGAACTGCGCATGTCCAAGGCATCCCCAGTCGACAGGAACAGCGTGGCGTCCTTCCCTTTTTCAATGGAGCCGGTCGTTTGGTCGATTCCCAATATCCGGGCGGCATCCAGTGTGATGGCCTGAACGGCCGCTTCGCGGTCCAACCCATGTCCTGCTGCCTGGCCTGCCTGAAAAGGAAGGTTGCGCTGTTGCCAGAAGGCTTCCGCGCTGATGCAAAACAAAACGCCGGCTTCCTTGAGCTGGGAGGGGGTTCGGAAGGGCTGGTCCACCGCTTCATCCTCCCTTCCCGGAAGGCTTTGGGTCTTTTGCAAAACGACGGCGGCTTGTTTTTCTTTCAAAAAAGCGGCGATCATCCAGGCATCGCGGCCTCCGACGATGACGGTGCGCAGCCCGAACTGCTCGCCCAGAAGCACCGCCCGTTGGATATCCTTGGCGTCGTTGGCGTGCACAAAAAGGGTTTTTTCTCCCGAAAAGAGGCCGCGCATGGCCTCCAGCTTGAGGTTTTCGGGCTGGTGTTCCTTCGTTTTGGCATAGGCTTCGGCCTCCCGGAACAAGAGTTCGAGGCCGGCCAGTTCCTCTGCATAGCGATTGGTATTATCCGCTCCGGCTTCCTGAAATCCAAACCTCGTAGCTCTGGGCCAATAGACATGGATTCCTCCATCGGTCCGATAGGCCGCATCTTCCCAATTCCAGGCGTCCAGTTGCACCACGCTCGATTGGCCTGCCACCGTCCCGCCCTGAGGGACGATCTGAGCCAGTAATACGCCGTTGGACCGAATCGTGGGGATTACCTCCGAGTCGGTGTTATAGGCGATGAGGGCGCGCACGTTGGGATTGAGCTCCCCTACCTCCCGCTCGTCGCGGGTGGCGCGCACCAGTTCGATCTCGTTCAGGCCGAGGCTGGT
This sequence comes from Saprospirales bacterium, assembly GCA_016703765.1. GTDB lineage: Bacteria > Bacteroidota > Bacteroidia > Chitinophagales > Saprospiraceae > JADJTT01. Next base: position 65,342 of record JADJBL010000008.1, read on the forward strand.
GTTGGCGGCGATAAATCCGGGGTAGAGGTGTTTTCCCCTCGCCTCGATTACGCGAAAATCCGCGCTCCCCCGCCAATCCGCGGCGGGACCGACGAAAGTGATCGCTCCTTCCCTGAACGCCACCGCAGCGTCTTCAATGACCTGCCCGTTGCCCAAATGCGCTTTGGCGTGCAGAATCACCACCCCTCCCTCCTGCTTGGGCGCCGGAACGGTCAATTGCCCAAATACGGGTAGCTGCAATAAAAACAGAACAATAACACTATAGACATATCTCATATTCCCACAGATTTATACTGAAAACTGAAACCTGCCCTCCTTCGCTTTCGCTACGGCGGGCGCAGAAAACTAAAAACTATCCTTCGTCCTCGACATCGTCGCAATGATACAAGTGCTGAAAACGCCGACCGCCGGGCTGTGTTTTGCCGCCGCCCTTTTTCTCGGCCAGCATTTTCTGCACGAGGCGCGCGCGTTCCTGCTCGATGGCCTCCCGCTTCAATTTATCCTGTTCGAGATCGAAGAAAAGAATGCCGTCGACGAAGGTTTTCTCTGCTTTGGCATAGATGGAAAGCGGGTTGTCCGACCAGATGACCAGATCAGCATCCTTTCCGGCCTACTTCCCACCCGGTGGTCGATATGAAGCAGTTTGGCCGGGTTGAGGGTCACGAACTTAAAAGCCTCTTCTTCGGAAACGCCTCCGTATTTGACGGCTTTGGCGGCTTCCTGGTTGAGGCGGCGCGCCATCTCGGCGTCGTCTGAGTTGAAGGCCACCGTCACGCCCTGCTCGTGCATGATTGCGCCGTTGTGGGGGATAGCCTCGAAGACCTCGAATTTATAAGCCCACCAGTCGGCGAAGCTGGAACCTCCGGCCCCGTGTGCAGCCATCTTGTCGGCAACCTTGTACCCTTCCAGGATATGGGTGAAAGTGTTGACCCGGAACCCGTGGCGTTCGGCTACGTGCATGAGCATGTTGATTTCGCTTTGGCGGTAGGAATGGCAGGTGATGAAACGCTTGTCTTCCAGGATTTCCAGCAAAGCTTCCAGCTCGAGGTCTGTGCGGAAGGGTTTGCCCGATTTTTTCAGGGCCCCGTATTCGCGGGCCCGGGTGAAGTAGTCCTCGTAGATCTGCTCCACCCCCATGCGGGTTTGGGGATAGCGCACGGTGTTGTTCTCGCCCCAGTTGCTCTGTTTGACGTTTTCTCCAAGGGCAAATTTGATAAAGGGCGCAGCTCCTTCAAACTTCATCTCCTCGGGGGAAAAACCCCAACGGAGCTTGATGAGGGCCGACTGTCCTCCGATGGGGTTGGCCGAGCCGTGCAATAATTGCGAGGTGGTGACGCCGCCGGAAAGCTGGCGGTAAATATTGATGTCATCCGAATTCAGCACATCTCCTATGCGCACCTCTGCCGAACTGGCCTGGGTGCCCTCGTTTACACCCCTGGAAATAGCGATATGGGAGTGTTCGTCGATGATGCCGGCCGTGAGGTGTTTCCCGGTGGCGTCAATTTCCCTCACGCCAGCTTTCAGGGTCAGGTTCTTGCCCACCTGGCTGATTTTTCCGTTCTCGATCAGTACATCGGTCTGTTGCTGAATACCGGCGGCCTCATTGGTCCAAACGGTGGCATTCCGGATCAGGACGGATTCGGCCTTAGGTCGCGCGGTCCAGCCGTATGCCATAAAGGGGTAGGTGATTTCCCCGGAGGGACCGGGAGGAACTTCCTTTTTGCTATCCCGCTTCTTCTCTTCGTCCGGCGTCCCTTCGGCAGGGCTGGCCTTCCAGCTTACCCAGGCCCCGGTTTCGAGTTGCCCGTTTCCGGACCATACGCCGTTGGATAGGGTTCCACTTAGCCGGATGGACCCTTTGTCTTTTTCCGGGGAAAAGGAGAGCGTGAGTATGCCCTGTTCGTATTTATAACTGACCGGAACATCCGTGGTGTCGCTGAGCTTGATCTTCATGTCGGGTTTTTCGGGCTTTCCCGACACGTGCCAGGGCCATTGCCGTCCGTCCGTTTCCAGATTGTACACTCCGATCCAGGCGGGAATTTCCATCGACTGGAGGATATACGGCTCCCCTTTTACCCAGTTTTGATAAATGACGGTTTCCGGTTCAAAGATATCTCCGGAGGTGATCAGAAAACCGGCGCTCTTGCCTTTGGCCAGGCTTCCTGCCTGGTCGTAGATCCCCAGCATATTTGCCGGGGCATAGGTAAGGGCTTTCAGTGCATCCTCCTTGCTCAGGCCGTGTTGGATGGCCTTTCGCAAATTCGTCCAGAAATCGCCTTTGTTTTTCAGGCCCTGGGTGGTCAGCGCCAGCGTAATACCGGCTGCGGCCAGGCGGCCGGGGTTGGAGGGAGCGAGTTCCCAGTGTTTCATATCGGCCAGGTCAACCCGAAGCGCGTCATAAGGGTCTTCCACCTCGTAGGCCTCCGGAAAGACAAGCGACTCAATTATAGCAGCACCGGAACCTTTGATCTCTTCGATTCGCTGGTAAGCCTTCCCTCCTTCCTTATAAATGTAGCTTTTCCCAAATTCTTTTCCCAGCCGCTGAGCCCGAAGGAGATCGAGCGCATCGCTCACTTCAAAAATCTGGGGAAGTGCCTGAAGTCCATTCCAGCTCTCCAGCGAGAGGTTCAGTTCTTCTTCCCGGCCGGCGACCGCATACCATTTCCCGTCGTGATACGTCTGCCGCAAAAGGGCTATACTGCCCATCAGCGAACTGGGGTAGTTCTGGGTGGATTTCCCTTTGCTGAACGACAGATGATGCGCCGCCTTTTCTTTCAGCACCAGCTCGTGGGCATTGCCGGCGCCCAGCCATACCAGGGCGCTGCTACCTCTCGAAATGCCGTCCATTTGATGGGTGAGCGCCAGGCCGAAGCCGAGTTTGCGGTACTCTGCGGCGGTTTTTTCGTCGGGAGAAAAATTGTCGTGGGCGGCAAATTCGGGTTTAAGCGCCTCGTTCCAGGCGAAGGCGCCCTTTTTGCCCGTCAGCATCTGCGGTCCCTGCTGGCGGGGGCCGGAAGGCTGAGCGGGTTTTTGCTCCGGAAGGCCGTACTCCGTATAGAGGTCAATAAAAGAAGGGTAGATCGTTTTTCCCTTGCAGGGGACCTCTACGGCGCCTTTCGGCACGGGCAGGTTCTCGCCAAGCTCTTCAATTTTTCCCTGACGGATCACCAGGGTGGCGTTTTCCAGCTTGGTGTTATACGTCGTATAGATCGTCGCACCGGTAAAGGCGTACCAGCCCTCCCGTTGGTCCGATATCCCGTTATAGGGAAAAGTCTCCTGGCCGGAAGCGCCGGGGGGCGCCCAAAAGCTGAGCAGAGCAAGCAAAGGCATGATGATTCGCCTCATGTCGTATAGGTATTAGTCTGTTTCAAATTTTTTCCGAAGGGCCTCAATGGAGCCAAGCCCCACTTTGGCTCTGTAAAAATCGACTTTTTCGGGGTTTTTTATGGGATAGATACGGCGCTCCGTCAGATCGACCTGGGTTCCGTAGCGCTGGGCCTTCCCTTGGCTCACCTGCATCCGGTCTTCCAGGGAGGCTAAAAAAGCGGGGTCTTCTTCGCCTTTTTTCACGGCTTTGGCCATGAGGCCGTGGTATTTTTTCTGCACTGCCAGCGGTTGATGCTGGATCACCAACCAGCAATAATTTCGACCAGTAAGGAGGTTGCTGCCGAGCCATCCGTGCTGGGCGATGAGTTGTTCGATGCGTTGGAGGTTCAACGAATCGAGTTTGGCCTGGGCTGCCTCGTCCGGCTTTCGCCCCCGGTATTTTTGATAGTCGGCGTAGATCGAGTCGAGTTTGGAGAGGAGTTCGGGGCTGCCCAGGTTTTTGGCCCTGGTTTCAAATTCCTCCACATCGGCCAGCAATTTCAAAAACCCCGGGTTTTCGCGCAAAGAAGCAAGCTTGGTATCGGATTGAAGCACCCTTGCATTGGACAAGCCCAGTTTTGCCGCCCTTTTCAAATAGCGAAGCGCAACGGGTTCATTCTTCAGCAGCGCAGCACATCGGGCGGCTTTTATGAGGGCTTTCTTCTCACTGTAATACTTCAGAACCGGCTCGTAATGCTCTAGCGCCGGCTCATAAGCCTCGGCCTGGTATAGCGAATCCGCTATGGCTAATTTTTCCCAGGGCACCTGGCTTTTGAGGAGTGCCGGAGCAAAGGCAAGGAGGAAGGGAAAGATATATTTGTGCCAAGACATAATGCAGGTTTAGAAAGTTAATAAGGTTGATGAGGTTGATATGGTTTATTCAACCCAAATTATTTCCGGCTGACCATAGCCCTCAGGGCCCTTCCGTCCAGCCGGTAAATGACAAAAACAAAAACGCCCAGGAGGCCGGTGTTGACCAGGAGCCGGAGGCGCAGCGGCCAGGCCCCGAACAGCGTGCTGACCCCGAATAAGCCAAGCGCCAAAACTATATAAAGGACCATCCTGCCGATCGGGTAGGCAATAGGAAAATAGATACGCCCCGTCCAATAACTGGCGATGGCCATAAAGCCGAAGCAGGCCAATGAGGCCCAGGCGGCGCCGTAGTAACCAATGGAGGGAATGGGGACCAGCCAAAAATTCAGGGCCAGGGTGATCATAACCCCTCCCAGGGAAATCAGCGCGCCCATAGTCGTGCGGTCGGCCAGCTTGTACCATACCGAAAAATTATAGTACAGTCCGAGGAAGTAGTAGGCGATCAGCAGGATCGGGACCACGCCCAGGCCACCGCGAAGGTGGGCGCCGATAAAATATTGGAGGATGTCGATGTAGAGCATGATGCCCAGAAAAACCAGGCTGCCGGTCAATGCAAAAGCCTGCCCGGTCTGAGCGTAAATCTCCCTCGAATCGGACGATGCGGCATGGCGGAAAAAGAAGGGCTCGGCCCCGTAATTGAAGGCCTGGGTAAAGAGATTCATCAAGATAGCCAGCTTGGATGCGGCGCTGAAAATACCGGTTTGGGCGCGGTTTTCCTCCAGGGTGCCCGGCAACAGGTTTTCGAGCAAAGGCAGGGAGATCAATTGGTTGACGACGGCTGCCAGGCCCACGATCACGAGCGGAAGGGCGTAACCGATCATCTGCCTCCACATCGGGCGGTCGAATACCCAGCGCATCCGAAGATATTTCGGCAGGAAGAAAAGAAGGAGACAAGCGCTGGCGAGCAGGTTGGCCCAAAACACATATCCGACCCTAAGGTCCTCGTCAAAAAGATAGACGGCCCAGCTGTAGCCGCTGCGGGCCAGTCCGGGCAATACCTCCAGCAACAGGAAAATAAACAGGACATTGAGCAGGATCTGCGCCGTTTTTAGTCCCGCGAACAAAAGAGGCCGTCCTTCCAATCTCAGCTTTGCGAAGGGTAGCGCCGTCAGGGCGTCCATGGCGATGATGCCCAGGACGAGCAGGATGTATTCCGGATGATCGGGGTAGTTCAGCCAGGCAGAAAGGGGTTGAAGTGACAAAAGGACCAGGGCGCAGAAGATGAGGGTGCTTGCCAGTAGGGAAATCGAGCCCGTAGAAAAGGCCTTTTCCATATCGTCGTTTCTGCTTCCGAACCGAAAAAAAGAAGTTTCCATCCGGTAGGTGAAAATAACGGCGAGGATTCCGGCGTATGTAAACAGGATCGAGATCTCTCCATATTCTCCTTCCAGAAACACCCGCGTCAGGTAGGGAGTGAGCAGCAGGTAGTTGAGCACCCGGCTCAGGATACTGCTCAACCCGTAAATCATCGTATCGCTTGCCAGTTTGCGGATCTGGGACATGGATGTTTGCTGAATTCTTGCAATGTTACACAAATTCCCTGTTCATTCAAACCGCGAAAAATCCTAACTTTGTACCCTTTACCACTCCCCCCGACAAATAACCCAATAGTTTTCAAATGATCGATGTTGCCCTGCTGAAAAAGATATGCGAAACCCCAGGCGCTCCCGGATTTGAGCAGCGCATCCGGGCCTTGGTGCTGGAAGAGGTAAAACCTTTGGCCGACCACGTCGAGGTCGATCCCATGGGAAACGTGATCGCCGTAAAAAAAGGCAAAGAACCCAAAAGGGTCATGGTCGCCGCCCACATGGACGAGATCAGTTTCATAGTTACCTACATCGACGACGAGGGTTTCCTGCGCTTTCATCCCCTGGGCGGCTTCGACCCCAAAACGCTTACCTCCCAAAGGGTGATCGTCCACGGCCGGGAAGATCTGGTCGGAGTTATGGGCACCAAGCCCATTCATATCATGAAACCGGAGGAGCGCACCAAAGCGCCCCATATCCAGGATTTTTTCATCGACCTGGGCTTGCCCAAGAAAGAAGTGAAGGAACTCGTGACCATCGGCGACCCGATCACGCGCGAGCGCGAACTGATCGTCATGGGCAACTGCATCAACAGCAAATCGCTGGATAACCGCGTTTCCGTCTTTATCCTTTTGGAAACCCTCCGGGAATTAAAAGGCGCTTCCATCCCCTACGACCTGTACTCCGTCTTTACCGTCCAGGAGGAAGTAGGTATCCGGGGGGCTCAGAAATCGGCCCACCTGATCGACCCCCATTTCGGCTTCGGCCTCGATGTGACGATCGCCTACGACGTGCCCGGCGCACACCCGCATGAAGTGGTCACCCAACTGGGCAAGGGCGCCGGCATCAAGATCATGGACAGCTCCACCATCTGCGATTACCGGATGGTCAACTACCTCAAACAGCTCGCAGACTCCAAATCCATCCCCTGGCAGCCGGAGATCCTGCCCGCAGGCGGTACCGACACCGCCGGTATTCAGCGCTCCGGAAAAAGCGGTTCCATCGCCGGAGCCATCTCCATTCCCCTGCGCCATATCCACCAGGTCATCGAAATGGCCCACCAGGACGATATCCGCGCCTGTATCGACCTCCTCAAAGCCGGCGTCGAAAACCTCGACCAATACGATTGGTCTTTTAGGTAGTTTGTAAAACACCTTCCTCCTTCCTGTGTTATCCCTAAAGGCCTCCTTTGGGGGTCTTCATCATTTTAACCTATTCATGACATGTGGAAGCAAGAAGACAACATGCTAAAAGCCGGTTTTCAATTCGAAAACTTCTCCCGGGCCTTTGCATTTATGACCGAAGTAGCCATCCAGGCGGAGAAAATGAACCACCACCCCAACTGGAGCAACGTGTACAACAAGGTTGACATCCACCTGACCTCCCACAGCGCGGGCAACACCGTTACCGAGCGGGACCGGAAACTGGCAGCCGCAATCGACCTGATCTTCGCGCACTATAAATAAGGCTTCCCCCTTTCCCAAAAATTTCGTTTATTTATAGGCAATCAAACCTAAGCTATGAAACGCCTCCTTCTTGGTTTCTTCCTGATCCAGGGATGCTTCTTTTCCCTTTCAGCCCAAAAGATCACGGTTTCCGAATCGATCGGCCTGCGCGACGACCTGGCATACGATATCCTTGGTGAATGGTCGGGGCAATTGCTCCTTTTGCGCGATCAATCCGTTGCCTTGCAGGTACAGGGCTTCAACCGGCAAATGGAGAAGGTTTGGGAGAAAACGCTGGAACTGGACAAACGGCGGCCCCAAGTCCTCGAAGTGGTCAATGAAAAACGGGGCTTTTCCATAGCTTATACCTTCCGGGAAGATCTCGAGCTCCGCCTGAAAATCCACCGATACGACCCGGCCGCTGTCCTCCTCGATTCCGCTACTGTGGCGCTGGTGGGCGAAGAACTCTTCCCCATTTCCCTCCACTCCCTCATCTCGGAAGACCGAAGCAAGCTGCTGGTGTATAAGGTTGAGCGCTATAAAGAGATCCACGCCTTTTCGGTCGACCTCGACTCCCTCAAACTCCTTTGGCAATACACTTTTGCCCCTGAAGACCTCGACTACGAGCGCGATTTTCAGCAAATGATCGTCGATAATCAGGGCAATATGTTCTGCATACTGGACAAGGACAACCGCAAAACAGGACCCGTAAACCACCGCTTCGAAGTCTTTTTTTACGGCTCCTCCACCGCCTTGCAATTGAAGCGCTTTGAGGTACCGATGGGCGACAAATTCACCTACGACATCCGTTTCGCCTACGATCACCTCAACGAACAGCTCGTAGGGGGAGGCCTGTATTCGATAGAAAACCTGGCCAGAGCGGAAGGATCTATGTTCCTATTGCTCCCTATTTCCGGAACGGAGGAGGGCATCCTGCAATTCCGCGAACTGGAAGATGCTTTTGCCCTTTCCTTCATGGGGAAAAATTTCAACGTCAAAAACAGGGGGATTACCGAAACCAGCATCCGCGAGATCGTGCTCCGGAAAGACGGCGGATTCCTCATGATCGGCGAGCGGGAGCGGATCTACCAGCGCAACCTCTCCGGCAGCCGCGTCGATATGCTCGGCGGGCGCTTTGTGGTAGATTATTACCTCGACGACCTCTTCATCATCTCCTGCAATCCCGACGGAACGGTGCACTGGGAAGAGGTATTTCACAAAAAACAATACTCCCAGGACGACGACGCCATGTATTCGTCCTACCTGTTGGTAAAAACCCCCTCCAATCTGCGCCTGCTCTTCAACGACGAGATCCGGCACGAAAATACCGTCAGCGAGTACGTCATCTCGCCCACGGGTCAGTTCGACCGCAATAGCGTCATGAGCACCGACTACCAGAACCTTCGGCTCAGCTTCCGCGATGCGGTGCAGGTCTCTGCCAATGAGGTGATCGTGCCGAGCGAGAGGAGGAGTAAGCTGAAACTCGTCCGGATAACATATTAGATATGTTATCCAAAATTTTAAAAGAGGGGATGCGGGCTGCGCCCGCATCCCCTCTTTTAAACACAAATGGGCGGCCTATGGCCGCCCATTTGTGTTTAAAAATTATTGGAGCAGGGTATGCCCTGGTCATCTACTATAAGGCGGGCACTTCAAATCCCCAAAATAATACACCAGTCCGACTCCCAGAAAAGCGTAGGTGTCTTTGGTGACGCTGTTGCCGCGCTGGCGGCCGGGCTGACTGAGCGCGCCGTCTTCATTGACGCCGGGCAGCAGCAGGGAGCGGTCCGATAAGGTGACGGCCACATCGCCGCGGAGTTTTTCCAGATCTTCTTTATCGGCATAAACCGTGCTCACATCGTCGAGGTAATCGGTAAAGATGCGGCGGGCGCTGAGCTCGATGTTGAGGCTCCAGCGGTAGCTGAGGTCCACCTTCAGGCCCATCCCGTAGGCCAGGCCGACTTGCGTGGTGTAGTATTCCTCGCCGCGAAACTGCCCTTCCGTGCCGAGGGGGCGGAGGTCCACCCATTCGCCGTTGTACTCGGCCTGTGGGTTGAAGTAAAAGACGTTGAGGCCGGCCAGGAGGTAGGGCGTAAAAAATTCGTCCTTGCTCCCGTGGGTATAGGTGAGGAAATTGAATTCCATCTGGGCCGTCCCGTCCACAATGACGGAGCGAAAGCTCTGGTTGCGGGCCCTTTCGTAGAGGTTGTCCGAGTCAGCGTCCTGGGCGCTGACATTGCCGTAATTGCCGGAAAATTTCACACAGACCCGCTTGTTGAAGTTATATCGGGCGATCAGACCACCTGAATAGCCGGGGTCGCCGATCCGAAGGTTGGTGTTCAGGTCGCCGAAATAATGGGACACGCCCAGCCAGCCGCCCGCTTCCCAGCCCTGCTGGCCCCAAAGCGAGATGATTGAAAAGGAGAACAATAAGAGTAAGGAGATCAGTTTGCGCATCGGAATTTTCTTTTGGGTCGCAAATCTAACGAAAGAGGCCAGGGTTTCAGTGCTCATATCAAAAATTTAAATATGAATCAGGGGCGCCGAAGGCGCCCTATAACCCGGCGCTGGCCGATATCTCCAACATCCGGTCGATCGACTTGCGCCCTTCCTTTATCACCCATTCGGGCAAGATGATCTCCGGAAGCTCGTGCTCCATGCAAACGTAGAGCTTCTCCAGGGTGTTCCGCTTCATGTGCGGGCATTCGTTGCAGGCGCAGGTGTTGTTGGGAGGGGCCGGGATAAAGGTTTTATGCGGCGATTTCAACTCCATTTGGTGAAGAATACCGGCCTCGGTGGCGACGATAAACTCCGTCGCCTCGTTGTTTATCGTGTATTTCAGCAGGCCTGTGGTGGAGCCGATAAAGTCGGCCATTTCCAGGATATGCGGCTCGCACTCGGGGTGGGCGATGAATTTGGCGTTCGGATGGCGCTGGCGGAGCTTGACGATCTTTTCGTGGGAGAAGATCTCGTGCACCATGCAGGCGCCGTTCCAAAGGATCATGTTCTCGCGGCCCGTTTTTTTCTGGAGGTATTTCCCGAGGTTGATATCCGGAGCAAAAATGATCGGCGTTTCCGGCGGCACGCTGTTGATGACCTGCACGGCGTTGGTCGAAGTGCAGCAGATGTCGGTGAGGGTCTTGAGCTCGGCGGTGCAGTTGATATAGCTGATCACCACGTGGTCGGGGTATTGCTCGCGGAATTTGCGGAACACCGGCGCCGGACAGCTATCGGCAAGGGAGCAGCCCGCCTTGAGGTCGGGCAGCAGCACCTTTTTGTGCGGGCTGAGCATTTTCGCCGTTTCGGCCATGAAGTGCACCCCGGCGAAGACGATGATATCCGCATCGGTTTTGGCGGCCTGCTGCGAAAGTCCCAGGCTGTCGCCGATATAGTCTGCGATGTCCTGAATTTCCGACTCCTGGTAGTAGTGCGCCAGAATGACGGCGTTTTTCTCCTTTTTCAGGCGGTTTATCTCGGCGACCAGGTCGAGGGTGGGATCTACGTCGAGGTCGAGGAAGCCTTTGTGGTCGAGGTTGCGGCGCGCCAATACAAGTTCTGAGCTCATGAGGGTCTTTGTTTTTTCTTTAACGCAGGTAGGAGAAGGTTTGTTTAGGGTATTTTTTATCAAGAGCCAATAAGAAATATCGCGGGCCGCTTGTTCAAAGCAGGCAAAACCCCTGCATTCCACTCCTTAATGGTTTTGGCGGCGATGAACTCCGTCTCCAGGCTCAGATCCGCGGCGATGCAAAAGCGGGTGGAAGGACTGAGGGTTTGGAATGCTACTTCCAGCAGGGCATCATTGCGGTAAGGGGGTTCGATGAATAGCTGGGTTTGCCGCTGAGTCAGGGCCTGTTGTTCGAGTTTTCTAAGCCGCTGTGCCAGCTCGCCCTTCTGCTGGGGCAGGTAGCCGTGAAAGCAAAACGACTGGCCGTTCATTCCGGAAGCCATCAGGGCCAGGAGGATACTGGAGGGGCCGATCAAAGGAACTACTTTTACCCCGTGCCGGTGCGCCCATGCTACGGCTCTGGCGCCGGGGTCCGCCACTCCGGGACAACCCGCTTCCGACATCACGCCTACCGAATGCCCTTGCATCAGAATGGCGAGGAATTCTTCCAGTTCTTGCTCCTCCGTACGCTCGTTGAGCTCGATCATCTCCGCTTCCCGGATATCGGGATATCCCATGTCCTTCAGCGCCTGCCGAGCTGTTTTCGCCCGTTCGGCCACGAAGTATTTCAAACCTCTTGCCACCGCCGCCGTATGTTCGGGTATCGGCTGAAAGGGGTTTTCGCCGAGAGGGGTGGGGAGGAGATAGAGGGTACCCCGGGGTTCTATTTTCTGTTTTTCCATAACATCAAATAAGCATCCAAAAAAAACTTAACTGCCCAATTGGGAAAGCGCAGCCGCTGATACCCACCCCAAAGTGGGGAAGACCCCGCTATTCCTCCAAAATAAATGCTTCGCTCCCGGAGCACCTGTCTTCGGGCGGTTTGTTCGAAAAAATCAAAGGCCATTTCTTCGTAGCGCTTCTCTCCGCTGTGCTGGTATATACGCCCGGCCAGCAGGCTGAGCTGCGCGTTTCCGGTCAGGCAGGAAAAGGAATGGTCGGGCTTACCCTGGACATCCAGACGGCCGGGCAGTTGGCCCCTGGAGTCCCGAAAGGCGGCCAGAGTGTCCAGCCCGTATTGCACTTTGGATAGGAGATCTTTTTCCCCCAACAGAAGCGCTGACTCCCAAAAGCCCCTCCAGGTGTAGGCGATCGTATGGGTGAAGGCGGGTTTGCCCGGGTGGAAACCCCAGTGCTCCACCAAACCGTTTTCCTTTATCCGGGGGGCGTAAAACCCGAGGGCTTTCCTCATGGCCTCTTCCACTCCAGGATGATTCATAACCTTGTTTGCCTCCAATACGCCCCAAACCGCACGGGTGTAGTAGGAGGGGATAAAGCCCTCGACGTAGCCATGAGCAGGCCAGCTCGCGTCGGGCGCGAGTTCAGACAGCAACCAGCCGAGCGATTTTTGCAAAGCCGGCACAAATCGCTGGCTCTCTTCTTCGCGGCAGAGCCGGCTCAGACCGAAGAGTATCATGCCGGTGTTGAACACGCTGGGCTTGCCGGAATGGGCGTAGAGCGCAGGAAAACTGCCGTCGGTATGCTGCACCTCCAGCAACCAGTCCCCGCATCCCCGGGCGTATTCCAGCCATTTGCACTCGCCCAGGAAATGTCCGTAGTCCAGCAAGGTCTCGATGAGATAGCCCGTGGTTTCGGGATAAGCAGGAGCCCATTTCCCAAAAAACAAAGTAGCTGCGGAGCCTTTTCCCTCGTGCACGTCTATGCTGCGCTGAAGCCAGTTCAAAGCTGCGGCGCTGCGGCGGCGAAATTCGGGCTCTGTCAGCAAGGCGTGGGGCATAATCAGCGATTTTTTCCGGCAAGGACGGCCAAGGCCTCCAACCAGCGATATTTATAGCGGACCATCCGAAGGTAGGGAACCCTTTTTGCCCCGAACGAACGAAAAACGCGCTCGATCCGGGGCAGCATGCTCCCTTCAAAATCGAACAGCGCCTCCCGCTTGGCGGCATCTTTCAGGGCGCGCCAGAGTACCAGGTACAGGGCTCCGCTTTTGCGGAACTCGGGATGGGCTCCGCTCAACAGGCCGTAGGCGCGGTCCTGATCCCAGACGACATAACAAGCTGCATGCGCCCGGCCTTGTTCATCGGTCGCCAAATAAATCGTTCTCATTTCCCGCGAAGACAGCGCCGCATCGATTTTTTGCAGTTCGGCAAGGGCAAAGGGAACGCGTTTGCCCTGCTTTTCGTAGAGCAGCCGGAGCAGTTCGTACAATTGCTCCGGAGTTCCGTCCCGCCGCACCTGCACCTGAGACTTGGCCTTGCGGATCTGATTTCGGGTGGCGGCTTCCATTTCTTTCCACATCTCCTCGGCGGGCAGCTGGGTCTGCAATTGATAAGTGTAGCGGGTCTGGATACGGAAACCCGCCCAGAAGAAAGGCAGTCCGTTGGAGAATGGGGGGGCGTAAAGCTGGTCCACCACCCATTTTGCCGGTATCCGGGATACCAGCTCGGCCAGGGTTTTATACTCCCAGTGATATTGCCGCACGCTTCGGTCAGAGCCTAAGTCCCGAAGCCAGATGTGGTGGAAAGCCGTAAACATGGGCATCCGGATGAGGGGCAAGCCCTTCCAGCCCAATGTACCGAAGGGCATGGCTCCTATGGCCTGGCCGTCTTCGTCCAGAGACACCGCGACATCCCAGCCCTCCGGGCCGCAAACCAGATCCAGCCACCAGGGCTGGGCCTGGAAGGGAAAAAGTTGGGCTTTTGCCAATAGCCGATAGTTTTCCTTAGGGCTGGGAATGGGCATTATTTGGAATAACTATAAATAATTTGGAACTTGTTTCGCTTCCGATTACCGATAAAATAATGGATTTTTTTTGACATTACCCCAATAATACCCCATGGACAAAATTCCCTTCCATTTCCCTTATTTGTGCGGAACAGAATTGGCTACCATCCGGGAAGCCATTGAAAACTTCGAGGCCGGAGGCAAAGACCACCTGTTTTCCAGGCGCTGCGAGGAATGGCTGGAAGACTTCTGCCGCGCCGACCGGGTTTTGCTCACCTCCTCCTGCACCCATGCTCTGGAACTGGTATCCATTTTATGCAATATCGGCCCTGGCGACGAGGTCATACTCCCCTCCTTCACTTTTGTCTCCACTGCCAATGCCTTTGCGCTCCGCGGCGCCCGCCTGTGCTTTGTCGATATCGACCCCAAAACGATGAATATCGACCCGGCTTGCGTGGAAGCTGCCATTAACCCCAGGACCAAGGCCATCGTGGTCATTCATTATGGCGGCGTGAGCTGCGATCTGGCGGCACTGAAGGAGATCGCCGACCGCCATAAGATTTTTCTGGTCGAAGATGCCGCGCATGGCATCGACGCCGGTTTCAACGATTCCCATCTCGGTACTTACGGCCATTTGGGCACCTTCAGCTTTCACCGCACCAAAAATATCAACTGCCGGGAAGGAGGCGCGCTATTGGTAAACGACCCCGAACTGAGCGACCGCGCTTCCATTATCCGCGACAAAGGGACCAACCGCGATGAATTTGCCAAAGGAAAAGTCGCGCACTACGAATGGGTCGATCTGGGCTCCAACTTTATGATGAACGAGCTTTCGGCCGCCTTCCTGTGGTCTCAACTTCTGAAAACTACCGAAGTAACGCAAAAGCTCCTCAACCATTGTAACGCATACTACCGCGACCTGAAACAACTGGAAGAGGAGCGTAAGATCGAACTGGTCAACATTCCTGCATACGCCCGGCATAATGCCCACCTCTTTTTCATAAAATGCAGGGATCACAAGGAGCGGAGCGACCTTACCGAGTTCCTGAAAGAAAGGAAGATCGAGGCCTTTTTCCACTATATCCCGCTCCACCGGGCCCCAGCCGGAAGGCAGTACGGATATTTCGCAGGGAGCGATCGCTTTACCGTGGAGGAGAGCGAGCGTCTGCTCCGCCTACCCCTTTATTTCGAATTAAGCGACGGGCAGCGGGAAAGGGTGGTGCAGGCGTTGTACGAGTTTTACCAACCTCCGGTCAAATCTGATAAGCCCCTTGCGCATAATTCTCCTGACTCCTTACTACTTCCCGTATAACAACCCCCGGGCGCATCGCTGGACGGAAATCGCCCGGGAATGGGCAAAGCGGGGCTGGGAGGTCCATGTCGTATGTTCGCGGAACCGCGAGGGTTCGGCCTACGGAGCTCATCCGGAAGGGGTTTGGGTCCATCCCGTCGGTTTTAATTCGCTTAAGGAACTGGTTTACCATTGGTTTCCCGGCATGCGGAAGAAGGGTCGCTCCCCGGGAGGGGCTTCCAAAAGGCAGCAAGGGCAGGTTCCTTAGAATGCTCAACGATTGGCTCTTCAAATCCTGGTATTGGCCCGACGACGCCTGGCTCTGGATAGGTCCAGCCCGCAGAAAAGCCGCCCGCTTGCTGGAAAAAGGCCAATGGGATGCGCTGATCAGCGTCTCCCTGCCCTTCTCTGCTCATTGGGCGGCGAAAAAACTGAAAAAACAGTTTCCGCAACTGCCCTGGCTGGCCGATATCGGCGACCCTTTTGCCCTTCAATCGGAGCATCCCCTGAACAACGCGCTTTTCTACCGCAAAAAAAATGCCCGGGCCGAGAGGTCCGTCCTGAGCTTCGCCGATTGGATGACGGTGACAAATGAAGGCCTGCGCCAAGCCTACCTGCAAACCTGGCCGGATTTGAACACGCGCATTCATGTGATCGGGCCACTGGCTTCACCGCAAGTCGCGAAGACTGGATTCGTCCTCGAGGAAGTGCAAAAATTTCACATCGCCTATTTCGGCAGCTTTTTCAAAAACATCCGGGAGCCGGAGCCCTTGCTCGAATTTTTCGCCATGCTTTCCCGGAAGAAGGATTGGGTGCTGCACTTTTACGGGGATATTTTCGAAAATTTCTATCCCATCTTTGAAAAATATCCCTCGCTGAAACCATACATCCGTTTTCATGGCCTGGTCTCGCGGGAAGAAGCCGCCGCAGCCATGCGCCAGGTGAACATGCTGGCGCTGCTCGGGAATACGACCGGTTTTCAATTGCCCAGCAAATGGGCCGATTACCTGATGTCCGGAAAACCGATCCTGCACCTGCTGCAAACGCCTTCCGACCCCGCCTTGCCTCTTGTAAAGGGCCTGAACCAGGTCCTCAGCCTTCCCTGGCATGAATCGGAAAAACGGGAAGAATACATGGCGAGCTTCGAGCGATGGGAAGCACCGTCGGGAGATGGGAAACCATGGGAAGCCCGGTTTTCGCCCGCCGCCATAGCTGCAGCCTACGCCGACTTACTGCTTTCGCAAAAAGAGCAAAAAGTCGGCGCATAAAAGGCCCGGCAGGCTAAACCGCAAAAGCAATCGGGCCAATGCCACGGAAAGCCTCGGAAACAGGCGGTTAAATGGAAATACCGTCGCATTGAGCCAACGGCAGGATTCTGCACGGAGGGCTCCCGGAACCAGCGCCTTCGCTTCCTTTAAACCATATCCTTTAAATGGAAATGCCTGCCCCAAAACGGTCTTTTTCAGGATTCGCCTGGGCAAAATCGCCGCCGCCAGGCGCCGCACCTGAAAATCAACCGAGAGGCGGTTGCTGAAACTGATGACCGCCGCGCCCCCCTCGGCCAAATGTGCGGCAATGTAGTCCAGCATATCCGAAAATTCTTCCTCCGATAAATACGTCGTCACCCCGAGCAGGAAGATGTAATCGAAGGCAGGGACGGGGAAACCGCATTCGCGGGGCGTCCCGACCCGGCGTTTTTCGGAAGGGATTTTGCTTTGGGCCAGCATGGGGGCGGAAATATCGCAGGCGTAATAATCGGCCCCGGCCTTCGTTTGCTGAAGTCGATCGTACAAGATGCCGGTACCGGCGCCGATGTCGAGCACGGTTTTTCCGGAAAGGTCCCGTCCTTGCAGCGCTTTATCGACCCGCTCCAGGTGCAGGTACTTCAGGAAAACCCGCCTGCCTTCGTACCGCTCGCGGTAAGCAGGGGCGAGCTGGTCAAAAAACGACTGGACTAGTTTTCGCTGTGATGCCATCTTTCAAAACCTGTTCAATCAAATCCAGAAATTGCCGGTTGATCGCCCGAATATCAAAATGATCCCTGGCTTTTTGGAGGCAGCGGGCGCCCATCGCCTCCAGCATGGCCGGGTCCGCCTCCAGCATCTGCTTCATGGCCAGGCCCAGGGCCTCTGTATCTCCGACAGGGCTGAGCAGTCCGTTCACACCCGGCTCCACGGTTTCCTTGCAGCCCGGCGCATCGGAGGTGATGACCGGTTTGCCCATGGCCATGGCCTCCAGTACGGCCCGCGGCATTCCCTCCCGGTAGGACGGGAGCACGAAAACATCTGACCCCGCCATCAGCGGCCTGATGTCGTCGACAAAGCCCCAATACTTGAATGCCGGGTTCGTGAAGAAGGACATTAACTCTTTTTCGCTCAGGGCGCTTGGGTTTTCGGGCTCTGGTTCGCCGGCTACCTGGAACCGGGCCTGGGGAAATTTTTCCGAGATCCGGCGGCCTGCTTCCAAAAATTCCATGATCCCCTTGTCGCGCAACAATCGCCCGGCATACAGAAAGGTAAAGGTATCCGGTATCCGCTCCCCTTTTTGTGGGCTAAAATAGCGGGTGTCCACGCCCGAACCGCGGATCAGCAGGGCCCGGGCTTCGTCCACGATTCGTTTTTTCAGGAAAAGGCTGCGATCGTCTTCATTTTGAAAGACGGTAGCAGATGACCCTTTCAAAGCATCGCGGTATAGATAAGGCACGAACTGATTCCCGCCCACCGGATGGAGGAATGGATACCCAAGCCCCGTGATGGTGCTGATCGAGGGAATTCCCAGCTTGGAAGCGGCCCAGGAGCCGTACATGTTTGGTTTGATCGTAAAATGGAGCGCCAGATCGGGTCGGAGGATTTGATAGAGGCGTCTCAGCTCCCATGCAGCCTGCCATTCCCGGAAGATATTGCGGCCATGGGCTTTCAGGCGGGTCCAGGGGTAATAACGGGAAAACGGTTCGGACAACAGGCGTTTGGAATAGGGGCCAGGAGGAGCGATGGCCAGCACCCGATAGCCCTTTTCGCGCAACTGTTCGGCCAGGGAGGTCCGGAAGTGGACCAGGTTCCAGCTCGTATTGGCGACCAGGGCTATGGATTTCGGCGGCTTCTCCAAGGGATGTTTTTATATATATTCGCTTCCAAAGCGCCGGCGTACCTCCTCCGTCACCTGTTTGATCTCCTGTTCCTTTGACATTGGGAAAACGAGGAGGATATCCCCTTCGTCCACGACGATATAATCCTTCAAATCCTTTATCACGACGATCTTATCTCCGGGCGCCCGGACGAGGGATCCGGAGACCCCGTCCAAAACCGTCTTTTACCCGAATACCGCATTTCCCGAATCGTCTTTTGGCGCCTCGGCATGAAGGGAGGCCCAGGTGCCGAGGTCCGACCAGCCGAAATCGGCCGGAATCACATACACGTTCGAAGCCTTTTCCATCACGGCAAAGTCGACGGAGATGCTGGGGGGTCAATGGGTATTGACGGTCGATGAAGGCCTGCTCGGAAGGGGTGTTGTAAACCTCCTTGCCTTCGCCCAGGATTTGAAAAATCTGCGGGGCATGTTGCTCGAAGGCCTGCAGAACCGAAGCGGCGCGCCAGATAAAAATGCCCGAATTCCAGAGGTATTCGCCCGATTTGAGGAAAGCCTCGGCTTTTTCCATGCTGGGTTTTTCGGTAAACTGGGCCACGGGGTAAACCGAATCTGCCACTGCCTCCGCTTTGAAGCGAATATACCCATACCCCGTATCCGGACGGGAGGGTTGGATACCGAGGGTCAGGAGGGCTTCATGGCCGGAGGTAAAATCCAGCGCCCGGTTTACGACTTCCAAAAAGGCAGATTCCTGGGCGATGAGGTGGTCAGATGGCGCTACCACCATATTGGCGTCGGGGTCGAGCCCGGCAATTTTGAAGGCCGAATAGGCGATACAGGGGCCGGTATTGTTTCGGGAGGGCTCGCAGAGCACCTGATGTTCGCTCAACTCGGGAAGGTGCTCCATCACCAGGTCCTTGTATTCGCGGTTGGTGACCACGAAAATATGCTCCGCCGGGCATAGGTGGAGAAAGCGCTCGAAGGTCAGCCGGAGCAGGGATTTTCCCACGCCCAGCATGTCGAGGAATTGCTTGGGTTTCGCCGTCCGGCTCGCAGGCCAGAAGCGGCTTCCCACCCCTCCAGCCATGATGGCCACGTATGTCGATGCGGATCGTTCTTTCATATCAATACCAGGGCTCGTTCACCAATGATTCATATACTCTTCGGATGCCTTCTTCCAATGGAATGGTTGCCTTCCACCCCGTGGCGCCGAGCTTGCCGACGTCCAACAGTTTCCTGGGGGTGCCGTCGGGTTTGGACAGATCGTGCTCGATGGCGCCGGTATACCCCACAATCCCTTTGATCAAAATTGCAAGATCTTTGATCGGGATATCTTCTCCCAGGCCTATATTGATCAGGCCTGACTCGTCATAGGTTTGCATCAGGAAAAAGCAGGCGTCGGCCAGATCGTCCACATGCAGGAATTCGCGCCGGGGCGTTCCGGAGCCCCACATGACCACGGAGGGATCGCCGTTTTTCTTCGCCAGATGGAATTTGCGCAGCAGGGCGGGGAGCACGTGCGAAGTTTGGAGATCGTAACTGTCGTTGGGCCCGTATAAATTGGTGGGCATTACCGAAATAAAGGACGAACCGTATTGGGCCCGATAGGCGTTGCACATCTCGATCCCCGCGATCTTGGCTATGGCGTAAGGTTGGTTGGTCGGCTCCAGCAATCCGGTCAGTATATATTCCTCCTTCAATGGCTGCGGCGCCAGCTTTGGGTAAATGCAGGAAGATCCCAGAAAAAGCAGCTTTTTGACCCCCTGCAAATGCGAGGCGTGGATCGCGTTGCACTCGATCATGAGGTTGTCGTAGATGAATTCGGCCCGATAGGTGTTGTTGGCCATGATCCCTCCGACCTTGGCGGCGGGCAAAAAGACGTAATCGGGCTTTTCGGCTGCAAAAAAATCGAAAACCTCCTGCTGACGGCGAAGGTCGAGCTCGCGGGAGGAGCGAAGGAGGAGGTTGTCGAATCCCTCCCGCCGGAGTTTGCGGACGAGGGCGGACCCGACCATGCCGTTATGGCCCGCCACATAGATCTTATCGCCTGCTAGCATATTATTCGAATTCATTTTTCACCTCAAAGCCGGCGTCCTTGAGGAATTGATCGCGCCGGAAGAGCTTGATATCGGAGAGGACCATTTCCCGGACGAGGTCGTCGAGCGAATGTTTGGGCGTCCAGCCCAGTTTTTCTTTGGCCTTTGCGGGGTCGCCGATCAGCAATTCGACCTCCGTGGGCCGGTAGTAAAGCGGATCGACTGCGACTACTTTTTTGCCGGGCTTCAAGGGGAATTCCGGGTTGGTCGAAGAGGCTACGAAACCGCCTTCTTCTTTCCCTTCGCCCCTGAATTCCAGCTCCACGCCAATCTCCCGAAAGGCTTTGACCGCAAACTCGCGCACGGTGGTCGTGATGCCGGTGGCGATGACAAAGTCCTCGGCCTCCGATTGTTGGAGCATCAGCCACATCGCTTCCACGAAATCCTTGGTGTGACCCCAATCGCGTTTGGCGTTCAGGTTGCCGAGGAAGACCTGGTCCTGAAGACCCAGGCCGATCTTGGCCACCGCCCGGGTGATCTTCCGGGTGACGAAGGTTTCGCCCCGCATCGGGCTTTCGTGGTTGAACAGGATACCGTTGGCAGCAAAGAGTTGGTATGCCTCGCGGTAATTGACCGTGATCCAGTATGCGTAGAGCTTGGCCACCGCGTAGGGGGAGCGGGGGTAAAAAGGCGTTCTCTCGGTTTGGGGAATCTCCTGCACCAGCCCGTACAATTCAGAGGTGGAGGCCTGGTAGTAGCGGGTTTTTTCTCCCATACCCAGAATGCGAATGGCCTCCAGCAGGCGAAGCGCGCCGAGGGCATCGACGTCTGCTGTGTATTCCGGCATCTCAAAACTGACCTTTACGTGCGACATCGCCCCGAGGTTGTAGATCTCGTCGGGTTGTACCTCCTGGATGATGCGGATGAGGTTGGTCGAGTCGGTCAGATCGCCGTAATGCATGATAAAATGGCGGTTGTCGATATGGGGGTCTTCGTAGATCCCGTCCACCCGTTGGGTGTTGAAGAGCGAACTCCGTCTTTTGATACCGTGCACTTCGTACCCCTTCTTCAGCAGGAATTCGGACAAATAAGCTCCGTCCTGACCCGTTACACCCGTGATGAGCGCTTTTTTCATCGAAAAAATTTATCAACGTCAAATAAACTGACCCACTTTGCGAAGCGGCTTCAGGATCGTGGTATAAAAGGGCGCCCGAATCCCGTTGACCTTCCATGCCTGCCGGTCTTCAGCATTGGCCGCAAGCCGGCGCAAAAGATTCCGGTTGCTGACCCCTCCGGTGCGCATCCGCACCAGCACTTCCGGCAGATACGCCGCTGAAATCCGGTATTTGTAAAGCAGCCGAACCATCATCTCGTAATCTCCCGCCGAGGAAAATTCGGGCAGGTACAGGCCGTACTGGTCGTAAACGCACTTTTTGACGAAAAATGTCGGGTGGGGGAGCATCCAGCCCATTAAAAAATCACGGGGTTCAAAAGGCCCTGACTTCCAGGTTCGCATCACTTTGCCAGTCTGCACCGGATGGACGTACTCCAGATCTCCGTATACCGAATCGACCTTCTTTTCCTCAAAAACGGAAGCCACTTTTTCCAACACGACGGGATTGGTGAAAAAATCGTCGGCGTTGAGGATACCGACCACATCGCCTGTTGCCAGGCGGATGCCCTTGTTCATGGCATCGTAAATACCCTGGTCCGGCTCGGAAACGACCTGCGCGATCTGCCCTCCGTAGGAGCGCACCATTTCCAGGGTTCCGTCGGAGGAGCCGCCGTCAACGATGATGTGTTCTGCGGGGAGGGTTTGCGACAATACGCTTTCAATAGCGTCCCGGATGGTGTCGCAACGATTGAGCGCAACAGTAATAACGGATATTTTCATGTGTTCCCACCAAATCCTTTGGAAGGGCAAAAGTACATGAAAAGTAGTTATGTGTGGTTTATTTGGCCCAGTTCTCAATCCTGACATTCTGTAAACGGCCTAAATGGGCTTCGTTATTTGTAACCAAAATTAGCCCATTCGCAATAGAAGTGGATCCAATCAACAAGTCAAAATCATCTATGAGTTTTCCGGCTTTTTTCAGCCTGGCTTTTTCAGCGGCATAAATATCAAGTGCACTGAAAATGGGAAGGATTTGAAATTCTCGTTCAAAATCCTTTATCATCACTCTATGCTTCTCAGGGTTTTCACTTGTCTCGACACCGAACTTTAATTCGGCAAGTGTGATCTCGGATATGAAACAGTTTTCTTTGCCAGCCTTTTCTATCTTGTTATGCAAATTGTGTTTGCCGCGCAAAAAGAAAACGCAAATGTCGGTGTCCAGCAAATAGTTCATCAGAATGCCTCTCTTTTACGGTCGAACAATCTTGCATCCCGAATTTCTTTAATAATTTCCTCGGCTTCCTTTTTGCTTTCCCATGCGCCATAAAGATCTTTCCAAGATGGCCTTTCTTTGGCCTTTCTAAAGAACTGGTTTTCCCTTTATTGACGATAATCTCCTTTAGGGTTATTTCGTCCCTTAGCGAATATACCAGTTTGGAAATAAGCTCAATCCGGATGTCTGCATCCAGGTTGCTCAATATCTCCCAGTAGTTGGCAATTATTTTATCCCTGACAGCGCCTGCTTTCATAGTATTGTCAATTTTTTCCAAAACATACTTTCATCCGGGAAAGTTTCCATCGCCTAATTTACAAAAATTACCCTATGATGATATGGTTTCTATTACAGAATTCCGATCAACACCTCCGCAATCCGCTCCGCAGCTCTTCCGTCCCAAAACGGGGGGAGGACGCCCTCCTTTCCTTTCCCGGAAAGCAATTGGAGGAATCCGGCGTAGACCCCCTCGGGGTCCAGATCGGCAAACAGCCGGTTGGTGCCCAGCGTCACCGTCACCGGGCGCTCGGTGCTGGCGCGAAAGGTGAAACAAGGTATTTGCAAATAGGTGGTCTCCTCCTGGATGCCCCCCGAGTCGGTGATCAGCAAAAAAGCATGCTGCATGAGGTTCAGAAACTCGAGATAGCCCTGGGGCTCCATCAATAGCAGGTTTGGCTGGGATTTCCAGCCGGCCAATAGCCCCAGTTCATCGGCGTTTTTGGCAGTGCGGGGATGGATTGGGAAAACGACCTTTTTGTGCTGTACCACCCGCTCGATGATCTGCGAAATGCCTCGCAACCCTTCGGCGCTGTCCACATTCGAAGGGCGGTGCATGGTCATGAGCACGTATTCACCTGGGGAAAGACCGAGCGTTTTCAGGTTGTCCAGGCTCCGCGCCTTTTCCCGGTAATACACCAGCGAGTCGATCATCACATTCCCCACGAAAAACACCTTCTCATCCGCCACCCCCTCTTTTGCGAGGTTGACCAGGCCGCTTTGCTCGGTGACGAATAAATAGTCCGAAATACTGTCCGTCAGGATGCGGTTTATCTCCTCGGGCATACTCCGGTCTCCGCTCCGAAGGCCCGACTCCACGTGAGCGACGGGAATACCCATCTTGACGGCCACTAATGCGCAGGCGATCGTGGAGTTGACGTCTCCCACGACCAGCACCAGATCGGGGCGCTCCTTTTCGAGTACCTCCTCAAATTGAAGCATGATCTTCGCCGTCTGTTGGGTATGGCTTCCGCCCCCCACGCCGAGGTAGTAGTCCGGCTCCGGCAGTTCCAACTGGTTGAAGAATATATCGCTCATCCTGGCGTCGTAGTGCTGCCCGGTATGCACGATCTTCGATTCCACGCCCTTGCGGCGGGAAAATGCCCGGTGCAAGGGGGCCACTTTCATGAAGTTGGGGCGGGCGCCTACGATGTTGAGGATCTTCATTATTTAATCGTTTAGCAGGTTTAGAAAGTTTAGAAGGTTTAGACTAAACTTACTAAACCTCATAAACTTACTAAACCCCATAAAAAGAGCGGTACCACTCCACAAACCGGGGCAACCCTACCTCGAGGGGTGTAGCAGGCTGAAAACCGACCAGCCTTTGCAGGCCTTCGATGTCGGCGTAGGTCTCCTCCAGATCTCCGGGCTGCATGGGGAGCCATTCCAATTCGGCTTTTTTGCCGAGGGCGTCTTCGAGGAGGCGGATAAATTCGAGAAGCGGCACGGGCTGATGGTTGCCGATGTTGTAAAGCGCAAATGGAGCGGCGGCACGATCGGGAGCGGTATCCTGCCCACCGCGGATAGGCGGTTTGTTCAGCAGCCGGAGTATGCCCTCGGCGATATCATCCACGTAGGTGAAATCCCGTTTCATCTTGCCGTTGTTAAACACCTTGATAGGGCGACCCTCCAAAATATTTTTCGTAAAATGGAAATAGGCCATATCCGGCCTGCCAAACGGTCCATACACCGTAAAGAAGCGCAGCCCCGTCGTGGGGATGCCGAAGAGGTGGCTATAGGTATGCGCCATGAGCTCGTTGGCCCTTTTGGTAGCGGCATAGAGGCTCACGGGGTGGTCGACGGCGTCGGAAGGGGAAAAAGGGGTCTTGTGATTATTGCCGTACACGCTCGAACTGCTGGCGTAGATCAGGTGCTTCAGGCCGTGCTTTCTGGCGGCTTCCAGCACATTGAGAAAGCCGGCCACATTGGTCTGTACGTAAGGGTGGGGGTTTTCCAGGCTGTAGCGCACGCCGGCTTGAGCAGCGAGGTGAACGCACACGTCGAAGCGGTGCGTGGCAAAGAGCTCGTCCAATGCCTGGCCGTCCTCGATATCCTGATGATAAAAGCGAAAGCCGGGAAAAATGGTACTCTGCAACCCCGAACCGGGCTGTTCGATGCCCAGGTTGCGCAAACGGGCGTTCTTGATCGCGGGATCGTAGTAATCGTTGAGGTTGTCCATGCCCACGACCTCCCAATTCGTTTCCCGAAGCAGTTTAAGCGTAAAATGATACCCGATGAATCCGGCCGCTCCGGTGATCAGTATTTTCATGTACCTGTATTAAATGATCATCCCGGCGCCAACGGTCTCGTTGGTCCCCTCGTCGACCAGGATCAGGCTGCCCGTGATCCGGTTCTTGCGGTAGGCGTCGGCGAAAATGCGTTTGGTGGTCCGCAGGGTTACCCTGGCTATATCGTTCATTTTGATCTCCTTGTCCTCCTGGTTGCGGTGAAGCGTATTGATATCCAGTTTATAGCGAATGTCCTTGACCACGCAACGCATTTCCTGGGTGGTATGCCGGAGGGCATACTTTCCGTTCAACTGCATCGGGCGCTCGTTAAACCAGCACACCATCGCCTCGACATCCTGGGTATCGGTCGGGACGTTATTTTCCCGGACGATCATATCGCCGCGGCTGATGTCGATGTCGTCTTCCAGCAGAATGGTCACCGACATGGGGGGAAAGGCCTCTTCCACCTCGCCGTCGAATGAGTCGATTTTTGCAATGGTCGATGAAAACCCGCTGGGCAACAACATCACCCGGTCGCCCTTCCGGAAAATACCCCCGGCTACGCGGCCCGCATAGCCGCGGTAGTCGTGAAACTCGTCTGTATTGGGCCGAACGACGTACTGAACCGGAAAGCGGCAGTCGATAAAGTTGTAATCGCTCGCGATGTGCACGTTTTCCAGGTAATACATCAAAGTCGGACCCTGATACCAGTTCATTTTTGTCGAACGGTCCACCACGTTGTCGCCTTTGAGGGCGGAAATGGGAACGAAGGAAATATCGTGCACATCGAGCTTGGAGGCAAAGCTTTCAAACTCGTGTCGTATCCTTTCATACGCTTCTTCCTTGTACTCCACCAGGTCCATTTTGTTGACGCAAACCAGCATGTGCGGGATTTGCAGCAAGGAGGCGATGATGGCGTGCCGCCGCGTTTGTTCGACCACCCCCTGGCGGGCGTCCACCAGGATGAGGGCCACATTGGCCGTGGAGGCGCCGGTGACCATATTCCTCGTGTATTGGATATGTCCCGGGGTGTCGGCAATAATGAACTTTCGCTTTGGGGTGGAAAAATAGCGATAAGCCACGTCGATGGTAATTCCCTGCTCCCGCTCGGCTTTCAAACCGTCGGTCAGCAATGCCAGGTTCACCTCCGACTCTCCCCTCCGCTCGCTGCTGACGCGAACCGCCTCGTATTGGTCTTCCAGGATGGATTTGCTATCGTATAACAAGCGACCGATCAGGGTGCTCTTCCCGTCGTCCACGCTGCCCGCGGTCGTGAAGCGGAGCATTTCCATATCTGCGTAGTCTGTGGCCATAGTTTAGTTTTTGAGTTTTTAAGGGTATAAGTTTTTGAAAAATAAAAACTTATACCCTTAAAAACTTATACCCTTCTAAAAGTATCCTTGCTTCTTCCTATCCTCCATCGCCGTCTCCGAGCGTTTATCGTCGCTGCGGGTGCCGCGTTCGGTGAAGCGGGAAGCGGCTACTTCCTGGACGATCTGGTCCAGGGTATTGGCGGCGCTTCGGGTAGCGCCGGTGCAGGTGATGTCGCCGATGGTGCGGAAGCGGATCTGCATGGGTTCCACTTTTTCCTCCGGTTTTTTCATCATGAAATCCGAATCGGCGTAGATGACGCCGTCGCGGACGAAACACTCCCTTTGGTGTGAAAAATAGAGGGAGGGCAGTTCTACCTTTTCCATGTGGAGGTATTGCCAGACGTCCAGTTCGGTCCAGTTGCTGATGGGAAACACGCGGAAGTGCTCGCCGATCTGTTTTTTGCCGTTGAACAGGTTCCAGAGTTCCGGGCGTTGGTTTTTAGGATCCCATTGCCCGAATTCGTCGCGGTGGGAAAAGAAGCGTTCTTTGGCCCGGGCCTTTTCTTCGTCCCGCCTTCCGCCGCCGAGCGCTGCGTCGTATTTCCCTTTCTCCAGAGCGTCGAGGAGCACGTGGGTCTGGAGGGCATTGCGGCTCGCGTTATAGCCTTTTTCCTCTTTGATCGCTCCCTTGTCAATAGCCTCCTGAACCGAGGCAACGATCAGCTTGGCGCCCAGTTTGGCGATCATTTGGTCGCGGTACTCTATGGTTTCCAAAAAATTGTGTCCCGTGTCGACGTGCATGAGGGGAAAGGGTATCCTGGCAGGGTAGAAAGCCTTTTGAGCCAGATACGTGAGCAGGATGGAATCCTTTCCGCCCGAAAACAGGATCACAGGGTTCTGGAATTGCGAAGCCACCTCCCGGATGACGAAAATCGATTCCGATTCCAGCTCCTTTAAGTGGTTCAAATGGTAATTCATGGCAGTGTGTTCAATTCTTTATTTGAATTTGCGGCAACAGAAAGCGGTAAAGCATTTCGGTCGCTTCCTCAATAGTCGCCTGGTCAGTGCGTATTTCCAGGTCGGGCTGTTCGGGCGCCTCGTAGGGCGAGTCGATGCCCGTGAATTCCTTGAGCTCCCCCCTCCGGGCCTTTTGGTACAAGCCTTTTACATCGCGACTTTCGCAAACGTCGAGCGGGGCGTTGATGTAAATTTCCAAAAAATCCTCTGCCCCGATGATGTCCCTTGCAAATGCCCTGATAGCCTTCGTAGGGCTGATAAAGCAATTGATGGCGATGATGCCGCTGTGGAGGTAGAGCCTGGAAACTTCTGCGATCCGGCGGATATTTTCCTGCCGGTCTTCCATGCTGAACGACAGGTTGTTGTTGATGCCGGAGCGGATGTTGTCGCCGTCGAGGACCTGGGCGAAAAAGCCGTTTTCAAAAAGCATTCGCTCCAGGGTCAGGGCAATGGTGCTTTTGCCGGAACCGGAAAGGCCCGTCAGCCAAAGTACCTTGCTTTGCTGGCCCAGTCGTTTCTGCCTGTCTTCCCTTTGGAGGAGCCTTTCGAAGATAGGATGGATATCTTTTTTGCTCAAAGATTCGATTTTAGTTTGACGCTGCCGGTTTTTTGCAGGATGGATTTGTCCACGCTGATCCGGAGCGTATAGCCCAGGCGTTCCAGTTCGACAAGTACTTGCGTTTTTTCGTCATCGGCTTCTACCAGGGTTCCCTTCATACCGGTGAGGTTGCCGACCGCAATTTCCACTTCGTCTCCTTTTACAAAAGTCGTTTTTTCCGCATGAACCTCCCAGGTTTCTCCAAGGATCCGTTTCATCAGGTCGATCTCGTGGTCCGGTATGGAGATCAGGTTTTGGGCAAACCGCACAAAGCCCTGCACGTTCTCCGTTTCGAGCACCTGCACGTATTGGGCCTTTGTGATCTTGACGAACAGATAACAACTGATCAGGGGCAGCTCGACGACCCTGATCTTGCGGTTATACTTGCGGGTATGCTGCTGCAAGGGCAAATATACGGCAATCCCCTTTCGGGCCATTTGCCGGAACGCCATCTTCTCGCATTTGAAGCGGGTGTACACGGCAAACCATTTGGGCTCGACCGGATCGAGGTGGTTTTCGTACACTTCCGAACTCATAGGCGCCAGTAGGTCAGGTCATCCGATTTGGGAAAGGAATAGATACCTTTCAAATCCATAAGAATCGGTTTTTCCCGCATAATGGATTTGAAAAACGCCACGTCCTTTTTCTGGTAATCATGGTGGTTGACGGCCACCACCACTGCATCGTAATCATTCGAGATGTTATCCAGCAGGGTCAGCTTGTATTCGTGGGCCACCTCGTTGGGAGATGCGTAACCGTCGGTCACATGCACATTCACGGAGTATTGCATCAGTTCCCGGATCAGGTCGACCACCTTGGAGTTTCGAATATCGGAAACATTTTCCTTGAAGGTGACGCCCATGACGAGCACTTTGGACTGGCCCGGGCTTTTGCCCTGTTGGATGAGCATCTGAACCAGGCGCTTGGCGATAAAGGCCGGCATTCCGTCGTTGATCCGGCGGCCGCTGAGGATCACCTGCGGATCGTAGCCCAATTGCTTGGACTTGTGCAGGAGGTAATACGGATCCACGCTGATGCAGTGACCACCGACGAGACCCGGATAAAATTTCATAAAGTTCCACTTGGTCGATGCGGCCTCCAGCACATCCCTCGTGTCGAGGCCCATGCGGTCGAAAATGATCGAGAGCTCGTTCATGAAGGAAATATTGAGGTCGCGCTGGGTGTTTTCGATCACTTTGGCCGCTTCTGCCACCTTGACGGAAGCGGAGCGGAAAACACCGGCCTGGATAATGGCTTCATAGACCAGTGCGATTTGCTCCAACGACTCGTTATCGCAACCCGAAACCACCTTTACGATCTTTTCGATCGTCCGCTCCTTGTCGCCGGGGTTGATCCTTTCGGGCGAATAGCCGTATTTAAAGTCCGTTACTCCCGTGAGTCCGGAGCGTTCTTCGAGAATGGGCAGGCAGTCCTCCTCCGTGCAGCCGGGGTAAACGGTAGATTCATACACCACGTAATCGCCTTTTTTGAGGTATGGGCCCAGGGTATCGGAAGCCGAAATGAGCGGCTTGAGGTTCGGCACCTTGCTCTCATCCACGGGGGTAGGGACGGCGATGATGAAAAAATGGGCGCGTTTGAGGTCGGCCGGATCGGAGGAAAAGACGATGTCCTTATTCAAAAATGCTTCCGGTTCCAGCTCGTTGGAGGGGTCGATGCCCTGTTTCATGAGTTTGATCCGCTCGGCGCTGATATCATAGCCAATGACGCTGAAAACCTTGGCAAATTCCAGGGCAAGGGGTAGTCCTACATAACCCAGGCCGATGACGGCGATGCGTTTTTCCTTAGATACTAGTTTCTGATACACGGTCTTGGTTTATTTATTTCAGAGGGGTTTCCAATCTTACTTTATTTCCATCCATGATATACTGCTCTCCGCTTTCGGGGCAGGTTGCTTTTCCGGCGTGGTCGAACGAAAGGCGGTGGCCGTATCTGCTCATCCAGCCGCTTTGCCGGGCCGGGTTGCCGAACACCAGGGCAAAGGCCGGTATATCCCTCGTCACCACCGCTCCTGCTCCGATAAAGGCGTGGGCCCCGATCCGGTGCCCGCAAACGATGGTGGCATTCGCGCCGATCGTAGCGCCGCGCTCCACCACGGTCACCGCATATTCTCCGCGCCGGTTGACCGCGCTCCGCGGGTTTATGACGTTGGTGAACACCATAGAGGGGCCCAAAAATACATCGTCTTCGCAGATCACACCCTCGTATATGGAAACATTATTCTGGATTTTTACATTATTGCCCAAAATAACTCCCTTAGCTACAAATACATTTTGACCCAACAAACAATTTTCACCCAGGGTACATTCCGGCATAACATGGCAAAAATGCCAGATTTTGGTCCCCTTGCCGATGCGGGCGCCTTCTTCTACGATGGAACTGGGATGAATAAATACGTCTTCCATGGTTTATTGAGGTTAAAGTTGTTGAAGCGTTTTTTCTGCCACCATTTCTCCGATGGCCAGCGAGGCAGTGGCGGCAGGTGAGGGAGCGTTCAGTACATTCACGACCCGGGGGCTCTCGTGAATGAGAAAATCGTCGATAAGCATGCCGTTCCGGTCAATGGCCTGGGCGCGCACGCCGGCGCCTCCCCGACGAAGGTCCCGCTTGCCCACCTCGGGAATTAGATGCTGTAAGGCCTTGGCGAAAGCCCCTTTGGAAAAGGATCGCCGCATTTCTCCTAGGCCGGTCTTCCAGTATTTGCCGGCAAGCGCCCGGAATCCGGGGTATGCGAGTATCTGCAATAGCTCGCTCCACTTGATATCCCAACGGCTGTAGCCCTCTCTCCGGAAGGCCAGGACCGCATTCGGCCCCGCTTCGATCCCCCCGCGCATCATCCGCGTGTAATGAACGCCCAGAAAAGGGAAATCGGGATTGGGCACCGGGTAGATCAGGTTATTGACCAAATATTCTTTTTCCTTCGCCAGGACGTAATACTCCCCGCGAAAAGGGACGATCTGTACACCGGGATCGATGCCCGTCAGCCGGGCGGCTTTGTCAGCGTAGAGGCCCGCGCAGTTTACCAACACGGAAGCCTCGATCTCTCCTTTTGAAGTCCGGACGATCAGGCCCCCATTCCTGCGCTCCATACCCCGGAAGGCATGCCCCAGCAATAAGGAAGCGCCCTGGTTTTGAAGGACGGAAGCGTACTTTCTCGCAAGGACCCCGTAATCGATGATGCCCGTTTGGGGCACCCATATCCCGGCAACGCTTTTGACATGGGGTTCGATTTCGGCAACTTCTCCGGCGCTCAGCATGCGGATCCCTTCCAGGCC
Organism: Saprospirales bacterium; assembly: GCA_016703765.1. Taxonomy (GTDB): domain Bacteria; phylum Bacteroidota; class Bacteroidia; order Chitinophagales; family Saprospiraceae; genus JADJTT01. Next base: position 96,424 of record JADJBL010000008.1, read on the forward strand.
ATTGGCCAGGCCCCTCTCAAATATCGACCGAAGCAAAGGAAGTTCCTCCTGGCGGGTGGCGACGATCACCTTGCCGCAAATCTCGTGCGGCACTTCGTGTTGCTCGCAGAATTCGAGCAGATAGCGGTATCCCTTTCTGCAATTGATGGCCTTGGAGCCACCCGGTTTATAGTAAATACCGGAATGGATAACCCCGCTGTTATGGCCCGTTTGATGGGCGGCCACTTCGTTTTCCTTATCCAGGATACAGATTTTCAGGTCCGGTATTTTCCGGCTCAACTGTAGGGCGGTAGCCAGTCCGACGATCCCTGCTCCGACAATCGCTATATCTGTTTTCATCCTATTCGCCTAATCTTTTGACCACGGCAATATTACTCAACTTTGCACGACAATTCCGTTCGCAGCCCTTCTAATTGGGCATCTATGCGTCATAATTCAAGTTTGGCGCCATCCAGCGCTCCATCTCCACGATCGACATACCTTTCCGGTGTGCATAGTCTTCCAACTGGTCCCGGCCGATCTGTCCCAATCCGAAGTATTTGGATTCCGGATGGGAAAAATACCAGCCGCTGACTGCGGCCGCGGGGTGCATCGCATAGCTTTCCGTTAATTTGATCCCGGCTGTTTCTGTGGCTTGCAGCAAGGTAAACAAGGTCTGTTTTTCGGTATGGTCCGGGCAGGCGGGATAGCCGGGCGCCGGACGGATGCCCTGATATTCCTCGGCGATCAGTTCGTCGTTGGCCAGGGATTCTTCGGGTACGTAGGCCCAAAATTCCTTGCGCACCCGTTCGTGCATGCGTTCGGCGAAGGCTTCCGCCAGCCGGTCGGCCAGGGCTTTGAGCAAAATGGCATTGTAATCGTCGTGCTGGCTCTCGAAATGGGCTACCCATTTTTCAATGCCGATGCCCGCGGTCACCGCAAAGCCGCCGATGTAATCCTCCAGCCCGCTTTCCCGGGGGGCGACAAAGTCGGACAGGCAATAATTCGGAAGGCCATCCGCTTTCTGCCCCTGTTGGCGCAAATGGTGGAGGATGGATTGCACCCCTTTGCGGGATTCGTCCGCATACAACTCGATATCGTCGCCAATGCTGTTGGCCGGGAAAAAGCCGATCACGCCCCTGGCCTGAAGCCAACCCTCGTCGATGATCCGGCGCAAAATGCTTTGGGCGTCGTTGAACAATTGTTTGGCCTCCTCGCCCACAATGGGGTCGCTGAGGATATCCGGATATTTGCCCCGGAGCTCCCAGGTGGAGAAGAAGGGCGTCCAGTCGATATACGTAGCCAGTTCTTCCAGGGAATAGGACTCAAATACTTTTACCCCTAAAAATGCCGGGCGCGGAGGGGTATAGCTCCTCCAGTCAATGGAGGGCCGGCGGTTGCGGGCTTGTTCCAGGCTTAGATACTCTTTTCCACTTTGGCGGTTTAGCCGCTGCTCGCGGATCCGGTCGTATTCCTCCTTTACAGATTTTTCCAGATTAATTTTGGCATCGGGGTCTTCGCCCAACAACGCGCTCACAATGCCCACGCTGCGCGAGGCGTCGAGCACGTGGATGGTAGGACCCGCCGAATATTGTGGCTCGATCTTCACCGCCGTGTGGGTCTTGGAGGTGGTGGCGCCGCCGATCAGCAACGGCAGGGTAAATCCCTCCCGTTGCATTTCCCTGGCCACATGCACCATCTCGTCGAGAGAAGGGGTGATCAGCCCGCTCAGGCCTATGATGTCCACCTGGTGCTCTCTCGCCTCCCGGAGAATCCGGTCGGCGGGGGTCATCACGCCCAGGTCGATAATCTCGTAGTTGTTGCAGCCCAGAACGACGCCGACGATATTCTTTCCGATGTCGTGCACGTCGCCTTTCACCGTGGCCATCAGTATTTTTCCTTCTTCCGCACACCGGTCACCAGTTGTAGTTCCTCGATAAAAGGGGGTCAGGTAGGCCACGGCCTTTTTCATGACCCGCGCGCTCTTCACCACCTGGGGCAGGAACATCTTCCCCGAGCCGAACAAATCGCCGACGCGGTTCATGCCGTCCATCAACGGGCCTTCGATCACCGAAAGGGGCGAGCGGTACTTCTGCCGCGCTTCCTCGGTATCCTCGTCGATAAACTCGGTAATTCCTCTAACTAGTGCATGTGATAGACGAGCCTCCACTGTATTGTTTCGCCATTCGGTATCCTTCTGCACAGCCCGTCCGCCTCCCTTGATCCGCTCCGCGAAATTCGTCAGGGACTCCGTGGCATCGGGCCGGCGGTTGAGCAACACGTCTTCCACGATCTCCAGCAGGTCTTTGGGAATCTCCTCGTACACGTCGATCATGCCGGCGTTGACGATGCCCATATCCATACCCGCCTGGATGGCGTGGTAGAGAAAAGCAGAGTGCATCGCTTCCCGAACGCGGTCGTTGCCCCTGTAGGAGAACGAGATATTACTCACCCCCCCGCTGATCTTCACCCCAGGGCAAAGCGCCTTGATCTTTCGGGTTGCCTCGATAAAATTTAAGGCATACTCGTTGTGGCCATCAATACCCGTGGCCACCGCAAAAATGTTGGGGTCGAAGATGATATCCTGGGGCTTGAATCCCACCTGTTCGGTGAGGATCTTATAGGCCCTGACGCAAATGGACACTTTTCTCTCCATCGTATCGGCCTGCCCCTGCTCGTCGAAAGCCATGACCACCACCGCGGCGCCGTAGCGCTTGACCAGCCTGGCCTGCCGGATGAACTCGGCTTCTCCTTCCTTGAGGGAAATGGAGTTGACCACGCATTTGCCCTGAACGCATTTCAGCCCCGATTCGATGACCTGAAACTTCGAAGAGTCGATCATGATGGGCAAACGGGCGATGTCCGGTTCGGACATGATCAGGTGCAGGAATTTCACCATCGCCTGTTCCGAATCGAGCAGGCCCTCGTCCATATTGACGTCCAGCACTTGGGCGCCTCCTTCCACCTGTTGCCGGGCCACGACCAGCGCCTCCTCGAACGCGCCTTCCTTGATGAGGCGGGCAAACTGCTTGGAGCCGGTCACATTGGTCCGCTCCCCGATATTGACAAAATTCGTTTCGGGCCGGATAATCATGGGTTCCAGCCCGCTTAGGGAGGTATAGGAGGGCAGGTCCGGGATCGTTCGGGGCTTCATGCCCTGCACGGCCTCGGCCATAGCCCGGATATGTTTTGGGGTCGTACCGCAGCATCCGCCAATGATGTTGACCAGGCCGCTGGAAACAAAGTCCCTGATGTAATCCCGCATTTCCTCCGCGCCCTGATCGTAACCGCCGAATTCATTGGGAAGGCCGGCATTGGGGTAGGCGCTCACCGCACAGGTGGCAATATTCGATAAGGCTTCCAGGTGGGGCCGCATTTCTTTTGCGCCAAGCGCGCAATTCAAGCCTACGCTGAAGAGGTCCGCATGGCTTATCGAGATCCAGAAGGCCTCCGGGGTCTGGCCGGAAAGGGTGCGTCCGCTGGCATCCGTAATGGTGCCCGAAACCATCAGGGGCAGCCTTTTTCCGCGTTCCTCAAACAGCATTTCGATGGCGAACAGGGCGGCCTTGGCGTTCAGGGTATCGAAAATCGTTTCTACGAGCAAAATATCCACACCGCCATCCATCAGACCGGACACCTGGTCGTAATAGGCGTCGCGCAGTTGATCGAAGGTCACTGCCCGGTAGCCGGGGTTGTTGACGTCTGGGGAAAGGGAGGCTGTGCGCGGGGTGGGGCCGACGGCGCCTGCCACGAACCGGGACGTTTCGGGATGGGTTTTCAAAAACTCGTCCACCGCCCGGCGGGCTATCTCGGCCGCCGATTTATTGATCTCGTAAGCCAGCTCCGGCATATCGTAGTCGGCCAGGGAAAGGGACGTGCCGTTGAAAGTATTCGTCTCGATGATATCGGCGCCCGCTTCCAGGTATTCCCGGTGGATCGCCTCGATGATCTGGGGTTGGGTGAGGTTGAGCAGTTCGTTGTTGCCTTTGATCTCCTTGTGAAATTGGGCAAAGCGCTCTCCCCGGTATTCCCTCTCTCCGAGTTTGTATTGCTGGATCATCGTGCCCATAGCGCCGTCGATGACCAGAACGCGCTCCTGGGCTATTTCTTGAAGGGATTTCATTTGTTTTTTTAGTTTAAAAATCAAAATAAGTCTTTGCCAGATTAATCCGCAAGCCCCCGCCTATATAATTGGTGGTATAGGTCAGCTCGGGTACATTGTTTTCGTGGGTTCGGTGGAAAAACTCCAATTCGAGGAACATATTGTGGTAAAAGGCATAACGCATTTCCAGCCCAATAAGATTAATGGTGGTAGCGATACCCTGTCCGAGTTCGTTCCCAAAGTCGGATTGTCTGGTTGCGTTTGGAAGAAGGATATTGCCACCCCAGTTTTCGCCCTCCGGATCCAGTCCGGCGTGTGCCCTGATCAGGCGGCCTTGCAGCACCAGGCGCTGGAAGGGCTGGTAGCGTAGCCGGATCACCCCTTCCTTGAAATTGGCGCCGAGCGGGTGGGCCAGCGCCTGCTGGTAATTGGCGTACACCGCCGTGCTGTCGAAATGGGAAAAAGTGTAAGGCTGCACTCTGTTGATTTCCACCTGTGCGTCCAGGTGATCTATGCCCAGCACGTCGATGTATTTTAAACCCAACTGGAAGCCATATTTGTTGGCCCACCAGCCCCGCTTTTCCAAAAACAGTTCATCGAACTTGAACTCGTCGACCATCAATTGGCCGTATAACTGGACCCGTTTGAACAGGTTCCATTTGGCGTCGAGCCCGATGAGGATATTGTCCGGGCTGCCGAGCAGCTGCTCGACGGTGCGGTAGAGGATAACCGGATTGAGGTACTGCAATTCGAAATGGTTCAGGCGGCTGAATACCACCACTTCGTAAAATCCGAAGGAAAGGTTCGGGCTCGGCGAAAAACCGAAGTAGTGCGCTGCCATGTATCGTTTGGGAAGCAGGCGTTCGGTAGTGGAGTTGAGGTCGCTATCCTGCGACAGCTCGGCGAAAATGTTCTGAAGGTGGAATTTCGACACCCTCCAGTTGAGCTTGAGGTAGAAGTAGTTGTTGGAGTAATCGGACAGCAGCAGCGAGCGATATCCGTTGCCCAGGAAATGACGTCCATGCCCCAATTGCACTCCTACATGCCGGCTCGCATTCAGGCCCACATAGCCCTGGGCCATGAGATAGTCGTAGCCGTCTTTGAAATCGAAGATGATGCTGTTGTAGGGTTTGTAAAGGCCGGCGCCGGGCAGGGCGCGGTCTTTGGCGATGCGGCGGTTGATATAATCCGGAAAACGGGATTGGCTCTCCAGCACATTGGTGTAAAAATAGATGCGCTCGTCGATGTCGCCCCGGATCTCCAAGCCTCTTTGGTTGTTGAGCAAAATATGGGCGTCGCCCTTTGCCTGTCCGATGCCCAGGCCCAGCATGGGGTTTACGCGGAGCCGGAAAAACGGGTTATTGACCTCCCATAGGTTGGCCTTGGTGCGGTAAAACGTATTGAAAATCGGGCGCCTGTTCAAAAAAAGGTGGGCCGAATCCGGCATCCACTCGTTGTTATCCAGGAAAAGATACTCCAGGTCCTTGCGATCGCGGCGGCTGAGCCTTTGAACCGAAGCCGTGTCGAGCATCAGGGCATATCGGGCCACATCGCCCCGGGAGTAGTATTTCAGCGAAGTAAAAAACGGCGCCGAAACGCCCGAGGAAATATCCAGGCGGTCGACGATCTGGTAGGCATCCGTTCCGAGGGGAAGCGTACTGCCCTGAGCGCTCAGAAGCGCGGCCCATCCCAGGGAAAGGGCTATGACGAGAGGGTACTTCAGCATGGGCAAAATGTAAATCGTTCATTGCAGCCGCAGGCCGCAGAAAATACCGACAAAGCTATTGATTTTTACCTTGTCGGGCGCGGCGTTTTAAATATCCTTAAATTTGGGTCCGGTTTCCCAACAACCTGAACCTATGAGAAAACTAACACTGCTGGCCTTCCTCTTTTCCTTGCATGCGATTCCCTCCACGGCCCAGATGGGAGACGGCCCGGACACCCTGGCCGGAAATGAGTGGATCGACTTCGACCGGTCTTATTTCAAGACCCTCCTGGCGCAAGACGGTATCTACCGCATTTCCTATTCCGAGCTGAGCTCTGTACTGCCTGCAAATGTGGAGGCCAACCGGATCAGGCTGTTTTATTTCGGAGAGGAGATCCCGATATACACGAGTACCGAGGGGCCGATGGGAAACGGAGATTTTATAGAATTCTTCGGGAAAAAGAACCGAAGCGAGATGGACCGCTTCCTCTACCAGGATTCCGAAGCATTATTTAATCCCCACATGAGCCTCTTCACCGATTCCTCCGCCTATTTTCTGACCTGGAATGATACCATCAGCGGCGAGAGATATCAGCCTCAGCTCAATGAAATGAGTGACCTCCCGCCGAAAGAGGAATTTTATTGGGAAAAGACCCTTTCTGCTAATGCCAATTTAACCGCTAAAAACAAGATCCCGGGAGGTTCCAACAGGGCTGAGCATTCGCACTTCGAAGACGTGGAAGGCTTTTGCTACAGAAATCCGGTAGCTTATCCCGCTTTCTCGGTTTCTCATCCCTATACGGCTTACTCCGACTCCGTGCCGTTCACCGTCCGCTACACCCACCTGAGCGCCGATGTACCTGCGCCGGTGACCAAAACGATCAAGCTCAATGGCGTCTCTTACGCAAGCGATCAATTCAGCAGTTTTGAACCCAGGGAAAATACTTTTCTCATCCCGCCATCCTTGCTGAACGCTCCAATCAACCTAAGCATAAATGGAGGGAACCAGACCTGCATGGCCAGCGCGGAAATAACCTATCCACGGCAGTTCAATGCCGCAGGAAACGCGGTTTATATTTTTTCTCTCGAAAGCAGCGACTCGAAAAAGTATATCGAAGTGGCCAACTTCGCCCATGGGGGAGTGGCGCCTGTTTTATACGACATCGCCAACGAGTTTCGCCTCCAAACCGTTCTGGAAGATGGCCTCGTCAAATTTGCGCTTCCAGCCTCCGCACAAGGCCGAAAATTGGTCCTGATCCACCCGGAAAACGGACCCAAGACCCCGAGTCCGTCACACTATGGCCATTCGCAATTTTACCTGGTATATCCATAAAAATTGGAGCGAACCCAAATATTTACTACTGATCGGAAAGGGCTTGGAATATCCAAGCATCAGGTGGGCAAGCCAGGTCAGCGCACAACAAAATGTCTCCTTCTTCCTACCCACTTTCGGCCAGACCGGCGCCGACAACCTGCTGGTCTCTCCGATTGGAAGCGTCGAACCCTATTTTCCCATCGGACGCCTGCCGGTGGTTAGCGCCGACGAGATCCGGATCTATCTGGACAAAGTGAAATCCTTCGAAGCGGCGCCTTTTGGGGGCGGACAAACCATCCAGGAAAAGGCCTGGATGAAACGCCTGGTCCACCTTGGGGGAGGCCGCGAAGAGCAACCCATCATCCAATCCTACCTGCAGGGGATGGAAAATGTGATCGAAAACAATCGCTTCGGAGGACGGGTCAGGGCTTTTTACAATACCTCCACCGACCCGGTCGTGACCTCTGTTACCGGAGAAATTATCGACGAGATCAACGAAGGGATCTCGATCCTCACTTTCTTCGGCCACTCCAGCGCTACGGTCATCGACTTTAACTTCGACGAACCGGACTCCTACGACAACGAGGGAAAATATCCGCTGATGTTATCCTTCGGCTGCCTTTCCGGAGAAATGTTCAATACCTCCAAAGGCATGGGAGAGCGCTTTATCACTGCGGAAAAAAAGGGAATGATCGCCTTTATTTCCTCTCCGGGATACGGCTTTATTTCTTCGCTGAATACGCTCGGAACCGGCTTTTATAGCCGCTTGGGCAGCGACCTGTACGGCCATTCCATCGGCAATATCCTGAAAGAATCATTGCTCCAACTCGATGGATCCGGTTTTTCCGGAGATCGCATCCTCGCAGAGCAGACCTCCATACAAGGCGATCCCTGCCTTCCGCTCAACCCCTTGGCCGGGCCCGATTATCTCACCGACAAGGCCAGCGTTCAAATCGAGCCGGCCTTGCTGAGTACCTCCTTGGATTCCTTCCAGCTTTCCTTCGATCTTTGGAATATCGGCCAACACCTCCCCGATACCACGCTGGTATTGAAGATCGAGCACAAAATGCCGAATGACGAGGTATACACCCTCCTCACCGATACCCTGGCGGCCCCGGCATTCAGCGTTCCGCTTACCTATTCCCTGCCCCTGCTCCCCGATGACGAAGATTTGGTGGGGATCAACCGTTTTCTCATCACCGTGGACTCGGAAGACCAGATCGAGGAAAAACCTTTGGCCGCGGAAGGCAACAACGAACATATCGGTCCCGACGGTTTCCCCGGACATCCGGTTTACATCAGCTCTGCCGATGCCGAACCGCTCTACCCGCCCGATTTCGGCATCGTCGGGTCGGTACCTGTCGAATTGAATGCCTCCACCGGATATCCCTTCGCCCCCCTGTTGAACTACCGGATGGAGATCGACACCACGGAGTCTTTCAACAGCCCGTTTAAACAGAGTACCCAGATCGCGCAAAGCGGAGGCATTATCAAATGGACGCCGGATATCTCTTATCAGCCCAACCGGGTTTACTACTGGCGGATCAGCCCGGATAGTTCACTCACGGGGGCTTACCGCTGGCGCAATCATTCCTTCGTCTACCTGCCCGGCAGCTCGCCCGGTTGGAACCAGTCGCATATTGACCAGTTTCAATACGGCAATTTTATGGACCTGAAATTGCCCGAAAGCACCAGGAAACTCGAGTTTATCGACGATGTAGTGGATTTCAAGATCCGCAACCACGTCAGGAACCAGCTCCCGAAAAATCCAAGGTATTTTAGAAACCAGGAGTTTCCTTTCATCGAATCAAACGAGCAATACCTGAATTACAGCGGCCAGTTTGTAGACAGTTTGGGAGGCGTCTTCGTCGCCGTGATCGATACGGTGCAGATCAGGGCGATCGCCCTTACGAATTCCGGCGCCGATTTCGCCCCGAACAACAAGGCTTTCCTTTTCAAAACTCATAATACCACCGAACGAAGCCAGCTGATCGACTTCCTCCAGAACGACCTCCTCGTGCCGGATGGATATTCCGTCCTGCTTTTTACCTGCCAGAACAGGTTGATCAGCGATTACAAGGCACTGGAATGGGAAGGAGATACCACTGCCCTGGGAACCAGCCTCTTCCAGGTGCTCGCCGCACAAGGCGCCACCAGGTTCAATCTTTGGCTACGCTCGGATCCTGGCCTTACAACCTGTTTTACCAAAAAATCGGCTGGACACTATTTACGAATCGCTCGGCGATCTGCAAGACATCAATGAATTGAACATTTCTTTGGAGGGGAGCTGGACCGAAGGCGCGTTGAGTTCCCCACCGATCGGCCCCGCCCGCAAATGGGAGAACTTCGAATGGGAGCTCAGCGGCTGGAATCCCGATCAGGACGAGATCGACATGAAGGTTTGGGGTATCCGTCCCGATGGAAGCGATTCCCTGATATATAACGTGTCCCAAAAATCGTTCTCTCTCGGCGATATCGACGCCGGCCTCTTTCCGCGTATCAAGCTCGAATATTTCGCTAAAGACCCCACGCAGAAGACGCCGCCCAACCTCGAATACTGGCGGATCCACTTTCAGGGCATGCCCGAAGCGGCCCTCGACGCGTCGGCTCATTTTTCCCTGCAAAGCGATACCCTTCTGCAGGGCGCGCCCCTCCTCCTGGAGATCGCCACCGAAAACCTGAGCGACTACGGGATGGACAGCCTGCTGGTCCGATATACCATCCTCGATGGCCAAAACCAGGCCACTACTCTGGAAAAACGCTTCCGTCCCCTGCCGGCGCACGATACCCTTATCACCCATTTGCAATACGACACGCGGCCTTCCACCGGCGTGCACCAACTGACCATCGATGTCAACCCCGATGGCGACCAGCCGGAGCTGACGCATATCAATAACGTGGGCATTCTCCAGTTTTACGTGGAGAGCGACCGGCGCAATCCCCTGCTCGACGTCACCTTCGACGGCATGCATATCGCGGATGGCGACCTGGTTTCCTCGGCGCCGCTCATCCAGGTGCAGTTGAAGGACGAAAACCCCTACCTCGCCCTGGAGGATACCTCGCTTTTCCGCCTCCTGCTGGTGCATCCCGGCGGACTGGAAGAGCGGCTCTACTTTACCGACGAGCGCATCCGTTTTTTCCCGCCAATCTCGTAAACGGCAAGAACAACCGCGCCAGGGTGGAATTCATGCCTGCATTTGCCGAAGATGGTTTATATGAATTATTTGTAGAGGCCGCCGACGCCACCGGCAATAAGACCGGCGATATCAATCACGTGGTGTCCCTTTCCACCTTTGGGTACGACTATAAAATATCTTTCAAGGTCATCACCGAGTCGATGATCTCCAACGTGCTGAACTATCCCAATCCTTTTTCCACCAGTACGCGTTTTCTCTATACGCTCACCGGCTCCGAACCTCCGGCGTATTTCACGATCCAGATCTTCTCGGTGTCGGGAAGGGTGGTGCGGGAGATATCTCCGCAGGAGATCGGGCCAATGAAAATCGGCACTCACTTGACCGACTATGCCTGGGACGGGCGCGATGAATTTGGCGATCCTTTGGCAAATGGCGTGTACCTTTACCGGATCGCCGCCAAAAAAGCCAATGGCGAAAACTTCAAAGCCTTTACCTCCGGCGCAGATGCGTATTTTGAGAAAGGCTTTGGAAAAATGGTAATTATTCGTTGATCCATGATCCAGTCTACCCTGGTCAAACTGCTTCTGGCCCCTTTTTCCTTGCTCTACGGGCTGGGCGTGAGTTTGCGCAATGCCTTCTACCGCTTCGGCCTCCTCAAGGATGTGCAATTCAGCATACCCATCATCTCCGTGGGCAACCTCTCGGTGGGCGGTACCGGAAAGACCCCGCATATCGAATACCTCATCCGGATGCTCAAGGATTATATCCAGGTAGCTACCCTCAGCCGGGGGTATATGCGCAAGACGAGAGGTTTTTTGGATATCCAGCCCGAAAACAACGCCGAAGAAGCGGGCGATGAGCCGCTCATGTTCAAGCGGAAATTTCCCGATATCCTGGTCGGGGTAGCCGAAAGCCGCACCTTTGGTATTCTGGAATTGCTGAAAGTACGGCCGAAAACCCAGGTCATCCTGCTCGACGATGCCTTTCAGCACCTCTCCGTCCGTGTGGGCTTGAATATCCTCCTGACGGATTACAGCAATCCCTTTACCCGCGACTACCTCCTCCCCAGCGGCCGCCTGCGCGAATGGCGCTCCGCTTATAAACGGGCGGATATCATCATCGTGACAAAATGCCCGCCCCTGATGGATCAGGCGGAGAAGGATCGAATGATCGAAGAGTTGAAACCCCTGTCGCACCAACGGGTCTTTTTCTCCTACTACGAATACGGGAAACCCTATTCCCTATATGAATGGCAAAAGCACGTCAGGCTCGACGGCACGCACGATCTCATCCTGCTCTCCGCCATCGCCGGCACGGAATACCTCAGCTCCTACCTGGAAGAGCGCTCGGCGTCCATCCGGCCTATGGAGTTCGAAGACCACCATTACTTTTCCAACTACGATATCTCGCAATTGAAGCAGTTGCACGACAATATGGAAGGGGACAAAAAGATCATCCTGACGACCGAAAAGGACGCGGTACGGCTCGAATTGCACAAGGAACTTTTATTGGAGAACCCGCTTCCTATCTACATCCTTCCCCTTCGGGTGGCCTTTCATTTTGAGGAAGGGCCGGCGTTTGAGCAGACGGTGAAGGATTTTTTGCTGAGTGTTAGGAGGTAACCCAAGCCTGGGAGCGGCGTTGCCGAGCTGCTCCCAGGCTATTCAATTTAACAGCTATGCGTACGCTTTTAATTTGCTTCGTATTTTCCCTTCTGCTTGGCCCCGGTGCCTTTGCCCAACCCCCCGAATCCTTTATCACCTCGTTCGACCCTAACCCTGATAACATGTTTCAGGCTGACAAAGGTTATATTATTTTGAGCATCGGTAATAACGTATATGTCACAAACGGATTTGTAAAAGAGGAAGGAGGCCGGAAGAACCAAATCTTTATGATCGATGCAAATACCAGGCAAATCGTCAAGGTAGTTGAATTTGAAGGTCCCCAAGGCGATTTGGCAATAATTGCATGCACAGTTACACAAGACCAACACATTTTGCTCACCGGTGAGTGGCGGGACTATAACGCAGCAAATACCATGCGGATGTTCCTGGCCAAATTAACGCCCGACCTGGAGATAGTCTGGATCAAGTATTACCCCGATCTCGCGGCAACTTACCTTTATAGCGATGATGTGGAAGAAACCGTAAATGGGGATTATTTGATTTACCTCGTAGAGGGAATTGGCCCTTGGCCTCATAGTGGCGCTGAATTGAGGGTCATAAAAACAGATACTATGGGAAATATTTTGTTTAATAAAATGCTGATCGACACCTTTTCAAGAACTTATGGCCATGGCGATATCACAAGGACTAATGAGGGCAATTTTTATGTCAGTTCCAGGGTTCAGGGATACTATACCGACCCCTTAAACGGGACAAAAATCTTCACCGGCATTCTGCACAAAATTGACCCGGATGCCAATCAACTTTGGACCAAAACACTGGGCTATGTCAATTTTGACATCCAGGCGCCGGTATGTATTTCCTTATCAGGTGGGGGTGGGGCAGTCATGTGGATGGACGATACCCTTACCGTCGATCCCGATATCGCCTGGGATTTTATATTGATGCAAGGCTTTGATCCTGAGGGAAATCCGACCTGGAAACGCGAGTGGAACCGCTGGGGCTACAGAGTAGTAAACCGCATCCTGGAGGCAGGAAACGGCGATATCCTGGGTTTGGGCTATTACGAACGGGGCGGCTGGCCTAATAGAGGCAAGGGCTGGTTATTCCGCACGACTTCCAGCGGCGAGTTGCTCTGGGAACGTGTCTACTCCGACTCCCTGATCCGCCCCTGGTCGCCCCTGATGGAACTGTTTGATCTAAGTGAAATGGACGACGGACGCATTGCCGCTACGGGTTATGTGGCCGACACCAATTCGGTGGAGGGCGCACTCAATTTCAACGTCGTATTGTTGGTGCTGGACTCCATGGGTTGCGTCGAACCAGGCTGTTCGGGGTCGACGCAATATGTAGTCTCTACCTCTGAGCCCTTATTCCGGCTGGCCGATCTGCCTGTTCTGAGTGTCTTTCCCAACCCCTCCTCCGGCGCTTTTTCCGTCGCCTTGCCACAGGCCCTGGCCACCCGAAACCGGCCCAGGGAGCTTCGCTGCTATGACCAGGGTGGCAAGCTCCTAAGACAATTCGATTGGCCTGGCTTGACCGAGACGCTCCATATTCCGGATTTTTCAGAAACCCAGGGCGTTTACTATCTCCTGCTCTTCGAGCGCCACCGGCCTGTGGCAAGCGCGAAAATCATGATTCAACGATAAAAAAACGGGCTATGAAAAAGCTGATCCTTTGTTTTTCTTTTTCCCTCTTTTGGGTCTCCTTTCTGGCCTGGCAAACGCTCGATTTTGCTCCGGTGGGCGCCAAATGGCATTGCTTTGTTTATGATTTTGATCCGCCGCCTCCTTACGGCCAATTTCCCCACGTCGTAGAAGTATTAGGCAAGGAACTCTACCAGGGAAAACTTTGCAGCAAACTCATTGGGGTCGAGTTTGGAACTGTGCCGGAACCCTTGTACGTTTATTCCCAAAACGATTCCGTCTTTTACTACAGCCTGCTTTCCGGGCAATTCGAATGTTGTACGATTTCGGCGCCGAACTGGGCGAAACCTGGACCATCGGCGGCCTAGCACGCTCACTGATTATGACAGTCTGACCGTTCAGGTGGATGGCATCAGCCTAGTGATTTTCGCGGCTTACCGCTTAAAGTGCTTCTACATTTCTTACCCTAACGGCCCTATGAATGGGGTTATGAAATCATAGCCGGCATCGGCAATACTTTTTTCCTCACTCCTGATGTCGGGCTATTCGAAGGCGGCCCTATGGGTTTGCGTTGTTATTCTATTGCCGACACGCTCCTGCAATTCGTAACCTATCCCTGCGATACTACCATCATTATTACCTCCACCGAAGAGATAATCGAAGAAACGCCCATTATCGTGAGCCCGAATCCGTTTAGCGATGATCTGCACATTCAAAATCATACCCTCGAGCAGGATCTCGAGTTCTTTTTGTACGACCTGATGGGACGCCTTTACTTCAGGACAAGCTTGCCGCAAGGAGATAAGCGGGTCGAAATTCCGGATTTGCCGGCAGGCGCCTATCTGTGGATGGTTAGTGGGAGCAGTGGTTTTTCGCAAACAGGGAATATCATTCGAAGCGAACGACGATAAAAGTTGACTTTTAAACCATTTCCAGACGGGAGGCTGGAATTACCGCTGCGAAAACAAATCCAGATTCTCCGGCAACTCCTTGTGCAGCTCCGGCGTATTATGGCTCGGGCTGTTCAGCTCCTCCGATACCCGGTAAATATGGTAAGCGCCATCCTTGGGCGGATGTAGAAAAGCCAGCACCTCTTCGATCTCCATGGGCTCCAGCCAGGCCAGCCGCTCCTCCAGGGTTTGCAACATGACCGGCATGCGATTGTGCAGCGAACTCAGTTCCAGGTTGGGCGTGGTGGTGATGATCGAAAAGCTCTTCACGGGATACCCTTCCTTATCCCAGAGGTCCCAAATACCCGCCATGACGAGGAGGGAGCCGTCGCGGGGCAGGATCCGGTAGGGGATCTTTTGGTGATCGACCGTGCGCCATTCGTAAAAACTGTCGGCCAGCACCAGGCAACGGCGCTTGCGCACGGGCACCCGGAAAGAAGGCTTGCTCTCGATCCCCTCCGCCCGGGCATTGATGAGCTTGCCGGAATTCTTCCCCTCTTCGGCCCAATACGGGATCAGGCCCCAGGTGATATACTGCATGTGCGAGGGCTGATCGTCGGTCACCACATACGCATGCTGGGTGGGCGCGATGTTGTAGCTCTTTCGGATGTTTGTTCCGGGATCGACGAAGGGCAACTCCTGTTGGATCTTGGTCTCGGAAACTGCGAGGGAAAACCGGCCGCACATAATGTGGTTATTTTATCAATCCTAAGGTATAACGTTTTCCACGGCCAATTGGGGAAATGCGGTTAAAAACTCTTCCATACTCCACAGCTACCAAGATTCGCCGTTTTCCCTATACAAGTTATGCCCGATCTTCCACGGCTTCGGTGGAAAGCAGGGCCGTTTTCCCACAGGTATTCCACTGTCTGCGCGCATTGTGGAATCTCCGGATCTTTCCCCAAAAACCGCTTTCCACCTCCTGTGAAAAACTTCGTAAGAGATTGATCCAGAATATGAGGATCAATGTAAACCCTGTGTAAAATTAATATAAAACGTGCATAAAGGCGATTCCATAAGGGTTGGTAAATTTAAGTTTGTACAAATCCACAGCCCTAATGATAGCAAGGGAGTTTTTTAAATTTTAAAAAAATATTATTAATAACTCATCATCCGAAGGGATAACTTTAAGCCTTCAACTTCATATATGGAAACCACCGCCCCCCTCCGTCCGTCCGTCCGCTACTGGCTGCTGGCCGGCCTCGTCATGGTCTTTTTCAGGTGATCATTGGAGGCGTCACCCGCCTTACCGATTCGGGATTATCCATCACCGAATGGGCCGTAATCCAGGGTACCCTCCCGCCGACAGGCGAGGCGCAATGGCTGGAGGCCTTCGAGGCGTATAAAACCGCGGCCCGCAAGCAATACGAAACCCTCCATGCCGAAATGACGCTCGGGGAATTCAAGGTCATCTATTTTTGGGAATACCTTCACCGACTCTGGGCCCGTTTGATGGGCGTGGTCTTCCTGATCCCCTTCCTGTTCTTTTGGGCCAAAAAGTGGATCCCCTCCTGGCTGATGCGCCTCCTCGGACTCGTCATCTTTCTGGCAGCCCTGGCGGCCATTTTTGGGATGGTCATGGTAAACAGCGGCCTGAACAAAGACACCCGCACCTGGGTCAACGCCTACAACCTGATCATTCACCTCCTGATCGCCACCTTTTTGTTCGGCGTGTTGTGCTGGACCTGGCTGCTCGCCCATGGAAGGCCTCCTCTGCATCACCGCAGCTCGTCTATCCGGAGCTGGGGTTGGGGCCTGGCTGCTCTCCTCGTGCTCCAGATCGCCCTCGGGGGACTGATGGCTGGTATGCGAGCGGGCTTGATTCATCCGCATTTTCCGTTTTTCATTCAAGGAGAAGCTTTCATGAAGGCCCTGACCATGCGTGAAAGCGCTGCCATCGGCAACTGGATCGACTACGAACCCTCGCTGGCGGTCAAGGCCTGGGTGCAGATGGTGCACCGCGGCGTGGCTTATATCCTCAGCGGGCTGGCGATCCTGTTCATCCTAAAGCTTAAAAGGTGGAATGCAGGCCCTGCGATTTCCAGGGCAAGTATGCTCCTGCTGGCTGCGATTTCCCTCCAATTCCTCCTGGGGGTGCTGACGATTTTAAACAGCGTCGGGAGGATACCGCTGGTATATGGGGTGCTTCACCAGGGAGGGGCTTTGCTGCTTTTAGCTTCCATACTGTATATCAATTATTTAGCCGGCAGACCCAAAAAAGCCTGATTGTGAATAAGTAGGTGGAAAACAACTCGATTATTTTTGTTTTCTACGACCATGTGGTGTATAAGTATTTTAAAATGCTTTCTTTCAATAAATTACTTCGGATTGTGAATATGTGGAAAATTATAGATTAACATATTTAAAATCTTATTTTTCACTTTTTTGGTGAGTATATTGTTGAATTATTCACAGCGGTTTCCACAAGTCTGAACGGGCCGATTCCGTTTTTTGATTGGAAATCGTATCTTACCCTTAAACCACCTGACGCGCTCATGAAATACGAAATCCAGACAGAAGGCAAGTTTAAATTTATCGAAACCTATGGGGGTAGCGAAACCATTATGCTGCTCCACGGTTTGTTCGGGGCATTGAGCAACTTTGAATCCATTCTGGATGGATTCGGAAAGCGGTACAATGTGGTCGTTCCCCTGCTCCCGATTTTCGAAATGCCCATCCGCAAGGTTTCTCTTTCCGGATTGGTCGATCACGTGGTCGAGTTTGTGGCGTTCAAAAAATACAAAAGCCTTCACCTGCTGGGCAATTCGCTGGGCGGGCATATTTCCCTGCTCTATGCGCTTTCCAACCCCAAGATGATTAGCTCCCTGACCTTGACCGGGAGCTCGGGTTTGTTTGAAAATGCCATGGGATCTACCTTTCCCCGGCGCGGCGATTACGAGTTTATTAAAAAGAAGACTGAAAGCACTTTTTACGACCCGAAATCGGCCTCCAAGGAATTGATCGACGAGGTGTTCGATATCGTGAATGACCGGAACAAGGCCATCCGGGTGCTGGCCACCGCCAAATCCGCCATCCGCCACAACGTCGCGGATAAACTGCATACGATAAAATCGCCGGCCTTGTTGATCTGGGGCAGCCATGACCAAATCACCCCTCCGTTCGTAGCCCAGAAGTTTGCCGAATTGCTCCCCAATTCCAAACTATTTTTTGTCGATGAATGCGGGCACGCACCCATGATGGAGCACCCCCAGCAATTCAATCAGATACTCGACACCTTTTTGACCGACGTCCTCGCCAAGAAAAAGGTCAGCGCTTGATTTGGATGGAATAGAACCCCGTTTCCCGGATATCGACCAGGTCCAGCCCCAGGTCTTTGCACTCCTTTTTCCAGCCCTCTACCGTTTTTCGCGAGTTGGAGGCATCGGCAACGAGCCTTTTTGCCCGAATGTCCTTCAGGTCTATGCGCGGATTTCCATAGAGAATTGCAAGGTCTAAGTTGGAAATAGAAAGGTTTTCCCCGTTAATCAACTGATTTTGAGCATGCAGGATATTCCTCCGCGCCCGAAGCGGTCCGGCTGCTCGTTCCTCTATTTCCATACTCACCTCCTCACTTTTCAGGGTGAGCAGGTTTCCACGATAGAAGTAATCCACCAGGGTACCTCCGGATACATGGTAAATCACCAGCTCCTCTTTGCGGAATGCGAGGGCTTCTGAATAAAACCTGGAAGCCGCGGCGCCATTTAATAGACAAGAGCAGCAGGACTGCAGGGCGACGCCTTTGCTCCCAAACCCAGGCCAGGATTAAGACAGCGATAAACAAGAGGATGATACCCGTTTTTGGAAGGAACAAATTCTCCACCACGCTAAACGGCATGTCCTGTATCCATTCCAAGACGAGGTTCATCAGGCGGATCAGCTCCTTGAGCAAAAAAGAAGGAACCCAAATCCAGCCGGGTAGTATGTAATGGGCGAGCGTGACCAGTATTCCCAACACGATAATAAACGGCGAAGCGGGCACGACGACCAGTCCTGACAACCAGAAATACATCGGAAACTGGTGGAAGTAGTGCAAGGTCAAGGGCAGGGTAGCCAACTGTGCGCCCAGGGAAACAGCCGTCAGGTTCCAAATCTTGTCGAGCCAGGTATTGGAGGGGATCCAAAGATGGTAAAACAAGGGTTGGAAAACCACAATGCCTGCCAAGGCCGTGTAGGAAAGCTGAAACCCGATATGAAACAGCCAGAAAGGATTGATCCACAACAAGAAGAATGCGGAAGCGGCAAGGGAGTTGAAGATCGAGATCCTCCTGCGCATCTGTTTGCCGACCAGCACGAAGCTGAACATCACCGCAGCGCGAAGCACCGCCGGCCCGGCGCCGGTGAGGATGGCAAATGCCCAGATCCCGAGGAGGCATAACACAAAATTCAGTTTGCGGAGCGCTTTGACCGATTGCCACCTTCGAAGAAGGCTCGTCAGCAGCAGGTAGATCAAGCCGACGTGCAAACCGGATACGGATAATACGTGGGTCGCCCCGGTCTGGGCATAGGTATCCCTCACCTCGTCGGGCAATTCGGCCGTATAGCCCAGCACCATGGCCGTAGCCACGGAATAAACCGAGGTATCTTTCAGGTTTTCCTTCCAGATCTGTACCTGCTTGTCGCGCCACCTCTCCAGGAAATGGGGCGCCACCTGGTCGATCACCTCCCAATCCCCCTCCTTCAAATAAGCCTGGTGGTGGATGTTTTGAAAAAAACGATACCGCTTGTTGTCGAACCCTCCAGGGTTTTTTGGCGCAGGCACTTCCCGAAAGTTCGCCCGAAACAACAGGATCTGACCTTTTTCCAGGGGCGTTGCCGGATAAACCAAAGCCTTTCCGCTCGCCCGGCTAAACGGAGAAAAGCAGCCTTGTATCTTTATCGTTGCCCTCGGGAAGGCCGATCCGCCCGTTTCCGTCACCTGTCCGATCCAAACGACATCCTCCTTTTCGGCTAGGTTCATAAAATAATCATCCCGGCCGGTGGCCAGGTATTGCTTGCTGAGCCAAACCCCTGCAAACAGCCAGAAGCAGAGGCAGGAAATCGCATATACATGCCGCAAGCTGTAAGGGATCTTGCGCCGCGACAAGATCGTACAAGCCACTAAGCCTGCTGCCATGACGGCGCCCGCGATCCATAAGGGGAAGCCCTTCAGAGAGACGCCTGTTGCTATCCCCACCATCAATGGCAACAGGAGCCGGAGCATGGGCATTTCCTTCCAGCTGAACTCCCGGGGCGCCCGCTCTTCATTCCGGCGTTTCATAGCTAATGTATGGGATGAGCTTCTGAAGCGTGGAATCGGGGATTGCCCGTATCCTGGCAAAATCCTCCTGCCCCGCGAATGGTCCGTGGTTATTTCGGAACAAGACTAAAGTCCTGGCCTGCCGGTCGCTCAGATAGGGGTGGGCCGCCAGCTCCTCTTCCGTAGCGGTATTGACCTGCAAAAACCGGTAAACAGGGGAATGCAGCAGTTGCGGTTCTATTTTTCGGAACACCGAATCGGGCAGCCCGAAAGTTTCTCCCACCTGCGCGACAGACGAAAATCCGCCGAGCTTATCCCGGAATTTAACGATACGCCCCGCAAAACCCGGCCCAATGCCCCGAAGGGTTTGCCACTCTTCTTGAGTTGCCGAATTGATGTCGATCGGAGTGGTCGAAATGGTTTTGGCGGGCTGATAAGCAACCCGCTCTTTGTCCGGGTAGGAGGGAGGAGGGGCAGCGGCTATCCGGATAAACGGCTCCAGCCTGAGGTAATCGGCCTCCGCCAGGCTGTATATCTTCGAGAAATCTTCCTTTTTTCGAAACTTTCCACCCTTCTGACGGTACCTTTCTATAGTTTCTGCTGTCTTTTCCGGAATGCCCAGCAAAATAAGGGTGGGAACGTCTGCCTCGTTGGGGTCGAAAAAGAACAAGGTGTCTACCTCTTGCCTGCCGGAATCGGGCAAGTTGAAATGCACCAGTTTTTGCTCCACGAATAGATCGGTGGGCAGCGGCGCCGGCGGAAACAACAGAGGTAGGAATTCGGGAAGGGCGCAGAGTAGAAGAAAACTGCAGATCAGCAAGCTGCTTCCATAGCGTTCCCTTCGGGAGAAGGAGAGAAAAGCGATTTTTTTCATCATTCCTGTTTGAAGCGTACTTCTAACAGGAGGCCATTTCAAATATACTAACTTTGTCCTTTGCGCGCCGGTTTTGCTAAATATTTTCGCCGCCTTGCGCCAAAGCTGTGCTTATTGGCGTTTAAAGAACCTAAGATTTGATCTTCCTGATGATGAACATACCTTCTCGCCTTTTGCTTCCCCTCCTCGCCGGGGTTTTTCTGTTGAGTTGCAATCCCTCAAAAAAGCTGAGCGCTCCCGATGAGTTCAGAATCCTGGACACGATGCTAGTGACGGCGCCGGCCTTGCAGGACGAACCTGTTGTTTCCGTTCCCGATGCTTTGCCCGACTACCAGGCAGCGGCTTCCCGCTCCTTCGATCTGCTCCACACCCGGCTGGAGATCTCCTTCAACTGGGAGGAGGAAACCGTGAACGGCAATGCATTGCTGATCCTCAAACCCTACTTCTATCCCTCCGATAAGCTCGTCCTGGACGCCAAGGGTTTCTATATTAAGGATATCAAACTGGACGCAACGGGCCAGGACCTCTTTTATGCATACGACGACAGCCTGTTGCAGATCATGCTCGATAAAACCTACCAGGCAAACGATACCCTGAGGATCCGGATAAACTACACGGCACACCCCAGCGAGTCGGGTGGAAGCTTAGCTATCACCTCCGACAAAGGGCTTTTTTTTATCAACCCGAGGGGCGAGGAGCCGACCAAACCCAGGCAGGTATGGACCCAGGGGGAAACCGAAAGCAATTCGCGCTGGTTTCCCACCATCGACAAGCCCAACGAGCGCTGCACCCAGGAACTCTTCCTCACTGTCGAAGACCATTTCAAAACCCTGTCGAACGGAGTTCTCGTTTCTTCCAAAAAAAATGCAGGCGGTACCCGGACGGATTACTGGAAAATGGAGCAGCCTCACGCGCCCTACCTGTTTATGATTGCGGTCGGGGATTATGCCGTCGTGGAGGACACATGGAAAAATGTCCCCTTGCAGTATTACGTGGAACCAGAATTTGAGAAAGATGCAAAAGCCATATTTCCCTACACCCCCGAAATGCTGGAGTTCTTTTCCAACGTGTTGAATTATCCCTACCCTTGGCCCAAATTTGCCCAGGTAGTCGTGCGCGATTATGTGTCTGGCGCCATGGAAAACACCACCGCTGTGGTATTCGGGGAATTTATGCAGCTAAAAGCCAGGGAACTGGTGGATGTGCTCGACAATGAAAAGATCGTGGCCCACGAAATGTTCCACCAATGGTTTGGCGACTTGGTCACCATCGAAAGTTGGGCCAACCTGACCCTCAACGAAGGCTTTGCCAATTTCAGCGAATGCCTGTGGCTCGAACATAAACACGGCAAAGAAGAGGCCGATCACCACCTGCAGGCCGAATTGGAAGGGTACGTCTATTCCTCCAAAGGCGACGCCCACCCTTTGATCCATTACCGCTACTCCGACCGCGAATCGATGTTCGACCAGCATAGTTACAACAAAGGCGGTTTGACCCTGCACATGCTCCGGCGATTTCTCGGAGACAAGGCGTTCTTTGCAGGACTGAATTACTACCTGACCCAAAATGCCTACACGGCCGTAGAAGCACATGATCTGAGACTGGCCATGGAGGAAGTCTCCGGACTGGACCTGAACTGGTTCTTCGACCAATGGTTTTTTCAGGAAGGTCACCCCATCCTGGATATCCGGTACAGCTACGACGAGTCGGCTGAAATGGTGGTGGTCGAGCTGGAACAAACCCAGGTATCAGAGGGCATGCCTCCTATATTCGAATTTCCGGCCACCTTCCAGATTTTCCTTCCGGACGGTACGGTGCGCGAAGAGAAATCCTGGGTCCGGGAGCGGCTCAGGGAATTCAGGTTTCATGCCGCCCAAAAGCCCTTGCTCGTGCTCTTCGACCCCCAGAGAGTGCTATTGTGCGAGCGAAGCGAAAACAAAACGAGCGCCGATTTTTGGCATCAGCACAGGTTGGCGCCAAATGTCCGCGATCGGATGGAAGCCTTGCAAAAACTGGTAGAGATCGACCACCCGAAGCTTCAGGAGGCTGTGACCCATTCTCTGGACGACTCTTTCTGGGCCATCCGCCTGTTTGCGCTCGACAATATGGAACTGGATGCGGCCCCCATGCCAAAATTGGGCAGGCTTGCTGCGCAAGACCCCCATGCGGAGGTTCGCGCGGCGTCCTGTTTCTTATTGGGGCAATCCAAAGATGTTCGCTATCAGGCAGAACTGGAAAAGATCATCGATACGGATTACGCTATCCTTGTAGTGGCCTCCGCTTTGGATGCGCTTTACGCGCTGTCCCCCGCCAGCGCTCTGAAGAAAGCCGGCGAACTGGAACCCGAAGCCGAGGGCTTTTTACTGGACGTGATCGCAGAAATTTATCTTAATAGTCAGGATATCAGTAAATTAGGTTTTTTTCAAAACCAGATGGAGACGGCAGAGGAATACCATTCTATTTCTTACCTGATGGGCTTTTTGCAGTTGGCAAAGCTGGGCGACCTGACACAGCTGTTGCACGCAGGCGACCAATTCTTCAAAACGGCATCCCGAAAGGAAAGCTCGGCTATGAAACGATATGCCGCCATGCGTTCGCTGAACGAGATCCACGCCGAGTTGGTGAAGAGAAGTGAAGAGAGCAAGGAGAGCAGGGAAAAATTCCTTTCTGCGGACAAAGCCGTGCTGGAACAAATCGAATCCGTCAAAGCCGGGGAATCGGATCCGGAACTCAAGGGTATTTATCGGAATTTTCCGGACCCCAAAGCCAAATAGAGGTTGACAAACATGCAGCTCTTTAATAATTTACGTCTCATTTCCCCCGAAATCGAATGCCCGCCTGCTTAGTGAAATCTTTTTGCGGTTTGAGGGGTTTTTATAACACGTTTTCTCGCAACGGTTGATATATGGAAAATTATCAGTTACTGATCGGCAAGTTGGATGAGTTCATCCGCAAGTACTACCTCAACCAGTTGATCAGGGGATCGCTTTACAGCATTGCCCTGATATTGGTCTTGTTTCTGGGCTTGAATTTTCTGGAGTATTATTTCTACTTCGACGCCACCGTCCGGAAAGTGCTCTTTTTCTCTTTCCTGGGCATCAGCCTCGGCTCTCTTGCTTATTGGGTTGTCATTCCAGGGATACACTATTTTCAGCTTGGAAAGCTCATTTCCCACGAACAGGCCGCCCAGATCATCGGCAGCCATTTTTCCGACGTGCGCGACCGCCTCTTGAATGTCCTGCAACTGAAAGGCCAGGCCGCTTCTGCTCAACAGAAGGAACTCATCCTCGCGAGTATCAACCAGAAATCGGAATCCATCAAACTGGTGCCTTTTCAAAATGCCATCGATCTGGGTACCAATCGCAAATACCTCAAGTACGCCCTGCCCCCATTGCTCCTTCTGATCCTGGTCATGGTCATGGCGCCCTCGCTCATCCCGAGCAGTACCAACCGCCTCCTGCGCAACAACGAGGAGTTTGAACGGCCGGCGCCTTTCCGCTTTTTGTTGGAGGAAGAAGCCCTGTCCGTCGTACAATTTGACGACTACCCCTTGCAGGTTCGCATCGAAGGAGATCAGATTCCCGATCAGGTATTTATCGAAGTGGATAACTACCAATACCGGATGGTCAAAGAAAGCCCGGATGTTTTTACCTACCAGTTCAGCAATGTGCAGAAGGATATGCAATTCCACCTCCATTCCGGCAGGGTGGAGAGCAAGCCCTATACCCTGGAAGTGTTGAAAAAGCCGAGTATTGCCAAATTCGATGTAGAGCTCGACTTTCCCGCCTACACCAAACGCAAGGACGAGATCCGCTCCAACATGGGCGATATGGTAGTGCCGGTAGGGACCCAGGTAAAATGGTTTTTCCAGGTGGAAAACACAGACGCCCTGGATGCCCGTTTTTCTTCCGATCAAAAAATGATCCCCCTGAAGCGGGCATCAGAAAAAAGCTTCTCCCTCCAGCGCAGCGCCATGCGCGATGAATTGTATAAGTTGTTCATTTCCAACCAGTACCTTCCAAATGCGGACAGCGTAGGCTATTCCATTTCCGTTATTCCGGACGAATATCCCGCTATTTCCGTGGAGAAATTTGAGGACAGCACCCAGACCAAACTGTTTTACTTCGTCGGGGAGGCTTCCGACGATTACGGTCTGTTGAATCTCTCTTTCAACTACCGCATCTCCAGGTTCAAGGCCGAACAAGAGCAGCTGCAATCCGTCAAACTGCGCCAACCCGAAGGCAAGGCAACCCAGTATTCCTATTCCTGGGACCTCAATAATATCGACCTCCGTCCGGGCGACCAGATCACCTATTTCTTCGAAGTATTTGACAACGACGGGGTGAACGGCAGCAAATCCTCCCGCACCAATCTCATGGTTTTCGCCATGCCGACGGTGGAGGAGTTTGAGCAAATGAGCGCCGAGAACAACGAGGAGATCAAAGACCGCCTGCAGGAAGCCCTGAAGGAAAGCAAGAAGATCCAGGCCGAAATGAAGGAGTTGCGCGAAAAACTCCTTCAGCAGAAAGACCTCGACTGGCAAAAGCGCAAGGAGCTCGAAAGGCTGCTCAACAGGCAAAAGGAGCTCCAAAAGGAAATCGAACAAGCCAAGCAGGCTTTCGAAGAGAATATGAAAAACCAGGAGGAGATCTCCAAAACAGATGAGAACATCCAGGAAAAGCAAGAGCAACTGCAAAAGCTTTTCGAAGAAGCCCTGAGCGAGGAAATGCAGGAGCTCATGGAAAAGATCGAAGAACTCATGAAGGAGCTCGAAAAAGAGGGCGCACTCGATATGATGGAGGAATTCCAGTTCAACGACGAGGAACTGGAAAAAGAACTCGACCGGATGCTCGAGCTTTTCAAACAGCTGGAGCTCGAAGCGGAAATGGAGAAGATGGTCGATAAGCTCGAAGAGCTGGCCGCCGAGCAGGAGGAACTGAGCGAGGATACCAAAGAGGAGAAGGAAGAACAGGAGAACCTCGAGGAACGCCAGGAGGATATCAACGAGTCTTTCGAAAAGGTAGAGGAGAAAATGGAGGAGCTCGAAAAAAAGAACAAGGAGTTGGAGCGCCCCAAGGAACTTGGCGACCACGAAGAGCAGATGAAAGACATAGAGGAAGACCTTAAAGACAGCAAGGAAAACCTGGAAAAGAAGGAGAACCAGAAAGCATCCCAAAAGCAGAAAAAAGCTGCGGAGAAGATGAGGGAAATGGCCCAGTCCATGTCGATGCAAATGGAGGGGCAGGCCATGGAACAGATGGAAGAAGACATGGAAGCCTTGCGCCAACTTTTGGAAAACCTCGTGACCCTGTCTTTTGATCAGGAAGACCTGATCGACGAATTCGGAAGGGTCAACATCAATACGCCTCAGTATGTGGACCTGGTTCAACAGCAGTTCAAACTCAAAGACGATTTCCGCCTGATCGAAGACAGCCTTCAGGCTTTGAGCAAAAGGGTGTTCCAGATCGAGAGCTTTGTGACCGAAAAAGTCATGGAGATCAAAACGAATATGAAACAGGGTTTGGAAGAACTGGAAGAACGCCGCAAGCCCCAGGCTGGCGATCACCAGCAGCGCGTGATGAAAAACGCCAACGATCTGGCCCTGATGCTCAGCGAGGTGATGAACCAGATGCAGCAGCAGATGTCGGGGATGATGAGCGGCAACCAGATGTGCAATAAACCCGGCGGAAGCGGTGGGCAAAACGGCAAGGTTCCGCAGGACAAGATCTCGGAGGGACAAAAGAAACTCAACGAGGAGATGCAGAAGGCGAAGGAGGGGATGAAAAAGGGCGGCGATCAGCCAGGCAGCAAGGAATTTGCCCAAATGGCAGCCCGCCAGGGCGCCCTCCGACAAGCCCTTCGCGAAAAACAGAAGGCTTTGCAACAGCAGGGAAAAGGCTCCAAGGAACTTCAGGACGTCATCGACCAGATGAATAAAATGGAGATCGACCTGGTCAACAAGCGGTTGACCAATGAAATGCAAAAGCGGCAGGAAGAAATCCTCACCCGCCTGCTCGAGCATGAAAAAGCCGAAAGGGAGCGCGAACAGGATAACCAAAGAAAATCCGAACAAGCCAAGAACTACGAACGTCCTTTGCCGCCCTCGCTGGAAGAATACCTCAAAAAGCGGGAAGCGGAAATAGAGTTATACCGGACCGTGTCTCCCTCTCTGAAACCCTACTACAAAATGCTGGTGGAGGAGTACTATAAGTCCCTTAAGTAGAGATAGGCCTTGACTTGTATCGGAAAAAGGACGACATTTGTCCCTGTCTTGATTATTTCCCTGAACAATCCAACCCTGCTCCGGCAAGTTCGCCGGGCATTGTTCGCAACATTTTGCCTATTACCTGGCAAGTTTGTTCTCTGCAAAGAGAGCAACAACTATGCTAAGCGTTTGGAAGCAAAAAGGGATTTATGCTCAAACTCAATTCTAACCCCCGCAGCGTTGCTGCAGTTGAACCTTTCCTCGAAAGGGTTGCCTCGAAATATTGCGTTAGCCCCGATACCTACGGGAATATTCTGGTCAGCCTGACTGAGGCTGTGACCAACGCAATTCGCCACGGCAATCAAAATGACGAGAGAAAGACCGTTCGCATCCAGCTCAAGAAGTGCAAGGGCAGGCTTTCCTTCCGGGTCTCCGATGAGGGTGGCGGGTTCGACTACCAAAGCCTTCCGGATCCAACCTGTCCCGATCTCATCGACCAACCTGGAGGAAGAGGCGTTTTTCTGATGAAAGCCCTTTCCGACGAGGTCGAATTTCTCGACAACGGAAGCACAGTGGAAATACAGTTCCGAATCTAGTTCCCCCTATGGCCATTCCTCATTTCCCCGAACTGCCTTTCGAATCCCCTTCGGAAGGAGGGCTTGCGATTTATTTCTACCCGGAAGATGTAGATTTTGATTTGGCTCATCCACAGGCTGTTTCCAAATGGCTTCAAAAGGTTATGGAGCAGGAGGGTAAAGAATTGCTATCCCTGTCGTATGTTTTTTGTTCGGATGAGTATTTGTTCCGGCTCAACGAGGAGTATCTTCAACACGATACTTATACGGATGTGATCACCTTTCCGTACGGAGGCGAAAATGAGGTGGAGGGAGATATTTTTATCAGCATCGAGCGGGTAAAAGAAAATGCCGCCACCTTTAAAACCAGCTTCGAAAGAGAATTGCACCGGGTGATGGTGCACGGTTTATTGCACCTTTGTGGATACGGGGATAAAGGAGAAGAAGAGAGCTCGCTCATGCGGAAGATGGAGAGCGATTATTTGAGGCAGTTGGAGGAGGTTTGATATTCATCGATTCCATAACAAAATAAATTCGGGAAATCTCTTGTATGCGAAGCGGAATAAAGGTCTTTGCCCCAGCCAGTGTATCCAACGTCGCTTGCGGATTTGATTTGTTGGGGTTTGCTCTCGAACAGCCGGGAGACGAGATCATTGCCAGGATAAGCGATAAACCGGGGATCAGCATTTCCAAAATAACGGGCGCAAAGAACAAACTGCCTTTTGACCCACGAAAAAATACCGCCGGTGTCGCAGCTCAAAAGCTTTTGGATTTTCTGGGCGAGACCGGCATTGGAATTGAGATCGAGCTGCACAAAAAAATGCCGATCGGCAGCGGACTTGGATCGAGTGCCGCAAGTGCGGTGGCGGCAGTAGTGGCAGTTAATGAATTGCTGAAACACCCCCTTGAGAAGAGGGCTCTTCTCCCCTTCGCTGCTGCGGCGGAAGAAATATCCTCCGGAGCCATTCATTTGGATAATGTGGCGCCTTCCCTCATCGGGGGGATGGTATTGGTGCATAAAGGACACCATGCAGATGCCTTTCGGCTCCCCACCCCAAAAGGATTGCATGCAGCGGTGGTTTGCCCTGAAGTCGAGATCCTGACTAAAGACGCACGGCAAATGCTCCACCCGTTTATTCCCCTTGAAAAACATATCGAGCAAAGCGGTTATCTCGCAAGCTTGATCGTCGGACTCTATCAATCCGATCTGGCGCTCATTGCCAAATCCCTCCAGGATGTGATTATCGAATCGCAACGCGCCCCTTTGATTCCGTTTTTTTACGAGGTAAAAGAAGCTGCCATTAAACACGGGGCCTTGGGTTGTAGTATCTCCGGTTCTGGCCCTTCGATCTTCGCCCTTTGCGCGAATAGTCATATCGCCGGTCAATGCAGTGAGGCGATGGCCAGGATCTATCGGGATGCCAAAATGGAGCATTTACTCTACCTCTCCCCCATTAACCAGGAAGGCGCCGTCAAATGTTGACCCCAAATGTTCCACGTGGAACATTGAAATTCCTCTGATTATTTCCTTTTCATTTACTTATTTTAGCCCCTCAAAACTTATATCATGGATTACTCCAATCCCAAACTCATCATCGAAACGGCCGACCTGGAGGCGGGAACCGTTACCTGGAAAAGTCCCTCCAATCTCGCGATCGTCAAATATTGGGGGAAGTTCGGAGACCAGCTTCCGAAAAACCCTTCTATCTCCCTGACCCTGGAAAACGCCTTTACCGAAACCACCCTGGAGTACCGTCCAAAAGAAACCGCAGGCCCTGGAATTTCCCTGGAGTTTTTTTTCGAAGAGGAACCCAATCCCGCTTTTGCCCAGCGGATCGGCGCTTTTCTCGAACGCCTGATTCCCGTCTTCCCTTTTCTCCCTCAACTCGACCTGACCATCCATTCCCAAAACTCATTCCCCCATTCTGCAGGAATCGCCTCCTCCGCTTCCAGCATGAGCGCATTAGCCCTTGGTCTGTGTTCTTTGGAGGATAATTTGTTTCAAACCCTAAATGACGACCAGGAATTCGACCGAAAAGCTTCCTTCGTCGCCCGGCTTGGATCCGGCAGCGCCTCCAGGTCCATTTTTCCCTATATGGCTTTCTGGGGTCAACATTCCGGAGTAGCCGGATCTTCCGACCAATTTGCCATTCCACTGGAAAACGAGATCGCCCCGATTTTTAAAACCCTGCACGACGATATACTGATCCTCAGTAAAAAGGAAAAAGCAGTAGCCAGCACCAAAGGCCACGACCTGATGAATCAACACCCTTTCGCCGAATCAAGATACAACCAGGCTCGCCAGAATATCCACTTTTTGCTCAATGCCCTGAAGTCAGGAGACCTCGAAGCGTTTGGCCGAATCGCCGAAAACGAAGCCCTTTCCCTTCATGGGCTCATGATGTCTTCCAACCCTGGCTTTTTCCTCCTGGACCCCAATACGCTTACTGCCATTGAAAGAGTTCGGAATTTCAGAGAGGAATCCAAGCTCCCCGTTTACTTCAGTCTCGATGCGGGACCCAATCTCCACATCCTCTACCCCGAATCGGTTATCCCGGAAGTACGCCTGTTCCTCGAATCCGAGCTCATGCCGCTTTGCGAGGACCAGGTCTGGATCGCCGACTGGGCGGGCGAAGGCCCAGAACAAGTGTAAGGATATTGCAAAAAACTGTAAACCAAGTTTTTGTGACTAATAAATGGGAAGAAATCCGGACCAAAATTGCGGCTGATCCCGCGATGAAGCCCTTGGTAGAGCAGATTGAATTTCCTATGCCTACGGAAGGACGCGACCCCTACTTCGATCTGGTTCGCACCATCGTATTCCAGCAGCTTTCTACTAAAGCAGCCCAGACCATATTCAATCGTTTTCTGGAATTATTTGACGACAAATGGCCCCATCCGGATCGGCTTACCCGACTGGATATGGAGCCGATGCGCCGCGCCGGCCTGTCCCGACAAAAAGCTACCTATGTCCAGAACGTCGCTGCCTTTTTCCTGGAAGAAAAACTCCTCTCCTACGACTGGGCCGCCCAGGAAGATGAAGCAATTTTACACCTGTTGACCCGCATAAAAGGTGTGGGAAATTGGACCGCAGAAATGATCCTCATGTTCACCCTCAATCGTCCGGATGTGTTTCCGGTCGACGACCTGGGCATACAAACCGCCCTTGCAAAGCTGTACGCCTTGCCGGCTGACCTGAAAGAAAAGAAAAAAAGGATGATAGAAATCGCGGAAGCCTGGCGACCCTATCGGACTTTCGGCAGCAAATATCTCTGGCGCTATCTGGACCTGGGCCTTTGGAAACCCTGATCCGGTCAGCTCTCCACGGTCGTTTTTAGGTTCAGGATATTCCCCATGTGATAACAGGTGCGGCAGCGGGCTTCGTACTGGTCCTTTTCTCCCAAAACCACCGTCTCGCTCTCATCGCTCAGGCGGAAGGAGTGCGTGGCCAGGTTGCCGCAGTGCTGGCAAATCGCGTGGACCTTTGTAATATATTCCGCAACGGCAAGTAAAAAGGGCATTGGCCCAAAAGGCTGACCCCTATAATCCATATCCAGGCCTGCCACGATCACCCGTTTTCCTTTAAGCGCCAGCCTCTGGCAAACATCGGGCAAGTCGGAGTCGAAAAATTGAGCTTCATCGATCCCGATCACGCTCACCCCTTCGACCAACTCCAACAACTTGTGCGAGCTTTCGACAGGAACAGCCAAAATAGAGTTTTCATCGTGCGAGACGACCTTTCCACTGTCATACCGGGTGTCGATCCTCGGCTTGAAGATCTCCACCTTCTGATTTGCAATTTTAGCCCGCTTGAGACGGCGGATCAACTCTTCCGTTTTCCCGGAAAACATGGACCCGCAAATGACCTCAATCCATCCGCTGCGCTGGCCTTTAAAATGGGGTTCGAGAAACATGATCTTCGCTTAATGAAAAATCGTTATTTTTACATCGGCAGGTATAACCTACGAATTTAACCATTTTTGCCATTCTCGATTTACTTCCATCATAAACAAAATACCTTTTGGCAATGGATTTCCAGAAAGCAGGTATCCTTTTGGAAAAGATCAATGCGCTCTATAAGAACATGAGCGTCGATGCGGGGAGCATCTCCGAAATTGAAAAGGACCTCATGCGCGCCTATCTCCGTCAGTTTTACGAATACTTTATGCCCCAGCCGGGCCAGGCCTCTGAAACGGAAGAACCGCCTGTAGTGCTCGATCTGCCAATCGAAAGAAAAGAGCGGAAAAAGCCCGAAGCGCTAAAACCGACTGTCAGCGAACCCAAAGTCGCGCTGCCTCCCCATATTGCTGCGGAGGAGGATGAAGACGAGCCTGAGGAAATTCCCGCACCCAGGGTCATCAAAGTTCCCGATCCGCCCAGGGAAATACCACGCCCAAAAGAGAAGGTGCAGCGAGAGCTTGTTTCCGACTCGGATGATGATCTGGAAACGCTTTTTGAACACCACCAGGCTAAGGAGCTCTCCGAAAAACTTAGCGAGCTCCCCATCCAGGACCTCAGTAAAGCCATGGGGCTCAACGAGAAGATCTTTACCATCAACGAACTGTTCGCCGGCGATCAGGATGCCTTTAAACAAATCATTCAGACCCTCAACGGATTCCGCTCCTTCGCCGATGCCAAAGAATACCTCATCCGGGAGGCCGCCTTCCGTTTTAATTGGTCCCACCCTGAAAGAAAGAACAAAGCCAAGAACTTTATAAAATTGGTTCGACGCCGGTATATCAGTTAGGCAACAGAAAATTTATGAAACGAATCGCCGTATTTACATCCGGAGGAGACTCCCCCGGAATGAACGCCTGTATCCGGGCGGTTACCCGAAGCGGACTGGCTATGGGATTGGAGGTCTTTGGGATCAGGAGCGGCTACGAAGGTATGATCGAGGGCGATATTTATCCCCTGGAAAAAAATGCGGTGAGCAACATTATCCAGCTTGGGGGTACCATCCTTCAAACAGCCCGCAGCAAGGAATTCCACACCGTGGAGGGGAGAAAAAAGGCTTATCAAAACCTCCGGAAGCACCAAATCGAGGGAGTAGTGGCTATCGGCGGCGACGGCACTTTCCGGGGAGCACACGTGTTTATGCAGGAATACCCCGATATCGCCTTTGTAGGGACCCCAGGCACAATCGACAATGATCTGTTTGGAACCGATTTTACCATCGGCTTCGACACGGCCATCAATACGGCCATGAATGCCATCGACAATATCAAGGACACGGCCAATGCCCACAACCGACTGTTCTTTGTCGAAGTCATGGGCCGCGATGCCGGATTTATCGCCCTGAACACAGCCATCGCCACGGGCGCCGAAGCGGTGCTGCTCCCCGAAACCACCACCGATCTGGGCAAACTGATCGAACAACTGGAAAACAACTATCGCAATAAAAAAAGAGCGAGCATCGTCGTAGTTTCCGAAGGGGACGAGGCGGGGGGCGCTTTTAAAATCGCCGACCATGTCAAGGAGAAATGCCCCCAATTCGACATCAAGGTCGCCATACTCGGACATATCCAACGGGGGGGAAGGCCTTCCTGTTCGGAAAGGGTGCTTGCCAGCCGACTGGGCCTCGAAGCGGTGCGGGCCTTAGTAGCAGGAAAGAAATCAGTTATGGTCGGGGAGGTGAACAAGGAGATCGTATTCACGCCCTTCGACCATGCCGCCAAAAAACACCAGGAAATTAATCCGGTATTGATCGAAATGGTTGATTTGCTGGCCTGAACGGATCGAAAATAAATGTAATATGTCTGTTACATCCCAGATTGAAAGGAGCAGATTCCTCAGAAGCCTTCGTTTTCCGCTCGTCCTTTTGGCCGTCATGTGGGGCATTCACCTGATTCAGTTTATCACCCTCATGGATTTTGGCTCCCTCGGGGTGTATCCGCGAAAACCTTTTGGAATCCGTGGTATATTTCTTTCCCCGCTAATTCACGGCGATTGGCAGCACATTATTTCCAACTCGCCCCCTTTCTTTGTGCTCACGGCTTTGCTCCTATACTTTTACCCAAAAGTGGCGATGCGCAGTTTCATCATGATCTACCTGCTTACCGGTCTGGCCGTATGGCTATTTGGAAGAAATGTCTTCCATATCGGGGCCAGCGGGGTCATATACGGACTGGTCTCCTTTGTTTTCTGGACGGGCGTGTTCAGGCGAAGCCTGAGGGCTATCGTACTCGCATTGGTCGTGCTGTTTTTATACAGCGGCTTGTTTATGGGCATCGTCCCCAACGAACAACAGAATATCTCCTGGGAGAGCCACCTGATGGGGGCTTTGGTGGGCGTATTTACCGCCTATTGGTATAAGGGGGACATTGAACAGGATGAACAAGCCAAGCCTCCCAGCTGGGAGGAAGAGGAATCCGATCGCCCCTATTTTCTCGACAGGGGTACCTTTGATAAAACCATCGCGGAAAGAAGAGAGGAGGAATAGCCCTCAGACCACATCTTCCAGATTTCGCACAAACCCGTTGATTCCGATTTCTGCATTTTGTCCTGCAGGCCAATGGCATCATTGCTATTGGGAAAACTGCCGGCGACCACTTTGTAAATGGTTTTACCGGCCGAAAGGACCGGGCTGATCAGAATGGACACCCCGAACAAGCGCTTGATCCGGTCGGCCAAGGTTAAGACGTTGTTATAGTCTGAGAATGCACCGATCTGTACGCCCCACCCCTTGAGTTTTTCACTGCTGGGCTCCACTTTGAATACTCCGGATGGAGGAGGAGCCGCCGGTTCCGTACTTACCACGGGGGTTGAAGTTCCGGAGCCCTGTGATTTCCTTCGGATGGCTTCCGCCACAGCCCTGTCGGCATTTACTCTCCCGTAACCAAATCGGAGCGAATGCCCGTTGACGTATTCACTTGGACTGCCGACTTTATCTGCGGTGTCTTTCAGGATCTGTTTTACCTCGCGGGAAGTCAGGTCGGGATTCACTGACAACATGAGTGCGCAAATGCCCGCCACGATTGGCGTAGCCCCTGAGGTGCCGCCAAAATGCATATACCGGTCGCCCCTGGTACGGCCATCGGCCCAATACCGTTGGTTTCCCTGCTACCGGGTATCTCCGGGATCCCAGGAAGCCTGGCGGCAATGAGAGGCCAATCTCCATTGGATGGGGCGCAAATGCTCACTTGTCTGCCGCGGTTGGAATACCGGGCATGTTCGTCCTTGCTCGTACAGGCGGCTACGGCGATTACATCCGGATGGGCTGCGTAATAGCTTACAAAATCCTTGTCGTCGTTCCCCACGGCAAACAGGACGATACAACCCTTTCCGTTGCGTCCCTGCTTGGCGGCGCGGGTGATGGCTTGCTCCTTCAGGGAGTTGAGGCTATTGGCCGGGTCGATCGTGCCCCAGCTGCAACTGATGATATCGGCGCCGTTCTTGACGCAGTACTCGAAGATCTCCTCGGTCGTGCGCCAGCTGAAGGAAGTCCCGCTGACCGGCATGAATTTGGCGTTGGGGGCGACCCCTACCATTCCGGAGCCGTTTGAAGCAGCCAGAGCAAGGCTTGCGCAGGGGTTCCATGCGCAAAGCGCGAATCGCCGGTATACAATTGGGAGGAGCGGTTCCAAAAATCGTAAGGCTTAAAAACCTTACCGGCCAGGTCGGGGTGGGTGAGGTCAAAGCCGTTGTCGACGATCGCTATCGTAATATTGGAGGAGCCCATATTCCCTATGCGGGCCCAGGCATCGACCACCTTGGCGTCGGCGCCCCATTTGGTGACATAGTTTGAATCGACGACCCTGCCCGTATTCCTCAGGTGCCATTGATGAGCCAGCAGGGTATCGCTGGGCGTTTGGAATTCATAAGGGTCGAGGGGGTATCGATATCGGGTTCGGCCAATTTGACCAGGGATATTTTTTGAAGGAACTGGGCTACCTTGAAAGGGTTGGGCGATTTGGCCGTCACCTTGGCGATGATCTGGTGACCGGAGCGGCGTTCCACCAGTTCCAGGTAAAATTCGTCGAGCACCAGGTTCTGCTCTTCTTCATTGGTTTCATCCTGGAATTCAATGAGAATCTCTCCGGTTGGGATGATGGGTTTTTTGCTTCCTTCGTTGAAATACACGTGAGTACCCACTAGGATCTCCTCTTTTTGCGGACGTCGTCGAGCTGTGCGTCGAGCCCTCCTTCGGCCTGCTGAAGGGAGACCACCTGGAATCCTCCCATGTTTTCAAAAACTTTTCCGAAACGTAATCGGAACCGGCTGTTTGTTTGGGATCCTTTGCTTTTAAACCAACGAGGGTGCTGCTTTTCCGGAGCCGCAATTCTCCCTTTCCGGATTTAATCGTCAATTTTGCCATGTAACTTTCGTTTAAAAAGCGGAAAGGAAAGATAAGAATTTCTCCTAAAAAAGAAAGGCCGCTGTATGTACAGCGGCCTTTCTTTTTATGCCCTTTCCTGACTGGCTGTCTCGTACATTTTGCGAAGCTTGCGCCGCGCAAAAAATATCCGGCTTTTTATGGTGCCGAGGGGGGCGTCCAGTTCTTCAGCGATCTCGTCGTATTTATAACCCTTAAACGCCATCCAGAAAGGCCTTTTGAATTCATCGGGAAGGGAGCTCACCATTTTGAGGAGCTCCTTATAACCTGCGTTCATCTCGCCGTCGTTGTTTACGGCGACATCTCCGGAATTGATGTAATAGTTGTTCGGAGTTTGGTCCAGGATCGTACCCCTGCGAACTTTTTTCCGGTAGTTATTGATGAAAATATTGCGCATGATCGTGACAGCCCAGGCTTTGAAATTGGTCCCATCCTGAAATTTATCGGCATTGGACATAATTCTAAGCGCGGTATCCTGATATAGATCGTCGGCGTCGGCTGACCTTCCCGTCAGTTTCACGGCGAAGGCTCTTAACTATTCGCTAATATCCTCCAGTTGTTCATATATCGACATCATATGGTCGGTGATTGTATTGTAATTATTTTTTACAAAAGTAAGGCTTATTTAGACTTTTTGCAAATAAGATTTACTTTTTAGATTGCGTTTTGAGAGATTTAATAATTCCTTAACAACTTTCGCGTGGTTAAACTTTCAAATTGGTATCGTTGTTAACAGAACGATGAAACCGGAACATTGTGGCATAGGAAAACCTATTTCCGTCGAGTAAAACCATGTGTACGTCGATAACGCCAACCTACATTTTCAAAGGCCAATAAACTCATTTGAATGAGCTCTATCAACCTCAATCCGGATCCGAGTTTTCTCGCGGACAACATCCGCATACTTCGGAAAAGCCGAAACTGGAGCCAGGAAGAATTGGCCAAACAGGTGGGCCTCAACCGGGGAAACATTGCCTCGTATGAGAAAGGGACCGCAGAGCCCAAGCTTTGCAATCTCCTGAAAATCGCCCAATTATTCGGGGTGTCAATCCTCGATCTGATGGAAAGCGAAGATATGAAACCGGAAATGAGCGGGAACGGGACGACGAACCTCCCCTCCAGCGGCATGGAACCCGAAACCTGGGCCAAGTTAGTGGAACATGCGGAAGAACTGGAGCGGGTGACGGACGGCATTTTCCATTGTCACTGCTTTAAAATGAAGCTTATCGCCCGGGACGACGATAAAGACCTCAAAACCATCTCCAATCAATTTGAACAACTCTACGACGCGACCCGCTCCTTGCTGAAATCCCACAAGGAATTACTCGCATATCTCGGCGCCCGGGAGCTTCCACTCAAATAGCAATCGCCTGCCCCACTGCCTGGGCTTTTTCTTTTTCCATTTGCAATTGCAGAAAGTTGTTGTGGAACACCAGCAAGGGGATATCCATCGAGGAAAGGGATTTCTGCTCGGATCCGTAGCTAAACAGCGCTTCAAAGGTCTTCTGCCGGCTCCGCATCATGACCACCATATCGATGGCATTGTCCTGAACGTAGTCCAGGATGCCCTCGGCTGCCAAATCTTCGGGAATGCTTTTCTGGATCAGGAAGTTTTTCTTGTTGAGGATTTCCTGGTTGTATTCCCAAGCCAGGGGCTCCGAAGAGAAATGCAGATAATGCAGGTTTGCGCCAAAGCGCAGGCTGAGAGACAGAATATTTTCCTGGATGGAGGGGTCCATACTTCGGTACTGGCCACCAACGACCAGGATATTGCCGATCCCCTCAAAACTCCTGCCGGCGGGAACCACCAAAACCGGACAGCGCGAGCCGGCAAACAGCCGCGACGTCTTGGTCCCCTTAATCTGGGGGAAGGTATTGTAGGCGTGTTTTTTCCCAATCACCACATACCGGAACTGGCCTGCCAGGCAGGCCTGAGAGATTACCTCGTCCAATTTCCCTCTCAGGATCATGAGGTGAATATTTTCGGGCGTCGCGCCGCTCTGATCCCGAATAAATTCAGTCAATTGCCGGTTGATCGCTTCGTGCTTTTTTTCGGGGCAGCCAAAAGCGGTTGAGCCTGCTTTCACAGGCGTGCATCACCGTAATGTCGGCAGCGATAGCCTGGGCAAAGGAACGGGAATATTCAAGGGCGTTGTGGGAGATATCCGAAAAGTCGGTTGGTAGTAATAATCGGTTCATCATTGGAAATAGGTCCTTGTTTATTTGGTTAGGGTGCTGATAGCCTCAGCTAATATCGTGATTCAAAACAGCATATTCAAAAGTTTATTGTCTGAAATCCGGAAGAAAATTTCACGGATTCGTCATTGGAAATACAAATTTTCTTGAAAGTTTGGCCGATTCCCAATAAATATACCTCTGAAAGACCTGTTCAGGGAGGTAAAAGTTCACTCAAATCTGTTAAAGTAACGGACTGGGTATATATTCATGGGCAGTGGGTTCAAATGAAAAGGAAATGGTTTCAAGAAACCTCGCTTTTAAGAGCGGGAAGAGAAATGAGCCAAAGCCCAAGAAAGGTCAAGGCTCCGTTTAAGGCCAAAATCAGGAATCCGAGGTTGAGCCCCCCAAGATAAGCCTCAGAGGAGCGGTCGACCAGAAAGGAGAGCAGGGGCGACAGAATACAAATCAGCACCACCCAACGGTCCCGTACCCTGCGTTTGGTAAGCAGGCTAAATGCAAACAGACCCAGCAGCGGACCGTAGGTGTACCCTGCGGCTTTGAACAGGCCGTTGATGATAGAATCATTGTGCATCGATTCGAACCAGATGATCACGCCTGCCATGGTGAGGGCAATCAGGTTGTGCACAATGATCCGGGTCCTTCTTTTTTCCTGCTCGGATTTCGGGGACTTTTCAAAATTGAGAAAATCTACGCAAAAGGAGGTAGTAAGTGCGGTCAGGGCTGAATCAGCGCTCGAATAAGCGGCTGCTACGAGGCCCAGAATAAAAAACAGACCTCCGATCTGGGGGAGGTGATTGAATGCCAGGGTCGGATAGAGAAGATCCGGTTTTTCTACCGCGATATGCAGGTGGTCCGCATAGAGGTATAGAAGAGCGCCTAAGGTCAGGAACAGCAAGTTGACGAACACCAACAAGACAGTGGTAAAGGTGAACATGTTTTTCTGTGCGTCCCGGAGGTTCCTGCAGCTCAGGTTCTTTTGCATCATATCCTGATCCAGGCCCGTCATCGCAATGGCAATGAGGGCTCCGCCGAAAAACTGTTTGAAAAAATTGTTGGGGTCTTTCCATCCCCCGTCCATAAAAAACACCTTGCTGTAAGAGCTCTCGTTTATGGCAGAAAACAGGTCTTTTATGCCCTGGTACCCTAACTCCCGGCTAATCACGCTTACAGTCAATACCACGGCCGTCAACATGGCGATAGTTTGGAAGACGTCTGTGTACACAATAGTTTTAATCCCTCCCCGGAAAGTGTATACGTAAATGAGTGCAAGGGTGATCAGCACCGTACCGTAAAAAGGAATGCCGAAAGAGCTGAATGCAAACTGGTGCAAAATCAAAGCCATCAGGAAAAGACGGAAAGAGGCGCCGATCAGGCGGGAAAGCAGGAAAAACGCGGCGCCGGTTTTATACGAGAATATGCCCAGACGCTTCTCCAGATAAGTGTATATGGTGGTCAAATGAAGCCGGTAATAGAGGGGTAGGAGCACGGTTCCGATCACCAGGTAACCGAGCAGATAGCCGAAAACCACCTGCATATAGGAAAAAGACTCGTTGAGTTTACCCGCGCCGACGGCGCCGGGGATGGAGATGAAAGTAACCCCGGAAATAGAAGCCCCGATCATTCCAATGGCGACCAACACCCAGGGAGCCTTCCTGCCGGCCAGGAAGAAGTCTTCACTGGAAACCCGCCGGCTGGTAACAAATGAAATGAACATCAAGATGGCAAAGTACCCTACGAGGGCAATGATGATCGTTTCAGGAGATATGTTTTGGGTCATGTATCCTTGTTTGCTCCGCTATTCAATCCTGCAGTTTTGGTCCGAAAGCCAGATCCCCGGCGTCACCCAATCCCGGCACGATGTATGACTTCGCGGTCAGCTCTTCGTCCAGCTCCGCCATCCATATCTGGGCATGCGGAAATAATCGCTCCAATCTTTCGACCCCATAGGGAGATGCGATGACCGTCGCGAAGTGTACCTGAACGGGTTGACCGTGTTTGACGAGTTCCTTCAATGCGAGCTCCATCGACGCGCCGGTGGCCAGCATGGGGTCGATGATGACCAGTATTTTGTTGTTCAGGTTCGGGCAAGAGAGGTATTCGATATTGATCTCAAAAGAACCGTCCTTGTGGTGCTGCCGGTATGCCGAAACGAAGGCATTTTCGGCATGGTCGAAATGCCTAAGCATGCCCTGATGCATGGGTAAGGCAGCGCGCAGGATGGGGGCCAGGACAATGGCCTGGGAAGGTACGTAGGTGCCGGCAATGCCCAAAGGCGTTTCCACTTCCAGTCTTTTGAACGGAAGGGCTTTACTCATTTCATAAGCAAGTAGTTCCCCGATGCGCTCCAGATTGTGCCGAAAGCGCAAGCGGTCCTTTTGGATGTTGACATCCCTGAGCTCCGCCAGAAATTGATTCGCAATGCTGTTTTGTTGGCTGAGTTTGTGGACCATTGTGGGTATCCGGTTTTCGTAAAGGTAGAAAAAACTTGATTTTTCTTCTATAACAAAAAGGGGTTCTGAATATCTTTCAGCAGCGCCCGATAAACGGCTGTCCATCCCCTCCAATCGCCCTTTTCATCGAAGGAACTATTGTGCCAGATACAGCAGAATGTTCCACCTGTGCGGCGAACCACATTCACTAAATCCAGCATTCTTTTCTTTGCCTCTTCGGGCGACAAGCCCATGTACTTCTTCAATGTAATGTCCATGACCTGGAAAGGGACCACCAATAAGCCGGTCGCGTTTTCCCCTGCAAGGTCGTACCAGCGGAAAGGAACGGAGGTACCTGCCCGGAAGCCGATCGCATCGGCATAGCCCATGGAATAATCCTCTGCCAGGTCCGCCTCCAGCAGGGCACGGAAGGACTCCGGCAGGCGGAGGCGTAGGAAATGTTGCCTGCTTTTCCGGATTTGATGTCCACAGATACCTTCCAGCCTTTCTTTTTCCTCCTTCACCAGGGTTAATCGATCTGCAGACCGGTAGGAGGGGTGGATGCCCACAGGGTATCCATTCGCAAGCTGTCTGATACCTGCCCGGAGCATGGGATGCCGGTATGAGTGGTTTACGTCGTGAGGCCCGGGTTCACCAAGCAGGAAAAAGAACAAGGGCTTTACCCCGGTTTCCGAATGCATGCGGAGGATGTCCGGGACGGTATCAAATGGATCTTTTTCCATTCCGGAAATAACCGCTATGCGCCGGAAGAAGGATGGAAAGCGGCCCGAGATCAGATCCCGGATACCGGCCCCGATCTGTTTCCATAATGGCTTGTATTTGTAGGCCTGGAATTGATCGATATCGAAGCTGGGCAGGAAATAAAAGGGAGGAGAAGCGGGTTTAATAGCTGGGTAAGCGTGTTGGAGCTTTTCTGCAAAACGATTCAGCCAGAGGTCCACAAGTGGAGTTTCCAAAAAACCCTCCCTGCCGGCCATACTGGAGGAGGAGGGAAAGCGGCCGTGCTCATCCCGCTCGGAAATGAGGTATTCCTCATATCTGGACAACATAAAAAAGACCATGGCAAACAGGTCGAAGGACCAACCGGATCCGGAGGCTTCAAAGACGGGGAACAAGGCCGGGAGATCACCGTTCCGGATGACCGTAGGCAACGATGCATTGGCGCCGGATTCGAACAGGAAGGGAACAGCCGGAATCCAGATACCTCCGTCGCCGGGCGGCTGGGGGGAGTAGGTGATCTTTGGGCCGGTCCATTCGAGATAGGAAGAAGGGTCCGTAGTATGGCGAAAATCGATGGCCAGGCGATATCGGAAGATCTCCTCCAAGGTGTACCGGAGACGAGGGCTGGTCTGTGGGGAAAAGATAAGCAAAGTCGCCATAGAAGGAAAAATAGGTCAACTTTTTGACTCTTACACCAGAAAACCGGGCAAGTTACCCAGGCAATTCGTTATATTTATTGAACATTTATTTTTTCCATACGTAGTTATGATAATTCTATCCTTATGAGCCGCATTATCCTGGTTGCCGTATTATCGATTCTGCTTGGGGGCAATATCCTGCACGCCCAGGACACGTTTCAGCCGAAACCCGTCGATGATGTCGGCAATAAAGGCTTGATATACAACAAGGAGTTGGCTTTCAATATCCGTCTGCACACCAATGGTTTTTCGATGGGCGCCGATTTCGGACGGCTCAAAACCTACTACCTCACCCGTACGTTCCACGTGGAGCTGGGCGAATTGAAAAACCACAAGGAGTATCGCACTAATCTGGACCGGTCGAGCGCTACCGGGAGGATATCGCGTTCCTTCATCTACGGCAAGCAAAACAACTTTTTCGTGCTTCGGGCAGGTATGGGCCAGAAGCGATACTTCTCCGAAAAGGCCAAATACAAAGGAGTTGCGGTCGGCATTTCCTACAAAGGAGGTCCTTCGTTGGGGGTGCTCAAGCCCTATTACCTCGAGTTGCTATCCACCGAAAACAATTCCTCCCCATTCGTCTCGACGAAACCCGTAAAATACTCCCAGGAAGTCCACGACGATTTTCTGGACCCCTGGAATATATTTGGTTCTTCCAGTTGGGCCAAGGGTTTTGACGAAATAAAGCTGGTGCCCGGCCTACACGGCCAGTTTGCCATCCATTTCGACTGGGGCGCCTTTGACGAATACCTTAAAGCGGTGGAAGCCGGCATCATGCTGGACGTCTATTTTCGCAAAGTCCCTAT
Source organism: Saprospirales bacterium (assembly GCA_016703765.1). Lineage (GTDB taxonomy): Bacteria > Bacteroidota > Bacteroidia > Chitinophagales > Saprospiraceae > JADJTT01. Next base: position 138,981 of record JADJBL010000008.1, read on the forward strand.
TATGGTGGAAACCGTCAATGTGGAGAATCGCCCCTTCTTCCTCAATCTTTTCATAAATTTGCAACTCGGAAAACGTAGCTAAAAGGCGTTTTCGAAATAATTGTCTCAAAACAAGCATCATGTTGGAGCTGCCAATCGTCGAGTCGCAGGAAACGCGGAGAAGGAAACCTGACTGGCTTCGGGTAAAACTACCTATAGGAGAGAATTACAGCAAAGTCCGCCAGCTGGTCGACCAGTACCGCCTGCATACGATCTGCCAGAGCGGCAACTGCCCCAACATGGGGGAATGCTGGGGCGCCGGCACCGCTACTTTTATGATCCTCGGAAATACCTGCACCCGGTCTTGCTCCTTTTGCGCTGTAAAAACGGGTCGCCCGAGCGAATACGATATGGACGAGCCCCGTCGCGTGGCCGAAGCGATTCGCCTGATGGGGGTAAAACATGCCGTCATAACCTCCGTAAACAGGGATGAACTGAAGGACCGGGGTTCGGAGGTATGGTACCAAACCGTCTATTCCGTCAAAGAGCAATCGCCGGAAACTACGATTGAAACCCTGATCCCGGATGTGAAGGCCACCTGGTGGGCACTGGAACGCATGATCTCGGCTGGCCAGGAGGTCGTTTCTCACAATATGGAAACGGTCGAATCCCTTTACCGCAAGGTACGCCCGCAGGCCAGGTATGAGCGTTCGCTGGAACAGATCAAACGGACCAAGGAGTATGGAAAGCGCACCAAGTCCGGCATCATGGTTGGTCTGGGCGAAAAACAGGAGGAGGTTTACCGGACTATGGACGACCTGGTGGCCCATGGTTGCGATGTGCTCACCATCGGACAATACCTCCAACCCACAAAAATGCACCTGGAGGTAGTCGAATACATCCATCCCGATCTATTTGCCCAATACAAAGAAGTGGGGATGCAAAAAGGCTTCCAATTCGTGGAGAGCGGTCCCCTGGTGCGCTCCTCCTACCACGCGGAACGACACCTTTAAGTTAGAAGGGCAATTAACGGCCGCCCACAGCCCCCATCACCTTACTGCTTTGATTTTCAAACTGAAAGGCCTGCCGGATCTTTTTATGAATGTCGGTATTCTCGTAAATCCCGCCAAATAACTCGGCGCCCGGCCCAAAAGCATACACCGGGATCAGCGCTCCGGTATGGTATTCGGTGGTAAAAGAAGCCTTCAGCTCATTCATCCTGGAGCCCAGGTTGATCGAAAGCCCTCCCGTTTCGTGGTCGCCGGTAACAATGACGAGGGTTTCTCCATTTTCCTTGGCATATTTGAGGATCTCGCCGATAGCCCGGTCAAACTCGAGAGTTTCCTGAACCAGATAGTCAAGATCATTGGCATGTCCGCCCCAATCGATTTGGGCGCCCTCGATCATGAGGAAAAAGCCTTTATTGCTACGGGCTTCCAAAAATTCGGGCGCCATTTGAACTGCGGGAATGAGGTAATCGCGGCCTTGGGCAAAGGGAATGGGGTCGTAATTTGATGTAAAATAGGCGAGCTTCTTGCTCGTCGTATATTCCATGGTTTTGAAATCGGACTGAAAGTAATCCGATACCTGGTAGTTTTTATCGACTAGCTGTTCGTAAAGGTTGAGGTCGTCGATGGTGCGCTGGTCGAAGTATTTTTTCCCGCCGCCGATCAAAAGGTCGGCGCCGGACCTGGCGATATCTTCCGCAATTTCCTCATACATCTTTCTTTCAGGCTGGTGAGCCAGAAAACAGGCAGGGGTAGCGTGTACAATGGTCGAAGTGGTGATGACCCCGGTAGCCAGGTCGTTGGACCTTGCTTCTTCCAGGATTGTTTGCACCGGCATCGTATCGCGATTGACCCCGATGGCGCCGTTGTAGGTTTTAACGCCACAGGCCATTGCCGAAGCAGAGGCTGCGGAATCGGTGATCAGGTTATCGGAGGCATAGGTTTTTTGCAGGCCGATTATAAAGAATTCCTCGAGGAAGAGCTTATTATTATTGGAATACAAGGCTGCTGTGATCTGAGTCAAGCCCATCCCGTCCCCGATCATCAGGATCACGTTTTTAGGGGCTTTTACGGAAGTATCCAGGTGCGGAAGCGCATGCGCGATAACGGTTCCTTGCCGCGGCTGGTTGCAGGCTCCCAGAAAAACAAGGATAAATAGAGCGGGAATGAGCTTTGACATAATATTTTGTCTGAGTTATACCGGCAGAAATCGTTTGCCGGGTAATGTTTTAACCAATCCCTTGAATTCAAGGTTCAACAATACGGATGCGATTTCGCTTCCATTGAGTTTAGACTGAAAAGAAAGCCGGTCGATACTCCAGGGTTCGGCTTGCTGTCGCATTAATTCCAGCAATTTAAGTTCATTGGGTGCAAGATCGGAAAATAAAGAGCGTTGGACTCCGGAATTTCCTATGGAAGGTGGATCCCATTGCATAAAATAGGCCACATCCTCTCCCGATTCAATCAATCCGGCTTTGTGGCTTTTGATCAGAAAATTGCATCCTTCGGATTTTGGGTCTCTGATTCTTCCAGGGACTGCAAAAACGTCTTTATTATAGTCATTTGCAAGTTGCGCGGTAATCATGGAGCCGCCTTTTTTCCCCGTTTCAATAACGATAAGGGCATCGCACATGGCTGCCACGATCCGGTTGCGCATGGGAAAATTTTCGCGGTCGGGACCGGTGTCGCCTAAAAACTCCGTGAGCAATCCTCCACCCTGACCGATCATGTCTGAAGCCAAGCCCTTGTTCGATGCGGGATAAATCCGATTCAACCCGTTGCCCAGAATCGCGATGGTTGGAAGTGAAGCATCCAGGGCAGCCCGGTGGGCCACGGCATCAATGCCATAAGCCAATCCGCTGATGATCTGGGGCTCGAAGGTCTTCAGACTTTTGACAATCTCTTCGCAGGCTGAAATCCCTTGCGGGGTGGGTTGCCGGGTGCCCACGATCGCCACGGCTCTTTCGGGGTTCATATTGGCGCCCCCCTTGAAATAGAGCATCGCAGGGGCATCGGGATGGTGCTTTAAACGATCGGGATAAGCGGCATCGGTATAAAATAAAGCCCTTATTTCCTGTCGTTCGAGGAAAAGAATTTCCTGTTCGGCCCTGTCAAAGCCCCTGAAATCCTGAACAGCCCGGGCGGTATGCTCGCCGATCCCGGGGATTTTCAGCAATTGCTTTTTCGGGGTTTGAAAAACGGCCTGAGCGCTTCCGCAGTAACTGATCAGCAGTTTGGCGGTAACGGCTCCGACGGACGGAACTTGTGTAAGTGCAATTTTAAAAACCAGATTATCCCCCATGGCGCTAAATTTTGAAGGCCCGATCTCAATCCCTATCTTTCCCATTGAATTGGAAAAGGGGTTCTCCTTGTGGGGAATTTATCTGTTCCATCAAAAATCCATATAATGGAGAAAAATGCCAAGGGTTTGCTCCCAAAAGTTGAAATTGTTATTGTGGTGGTATTCGCATTGAGCTTTCTGGTCTGGATCGTACCCAAATGCGGCAGGGACCGGCCGATGGATGATCCGGAACAGGAGGAGCTCCTGGAAGCCGATAGTTCGCAAATAAAAGGAGGCTCTCCAAAACCCGGCCCGGCAGTAGCAGCAGCGCGAGATACGACTGTGAAAGCGCCCGCTCCTGCAACGCCTCCTCCCGCAGCCGGAGCAGCAAAGCCGGAGCAGCAATACTCACGCCTTTACGTAACGATCGACGGGCTCAATCTTCGCTCCACCCCGGGCTTAAAGAGCGGGGTCCTTGCCAAGCTGGTCCTTTTCGAGGAGGTCTATTTCTTGAACGAAGTGACGGACTCCACCACCGAGGTAAGCCTTGGCTATGAAAAAGCGAAGGAACCCTGGGTCAAGGTGCGAACCCGAAAAGGCCAGGAGGGTTGGGTTTTTGGCGCCGGGGTCAGCTATTACAAGAAAAAACGCCCCGGAACGCTGGAGTAAACTCAGGGCATTTCATCCAGTTCGAACAACCTGTAGGCTTCGATCAACTCCACCATCGTATTGGCCAGACCGGCCTCCCCGGAGTAAGGGCCGCTTGCCAGAGCGGAGACCCAGGCCTTATAGTCCGCCTTTTCTCCGAAAGGAAGCTCCTGGCGATGCTCCTTATTCAGAAAAACGCTGTGGTCGCGGAAGCTGGCCCAGGCGCTTTCGTAATGCTTCATGCACTTTCCGTTATATTGCCCGGAGCTCCCTGACCAGTTGTCCGGGCAAATGAGGGCAAAGTGGTTGTTGCCCGAAAGGGCCCAGTCCGCTTTGCCCGAAACGCTGTGCAGGAGGGCATTGGAAAGGGTGATGGACGCCGGAATTCCGAATTTCTTCTGCTCCACCAGGGCCACCTTGGCAAATCGTTTGAGGTAGGCGATCCGGACCTCCTCGTTTACATTTCCCAATAATTCGGAATAGGATGTTTCCCTCCGGCCGGGGTTAAAGGAGGAGGAGAGGTCGAACAGATCCTTCTTGCCCTCGAGGGAGGACAACTTTCCGCCCTCTTTTTTTTCAGTAAGCTTTTCCCGCTTTCCGGCCCGGTCAACCTGCGGCTGAAGCTCTTCTTCCCGATCGGGCCAGGCCGGGGAGCGAAAATGAAACTGAAAGCTCAGATCCTTCTGGAAGAAGATATACAGAGCGAGCAGTACCAGCAGGAGTTTGAACCAATTTTCCGTTACAAACCTGCTGAGGTTTTTTTGGACAAGGACCAATCCTGGTTTCATGGCAGTTATTTTTGCCACAAAATAAAACAATTTGTTTTTATTGTCAAGTATAAAACAAATTGTTTTATACTTGACAAGGCTATTTACTTTATAAACTAAGTAAGTTTATAAAGACCGGAAGGGCGCGCCCGCCCTTCCGGTCTTTATGAGTCTTTCGGCGGCCGCAGGCCGCCGAAAGACTCATAAGAAATTTGGTTTACTCATTAATAAAAGGGAAGGTGATTAGAAGTCAGGCGGCCACAGCCCGCTAATCAACGAGGGTATTATTGCAGAAATACCTTCAGAGGGGTTTGCCTAAAACCCGTCTGAAGCGAGTACCATCCTCTTGGAAAGCCTTTTACAGAGAGGGAGATCAATTCGCCGCCACGGTATGTGGATTTGGAAGTCCAGATAGCCCTTCCGTGGGGGTCGAGCAGGCTGAGCGTTGTGCCAGTAGGCATTTCTGCAGGAAGTTGAATATTCAATACGTCCCTGGCGGGGTTGGGAAAGGCCTGGATTTGGAGCTTTTGCTCTATTTCGGACACGGCAGTGGCGTCGCAGGTATTGTCGATGAAATCTTTCACATCCGTCCTCAAGACGGGCAGCCGGGCGTAGATGGAATCGCCGGGGCAGGCGGTGGAACACCCGTCCTGGTGGCCGGAAATATTGAATAGGTTGAGCCCGGAGTTGGGGTGGAAGTTAAAATCCTCCGGGTCGATATCGCGGTCGCAGCATTTCCAGGCAAGGAGCTGCTTGAGTTTGTCAAACGATTCCGGGGTTGGAGGCACGCTGGTGTAGGTCCCCATCATGCAGACTCCCATGGTGCCGACATTATAGCCGCAGAAATGGGCTCCCTGGAGGTCGTTGCCCCTGCCTTCGTACAGGACGCCGTTGGGGTCGATGAGCCAGTTGTAGCCGATATCGTCCCAGCCATTGGAATTGACGTGGTAGTCCCAGATACTTCTGACCACGGCGGCCCAATCGGAGGAGGTATTTCCCCCTGCGGAATGGTGGACGATCAGATGGGTGACCGAGGTTGGCTGGGGGGTTGGATCGGATGGACAATTGCCGCTCGGGCACCAGCCGAGTCGATCCAGATATTCCGGAAGGGGGCAGGGGCAAATGGCGCGATCCGCCTCGGGGGAAAGCGGCTTTTCTGGGCTGCTCTTTCCGGGATTGAAGAAATGAAAGCGCAGGTTTTGCAGGTCCCCGCCTGAGTTCCGGAATTCAAACCGGGTGCTGGCTGCCGGGGCAAATCCCAGTTCGCTGATAAAATTCGGCGCCACCCGCTCTGAATGGGTATCCGGGTCAAGGGGGGTCCATGGTCCCCATTGCCGGGTATCGGATTGGAAAAACCGGATTTCGAGCGAGCTTTCGGGTTCGGCAGTCCATTCGGCGGAGTAAGCCAGAAAGGGTTCTATATCTTTAAGCGGAATGTCTCTGGGTTCTTGTTCCAGGGTTTCCACGACCGCTCTGGCCGTGTAGATTTGGGAATAGGCTGCCGGAAAGGCGGCAAGGGAAAGGAGCAGGATGAGGTATATCCGGTTCATGTTTTCAATTTGCAAAGGTGGGGGAAGAGTGGTGTTAAACTTGTTCCGTTTCGTTGGCTTTAAGCTTCTCGGTATTTTCTGCCAATTGGAGCGCTTCGATGACCTCGTCGATGTCTCCTTCCAGCACCTGATCCAGGCTATGGAGGGTGAGATTGATGCGGTGGTCGGTCATTCGGTTTTGGGGAAAGTTATAGGTCCGGATCTTTTCGGAGCGGTCGCCTGAACCCACTAACGATTTCCGGTGGGCCGATATGGCGGAATCGTGCCGCAATTTTTGAGCATCGTAGATTCTTTGATAGAGTTTCTGGAGCGCGATTTCGCGGTTTTGAATCTGGGAGCGGCCATCGGTGCTCTCGGAAACAACCCCCGTGGGGATGTGGATAAAGCGAACGCCCGATTCGGTTTTGTTGACGTGCTGGCCACCGGCGCCGCTGGAGCGGAAGGTTTCTACCCGTAGATCGGATTTGACGATATTGACGTCTTCCATTTCCAGTTTGGGCATTACCGCGACGGTAACAGCCGAGGTGTGGATTCGCCCTTGCGATTCGGTTTTGGGCACGCGCTGGACGCGGTGGACTCCCGACTCGAATTTCAGTTTGCCGAAAACCTGGTTGCCGCTCACCTCGAGGATGAGTTTGTTGTATCCGCCCACCGTCCCTTCGTTGACCTCAATGGCTTCGGTTTTCCAGCCTTGTTTTTCGAAGTATTTCGAATACATTCGGTAGAGGTCGCCTGCAAACAAGCTGGCTTCATCGCCCCCCGTGCCGGATCGGATCTCGAAGAGCACATCACGGGAGTCTTCCGGGTCCTGGGGGATGATGAGGAATTTGAGTTTTTCCTCGAGCTGTTCTATGCGCGGTTGAAGTTCGTCCAGCTCGGCCTGGGCCATTTGCTGCAGTTCCGCGTCTTTCTCTCGAAGCAATTCCTTTGCCGACCGGATATGGGCATCGACCTGTTTGAATTCGAGGAAGGTTTCGACGATCTCTTTCAGGTCTTTATATTCCTTGTTGACTTTTTTGAAGCGGTCCATATCGCCGATCACCGAGGGGTCGGAGAGTTGTTCCTCCAGAGTTCGGAAGCGGTCGACGATGGATTCCAGTTTATCGATCATGGAAGATCAGCATTAGTGTGAAAAAAAGCGCAGAGCGTCTCTACCTTTGGTCAAAAGTAAGAAATCTGTACTACTTTCACAGGCATGTCCCGGATATTGCATATAGAGTCGGCCACCTCGGTTTGTTCGGTTGCCCTGAGCGAAGGCGGGCTGAGGAGGAGTTTTCAGGAGGCGGAGCAGCCCAACACGCATGGAGAACGATTGACCCTCTTGATCAGCCATTGTCTGAATGAGGCAGGCTGGAGGCTGGAAGAGCTCGACGCGGTGGCGATCAGCGCCGGCCCGGGTTCCTATACCGCGCTCCGGGTAGGAGCGGCCACTGCCAAAGGCATTTGTTACGCATTGGGGAAACCTCTGGTCCGGGTGGACACCCTTCAGATTATTGCGGCAGGCATGGCAATTCAGGTCTCTAACCACGAAGCCCTTTATTGGCCGATGATCGATGCACGCCGCATGGAGGTGTATACCGCTGCCTACACCATGAATCTGGAGTTGATTTCTCCTGCGCAGGCCTTGATCGTGGAGGAGGATTCTTTTGGAACTTGGGAAGGAAGGACCCTGTTCTTCGCCGGCGACGGGGCAGATAAATGCAAGGCGGTTTTGAACCGGCCCGGAATGTATTTCCTGGATGTGCCCCTTGCGGCCGGGGATATGATTCCGCTTGCACAAAAAGCCTTTGATTCGGGAAAATTTGAGGATGTGGCCTACTTTTCGCCGGTCTATCTCAAACCGCCCAACATTACACCCTCCAAGCAAATTTTGTGGGGAAACATTACCAAAATAAATAATTTATAAAAAATTTTCTATTATAAATGGAAAAGCTTTATTTTGGGGTGCCGGTTTAAGCACTATTTCATTTACGCCCTTTGGTCGCGATCATTTTTTGGCACGGTTTTGGGATAAGTGAAATATAAAAAAACACCAATATGAGAAAGCAAAAGGACGAAGCTGTAGTACTTAAGAAGGGGAATCAGTTTGTCGCACTGGATTATTCGGAACTGCGCAAAGCAGTTTTGGTTCTGCGGGCCGTAAATCACAAATTGCGCCAGCGGATCATCGATTTGTTGGAAGAAGGCGAAAAGATGACGGTTACGGACATTTACGTCCGCCTGCGTCTGGAGCAATCCGTTGCTTCCCAACACCTGGCCATCCTTCGCAGGGCGTCGGTCGTCCGCACCGAAAGGCATGGAAAATTCATTTATTACTCCCTGGATCCGGGGCGTCTTGCCCAAATTTCCCGACTGGTAGAAGAGTTGATCGTTTGATCGCTTTATAGTTCCTTCTGCTTTTTCAGGGCCTGTGGCAATGTTAATCATGCTACAGGCCAAGTTCTTTTGCCTTGACCATAGATGGAATGTGGCTGACAAAATGGTGATAAGCAGGGATTAATGCGCTTAGCTGGTTTGAAAAGAATGTAAAAAAGCGCATATTTGCCTTTGATAGTGCAATCCACGACAAATTACAAACTATGGGAAAGACTAAAGTAGAAGTCAACAATGAAAAACTTAGGGAATCTTCAGAATTGCTGAGGGCGTTGGCGCATCCCCTTCGTATCAAAATCCTGGAATTCATCGACCAGAACGGTTCGATAAACGTCAACAAGATCTACAATACCCTAAAACTCGAGCAGTCCATCACATCGCAACACCTGCGCATACTAAGGGCTGTTGGGCTTGTGGAAACGGAGAGGCAGGGGAAGTATATCCATTACAGGCTCAATTACGACAAGATCACCCATACCCTTGGAACTATCGACGGATTTCTGGAAGAGAGCAAAAATATCGAGGCTTATAGCGATTAAACGCTTTCTTCTTCACCAAAAAAGGGCTGGCCATAAGACAATGGCCAGCCCTTTTTTTATGGGTTCGCGCGATTGGGCTCTTCCTCGCCCTCGGGTTTGGGCTCCGGGGTATCGGGGATAGCGGATGTTTCGGCGGCGGGGTGGATGCGTCCGCTGAAAAATTGCCGGTGGAAAAGGATCAGGCTGAAAACCCCGACCGTTATGGCCGAATCGGCGATATTAAACACCGGACGGAAAAAGGTAAAGGGCCGGTTGGAGGCAAAGGGGACCCAATCCGGTAAGATCTTATCCTCTACGATGGGGAAATAGAGCATATCGACTACCATCCCGTGCAGGAATCCGGCGTATCCCCCCCCTGGAGGAAAAAGGGTTGCCACAGTATGGTGGCTGGATTCGGAGAAGATCAGGCCGTAGAAAGCGCTGTCCAGGATATTGCCGACGGCCCCTGCCAGGATCATGGAAAAGCTGGCGAGCAAGCCCAGGGAAGCTTTTTCCTTGATCAAAAACCGGAGGTAGTAGATCAGGAATAACACGGCCAGTATGCGAAACAGGCTCAGGGCAAGTTTTCCGTATTCGCCGCCGAGAGACAAACCGAAGGCCATGCCGTTGTTTTCCACGAAATGTATGCGGGCCCATTTCCAGCCGAACAGGAAAATTTCATCCCCGTATTCCAGATGGGTCTTTACCCAGATCTTGAGGGTTTGATCGATCAGCAAGATCAGCAGAACCAGAAGAGTTACCTTGGTGGCAGGTTTCAAAGTATTCGTGTTTTAAGGTCTATTGGACTTTTTTCGCTTCCATGCTCAAGGTGGCGTGCGGAACCGCTTTCAACCTTTCTTTGGAAATCAGTTTTCCGGTGGTGCGGCAAATGCCGTAAGTCTTATTATGTACCCGGATAAGGGCGTTTTCAAGGTGCTGTATCAGCTTTTGCTGACGAACAGCCAGCTCGTACAATTGTTCGTTTTCTGCCGCTCCGGAGCCGTCGTCTAATCCGCGGATCTTCGCGTCGGGGTTATCGGCCAGGTCTGCGACCTGTTGAAGGTAAAAGGCCAGTTGGTCTTTCGCGGCTATAAGTTTTTCATCGATCAGCGCTTTGAACTCGTCCAGTTCTTCGTCCGAATAACGGGATTTCTCTAAAATTTGGCTCATAATCGTCTTCTTGTCGGGTGGGGAAATGAAAAAAGGATTTTTTCTGAAAATCCCCGCAAAAATAGACTTTTTCCCGATCCTGACCAAAGCTTCTCCAAAAAAACCTCCTACTATCTTCCGGCGTCTTCCTCCAGGTTGTCGGCCGAGGCCTCTTCCTCCAGTTCGGCCGGTTTTTCGCGCTTTATGAGGGCGTTTGCGTGCATTTCGACGTACTCGTTGCGGTTTCGGGCCAGGTCGATAGCCAGGAAAAGCGCATGGAGGAAGGACGTGTGGTCTGCCATGTTCTTCCCGGCGATGTCAAAGCCGGTGCCGTGATCGGGAGAAGTCCGGATGCCGGCCAGGCCAGCCGTGAAATTGATCCCGCCGCCGAAAGCGAGTGTTTTAAAGGGGATGAGGCCCTGGTCGTGGTACATCGCCAGAATGCCGTTGTATTTCTTGTATTGGCCGGAGCCAAAAAAACCGTCGGCCGGGAAAGGCCCCAAAACCATCATCCCGCCTTTCTTGGCCTCTACCACCGCGGGGCGGATAAAGCGCTCCTCCTCGTTTCCGATCAGCCCGCCGTCGCTGGCATGCGGGTTGAGCGCAAGGACGGCGATAGTGGGCCGCTCCAGCCCAAAATCGACCTTCAGGCTTTCGTAGAACACATGGAGCTTGGCCAGGATCAGTTCTTTGCTGATGGTGGAGGCGATCTGGTTTATGGGGAGGTGGTTGGTCACCAACCCGACCCGGAGTTCATCTTCCACCATCATCATCAGGCTGTGTTTGGCGCCCATGACCTGCGTGAGGTATTCGGTATGGCCGACATGCGGGAATTGGGCCATCTGAAGCGCTTCCTTACTCACCGGAGCCGTCACTAGCGCATCGATCACCTTTTCCTTGAGGTCCTTTGCGGCCTGTTCGAGAGAAATGATGGCATATTTTCCGCTGATATCGGTCGGTTTCCCGAGGGTAATATTGATGTTATCCTGCCAGCAATTCACTACGTTTATGCGGTCGGGGTTGGGACGTTCGCCCACTCGGAGGGGCTGAAAGGGAAAATCTTCGACCCAGATGATGTTCTTGTGATAGGATACGACCTTGGAGGAACCGTAGATTATTGGGATGCAGCGGTCGCGAACCTCTTTGATGGCGAGGGTTTTGAGGATCACTTCCAACCCGATGCCGTTGATATCGCCAATACTGATGCCGATTTTGGGTTTTGTAGGATACATGCTTGTTTTTTTGCCGGATGGAAAAATGCGACTTTTCCCCCAGAACTACAAATATCCGAAATTGGCCGGGATTGCGGAGCTTTAATAGCTTGCGACAATTTAAGGCCGGAACTTTTCCCATTTCGATACCTTTTATTAATATCGAACTGCAATTTGCGCCCTTCCTCGAAACCCATCGCCATGTGGAAAGCAAAAAAGTCCTACGGGCAGCACTTTTTGACCAGTGAACAGATCGCGCAGAGAATCGTCGACAGCCTTCAGGGAACCGCACATTACTCCAAGGTCCTCGAAGTGGGGCCGGGCAGAGGCGTCCTCACCAAATTCCTGCTGGAAAAGTCTTATGATCTCGTGGCCGTAGAGGCGGATGAGGACATGGTCACTTACCTCCATCACTTTTTCCCGGACTCGGACGGCAAGGTCGTGTCGGCCGATTTTCTCAAACTGCGCCTGGAAGAGGTGATGGGAGACGAGCAATTCGGCCTGATCGGGAACTTTCCCTACAATATCTCCTCCCAGATCCTCATCAAAATGTTGGAATACCGCAAGCAGATCCCCGAAATGGTGGGCATGTTCCAGCGGGAGGTAGCCGAGCGGGTGATCGCACCGAAGGGCAGCAAAACCTATGGAGTCATCAGCGTTCTGGTGCAGGCTTATTATAAAGGAGAGTATTTGTTCACGGTAAAACCCGGCTCGTTCAACCCTCCGCCAAAGGTACAATCGGCCGTGATCCGCCTGACGAGGAAGAAGGAGCAATCGCTCGGCTGCGACGAAAAGCTGTTCCGGCAGATCGTCAAGCAGTCCTTCAACCAGCGCAGGAAGATGTTGCGCAATACGCTCAAACCCATGTTTCCGGAGGAAATACTGAAGAAGGAATTTTTCCAGCAACGGCCAGAAGTACTCGGCGTCCCCGAATTTGTGGAGCTGACCCGCCTGGCGCAGGAACTAAAAACCGAATAACATCATTATAAGGTTTCTAAACTCTATATATTATGACATTCGAAGAACGCATCAACGAGGACCTCAAGACCGCCATGAAGGCGCAGGACAAACAGTCGCTGCGGGGTGTCCGTGCAATAAAACAGGCCATTTTACTGGCAAATACAGATGGAAGCCACGAGGAGATCAACGAGGAAAAGGCGATCAAACTGCTCCAAAAACTCGTCAAGCAGCGGAGAGAATCTTTGAAGATCTTCGAAGACAAAGGCCGCGAGGACCTCGCCCTGGTGGAGCGGGAAGAGTTGGAAGTCATCGAACGCTACCTGCCCAAAGCCATGAGTCCCGAAGAGCTGGAGGCCGCCGTGAAAAAAATCGTCGCAGACCTGGGCGCCAGCTCCATGAAAGATATGGGCAAAGTAATGGGCGTTGCTAACAAGGAGTTTGCGGGCAGGGCGGATGCAGGAAAAGTCTCCGAAATCGTCAAAAAATTGCTGGCTTAGAAGGCTTCCGGCAAGGACCCAAGGAACCTTGGGATACATTCATCCGATATATCCGTCGCTCCGTTGAAGAGCACGCAGATGCCCAGTCCCTTTTTGGGACTTAAGAGGATTTCGCTGCGATAGCCGGCCACGTAGCCGCCGTGGTAGAGAAGGGTTTCCCCATTGCCGAGGTCGAGCACCCGCCAGCCGAGGCCGTAATAGACCTTTTTCAGGTTTTCCCAATTGTTGAAATAGCGGTAGCGCACGGGGGTGTATATCCTGGGTTTGCCCAGCTCCGAAAGCGTTTCGTCCGCGATCAGGTCGGGTCGGTTTCCGAGCATGGCCAGCATGTACTTCGCCATATCGGCTGCGCTGGCATTGACTCCGCCGGCCGGGGCGGCATTGTAGTATCTCGGCGAGGGCGCCAACTGCTTCCAGATCCCAATGCCATTGGCTTTATGGGGCATGGCCGCATTCGGGTTGGCGCGGAAAGCGCTGAGGCTTGCCGAGGCATCCGTCATGCCGAGGGGCTCGAAGACCTCAAAATCCAGGTTTTCCTCATAGCTGCACCCTGTGGCCGAGCCGATCACCTCCCCGATGAGGGAGAACGCCGCGTTTTGATAGCTGTACACGGTTCCCTCTTTTCCGATCAATTCGATGTCGGCCAGAAGGGGCATGATCTCGGGGATGGTTTTTCCCACCTCGATCTGGTCGGTGTAAGTATGGTAGGGCAAACCGGTGGTATGCGACAGGAGGTGGCTGAGTTGAAGGCCTTGGGTCTGGTCGTCTGTTTTTAGGCAGAGTTGCGGCAGGTATTTGTCCACCGGATCATTCCAGTTCAGTACTTCTTTTTCAACAAGACGCCCTGTCAGGAAAGCGGCGATGGATTTGGACAGGGAGGCTATGCGGAAGATCGTATGTTCATTAACGGTTTGTGGGTCCAGGACAGAACAGCGGCCGTATCCTTTGGCCAGAAGTGTCTGTCCGTTCTGTACAATCGCCACGGCGGCGCCTGGGGCCAGTCCTTGGGCAATAGCTTGTTCGATATAGTCGTCGAAATCCCGGACAGCTCCGAGGGTCTCGGGTGAAGGGAGAACGGGAATCGGTAATGGAGATGATACCGGCATCTCCGGGGCTGTGACCTGGGTGGAAATACCAAGCGCAAGCACCAGGAACAAAAATTGAAGCGACTTTTTAACCAAAATAACAGATCTGGTGAATTGAAAAATCGGCTAAAGGTACGGACTTTTTTAATGTGTTGTTTGGGCATTGGGGGTAGCGGGGCGTTTTTCCTCCGCTAACCGCATATGCCCAATAAAACGCCGAACCCTCCAATGCCTGCTCTCCAGCCCGCCACCGCTTTATCTCCCGGATTTGCTTATTTTTGTCACATTGTATAATGACGGTATAGTATTTGGCGATGAAAGTAACTTACGCGATCCTGTTTTTTTTACTGCCTTTCCCGGCTCTTTTTCTTTTACGGGATCGGCTGGAGCCGAAAAGCGAACCCATTCCGATCGAGACGCCGGTCGAGGAGGAAGCTTTTTGCCCGTGTACGGTCACCCAGGGAACCTTTTCCTCGCCTCTGCCCTTTCTCAGCGGCAATGTCCCTGTAGCTAACTTTTACGGATATGGAATCCCGGCCGGATCTTCCGCCAATACAGGCCTGGAGATCTCGGAAACCTTCGTGTTGATGCTGTACGAGGATACCAGCACAGGAGAAGTCAGCGTGGTTTTTATCGCGGATATCATCAACGATGGGACGGGCGGCCAAATGGGGGTGACCTTTAACTGCATGCCGAGCGGATCTTTCATTGCGGTGGCTGACGACCCCGGAGAGCTAATAGGGAGCGCCCCGACCTTTACGGGAAATTTCAATTGGCAAGGCTGCTGCACGGATGGAGGCGCCATCAGTGGAGTGGGCTGTGGCTACAGCTTTACTATCAACCCGAATATCATCAACGGGATCAACACCTTTGCCCTGGTGCATGGCACCCAGGCAAACCCCACCTACATACCCATGCCAAACCTGAATTGCCCCATCACGATCAATTGCGGGGGCCCAGTTTGTTGTCTGGAGTCTTTTGAGTTTAGCGCGGTTACGCAAAATGCGAGTTGTGCCAACTCTGCCAACGGATCGATTGACTTGAGCACCAATTGCGCCACCGCGCCTACATTTCAGTGGTCGAACGGCCAAACTACACAGGATATCAGCGGCCTGGTACCGGGCGTCTATTCCGTGACCATCACCTCCGACGGCTGCACCCAAACGGGAAACTACACCATTGGATTTAACTCGGCCGCCCCAACGCCTGCCATCACAGGCCCGACTTCTTTCTGCGCCGGACAAACGGCGGTACTCGGAGTAAACGGCAGCTTCACTTCCTATTTGTGGTCAAACGGACAACAAACGCCTTCCATTGCCATTTCCAGCGGCGGGACCTATAGCGTGACAGTCACCAACGCGGCCGGGTGTTCAGGCTCTGCTTCCACCACGGTAACCATGAATCCCAGTCCTACGCCGAATATCACGGGCCCGACCAGTGTTTGTTTCGGGCAACAAATTATGCTGAGCGCGGGGGCCGGATACTCGTCCTATATTTGGTCTACCGGCGCGACGACCCCCGTCATTTTCGTCACCAACCCGGGAGGGTACTCCGTCACGGTGACAAACATCTTCGGCTGCCAGGGGGTTGATGTTGCGGTCGTACAGCCGCTTTTGGGGCCGGTGCCCAACATTACCGGGCCTAGCAGCACCTGCGAGGGGCAGGCCATCACCCTCGGCGCAGGGGGTGTATTTTCGGGATACAACTGGTCTACCGGCGCCGCCACTCCGACCATCAATGTGAGTTCGCCGGGAACATATAGTATTACTGTTACGGCAAGCAACGGGTGCACGGGCAGCGATGCCACCACGATTACGGAAAACCCGGCAGACAGCGTATTCACCTACATCACCAGTTGCAACCCGCAGGACACAGGGGTGTTCACCCAAACGATTTCCAACCAGTTCGGCTGCGACAGCGTACTTATTCAAACCGTCAGTTATTCGGAGTCGGATACGACCTTGATTTTCAGCGGCAGTTGTCAGCTGCAAGATACCGGCGTCGTTTCCCAGACTTTCACCAACCAGTTTGGCTGTGACAGCCTGGTGATCGAAACCGTAAGCCTACTTCCATCTGATACCCTGTTTTTGTCTTCAGGAAGCTGCAATCCACAGGATACCGGTTCATTCATTTTTAATTACATAAATCAATACGGCTGCGACAGCGTGGAGTTTGAAACAGTGAGCCTGTTGCCTACAGATAGCGTTTTCCTTTTCAGCACCGATTGTCATCCTCAGGATACAGGCGTATTTGTACAAACCTTTCTCAACCAATTCGGCTGCGACAGCGTGGAAATTTCCACCGTCAGCTTCAGCGAAGCGGATACCACCTATATTTTCAGCGCCAGTTGCAATCCACTTGACACGGGTATTTATGTCCAAACCATCCTCGACCAGGGTGCTTGCGACAGCATCGTGATCGATACCCGCAGCCTGCTGCCCTCCGACACGGTGTTTCTTTTCAGCGCCAGTTGTGTGCCGCAGGATACAGGGCTGTTTTACAACTCTTTTATCAACCAGTTCGGCTGCGACAGCACTACCATCGAAGCGGTCACGCTACTGTTGTCGGATAGCACCTACCTGTTCAGCGAAAGCTGCAACCCGCTGGATACAGGGGTCTTTGTATCGACCCTGATCAATCAGAACGGCTGCGACAGCGTGCTGATCCTTTCGGTCGGCTTCAACGAATCCGATACGACCTACCTGTTTAGCCAGAGCTGTTTCCCTCAGGACACCGGCATTTTCCTTACCTCACTGACCAACCAATTCGGGTGCGACAGCACGGTGTTTGAAGCGGTGAGCCTTCTTCCGACAGATACCTTGTATTTGACGAGCGCGAGTTGTTTTCCGCAGGACACGGGCTTGTTTGTGTTTAATTACACCAACCAGTACGGCTGCGATAGTATAGAGATTGAAGCGGTGAACCTTCTTCCGACGGATACGGTGTATTTGACGAGTGCGAGTTGTTTTCCGCAGGACACGGGTTTGTTTGTGTTTAATTACACCAACCAGTACGGCTGCGATAGTATAGAGATTGAAGCGGTGAACCTTCTTCCGACGGATACGGTGTATTTGACGAGTGCGAGTTGTTTTCCACAGGATACGGGGCTGTTCGTTTTCAATTACACAAATCAATACGGCTGCGATAGTACAGAGATCGAGACGGTGAGCCTTCTTCCGACGGATACGGTGTATCTGACGAGCGCGAGTTGTTTTCCCCAGGACACGGGGATGTTCGTGTTCAATTATACCAACCAATACGGCTGCGATAGTACAGAGATCGAGACGGTGAGCCTGCTTCCGACGGATACAATGTACTTGACGAGCGCGAGCTGTTTTCCACAAGACACGGGCTTATTTGTGTTTAACTACACCAATCAATATGGCTGCGATAGTATAGAGATTGAGACGGTGAGCCTACTTCCGACGGATACGGTGTATTTGACGAGCGCGAGTTGTTTTCCACAGGACACGGGCTTTTTCGTGTTCAACTACACCAACCAATACGGCTGCGATAGCATAGAGATCGAGACGGTGAGCCTGCTTCCGACGGACACGGTGTATTTGACGAGCGCGAGTTGTTTTCCACAAGACACCGGCCTTTTCGTGTTCAGCTACACCAACCAATACGGTTGCGATAGCATAGAGCTTGAGACGGTAAGCCTATTGCCGACGGATACGCTGTATTTTTTTGGGACCACCTGCGATCCGCTCGAGGTCGGGATTTATCCCTCTCTTTACACCAACCAGTATGGCTGCGACAGCCTGGAGGTCCTGGAGGTAACGTTGCTTCCCCTTGATTCCTGCGCTTTAACGGTGGGCGCCGAGCTGACCGATGCCTTTTGTTTTGGCAATAGCGATGGCAGCATCGCATTGAGCATCACGGGAGGCAATGTGCCGATACAGTGCGACTGGGTTTCGCAGGACGGGACGCTCAGCGGAACCCTGAACCTGCTTCAGTTTGGAGATCTGCTCGTGATACAGGGATTGCCGGCCGGGACATACACGGTTCATCTGACCGACCCGAACGGCTTGGAATGGGAGCAGGATTTTACGATCGACGAGCCTCCGCTGTTAACGGCGAGTATTGCTATTACTTCCGACTATTTTGGGTATGACGTCAGTTGCGCCGGGGGAGCGGATGGGTCGATACTGGGTTCGGCGACAGGCGGAACCGGCCCCTATGGATATGCATGGAGTACGGGCCAAACCGGCCCCGCGCTGAACGGGCTGTCTGCCGGAACCTATTCGCTGACCGCAACCGATTCCAATGGCTGCACGGCTGTTGCGAACCAATTGCTCGATGAGCCCGCGTCGCTCTCTGCGTCGCTGGAGGTCAAAAAGGCAGATTGCCTGGAGGGAAACCGGATAAGCGTAACAGCCGTAACAGGAGGCATACCGCCCTATCTAATCTCTATCGACGGCGGGCCTTTTAGCGGGCAGCTGCAATTCGACGATCTGGCTCCGGGTGCTCATGAAATAAGCATCGAAGATGCTGTAGCCTGTGCCTGGTCCCAGGATATTCAGCTTCCCGAACTGCCTGTTTATTGGGCCGATTTGGGCCCTGACACTAGTATCCTGCTCGGCGAAAGTGCGACTATATTTTTAGAGACCAACCTGGCGCCAATCGACACCATAATTTGGGATCCCTTGCCCACGGACGTTTCCTGCAACAATTGTTTTTCCATCCAGGTGGCGCCGATTCAGTCTGAGGGGTATTCGGTTTTTGTGCGAGATACGAGTGGGTGCGAGGCGACGGACACTATTTTCATAGGCGTATACCGCGAAAAGGATTTTTTTGTGCCCAACGTAATCAGCCCCAACTTCGACGGCATCAACGATAAATTTGTGGTGTATGCGGGTCGATCCGTACGGCAGATTCAGGAGATGGTGATCTTCGATCGCTGGGGAGGCACGGTATTCCGTCAAACGAATTTTCCACCCAACGATCCGGCGTATGGATGGGACGGCCGCCGGGACGAGGTTCCGGTCACGGAAGGGGTCTACGTCTACCAGTTTGTGGTCGAATACGTGGATGGGCTGACCTTGTTGGTGGCAGGGGATGTGGCGGTGGTGAGGTAATAGAACAAAGGGCGTCCACCCGCTCAGGCGGACGCCCTTTGTTTTACTGTTTCATAAACCTCAGCACGGAAATCCCTTCCTCTGTATGGATTTTTGCGACATAAAGCCCTGGTGTCAAAGCGGATACATCGAGCTCCCCGCTCCGGGTGTTTGAATAGCTTTTGGCAAACGCATTTTTCCCCTGAATGTCAAAAATAGCCACTTCCAGGGACTGCACAGTCCGGGGCAGCTCGATCCGGAGCTGATGGCTCACCGGATTGGGAGAAAGCCGGATCGCCTGCCCTTCAGCCTTTTCTGAAACGCCGTTTATGGTCACATTAAAACAAGCCGAAGTATCCTGGCAATTATTCCCTGCGGTCACGATTACCGCATAGCTACCGGTGGCGGTTGGCTTAAAAACAGCGCCGGTTTCTCCTTCGATGGGCAGGCTATCGGCGCAGTCGATCCATTGAAAACTGCTGCCGGACGCATTGGCCGTCAAGGTGGCCCCATCCTGCATTACCGATAGATCGAGAGCCGTAACCTCTAATGTAGTTGTGACCAGGCTGTCGCAGCCGTTGATAGCCAGGAAATGGCTGACATGCGTTATCGGGGCCTGAATATTGTTTTCCGTAGTCCCGTCGGGAAAGGTGTAATTGTCGCCGGCGCAGACGGAGTCAGATTCGGCGCTATTGTAATTTGGACAGTTTTGGATGTGCAGGTAATAATTCCCTTCCAATAAAGTGGGGGCTGGGAGGACTAGTGGGACGGTAACAAGAGAACTTATATTACCGGTGAAGTACAGGTCATGAATGCCGACTTCAAAACCGCCGGCTGTTCCAGAAATCACGATACATCCAGGCGTATTGGCATTGAATAAACAATTCGGCGGGTTGCAATCGTAATTCATAGAAGGCGGTAGCCCGATGATAGCGTTTTGCGGAGCTAGAATCCAGGCATACAGTGGAAATGACTGGCCCTGGTAAATGAAGGTCGGAGGGACATTGATATGAAGGACGGTTTCAAACGAAATGCCTACGAGAGCCGTGTCGGCAATGCCTCCCTGCGGAAAGTCGGGAGTGTAGGGTTCGGGATAAATAAAAGCCGCATCCGGAGGAAAGGGATTGAGCGGCGTGCAGACCTGAGCAAAAAGGGCGCTCTGGAACAAGAAGGCCAGGCCGGTACAGAGGGTGGTAGTTCTAATTTTCATAATAAAGTTGGGTTAGAAACGCTGTTTGTTACTACATCTTTAAAAACTTCTGCACCGACATCCCCTCCTCCGTCCAAAAGCGGAGCACATACAGCCCGGCTGAAAGCCCCTTCAGGTCGATTGTAAGCGACTGTTCTCCCGCGCTAAAATGCCGGTTGAATACTTGCACCGGCTTCCCGGTCAGGTCCAGGATTTCAATACTGGAATGGGTGGAGCGTTCCGCAAAAAACTCCAGGGAAATGCTTCCTGTGGCTGGATTGGGAAACAAGCTCAGGTTGGAAACGATTGGATCGTAAATCCCCGAAATTTCATCGCAGGACAGACTTTTGCGCACCTGTCCGCGGATTTCTCCATTCGGAAAATCTTCGGTCAGGATATTAAGGCAGGTATTATCGGATTGGAGTTTGACCACGAAGTTGCCATCGACCTCAAATTGACCGGAGCCAAAAGGGTTGGGTAAAAACAAAGGCGCCAGCAGGGACCCGTTCGCGCCGAAGGCGGCCTCTTGCAGTTGAGCTCCCGTCGCAGGTCCGCTGAGTCCGTCCACGATGTAGCGATAGAGCAGATGGGTGTTGAGATAATCGACAGAGATCACAGCCGCGCCCACGGCATCCGAACCCGAAGGGGGAACTTCCTGATCTCCGCAGAGATCGAATGTGAAACACTGTCGGAGCATGGGCTGCAAATTGCAGCGAATCTCCCCGTCGGGATTGGCATTGGTGCTGATATTCACATACCCTTCGCCGTTGAGAATTTTGACCGCCTCGTCGAGACTCAGCTGGATGGCGCCGAAGTAGAAATTCGGAAGACTGGAAGGCGACATAAAACCGATGATGGGCCCGGTGGTACTAGGCGCCCCGAGATGAATATTGGCGTTATTGGGTGTCAGGCCGGTGACCTCGACGAAATAATGGAGGGAATCCAGATCGGAAGAGAGCTTGGCTACTGCCAGGCCCTGTGCATTGGTGCCGACCGGCGGATTCACCTGGTCGCCGTTGAGAAAGCCTTCGAAGGAAACGGGGCGGAGCGGCCCGATCTGGCCTTTGATCTCGCCCGATGGATGTGCAGCTGTCTTTACATTCACGGCAAGCCCGAATGACTCCAGTTTGCTGGTAAAATCAGGTGGCACAGACGTCAGGTCAATTTCACCGATCGAGGGGTTCGAGGCATTGAGCGAGAGGATGACCGGACCGGAGGTCCCGATCGGTGCGTCCATGATGTCGATGCCGGTGACGGGTCCCGACAGGCCGTTCAGAATGATTTTGTACTGAGCTGAAAAGTCTGCCGGTTGGTAAAACAGGGAAAGGACCCCGCTTGCCTGAGTCGAGACGGAAGGCACTGCCTGTACCCCATCGAGATAGCCGATACGATGCTCGCCGGTTTCCACCTCTAATTGTCCGCGGATCTCTCCGTCGGGATGGGCGGCGGTATGGACGTTCAGGTATAGCTTGTATTCAAGGCCTTTCTGGATGAAACCGGCCGGTGGGGCCAGGATAGCATGAAGCTCGTTGCCCGAGATGCTGTCGGTAAGGCCGAGGAATACCCCTCCGCTGACGCCCGGAAGTCCGTTGTGGATATGACAGCCCGTAATCGGGCCGCTGAGTCCGGAAAAGACTCCGTGAATCGTCAGGGTCTCCAGGTCGGGCGAGAGGTTGAAGGTAGCCAGGCCGCGCGCATCGGTCGTAACGGGAGGCGCCTCCTGCTGTCCGTTCATATTGGCTACGAAGACGATCCGGTTATTGACGTTGAATTGGGAAAAGGCAGAGCTGAGGAAGAGGCATAAAATGCCCGTCAGAAAGATTGGGTGGGTGGTTTTCATAGTGGGTGGCGTTGGTTGGATTAAAGGTAGGGAATTTGTAAAAACAAGGTTAACCAAATGCCTCAGGATGTTCAGGCCTTTACAAATCCTTAATTAGCCATTTATAGATGCTTAATACTGGGAGCGGATCTTTGGCGATTATTTCCTCAAAATCATCCGTTCATGAATCTAACCTTACGCAACACGATCATGCACCTGTTTGTCCTGGCAGTTTTATCGCCTGCCGTTTATGGACAAACCCTCGTGCATTATTGGAACTTCAACGTCTCCACTGATGAGGCCGCTCTATTGGCTCCAACCCAGAGCATTTTGGCCGGGGCCTCCATCCTCCATATTCCCGGAGGGACAAGCGCCATTCAGACTACGAGCAACACCGGACAGGGGTTCGAAATCACCAATCCGAATGCTCGCAATGGGGATGAGGCCCTCACCCATCTGCGGCTAAACAACCCTATCGGCGCTACGCTGGTAATCTCCCTGCCTACGACGGGGTATCAACAAATCGTTATACAATACGCCACCCGCCGCTCTGGCTCCGGCGCCGGAACCCAAAAAATCGAATACACGACAGATGGGGTCAATTTTGACAGCCTCACTGTTATTGCTCCGGTCGACGGAAACCCCACGCTCCAAATCCTCGACTTTTCTGATGTTGCCGCTGCGGAAGACAACCCGGATTTCGCCGTCCGCATCACCTTTGAACAAGGAAGCGGAGGCCTGGTGGGCAACAACCGTTTTGACAACCTATCGCTCGACGCTTTTCCCACTTGGCGCGGATATTTTTCCTCCCACCCTAAGTTTTCAACCTGCCAACGGTAGCGTAGACCTTTCTGTCGGAGTACAACCTACACTGACATTCAGCGAAGATATCCGACTCATCTCGGACGCACCCATCGCCAATGCAGATATTCCTTTGCTGGTCGAACTTCGCCTCGACGACGCAGCCGGATCCCCGGTTGCAATCAACAATAGCTTTATTACCGGCAATATATTCACGATCGTTCCCGATGCTCCTTTGGCAAACGGGCAAACCTACTACCTGGCTCTGAAAGAAAATGTGGTGGAAGACCTCTTTGACAACGCCATTGCGACCCTGCAGGCCATTTCCTTCACTACCATTTCCCCGCAAACCGAGTTCATGCCAGGGGATATCGTCCCGGTGGCTTACCGGATGAACGCCGCAGGCGCCGAAGACGAGGTAGCGCTGCTCACATTTGTCAACATCCTTCCGGGCACCCAGATCAGGATGACCGATGCGAAATACACGGATAACGTCCAGCCTCAATGCCCGGGTGGGATCGTCTGGACCTCCCCCAACCAAATCATACCTGCAGGAACGGTCATCTCGATCCAAAACGACGCAGGCATGGCCAGCCAGGGCACAGTGACGGGATCGACTTTCGGGCTTAGCTCGGGAGGAGATCAATTTATCGTATATACTGGAACCGCCGGCGCGCCTGAGCACATTACCGCCCTCAGCTCCAATGCCTGGGTTGTCGGTCCGCATACGGCTTGCGGGGGAAGTTTGTCAAAATTGCCTCCCACTCTTGCCGATGGGATCTCTTCGATCAACCTGAGCACAGCCTCCGGTAATACGGCCGGCAATACGGTCAACGGATATTACGCGGGGCCGCAGACGGGCACGATCCAGGAGCTGCGCGCGGCCATTCTTGACCCGGCCAACTGGAACGGTATTGGAGCCGGCACACCTTCTCAGATTTGGCCTTCGTGGAGCTTCCCCGGCCCGCCTCAGGTGGTCGAGGCCACTGTCCTTTCATCCACTACGATCCAATTGGTTTTCAACCACGGGCTGGATGAAACGTCCGCAAGCGATTTGGCCCACTATACCGGCATCGCCGACCTGGCCTCCGCAAGTCCGAGTTCCAACGGCGCCCTTGCCGATACGGTCCTCCTTTCCTATTCCACCCCCTTTGTGGTGGGCAATACCTATACCCTTTCGGTTTCCAACGTGGTGGATGACCTGGGATTGGAAATGGTTGGAACCTACGAATTCACCTTTACTTATATTACCCAAATTGCATTTGCCAGCCGGTTCATCTCTGTTTCGGAAAACGGAGGAACGGTAAGCATCGAACTGCAAGTAGAAAACCCATCGCCCGGGGCAACGGTCGACCTGGTTTTGAAAGGAGGAGTATTCAGCACGGCCTCGTCGGGCGATATCACCCTTGCCCCTGTGACCACCCTCGACCTGAGCGGCAGCCTTTCCATTTCTATCGATATTCCCGTCGTGGACGATATGGAGGAAGAACAGGACGAATACTTTGTTCTTGCATTGGAAAATGCCATCGGAGTCGTTTTGGAGGGCAACCCTTTCTTCACCGTGTATATCCGGGACAACGACCGCAAAGCGCCGGAAGCTTCCCGGGAAATCGAGCTCGAATTTGTAAGCCGTTACACCGTGCCTAACCCAAGTGAGGAAGCAGGCCTGGCGGAAATCGTTGCCTACGATCCCGCATCCCAGCACCTGTTTGCGATCAGCACGGGTTTGAAGGCCTTTGATATCATCGATTTCTCCAATCCTGCCATGCCGGCGCAAATTCAGCAGGTGGATGTTTCCACATACGGCGGAGGGATTACCAGCATAGCGGTGAAAAACGGCTTGGTGGCGGTTTGCGTTCCCGGAATCAACAACGAACAGGAAAACGGCGCCGTCGTTTTCTTCGATGCCGATGGCGTTTTCAAAACACCGTTTCAGTTGGCGCCCTTCCGGACATGATCGTCTTTTCACCGGATGGAAACCTCGTCCTCACCGCCAATGAAGGCCAACCCAACGACGCTTACACCATCGACCCCGAAGGCTCCGTCAGCGTGATCGATATCAGCGGCGGCATTGCAGGGCTTTCTCAGGCAAATGTGACCACGGTTGACTTCAGCGCTTTTAACAGCCAGGTCGCCGCGTTGAAAGCAGCCGGGGTGCGCTTCCTGTTTGAGGCCAGTTCAGCTGCACAGGATTTCGAACCCGAATACGTCACAATTTCACCCGATGGTTTGAAGGCATGGGTCACTTTGCAGGAGAACAATGCGATCGCAGAACTCGATCTGGTCAATTTGAGCTTCACTGGCATTTGGCCTCTCGGTACCAAAGACTACAATGCCTTCGGCAATGGCTTGGATTTGTCCGACCAAAGCGGGCAGGTACACATTGCCAATTATCCCGTAAAAGGCTTCTATTTGCCCGACGCCCTGGCCAACTATTCGGCCGGTGGCACGACCTATCTGGTTTCTGCCAATGAAGGCGACGAAAAGAATACGCTGCTTTAAACGAGCGCTCGGCGGTGAGCGCGATCACCCTCGACCCGACGGCTTTCCCGAACGCGCAGGTGTTGCAGGAGAACCACAACATGGGGCGCTTCCGCATCTCCAACCTCCAGGGCGATACCGATAACGACGGCGATTTCGACGAATTATATTCCGTTGGAGCTCGCTCCTTTTCCATCTGGAATGCGCAAACCGGCGCCCTTGTCTACGACAGCGGCGACGATTTTGAAAAGATCACAGCAGAAAACCCATACACCGCGCCCATTTTCAATGCGGATAACGAGGGCAATGGCTTCAAAGGCCGCAGCCGGGCAAAGGGACCCGAGCCCGAAGGCGTCGCCCTGGCTCAGGTCAAAGGCCGGACCTATGCATTTGTTACGCTGGAAAGAATCGGCGGCGTGATGGTTTACGATATAACCGACCCGAACAATGTCGTATTCACCGACTACAAAAACTCGCGCAGCAATACGAGTTACGATGGCGACAACGGGCCCGAGGGGGTAATTTTCATACCGGCCTCCGACAGTCCGGATGGAAATGCCTATGTGGTCACGGCCAACGAACTTAGCGGGACAGTAGCCATATTTTTGGTCAACACCGCTCCTGTTGTCACCTTCCTCGACGATGTCATCCGCTACGAAGAAGGCGAGGGGGATGTGGAGATTCGGGTCGCTGTCGAAAAGGCTGGCCCTGCCGGAACAGCAACCCTTCAGGTTTTGGATGCCTCCACAGCGGTAGCGGGTGAAAACTACGTCCTGGCAACCACTACGATCGATATCCCCGCATATACCCTGGACACTTTCAGCGTGACCCTGAACTTGCCCGAAAACGGAAACTACAGCGGCGGACGTTACCTGGTCCTGGGTTTCGAAAACAATGAAGAGGTGATTGGCGGCGATATCCACGAACAGGTCATAATGATCGGCGACAACGACATCGAAGCCCCTGCTGCCCAAAGCGATCCGTTTATCCAACTGCGGCATCTGGGAAGTTACCCCGGCAATCCCGCCGGAGGTTCGGCGGAGATTTCGGCTTATGATGCAGGCTCCAAGCGTTTGTTTGTTACGAATATTACCCAAAACACGCTGGACATCCTGGATTTCAGCAACCCGGTAGCTGCCGTTCACTTGTCGAGCGTCGACATGACCCCTTATGGCGGCGGCATCAATTCGGTGGATGTTCATGACGGGATCGTGGCTGCCGCAGTTCAGGGACAGACCACAGGAGATGAAGGCGAGGTAGTGTTCTTCGACGTGAACGGCGTCTTTATCAATAGCGTAACCGTTGGCCACTTGCCGGATATGGTGGTCTTTAACCACGCCGGTACCCAGGCTATCACGGCCAATGAAGGAGAGCCTTCCAGCGATTACCTGATCGACCCGAAAGGCACGATCAGCGTGATCGACTTGCTACCCGGCGTCGCGGCCATCAACGACAGCGACGTCGCCACCCTGACCTTTGATAGCTTTGAATCCCAGCTAAACGACCTGCTCGCCGCCGGCGTGCGCATTTTCGGCCCAAACGCAAGCGTGGCTGCTGATCTCGAACCGGAATACGTCTGCGTAAGCGACGACGACCTCACGGCCCTGGTGACCCTTCAGGAAAACAATGCCATTGCAGTGGTGGACCTGGTGACGCTCCAGATTACCGAGATCCGCGCCCTGGGCGGGAAGGATCACAGCCTAACGAGCAACCTCCTGGATGCCTCGGATAAAGGCGGAGAGATCTTCTTTGCCTCCTGGCCCATAAAAGGCCTCTACATGCCGGACGCCATTGAATGCTTTGAAGTCGGAGGCGTCGTTTACGGCATCTCGGCCAACGAGGGCGATGCCAGGGAGTACGATAACTTAGTGGAAGCCCAGCGTTTGAAAGACGTCGACCTGGATCCCACGGTTTCCCCGATGCCCGTTTTCTCCAAAAGAAGAACTCCTGGGCCGCCTGAATATCACCACGGCTTCCGGCGACACCGACGGCGACGGCGACTACGACGAGATTTACTCCTTCGGGGGTCGCTCCATCACCATTTGGGATATGACTTCCGGAACCCCCGTCTGGGACAGCGGCAGCGATTTCGAAGTTATAACCGCGAACGACCCGGAATGGGGCGGCATCTTCAACGCCAGCAACGGCACTTCTGCCGTTTTCAAAAACCGGAGCGACGACAAGGGGCCAGAACCCGAGTCGGTCATCGTGGTGGAGATCGAAGGCCGTCAATTTGCCTTCTCCGGGCTCGAAAGGATTGGCGGGATCATGGTTTACGAGGTGAGCAATCCTGCCCAGCCCGAATTTATTCAATACATCAACACCCGGGACCTGGGCGACCTCGGTCCTGAGGGCTTGATCTTCATCCCTAAAGATGAGAGCCCCAACGGCAGGAACCTGCTCGTGTTGTCCAACGAGATCAGCGGAACCCTCAGCACATTCCAGATCGACCTCGACCGCACCAACAACGGCGAGCTGACGCTCGAAACTTTCGACAATACGCCCTTTATTCCGATCGTGGACTATCAAGGCCAGACGATCTTTGAAGGAGGTATTTCCGGATTGTACTACATCCCTGGTACGGATAAGGAGTTTTATGCCGTCGGCGACCGCGGTCCCAATGCGGCTGCGACTAACCACCCGAATGCGACGGGAACCACGCTGCTTTTCCCCGAACCGGACTACGCGCCGAAAGTGACCCGCTTCAAAGCGGAGAGCGGAAGCTGGAATATTCAGAGCGTAGAACCGCTCCTGCGTCCGGGAGGCGCTACTGCCTCCGGCCTGCCCCTTCCAGCAGGCGCTGGATCTACCGGTGAGATCGCCTGGGCTGACACCATCCCCACCGTTTTGACCCCCGATATTTGGGGTATCGACAGCGAAGGGATCGTGGAAGATAACGAAGGCAATTTCTGGTTCTGCGACGAATACGGCGCCTCGATCTGGAAAGTGAATAAAACAACGCTGGAAGTTCTTAAACGATATACCCCATTCCCCACCGAAGCAGAAGATGTGGCCTTGCCCGCAGCAATAGGTAAACGCCGTCCGAACAGGGGTTTTGAAGGGGGTAGCTTATACGCCCAACGGTAAGATCTACGCCATCATCCAGAGCCCCGCCGACAACCCGACCGTAGCCGTCGGCAATACGGGCCGCCTGGTGCGCATGGTGGAAATCGACCCTCAAACCGATGAGGTGCGCCAGTTTGTTTACGAAATGAACCCGGAAACCGGCCAGATCCGTACCCGCGACTGGAAGGTGGGCGATCTCGTGGCAGTCAACAACAACGAATTTCTGCTCGTAGAACACGCCGAGCGCAACGGCTGGAACGTGAAGAACATCTACAAAATCGACATTTCGGGCGCAACGGCCTTGACCACCGAGGACTTCGGCGGGCAGACGCTGGAGCAAGTGGGCAACGCCTCCGGTTTGGCCGCTTTCGGTGTGAATGTCGTGCAGAAAGAATTTGTGTTCGACCTCTTAGAGGCCGGATGGGATCTGAGCCACGACAAACCCGAAGGCCTCACGATCATCAATGACAGCACGATTGCTGTGGTCAACGACAACGATTTCGGCATCGACAGCCCGGCTGGAGACGGTTCGGTCACCTTTACCGGCAAGACTACGCGGCTTTATATATTCGGTTTGTCCAACCCGCTCGGCTACGAATTCCCGCTTTGCAGCTATACGATTCCCGTAAGCACCCAGGAAACCTGCGAAGGCCAGGCTGTCGTACTGGATGCAGGTCCGGGCTATGCAGCCTATTTATGGAGCGACGGGTCCACAAGCCAGACGCTTGAGACGACGGATGCCGGTATTTATTCGGTTATAGTGACCGACGAAGCCGGCTGCAAGGCCAGCGACGAAACCGAGCTCATCGTGTGGCCGCTGCCCACCGTAAACCTGGGCAATGATACCCTCATCAGCACACTGGAAACCCTGGTGCTCGATGCCGGCGCAGGTTTCGACACCTACCTCTGGAGCGATGGTTCCGACGGCCAGACCCTGGAGGTGCTGGAAACCGGCGCCTATTCCGTGACGGTAACCGACGCCAACGGTTGCATCGGTACGGACGAGGTGATAGTAACCGTCATCAACTCCGTTAAAGACCTGGCGGTAGGCGGACAACTGAATCTATTCCCGAACCCGAGTTCCGGTCTGGTGAACCTCACCTTTAAAGAGTTCATCCCGGGTAATTACACCCTGGTCCTGATGGACATCACCGGAAGGCCGCTTCTTAACAGGGAAATAAACATTCAAAGCGAAATGGAAACGCAGCCTGTCGACCTGAGCAGTTTTCCGAAAGGGAGTTACGTGCTGAGGATCGGTTCCGGGCAAGGGACCTGGATTAAAAGCTAATTCTGGATTAAATAACCCCAAAACCAAATCCTTTATGCACAGGGTAGAGTGGCGTTGGCCGCTTTACCCTGTTTTTGTTAACTACAACTTAATCTGACGGAAAACCGGGCTTAACCTTACCAGGGTACCTTCGGCGAAAATCTCCCGTTATGAAGAAACTTCTACTTATTACTTTCTCTCCTGCTTTTCTCCCTGTTCGCCACGGCCCAAAGCGTCGACTCCGTAAGGATTCAGATGACCGGCCTCGATGGCAGCGTGGAGGTATCTACCGATGATGCAGAACAGATCAACAATGAGATCGACAAACTCTATGACGACGACCTGGACATGGGTTGGGAAGGCGACGAATTTAACGTCGTTTCCACCGGCTTGCGCTTCCAGGGAGTCGGGGTGCCCCACGGCGCTGTCGTCGACTCTGCTTTCATCGACCTCTGGGCGCATGAGGACGAAGGCGATCCCGCTCTGGTGACCATCTACGGCGAGGCTTCCGACAATGCCGCGACCTACAACGAAACCGACCTGATCTCAGACCGGCCAAAGACAACCGCCTTCTTTTTCTGGGAAATTACGGAAGAATGGGCGATTTGGTCCCAATACCGTACTCCCGACCTGAACGAGATCGTGCAGGAAATCGTGGATCGGGCCGGCTGGCAGGCAGGCAATTCGATGGCGTTTTTCCTTACGGGACAGGACCAGGGCGCCAGCAGCGATGACAATGCCCGGGACTTTGAATCGTTTGAGAACATCGCAGACCCGGACGACGGGGGCGACGGCCTGAACCATCCCGACAGAATTCCGAGGCTCGTCATTTATTACACCTTTGAAAGCGGAACCAAGGACCTGCAAGCTGTCGAAGCCCTGAAGGTGGCGCCGAACCCCATTTCCGGCCAATCGTTTAGCCTCTACCTCGATTCTTTCGTAGGCGAAGACCTGGTTTTGAGCCTTTCAGACCTCAACGGAAAAGCTGTTCAGACCTGGCAAAAGGCGAACCTGAACGAAGCCGTTCTGACCCTCGATTTTAAGGCGGCGCCGGGTCTATATATCCTGAAAGTGATCTCGAAAAGCAAAGCCGCAAGCGCTAAAATAGTTGTACAGTAGATCTTCGAAAAACCAATCATAAGGCCAATTGCTTTGCTTAAAGCGATTGGCTTTTACTTTTTTACGATGAAAGCAGCCAACACTTTTCGCCGGTACCTCGTCATACCCTCGATCTTGGTAGGTCTATTTTCTGCGGGGCTCCTTCAGGCTCAGGGCCCTTATTCCATAAAAGGAAGGATCCTCGATGCGGCGACAAAAGAAACCCTTCCCGGTGCAAATCTCCAAATCCTGGGAACTTCCATCGCTGCGAACTCCGATGAGAATGGGGCTTTTGTTCTGGAGCGCATTGCCAGCCCCAAAGGCTTTTTGGTGGCGTCTTACATCGGGTATAAAAGCGATACCCTGGTTTTCGAATTTTCCAACCGAAACGCGATCGAGAAGACCATCCAGCTTAAGGCATCTGCGGTTCTCATGGATCAGATCGAGGTTACGGGAAAATTGCAGGGACAGATGAAGGCCACACATGACCAATTAACCGCAACGAGTATAAAAAATATCGTGGCTGCGGAGCAGATGCTCAAGTTCCCCGACCTGAACGCAGCGGAAGCCATAGCCCGAATCCCGGGCATCACGCTGCAACGCGATCAGGGCGAAGGGCGTTTTATCCAGTTGCGCGGTACGCCGCCCGAGTTGTCCAACTTCAGCGTCAATGGCGAGCAAATACCCTCCCCGGAAGGCAATGTGCGCTACGTCGGGCTGGATGTAGTGCCGCTGGACCAGGTGGCTTCGATCGAAATATCCAAGGCGCTTACGCCCGACCAGGACGGCGATGCCATCGGCGGGTCCATCAACCTTATCACCAGGATGGCGCAGGATACCATTCCCGAAATACACGCGGCTTTGGCCGGAGGGTACAACCACCTGAGCGAAAAACCCCAGTACAATACCCAATTCGCCTTTGGGCAACGGATCAAAAAATTCGGGTTTTACGCCAACGGATCCTTTCTGGAAGACAACCGGGCTTCGCACAGCATGGAATTCAACTTCAACGAATCCCGTTTCGGAGGCGACACGACTTTTCGCATTCATTACGACATCGTGCAGCTCCGACACTATGAGATCACCCGAAAGCGGACGGGGCTGAGCGGTACCTGGGATTACCAGCCCAATCGCAATCACCTGTTCTCCCTGAATTTGTTGTATAACCGTTTTTCCGATCAGGAACTCAGGCGACGCGTCCGCTACAACATCGGTGGTGGGTTCCTGCTTAGCGAAACCTCCTCCCGCGAAGCGGAGATCGAACGCGATCTGCGGGACAGGGAAAAAATACAGACCATTTCCAGCGCCAACCTCGGCGGAAGGCATAGATTGGGACCCTGGTCCCTCGATTACACCCTGAGCCTTTCCACGGCTAGAGAGGAGATCCCCGATCCATGGACATCAACTTCAACAACGACCTGGTCAGCCTGGGGCTCGATCTTTCAGAACCTAACTGGCCGGTCGTAACCTTCCCCGCCACAGGATTCCTCTACGGTGATCAACTACGCCGACTATGAGTTCAGCGAAATGTTCTTTCAGCAATCGGTGACCAATGACCGGAACCTCAGCTTCAAAACCAATTTGGAACGGGCATATCAGGTCGGAAATGCCCAGGGCAGCATCAAGATCGGCGGAAAGGCGAGACTTAAAAATAAGGAGCGCGACAACGAGGGGAAGGTCTTTCACAAATACTACCAGGTTTTTGCGGTAAACAGTCCATTCGACAGCTTGCGGAAGATCTATAACACCATCGGACCCGAGTTTAGCCTGGCTACCGTGTATGCCGGTTTTGACCAATTGGATCTGCTCAACAGGGGCTACCATCTCGGCGCGACTCCCGATCCGGCCAAAAGCAGGAGTTTGCCAATTTTACTTCCAGAATTTCAAACTCGAAGAAAGCGATACCAAGGAAGAATCGCTGGCGGAAGACTTTCTGGCGGATGAAAATATCTACGCAGTCTATGCCATGGCGACCCATTACTGGGGCAAATCCATGCTGTTGGCCGGCCTTCGCTACGAACGAACCGATATCAGCTACCAAGGCTATGATCTGAAGTTTAAAGAATTTTCGGACGCCTTTGAAGGGGTGGATACTTTAAAAAGCAAACGGAGCTATCAATTTTTGCTGCCGCAAATTCACTACAAATACAGCCCAGACAACCGGACCAACCTGCGGGCTGCGCTGACCTGGACCTACTCCCGGCCCAATTTCGAAGACATTTGCCTTACCGCCAATCCGAGCTCGACAGCCCGGGAGATTACCCTGGGCAACCCGGAGCTGCGTTTTGCAAAATCGATCAATTTCGACCTGCTAGCTGAAAAGTATCTGGATCGGGGCGGCCTGATTTCGGGAGGGCTGTTTTACAAGAACATCGAGGATTTTATCTACTATTTCGAGCAAAGGACGTTTGTGGAAAATATCAGCAGGCCGGGTTGGTATTTCGTCACCACCGCCCAAAACGGCCTAAGGGCAAGCGTGTATGGCGCAGAGATCAGCTGGAACCAGCAGTTTTTCAAATTGCCGGGCGCTTTGCGACACTTCGGAATCTACTTCAACTACACTTTTACTTATTCCTCTGCTACGATCGACAACCGGAACAACCAGGAGGAGGAGATATCCCTGCCGGGCCAGTCGCCTCATGCGCTGAATCTGGCCCTCTTTTTCGATTCGAAAAAGCTGTACGCCAAACTGGCGGCCAATTTCAACGACGCCTTTCTGGACGAGTTGGGAATCAAAAAGTCCTGGGATGTATATTACGACCGCAACCTGCACCTGGATTTCAATATGAATTACAAACTGAGCCGCCAGGTTCAATTTTACC
>JADJBL010000009.1 GCA_016703765.1 Saprospirales bacterium
CCCCTTCCCCTCACCTTCTTCCCCCTCCCCGTCAACGCCACATCCTCAAACGCCAGTTCCACCCCTTCCAGCCGCTCCAGCTCCGGCCGCTTGTGCGGTGTGAGGATGACGAGCTGCGGTGCGCAGCGAAACAAGGCCTGCACGAGGGGGTAGAGCTGTTTTTCGGGACACAGGTGCATCGCAAAACTGCAAATGACGGCGGAGTAACTGCCCTGGAGCTTGCCCTGGATCACATCCTGAAAAGACCAGGATAGGCAGGGACGGCCGAGGTTGGCCTCGAAAAGGGATTGGGTGTAGGGGTCGCAGCCCTCGCTGTGGTCGAAGCCGAGCTCCCGGAGCACCAGGCTCACCTCCCCGCCGCCGCAACAGAAATCGAGGACATGCGAGTAGTCGATGCGGTGGACGTTGTTGCGCAGCAATTCGCGCACCTGCGGGAAATGCGGGTTTGCATACTCCTCCCCGTGGAGCCGATAATACGCCTCGACGCCGAGTTCGCTATATAAATTGCGAATGCCTTTGGAAGTATCCCCCTTCAACTATAAACTTTTCAACTTTTCAACTCTACGTTACTTCTCCTCGTTTGCCGGATCATCCTCGGGCTTCTCGTAGGGCTTGGATTTCTTCGACAACACGGTGGTGTATCGCTTCGGATTGAGGCGAATGTCTTGCGTGAGCAGGTCAATATTGGTGAGGGTCTTGTTGAGCTGGTCGTACATCTCGCGGTCCTTGACCAGCAGGCCCAGAGTGCCCTGGCCTTCCTGTATACGTGACAGCACCGAAGTGAGGTCGGCCACGGCGCCGTCGATCTGCTGGAGGGTGGATTTGAGTTGGGTGACGGTGGTGTTTACGTTGCCCACCACGTCTTCCTCTTTTAAGTCGCCGCTGACGGAGGCGAGGTTGTCGATCATCTTCGAGATCTGTTCGTTGTTTTTCTTCAGGTTTTCCGTGACGGAGGCGATGTTGTCGAAACTATCGTCCAGGGAGCCGTTGAGTTGGCGGGTCAGGGTGGCGGAAGCCGAGTTGAGGTTGGCCAGAATGCTTTGCAGGTCTTTTCCGCTTTTCTGCAATTCCGGATTGTCGGAAAACCGGGAGATGATGGTATCCGTCAGCCGGGTGAGCCGGGTTTCGAGAATCGTGAGGTAGGTGTCGAGGTTGTCGGTGCCCACCATGGAGTTGAGGAAGCCCAGGGTGCGGCCTTCCAGGACTTTTCCCGCCGGAGGGCAGCTCCCGTCGATGCACTCGGCCGGAAAGACCAGTTCGATGATCCGGCCGCCCATCAGGCTGCTGGTGTGGATCTCCGCAACGGTGCCGAGCGGCACTTTAATGTCCTTGCTCACGTCCATTTCGACGATGATGCTGGTCAGGTTTTGGG
Source organism: Saprospirales bacterium (assembly GCA_016703765.1). Classification (GTDB taxonomy): domain Bacteria; phylum Bacteroidota; class Bacteroidia; order Chitinophagales; family Saprospiraceae; genus JADJTT01. The sequence continues at coordinate 1,373 of JADJBL010000009.1, forward strand.
GATTGAGGTACACGGCCCGCACAATGCCCACCTGGAGTCCATTGACCTGAATGGGGTTGGATTTCTTGAGCTCGTCGACGTTGTCGTATTCCGAAATAAAGATTTGAGAAGATTGCAGGATGTTGCGGCCTTTGAGGAATTCATAGCCCCATATCAACAAGGCGAGGGCGCCGGCGGTGAGAAGGCCGATTTTTGTTTCTCTGCGAATTTGCATAGTCGGTGGATGTATTTAAGCGGACAAAATTGAGGCATTTTTCCAAGAAAAACGGAAAATTATTTCATTCGAGGGATAGCAGCTTTTTGGCCTCATCCATGCTGATCCTGGCCCCGTTTTGGTAGGCCGCGATAAAAGCGTCGGGAAAACCTTTGGCCCGAGCGTCCAGGCGGATTCTGGAAGCCTCCTGCAGGTCGCCGCCGGCTGCGATCTGGTATTTGTTCAGGCCGCTTTCGGTCACTATTTCAATGGGATAAGCCAGGGCAGCCCATTCGCCTTTTTGGGTGTCGATAAATTTGGAAGAGGCAGCCAACTGGATTTTAAAGACAATGCCCTTAGTAGGGGCCGGGGAGGCTACAAGAGCCGGAGGTGGTGGGGGAGGAGGGGGTGGCGCGACGAGGGCTGAACCGTGTGCGTGGCGCTAATGGTTTGCATCGAGGTGTACACCGGCGTCGGTTTTTCGGCAAAGGTCCCTTCGATCTCGGCCTTGTAATCGCCGAATGCCGAGAGGATAGCCGCCGCGACCTGCAACTGGCCTTCTTCGGAGCGCAGGTATTTTTCCTCCTGGCTGTTGCTCAAAAAACCGGCTTCGATCAGCACGCTGGGCATGGCCGTTTCGCGGAGCACCAGAAAGCCGGCCTGTTTGACGCCCCGGCTTTGCCTGTTGGCGCTTTGCACCAGGTGTTGCTCGACCTTGCCCGCAAACAGGATACTTCGGCCCAGGTAGGCATTCTGAAACATCGACATGATGATATGCGCCTCCGGCGAATTGGGGTCGTACCCATAGATCGATTCGTAATTCTCCTCGTGGAGGACCGCCGCGTTTTCCCGCAGGGCCACCTGGAGGTTTTCCTCCATCTTGTGGGCGCCGAGCACGTAGGTCTCGCTGCCCTGCACGTGGGAGGCCCTGGAGATGTAATTGCAATGGACGGAGATGAACAGGTCGGCCAGGCTTCGGTTGGCGATCTGGGCCCGCTCGTTCAGGGGAATAAATTCGTCGGTATTGCGGGTCAGGATGACCTCCACATCGGGATAGGTGCCGGCGACATAGGCGGCCAGTTTCTGGGCGATGCCGAGGGCGATCTCCTTTTCAAATGAATGGGCGCCGAGGCAGCCCGGGTCGTGCCCGCCGTGCCCGGGGTCGATCACGATTTTTTTTACGCCGAATCCCTTCTTGGCATACTCGCCAGGTTTGGTATTTTTGTCGGCCACCTGCAGCGCCCGGCCCTCCTGCTTCAGCGAATCGGAATAAATGTTAAATTCGGCCGCAGAAGCAGACGGAAAGGCGAGAAGCAGCGTTTGTAATGCGAATGCAATACGAAAGGTCAATGGGGAGTGGGGTCTTGGATAGGTACTTTTCAATATTTCTTCTTTTCAACCGTACTGGCGCCACAAAAATAACGGAATTTAAGCGCTTGAAAGCAAAAACGAAAATTACAATTTTATTAGTATTCTGCGCCATTGGCCTGAAAGCGCAAGACACCATTCCCTTGCAGGTACCGGTGCGCCTCTCCTCTGACGCCCCGGAGGAGCCCATAGAATACGGCGCCCGCGACTCTATGGTCTGGAATCTCGAAGACCGTAAGATCTTTCTCTACGGAGCCACTACGGTGAAATATACTTCCATTTCCCTGGCCGCCGGGTTTTCGGAATTCGACTGGAGTAGCAACCTGGTCCACGCCACCGGAATTGCCGACAGCACGGGGCGCATGACGGAAAAACCCAAGTTTTCCGACGGTTCCAACGAGTTCGAAGCCCGGGAAATGAGGTACAACTACCTGACCCACAAGGGCACCATCCTCCAGGCCTCCACCATCCAGAACAACCTCTACGTGATCGGCGAAAAAGCCAAATTCTTCAGCGCCGGCGGAGATACGACCAAGTCGGACATCATCTACAACCAAAACGCCATCTTCACCACCTGCGACCAGGAGGTGCCCCATTTCGGCGTGCGGAGCAACAAACAAAAGGTCATTCCCAACAAACTCGCCGTGATCGGGCCCTCCCACATCGAGGTCATGGGCGTGCCCACTCCTCTTTGGCTGCCTTTCGGTTTTTTTCCTTTGAAAAGCGGAAAACAAACCGGGCTCCTCTTCCCACGCAACTACGAAAACTCCGACGCCTGGGGCTTCGGATTGAGAAATATCGGCTGGTACTTTCCCATCAGTGACAATTTCAACCTGCAAGTCACCGGCGATGTCTATCTGAAAGGCTCCTATCGCCTCCGCACCGTCGGATCGTATGCCAAACGATACAAATACCGTGGAAATTTCACACTCGAATACGGAAACCTGCGCACGGAAGACGCCCTGGCCACCCCTTTCCGGACCGAGACCTTCAGCGTGCAGCTTGCCCACAACCAGGATTCCAAGGCCCACCCATCGCGCAGCATCGGCGGCTCGATCAATCTCCAGACCAACAACGCCCAGAGCGTGAACTACAACGACGTGGACGCCGTCCTGAACACGGTCCTCCGCTCCAACTTCACCTACAACGAGCGCTTCCCCGGCAAGCCCTACAACCTCTCGGTGGGCTTCCAGCATACCCAGAACACCAAGACCCGGAAGATGACCATCAATTTTCCGACCTTCAACTTTCAGACCCAAACCATCTATCCCTTCAAGCGGAAAGGCGCTCCCTCGCAGCAGCGCTGGTATGAAAAATTCGCGATTACCTACCGCGGCGAGGCCAAAGCCGAGCTGCAGACCACGGATACCACCCTGTTCCGCGCCGAAACCCTCGAAGACATCCAGTACGGCGCCCGCCACAAGGTCGGGACCAACGCCTCCTTCAAGTTTTTCAAGTATTTCAACTTCACGCCCAGGGCCAACTACGACGAGGTCTGGTTTCTGGAGACCAGCCAAAAGACCTTCGACCCGAGCATTGTCGTCCTCTACGACACCATCGTGGTGGAAGGGGAGACGCAGATCATCCCGAGGGATACGATCTACGGCACGGTGCTCGACTCCACGGTGTTCGGGTTTAAGCCGCTGCGAAAATTCGATGCCGGCTTCAATGTGGACACGAAATTGTTCGGCACGGTGCTCTTCCGCAAAGGCCCCCTCCGCGGGCTGCGGCATACCATGACGCCCAGCATCGGGTTCAATTTTTCGCCCGATTACACCAATCCGACCTGGGGCTATTTCAAGAGCGTGCAGCAGGACGTCCGTTTTCCCGATTCGCTGGTCGACTACACCATTTTCGGCGAAGGCCTTTACGCCGGCGACCGCCCTTCCGCGACCGGCCGACAGATGGCGCTGACCTACGGGATCGGCAATTTTTTCGAGGCAAAAATGTTTTCGAAAAGGGATTCCACGACCAAAAACGTGCGCATCATCCGCAGCCTGGGCATCAACGGCAACTACAACTTCGCGGCCGATTCGCTGCGCTTCAGTCCTATTTCAATAAACGCCAACACCGCCTTGTTCAAGGACGTGGTGAGCGTGCTGTTCAACTCCAGTTGGGATCCCTACGAGGTCGACGCTAAAAACCGGCGGATCGACCGATTTGTCTGGGATACCCGCGGCAGGCCCCTTCGCTTCGTCGACGCCCGCCTGAGCCTGTCCACCAGCCTGACTGTCAAGACGATCCGCGGCTGGTTCGATCGGGAAAAGGGCAAGACCCCGATCATCCAGGCCGGTACGGCGCCTGTCGCGTCCAATGGTTTTTGGGAATTGCTCGACCGCTTCAACATCCGCTACAACCTGGTTATCCAGGGCAGAGGCCTGACCGACAAGGACACGATCTTCCTCGCCACCAACACCATCACCTTCAACGGCTCTGTGCCGCTCACGCCCAACTGGGACGTGCAAGTGGGGAGCATGGGTTATGATTTTGTCAGAAAAGATTTCACCTACCCCTCGCTCTCCGTCGCCCGCGACCTGCACTGCTGGGAGATGGGCGTGAGTTGGCAGCCCACCCGTAGTACCTACGCCTTCTTCATCCGCGTAGACCCCGGCTCGGTGTTCGATTTTATCAACCTGCCTTATCAGAAGGGGAATCAGGACACGATATTTAGCGGGGGATTTGGGGGTTTTTGATCACCTGATCAACACCCACTTCCTCGCAATCACCCCTCCTCCCTGCTCCACCCTCACCCAATACACGCCATCCGCAAAAGATGTCGGAACTACCCACGGATAGGGCTGGTTGGCCGGTATGTCCAATTCCTGCAATAACCTGCCCATGGCGTCGAAAATAGCCAATTGGCAATTTACGCCCTCCCGGCCCCTGCATTCGAAAACCAGCTCGCCGGGGGAAGGGTTTGGCTCGATGGAAACCCCTACCAGGCTGGTGGGCATATTGCCCGTGCCGGAAGACTCGCAGCCCAGACTCATGCTCAGCTCCGATCGCGGACCGCTGAGCGTGGCCTGCAGGCGGAGCTTTTGCCCGGGGGTGAATTGGGCCAGGCAGGCGTCGTCGGTGTAGTACATGTAATTGGTGTACATATCGAGGGAGCCGCAAGTCGCTTGGAGGGTCGATGGGCATTCCTGGAGGTAACTCTCCGAGGTTTGGGGCGTATCGGCTACCTCGTCGTCGCCGTCGCAGTCGGGGAAATCGCTGCCCCAGGGGTGGTAGAGGTTGAGGTAATGTCCCACCTCGTGCACCGTCGTGCGCCCCAGGTTGTACGGCGCGGAGCCGGAAGCCAGGCCCGTGGTGCCGAAATACCGGGGGTCGATGACCACGCCGTCCTCCGGCAGGGGCACCGTGCCGGGGAAGGAGGCTCTGCCCACCACATTTTCGCCCATGTCGGCCACCCAGATATTGAGGTAGTGGAGGGGATCCCAGGCGTCGGCCCCGTCCTTGGCCAGGTAATGCACGTCGGTGGAAAGGCCGATATTGTCCTTGTCCGTCTGGTTGCGCGTGATGCCGATGCTGGAATGCCCTTCCGGATCCCTCGACGCAAGGCAAAACTCGATCTCGGTGTCGGCGATGAGGTTTTGAAATACGGAAGGAATGATGTTCAGGTTGTCGTTTTCGGCCCGGTAGTCTGCGTTCAAAACCAGCAGCTGCGACTCGATCTGTTCCTGGGAAATATTCTGTTGCTCTGTCTGATAAACGACGTGAACCACCACCGGAATGGTGATGAGGGTTCGGGTCTGCAAGGGGAAATTATTGGAAATGTGTTCCGATCCCTGTGCCAGCTCTGGATATTCTCTGGCATACATCTCCCTGAATAGGTCGGCCCCGCAGTGGGGCGAGGCCTGGGAGAAGAGCCAAATGGGCAGCAGGCTCAGCAATCCGGGAAGTATGGCTCTTTTCATCGACAAAGGGAAAAGTACAATAACGGAAATGTTGCGGAAAAATGCAACCGCAAAGACGAGTCATGCGAATAAACCCGGGGCCCCCCTCCTCATTCAGGGAGGAGCATTTGTGCTGAAAATCAGTTTATTAACACTTTTTGCAAGAGTTTAAATGCTTGAAATCCTTAACCCAAAACTCTCCTCAGGGGCGGGGGTCCGCCCCAATCCCCAAACCATCAAAAACTGCAACATCATCATCCCGTCCAACAAGCCGGAAAAGTAATAGTCGTGCCGCACCCGCCGGGCAAAGAGGATCAACAGGAAGGAGATACCCGCGGAAATGGCCAGTCCCGTCAAAACTCCGTTAGAATAAGTATTTAACGCGGCAAACGCCATCATCGCCGCCAGCAGGAGAAAGGCAAGAACGATGGAAGGTTTTACACCCAGAGCCCCCGGGATGGTTTTTACCCCCGTATGCCGGTCTATTTCCAGGTCGCGGATATCGAAAGGGATGACCAGGGCAAAAATAAAGGCAAACCGTTCCAGCCCCATCAAGAGGACGCTCCGGCTGTGATCGGCCTGCAACTCGGCGGCGGGCAGCCATACGGTGATCCAGGACCACACGGCGGCGAGCAGGAAAATTTTCAGAAAATGAAGGTCGCGAAGCCTTTTTCCCGAACTGCTTAACGGCAGGGCATAACCCAACGCGATCATACAGGGGAGGGCGAGCATCCATTGCATGCGGAAGGGAAACTGGAGAAAGAAGGCCAGGGCGCCGGTTAACCCCAGGGCCGCATAAACCCGGAGATGCCCCTTTCGCTCGGCCATGACCTTATGCCTTCCCTCGGCGGTGAATGCCGCCAGCCGATCCAGGCCGGCGATCCGGTGCAGGGCGTAGAGGGAAAGGGCGCCGAAGAAGGCGAAGCCGGCGGCCGGAGTGAGTTCGACCTTTCCGCTCAGCAGGTAATGGGTTTGCACCACCTGCGCCAGGGCGTTGAGCGCAATCCAGACATTGCTGTAAAACAACCAATCGGCGATTTTTACGCCCTTCGTCAAAAGTATTTAAAGTTGTGACCGGCTTGGATCTTCTTCAGCGATTCGTAGATCAGGCGGATGAGGTTTTCCACGTCGTCGCGGTGCGCCATTTCCACCGTGGTATGCATGTATCGCAGGGGCAGGGAGATCAGCACGGAAGGAACCCCGCCGTTGGAATAGGCGAATGCGTCGGTATCCGTGCCCGTGGAACGGGAAGCGGCTTCGCGCTGAAATGGGATTTCGTGCTCCTGCGCCGTATTCATGACCAGGTCGAGGAGGATGTTGTGCACCGCCGGAGCGTAAGTCACCGAAGGGCCGAGGCCCGCCTTGATGTCGCCGGTTTCTTTTTTATTGATGAGGGGCGTATTGGTGTCGTGGGTCACATCCGTGATGATGGCCACGTTGGGCTTGATCGTATGGGCGATCATTTCGGCGCCCCGCAATCCGATCTCTTCCTGCACCGCGTTGACGATGTAGAGGGAGAAGGGGAGTTCGGTCTTGTTTTCGTGGATCAGCCTCGCTACTTCGGCCACGCAGAAGCCGCCCATTCGGTTGTCGAGGGCCCTGCCCACGAAAAAGCGGTTGTTGAGGATGATCATCTCGTCTTCGTAAGTGATGACGCAACCCACGTGGATACCCATGGCCAGCACCTCGTCCTTGTCCTTGGCGCCCACGTCGATGAAGATGTTTTCCAGTTTGGGGCTGATCTTCGAATCGTCGCCTTTCCGGATATGGATGGCCGGCCAGCCGAAGACCCCTTTGACAATGCCTCCTTTGGTGTGGATATTCACCCGTTTGGAGGGGGCGATCATGTGGTCGGAACCGCCGTTGCGGATCACGTTGATGAAGCCGTCGTCGGAGATGTAATTCACAAACCAGGATATCTCGTCGGCATGCCCTTCGATCACCACTCTATAGTCCTTGCCCGGGTTGATGATCCCGTAGGCGGAGCCGTAGTTGTCGATGTGCCATTCGTGGATATAGGGTTTGATGTAATCCAGCCAGACCTTTTGGCCGGCCGACTCATAACCGGTCGGCGAAGCGTTGTTGAGGTATCTTTGTAGAAAAGCTTCGGAGTTGGAATTTAGAATCGGCATGTCGTTGGTTATCATTTGGGTTGGGAATCAGGCCACTCCTGTCATCTCGCGCCAGGCAAGGAGTTGTCGTAAGTCCTCCGTAGAAATATAGTTGCTTTTCACTGCTTCGTCGATAAGGGTGTCGTAGTTGGTCAGGGTTTCGAGCGGACAGGCGGCTTCGCGAAAAGCGCGGACGGCAGATTCGAACCCGTAAGAGAAGATGGCCAGGACCCCGGCCACTTCGCAGCCTTGTTCCCGAAGGATCTCCACTACGCGCAGGCTGCTCCCGCCGGTGGAAATGAGGTCTTCGACGACCAACACGCGCTGTCCTCCCTTCAGCTCTCCTTCGATCTGGTTTTTGCGCCCGTGAGACTTGGCCTCCGCCCGAACGTAGACGAACGGGAGTTTCAGCGCATCGGCCAGCATGATCCCGTGCGGGATACCCGCAGTGGCCACTCCAGCGATGGCGTCAATGGGCCCAAAGGCTTTGGATTTTTCGACCAGACACGATTTGATGAAATCCCTTTCTCCGGGATGCGACAGGACAATGCGGTTGTCGCAGTAGATAGGCGATTGGATACCCGAAGCCCAGGTGAAGGGGCTATGCGGGCTTAGTTTAATTGCCTTAATTTGTAGTAAGTTTTTTGCGACCCCTTCGGCATTATTCATCGCCTGGCTTACATTTTCCTGTTAAATTCTTTGTCCGCCTGAGGCGGACGCAGAAAGCTATAAAACAGGGATGGGCGGGCGAAGCCCGCCCATCCCTGTTTTGTTTTTATTTAGCTAAACCTATCGGAGCAAATGTACAAAATCTACATAAATGACAACCCCTTATTTTTGGCAGCCAAGGACGAGGAAAAGACCCTCCTCGACCGCTACCCCGGCTGCCTCGCCGCACAATACAGGGGGCAGGTAAAATCCCTGCTCCACTACATCGACCTGCTGGAAAAATCATCCTCTCCCAGGGTCGTGGCGCTGTATGCCGCCGACCCCGAGGCGCTAAAGGCCGATTTTTTCGGCCTGTTCCGCTACCTGGAAGCCGCCGGCGGTCTCGTGTTCAACCCCTCCGGCGAGGGCCTCTTCATTTTTCGACGGGGCAAATGGGACCTTCCAAAAGGGAAGATCGATCCCGGGGAAACGCCCCTGGAGGCGGCCCTTCGCGAGGTACGGGAAGAGACGGGCTTGCAGATCCTCGAGCCGGGCCCTGCCTTGCCTTCCACTTTTCACACCTATCGGGAAAAGGACAAACGCGTATTGAAGCAGACATATTGGTTTGTCATGGATACCCCGGACTTAATCCTCATTCCACAAACCGAAGAAGATATTGAAAAAGCTGTTTGGTTTGAAATTTCCTCTTTCCTCGGTCGGAAGCCAGACCTATATAATAGCATCCGGGACGTCGTGGAAGCTTATTTGAAGGAAGGGGAAGGATAAAATTTAACAAAGAATATTCATCGGAAATATCCATTATTGACCAAACCCTGCGTTTATCAATTGGAAAAATGAAGGACTAAAGTTTCGAAAAATTTATATATTTCGAAATCCAAATAATTTCCTGCCCAATCTTTCCTTTACAATGTTCGGGATATGTCGTACTTTTGAAAACTATTTTTCGAGTTTCTAATCTATTTAAGAACCATGAATCGTATCGCGGGAATTTTGGTCTTTTTTTTACTGGCGGGGGTCTCCAGCCAGCTGATGGGGCAATCCGGCATGGCCCCCGGCTCGGACACGCTTACCCCCAAAGGAGTTGGAGGGGAAAGCTTCTCTTTCTTCATCGACGAAGAGTCGGAGACGTATTTCATCGATTTTGAGTCCATCCGGGCCAATCTCAGTGAAATTGCCCTCAAAAACTCCAAAGGCGACATCCTCTTTCAGGAGCGCGTCAGCGACCTTCCGGTCGACGCAATCTATGAACTGGACGTTAGCTCCTACAGCCCCGGCCGCTACCGGATTGAATTGCACACGTTTACAGGCGTCCTCACCAAGGACATTCAGGTTCGTTAATCGGACCAGACGTATTTCGAATCCTCCCTTTTTATTTCCCATTCCGATTTTTCTCCAAAAAGCCTTCAAGGGTCTTCATCATCGCCGGCAGGTCGTACTGATCTTCCGACAGAGAATGTTTTCTACCGCTCCGCTCTTCCAGTATTAACCATTTCACCGTATCCCTGCCCACGCCCGGATCGATGAGAGATTGTTCTATGTCCAGGTAGACGTAGACCCTCCTGAGATCGTCATACGCCGCCTTCCCGAAAGGCGTCTCGATCCCCGTCTCGTCGATCCGAACGGGACCCAGATTTTTCTGCTCCAAAAAGGTGTACAGCATCATGCCCAAGGCCAGCATCGTCACAAGGAATCCCCATAACGGGACCACCTGCCGCCACATATTTCCTTTCAGGGAATGTTTTCCCGCCAGCAACCAGACGGTGACTCCCCCAGCAGCGAGTGCTACGGCCAGAGATAGCCAAAAGATCGCGGAGAAGGAGGAGTGAGTGGGGGGAAATACCATAGCCTTAGTTTGTTTAGGTACTTATGCTAAGTTTATTATTCAACCGCTTGGGTTGCTTAGATTCAGATTCCTTTTTAGGTGGCAGGAGTCCTTCGGGGTCGATGCCTTGTTTGTTAAAAGGAGAGGATCGGGGTTTTTTTATACCAGTTTTGATATTGCTGTACCGGGCTTCGCTACGCAAACCCTGAAAGGGTTTAATCCACACGGGGTGGTAAACACCGGCGTTGAACCTATTCCTTCAATATCACCGCCTCCACCTCCTTCTCCCGCATCATCCGGTTGAAGGCGGCTATTTCATTTTCCTTAATGTTTCTGAACAGGGTCAACTGCTCGTCGATAGCGCGGCTGAGCTCTTCCCTGACCTCCAGCGCCTGCTGGGTGGGCGGATAATCCCCCTGGGTCAGCGAATTGAGGTGCGCCAGCTTGTTGGTCAGGCGGATAGGGAAGTTGAGGGGGTCCTGGCCGCTTTGATTTTTTGTCTGGTAAAGGGTCTCCTCGACCTTCGTCAGCAGGGAGTCGATGAGGCCGGCCTGTTTGATCAGGGGCTCTACCCCCTCGCGGCCCTTGAGCCGGCCGGTATAATGGCCGAGCTGTCCCTTGATATCCCTGATCTCCAGGATGACCTCGTGGGCCTCGCTGACCTTGTCCAGCACTCCTCTCGTGAAATCGAGCTGCGCCCGGAAATCCTCCGGAGTGGCCGGCGACCGCGGATCAGCCAGTATCCGGAAACGCATGCTGTCCAGGAAGGCCCCCGTTTTCATTTTTACATAATATTCTCCCGGAATGGCCCTCGGACCCCTCAGGGAGCCCGACCAGAAGATCATTCCGTCGAAGTCCTTGCCGTCGGGGTAACGCAGGTTCCAGACAAAGCGGTTGGCCCCTTTTCGGACTGTTATTTTGTCGGCCTTTTCCTTTGGAGCGGTTTGATAGGAGCGGATGAGCTTTCCGTCCGCCTCGTGAAAAGAGAGATGGAGGGAATCCTTTTCGTTCCATTCCGGCAGATAGAAATGCACCATCACGCCGCCGGCGTGGTTGGTCCCCGCGCCTTGGGGCTTCTTCACCTGGAAGCCTCCCATGCGATAGCTGTCCTTCGGTTTGAAAAGGGCGAGGGCTTTCTCTTTGTGCCTGTCCGAGAGCTGGTGCAGCAGGGTCAGGTCGTCGATGATCCAGAGCGAACGACCCTGGGTCGCGGCGATGAGATGCTCGTCTTTCACTGCCAGGTCGGTGATGGGAACGATGGGAAGGTTGAGTTGGAGCGATTGCCAGTTCGCCCCGTCGTCGAAGGAGGCGAATATCCCGCTCTCAGTACCGCAGTACAACAGGCCCTTTCGCTTCGGGTCGGCGCGCACCACGCGGGTGAATTGCTCCGGACCGATGCCCTCGTTCATTTGCTTCCAGGTCTTGCCGAAATCTTTGGTCCGGAACAGATAGGGCTTGAAATCGCCGCTTTTGTAGCGGGTGGCCGCTACGTAGAGCCCGCCCTCCTCGAAGGGGTCGGCTTCTATGCTGTTGATCTGGGCCCATTCGGGCAGGTTTTTGGGAGTCACGTTCACCCAGCTACGCCCCTGGTCGCGGGTGAGGTGGATCAGTCCATCGTCGGAACCGGTCCAGAGGACGTCGCCGTTCAGGGGCGATTCGGCCAGGGCGAAAATGGTGCAGTAATATTCCACGGAGGTATTGTCCTGGGTAATGGGCCCTCCTGAAGAACCCAGCCTGCTGGAGTCGTTGCGGGTGAGGTCGGGGCTGATGGTCTGCCAGCTTTCGCCGCCGTTGGTCGTCACGTGGAGGTGGTTGGAGGCGGTGTATAGTTTTTTCGGATCGTGTTTGGAAAAGAGGATGGGGAAATTCCACTGAAAGCGGTATTTCATGGACTCGGCGCCGTGCCCGATGGGATTGTCCGGCCAGACGTTCACGCTGCGCGACAGGTCGTCGCGGTGGTCTTTTCGCTCGATATAGCCGCCATAGCAACCGCCGTAGACAATTTCGTCGTCGTTGGGGTCGACGGCCAGCCAGCCGCACTCGCAGCCGGCAGTGTGCTCCCAGTCGTCTTCGCTCAGGCCGGTTCCCGAATTTCGATGTGCGATCCGGATGGCGCTGTTGTCTTGCTGGGCGGCGTAGATGCGGAAGGGGAAATGGTTATCGGTGGTCAACCGGTAAAACTGAGCGGTGGGCTGATTGTGGTAGGTCGTCCAGGTCTCCCCCCGGTCGTAGGTGATCTGGGCGCCGCCGTCGTCGCCGACGATCATGCGCGTGGGGTCTTCCGGCGCGATCCACAGATCGTGGTGGTCGCCGTGGTTAGAATTGAAGTCGGAAAAGGTCCTTCCTCCGTCGGTAGAGCGGTGGTAATTGACATTGAGCACATACACAATATCAGCGTCTTTCGGGTCGGCGTAGATCCGGGTGTAATACCAGGCCCTTTGGCGCAGGCTGCGATCGCCGTTGAGCCGCGACCAGGTCTTGCCCGCGTCGTCGGAGCGGAATAAGCCGCCTTCCGGGGCTTCGATCATGGCCCAAACGCGGTTTGGGTTGGCGGGGGATACGGCTACCCCGATGATGCCCAGGGGGCCTTTCGGCATGCCCTGCGCCTTGCTCAGGGTGTCCCATTTGGTGCCGCCGTCGGTGCTTTTGTAAATGCCGGAGCCATCGCCGCCCGAAGAAAGGCTGTATGGGGTGCGCCTCACCCTCCAGGTGGTGGCATAGAGTATCCGCCAATTGCTGGGGTCGAAGCAGAGGTCTACGGCGCCGACCTCGTTATCGATGAAAAGGATTTTTTCCCAGGTCTTTCCCCCGTCGCGGCTCCGGAAAACGCCCCGCTCTTCGTTGGGGGCAAAGAGGTTGCCCATGGCTGCTACGTAGACGATATCCGGATTTTCCGGGTGGATGCGGATGCGCCCGATGTGGCGGGAGTCGGTCAGGCCCATTTGTTTCCAGGTTTTTCCGGCGTCCTCCGATTTCCAGATTCCATAACCGAAGGAAACGTTCCCTCTCACGGTTTGCTCGCCGCCCCCCACGTAGATCACGTTGGGGTCAGACTCGCTGACGGCGATGGCCCCGATCGAGCCGCCGAAATAGCCGTCGGAGATATTTTCCCAGCTTCGTCCCCCGGTGGTGGTGCGCCAGACCCCTCCGCCGGTGGCGCCGAAATAGAAGAGGTTGGGCGAGCCGGAAACCCCCGCTACGGCGCAAGAACGCCCGCCGCGGTAGGGGCCGAGTTCGCGCCATTCGAGGGAGTGGAAGTAGGAGGTGTCGTATGGGAGGCTGGAGCGCTGGGCCTGGACAGAAGCCGCGGCGCATAGTAAAAGCAAGGGTAGAAGCAGTTTCATAGGCTCTGTTTTCAATGACGAGCAAGTTAGTTGAAAAGTTGAAAAGTTGAAGAGTTCAAAGGAGGCCTTTTTGGCAAAGCCAAAAAGGCCTTAATAAACTTTTCAACTTTTCAACTTTTCAACTCTTCAACTCAAAAATTGGCACGCTATTTGGAATATACAATTCGATTCATACTATGAGAATTCTTTCCCAGGGCGCTGGCTGCCCAACTTGCCGAGAAGGAAAAAGGCAGGGCAGCCAGCCTCCAAATGGGCCCGGAAATTCTCTTCCAACACTATGGTGTAACCCCGTCCGGTAATTTCGGTTTTGGATGGGAAGAGAAAACAAAAAATCCGTTTGCCCCATGAGAAGGAATACCTGGAAAAGGGCCGTGGCACATGCCTGGCTTGGATTTGCCTTGTTGCTGGCTTTTTATGTACTGACCTTTGGTTGGCCTGATGGCTCTGCCCCTTCCAAAAAGGGAGGGCAGCAGGAAGAGGCTTGGGAGGAAGGCAGGGAGCCCATGGTTTTGGGCGAGCGGCCGGAATAGATATAAATATGCGGAACTACCCGGAGAGGGGGTTCCGGTTCAAGAATAATTTGGAGTGGATTTTTTGTGCCTGCCGGCAAATTGCCGGCAGGCACTTTTCGTTATTTGCCACTCAACAATACTTTTTTCACATTGGATTTGTCGCCCTGGCGGACCTCGATGAAATAGGCGCCGGCGCCGTTTTGGGAAATATCCACCCGGTCGCTGAAGGCGCCGGAGAAATTGCCCAGATCGTATTCGTAGATCATTCGGCCCTGGGCATTGAAGATGCGCACGGCCGTATTGCCGCGGGAGGCAACATCAAAGGTCAGGCTGAAATTCCCTTCCTGCGGGTTGGGGCTGAGCTTGAGATTTTGCACGCCCAGGTTATTGCCGCTCGCCATTTTGTAAGTCGATTTGTCGTTGATCGAGCGGATCTCGGCATCCGTTGCGTCCTGAACATCTGCTTTCAAGGAGGCGACATCGCTCCTCGGAGTGGGAGGCGCCGGCGCCTTGGGCGTTCCAGGCAGGTTTGGAACGTGAATGGAGATTTCGGGTACCTCGACCTTGATCTTGTCCTCCCATTCCTCCAGTTCGTCGCAATCGCAATCCTCGCAGTTTTTGGTGGCGGCATAGGATTTGATCTTGCCGCTGGCTTTGGCTTCCTTGCCACCGCGCAGGTAGGTGACGCTGATCGGGTCGCCCGGTTTGAGGTTGTCGAGCACGTAGCTGATGTCCATCCAGTCGTACATGGGGTAGCCGTTGAGGGCCTTGATGACATCGCCCTCCTGGAGTCCGATGTCCATGGCGGTCGAGTTTTCGACCGGCGTGATCTCAATCCCTGTGAGTTCGGAGGTTTCGACGTCTTTGGTGGACATGATGCCCAGGAAAGTGTCCTCGCACTTGGTCAGCTCTTTTTTCTCCGTCATCTCGGGCTTTTTGCCGAAGGTGATCTCCGCGGTTTTGGCCTGGCCCTTGCGGATGAAATACAGCGTGGCTTTATCCCCGGCCTTGTATTTGCCGAGAATAAATCCAAAATGCTGTTCTTCGCCGGCGCGCAGGGCATCGATGCCGTAGAGGTAGTCAAATAGCTGGAGACCGGCCTTCTCGGCGCCGGAATTGGGCACGATCCCGGTGACCAGGGTGCCGTAGTGGTGCTCCAGCCCCATTTTCATAGCTTTTTCTTCGGAAATTTCCTCCGCATAGATGCCCATAAATGCCCTGTCCTCTCCCTGGATCTCGGGTTCGGGTTGCTCCTGGTAACCCTGGTATCCTTCATAACCCTCATACCCTTCGTATCCTTTATACCCTTCGTATCCCTCGTAACCCTCGTATCCCTCGTAACCTTCATACCCCTCGTACGCCATATCCTTGAATTGGAGCGGGCCTTCAACCGCGTCAGCTTCTCCGTTGCGGTAATAATGAATCTGTACCTCTTGTCCGGGTTTGGCATTGGAAACGGCGATGGTAATATCCTCCCAGTCGAGCATGGGATATCCGTTGATGGATTGGATGATATCGCCGTCCTGAAGGCCCATGGCGTCGGCGGCCGTGTCGTCGATGATTTCGACGGCCACCCCCGTGGAGGGCGCGCCTTGCGGCCGTTGAATTTCGGATACTCCCAGAAAGGCTTGACCTTCCTCCGTATCCATTTCCTCCCAGTCGAGCGGGTATTTACCCAGCGCCACTTTTACGGTTTCCTTGGTTCCTTTCCGGATAAAATGGACGGAAACCTCGTCCCCGGGCTGGTAATTTTCGAGAATGTCGACGAGGTCCTCGTTTCGGCTGAGTTCTTTGTCGTCGATCCGGTAGATGTAGTCGAAAGCTTGCAGCCCCGCTTGTTCGGCGGCCGTATGGGGGATAACTCTGGAAACATAGCTTCCGTAGGGGTTGTCGAAGCCCAGCAGGCGGGCCTTCTTCTCCGTCATATCGCCCGACTCGATGCCGAGGAATGCCTCGTCGGGACAGGTGTTGGCGAAAGCGGGGATAGAAAGTAGCAGACTTAAAATTGGAAATAGAAAGAGGCGTTTCATCTGTATGTTTTATTTTCGTCCGCGGCCAAAGACAAGTTTGAGGCAGGCGGGTTGCGTGTAAATTGCGTTTTCCCTCTTGCCCCGTTTATTTAGGTTTAGAAAGTTTAGAGAGTTTAGGAGGTTTAGTTTTTTATCCCTCTAAACCTTCTAAACTCTCTAAACCTCCTAAACCATAAAAAATGAAAACTCCCTGCCTCTTTTTTCTGTTCACCCTTTGTACAATACCATCTGTCTGGACTATGTCCGAACCCGACACGACTGTTATCCCTCCGATCCCCTTATCGGTCATCGAAATACCGGTGCGGCTGCACCGTACGCAGTTGCAGGCAGATATCAACCGGCAACTGGGCGATACCCTTTTCAACGACAAAAATGCCGACGGAGAAAACCTGGAGATACTGGCCCGGAAAGCTTCTGAAATCGAGATACAGCTCACCGGGCAGGAGATCTTTTACAAGGTACCGCTCGATTTGTCGGTGCGCAAAAAAATGCGCCTGGCCAACCTCCAAGGCGCCGGGGCCATCACCCTGAATTTCAAGACCCGTTACCAGATCCTCGCTGACTGGAGCCTCGAAACCCATACCGAACTGGTCGATTTTCAGTGGATTAAAAAGCCCGTGCTCAAGACCTCCGTCATCGACATCCCCCTCCAGTTTGTGGCAGACATCGTGATCAAAAAGAGCCGCAAAAAGCTGACCTCCGCCATCGACGAACAGGTGAAGGCCAATCTGGACCTCCGCAAAGAGGTCAATTCGGCCTGGAACATGCTGCACGAGCCTTTCCTCCTGTCGGAAGAATACGCCACCTGGATGGTCATGCGCCCCAAGTCGATCTATATGACCCCCTTCCAGACCGATTTCGACACAGTCCAGAGTGTCATCGGCATGGAATCCGAGCTCATCGTGTTACTCGGCGAGGAGCCGGCAGCGGGCATGCCGGGGATATTGCCGGCCCTGGAATGGCGAAAGAACGACAACAAGGGGTTTTCGCTCAGCCTTCAGGCCGATATCCCCTATGTGGAAGCCGAGCGCCTGGCCCGCGAAGGCATGGTCGGCCAGCGCTTCGAGCAGGGAAAAAAGCGCTACGTGGTGGTCGAAGACCTGAAATTGTTCCGGCAAGGCGACAAACTGGTCGTGCAGACCTTTCTCTCCGGCTCCTACAAGGGCGCCATCAACTTATTGAGCACCCCGGTCTATTCCGAAGCAAAAGGCAAGATCGAGCTCGACGACATGGACATCGAACTGAAGACCAAAAACCTGCTGCACAAGACCCTGGGCTGGCTTTTCAAAGGGGTGTTCAAGAACGAGATCCGCAAGAGCCTGGATCATTACCTCAATTTCTACCTCGATCAAACCAAAAAGACGCTCCAGGAGGAATTGAAAGACGTAGAAGTCGCTCCCGGCATTCAGCTTCGTGGCCAGCTCTCCCGCCTCGGTGTAGACCATATTTTCCTCACCCCCGACGCCATGCGGCTCTGGATCGGCATGAAAGGAGAGATCGAGGTGGATGTGGATGGGCTTTCTTTTAAGTAGTTTAGCAGGTTTAGAAAGTTTAGGAGGTTTAGATTTTTCTGCTAAAACCCTCTAAACCTTCTAAACCTCTAAACTTTCTAAACTCACAAATTGAAAACCCTTATTCTCTTCGACGTCGACGGCACCCTCATCCATTCCAACCGGAACGATAGCCTGAGCTTTGCGGAGACGTATGAGGAGTTGTACGGAAAGCCTTTCCCGACGATCGACTGGCATACCTACCCGCACGTGACGGACACGGCCATCCTGCAATCGGTGCTGGAGGAGCACTTCCAGCGCGGCTGCAACGCGGAGGAAATCGATCTGTTTCAGGACCATTATATCGCCAGGATGCAGTCCAAACGGGAGCGCGACGCCAGTCCCTACTGCGAGGTGCCCTTTGCCAGGGAGGCGATGGAGCGGCTGCTGGAAGATCCCCGTTTTTGCGTGGGCATCGCTACAGGCGGCTGGGAGCGGACGGCGCTGTTCAAGCTGCAATACCTGTCATTCCCCGTCGATCGCATTCCGCTGGCGGGCGCCGATGGCAAGCACAACCGGGAGGCCATTCTGGAAGACGCCATTCAACGGAGCCGGGACTTGCACCCTCAGATCAGCCGCATCGTCTACATCGGCGACGCGATCTGGGATGTGCGCACCACGCGGAGCATGAACCTGAGTTTTGTAGGCATCCGCGTCAGGGGGGATGTGGAATTGTTGCACCGGGAAGGGGTGAGCCACGTATTCTGCGATTATTCGGGGTACGAGGAGTTTGTCGGGGCGATTGATGCGGCCGTGCCCCCGGGGGAACTTTCCCTTCTCTTCTTTCGTTAACCAATAACTTTTCCCTGGATCGTCTTGCGGGATTAAAAAATCCCCGTATATTTGCAACGCTTTTTAAAAAAGGGGGATACACCCCCGATGATCTCGTAGCTCAGTCGGTAGAGCACTTGACTTTTAATCAAGGGGTCCTGGGTTCGAGTCCCAGCGGGATCACAAGCACTCAAAACATACGGTCCCGTAGTACAACGGATAGTATGTAGGTTTCCGGAACCTAAGATCATGGTTCGATTCCATGCGGGACTACAGAAGAAAAGGATTAAAGCCTTGTAAATGAGTTACTTACAAGGCTTTTTCTTTACCCCCTCAATCCCTCAACTGCTGAATAATTCCCTCCAGATCCAGCTCCTGCCAGGAGCGTTTGATCTTGCCGTCTTCCATGTCGTATAGCACGACGCCGGTGGAGAAGAACTGCTTGCCCGTGGGCTGGAGGCCGAACATCTCTCCATGGTGCGTGGCCGTGACCTCGTAGCGAATGGCGGCGTGCTCGTCGTCGGCGAAGAGGTGGGTGATGGTGAACTGTGCGTCGGGAAAGGCTTTTCGGTAGGAGGCGATCAATTGCCGCATGCCGTCGAGCCCGATCCGCTGGTCGGCCTGGAGGGGGTTGCCGTCTTCCCAGTCTTCGCAAAAAGTGTGGAGGAGCAGCTCCTCATTGCGGTTGTGGTTCCAGCCCTCTTCAAACCAGAGGCGGATGGTCTCCCGGTTTTGTTCGGCCATTTTGAGCTTTTTGGCGGCCGTGCATTGGGTGAGCAAAAAAGGGCTAAGGACCAACAGGAGGAAAATGGGGGTGTAGGTTCTCATAGTCAACTGCTTTTTGTGAACAGAAACCAGCGCTTACTCGTCTGTAGTCATCTGGAATTCCTCGACGGCATAGCCCTTGGGCAGGTCGAATTCCTTGTTGCTCAGTTTGGTAAAATCCAGGTTGGTCGCCAGCAGGGTAATGGTCAATCCGGTCGTCGCATCGAAGGTAACGGATTTCATCGGGAAGCCGGGCACACCGTTGGCGCCCAGGTTCATGCCGGCTACGGCCCGCAGTTCGGGGGTGCTCACCTCGGGGGCTTTGAGTTCTTCGGTGGACCAGATGTACTGCACCGACTCGCCCCCGTCTTCCGTGTATTTTATGGTCTTGTATTTCTGGCAGCTCCGGCCCGAAATTTCAATGACCTCGTCTTCTTTAATCACCTCGTCGGGCAGGGTGACCTGGTTTCCTTCCAGATCCTCAGGCCCCATCAGGTAGGCCGTCAGCTCCTCGTCCTTCACCTGGAATATCTGGTTCTTCTTGCCGTTGAGCACGATCTTGCCCATCATGACAGACATGGCGCCCCCCTCGAAGTACATCTTCATCCCCTTTTTGCCGTACTGAACCACCATCTTCTCGGGCATCATAAACCCGAGCATTTCCGCTCCCTCCCCCTCGACGGTGAACTGGTAGTCGATGGTGCCGTAAAAGGTTTTTTGGGCCTGTGAAAAGGAGATGGTTGTTAAAAAGACCATCAATAGAATGCTCTGCTTCATTTGTTATATTTTTTTGTGACTAGTGATTAGTGACTGGTGACTAGTATTTTGGTCACTAGTCACTAGTCACTAGTCACTAATCACCAGTGACCAGTCACTAATCCATTCCCGCATACACCTGCCGCTCCCTGAACTTATAGCTCCGGGCGGTTTCTTTATACGAAGTATTGCTCCAGGAGCCATCGCCTTTGAGCAGCATTTGGGCTTTTTCTTCGGCTTTGCTGGCGGTTCGGTTGGCGTAGATGGTATTGATAAAAGCGCGGTTTTTATAGTGTTCCCACATCCGGACGAATTCGGTGGTGACGATAGCGGCCAGTCGCTGGTCGCCCTCGATGATCAAGAAATTCTCGTCGTTTTTCGTGCAGGCCTCGTCGCTGAAATTGCCGGTGCCGACAATGACCACGGGGTTTTCGCCCCAGGGGTCGGTCACAAGGCTCTTGGTGTGTATTTTGTGGCTGCCGAAGGCCTTGGCGTCCCAGTCCCGGCCCATGTAGGTCTCCAGACGGCTGGGGGTGAAGAAGCGGGTGTAGCGGGAATTGAGTCCTTCGATCTTCTTCCTGGCGGTAGTATTGCAGAGCCCGTACTCGATGATCTGCTGGGAGTTGTCGCCCAGGGCTTTGAGCAGGGCGTTGTCCAGGGCAAAGGGGGTGCTCATGAACAGGGCGCTCTTCGCCTTGGAGATGTATTCGGCCGTATAGTCCAGCAGGTGATCCGTGCTGACGGGTGAGAAATTGACCTTCCAGTTTTTTTTGCTCAGATTCTTTTCCGCCTCCAAAATGAGTTTTTCGATTGTCGCCTTGTTGGGGTTGTTTCTCCCGCCGCAATCCGGGTCGGTTTTCATCAACTGATAATAGGCTTCGTAGGCCTCGGCCGTGGGGCCGTGCGACAATTGCAGGGCCATATTGGTCTGCAGGTAGAAACCGGCGAAGGTGAAATTACAGGTGCCGGTCCAAACGGTATGGGGCTTGCCTGCTTTGAGGTAAATCAGGAATTTGTTGTGGCTGATATTCAGGGTTTTCTCCCTGGCGAAAGTGTTGTTTTGCAACTCGTGTTCGGCAATCATGTGCAGGTTTTCCTCCCTGGCCTTCCCGGTGCTCCCACTGCCTTTTTTGGCGTGAAAGGCGATCCCGACATCCACTCCTCTTAATACGGCGCTCCGAAGGGCAGCGGCGACGTCGTGGTCTTCGAATTCGTAGATGCAGATATGGAGCCCGTCGCCCTTGGCGGCGCCCTTGATGATTTCGAGGAGGGATTCCTTCAAGCCGCGGGAAAGCCAGGTTTGGGCTTCGCTGTCGTCCTGCGGATTAACGCTATTGAATCGCTCCTGATAGGCCATGGTGGAGGTGACGCCCCGGTTGGTATAGACGCCCCAATCGCCGACATGGGGCTGGCTGGGGCGGATATGGAGCTGGAGGGCTTCCTCCCGGCGCATGTTTTTTGGGTCGCCCCAGTAGGGCATGATCTCGTAGAGGTAGCTCCGGTTGGGGCTCACGCTGTAGTCGCTCCAGTTGAAGCGCTGGAGCGGGGCGTTGTAGGTCGAAATACTGGGCCCATAGTCCTTGTCCATCTGGTGGGAAAAGCGCTTGTTTCCGTAAAACCACTCGCTGCGGATCATTTTGCCGCTCAGCAGGTCGTAGTCCGTACGCCGGATGCCGAATCCGAGCATGTCTTTTCGGTCCAGTTTCTCGTCGAGGCTCCAGCCCAGTAATACGGAATTGACACCCACCAGCGCCGCGCCTGTGAGTTTGCCATCGGAGGTTTTTGCACGCACGACGGGCTTATAGGATTTTGCAATCGGACTCATACCATTCTTTTAAACACATCTGCCAAAGGCATGTGCATAGCAATCTTCTACAAGGTAGGGAAAAAATTGTTTCCGCTTTTTCTCTTTAACTTGACCCCGCAAAATCAGAACTAAAAATTAACCCGCCTGCGCTTTCGCTTCGGCGGGCGCAGAAAACTGAAAACTGAAAACTGAAAACTCCCTAATCGCCTGGCTGCTATGCTGCGCCCTCCTCGTCGGCGCCGCCTGCTGGTACCCAAAATGGTCCATCCCGGCCACGGAGGCGACCATCAGTTGGGATGTGAGCGGATACTACTGGTATTTGCCGGCCTACCTGATCTACCAGGACCCTGTGCACATGGAGTTCAAGGACGAGATCCTCAAAAAATATATACCCACCTGGGACCTCTACCAGGCCTTTCCCTACGGCGAAGGTTATGTGATGAAATACTCCCTCGGCCTGGCCCTCCAGTACCTTCCGTTTTTCGCGATCGGCCACATCTGGGCCTTGGGTAGCGACTATCCGGCCGACGGTTTTTCGCTTCCCTACCAGGTCGCCATCCACTGGGGAAGCCTGTTGGTGGCCTTCCTGGGCCTATGGGTCATGCGGCTCAACCTCCGGCGCTTTTTTTCGGATACCATTTCGGCCATCACCCTACTGGGGATCGGTATCGGTACCAATTACTTCAACTACGCCTCCGTCGATGCGGCGCTTTCGCATAATTACCTTTTTACCCTATACAGTCTGCTGATCTATGCCACGATCCGGTGGCATGAAAAGCCCGGCAGGGGGCTGAGCCTGGCCATCGGGGGCTTGGTTGGCCTGGCCGCCCTGACCCGTCCGACGGACTTGCTCTGTGTCCTGATCCCCCTGTTGTGGGGTTGGGATGGTGGAAAAACCGGCTTTCCTTGTTTGGAAAGCAATGGCAAAAACTTCGCCCTGGCAGCCCTGGCGGCGGCTCTGGTCGGCTCCCTGCAACTCTTTTACTGGAAAAGCGTTTCCGGCGAATGGGTGGTCTATTCCTATCAGGATCAGGGTTTTAACTTTCTAAAACCGCATTTGGCGGATGTGTTCCTCTCGTATAAAAAAGGCTGGCTGGTTTACACTCCGATCATGGTCCTGGCCCTGTTGGGCATCCCGCTTCTCCTTCGAAAAAAGGGTTTGTTTTGGTTGACGCTGATCTTTTTGGTCCTCAACTTCTGGATCGTTTCTTCCTGGGAGGTGTGGTGGTATGGCGGGAGTTTCGGGCAACGGGCCATGGTGCAATCCTACGCCCTGCTCGCCTTTCCCATGGCGGCCTTCTCCGAATGGGCCTGGAAGAAGGGGTGGAGCAGGATGCTGTTTCTGACCTTCGCCCTGTTCTGTATCGCGCTCAACCTGTTTCAGACCTGGCAGGCCCGCGGCGAAGGGGGCTTCGACCCGGAAAACATGAACAAGGCCTATTACTGGCACATATTTTTCAACCCCCGGGTCACGGAAGAAGACCACCTGATCCTCGACTCCGACGAGCGGCCTTTCCGGAAAAAGGCCGAGGTGGAAACCCTGTTTTTCAGGAATTTCGAAAGCCCCGGCCCCGACTCCCTGCATATCAGCCGCGATACGGCCTTTCGGGGCAGTTTTCCAGCGAAGATCGAGCCCCTGACGAACAGCGTCATTTACTCCATCCCTTTCTCCTCCGACATGCGTGGCAAGCGCATCGGACTTCGCCTGAGCGGCCGCTTTTTCGGATATAAAAAGGAGTGGGATATCTGGAAAATGGGGCAGTTGCACCTGGCCTTCGCCCTGGAGGGCACAACCCTGCGCGACAAGCTGGTGCGCGTGCCCCGCCTGATGAAATCCAGGCATTGGGTGGAGATCGGCGCCGATTTTCATTTCCCCGAAGAACCCTTTGACGAAATTCGCCTTTACTTTGCGAATCCCTCCGAGGTCAAAACGGTCTATATCGATGACCTGAAGCTGGAGGTTTTTGCAGGCAAATAGTTGAAAAGTTGAAGAGTTGAATAGTTTATGGAATTCAACTTTTCAACTTTTCAACTTTTCAACTCTAAACCAATGTCGTTTTCTACCAAAATACTGCTGGCTCTCTTCGTTGTCCTGTTGCTGCCCGCTCTGCTCATCAACCTGGGCCTGATGTCCTTTATAGACGACGAGGGAATCAGGTCTTTGGTGGCGCTGGAGATGAGGCTGTCGGGCAATTACATGGCGCCTACAATGAACGGGGAGTGGTATTACAACAAACCGCCACTATTCAACTGGATACTACTTGGGTATTACCAGGTGTTCGGGGTCTGGGAGGAATGGGTGCCCAGGCTGGCCACGGTCGTTTCCCTTTTGGGGTACGCAGGGACGATCTATTACTTTTTCCAGAAACACGGTTCCGTCCGCATGGCCCTGGTCAATGCCATGGCCTTTATCACCTGCGGCCGGGTGCTGTTGTGGGACAGCCAGCTTGGGCTTATCGACATCACCTTTTCCTGGGTCACGTTTCTGTCCTTTATGGCGCTTTACCACGCTTTCGAGAAAAAGCGCTGGTGGACGCTTTTCCTTCTGACCTATTTATTAACCGCGGTGGGTTTCATGATGAAAGGCCTGCCCTCAGTCGTTTTCCAGGGACTTACGCTGTCTGCCTGGTTTGCCTACAAACGCGCCTGGCGGCCGTTTTTCTCCCTTGCCCACGTAGCGGGCGGGCTGCTGGCCATGGCGCTGATCGGCCTGTATTACTGGCAGTATAGCCATTACCACCGCCTCGACGAGATATTACTGACCCTTTTCTCGGAATCTTCGAAACGGACGGTAGCCGAATACGGCTGGTGGAAAACCATCCTGCATCTTTTCACCTTCCCTTTTGAAATGGTGTACCACTTTCTGCCCTGGTCGCTGGGCATATTGCTGGTCTTTCACCGCAAGGTATGGGCCTGGCTCCGGGAAGACCCCTTTGTCTTTTTCCTGTTCCTGGTTTTTGCCGTCAATATCGTGTTGTACTGGACTTCGGTTGGCGTGTATCCCCGCTATTTGCTCATGCATGCGCCGTTGCTGTTCGGGGTGTTTTTTTATTTACTCGAAAAACACAGCGCCGAAAAGTCGCTCCATGCCAGGACTTTGGAGGCGATCTGGGGTGGGCTGCTCGTGCTCTTCTTTGCCGCTTCCCTGCTTCCCTTGTTTTGGGATCGCCTCCAATTGACGGAGGGATATTGGTGGAAAGGGGGATTGCTCGCCGCGATGATGGGGGCCCTGGTCGCGGCATATTGGAGATGGCGGGAAGACCGGATTTTTGTCTTGCTCCTTGCGCTTTTGGTTTTTCGGCTGGGGTTCAACTGGTTTGTGCTGCCCGACCGGCACCGGGAGGACTGGGGCACGGTATGCAAGGAAAAAGCCGTCGATTTGGCCACCCTGCTCAAGGCCGAGCCCCGCTTGTTTATTTACAAGGACACGGGCATGACGATCTCGAGCTCCTTTTATTTCACGGCGGTGCGGCAGCGCATTTTGGAAAGGAAGTACTCGGGTTTCGAAGAAGGAGATCTGATCATCATAGACCCAATTGGGTATCCCGATGTGGATTGGGAGCCAGTGGGGGAGTTGCCGATCCGATTTGAGAAAAAGGTCTTGCAGGTCGGGCGTTTCCGGGAGCGTGTGGAACGCGGGGAAATTCCGACTCTTAGCAAGCACACCTTTTAGCAAATTATTAACAGGTCAATTTATGAATAATAGGTACCTTAACGTTCAAAGGAAGTCTAAAAGGTGTTTTGCGTATCCCAAAAATCGATTTCACCTTTAAAATCTTGCTTGATGAACAGAGTACTACGGATTTCTGTGTTTAGTACCGTGGCCCTTATGGCCGGCTTTTTAGTCCAGGCCGGCGACCCTCCCGCATCTCCCTCCGTGGAAAGGTATTGCAACGCCAGGTACGGATTCTGTCTGGATTACCCGGGCGCGGTCCTCAATCAGAAGCACGTTTCGGAAAACAACGACGGGGTAGCCGTCCTCTCTGCCGACGGCAATTACCAGCTGCGCGTGTACGGTTATTTCAATGTGATGGGCTGGTCGGTCAGCGAAGAATACCAGGATTTCCTGGAGGTGATCCGCAGCAATAACAATGGCGCCCCGATCAAGGAACTGGAGAAGAATTTCACCGAAGACCAGTTTGAAGTGCTTCTTCAGGTCGGAAAGATGCTGCACTACGAAAAGACGATCCTGAAAGGCAATCATTTCATCAGCCTGACGCTGGAAGCCAACCGCCGCGGCAACCTTTCCTTCGAGGACAGCCAGGTGCAGCTCAAACAGCTGCTGGACGAGACCAACCTGTCCATCAACTGAGGTCTTTATCAAGTCAAGTGCCGCCGCAGGCGGCACTTTTAGGCCACATAGATCGTTTTGATATTCACAAATTCCAGTATTCCATACCGGGATAATTCCCTTCCATAACCACTGGTCTTGATACCGCCGAAAGGAAGTCGGGGGTCGGAGCGCACAAACGAATTGACGAAGCAGCTTCCGGCCTCCAGGTCTTTTGCGGCGATGGCTTCGGCGCGGGCCAGGTCCTGTGAAAACACCGCCGACCCCAACCCGAAAATGCTGTCGTTGGCAATCCGGATGGCATCTCGCTCGTCTTTGGCGCGGATCACGGAGGCCACCGGACCGAACAGTTCTTCATCGTATGCGGGCATCCCTTTTTGCACATCCGTGAGGATGGTGGGCGGGTAAAATGCGCCGGGAGCGGGGAGCATTTGTCCGCCCAATAAGCATTTCGCGCCTTTTTCCATGCTTTGAAGTACCTGGATGTGAAGTTGTTCCCGAAGATCCAGGCGAGCCAAAGGGCCCATATCCGCGGTGCGGTCGAAGGGGTCGCCGAGGATGGGTTCGGCCATCCGAACGCGAAAGCGCTCCAGAAATTCGTCGTAGATCGCAGCGACCGGTATGAAGCGTTTTGCCCCGATGCAGCTCTGCCCCGCGTTGATGAGACGGCTGTAGGCGCATACTTCTGCGGCCAGGTCGAGGTCGGCGTCTTCGAGGATGAGGTAGGCGTCGCTACCGCCGAGTTCGAGCACCGTTTTTTTGATGTGCTTTCCGGCATGGGCGGCCACGGAACTGCCCGCCTTTTCGCTGCCGGTGAGGGTCACGGCTTTCACCAGCGGGTGTTCGATCACCCCGGCGACGCGCGATCCCGGGATAGCCAGGTGCGAAAACAGGCCTTCGGGAACCCCGGCCTCCTCGAATACGGATTGAATGGCCCTGGCGCAGCCCGTGACGTTGGATGCGTGCTTTAGCAAGCCCGCATTGCCAGCCATCAGGGCCGGGGCCGCAAAACGGAACACCTGATAGAAGGGAAAATTCCAGGGCATCACCGCCAGCAGAACGCCCAAAGGCTGGAAATCGACATAGCTCAGCACCGCATCGGTGGCGATCCTTTCCGGGGCGAGAAAACCGGCGGCGTGCTGAGCGTAATGGCGGCAGGTCCAGGCGCATTTGGTCACCTCGGCTTCGGCTTCCGACAAAATTTTGCCCATTTCCAGGGTGATGAGCCGTGCAAACTCGTTGCGTTTTTCATCCAGTATATCGGCGGCTTTTTCCAGATATTTGGCTCGCTCGGAAATCGATACCGTTTTCCAGGTTAAAAATGCCCGGTGGGCTTGTCCGATACGGGATTCCACCTCTTCCGGAGGCATGACCTGGTAGGTGGCGATGAGCGCTTCGGTGGCTGGGTTTATGGATTTGAAATGTTCCATGGGTATTCTTTTTTTCCTCTCGGGGAGAAAGGAGAAATTTACATAATTTTAATGAGCGAGTGACTTAAAGAAAGACTATGACCAGATTATTTTTCATCATCCTGATAATAGGAGGCTACCTGGCTTCCGGCAGCGCCCAATCACCCGGCTGGGCCGACGAATTGCTCAACCGCTACGACCGCTACAAGGAGAAGTCTATCGAGGACCGGCGCTTCAAGCACGCGGAAATGGCGCCCTTTATCACGGGCCTTTCCGGACGTTCGTGTTTTGAGGTGAAAGAACGCGGCAAATCGATCGAAGGCCGTCCCATCTATCTGGTCAAGTATGGAGACGGGCCTGTGAAGGTGTTGCTCTGGTCCCAGATGCACGGGGATGAGCCGACCGCCACGATGGCCTTGCTCGACCTGTTCAATTTCCTCAAGGCCGATGACGAATACAACGATTTGAGGGCCTTGATCCGGAAAGAGCTCACCCTGTATGTTCTGCCGATGCTCAACCCCGACGGGGCCGAGTCTTTTCAGCGCCGCAATGCCATCGACGTCGATATCAACCGCGACGCCCTGAGGCTGCAAACTCCTGAGGGCAAGCTCCTCAAGAAGATCCGCGACGAGGTCGATGCCGAATGGGGATTCAACCTCCACGACCAGTCGAAATACAACTCCGTGGGTACCACCTCAGGGGAGGCCACCTTCTCCTTTCTGGCCCCCGCCTACGACGAGGAAAAAAACATCAACGAGGTCCGGAAGAATGCCATGCAGATGATCTCCGGCCTCAATCGCTGGCTCCAGCAATACATTCCCGGCCAGGTCGGCCGCTTTGACGACACCTTCGAGCCGCGGGCTTTCGGCGACAATATGCAGAAATGGGGCACCCGCACCATCCTCATCGAATGCGGAGGAATGGACGGCGACCCCGAAAAGCAGAAGATACGCAGATTGCATTTCGGGCTCTTCCTGGTTGCCTTCGACGCCATCGCCCGAAAATCGTACGAGGCCCAATCCATCCAATCCTACCAGGAACTCGACTACAA
This sequence comes from Saprospirales bacterium, assembly GCA_016703765.1. Taxonomy (GTDB): domain Bacteria; phylum Bacteroidota; class Bacteroidia; order Chitinophagales; family Saprospiraceae; genus JADJTT01. The sequence goes on from JADJBL010000009.1 coordinate 29,718, forward strand.
CAACCGCCGGCTTTTCGACCTCCTGATCCGCGACGCCAAGCTCGTGGAAAACGGGAAGAGCTACACCATGGACCTGGCCTTTTCCAGAAATGAAAACCATATCAACTCCAGCCGCAACTTCTATTACAGCAGCTCCATCAGCGACATGGGCGATCTCTCCACCCACAATGCCTACGAGGAGTTGTTCGCATCCGGATATACCATCGAGCCCGGCAAGACCTACCCCAGCGTGGTATCCAGCTACTCAGCCCTGAAGAACATGAATTTCAAGGACCTGCATAGCCAGGGTTATACCGATGTCAAACTGAGCAATCTTCCCGAAAAGAAGGACACCGACCGCCTTCCCTTTCGGGTGCACGCCTCTAACGCCAAAACCCCGAAAAACAAGGTCCGCATCGGAGAGAACCCCTCCTTTTTCCTGGTCCGGGACGGAAAAAAGGAGTATGTGGTCGTGAATGGGTTTTTGTATAAAATGTAGAGACGCGATTAATCGCGTCTCCGCCCAGAAACGCAATGTTTTGCGAAAGCATAACAGAGACGCGATTAATCGCGTCTCTACAAGGGATTATTTGAGCGAATCCTTAATCGTCAGCGCCCCGAAGCCCGCCAGCAAGAGGAGCAATCCCCCATTCAGCATCCGGTTGGTTTCCGGATAGATCCAGAGGATGGCGGCAGAGAGCAGGAGCCAGAGGAAAGCCAGGGAGAAAGTCAGCCACCTCATGGATTTGGCGCGGCTGGGATAGGCGACCTTGAGGGGTACGAAGTGCAGAATACAGAGTATAACGATCACTACGAAATTGGCGGTGGAGGAGAGGTCGAGGACAAAAAAGAGGTAAAAAGCCACGAGGTTCCAAAGCACGGGGAAACCAACGAAATAATAATCTTCGGAGATCATGCCGTCCTTTCCGTAATACAGGGCGGAAACCACCAGGATCAGCGCGGCGGCCAATTCGTTGAGAGGCGAGGCCATGAGGCCGGCGGCGTAGATAAAGTATGCCGGGATCAGGGCGTAATTGGCAAAATCAACTACCGCATCGATCATCTTTCCACTCATATTGGGCAATACGGCTTCCACATTCACCCAGCGCGCCAGGGTGCCGTCGAATCCGTCGATGAACTGGCAGGCGGCCAGCCAGAGCATGGCTTCGCGAAAATGACCCTGCGAAACAGCCAGGAGGGCCATGAATCCGGTGACCATCCCGGAGGCGGTGAAGATATGGACGCCCCAGGCGGCCAGTTTTCTGTAAACTGGGAAGGAGTTGCTTTGCATGGACCTAAAAATAAGTAGTTTTGGTCAGCAACAAAGAAACTATGGCTAATAGCTTGTATCGCCTGCTCGACCGGTACCACCTTCTTCCGACCCTGGTGCTTTTTTTTCTGCTGTTGATCCTGGCGGGTATCCTGTATTATTTCACGGGGCATGATGTCAACTGGCCTGGTTTTTTTGCTATGATGGGCTTCTACGGGCTTATCTTTTATCTGGGTTCCTGGGCCGGCAAAATGCGTGCGACGGAAACGGCCGGCAGCCTGATGCTGGCGGGAAGGAACCTCCCCCTCGGGATTTCGGTCTTCACGATGGCAGCCACCTGGATTGACGGGGGCTATATTCTCGGCTCGGCAGAATACACGGCCGCAGCCAACCAGGGTTTGGTTTGGGTCCAGGCGCCCTGGGGGTATGCCCTGAGTTTGATCTTCGGAGGCCTGGTTTTTGCCGTTCCAATGCGGAAATATCGCTTCCACACCATACTGGACCCCTGGAGCAGCGATTTGGCAAGCGGGTGGCCGCCATCCAGTTTCTACCGGCCCTGACCGGCGAACTGTTCTGGTCGGGGGCCATTTTGACCGCATTGGGCATGACCTTTGCGATCGTGCTGGACCTCGATACGCAAAGCGCCATTATCGTTTCGGCGGCTATTGCCGTGGCCTACACCTCTTTGGGCGGCCTCTGGGCGGTGGCTGTTACCGACGTGGCTCAACTGATTATTTTAGTGGTGGGGCTTCTGTTCGTCTTGCCGGATGCATTGGGCGAATTGGGCGGCGCTTCGGCGGTATGGTCGGCCTACCAGGCGGAGCGCGGGGCTTCGGCTACCCTTTTTCCGAGCCGGGAGGCGCTGGGGGATTATTACTGGTATTGGTGGGATTATGCGCTGTTGCTGGTTTGCGGCGGCGTGGCCTGGCAGAGTTATTTTCAGCGGGTGTTGTCCGCAAAAGATACCCGGACCGCGCGCCGGCTTTCCTACCTGGCAGGGGTGATCTGCCTGTTTGCGGCCATTCCTTCCATCCTGATCGGCATGGGCGGGTCGCTGACCGACTGGGCAGCCATGGGGCTGCCTTCTCCCGCCAATGACGCCTCGATCCTGCCGCACGTGATCCGCTACCTGACCGATCCCTGGGTGGCGACCATCGGCCTGGGCGCCGTAGCGGCCGGGGTCTTGTCTTCGGTCGATGCGTCTATTTTATCCGCATCCTCCATGGCTACCTGGAATGTTTACCGGCCTTTGGTGAAACCCAAAGCGGATAGCAGGGAGCTTGCCAAGGTGATCAAAAAATGTATCTGGATCATCGGAGTCGCGGCGACCTTGCTGGCGCTCCGGGTGAAGAGCATTTACGTCCTCTGGGCCCTGTGCAGCGATTTTGTCTATTGCCTGTTATTTCCGGCGCTGGTTGCGGCGCTGTTCGATAAAAAAGCAAATACCTGGGGGGCGATGGCCGGATTTTTCGTGGCCTTCGTGTTGCGCTTTGGGGGCGGAGAACCCGCGCTGGGCTTGCCTGCGTTACTTCCCTATCCGATGATGAAAGAGGGGGTGGTGTTGTTTCCGTTTCGCACTTTTTCCATGCTGAGCGGCATGATCACGATATTTGTTGTTTCCCGCCTGAGCGGCAAATGGTCCCCTCCAAAACCATTAAAGGTGCAAGACCTGGAATAATCCTGTCTCCTTTTTTGCTTTGTCCGACTTTCTATTTTATATTTGCTATCAGCTAGCAATGGTTTCTTCTAGTGCCGGATCCATCCTTTCTTCCGGCTACATTGTTAGCGCCTTCTCGGAGCGTTTTTTAAGTTGTAGTTCCCGTAAACTCGGGAACTATTTTTTTTTTAGTCCGTAGACACCGAGGTATACCGCTGTACAAATTCCTTCATTTCGTCGACCATATCGGGAGAGCCGATGGTGATGGTCGAGCGCTGGTGCAATTTCTGGGGTTTCATATCCAGGATGCGCTGCAAATTTCCATCGATGGCTTTGCCTCCGGCCTGCTCCACGACAAAGGAGAGGGGATTGCATTCGTATACGACCCGGAGTTTGCCCTGCGGGTATTTGCGGGTTTGGGGGTAGAGGAAAATACCGCCCTGGAAAAGAATGCGATGGATGTCGGAGACCATGGAGCCGATATAGCGAAGGCTGAGGTTCATTTCGGAGCAATGGTCGATATAGCGGCGCATTTCCACGTCGAATTTGAGGTAATAGCCCTGGTTGACGGCGTAGTAGGCGCCGCGGGCAGGGATCTGGATATCGCGGTGGGAAAGGCAAAATTCGCCGATGCTCGGATCGAGGGTAAAGGCGTTTACGCCGTTGCCTGCAGTGTAGACCAGCAGGGTGGAGGTGCCGTAGAGGACATAACCCGCGGCCACCAGATCGGTTCCTTTTTGCAGAAAATCCTCCATCATGCAGGGGCCGTCCTCCGAGCTTTTCCGGCGGTAAATGCCGAAGATGGTCCCCACGGAGACATTGACGTCGATATTGGAAGAGCCGTCGAGCGGATCAAAAACGACCACGTATTTGGACGATTTGCCGGTTACCGGCGGGATGGGCATGAAGTCCTCGTTTTCCTCGGAGGCGATGCCGCAGCATTCCCCGCTATTCTGAAGGCACTCGATGAGTTTTTCGTTGGCGTAGAGGTCCAGTTTCTGCACCAGGTCGCCCGATTCGTTTTGGCGGTCGGCCATGCCGAGGACGTTCACCAGTCCGGCCTTGTTGACTTCTCGGTTTACTATTTTGGCGGCTACGCCGATATCCCGGAGCAATCCGGTCAATTCTCCCGACGCATAGGGGAAATCCTTTTGGCGACGGATGATAAATTCGTCCAGGGTTACGATCCTGTTCATACTGTGGTGGTTGAGGTTTTACAATCGTTCAGGTCAGGGCTTGCCTATGGTCCCAAAGATAGGGCATTTGGCGGAAATTCCTACCTTTGAGGGGTCAACCAACCGGCCGTTCCGGCGGTTTAATGCTTTTATCACTCCAATCCCGAATGTGAAAGATCTGCGTTTCCTCAACAAGTATTTTATCCGCTACAAGTGGCAGCTCATTTGGGGTATCCTCTTCGTATCGGCTTCCAATTATTTTCGCGTGTTGCAGCCTCAGGTCATCCGCGACGCTCTCGATTTGGTGGTGGAAAATATTACCCTGTACCGCCAGTTCGACGGCTTCGCCCTGCAGGAGGTATTTTTCAAGGAATTGGGGAGCATATTGTTATTTTTCGGCATTCTGGTGCTTCTTCTCGCCCTGCTGATGGGCCTTTTCATGTATTACATGCGGCAAACCATCGTGGTGGTTTCGCGTTTGATCGAATACGACCTCCGGAAAGAGATTTTCGGCCACTACGAAAAATTGCACCTTGCTTTTTACAAGCGCAACAACACAGGCGACCTCATGTCGCGGATTACGGAAGACGTATCGAAGGTGCGCAACTACCTCGGCCCGGGCATCCTGTACGGCATCAACCTGGTCTCCCTTTTCGTGATGGTGATCTACGCCATGTTTTCGGTGAGCTGGGAACTGACGCTTTACAGCCTGGCGCCCATCCCGCTTTTGGTTATTTCGATTTATTATGTGAGCGACCTGATCAACAAGCGCAGCGAGGTGATCCAGCGGCAATTGGCGCAGTTGAACTCCATCGCACAGGAAGTGTACTCGGGTATCCGGGTAGTTAAATCCTATGTCCAGGAGCGATTTATGGGGAAATATTTTGCCGCCCAGAGCGAGGTGTACAAGGAAAAAGCCCTGCACCTGGCGCGGGTCGACGCCTTTTTCTTTCCCATCATGTTGTTCATGATCGGGGCCAGCACGGTTATCACGGTTTATATCGGCGGCTTGCAGGTGGTGAGCGGAAAGATCACGACGGGCAATATTGCCGAATTCGTCATTTACGTCAACATTTTGACCTGGCCGGTCACCTCCATCGGCTGGATCGCCTCCATCGTACAGCAGGCAGCCGCTTCGCAGCGGCGGATCAACGAGTTTCTGGAAACCGATCCGGCCATCCAAAGCCCGGTGGTGGATCCGGTAAACCTGGGCGGCGCCATCGAGTTCGACCGGGTCACCTTTGTGTACCCCGACACGGGCACCCGCGCGCTGGAGGAAGTCTCGTTCCGCCTGAGTCCCGGGCAAAAAATGGCCGTCGTAGGCCGAACGGGCTCGGGGAAGAGCTCCCTGGCCGAGTTGTTGGTGCGCATGTACGACGTAACCGAAGGCGCCATCCGGCTCGACGGGAAGGATGTCCGGGAGATGGATCTGGCCAATTTGCGCAGGCGGATCGGCTATGTGCCGCAGGATGTCTTCCTGTTTTCCGATACCGTGGCCAACAATATCGCATTTGGCAGGGCCGACGCCACCTGGTCGGAGGTGCATGGATTCGCCAAACATTCGGCAATTTACGAGGAGATCATGGACCTCCCCGACGGCTTTGAAACGATGGTCGGCGAACGGGGAGTTACCCTCTCGGGCGGGCAGAAGCAGCGGATCTCCATCGCCCGGGCCCTCATCAAGCGCCCCGATATCGTGGTGCTGGACGATTGCCTGTCGGCCGTGGATACCAATACCGAAAAGAAGATCCTGGGTTACCTGAGCGAGGACCTGGCGGATAAAACAGCCATCATCATTACCCACCGAATTTATTCCCTTCTCACTTTCGACAAGATCATCGTCCTGGATCAGGGCCGGATCATCGAGGAAGGCACCCACGAAGAGCTGATTGCCAAAGGGAGGATACTACTCGGATATGTACGAAAAACAACGCTCGGAGGACGAAGTAGATGCCTGATTTTTATTAGCAAAAACAGGCCGTGCCCGATCCTTTAGAAAAGTTTTGATTTTTTGTTTATTGTTTTACTTTTGTGTAGGAGGCCGGGCTTTGAGCTTTCTTCATGTCCCCGGCTTTTTTACTCACAAATAAAGAGCAAAGTGGAAAACGACAAAAATTCGAACAATCAGGACAGTGCTTATTCGAAAAAAGTCAAGGCGGGTCGGAGGAGAACGTATTTCTTTGATGTGCGCAAGACTAAGGGGGATGATTTTTATTTGACCCTGACGGAAAGTACCAAGCGGTTTAACGGCGATGGGTATGAGCGCCACAAGATTTTTCTGTACAAAGAAGATTTCAACCGCTTCGTGACCACCCTGGAAGATGTGATCAACTACGTGAAGACCGAATTGATGCCTCATTACGATTACGACGAATTTACCCGCAGGCAGGAAGAGTGGGAGGCCAGGGAAGCAGAAGAGAACAATGGCGCTTCCGAAAATAGTGGAGAACCACGGCCAACTACAACCCGCAGCTCCAAACCGGAAAACGAGGAAGATAATATCGGATGGTAGGGCAGAACCCTTTTATCTGAAAAAGGGCGGACCGCTGTGCGATCCGCCCTTTTTTTTAATACCCTCCGAGGTAGCGCCGCAAAAACCACTCCAGGAAGAGCAGGCCCGCCAGCAGGAAAAAGAGCCAGCGGAATTGCAGCACGGATTGGGTAGTCGTGCTTTCATAAATGACCGGCTTGAGCCGGTCCAGTTGATTCAGTTCCTCGCTAATGGTCCCGATCTGGGAGGGGTAGCGCAACTGCCCTCCGTATTCTTCGCTCAAAAGGCGCAGCAGACCGTGGTCGGCCGTGGTTTCGTAAAGTTCGAGCTGCACGGGCTGGATGCTGAATTGCCCGTCGAAAGTCAGGGCCTCTCCACCCACGCTCACCTTGCCCTGGTACTTGTAAGAGCCCGGGGGCAGGAAGCCGGCGTTCAGGGTATAGGTTTTTCCCGACTTGTCGAAGGTGAAGTTGTATTGCCGTTTTTGGCCATCTGTCAGGGTGATCAGCACATCCGGGTCGTTGATGAGCTCGAAGCTCTCGTTGTACAGCTCGGCGTCGAACACCACGGGGTCGGTTTCGGAGAAGATCGTTTTGCTGGGGGTGATGCGAAAACGCCGCTTGTCCTCCTTGAGGCTGAGGTATTGCACGACCTTTCCGCTGAGCTCGTCGAAGAGTTCGTGGTTTTCGTGCTGGAGAAAATCGAAAAGCCGCCATTTCCAGAGGCCCTCGGCCGCGAGGACGGAGGTTTTGATGCCCCGCTCTTCGCCCATGACCCAGAGGGGATATTGGGTTTCCACGCGCCCGATCCGCTGATAGAGCAGGATCTGGCTTCCGGCGGAGGCTTTGAAATCGCCGAAGGGGACGATCAGGGGGGCAAACTGGGGCAATTCCCGTTGGAGGGGTTCGCTGACGGTGAAGAGACTGAAACCTTCGTTCAGGATACCCTGCACGTCGTTGTTGCTGGTGCTGCTGGTGGTGACCTGGAGCAGCGATTGGACGGCATTGAGCCGCAAAAAATTGGTCTGGGTCCCACCGATGAATAGGCGGGGCGTTTTTTTGTCGTTGAGCTGGTTGATGATAGCCGACAGGTCGTTGGTGCGGCTGGGCAACTGGTGCAGGACCACGAGGTCGTACTCCTCGGCTTTGACGTTTAGGGCACTCACATAGGCGATATCTACCTGGTAGTTTTTATTCCGCTGGATGGATTGTTTCAGTGCGCTGAGGTCCGGATGCGGTGCGTTGGCCAGGAGGAGGATTTTCTGCCTGGCATCTAGTACGTCGATATAGAACTCGCGGACGTTGTTAGCCGTGCCGGCCTCGCCGGGCACCGCGCTCAACTGGATGCGGTAGCGCTGCACCCCGGATTGGTTGGCGTCGATCGTGAATTCGACCGTTTTGAAAAAGTCGTCGTTGTCGATGCCGATCGGGATCTGTTGGAGGGTCTGGGCGCTTTCTCCTTCGAGCCGGTAGATGCTCAGGGTGGGCGAGGCGCCTTTGCAATTGCGGGCGCCTACGTCAGTCTGGATGGTGAACTTGTCGCCCAGGTAGGCGATGCGGTTGTGGAAAACCCTTTTCAGGACGGCGTCCCTTTTGGGAATGGTATCGCCCAGGGCGATGGAATAGACCGGGGCGTTGAGCTTGGCGCCGGAATACAGGGGGTTGCTGCCCTCGTTGTAGATTCCGTCGCTGGCGAGGATCACGGCGCCGAGGTTTTGGTTGCTGTACAGGTCGTATATGCCGCTCAGGGCCTTGGAGAGGTTGCTGGATTTATCTTCGAAAGAAAATTCGAGCCCTTCGCGGAATTCCTCCCCGAAGGAGTAGGAGGCTACTTCGTATTTTTCGCCCAGTTGATCGGCCAGTGCCTGCATCTCTTCCGCGTATTTGGTGCGGCCCGCTTCGTCAAAGGAGGCGCCGACCGATTCGGAGACATCCTGTGCGATGACGATCACGGGCTTGCGGGTCTCGGTTTGGAGCAGGCGGAGCAGGGGTTCGAGCAGGAGAATGGCGATACCGGTGACAGCCAGAAAGCGGAGCAAGGCCAATCCGGCCCGTATGTAAGCGGAGTGCTCGCCAAAGGAACGGCTTCGGAAATACAGGATGCCTGCATAGCCCAGGCCCAGTGCAATACAAAGGAGGAGGTACCAGGAGGGATATTGAAAAGTCAATTGCTGCATGCGGGGAATAGAGTTATACGCAGTAAAATTAACGGCGAAAATACTTCTATATGCGTACTTTCGTTTCTTTTAAGGATTAAATTAAACGCAAAGAGGACAATTGAGATGAAGAAGTTCTGGATCATACTTTTCGGAGTGCTGTTTTTTCTCCCCACCGCGAGAGGAGCCTATATGCTGCTCCCCATGGATGCGGAAACGCAGACCGACCACCTCAAGGCATACGGCATCACCTATTGGGTGCTGGATAATGGCGTGGAGGCCTGGTGGTTGCTCAATTACCGAGGGGGGAGTTTTGCCTTCCGCCACAATATTCTTTTTGAAAAGGAATGCAAAACCCGGGGGGTCGTCTTTGAGATCATCGCCGACGCGGCTTTCAACCTCATCCTCGACGAGATCGCCGACCCGGAAGTCAATATGGACGCGGTCAAGCTCGAAAAGGCCCCGAAGATCGCGGTCTATACCCCCGACTTCAACCAGCAAGGAGAAAAGATCCAGCCCTGGGACGACGCGGTGACCCTCGTGCTCACCTATGCCGAGATCCCCTACGAAACGCTTTACGATAACCAGGTGCTCACCGACCGGCTTGCTGAATACGACTGGCTGCACCTCCATCACGAAGATTTTACCGGACAATACGGGCGCTTTTACAATTCTTACCACAATTTTCCCTGGTATAAGGAGCACGTGGCCAAGATGGAAGAACTGGCGGCTCAGAATTCTTTTGAAAAAGTTTCTCACCTCAAACTGGCTGTGGCCAAAAAGATCCGGGAATACGTGATCGGCGGCGGGTTCATGTTTGCCATGTGCTCTGCCACCGACACCTACGACATCGCCCTGGCAGCTGAAGGCATCGATATCTGTGCCCAATACTACGACTACGATCCCGCCGATCCGGGTGCACAGGAGAAGCTCGATTTTACCAATACCTTTGCCTTTAGGGATTTTGAATTGTCGAAAAACCCGCTCGAATACGAGTTTTCTACCATCGACAACAACTTCGGCCGCAACGTGCCGCCCGAGCAGGACTACTTTACGCTCTTCGATTTTTCGGCCAAATGGGATCCCATTCCCACCATGCTCACCCAAAATCATACCCGCACGGTAAAGGGCTTTATGGGCCAGACCACCGCGTTCCGCAATAACTTCATCAAACCCAACGTGCTGATCCTCGGCGAAAATAAACCGGCCGGCGAAACCCGCTACATCCATGGCACTATGGCCGAGGGAACCTGGACCTTCTACGGCGGCCACGATCCGGAAGACTACCGGCATTTCGTCAACGACCCGGAGACGGACCTCAGTCTGCACCCCAATTCGCCCGGCTACCGGCTCATTCTGAACAATGTGTTGTTTCCGGCGGCGAAGAAGAAGAAGCAAAAAACGTAATCAGGATTTGGCAGGATTTTGCCAGATCGCCAGGATTGATTTTTCTGATTATTCAAAGTATAATTTTTCTAAGTTTGCGCTAAAAGCGCAAACTTATGACCAGGATCGCAGCCATCGTCCCGATGCGGCATTCCAGCGAGCGGGTTCCCGGAAAGAACTACCGCGGCTTTGCGGGGAAACCCCTCTACCGACATATTGTGGAAAATTTGCTCGCCTGTCCCTCCATCCAGCAGGTGGTGATCGACACCGACAGCCCGGTTATTCTGGAAGACGCGGCAAAACATTTTCCCCAGGTGCTCCTGCTCGAACGCCCCGAAAACCTCCGCGCCGGGGATATCCCGATGAACGACGTCCTGCTCCACACCACGGGGCAGGTAGATGCGGACCTGTTTCTCCAGACCCATAGCACCAATCCGCTTCTTTCGGCGGCTACTATCGAGCAAGGAGTGCAGCTATTTTTGAAGCAATTCCCCATCTACGACAGCCTCTTCACCGTGACCCGCCTGCAAACCAGGCTCTGGGACAGCCTCACCCGGGCCGTCAACCACAACCCCAATATCCTCCTTCGCACCCAGGACCTCCCCCCGATCTACGAGGAAAACTCCTGCATGTATATCTTTTCCCGTCAGATCCTACTCCAAAAGCACAACCGCCTCGGCGACCGCCCCTTTATGCTGGAGATCCCCCGCGAAGAAGCCCAGGACATCGACGTGGAACTGGATTTCAGGATAGCGGAATTTTTGTATAAGCAAACTGAAGGGAGTTAATTAATGTTTGGCCTTGATTCATAAGGGTTTAAAAGGTTTAGGAGGTTTAGAAAGTTTAGTTTTACCTCCTCTAAACCTCCTAAACTTCCTAAACCTCCTAAACTAATGTTCCAAAATCTCCTCCTCTCCGAAACCAATCGCATCCTGATCGTGACGATCAACCGGGAGAAGTCCCTCAATGCCATCGACGTAAAAACCATGGAGGAACTCCGGAGGGTGTTCACCGTCGACGCACCCGGGCGTGACATCAACGGGGTGATCCTGACGGGGGCCGGGCAAAAGGCTTTTGCGGCGGGCGCCGATATCAGCGAGTTTATGGCCCTCGATGTGGCGAGGGCCACGGAGATGTCGCGATACGGGCACGAGACCTATTTCGCCATCGAGCAATTTCCCAAACCCGTCATCGCTGCGGTGAACGGCTATGCCCTGGGCGGAGGCTGCGAACTTACGATGGCCTGCCACCTGCGCATAGCCAGCGACAACGCACGTTTCGGCCAGCCGGAACTCAACCTCGGCATCACCCCCGGTTATGGAGGCACCCAGCGGCTGGTCCAGTATATCGGTAGGGGAAAGGCCCTCGAACTCCTCCTCACCGGCGATATGATCTCCGCCGAAGAAGCGCTGCGTCTGGGCTTGGTCAACTACGTCGTTCCACAGGAAGCGCTGATGACCAAAGCCCTCGAACTGATGGAAAAGATCACCTCCAAAGGCCCGCTGGCCATCGCCAAAGTCATCGAGGCGGTGAATGCCCATTTCCAATATGCCCAATCCGGCTACGAGCACGAATCGAACGCCTTCGGCGAATGCGCGGGCACAGAAGATTTCAAGGAGGGCTCGGCGGCGTTTATGGAGAAGAGGAAGGCGGTGTTTAAGGGGAAGTAAAACAAACTCACTCCACCAAATTAATCAACACCCTGAAATCATCATACCTGCATCTTCCGTCTTCATCTCCAGCAGGTCCATGATGCGGGGGTCGTCCTGGTATTCGAGCTCGAGGTCGGGCAGGGTAGGGGTGCAGCGCACTTCGACGGCGCCATGGGATAGCTGCTCCATGCGCCAGCGGTAGGTTTCCTCCATCCTCTTCCAGATTCGGCGGTTGACTTCCTTGGGGTCGCTTTGCGGTGCGATCGGGATGATCTCTTTGAAAGCGTGGGTGGTCCGGGACAGGAGCTTGCCGCGGCTGATGATAAAATAGGAGGTGTGGGCCCAGTCCTGCAAGTCGCAGACCAGGTGGGCGTAAAGCGCCAACTGCAAATCTTCTTCGTTCCGGATGCTTTGCTCCCGGTAGCTCAGGCCCCGCCACTTCAGGTCGATGACCGCTTTTTCCGATTCTCCGCGTTGCAGGACCAGGTCGGCGATGCCCTTCACCCGGGTGCCGGCAAAATCGCCTTCCACCGCCAGCTCGCTGCCGGCGACGGTCCAGGCGTTGTTTCGTATATGGGTCAGCAGAGTCCAGGCTGCGTAGTGTAATTGCTTGAGAAAACCGACCCGCTCCGGCTCCCTGCCGTAAAGCAGTAATACCGACCCTTCTTTGAGAAAAAGATCCTGCGCCGTTTCGTCCACCCAATTGGCTAGTTGGGGACGGGTCCAGTCGTAGAAAGGTTCGTGGAAGAGTTTTTCAAACACGCGATGCGCCAGATTGCCCATCAGGGTTTCATCGGGAACGATACTGAGGATGGACGACTTTTTCAGTTTGAGCTTGTATTGGAATACCCACTGGTAGGGATAGTAAAACAGCGAATTAAGGCTGCTGAAGGTCTCGTTTTCCCGTTCCGCCAGTTGCAGGAGGCCGGGCGCCTCGATGAAAGGCTGGGGCCGGCCCAGGCGGCGGTATGCGAGTGGAACGGAAACAGGGAGGTTAAACGCCTGGCCGGGTAATTGGACCGACTCGCCCGGGTTCAGGTGGCAGCGAAGGACGCCGGGGTTGGAAAAGCAGGCCTCCAGATCGCCCATCAGGGGGTGTGGGTTGGTGGCCTCGCCCCGCAGGGTTTCGGGGATGACCAGAATCAGCCGCTTTCCGGTTTTGAGCACGGGCTGGATACGCTGCCAAAGCAGTCGTTGGTTTTGGACCGAAGGGAGTTCGGGTTTTACGCCGATGGACTCCAGGAATTGCCTTTCCTGCGGATACCATCGGGAAAAAAACTGCACCGGATCGGGGTCGACGAAATTCCACCAGACCAGGTCCCCGACCGGGTCGAGGAATGCGCCGGGCTGGTGTACGTAGGGCAGTCGACCCAGTTCGGACTCCTGAAACACGACGGGCGAGGGCTCGTAGATCGTGCGGACAATGCGCTCCAGTTCGAGCTGGCTGAGGGTTTCCTCGGGCAGGGCGGAGAGGAGCTGGGCGATCCGTTTGGCCTGTTCGCTGAGCACCAGGAGGGAGTTGCCCTTTCCGGCGTCGAAAGCCTGGTAGGCCCAAAACCGCACTTTTTCAAATAACTGAATTGCCTCTTCCACGGGTATGGCTTGTCCTATCGGGTATCGCCTGCGGGCAAACCAGAAACGGTATTGTTCGTTGGCTTCGTCGTAGGCCCCCGGGCGGTTGGTCCTCAGTTCGTCGAAATACCGGGCGATGGCGCGGTTCCAGTCGTCGCCCTGGATGCCGGGCGATTGCGACATCTGGGTAGCGATCACGTGGGCCAGGTCGTCGGGCAGGGGTTTGAGGGGCAGGGAAACGAATTCAAGTATCTTATAAGGATCTACCGGCGACCAGAGAAAGGCCGGGACCAGCTTGAGGATTTGAAGGCTTGGCCGCGCCAGGGATGCAGATTGAATGCCCAGGCTGGGCAAGCCTTCCTGAATGAGCGCCGCATCGATCGACCGGTTCTTTTCGGGGATCAGGAGGGCGGGTTTGAAGGAGGGGTTTTGCCGAAGCAATTGCGCGAAGTATTCCGCTCCGTCCAGGCTGCTCTGGCAGGAAAGCAGGATCAGGGAACCGTCGCCGAGGGCAGCTGTTTTTTCGCGCTTCCCGTTTCCCCGTTCCAGCAAGGCCCTGCGGAAAACGCCCAGGTCGCCGTCGGGGTTTGGGGAAGGAGGATTGTATTCACCCAAAACGAAGGGGCCGTTTGCTGTAGCGGAAAGCGCCTCGATCAAGCGCTGGATCGGTCGGGATAACAGGTGGATCGGTTCGAGGTATTTGAACTCGCGGATGGAGTGTCCTATGGCCGGAAGCAACTGAATGACTGCTTCGAGGCGATCGGCAAAGCCGGGCAGGGCGGCGGCAGATGAGCTCTTCCGGAGGTTTTCCAGGTCTTTCAAAGCCTCCAGGCGCGGAGGCATGCCCGGATGAGGGTGGAAATCCCAGCCCGCCGACAGCAATTCATCCCGCCGATCGAGCAGGTCGGAGGCGGTGGCAAACTGGTCGGCCAGGAAAGAGGAGGCGAAAAAGGCGTCGGGGTGGTCTTCGAGGTATTGCCGGATGATCTGGCGATAGGCTTCCAGACGGAGGTATTCGTCGTCGTTGGGGTGTCCGCTCAGGCCGAGTGCAGATTCGAGCAGGAACAGGAGGCCCTGGGGGCCAACCCGGTGAATGCCCGCTTCGGCGGCAGCTTCCCGGTGCATGCTTCCGCCATCCAGATTGGAACCGAAAAATACTATCATGTCGAGTTAAGCGTCGCCCGTCTCCTTCCGAAGATTGCGCATCTGGCTCTCCCAGAGGCTCATATAGTCGTCCACCTCGTCCGAATCACAGAAATCGGTGATATCCAGTATGGTCTCTCCCGTAACCGGGGAGGAGGAAAGACGGAATTCGAGGAACTCGCCCTCGTCCTTGTCGACCCATTCGAATCGGACCTTTTCCTCTTCGATGTCCTCGGTGAGGTTTGCGGTTTCTATCGATTCATTCCAGGAAAAGGCGTACTCTATCCCGTTGATATCCACAGCATCACAGAACCAACGAACCAGACAGGCGGGAGCTGTAAGGAAATTGTAAATGATGGTCGGGGATGCCCGAAAAATAAACTCCAGCTCGATCTTCTTGCGTTCCATGCCGGGGAAGGGTTTTGATAAGTCCCGCTTTCTTGGCCACTGCCCCGCAATAAAGAATAAAATTCCGATTTATCCAAATAGAATAATTCATTGCGGACACATATTGACACCAAGGTCGTATTGGATTACCTTTGCATCGCTAAAAAGGGAGTAGACTTACCAACAAATTTCGTCCCATCTACAGATTCTCTCCAAACTCAAGCCGCCTTTGAGTTGTTAACTATTGTTCAGTACACTAAAATTACGCCTCTGCATGAGACAACTGAAGATCACAAAATCCATTACCAACCGTGAAAGCCAGTCGCTGGAAAAGTATTTGCAGGAAATTGGAAAAGTGGATTTGCTTACCCCGGAAGAGGAAGTAGAACTTGCCAAACGAATCAAACAAGGAGACCAGGTAGCCCTGGAAAAATTGACTAAAGCCAACCTCCGTTTTGTCGTCTCCGTCGCCAAACAATACCAAAACCAAGGCTTGTCGCTCAGCGACCTGATCAACGAAGGCAACCTCGGCCTGATCAAAGCCGCCCAACGCTTCGACGAAACCCGCGGATTTAAATTTATCTCCTACGCAGTATGGTGGATCCGCCAGTCCATCCTCCAGGCACTGGCCGAACAGTCCCGCATCGTCCGCCTGCCCCTCAATAAGGTAGGCTCTTTGAATAAGATCAACAAAGCATTTTCGGAACTGGAGCAGGAGTTCGAACGCGAGCCCTCCCCCGAGGAACTGGCAGAAATGCTGGAGATCCCCACCGAAGAAGTGGAGACCACCCTCGGTGTTGCCGCCCGCCACGTATCGATGGACGCCCCGTTCGTAGAAGGGGAGGACAACTCCCTGCTCGACGTCCTCGAAAACAGCGCCACCCCCGGCACCGATGAACCCCTGGAATACCAGGAGTCCCTGCGCCGCGAGATCGAGCGCTCGCTCAGCACGCTCACCGACCGTCAGTGCGACGTCATCAAGCTGTATTTCGGCATTGGCGTCGAACACCCGATGTCGCTCGAAGACATTGGCGACAAATTTGGACTGACCCGCGAGCGCGTTCGCCAGATCAAAGACAAAGCCATTAATAAACTGCGCTCGGCAAACCGCAGCAAGCTGCTGAAGCATTACCTGGGCGCCTGATCCACAGCCCCGCATGAAGGCAAACTTTACAAAGAAAAAACCGCTCCTGGATGGTGTGGATACCCCTCTCGCTGGCTCTTATGCTGGCCACGGGCATCGCCATCGGTATGCAATTGCAATCCAGAGGCCCCGCGTTTCTCCTCAGTCCCGAAGAGGCTCTTTCCACCGAAGGGGCCCGCCATGGAAAACTGGAGGAACTGCTCCGCTATATCGAGGCCAAATACGTCGATTCGGTCGACCGCGAGGAATTGATCCGCACGGCGATCGACCACATGCTCGAAAACCTGGACCCGCATTCCACCTATCTCTCGGCCGAACGAGTTATTGAGGAGGAGGAAAAGCTCGACGGCAATTTCGAGGGGATCGGCATCGAGTTCATGATCCTCGACGACACGATCCGCGTCGTGTTGCCGGTCGCCAACGGCCCTTCGGCCAAAGCCGGAATATTGGCAGGCGATAACATCATCACCATCGGAGATTCGCTGGTTTCCGGGGTCAACATGGAAACCGAGGAGATTATGCGCAGATTCCGGGGGCCGAAAGACAGCGAGATCCGGGTCGGCGTCCTGCGGCACGGAGAGAAAAAACTCCGGCAGATCAGCCTCCTGCGCGATATGATCCCGGTGGAAAGCGTGGACGCGGCCTATATGATCGAGCCGGGTATCGGCTATATCCGCATCAACCGCTTTAGCGCCACCACCGCGCAGGAATTTAATACCCACATGAAGGAAATGGTCGGGGAACAACAATTGAAAGACCTCATCCTCGACCTGCGCCAGAATCCGGGCGGATACCTTCGGGCCGCCACGGAGATCCTCAGCCAGTTTTTTACGGAAAAAGATAAATTGCTCGTCTATACCCAGGGAAGGACCTCCCAGCGGCAGGATTACGAAACGTCCGGACGCGTGCTGGTCGACATCCGCAACGTAGTGGTGCTCATCGACGAGGGCTCCGCTTCCGCCAGCGAGATTCTTGCCGGCGCCATTCAGGACAACGACCGGGGCCTCATCCTGGGACGCCGCTCCTACGGCAAGGGCCTGGTCCAGGAACAATACCAGCTCAGCGATGGCTCGGCCATCCGGCTCACTGTCGCCCGATACTACATCCCCTCCGGGCGCTCGATCCAGAAACCATACGACGACCGCGTTGCCTACGAGCACGATCTGGAAGACCGCCTTCAAAACGGAGAGCTATTCATCAAAGACAGCCTTCCCGACACCGATACCCTGCCTTTTTATACCCTGAGCGGAAGAAAAGTGTACGGCGGGGGAGGAATCTATCCCGATGTGTTCGTTCCACTCGATACCACGTATCAAAACCAGGCGGTGTTTCAGCTTCAGGCTCAGATTCCCGCCTTTGTTTTTACCCGCTTTCATCAGTTCCGCGAAAAATATAAGGGCCTTAGCCTGGACCAGTTCCGCCGCCAGTTCGATGGCGGAGACGAGTTGTTGGACGATCTGATCCGTTATGCGATCCAAAAAGGCTCGGAGCTCGATCCGGAGGAAGCCCGAAAGGTTAAAACGCAGGCGCTCCAATTGCTGAAATCCCGCATCGCCAAGCAACTATATGGCAACGAAAGCCTCTACGTCGTCCTCAACGAACGGGACCGGGATGTGCTGAAAGCGTTGGAGGAAATAAAAAAGCCCGGGCCTTTGGCAAGACAGTAGAGGTGGGTTTAGAAAGTTTAGGAGGTTTAGGAAGTTTAGAAAAAACTAAACCTCCTAAACCTCCTAAACATTTTAAACTGCTTCAAAGCAGCCACTAGTCTCTAAGAAACTCCAGCTCCTCCTGCTCATCGAGCCTGGCGATGACGGAGAGATCTTCGAAGTGCCGTTCCTTCTGGCGGTGCTTGGCCACCCAATCGACTCCCGAGAGAATATCCGATTGAATTTCCCCGAAATGGCGCGGAACCTGACCGGGTTCGCGGTAGGCGGTGGTAGCGACCACCGGTTTGCCGAGGGCCTGGATGAAGCCGCGGCAATAATCGTCCTGCACTACCCGGATGGCGACAGTACCGTCGGGCGCGATCAGTTCTTTGGGCAGCTGGCGGGGCTCCTCGTAGATGACGGTCAGCGGCCGGTTGTGGAAATACAGCAGGGTTTCGATCCGTGGATGGACGTGGCCGACATACTCCTTGAGCATATCGACGGAGTCGACCAGGATGATAAAAGGATGTTGGGGAGTTCTGTTCTTGAGGGTGTAAAGGCGCCGGATAGAGGCGGGTTGTGTGGCATCGCAGCCAATTGCCCAAACCGTGTCGGAGGGGAAAAGCACCAGACCTCCGGATTGAAGGGTTTTAAGGAAGTCCTGTAGTTCTGCACTTCGCAGGGTGGACGTGTAGTTGTTTAATACCATTTTTTATTGGTTTTAAAAGACGTATCGCGCCTGCGGCGGGGTACGCCCTTTAATATAGTGCGCAAAAATTAGATGGCAGTTGTATTTGAATCGCTGCCTGAAGAAATAAATTTTGACGGATTGACGACGAAACAGCTGGGGATTTTCATCGTTCTTTGTTTATAATCCCATTCAATCCCTCAACCCCATTCAATCCCATAAGCAAATTAAGGTCATCTTTATTCTATCATAGAATTCAATTCCCTATGCGCTTACTTTTACTGCTAATTGCCTTGCTAACCCTGAGTCCCGCCTGGGCAGCGCATATTATTGGAGGGGAATTCAGCTATGAATGCCTGGGCGGCGGAAACTACCGCTTTACCTTGCGCCTTTACCGCGACTGCGCGGGAGGAGGGGCCCTGTTCGATGGCGCTCCCGGCGCTCCTTTCGATGCCACGGTGAGCATTTTCAATGGAAATTCCAACAACCCGACCAATATTACCCTGGGCACCCCTGTGGTGACGAACATCCCCCCGGAGATCAGCAACCCCTGCCTGGTCGTGCCTCCGGGCGTATGCGTGCAAGAGGGCGTGTACACCTTTACCAGAAACCTGCCGCTCAGCAACCAGTCCTACCACATCACCTACCAACGTTGCTGCCGCAACAACTCCATCACCAATATCGTAGACCCCGGGAACGTGGGCGCAACCTATACCATCGAACTGACTGCGCTGGCGCAGACCGTTTGCAACAACAGCCCTTCGTTCAACAAAGTGCCGCCCATCATCATTTGCGCGGGGGAAGACATCAACTACGATTTTTCGGCATCCGATTCGGACGGCGACCAATTGCAGTATTCCCTTTGCACGCCATTTCAGGGCGGCGGCACCAACCAGACGCAGTGGTCGCTTCCCAACGGCGTGGCGCCCAATCCCGATCTGCCTCCGCCCTACATCCCGATTTTATTCCTTCCTACCTACTCCGCCGCAAACCCCATGGGTGGCTCGCCTCAGGTGAGCATCGACATGAATACAGGCCTCATTTCGGGCGTGCCCATGATACAGGGGCAGTTTGTGGTGGGCGTCTGTGTGTCGGAATACCGCAACGGGCAATTGCTCAGCGTGAGCAGGAGGGATTTCCAGTTCAACGTGGCCAACTGCGAACCCACAGTGGTGGCGGATATTTTGGAAGACGCGATCATCAACGGGGATGATTTTCTGGTGGTCTCCTGCGGAGAAAATACGGTCAATTTTGTGAATGAAAGCTACCAGCAGCAATTCATCGACGTATCCGAGTGGAATTTTGACATCAACGGTGTCACCGAACAGTTCGACGAGTGGAATGCCACCGTGGTCTTTCCGGGCGTGGGCACCTATACCGGGAAACTGATGCTCAACCCGGGCACGGTTTGCGCCGATACGGCGGACATCTTCGTGACCATCTACCCGGAGATCTTCTCGGATTTTTCATTTGTATACGATACCTGCGACGCCGGCCCGGTCAGTTTTACAGACCAGTCTTTTTCCAACGCAGGCCCGGGTACCATCACCGATTGGGACTGGGACTTCGACGACGGCTTCGGCTCTGCGGTGAAAGATCCCGATCACCTCTACGTCATTCCGGGCACTTTTGACGTCAGCCTCGTGGTCACGGACGTCAACTCCTGCTCCGATACATCTGTGTATGCCTTGCCGTATTACCCGGTTCCCGACCTCATCGTGGTGGCGCCCAGCGAGTTCGTCGGCTGCGAGCCCGCGCTGATTACCTTCAACAATCTTTCTTTCCCCATCGATGAGTCCTATAATATAGTCTGGGATTTCGGCGACGGAAACTTCGGGACAGGGGTGAGCCCGACGCACGAATACACCGCGGAGGGCGTGTACACCGTGCTATTGAGCATTACCTCTCCGATCGGCTGTTTCAAGGATACGATATTTCCCGATTTGATCGAGGTGTTGCCATCGCCGGTGGCGGGGTTTACATTTTCTCCGAAAAAGGTGAGCAACCTGGAGCCCACGGTCACCTTTACGGATCAATCGCAGGAGGCGGCCAGCTGGCGCTGGGACTTTTCGGGCATTGGCTTTTCGCTACAACCCAATCCGGTGTACACTTTTCCCGATACCGGCGTGCAGGTGGTCACCCAGATCGTCACACATATCAGCGGGTGCAGGGATACGGCCGTCCAGGTGATCGATGTGGAGCCCCAGGTGCGGTATTTCCTGCCCAACGCCTTTTCGCCGAATAGCGATGGCATCAACGACACCTTCCGGGGGGAAGGGGTGATGGAAGGGGCCCTGAATTTTCAATTCCAGATCTGGAATCGCTACGGGGAATTGGTCTTCGAGACCGGCGACCCCTACCAGAGTTGGAACGGCAGAAAATACAATACGGGGAGATCCCTCTCCCTCCGGAGTATATGTTGTGGTGGTTTCCTACCTGACGCCCCGAAACCAGCCGGTACGGCTGAACGGCTTCGCGGTGCTTTTGAATTAGGAACCGGTTTTATTCGTAACTTTCCAGGATCAAAACCCCCGGACGCCTATGCGCCTTTTGCTACTTTCCCTATTTCTTTTTCTCACCGGAACCCTGCAGGCAGCCCACATCATCGGCGGGGTGCTCACCTACGAATGCCTCGGCAACGGCATGTACGAATTTACGATGAAAATGTACCGGGATTGCGCCGGCGGCGGGGCGGGGTTTGACAACAACGCGCCCGTGTCCATTTATAAAGGAGCGGCGAATAACCCCCTGATCACCCTGAGCGTATCTCCTCTGACCATCCAGAATATCCAGCCGGTGATCAACGATCCCTGCCTGATCCTTCCTCCGAATATCTGTGTTCAGGAAGCGACCTATAAGTTTACCTATGATTTTGCCGATTGGCCTTCCCTGCAGAGCTACACGATCTCCTACCAGCGCTGCTGCCGGAATGCGACCGTTTCGAATATGTTTCAGCCCGACGATACCGGCGCCACGTTCTCGGTGGAGATCACCCCGGCTTCGCAATCGTTTTGCAACAACAGCCCGGTGTTCGAGACCTTTCCACCGATCGTCATTTGCGCCAATCAGAACCTCAATTATTTGCACACCGCCATCGACGAGGAAGGCGATCAGTTGATCTACTCCCTCTGCGCTCCCTTGAAAGGAGCCGGCCCGGTCGGCGGACCCGGCAATCCGGGCAATGCGAACGGCTGCGACGGAATCGTGCCCAACCCCGCCTGCCCGCCCCCTTACGACCCGATCGACTACGTGCCGCCCTATAACCCGCTGAGCCCTCTGCCGGCTACCCCGGGCATGTCCATAAACCCCGTGTCGGGCCTGCTCACCGGAATGCCCACCGCTGGGCCAGTACGTGGTAGGGGTTTGCGTGGAAGAATTCCGCAACGGGCAGTTGCTGAGCGTGGTGCGCAGGGATTTCCAGTTCAACGTGGCCAGTTGCGAGCCGGTGGTATATGCCAGCCTTCAGGCCGATTCCCTGCTGGGCACTCAAACTTATGTCATTTCCGCCTGTGTGGGCGAACCGGTGGTGATCATCAACGAAAGCACCCTGAACCAGTCTCAGGACGAATTTTTCTGGGAGTTCAATATAAACGGCACGATTGTTCAGTATTCCGAGATGGAGCCCGTGATCAATTTTCCGGGCCCCGGGACCTATGTCGGGCAATTCATGATCAACCCCGGGAGTAATGCCTGCGGCGATACCGCCACTTTGCTGGTGGAGATATTTACCGGGCCCCATGCGGATTTCGACTTTCACTACGACACCTGCGTGTCCGGCCCCGTGTATTTTGTCGACCACTCCGCTCCCGGCAGCGGCCCCATTGAGCAATGGTCCTGGGATTTTGGAGACGGGGGCATCTCCGATTTTGACTCCCCGACACATATTTATTCCGAATCGGGCGAGAAGTGGGCGGTGCTCGAGGTCACCGACAGCAACGGTTGCGCCGACGACACCATCCGGAAGGTCTCCTACTTCCCGGTGCCCGCGCTGATCCTGGTGTCGCCCAACGATACCACCAGTTGCCCCCCGGCGACGATCACGTTCACCAATCTATCCACGCCGATCGACGAGACGTATATCCTTCGCTGGGATTTTGGGGACGGGGGCGTCGATTCGGTCATCAGTCCGGTGCATACCTATACGACGGATGGCTTATTTTCCGTGTATCTGGAGATCACCTCGCCGATCGGGTGCTACACGGATACTTTGTTCAAGAATCTTATTTCGATCAAAAAGAACCCCATCGCCAATTTCGGCTTCTACCCGCCTCGCCCGACGAACCTCGATCCGGTGGTCCAATTGATCGATTCCTCCCTATATGCCTCGGGCTGGGATTATTACCTCGACGGGGTGCGCATCGGCCCGGGCCCCAACCTGACTCACACCATGCCGGACACGGGCTGGCAGGAGATCCGCCTGATCGTGTCGAACGAGCTGGGTTGCAGGGATACGCTGTTCCGGCTGATCGACGTGTTTCCGGAATTCCGGTTTTTTCTGCCCAACGCCTTTACCCCGAATTACGACGATCTCAACGATTTTTTCGGAGGGACCGGGGTCATGCCCGGGTTCAGCGATTTCGCCCTTCAGATTTGGGATCGATGGGGCGAGTTGATTTACGAAGCGGGTAGTCCCTTCGAATATTGGAATGGCCTGTACCGCAACTCCGGCAAAGAAGCGCCGGACGGCGTCTACGTCTGTATGGTGCGGTTTACCGGCCCCCGCGGGGAGGCCTTTGAATATCAAGGCTTTGTGGCTTTGATGAGGTGAAAAATAATTTGTCCGGCACTATTTGTTAATTTACTGAAATGCCATACCTTTGTGGGCCCTCGTTAAAAAATGGCGGGAGCGCCGGAAAACAGAAGAAATCATGGATGCAATAAAGTTTGTGCAAGAGCAGCTGGCCAAAAAGATCAACTTCCCCAAGTTTCGGGCAGGCGACAACATCGTGGTCAGTTATAAGATTGTGGAAGGCGCCAAAGAGCGTATTCAGGACTATCGCGGCGATGTGATCCAGATCAAGGGTCAGGGCGCCACGAAGACCTTTACGGTTCGCAAAATTTCCAACGGGGTAGGCGTCGAGCGTATTTTCCCCTTTACCTCCCCCGCGATCGTCGAGATCAAGGTGGTGAAGCGCGGAAAAGTGCGCAGAGCCAGATTGTATTACCTGCGCGGCCTGGTCGGCAAGAAAGCCCGTATCAAGGAGCGCAAATTTACGGCTTCCCACGCGCCGGTTGTCGTGGCAGAAGATTGAACCATTCCTTTTGAAGGATATAAAAAGGGCGAACGGTACAACCGTTCGCCCTTTTCTGTTTTAATCTAAGGATTGCCTTGTTCAAATAAATTCAACCGCTTCGCGGTTGTTAAAACACCTCGTTTTTACCCCCGATTGCATCGGGGGCTATGAATATTTAACCCTTTCAGGGTTTGTTGCGTTTTTCTCCAATTGCATCGGGGGCTATGAATATTTAACCCTTTCAGGGTTTGTTGCGTTTTTTCTACAATTGGACCAGCAATTTTATCAATCCCGGAGGGATTCAACATTCATAGCCCCGGATGAAATCCGGGGGCCGAGGGAATTAATACGAAACAACCGCGAAGCGGTTGAATTACAATCTCCCCGGTTTGGTAATCCTGAAAGCTCATAACCTCTTCTCCCCGATCAGAAACAGCTCCAGGGAAACGCGGATATCCTCCACCCGACAATTTTCCAGGGTGCTTGTCTTGCGCTTGCCGCTTTCGGGGTTGAGCCGCCAACGACGGTCCTTTCCCTGCAAGGTTACCGGCATGTTGAAACCCGGGGCGGAGGCCTTCCACTGATAAGTAACCTTCACGTCTTTTCCCCGTTGCTCCAGCTTATAAACCAGCACCGGAATGTCCGGATACCAGAGGTATTGCTCAAAAAAGGAGGAATAATCCGTTCCGGTGTAGTGGTTTACAAATTGCACGAAGGTGTCGGTGTTGATCTGCTGCAGGGCATATTGGTCGTAAAACGCCCGGAGCAGGGCAAACCATTGCTCGTCGTCGCCGATGGCGTGGCGCAGGGTGTGCAGCATCCAGGCGCCTTTGTAGTATTGGTCGGTACCGCCTTTCCAATGGTCCCAGTTCACGTCTTTCGGGCCGAGGATGGGTTCCTTGTTGAGGATGATGGCGCGCTGGCTGTTCATATAGCGAACGGCGTCGGCATAGCCATATCTACATTCCACGAAAAGAGCCTCCATGTAGGTGGTAAACGATTCGTGGATCCACATTTCCGACAGGTCGCTGCAGCCGATGGAGTTGCCGAAATACTCGTGACCGGATTCGTGGACGATGGCGTAATCCCAGTTCATATCTTCGGGGATCATGCCGCCCAGGTAGCCCCGCATATATTGGTTGCCGTAGGCGATGGCGCTTTGGTGCTCCATGGCCAGGTAGGGCGCCTCGACCAGTGCGAAGCCGTCGTCCCAGAAGGGGTATTTTCCGAAATATTTCTCGAAGCAGGCCAGGGTAGGGGCCACCTGCTCGAAATGCCTCCTGGCTTTTTCGATGTTGTAATGGAGGACGTAGTAATCCAGCGGCATTTCCGAGCCGTCCTCTGCACGGTATGTTTCGGAGAAATGCGTGTAGTTGCCGATGTTGAGGGTGACGTTGTAATTGTTGATGGGGTAGGAGACGAACCAGTCGTAGCGGGTATGGTTGTTCTTTTCGGGCACCTTGGCCCGGAGGTTGCCGTTGGAAATGCATTGAAGCGGATTGGGCACGGACACGCTGATCTTCATGCTGTCGGGCTCGTCGGACAGGTGGTCTTTGTTGGGCCACCAGAGGCTGGCGCCGTCGCCCTCGCAGGCCACGCCGATCCAGGGCTTTTTGTATTGGTCCTCCGCCCAGACGAAGCCCCCCTGCCAGGGGGCGTTGGGCGCTTCGCGCGGGAAGCCCTCGTAGGTGACGCGGAACACCCCCGAGCTGCCTTTTTCCTGAGGAGGAAAGGTTACAAACACAGCGCCGGCCAGCCGTTCGTAGGCCAGATCCAGGCCGTTCCACTGGATGGACTTGATCTCCATCTTACGGTCCAGGTCGATTTGCAGCCGCTCGAAGGGTTCGAGCGCCTGGTAGTGGATATAGACCCAGCCCTCCAGCCAACGCCGGTTGGGGTCGACCCGGACGTAGAGATCGTAGAAGGTGACATCGTAGCAGGTCCGCTCCGGGCGGAGCATTCCTCTCAAGGAGTCGGCGCGGGAAAAAGAGTAAGATTTGTAGAAATCTCGTTGGGCGTTTGCCTCCCCGGCGTTAAAGAGGGAGCAGCATAAAATGATGGCAAGGGAAATGCAGTTTTTTGTACATTTACCCCAGCTTTTACCTCCAAATAATCCTGAATCTAGTATGCGCAC
This sequence comes from Saprospirales bacterium, assembly GCA_016703765.1. GTDB lineage: Bacteria > Bacteroidota > Bacteroidia > Chitinophagales > Saprospiraceae > JADJTT01. The sequence continues at coordinate 55,431 of JADJBL010000009.1, forward strand.
TCTCATTTGGTCTGGTTTATGCCTGATTTTGGTGTTCGCAGCCTGTCAAAGCGATTCGAAAGATACCAATTATGAGGAATTAATCCTCGGCCGTTGGGAGATCCGGGAAGCGATCCGAAACGGCCGCCCCACCGAGACCATGACCGGTGCATTCATGGAATTCCTGCCCAAAGGCCGCCTGCTCTCCAACGTGGCCGGCTCGCCGGAAGAATCGGCCTATTCGGTTCAGGGAAATATCATCTCCTCCAAAAGCGAACGCCTTCCGGCAGACTATACCATCCTCTTCGTAGCGGATTCCTCGATGGTGTTGAAATTTATCGTTCGGGATATCCCCTTTCAATTCAGCCTCGCCAGAGCAGCCGCGAAACCATTCGAACAATAATACCGTTTTTCATAAAAGGAATTGGAGTTGAAAAGTTGAATAGATGAAAAGTTGAGCTTTTCACTCATTCAATTTCTCTTATTTTCTGATAGTGAAATGGTTACATTATCTTGAGACATGGGCGACCGCAGGTCGCCCATGTCTCAAAACTCCCATCTTCGCCGAAGGCGAAGGTGATAAATACTTTAAGCTATGAAAAAAATTAAAACCGTCCTCGCAGGGCTGTTGCTCCTGCAACATGCGCTTTGGGGGCTCGACGCCAGCGTGACCTACGCCACCTTCAAAGCCGCCGAATCCCAATACGTCGAGATCGGCGTTTTCGTGGTAGGCTCTACCGTGAGTTTTGTTTCCATCGACAGCACCCTCCTGCAGGCGGCGGTGGAAGTGATCGTGCTCTTCAAGCAAAACGATGCCATTGTCCGTTTCGACAAATTTACCCTGAACAGTCCGGAGGTGAAGCGCCCCAGGGATTTTATCGACCTCAAACGGTATGCCCTCGGGCCGGGCCGCTACGACCTGGAAGTGACGATCAAAGACCTCCACCAGGAGGATAACGCCAAAGTCTATACGGCGGGCTTTTGACATGGACTACCAAAGAGAAGGGTCCTCCAGTCCGACATCCAGCTCCTTTCCCATACGGAGGCTTCGCAGGTGGAGAGTCCTTTCGTGAAGAACGGGTACCACCTGGAGCCGCTTCCCTTTAATTTTTACGGAAAAAACGCCGAAAAGCTCATTTTATACAACGAGATCTACCAGACGGATGTGGCGCTCGGCGACGATTTCATGGTGAGCTACCTGGTGGACAAGGTCGACGGCAACGGGAATACCGAGCCCGTGCTGGTGGGCCACAAACGCCGCACCCCCGCTCCCGTGTCGGTGCTGCTGCTGCACCTGGATATCACCGAGCTGGAATCGGGCAATTATTTGTTGGCCGTGGAGGTGCGCAACCGCCACAAGGAATTGCTCAGCCGCAAGGAGACCCCCTTCCAGCGCTCGAACCCCTACCTCCATGCAAACCAGGAAAGCCTGGCCGGTGCGGCCCTGCAGGATGAGTTTGTGGGAAAATTGTCAGCCGAGGACCTCGTGTACAGCCTCAAGGCCATTGCGGCGGTGGTGCCTTCGGACGAGGCCGAATGGCTCAACCAGCTGATCAAGGGAGGGAGCCCGGAGGCGCAGCGTTTGTATCTCTTCGCCTATTGGTCCAAAAAGAACCCCAACCGGCCGGACATCCCTTATATGGCCTATATGGAGGTGGCCAACGCCCTCGACGAGATGTTCAACTCCGGCCTGGGCTACGGCTTCGAGACCGATCGCGGGTACATCTATTTAAAATACGGCAGTCCCGCCGACATGCTCAAGGAGGACAACGACCTCGTGGCGCCGCCTTACGAGATCTGGGTTTACAACGAATTTCCGGTTACCAACCAAACCAATGTCCGCTTCATTTTCTACAATCCCAGCCTGACGCCCAACGACTTTCGGCTGTTGCACTCCACCGCCCGCGGCGAGCTCAACAACCCGCGCTGGGAGCTGGAGCTGTACAAAAATTCCCCCAACGAAGTGGATGGGGACGATCCCTTCGGCGCTACGGAGATGCAGGGGAATTTCGGGAGGCAGGCTAGGAAGTGGTTTAATGATTATTGAGTAGGATATGGATGTATTACCCAGTTTCACCGAGGAGCATTTTTGGAATATTATTGCCCTTCTGGATTGGAATACCCCGGAAGATCGCGACGAAGTGTTGGCGCCTGCTGTTGCGAGTTTATCCGCTCATCCGGTTAGTCATATTTATCTGTTTGAAGATATGCTTTCGGAAAAGCTTTACCAATTGGATACAAGGGCTCATGCTCAGGCAGCTTATCCCGATGGCAGTCATTTTTCCGAAGATGGTTTCTTTATATCCGTGCCGCAGTAGTTGCAAGCGGCAGGGAAGGGTTTGAAGCCGTATTGCGCGACCCCTCTCAAATGCCTTTCGGAGAAGACTTCGAACCGCTTCTTCTTTGCCGGCACTGGCCTATGAGCGCCAAACCGGAGTTCCATTTGATTATGTATCCCCCACAAGCTGAGACGTATGCCAACGAAGGAGGGTGGTTATAGAAAATACGAGATCCTCGGTATCAAGAGCTGGAGGTATTCAAATATGGCATCAGTTCGGACTCCATAAAGCAAGGCGGTATGAGCCGTCGTATTCGCAGAACGACCATTTTTCCTGTCTGAACCACAGATTAAGCGGATTAATCTGTGGTCCAGAAATTGGGGTTGTCGATGCTCCCCACCAACGGGTAGGAATTGAAAAGGTGTTGATCATCTGCGTCACGCGATGATTGGCATCGTAGTGAGTTATTTCGCATCAGCCCGAGGCGCAGTCCGAACCGATCCCTGGGTAATTCCAAGCCGTTATAGGTGATGAAGCGGTGTTTGTTGCCTTCTATTTTCTTATCACAATTTCCAGACATTTTTGTCAGTATAACTGATAATTTGCCTTCTATTCATTGTCCCAATTCAATATCATTGAGGTTTTCCTTATATACATCCAGGTACAGAAACTTTTTGCAACCCATAGATCAACATTGATGGGAGAATTGCAAAACATGTGGGGGATTGATCGCTGATGGGATCCCCCCGTAAACCTATCGTTGGCATAAAACCAAACCCATACATACCAATTCACCCCCAAATCCTCATTCACTCCTTCCCTAAGACAATCACCCCGGCGGTCCGAATCAAAACCTTCATCCAAGGGTAGTAGTAGTTTCGCTGTAAAAAGGGCATCTCATCGGTTAATATATCCAGGTCCCGTTTCGAAGAGCGCGGTGTTGCCCAAGGGTGGCGCTTATACGGAAGCGCAGTTGCGCCATACGCCTTCCTTCGAGGTAAAAGCCTCAAACCGTCCCACCCCCTGCCAGAAAAGGGGCTTCGCGCCGCTGTTCTTCGGCTTGCCCGCGAAGGTGAATCGCAGATGAAGTCTGTTTGGTCCGTGATACTGTCGGGGAAAGGGGAACCCATCCATGAAATCCATAAAATCCGTTTAATCTGTGTCCAAACTGACATTTTTAGACCCCTCTAAAATTTATTTGCACCCTATTCGAAAAATATTTAGCTTTGTCCGTAAATTATTTTAGACAAGCCTAAATTTTTCGAATATGTGGCAATACTCCTTTCTCGCAATCCCCGTTTTTTCCTTGCTCCTGGCGGGTTGCCAGGCTACCCCGCCCGATAGCGCAAACGGCAAGATCCGGATCGTCAGTACCACCGGCATGATCGGCGACGCAGTGGCGAAGATCGCTGGCGATAGGGCAGAGGTGAGCGCCTTGATGGGGCCTGGCGTCGACCCGCACCTGTACAAGGCCTCCCAGGGCGACCTCCGGAAACTCAGCGAAGCAGACCTCATTTTTTACAACGGCCTCCACCTCGAAGGCAAAATGGTAGAGATCCTCGAAAAAGTGGGAAAAACCAAACCCGTCTTCGCCGTAGCCGAAGGACTGGACCATAGCAAAATTCTCCAACTCGCCGGGCAGGCCGAGGTCCACGACCCGCATATCTGGTTCGACGTGCGGATGTGGGCGGATGTGGCGACCTACATCGGCGCCAGCCTGGAAAAACACGACGCCCCCCACGCCGCAGCATACCGCCAACGCGCCGCGGCCTACCGAGATTCGCTGCTCGCCCTCGACGAATGGGTGCGCAGCGAACTGAGCACCGTGCCGAAAGACCATCGGGTGCTCATCACCGCCCACGACGCTTTCGCCTATTTCGGCAGGGCCTACGAGGTGGAGGTCAGAGGCCTCCAGGGCATCTCTACCGTGTCGGAATACGGGCTCAAAGACGTGTCCGACCTCGTCAGCTTCATTTCCCAACGAAAGATCAAAGCGGTATTCGTCGAAAGCTCCGTGCCCACCAAATCGCTGGAAGCGGTGGTCGAAGGCTGCCAAAAACGTGGCCACAAAGTGACCATCGGCGGCACCCTGTATTCGGACGCCATGGGGCAGGCCGGCACGCCCGAAGGAGAATACATCGGAATGGTGCGCGCCAACGTGCGCACGATCGTTCACGCCTTAAAAGGAGAAAGCCATGCCGAAGTCAGCCGTTGAAGTACACAACCTCACCGTCAGCTATAGCCAGCGCCCCGTGCTGTGGGACGTCGATTTTTCGCTCCCCGAAGGCAAGCTGATCGCCATAGTCGGGCCCAACGGATCGGGCAAGACCACCTTGTTGAAAAGTATCATGGGCCTCACCCCGATGAGCGGCGGCTTCGTCCGGATATTCGACCAGCCCCTCGACGAGGTGCGCAGTCAGGTGAGCTACGTGCCGCAGCGGGAATCGGTCGACTGGGACTTTCCGGCCCGGGTGCGCGATGTGGTGCTCATGGGCCGCTACCGCCCGAAAAACCTGCTCAGCCGCCTGAGCAAAACGGATCGCGAAGTCGCCGATTGGGCGCTCGATCAGGTGCGGATGAGGGAATTTTCCCAAAGGCAGATCTCCCAGCTCTCGGGCGGGCAGCAACAGCGGGTGTTCATCGCCCGCTCCCTGGCGCAACAAGCCAAATTGTACCTCATGGACGAGCCCTTTGCCGGGGTGGACGCCGCCTCCGAAAGGGCTATCCTCGACCTGCTGATGCAATTGAAAGAAAGCGGCAAGACCCTGCTGATCGTGCACCACGACCTGAACACCGTGCGCCAGTACTTCGACTGGGTGGTATTAATGAATACCCGCCTGGTAGCCGCCGGTCCGGTGGAAGAAGTATTTACCGACGCCAACCTGCAGGCGGCATACGGCGGGCAGCTCACCGTGTTGTCCAAAGTGGCCGACCGGGTGAAGGAAGGCGGATTTCCCGTTCGGGAGAAGAAAGTAAAAAGCTGATTATGAACAACCTGCTCCAATTCTTATCCCTGTCTGATCCCAACGTGCGGATGGTGGTGCTGGGCGCCACCCTGCTGGGGGCCGGGGCGGGACTGGTGGGGGTTTTCACCCTGCTCCGCAAGCGGGCGCTTTTGGGCGACGCGGTGGCGCACTCCATCCTCCCCGGCGTCTGTCTGGCCTTTATGGTCGGCCAAAGCAAAAACCCCTTCGTCCTGCTGCTGGGCGCCCTGATTGCGGGCTGGCTTTCCCTGCTCGCCATGGACTATCTCGTGCGCCGCACCAAGCTCAAGGCCGATGGCGTCATCGGGCTGGTGTTGAGCGTGTTTTTCGGGCTGGGCATCTGGTTGCTGACCATCATTCAGCAATCCGGCGCCGCCAGCCAGAGCGGCCTGGATAAATTTTTATTCGGAAAAGCCGCCTCGATCACCAGCCAGGATGTGAATATGTTCACCTGGGTGGTGCTGGGCCTGGTGCTCGTCCTGCTGCTGTTTTACAAAGGATTCAAGCTCATCGCCTTCGACCAGGACTTTGCCCGCTCGGTCGGCATGCCGGTCCGGCTGTTGGAATTCCTGCTGTCGACCATCACCGTGCTGTCCATCGCCGTGGGCATTCAGGCCGTAGGCGTTGTGCTGATGGCCTCCCTATTGATCGCCCCCGCCGCCGCTGCGCGATACTGGACCGACCGGCTGTCGGTCATGCTCTTGCTGGCTGCCGGGATGGGCATCATCGCCGCCTGGTCGGGCGCTTATGTGTCCTTTGCGGCGCCTTCCATGCCCACAGGCCCCTGGATCGTCATGGCGCTGGCCTTGCTGACCGGTATTTCCATGCTCTGGGCGCCCAAACGGGGCATCCTCGGCCGCAGCCTTCGACAATGGCGATACGCCCGTAAGATTGCCCTTGAAAACGTGCTCAAGATTCTTTTTCAATTGGAAGAAAGAAGCGGGATGGCCGGCAAGGGGTATTCCCGGGTGAGTATCCTGGAACACCGCGAGATCGAGCCCGGCCCGCTGAATATGGTGCTGCGACGCTTAAAACGCAAGGCCTGGGCCACGGAAATCAATTCCCTGTGGCGCCTCACAGAAGAAGGCCTCACAGAAGCCAGACAAATCGTGCGCCGCCACCGGCTCTGGGAATTATACCTCCACGAAAGGCTCAATTTGCCTGCCGACCACGTGCACCCCGGCGCCGAAGCCATGGAGCACTTACTGACCCCCGAACTGGAAGAAGCCCTGCAACGCGACCTCGGCTATCCGGTTACGGATCCGCATCAGAGCCCTATTCCTTAATCATTGAGTGATTGGTGATTGAGTGATTGAGTGAGAGGAAAAAATCACTCAATCACTCAATCACCAATCACTCAATGGCTCACTCACTCAATCACTCAATGACATGGATGCATTCTGGATCATCCTCACCGGCGCCCTTGTCGCCTTGTGTTGCGGCCTCTTGGGCAGCTTTTTACTCCTCCGGCAAATGGCTATGGTGGGCGACGCTATTTCCCACGCCGTGTTGCCGGGTATCGTGATCGCCTTTTTGCTGTCCGGCTCGCGGGATTCCATTCCCATGCTGGCGGGGGCGGCTGTGCTGGGCGTATTTGCCACGGTCCTGATCGAATGGCTGCACCGGGTGGGGCGCATGCAGTCGGATGCCTCGATCGGCTTGTCGTATACCACTTTATTTGCCATCGGCATCATCCTCATTTCGCTGTTCACGCGGCAGGTGGACCTCGACCAGGACTGCGTCCTGTACGGAGAGATCGCCTACGTGCCGCTGGACCTGTGGATCCTGGCCGGGGGGCAGTCCCTCGGTCCGCGGGCGGTGTGGATATTGGGCGGCGCTTTTGTGCTGATCCTTACCTTTGTGCTGGTGGGATACAAGGGGCTGCAACTGACTACGTTTGACCCCGCTTATGCCGCCACGCTGGGCATTTCCACCTTTTTCTGGCACTACGCCCTGATGGGCACCGTGTCGATGGCCACGGTGGTGTCGTTCGAGTCGGTAGGGGCCATCCTGGTGGTCGCCTTCCTGATCGTGCCGCCCGCCACAGCCTATTTGCTGACCGACCGTTTGCCTGTGATGTTGGGATTGTCGGCCCTGTTCGGGCTCCTTTCCTCCATCCTGGGCTATGTCATGGCCGCTGCCACCAACGGTTCGGTGGCCGGCGCGATGTCGGTGGCGGCGGGGATCTGGTTTGTGCTGGCGCTTGCGTTTGTTCAGGTAAAAAAGTCTATACTCCGTTCCCAAAGCGTCTCCCGATAGGGGACGCTTTGGCTTTAAGACTCTTCAACTTTTCAACTTTTCAACTTTTCAACTAATTTCCATGCATTCCCAGATCGAAGAAAACTATCTCAAAGCCATTTTCAACCTTTCGGTAGAAGAGGAAGGCAAGGCCGTCAGCACTTCCGCGCTGGCGCGGGAACTGGACGTTCAGGCCGCCTCGGTGACCGATATGATCAAAAAGCTGGCCGTCAAGGGCCTGATCGAATACGAAAAATACCAGGGCGTGATGCTCACTGCCCGCGGCCGTACGGTGGCGGTGGACATCGTGCGGAAGCACCGGATCTGGGAGGTATTTCTTTCGGAGAAACTGGGCTTCAACTGGAGCGAGGTGCACGATATTGCGGAGCAACTCGAACATATTCAATCCGAAGAGCTCATCAGCCGCCTGGACGATTTTTTGGGCAACCCCGCTTTCGATCCCCACGGAGGCCCCATTCCCGACAAAAAAGGCAGACTGCCGGACCGGAACATCGTATTGTTGTCGTCCCTGCCGGAAAAAAGCGAAACGGTGGTCGCTGGGGTGAAAGACGATGCCAAGGAGTTGCTTCAATACCTGGAGCAGGTGGGGTTGCTGATCGGCGCCCGCATTCGCATCCTGGAGCGCATGGCCTTCGACGATTCGATGGTGCTGGAATCTCCCTCCGGAAAGATCTCCATTTCCAGCAAAGTGGCCGACAATTTGATGGTTCGGCCACCCAAGGCGGAGTGAAGTTTGTACTTTAAAAGTCGAATGGGCGGCCTAAAGCCGCCCATTCGACTTTTAAAATATATTTTTGTCGGATTAAAGTAAAACGGATTGATATGAAGCTTGCCTGGACACTTTTATTATTGGCGCTATGCCCCGCGCTATTTGCGCAGAATTTTCGCGAAGAGGTCGTCTCCACCCACCTGTTGGAGCGCATGGCGAACCAACCGGACGACATGCATTCCTTTTATATCATCCTGAAAGACAGGGTGGATGCGGTAGCCCTGAACCACAGCCTTCGCGAGAGCAAGGCGAGCCTCGACCGGCGCGCAAAGGAGGTCATTGGAACCTTGCAGGCAAAAGCCGCCGCAACCCAGGGACCCATCGTACAATTTCTGAAAGAAAATCCGGGCGTAGACCAAAGCTCTGTCCATTCTTACTGGATTGCCAATCTGGTATATGCCAAAGCCACCGCATCGGCCATCGCAGAGCTGAGCCGGCGGGAGGATATCGAATACCTCGGCTGGAACGGCCCGCTTGCGAAAACGGCCCACGAGGAAGTTTTTACCATGAGCTCTGGCATCATGCCGAACGGAAAAGAGCCCGGCCTGGCCGCGATCAAGGCGCCCGCGCTCTGGGCCATGGGGTATTCAGGTTACGGCCGTGTGGCCTTCACCAACGACACCGGCGTCGATCCCTCGCATCCGGCGCTGGCGGCGCAGTTTCGGGGCTTTTACACAGACCCGGAGATCAGTTGGTACGAGTTTTTCGGACCGAATACCACCCCCTACGACTGCGACGACCACGGCACCCACGTGACCGGCACCATCCTGGGCTTGGACCGCATCAGCAACGACACGATCGGAGTGGCTTTCAACGCCAAATGGACGGGCGCTTCGACCATCGGCTGCGGAAACAGCGGCAACAATGAAGACAATATCGGCGCCCTCCAATGGGCCATCGACCCCGACGACAACCCCAACACGACGGAGGATATGCCCGATGCGATCAATAACTCCTGGTACGATCCCTGGGTCGAGGAGGAATGCACCAGCGCGTATGTCGATGTGCTCAACGCCCTGGACGCCATGGGCGTGGCGGTGATCTTTTCGGCAGGGAACGAAGGTCCCGACGACGAGACCATTTCCCCTCCCCACAATATCAATACGGACCTGGTCAATTCCTTTACCATTGGCGCTTTGAATGGAAATTCCTCTTCCCTTTTAATAGCCGATTTCTCCAGCCGGGGCCCTTCCATCTGCGGCGGAGAAGGCCAATTGCTCATCAAACCGGAGGTTTCCGCCCCCGGCGTTTCGGTGCGCTCCTCCGTGACGGGCAATGGCTATTCCAATTTCTCCGGCACATCCATGGCGGCCCCGCATACCACGGGGGCCGTGTTGCTGCTCAAGGAGGCTTTTCCCTATCTGCCCGGTTACGAGATCAAACTCGCGCTGTACAATTCCTGCACCGACCTGGGCGTGCCCGGGGAGGACAATATCTACGGAATGGGGATCATCAACGTGGAGGCTGCGTTCAACTACCTGGTGAGTTTGGGCCACGTGCCAGTGCCGCCCGCTCCCAATAGCACGGATGCCCTGGTAATCCGGGTTGAATCGCCGGAATACAATTGCGATTTGACGGTGAACGGCCGGGTGCTGGTGAAGAACGACGGTCTGACGACAATTTCCGAAATGGAACTGGAGGTGGAACTGGACGGAATAACCACCCCACTCGCCTGGTCCGGAACCCTGGAGCCCGGCGATATTGAAACGATAGATCTGCCCACGCTGTCCTCCTCGGAAGGGAGCAAGGACCTCGCCGTGGAGATCAAAAAGGTAAACGGCGAAGCGGATGACCGCCTGTTGAACAACCGCTTTGTGCTGGGCATAAAAGTCGAGGACCGGCTTCCGCTGGAAGCAGCGGTAGAGCTCGGCGCCGATATGGAGAACTGTGAAGGCTCAGTGGTAGCGCTGAGGGCCAATTACGACGGTCCTGGAACAGCCAGCTACAAGTGGTACGACGCTCCCTCCGACGGCAACTTGCTTGGAGAGGGCCCGGTTTTTCTCGCCGGACCGCTTTTTGGCGATACGACCTTTTACGCCCAGGCGGTTTATGCAGACCGCGTAGGGCTCGAGAGCATAGAAGAAGGGCCTTCCCAGCTCGATCCCGAGCCGGAACAGGAGGGTTTGATCTTCGACGCATACGTACCCTTTAAGATCAAGTCGGTCGTGATGTATACCGAAACGGCGGGCCCTCGATTCGTGAAACTGTTGGATTCGGATGGGGAGACGCTGGTCACCAAGACCTTGCTCGTCAACGGGGTAGGGGAGACCCGCGTTACGCTCAACCTCAATGTCCCAGCGGGCGAAGATATGGAGCTGGTGCTCGATTACGGGCTTCCACTGCTGTACAATACCTCCGGGGCCGATTTCCCGTATGAGGTCAAAGATGTGTTGAAAATCAGGCGCTCGAACGGACCCAACGGGCTTCAGCGCTGGTATTATTTTTACGATTGGCAGATCGAGTACGACGAAATCTGCGGCCGAACCGCCGTGGATGTGGACATAGCGGGAACCGGCGAGGCGCCCGCTGCCGATTTCTCGGCTTCTTCCGATACGCTGATGCTGGAAGGTGGTAGCGCCGACGTCGATTTTACCGACCTGAGCGTGGGTGCGGATTCCTGGTTTTGGAATTTCGGCGACGGCGCCACGAGCACCGACCAAAACCCAAGCTATAGCTATACCCTCCCCGGTCTCTACACTGTTTCTCTTTCCGCCGCGGGAGCGGACGGTTGCGCAAGCTCGGCTTTCCGGAATATTCTCGTCACGGAAATGGTTTCCGCAACTTTTGAACCGGCTTATGACCAAGGCCTTCGCGTGTTCCCGAACCCTGCGCAGCAGTGGCTGGAGGTGAGCTGGGAGGGCGAGGCCAGGGAGCTGCGGGTTTTCGACGCCATTGGGCGGCCTTTGCGCCTGCTGCAGGTGGAGGGAAATCAGGCCCGGGTGATGCTGGACGGCTTGTCCAACGGCCTGTATTTCGTGTCGGTGGACGGCAGGACGGCCAAATTTCAAATCATGCGCTAACAGGAAGGCGATGTACCTTCGCGAAAAGAGTTTTTGGGGGGCTTTCGAGATTATCCGTTTCAGGGATGCAGCAGGGGGCAATGGGTTTTCCCTTTCGCCCCAGCGAGGCGCCTGCCTGCTGGATCTCCAATTGGGGGGCCGGCAGGTATTGGACGGGTATGCCGATGCCGAGGAACTCAAGAGCCTGGACTGGGGGAAGAGCGCTCTGCTGGCGCCTTTCCCAAACCGCCTGCAAGACGGCCGGTACCAGGTCGGGGGCGAGGAGTATCAGTTTCCCCTCAACGATGCGGAGCGGGGTAATGCCCTGCACGGCTTCGTGCTCGACAAGCCTTTTGCAATAGAAAAGATCGCGGAAGAGGCGGACCGGGTTTCCATCGAGCTCAGCTACCTGTATTCCGGCGATTTGCCTTATTACCCTTTCCCATTTACCCTGCGGGTCGGGTATACCCTTAGGGGGCCGGCTGATTTTGAAATTTTCATGGAAATGGAAAACACCGGCGAGCGGGAAATCCCCGCCGGTATGGGCTGGCATCCCTATTTTGTTCCCGGTGCGGAGCTCGATCGGGCGGAGTTGCAGCTTCCGGACGCCGATAAAATTGAAGTGGACGAAAGGATGATTCCCACCGGAGAGGAATCTCCTTTTTTAGGTTTTCGGAACCCCAGGCCCATAGCGGGCGCATCGTTCGACACCGGTTTTCGATTAGCGGGGGTTAGGGAGGCCTTCCTCCGCTCCGGCGACCTGCGACTTTGCTATTGGCAGGATCGCCAATTTCCTTTTTTGCAGGTATTTATCCCTCCCGCCCGGCAGTCCATTGCCCTGGAGCCCATGACCTGCAATATCGATGCCTTCCACAACGGCGAGGGCCTGCAAATGCTCCGTCCCGGAGCGAAACTAGCAGGCCGGGCCGGAATTCGCAGGCTATGAGCCAAACCAAACCAGCATTTTAACAAATAAAAGGATCATAGGTATAGAAGAGCGAGACCGTGGGCATTTAGTTTGCCCCGTTCGGACTTTACCTATTCTGGTTTAAGTCAAAAGCTTTCCCATTCGGCAATAATTTTTCCCGTTGAGGAAACCCTGGTTAAATTTGGGAGGATAAACAACCCGATTGTTATGAAAAAAAACCTTACCCCTTTTTCAGCTTGGAATTTTCGCGATCGCTCTTTTCCTGGGATACGCATTCCACGGAAAAGACTTGCCAGTTCCGCCGGAAGAAACGATTGAATTCAAAGGACATTCGGACCGGTTTTTGATTTTTATCTCCGAAGAGATCCAAACCGTGAAATTATGCGGGTTGGAGAAGGGGGAGACCTATTTGGTAAACGCCATGCCTGCCGGCTCTGAGGACAAACTGTTCAGCACGTTTTTGAACCTGGGGGACATGAGTTACGGGAAGGTCAAACCGACTTCGCCCTGCTATACCCTGGTGATCAAAACGACCTCGGCAAAGGCCTTGGATAAGGAACCGGTATATATAAGCGTCAGCAAGACTTCGGAGACCTACTCGGTCAAACCGCCGGGCGAAATCGGCCGGCCGCCGGCCATTTCCACCGCTACCGGCCTTCCACCGAGCGATTTGATCACCGATGTGCTCATCGGGGGCGATTGCTTCGAGGTATCGAACGTCACTTCGCAGGGGGACGAATAATATGAGAGGCACCTTTGCAAACGGGATGAGCTCAATCGGCATAGCCACTGGGGTTATTCTTTCCTCCGGAAATATTGCCACGGCCACCGGGCCCAACAACTCGGCAAGCGCCGGGACCAGCTATGGGTCAAAACCAGGGAGATCCGGACCTGGCCCAAATGACCGGAGGCATGATTTTCGACGCCTCCAAGATCGAGTTCGATTTTAAACCCACTAACGATACGGTGACTTTCCGGTATGTTTTTGCATCGGAGGAATATTGCGAATGGGTCAACGCGGGTTTTAACGACGTATTCGGGTTCTTTCTCAGCGGTCCGGGCATCAACGGCCCTTTCTCCAACAACGCAATCAACATAGCTGTTTTGCCAAATGGTACGCAGGTTTCGATCGATAACGTCAACCACGGCACAAATCCCATATACTATGTAGGGAATATCCCTGCGGGCAGCGGCCAACTCGGCGATCCCGATTGCGCCGGTCACCCCATCGCCTCCGGGCCTCCGGTTCAGGATTGCCAGTTCGATGGTTTTACGGTCGTCCTGACTGCCACGGCCGTGGTAATCCCGTGCAGTACTTATCATATTAAGCTGGCGGTTGCAGACGTCGGGGACGGAATTTATGATTCGGCGGTGTTTCTCGAAACCAACAGCTTTGCCGCAGGAACCCTGGCCTCCACCACCGCCAATGGAACGGTTTCGGGCACCAATATTATTTACGAGGGCTGCACCGGAGGGCACTTTCTGTTCGTCCGCGACGGCGACCTCTCCGAATCGATGACCATTACCTACACCATTTCCGGCACAGCGACATCGGGCGCCGATTATACCCCCCTGGTTTTGACCGTTACCATTCCGGCGGGGCAAAGTTCGGTCCTGCTCCCCGTAAACGCGATCGTCGACGGCATTCCCGAAGGAGCTGAAACCCTTATCCTCAACTTTTCGCTCCCCTGCCAATGCAGCCAGAAGACCGTCACCATGATCATCCAGGATCCACCTCCCATAAACCTGAACCTGCCCGACCAAAACCTCTGCGGAGGCCAAAGCGTCACCCTCAACCCGGGCGCCACGGGAGGGGTGCCCGGAAACCTGACCTACCAATGGAGCACCGGGGCCTCATCACCGACTATCACGGTCAACCCGCCGGTGGGCCAAACCACGACCTATAGCGTCACCGTTACCGACGTTTGCGGGAATACCGCAACCGAAACAGCCAACATTACAGTCGGCTCCGTGCCCACCGCCACCCTGAGCGGAAGCGGCACGCTCTGCGCCCAGGGCAATATGGACCCGGTCGATCTGACTATCAACTTCACTGGGGTCGGACCCTGGCAGTTTGTCTACTCCCAAAACGGAGTCCAGACCACGATCACGACCTCCAACAACCCCTATATCCTGAGTATTTCCAACCCCGGCGCCGTGACCCTCGTCTCGGTGACCAGCACGACCGGAAATTGTCCCGGAACGGTATCGGGAAATTCTAACATTACAATTACCAATATCAGCGCCAATCCACAGGTTATCCAGCCGGACTGCAACGGCAGCAGTGATGGCGCCATCACCCTGACCGTATCGGGCGGAACCAGCCCTTATACTTTTCTTTGGAGCAATGGCAGCACCAGCCAAAACCCGACGGGGCTACCGGCGGGGACCTATACCGTCACCGCCACGGATGCCAACGGCTGCACCCAGACTGCGACCGCTACGCTGACCAATCCGCCGCAATTGACGGCTTCGGCCACGGGTACCAACCCGCTTTGCAACGGCGGAAATACCGGCTCGATCAGCACCTCCGTATCGGGTGGAACCAGCCCCTATACTTTTGTCTGGAGCAACGGCAGCACCAGCCCCAACCCCGGCGGCCTGGGCGCGGGCTCTTTTTCGGGCACGATTACCGATGCCAACGGCTGCCAGCAAACCGTGTCGGTAACCCTGAGCAATCCGCCGCAGCTAACCGCCTCGGCCACGGGGACCAACCCGCTTTGCAACGGCGGAAATACCGGCTCCATCGACCTGACCCCGGGCGGGGGAACTTCTCCCTATACCTATCAATGGAACAACGGTAGCACGGCGCAGGACCCCACAGGCCTACCGGTGGGGTCATACACCGTGACGGTGACCGACGCCAACGGCTGCCAGCAAACTACCTCGGTCTCCCTCAGCCAGCCGCCCCAACTGACGGCTTCCGCGACCGGGACCAACCCGATTTGCAACGGAGGAAACACCGGCTCGATCAATCTCACGCCGGGTGGCGGGACCCCCACCTATACCTACCTCTGGAGCAACGGCAGCACGGCCCAGGACCCGACCGGCCTCCCGGCGGGCTCTTATACCGTGACCGTGACCGACGCCAATGGTTGCCAGCAAACCACCTCGGTAAACCTGAGCAACCCGCCACAGATCAACGCATCGGCTACTCCCGTCAACCCACTATGCAACGGTGGCAGCACCGGCTCGATCAACCTGACCGTGGGCAATGGCACGAGCCCCTATACTTTTTTGTGGAGCAACGGCAGCACCAACCAAAATCCCGGAGGCCTTCCGGCCGGGACCTATACCGTCACCGTCACAGATGCAAACGGCTGTACCCAAACGGCATCCACGACCCTAAATAATCCTCCTCAACTCGTCGCCTCGGTTTCAAACATACAGCAGGTGGATTGCACCCACCCGACTGGCAGCATCACGACTTCCGTCAGCGGAGGCACTCCAGGCTATTCCTACCAATGGAGCCCCTCCGGCTCGGGACCAAACCCGGGCGGACTTCCCGCCGGTACCTACAACGGGACGATCACCGACGCCAATGGATGCACGACGACCGTTTCGGCTACTATCAACTCCAACCTCACCCCACCCAACGCCGCAGCTGCAGTGACGGGCACCCTCACCTGTACCGTTACCTCCCTGACCCTGAGCGGAGCGGGCTCTAGCACAGGGGGCAATTTTATCTACCAATGGTCGGGCCCCGGGATCGTGAGCGGGGGAAATACGCTGAATCCCGTGGTGAACGCCCCCGGAACCTATACTATCCTGGTGACCAACACGAGCAACGGCTGTACCGAAACGGCCACCGTGAATGTTCCTCAAAATATTACCCCACCCATCGCAGCCGGCACGGCGCCCCCCATCACCTGCAACAACCCCTCGGTGGTGATCAGCGGCACGGGCTCCTCTTCCGGGCCGAACTTTAGCTACCAGTGGTCGGGCCCAGGGATCGTGAGTGGGGGAAATACCCTGACTCCGACCGTCAATCAGCCCGGCAACTACGTCCTGGTGGTGACCAATACGACCAACGGTTGTACGGCATCCACCAACGTCAACGTGCCCAACCAGACCCAATTGCCGAACGCGACGGCTACGGCCCCGGCCATCACCTGCGCCAACCCGGCTATTGTGATTAACGGGAATGGGTCCAGCGTCGGGCCGAACTTCAGCTATCAATGGTCGGGCCCGGGGATCGTGAGCGGGGGAACCACCCTGAATCCGCTCGTCAATCAGGCGGGGACCTACATTCTCACCGTGACCAACAACACGACCGGATGCCAGCAAACGGCTTCCGTCAACGTGTCCCTCAATAACACGCCTCCCCTTGCGGAGGCCGGACCTACTTTCCAGCTCGATTGCGGCTCCCCGACCCTTCAGCTCAACGGCGCCGGCTCGAGTACGGGGGCGGGTTTCTTTTACGTATGGTCGGGCCCCGGGATCGTGAACGGTGGCAACACCCTCACCCCCACGGTCAACCAGCCGGGGACTTACACCCTGACGGTGACCAATTCCACCAACGGCTGTTCGGCCAACGACCAGGTGATCGTGACCCAAAACATCACGCCGCCCATCGCCATCGTGGCCCCGCCGGCTACCATCACCTGCGCGGTGACCCAGGTGCAGCTCAATGGCGCGGGCTCCAGCACGGGACCCAACTTTACCTACAACTGGGGTACGGTCGGGGGGATCATCATCAGCGGGGGCAATACCCTTACGCCCATTGTGGGCGCCGGAGGCCTGTACATGCTGGTGGTCACCAACAACCTCAACGATTGCGTCACTTCCTATTCAGTGGTGGTGCCCACCAATCTCGTTCCGCCGCTGGCGACCGCTGGCCCCGTGCAGGAATTGACCTGTGTGGTCAACCAGGTGCAGCTGATCGGCGCCGGTTCCAGTTCGGGCCCGAATTTTACCTACCAGTGGACCACTCCCAACGGAAATATCGTGAGTGGGGGAAATACGCTTTTCCCCATCGCCAACGCCCCCGGTTCTTATACGCTCACCGTGACGAATACGATCAACGGTTGTACCACCTCTTCGACCACCACTGTGGTCGTGGACGCCAACGTGCCCTTTGCCAATGCCGGTCCGCCGCAGACCCTGACCTGCAATATTCAGGTGCTTTCCCTCAATGGGACGGGCTCATCTTCCGGACCGAACTTCACTTACCTGTGGACCACCACCAACGGAAACATCCTTTCCGGGCAAAATACCCTGACGCCCCTGGTCAACCTGCCGGGGCAATACCAGTTGACCGTGACCAGCCAGGCCAACGGTTGCCAGTCATCTAGCTATGTTACCGTGGGGCAGAATATCGTGCTGCCGAGCATTAGCATAGCGCCGCCTTTGGAGGTGAACTGCTTTAACCCGCAGGTGAGCATCGACGCGAGCGCTTCGAGCCAGGGGACCATGTCCTATGTCTGGAATACCTCCAACGGAAACATCCTCAGTGGGCAGGGCACGCTCAACCTGGTCGTGGACCAGGGCGGTACCTATGTCCTGACCATCGTGAATACCGCTACCGGCTGCCTCAACGGCGGCGGTGTGACGGTGCCCGAGAATATCGTCAACCCCTTGCTAGCCATCGCACCGGCCGCGACCGTGACCTGCGACGCTCCGCAAATAACGATCAGCACTGCCGGCTCTTCTACTGGCCCGAATTTCCAGTATAGCTGGACCACCAATGACGGGACGATCGTGAGTGGGGAAAATACTCCTTCGCCGGTGGTTTCCAGCGGAGGAACCTATTTGCTGACCATTTACAACCAAACTAATAATTGTTCCAGCGCGGGTCAGGTCGTCGTGCCGCAAAACACAAACCTGCCGACCATCGCCCTGGCTACGCCCCAGGGGCTCAATTGCACGGTGCAAAACGTCCAGCTAAACGCCACGATCGGCGGGGGGGCCAACCTCGACTTTACCTGGTCGACCCCGGACGGGAACATCGTTTCGGGGCAAAATACGCTCCAACCTATGGTGAACGAGCCCGGAACCTATCTGTTGGAGGTCGTCAACCCCAGCACTGGCTGCGAAAGCGAGGAGACGACACTGGTCGTTCAGGATATCCAGATCCCCCAAGCGGTAGCCGGTCCCGACGGACTGCTCACCTGCGCGGTGACCATTATGGAACTGGACGGGACGAATTCCGACGCAGGGCCTTCGTTGGTGTACCAATGGACGACCCCGGACGGAAATATCGTCGGGGGAGGCAATACCGTCACCCCGGAGATCGACGAACCCGGGACCTACACCTTGCAAGTCTTTAACACGAGCAATACCTGCCTGTCGACCGATGTAGTCGTGATCGACGAAAATGTGATCATCCCACTGGCGGCGGCTGCGGACCCCATCCTGATGGGCTGTCTGGACCCGATTGTCACCCTGGATGGAACGGCTTCCGATGGGGGAAATAATATCGTGTATTCCTGGACGACCCCGAACGGGAGTATCGTCTCCGGCGCCAATACCCTCCTGCCGCAGGTCGATGCACCCGGCGACTATACCCTGACCGTGGAAAACTCCTTTACCGGTTGTTTTTCGGAGGTCGGGCTCACGGTGGTCGAAGATGTGGTACCGCCCATCCTGGATGCAGGCCCCGGAGGGGAGCTCACCTGTACCCTGATCGCCATTCAGTTGCAGGCATCGGCCATCGGTCAGGTAGATCGCTACGAATACTTATGGACCACTTCCGACGGAAACGTGATCAGCGGGCAGGGCACCCTGGATCCGGTGGTCAACGAACCGGGCCTTGTACACCCTGATCGCCACCGATACGATCAACGGATGTACGGCCCAGGCGACTGTGGAGATCACCCAGGACGTCAACGTCCCGGAGGCCGACGTGGCGCCGTCCAACCCGTTCAACTGCGTGTTCAACACCGTGACGCTGGACGGCACGGGTTCCTCCCAGGGCCCGAACCTGGTGTACAGCTGGTCGACCCCGAACGGAAATTTTGTCGGCGGGACGGAAACGCTGACCCCGCTGGTGGATATGCCCGGAATATACACCCTGACCATTAACGATACGATCAATTTCTGCGAAACCAATCAAACGGTGCAGATCCTGCCCGATACCGTTGCGCCGGTGCTCGTCATCGCAGCGCCCGAACAGTTGAACTGCTATCAGCCGCAGATCAACCTCAACGCCACGGCCGGGGGCTTGCCCGATATTTCCATTACCTGGAGCACCGGCGACGGCAACATTTCCGAGAACGAAGAGACCTTGACACCCACGGTGGACGAGCCGGGCACGTACCTCCTTTCGGTGCTCAACAATTTGAATGGCTGCTCCTCGCAAACGCAGACCCTGGTGGATTCCGATTTCGCCATCCCGATCGTCGACGCTGGTCCCGACGGGATCATCAATTGCGCCGATACGGTATTGACGCTGATAGGCTCAGCGAATGCGGGCGGGGCGGCGGTTTCCTACCTCTGGAGCACGACCGACGGGAACATACTCAATGGAGCGGATACGCCTTCGCCACTGGTCGATCAGGAAGGAACCTACCTGCTCAGCATCCTCAACGTGCAGAACGGCTGTCCGAACAGCGCGAGCGCCCTCATCGTGGAAGATCAGGTCTATCCCGGAGCCGATGCGGGACCGGAGGGGTTGTTGAACTGTTTTAACCCGCAAATTATGCTCGACGGGAGCGGGTCTTCGAACGGTTCGGATTTTACCTATTTGTGGACAACTTTGGATGGAAATATCCTCAGCGGGGAAACCACGGTTCAACCCGAAGTGGACGGCCCCGGAACCTACCTGCTCACGGTGACCAATACGATCAACCATTGCGTTTCGGCCAATGCGGTGCTGGTCGCCGAGGATTTCGTGGCGCCGTTGGCAGATGCAGGGCCGGGATCGGAACTGACCTGTTCGATCACCGATATTGCTTTAAGTGGTTCGGGGAGTTTGGGGAATAATTTTATCTACACCTGGACGACCGCAGACGGCAATATCCTGAGCGGAAGCGGTACTTTATCGCCTCTCGTTGACGAAGCGGGGCTCTACGAACTGGAGGTGTTCAATACGGATAATGGGTGTAGTTCGAACGACCAGGTGACGATCACCACGGGGGTTTCCTATCCCGATGCCGCCGCGGGCACGGCCGCTCCGCTCACCTGTGCGGTGCAGAGCATCCAGCTCAACGGCGCCGGATCGGATGTGGGGCCGAACTTCGTTTACAACTGGAATTCCCCTACGGGAAATATCCTGACAGGCGCCGGCACCCTTTCGCCGGTGGTCAACCTGCCCGGAACCTACACGCTTTCCGTGACGAATCTCAATAACGACTGTGTGACGACGGCCTCCGTCGTGGTTCCGATCGATACGGTCGCTCCGCTGGCGCAAGCCGGACAACAGGCCTTGCTGACCTGCGCGGTGCAGCAATTGCAATTGAGCGGGGCCGGATCTTCTACGGGAACACCTTTCGTCTACCAGTGGACCACGGCCAATGGGTCCATCATCGCCAATGCCAATACCCTGGCGCCGACCATCGACCAGCCGGGCGATTACCAGATCCTGGTGACCAACCAGGTCAACGGTTGCGGCTCGGACGATCAGGCGCTGGTGCTGGAGGACGTGACGCCGCCCCTGGTTGCGGCCACATCGCCCGGTATTCTGACCTGTGCGGTGACCACTTTGACGCTGAGCGGCGCCGGATCGAGCACAGGGAGTATTTACGATTATACCTGGAGCACCATCGACGGGAACATTCTCAACGGAGGCAATACCTTGTCGCCGCAGGTGAACGAACCCGGGCAATACAGCCTGACCGTCCTGAACGAGTTTAACGGATGCAGTACGACTACGTCCTTGGCCGTTCAACAAAATATAGTCGACCCGGTGGCCGACGCGGGCGCTACCGCCGAACTGACCTGCGCGGTTACCAGCCTCTCCCTCAGCGGTACGGCCTCCGGCAATAGCCCCAATTTGGGGTATTTGTGGACCACGCAAAACGGGAACATCACGAGCGGCGCTGCCACGCTGTCGCCGGTCATCGACCTGCCCGGCATGTACCTGCTTACCGTCACCGACCTGCAAAACGGCTGCACGACCAGCGATCAGGTGCTGATCAGCCAGGACATCGAGCCGCCCCTGAATGTGATCGCCGCGCCAGGCATATTGACCTGTGTGCAGCTCACGGTGGCCCTCAACGGACAGGCATCGGACAGCGGGCCTATCTTCTCGCCGACCTGGGCAACCATCGGTGGAAATATCGTCTCGGGCGTTCAATCGCTCAATCCGGTCGTGGACCAACCCGGCCAATACGTCCTGACCATCTCGAACTCCGACAACGGCTGCTCTTCGAGCAGTATGGTCGAGGTATTGCAGGATATCCAGGCGCCGAGCGTCGATGCAGGGGAGGACTTTACCCTGCCCTGTTTTGAAGACTTCGGCTTCCTGGCCGGAACGGCCAACGGAGGCGGCGCCGGACTTACCCTGGAATGGACGAGCGGCGATGGCGCCCTGCTTTCCGGAGCCAATACCCTGAGCCCGACCATTGGGACCGGCGGGACCTATGTCCTCCTGGTCACCAACCAATTCAACGGGTGCAAGTCGAGCGACGAGGTGCTGGTGCTGGAAAATTTCCCCGCCAATCCGCAGTTCGAGCCCGAACAGCCTCCTTGCTACGAGGACAAGGGCCTCATCGAGATATTGGGCGTTAGCGGGGGGACTCCTCCTTACCTGTATTCGATCAATGGAGGGACCAGCTTCCAGTCGAACCCCTTATTCATCAACCTGAATGCGGGCCTATACACCATCGTGGTGCAGGATGCCCTGGGTTGCGAAACGGCGCCCGAAACGCAGCAGATCATCAGCCCCAACCCCGTGGAAGTAGTGCTCGACGGGATCATCGAACTGAAGCTGGGCGAATCATACCAGCTCCAGGCCCTGGTGAACCTTCCGGAAAGCGAGATCGACCTGATCACCTGGACCCCGACGGAATGGCTGAGCTGTTCGGATTGCCTCACCCCGATCGCTACCCCTCTGAACTCGATCACTTACAAGGTGGAAGTCGTCAATGAGAATGGCTGCCTGGGCACGGCCTCGGTCGAATTTGTGGTGGACAAGCGCCCAGCCGTGTACATACCGAACATCTTTACCCCGAACGGAGATGGGGAAAACGATTTCTTCTACATTTTCGCCAAAAAGGAGGGGATCGTGGAGGTCAAATCCTTCCTGGTCTTCAGCCGCTGGGGGGAGACGGTTTACGAATATTACCATTTCCAGCCCAACGACCCCGCTTTCAGCTGGGATGGCAACCATCGGGGACTGCCGATGGATCCCGCCGTCTTCGCCTATTTTGCGGAGATCGAGTTCATCGACGGGAGGATTGAGTTGTATGAGGGGGATGTGACGCTGGTGAGGTAGTGGTAGTTGAAGAGTTGAAAAGTTGAACTATTCAACTTTTCAACTATTCAACTTTTCACCTACTTTACAGAAAATTTCCTTCCTGATGAGGAGCGCGCTACTATTCCTGCTGGTATTTCTAAATACAGCCTGGTCGGCTTATGGCCAAACCACCGCTTGTGGAGTCACGGTCAATGCCGGGACGGACAAGTCCCTTTGTTTTCCGGGGGGCGCCACGCAACTGAACGGCTCCATCACGGGGGATTACATGAGTTTCAGCTGGTCGCCGCCGGTCAATCCCAACACCCTGCAGCCCACCGTTGTGCTCAATTCCACCACGACTTATACCCTGACGGCACAGACCTACAATCCCTCTTCCAACCTGATTGTCAACCCGGATTTCAGTCAGGGGGCTGTGGGCTTCAGCACCGATTACATCCACGACCCCATGCTGATCTATCTGCCAGGGTATTATGCGATCGTCACCTCTCCCGACTTGATCTATGGCAATTTTCCGCCCTGCGACGACCACTCTCCCGGACAGGGCAATATGATGATCGTCGACGGCTCGACCAATGCCAACGACGATATCTGGTGTCAGACCATACCCGTCAGCCCGAACACGACGTATGTTTTCGGGGCCTGGGTCGGCACCATCGTCCCGATCGCGCTGGCCCAGATCCAGTTTATGATCAACAACCAGCCGCTGGGCGCGCCGATCACCGCGCCATCCGGGGTTTGCGTTTGGACCCAGTTTTTTCAGACCTGGAACTCGGGCGCCGCCACCTCCGCCACCATCTGCATTCGCGACCTGAACACCGCCAACCTGGGCAACGACTTCGGGCTGGACGACCTCTTTTTCGCTCCGCTTTGCAGCGTGTCCGATCCGGTGACGGTTTCCGTGGTGCAGCCTATTGCCACGGCGCCATTGATCCAGTTCCTTCCCTGCGCCAGCGGGCAATTGGTTTTAAATGCCGGGGGCTCCTCTGCCGGCCCGAATTATTCATACTTATGGACCACGGCGGATGGGCATATCGTCTCCGGCGCGAACACGTTGAGCCCACTGGTGGATGAGGTGGGGAGCTACACCCTGGTCGTTACCTACAATGGGGGAGGAGCAACTTGCACCGCCACCGCCAATGTCATAGTGACCGGCGATCCTTCCACCCCATTTGCCTTTGCCACCCCGCAGGGCCAGTTGAATTGCAACAATCCCGCTATAAACATTTTCGGCGCCGGATCGAGCCAGGGGGCTAACATTTCTTACCAATGGACCACGGCCAACGGGAATATCCTCTCCAATCCGAACCTGATCAATATCCAGGTCGATGCGGCGGGGACCTATGTGCTGACGGTCACCAATACCGCCAACGGATGCAGCGCCACGGCCAGCGCCCAGGTCGTCTTCAACGGGGTGCTTCCGACCGTGCAGGCCATTGATTCCATGGCCCTGACCTGTTTGTCAAGCCAAATACAACTGGACGGAAGCGGATCGAGCACGGGGCCGAATTTTAGCTACCTCTGGACCACCTCAAACGGATCTATCGTAAGCGGGGCGACGAGCCTGTCCCCGGTGGTCGATGCCCCCGGCGCCTATACCCTGACCGTTACCAATGCCCTGACCGGCTGTGTGGATTCCACCTCGGTGGTGGTGCTGGACGAGCAGGACCCTCCTGTGGCGGTCATTGGAGGCGCCGCCGACCTTACCTGCCTGTCGCCATATAGTTTGCTGGATGCTTCTGCTTCCACGGCGGGACCGGGCGTGGTGATATCCTGGTCGACGGGGAACGGGAGTTTCTCTTCTCCAACCGATTCCCTGATCGCGGAAGCGGATGCGGCCGGGACATACATCCTAATTTTGAACTACCCGCAAACCGGCTGCGCCGATACGTCCTCGGTCGGCGTGCTGGATATCCAGGTGTTTCCCGCGCCGGAAATTGCCGGAGCGGGAGATTTGAGTTGCGCCGACCCGGTGATCGCGCGTACGGCGCAGGATCCCTCCAATACGCAGGCGAGCTATTCCTGGTCGACTGCGGGCGGGGCTTTTTCCGGCCCGACCGATTCCCTTCAAGCGACCGCGACGGCCGCCGGACTGTATTGGATTGTAGCGACGGATACCCTGAGCGGGTGCGTGGCTTCCGATACGGTGGAGGTATTCGGAGAGGCATTGCTTCCCTTTGTTCAGATCGCCGCTCCAGACACCCTGACCTGTTTGTCGACCGAAATACAACTGGACGCCGGCGCTTCGGATGCCGGGCCTTCGATCATTTACCAGTGGACCAGTTCGGATGGAAATATCGTTTCAGGAGGCCAAAGCCTTACCCCAATAGTGGACCAGGTCGGTACTTATGAGCTGATAGTCACGGATACGAGCAACTTTTGCGCCTCCACCGCGACGGCGCTGGTGGGTGAAAATACCATTGCCCCTGTGGCTGCGGCTGGGCCTGACGGGATGCTCACCTGTGCGACACCCGAATTTTGGCTGGATGGCTCAGCATCCCAGTTCGATCCGGCCTCGGTTCAGATCCAATGGTCGAGTGCGGATGGAGCGCTTATTGGAGATTTGGACAGCCTTTTTGTGATGGCTATTTTACCCGGAACTTATATTCTTCAATTAACCAATACCCAAAACGGGTGCAGCAGCGCAGATACCGTTATGGTCGGCGCAGATCAGGATATTCCGATGGCCGCCATCCAGGCGCCCGGGATGCTGAATTGCGCCCAAACCACCTTGTCGCTGGATGCTTCGGGAAGTTCATCGGGGCCTGATATTCAATATCTGTGGGAAAGCGCCCAGGGAAATATCGTCTCCGGCTCTGACGGCCCCATGCCCCTGGTGGACCTCCCCGGTTGGTATCTGCTCACTGTGACGAATACGGCGAGCGGCTGCCAGCAGCAGGATTCGGTGCTCGTAGCGGCAGACTTTGCCCAACCCCTGGCAGAGGCCGGTTTATCCGGAACGATCACCTGTTCGACTCCGGAGGTGGTGCTCGACGGCAACGCCTCCTCCCAGGGGCCGGAGTTTACCTACTCCTGGACGGTTTCGGGAGGAAATATTTCCGGCGATCCCAGCTCGGCCCTCAGTTCTGCCGATCAGCCGGGCGTGTATTATTTATCGGTCGCCAATATTCAAAACGGCTGCATTGCGCTGGATTCAGTAGTGGTTGGGATCGATACCCTGACCCCCATTGCGCAGGCTATTGCGGCCGGCACGCTGACATGCGCCAATCCGGTCACTATGCTAGACGGGTCCGGATCGAGTGCCGGGCCGCAGATCAGCTATGTCTGGACGACCGCAGACGGAATTATTTCCGGACCCATCAATACCATGCAAGTACAGGCAAATGCTCCGGGCGCATACACCCTGACGGTTTCCAATGCCCAGAACGGCTGCCAGGCTGCGGCCACGGTGGATGTGTTGCAGGATGCGGCCGTTCCTCAGGTCGATGCCGGTATGGGAGGCACGCTGAACTGCCTGGAGCCCCAACTGAGTCTTTCGGGAACCTTCGTTTCCAGTGGAAATACCGTGTTCCAGTGGTCAACCACGACGGGTAATTTCTCGGGGGGTGTCAACACGCTTGCTCCCCAGGTCGACGCGCCGGGCTGGTATTACCTGAGCGCGGAAAATCTGGACAACGACTGCATCTCGACGGATTCCGTATTTGTCGATCAAAATATCGTTATACCTCAAATCAATTTGGCCGCTCCGGGGCCGATCACCTGTTTGTCTCCTTCGGAGATCCTGAGCGCTCCGGGTTCCTCCCAGGGGCCGGATTTTGCTTACAACTGGAGCACGGTGGGAGGAAATATCAACGGCAACCCCAACGGCCTGTTCGTAGAAGCCGATGAGGCGGGAATTTACTATTTGACGATCACCAACCTGAGCAATGGGTGTTTTGCCCTGGATTCGGTAGAAGTGGTGGCCGATACCCTGGCCCCCATTGCGCAAGCGCAAGTTTTTAACCCGATCACCTGCCTCGATCCGCTTGCGGCTTTGAGCGGTGTGGGATCGAGCGCCGGGCCGGGCATCCTCTACAGCTGGTCCACTCCAAACGGCACAATAGAGGGCCCCGCAAACGCCCTGCTCGCCGAAGCTTCCGAACCGGGGACTTATGTGTTGACGGTCCTCAATACCGGTAATGGATGCAGTGCGACAGCCCAGGCGGAGGTGAGCGGAAACACGGAAATTCCGCAAGTGGATGCAGGAAATTCCGCGCTTTTGACCTGCGTAAATACGGTGTTAAATTTGGAAGGAGCTCTTGCCAACAGCGACAATATGAGCATCCTGTGGACTACTTTTTCGGGAAATGTGCTCAGCGGCGCCAATACGCTGAGCCCCTCGATCGACGCGCCGGGCTGGTATTACCTGGCGGTAGAAGATTTAAGCAATGGCTGCACGGGGGGCGATTCCGTGCTGGTGGAGATCGATACCCTCTCGCCGGCAATCACTGCGGGGATGGACGCTTTTTTCCCTTGCAATGCAAATTCAGTGGCCCTGAACGGGGATATTTTGAACCCCTTTGGCTCTTACCTGATCCAGTGGAGCACTCCGGACGGCCTGATATTGGGCGATGTTTCTTCCCTGACGCCGGAAGCCGGCGCTCCGGGGGTGTATTTTATGGAAGTGACGGATCTGGAGAACGGCTGCAGTTCGGAAGCGGAAGTGACCCTCAGCGCTCAGGGCATCGAGCTGGTGGACTATAGTTTGCTTTTGCCTCCCTGTCCGGGCGATAGCGGGAGCCTCACGGTCGATCTGGTGTTGGGAGGGGTTTTGCCCTATCAATATTCGATAGATGGGGGCAGTGCATTCCAGTCCGGAGCTGTTTTTTCCGGGCTGGTCCCAGGTTATTACGAGCTGGTGGTGGAAGACGCCAACGCTTGCCTAAATGCACAGGAAGTGGAGGTGGAGGGGCCTTTGGCCATCGAGGTGCTGCTGCCGGAGGAGATCCCGGTAGAATTGGGAACTTCTGTCGAGATTCATCCCGTGATACACCCGGATCCCGGGCAGATCGTGCAGGTAATATGGGAGCCGGTGACGGGGTTGAGCTGTTCGGATTGTCTTTTCCCCTATGCTACCGTACTTCAAACGACGCTTTACCAGGTGACCGTGAGCGATGCGAACGGCTGCAGTGCCTCGGCGCAGACGATCATTCGGGTCGATCCCTCGGTTTCGCTGTATGCCCCGAACATATTCTCCCCCAACGCCGACGGGATCAACGACGTGTTTACGATATTTTCCAAAGAAGGGAAGATCAAAAAGATAAACCGCCTGGTGATTTGGAGCAGGTGGGGGGAGTCGGTTTTTGAGGCAAAGGATATGGCGCCCGGTGTGTCGAGCCAGGGATGGGACGGCACTTTCAGAAGTAAACCCCTGTCGGAAGGGGTTTACACCTGGGTTGCAGAGGTCGAGTTCATCGACGGAAGGACCGAGCTATATGAAGGAGATGTAACTCTAGTTAGGTAGAGTTAGTTGAAAAGTTTAAAGTTGAAAAGTTGAACTATTCAACTCTTCAACTTTAAACTTTTCAACTTTTGGTTAAAACCGGAAGCAGGGCAATATCCGCATATTCCTTCCGAAAAGGGAGCCGTCGCCGTCCAGTGCGAAGGACACGGAAACGGTGGAGAAGAAATACCAATCGCTATATTTTGGGTTTCCCCTGGGCGCGCCCGGGGTGTTGACGGGGTCGGAGTTGAGGTATTCGCCGATCCGGTTTCCCAGCGCGGCGGCCAATGGGCCGTTTCCGTTGAGCAGCGTTCTGCTGTCGGCATAGGGGCCGCTGACATCGTCGAGGTAGTCGGTGAACAATTCCCGCCCGCCCATTTCAAAAGAGAGCGTGGCATCTTTGCTCAGGGCCAGTTTGAGTCCTCCTCCGAGGGGGATAGCGACCTGGAAGAGGCTATACTTCCCGGCGAATCCGGGAATGCCCTGGCCTTCCGTGCCGAGGGGTTGCAGCTCGACTATCTGCCCGAAGTACTCGGTTTTAGGGTTGTAATGAAACACAGCTACCCCTCCGAACAAGTAGGGGCTGATAAACTTTTTGTTGTTCGTATTGAACCCAATCAGGTTAATTTCTTCGATGACCGCGGCTTCCCAGATGTTGGTCGAGAAGCTGAGATTACGAGTGGCCCTTCCCAGCCCGCCTTCGGCATCGGAGGCTTCGACCGAACCGTACTGGATATTTACCTTGGTGTTAAAATAGTCGTTGTGTTGCACGCGGATGAACAAGGCGGCGGAGAGTTTGGTGTTTTGAATGTTGGAAAGGGGGGATACAGTCAGATCGCCCTGGTAATTGCTGCCGCCGACGCTAAAGCCGACACTCAGGTCCTCCTGGGAAAATCCGATCAAGGGGAGGAAGAACATAAAAATCCATAAATGCCTCATACTAAGTAGTGGTTTTTTCAGCGGGGAATATTCCTTCGATAAAATGCTCGGGGTGCTTAATTTATTGTGTGGGGCGAAAATAGCTGTTGTTGGGGAATAATTTATTTTCTGTACCGGATAATGTCGTCTGGGAGAAAGAGGTTCGAGCCAAGCAGCGAAATACCGGTTTAACCTTATCTATGCAATTGGGTAAAGGTTTTTCCCGTATCCGTATTTTAGCAAGGTTAGGTATGGATTTGTTTGGGGATTCCCTTCTTTCGTTTTAAAATGCTTTATCTTTGACAAATGTCATTGGGGGATTACAAATCTCCTCGTAGCTTTTCGATCGAAAAAAATTGACTATGAGATCACAACCTTTACTACTCCTTTTATTTATACCCACCCTGTTTGGATTTTCCGGTTTTCAACCCCCAACTTATACCTTCTCTCCCGCTCTGGGCGATATCCAGGTGATCAACCTGGAAGGCAACTCCGGCAGGGAAGTGGTTTATATCGAGGATGCAGTTACGGAAGTCCAGATTTGTCAATTGCAGGCTGGTGAAACTTATGTTATCCAGGCCGTAGCCATGCAGGATTGCCAGCCCCTGCTCGATATGCCCGGATCGGGCAAAGCCCCGCAGTCAATGTTCAATTTCGTGGCGGACGCCTCCTGCAAAACCATTTTGGTACATGCCGACTATTTGAAAAAAGCCTGCACCGGAGCTATGTACCTGAGTATCAATTGTAATTCCTGTTTTAACGAGCCGGTTTCCTCGTATTCCAACCGCGCGCCGATTTTCGCCACCCCGGGCATTCCCGCCCAGACGCTGGTCGAGAATGTGCTGATTGGCGGGGGTTGCTTTGACGTAATGGGCGTAAGCCACGCGGGGGCGGCCATTGCGCGAGGGTCTTTCCTTGGGGGAAATACGTCCATCGGTTTAAACACCGGGGTTATCCTTTCCAGCGGGAACGTCGCCATTGCCACCGGCCCCAACAATGCAACCGGAGCGGGCGCCGCTTCGGGCGGCGGCTCTGACCCCGACCTGGCTCAGGCAGCCAACGGGGCAGCTATCTTTGACGCCTCCATCCTGGAATTCGACTTCACACCTACCCAGGCGCAGGTCACTTTTCGGTATGTATTTGCCTCCGAAGAGTATTGCGATTATGTAAACTCCTCCTTCAACGACGTTTTCGGATTCTTCCTGAGCGGCCCCGGCATTAGCGGGCCCTACTCCAACAACTCCGTCAATATTGCCGTACTGCCCTCGTCCGTTACCCCGGTTACGATCAACAACGTCAACCATATCGACAACTCGCTTTATTACACGGGGAACATCCCCGCCGGTAGCCCTCAACTGACCAACCCCAACTGCGCGGGCCACCCCATTTCCGGGCCCCCCTCTACCGACGATTGCCAATATGACGGGTACACCAAAATCCTCACGGCCGTGGCCAACGTCATACCTTGCGAGACCTACCACATTAAACTCGCCATCGCTGACGCCGGCGATACGGCCTTCGACTCGGCTGTATTTCTGGAAGCCAACAGCTTCGATGCCGGCGGAGACGCCGAAGTGGTGGCCAATGTGCCCTTTACCCAAACCACCACAGCCTACGAAGGCTGCACCCCTGCCTTTTTCATGTTCTCCCGGAGCGGAGGGGCGACTAACGTGCCTTTGGTCATCAATTACACCATCTCCGGGACCGCTACTTCGGGCGTCGATTATACATCTCTGCCCCTGTCCGTTACTATTCCGGCAAATCAAATGTTTTTTCAATTGCCCGTCAATATCATCGACGATATTATCCCGGAAGGAACGGAAACCATCACAATTACTCTTCAAAACCCCTGTTCCTGCACCACCAGTTCGGTAACCCTGAACATCGTCGATCCGCCTCCTATCGACCTCAATATTACAGGTGATATAGTCTGCCAGGGGAATCCGGTTTTCATCACCCCCATGGTATCCGGCGGGGTGCAACCCTACCAATATAGTTGGAACCCGGCAAACTCGGGCCCCGTGTTCGTGGGATTTCCTACCCAGTCGGGAACTTACACCCTGACGGTTACCGATCATTGCGGGACCACCGACGTCGATACGGCCAATGTCCAGGTGTACACCCTGTCCGGTTCGATCAGCGGCACGGCTCTCGTTTGCCCGGGAAGCCCCGGAACCTTGAATGTCAATTTCACCGGGGTCGGGCCCTTTACCCTCATTTACCTTGTAAATGGGGCCAATCCGACTACCATCAACGGAATTACCCAAAATCCATACTCTTTACAGGTCACGCAGCCCGGCACCTACACCATCGTCGCGGTGACAAACGGAGAATGCGTGGGAACCGGCTCCGGAATCGGGCTGGTCACCCAGCCCGTCATCGGGTTGGGGACTACTGTGACCAACGTCGGGTGTTTCGGCGAGCTCACCGGCGCCATCGACCTGGGCGCAGCAGGAGGAACCGGCCCCTATACCTATGACTGGAGCAACAACGCCGACACGGAAGACCTGGAAGACTTGCCTGCGGGGAGTTACACCGTTACGGTAGAAGATATCAACGGCTGCTTTAATACCATCAACGCCCAGGTGACCCAGCCGCCCAACCTGACCGCATCTGCGCTGGTACTTTCGGGCGTGGATTGCACCAACCCCACGGGAGGCGCCATCAACCTGAGCGTCGGAGGCGGGACCCTCGTCTATTCCTATTTGTGGAATACGGGCGACACCATCCAGGATATTTCCGGTCTCACCGCCGGAACCTATACCGTAACGGTCACCGACAGCAACGGGTGTACCGAATCGGCGACGGCTGTCATTCAGGGGGATACGAATATTCCCACGGCTATTATCGATGTCGCGGGCGAGGTGAACTGCACCAATACGGCCCTGACCCTCGACGGAACCGGCTCCAGCGGAGGTCCGGGCTTTGTGTACCAATGGGTGGCTAGCGGCGGTGGAAATATTACCGGGCTTACCGATCAATTGACGACCACGGCCGACGGAGGAGGGACTTATGAACTGATCGTAACGGATACCCTCAATAATTGCTTTACAGCGGCCTCTGTGGTCGTTCCCGAGGATTTCAACATCCCCGTAGCCGATCCCGGCGCCGACCAGATCATCGACTGCCTGAACAGCGAGGTTACCCTGGACGGAAGCAATTCCAGCTCCGGTCCGGATATTACCTATACCTGGACCGCTTCGCCGGGAGGGAGCTTTTCCTCTCCGACCAATATCGAATCACCAACAGCCGACGCCCCGGGCGTGTACACCCTGGTGGTGTTCGACACCGATAACGGCTGCGCTGACACTTCTACGGTAGTGGTCACGGCCGACCTGACCGACCCCACTGCGGCAGCCGGCCTGGACGGGGTCATTGACTGCTTTTCCCCGACCATACAACTCAATGGTTCCGGCTCGAGTTCAGGGGCCAATTTCACCTACTTGTGGTCGACCATTGATGGAAACATCGTGGACGACCCGACTTTGCCCAATCCGACCATCGATCAGGAGGGGACCTATACCTTGCTGGTTACCAATACGGTAAATGGCTGTACGTCTTCCGACCCGGTTTCCGTCTCCGACCTCAGCATTGACCCGGTCATTCAGATCGACGCCCCTGGCCTGCTGACCTGCTCGACCACCGAATTGTCCCTGGATGCCACGGGCTCCGATACGGGAAACCAATACACCTTCACCTGGACGGGCATAAACGGAGGGATCGTGGTTTCGGGAGGAAATACGCCGACGCCTGTCATTGGCGCAGTAGGCACTTACGAGTTGGT
Organism: Saprospirales bacterium; assembly: GCA_016703765.1. GTDB lineage: Bacteria > Bacteroidota > Bacteroidia > Chitinophagales > Saprospiraceae > JADJTT01. The sequence continues at coordinate 88,127 of JADJBL010000009.1, forward strand.
CCTGAGCAACTCCCTTACGGGTTGCCAATCTATCGATTCGGTGGATGTCGCCGACAACCTGACCCCGCCGGTGGCGGAAGCAGGAAACCCAGTGACCATAGCCTGCAGCCTGCCGAATATGCAACTGGATGGCTCGGGCTCAAGCGGCGGACCTGGTTTTACCTTTATCTGGACCGCGACCAACGGCGGGAATATCGTGGGCGGCGCCAATACGGCCAACCCGACTGTGAATAGCCCCGGAACTTATTTCCTGACGGTCACGGATTTTGCGAATGGCTGTATTGCCATAGACTCGGTGGAAGTCGTTCTCGATACCAACGCCCCGGTAGCCGCGGCCAATGCCGCTCAAATCCTCGACTGTGCGCATCCGAGCGTGTTGGTCAGCGGAATTGGGTCTTCCCTGGGGTCGAATTTTAACTATGTTTGGAATACGCTGGACGGAAATATCGTCACCGGAAACGGGACACTTTTCCTCACCGTCAACGAGCCGGGAACCTATACGCTCACGGTGACCAATGACCTGAACGGCTGCTCCAGCCAGATTTCCACCACTTTGAATATCGATACGCTGGCCCCGGTTGCCCAGGTGGCAAACCCGGACCTGCTCACTTGCGACGTCAATAGCATTCAGCTGGATGGCGCCAATTCGAGTGCAGGCCCCGAGTTTAGCTATCTGTGGTCAACCACCGACGGTAACATCGTCGGGGACAACACGATCGCCAATCCGCTGGCAGACCAGCCGGGGACGTATTCCCTGCTTGTAACCGACAGCTCGAACGGATGTACGACCGAGACTTCGGTAACCGTTTTGCAGAATACCACTCCGCCCGCAGCCGAGGCGGGGCTTACGAGCACCCTGAACTGCGGCGTGACCAGCCTGAGCCTCAACGGAACGGGATCGGCCGCCGGATCCGGGATTAGCTATTCCTGGACTACCAACAACGGCAATATCGTATCGGGAGATAACTCCCTGAACCCCCTGATCGATGCCCCCGGTATCTACCAGATCACGGTGTTGAACGGCGCAAACGGCTGCAGCGCCAGCGATCAGGTTACCGTCAATCTGGACGTCACCCCGCCGCAGGCCCTGATCGTCGCCCCCGGCATTCTGACCTGCGCTACCACCAGCCTCACGCTCAACGGCTCGATTTCTACGGGAACGAGCGCGCTGACCTATGCCTGGTCGACCTTAAACGGCGTCATTGCAGGTCCCACCTCGATTGCGACGCCGATGATCACCCAGCCGGGCGATTATCAACTCATCGTGACCCAAACGGGCAACCAGTGCAAGGATACTGCAGTGGTAAACGTGACCCAGAATATCGTTCCGCCCATCGCAGAAGCCGGACCGAGCTTCGAGCTCGATTGCGGTACCACCAGCCTGACGCTTAACGGGACGGGCTCCTCTGCGGGTCCTTCCTTCGGCTATACCTGGAGCACGGGAAGCGGCATTATCGTTAGCGGTGGAAATACCCTGAACCCCATGATCGGGGCGGCCGGATTTTACACCCTAACCGTATTGGACAACGTCAATGGATGCAGCTCCACGGATCAGGTCGAAGTGACCCTCGACGCCAATGCCCCTGTGGCCAATGCCGGGGTAAGCCAGGAGCTCACCTGCACCCTCACCTCCCTTTCCCTGAATGGGGGAGGGTCGAGCCAGGGAGTGGATTTCACTTACCAGTGGACCGGCCCGGGTATCGTCTCAGGAGTAAATACGATCAATCCGGTGGTGAACACTCCCGGAACCTATATTCTCATCGTAACCAATTTGCTCAACGATTGTATGAGCTCTTCGCCCGTCACGGTGACTCAGAATATTACTCCGCCCATCGCAGAAGCAGGCGCGAGCATTGCGATCACCTGCGCCAACCCGGTGGTTTCCCTCAACGGAGGTTCTTCCAGTCAGGGGCCCAACTTCAACTATCTTTGGACGACCCTCAACGGGAACATCCTCTCAGGAGCAAATTCCTTATCGCCCCAGGTGAGCCTCCTCGGAACCTACAACCTGCTGGTGACCAATACAGCCAACGGATGTACCTCGACCGACGCGACGACGGTGACCCTCAACCAGACACCGCCCACCATCGTGCTGCAAACGCCCAACCCCCTGACCTGCGCCGTTACTTCGCTGGTTCTCGGGGCCTCCGGCACCAGCACGGGGCCCAATTTTACGTATTTGTGGACCACCCTCGACGGGCAGATCATCAGCGGAGTCAGCTCTCTGGCGCCGACGATCGGCAATCCCGGAACCTATACGCTCACGACGACCAATACCCAGAACGGCTGCGTGGCTTCCCAATCGGTAACGGTGTCTGAAAACGTAACGCCTCCTGCCGCCGTGGCCGGAAGTACCAATGAGCTGACCTGTGCGGTTACCACCCTCCAGCTGAACGGAGCGGGTTCCTCGACGGGTGTGGGCTTTAGTTATCAATGGGTTGCGAGCGGAGGCGGAGTGATTTCCAGCGGCGCCAGCACCCTGACGCCTACGATCAGCCAGCCGGGAACTTATACCATTACGGTTTTGAACGCGGCCAACGGTTGCACTTCGAGCGATGTGGTCGTCATCACGGAAGACGTCGAAGCGCCCACGGTGCAGATCGGTTCGCCCCAAAGCCTGACTTGTCTGGTGGACGAAATCTCGCTCAACGCGGGCGGATCGGATGCCGGAACGGGCTTCCAGCTTACCTGGAGCGCCAGCGGCGGCGGAAATATCGTCAGTACGGCGAATATCCTCCAGCCCCTCGTCGACGCTGCGGGTTCCTATACCTTGACCATCCTCGATACGAATAACGGCTGCACTTCCACCCTGACGGTGGTGGTGAACGAGACCATCGATCCTCCGGGCGCCGAGGCAGGGCCGGATTTCCTGCTGCACTGCAACCAGCCCACGGTCGCGCTCCAGGGCTCTTCCTCGATCGGTACGAACGGACAGTATCTCTGGACGACTCTGAACGGGGCGATCCTGGGCGGCGCCAATACGGCTCAACCCGTCGTCGGGGCAGCGGGCGCCTACCTGCTTACGGTGACCAACCCGCTCAACGGCTGCGTTTCCACGGATGAAGTTTTTGTAACGGAGAGCTTCCCGGTGGCCTTTGATTACGTCGTCGATCCGCCAGTGTGCGTGGGCTTTCCAGGCTCCATTCAGTTCGGCGAGGTGCTGGGCGGCACGCCTCCCTACCAGTATTCCATTAGCGGAGGTTTTACGTTTAGCGGCCAGAATTTTTACGCCGGTCTGGAGGCCGGTACTTACGATCTGGTGGTGCGCGATGCCAATGGCTGCGACTTGCTCGACGAAGCTTTTCTGTCGGAAGGTGTAGAAGTAGATCTGGAAGTGGAAAGAGAGGTTTTTCTGGACCTCGGAAACAGCTATCAGGTGCAGGTTTTCGTTAATATCGACGAAAACGACATCGAATCCATTACCTGGGAGCCCGACCTTTTCCTGAGCTGCAACGATTGCCTTACGCCTATGGTCACTCCTACCCATGCGGTGGATTACCTGGTGACGGTGATCACGGAGGAGGGATGCGAGGGCGAGGCGCGGATATCGTTTCGGGTCAATAAGCAAGCCAATGTGTATGTGCCCAATATTTTCACCCCCAATGGAGACGGGGAGAACGACGTGTTTATGATCTTTGCCGGCAACCAGGTGAAAGAAGTTAAAAACTTCCTGGTCTTCAATCGCTGGGGGGAATCGGTGCACGAGTTCTACAATTTCAAGCCCAATGATCCTGCCAATGGCTGGGATGGTTTCCATCGCGGACAGGAGGTAGATCCCGCAGTGTTTGCATGGTATGCCGAGATCGAAATGATCGACGGCCGGATTGAGTTGTACAAGGGGAGCGTTTCCCTGGTACGTTAATAGCAAGTCAGAACGGCAGGGATCGCACCCAGTCCCTGCCGTTCTTTTTTATAAAGCCTGTCCCTATCCCAAACGGGGCTATTGTAGGCCTTCAGCACAATTTAAACTAAAAAATGCAAGACTACGCAGGCGGAGGATGTCCGGTCGGGTAGCCTTTATTTTTATTTTGTTTGTTAACCAGAAAACATTCTACAGCATGAGAGCCAGACCTTTACTTATTTTATTGTTTTTGCCTTCCTTGTTCGGTTTTTCAGATCTGAGCAACTCTTTTTCTCCCGAAACGGGGGAGGGCGACCCGCAGGTGATCAACATGGAAGAAAACTCCATACGCGGGGTTATTTTTATAAAAGAAGCTGTAACGGAAGTACAGATATGTCAACTGATCCCAGGGGAGACCTATTATGTCCAGTCTGTGATGATGGAGAGCTGCATCCCGTTGTTGGAATTGCCGGGAAGCGGGAAATCGCCCCAATCTGCCTTTAATTTTATCGCCGGGGCATCCTGCCAGACTGTGTTTGTCCATGCAGATTACCTGGAAGGAGGGTGTTCTGGAGTCGCTTACCTGACGGTCCAGTGCAATACCTGTCCGACGCATGCTGGGCCTTCGGAAGGAGGGGATCGCGGAGCGCTTGCCGTTATGTCAGGCGTATTTCCGATCGTATTAGTGGAGGATGTCTTTATTGGCGGAGGTTGCTTTGATGTTGCAAATGCAATTCATAAAGGATCGCCGCTTGCAAGGGGAACGTTTCTTGGCGGGACCAATTCCATTGGTCTTGACAGGGGAGTGATCCTTTCGAGTGGGCCTGTTTCGGTCGCCGTTGGACCGAATAATCAAACCGGCGCAGGAGGAACAACTGGGGGAGGGTCGGATATGGATCTGATAATTGCCTCGGGCCAGGGGTCGGGGGCCGTCATCAACGACGCTTCTATTTTGGAATTCGATTTTAAGCCTACCGTTTCCCAGATACAGTTTCGCTATGTATTTGCCTCTGAAGAATATTGCGATTATGTGAATGCCGGCTTTAACGACGTTTTCGGGTTTTTTATCAGCGGTCCAGGCATTAACGGACCCTTTTCCAATAATGGGATCAATATTGCAGTGATTCCAGGTTTTGGGCCGGGCGGTACGCCTGTTTCCATTAATAATGTGAATCACATTACCAATTCTATTTACTACGTAGGAAATATTCCCGCCGGTAGCGGTCAATTATCAAGTCCGAACTGTCAGGGCCACCCTATCTCAGGCCCACCAGCCACAGATGACTGCCAATACGACGGTTTTACGAAGGTCCTTGTGGCGACCGCAAACGTCATTCCCTGTCAAACCTACCATATCAAACTGGCTGTAGGGGACGCCGGGGATAGCGCTTTGACTCCGCCGTGTTCCTTGGGTCCAACAGCTTTGATGCAGGGGCGAAGTGGATGTGGTGGCGTCTGTTCCAAACCTTCCCGGGACTACCGCATTTGAGGGCTGCACCAACGGTTTATTTACTTTTACCCGCAGCAGCGGCGACCCTACGCTTCCTCTGGTGATCAACTATACCATTTCCGGAACGGCAACTTCGGGCGCCGATTTTACGGCTATTCCCCTGTCCGTGACCATTCCTGCCAACCAGATGAGCGTCCAGATCCCTGTCAATATTCTCGACGATATCATTAACGAAGGAACGGAGACATTGATCATTTCCCTTACCAATCCTTGTAATTGCTCTACAAGTACAGCGATATTGAATATTTCCGACCCGACCCCTGTCAATGTAGATATCGATGTCAATCCAATCTGCAAAGGCAATCCGTTTACCATTACTCCAACCATCACAGGAGGGGCTCCGCCTTATACTTACAGCTGGAACCCCGCCGGTACTGGACCCGTGTACAACGGGATCGCGAATAACTCGGGCGTTTATACTATCTCCGTAACAGACTTTTGCGGCAGTATGGACACCGATACGGCCAATATCGAAGTGTACACCCTGGCCGCTTCGATCAGCGGATCCACTACGGTCTGCCCCGGTTCTCCGGGATTCCTGACCGTGACCTTTACGGGAGTGGGGCCCTGGACCTTTACCTACCAGGTGAGCGGAGGTAGCCCGGGGGTTGTCACTGGAATTACGCAAAACCCATATCAATTGCCTGTTTTACAACCCGGGAACTATACCATCACTTCGGTAAACAATGGAGTTTGCTCCGGAACGGGGTCGGGCCTGGGCGTCGTAACCGTGCCTGTGATAAACCTCTCGACCCAGGTGACCAATGTGGATTGTTTTGGCGAAAGTACAGGGGCAATAGACCTGACCGTCGCGGGAGGTACCAGCCCCTATACCTACGGCTGGAACAACAATGCCAGTACCCAGGATCTTCAGAACCTGCCCGCCGGATTCTATGTGGTCAACGTAATCGATAACCGGGGCTGCAACAAGGTCATTCCGCCCTGGTCAACCCAGCCGCCCGATTTGACCGCTTCGGCCCTTGTCCTCTCGGGGGTGGACTGCACCAACCCCTCCGGGGGCAGCGTGGATCTGACGGTTGCGGGAGGAACGGCCGGCTATACGTATTTGTGGAATACGGGCAGCACCAGCCAGGATCTCTCCGGCCTAACCGCCGGCGACTACACGGTGATCGTAACCGATGCAAACGACTGCACCGAACGGTCAGTGTGACCGTTCCGGGTGATGCCAGTATCCCCATCGCGGATATCGAGCTGACAGGAGCGATCACTTGCATCAACAATACCCTGTTTCTCGATGGAAGCGCGTCGAGCGCCGGGCCCAACTTTACCTATCAGTGGACCGCCGCGGACGGGGGGGCCATTACCGGTAGCCCGGACGGCCTGACTACCACCGCGCAAGGAGCGGGGACCTACGAACTGCTCGTATTCGACACCCTCAATAATTGTTTTACCGCGGCTTCCATCGTCGTACAACCCGACTTTGACCTACCGCTTGCCGATTCCGGCCCCGGACAGGTCATCAACTGCCTCATCGACGAGGTAGTTCTGGATGGAAGCGGGTCTTCTTCCGGACCTGATATGGTGTACACCTGGTCGACGCCGACCGGTAATTTTACCTCGCCAACGAATATACCAACCCCGACGGTAGATGCCTCGGGAACTTATACCCTGATAATCACGGATTCGGACAATGGCTGTGCCGATACCAGTACCGTGGTCGTGACCGCCGACGTGCTCGATCCGATAGCTGCGGCAGGCGCCGATGGAATCGTCGATTGTACTTTCCCGACCATTCAACTGGACGCCTCCGGTTCGAGCGCCGGGCCAGGGTTTACGTATTTATGGACCACCCCCGATGGAAACATCGTGGACGACCCCGGCTTGCCCAACCCAACCGTCGATCAGGCGGGAACCTATACGCTCTTGGTGACCAATACCGCAAACGGATGTACGGATAGCGATCTTGTTAACGTGACAGACCTGAGTATCGATCCGCTCATTCAGATCGATCCTCCGGGCGTGGTGACCTTCGGGTCGCCCGAAATTTCTCTGGATGCGAGCGGTTCCGAATCCGGGCCCGGTATCGTGTTTAGTTGGGCAGGGCTCAACGGCGGCACGATCGTTTCCGGAGGACAAACCCTCACTCCGCTGATCGGATCGAGCGGTACCTACGAACTGACCATCACCAATACCCTGACCGGTTGCGAATCGGTAGAAACGGTGGATGTGACCGATAATTTCGCGACTCCGGTCGCAGATGCAGGCGCTCCGCAAACCATCCCCTGCAACCTTCCCGATTTACTGCTCGACGGAACGGGGTCCAGCTCCGGACCCGGATTTACCTATGGATGGGCCGCCATTAACGGAGGCAATATTGTGATTGGCGCCAATACCGCCACTCCCACGGTCGATAATGCAGGGCTCTACATCCTGACCGTGACGGATTTTGCCAATGGATGCTTTGCTTTGGATACGGTGGCCGTGACCCTCGACAACGCTGCGCCCACCGCGGTTGCCACCATACCTCAGCTGCTCGATTGCGCCAACCAGGACATCGTAATCAACGGGATCGGATCCTCCCTCGGGTCTAATTTCAATTATGTTTGGAGCACGACGGACGGGAATATTCTTTTCGGGGAAAACACGATTTTTCTGACGGTCGACGAGCCCGGAACTTACACACTGACAGTTACCAACGATCTGAACAGTTGTTCGAGCCAGACATCTGTCACGCTGGGCATCGACACCCTGGCGCCCCTGGCCCAGGCTGTACCGGGGCTGCTGAATTGCACGGTTTCCAGCTTCCAGCTCGATGGAAGCAACTCCAGTACCGGTCCTGACTTTACCTACAACTGGACCACCACCGATGGCAACATCGTAGGCGATCCTTCCCTGCAAAGCCCCTTCGTGGACCAGCCGGGCACTTACACCCTGCTCGTGACCGACTTTGCAAATAGCTGTACCAGCCAGATCAGCGTCGATGTGTTGCAGGATATCACACTGCCGCCGGCTGAAGCCGGGACGACAGAAGAACTGAACTGCTCGGTGACTACTTTGAGTCTGAGCGGCACAGGTTCGGGTTCCGGTCCGAACATCAGCTATACCTGGACTACCCCCAATGGAAACATCGTATCCGGCGGCAATACCCTGACGCCGGTGGTCGACGCGCCGGGGATGTACGGAGATCACGGTGCAGAACAGCACCAATGGATGCTCTTCTACCGACCAGGTGCTGATTACGCAAAACCTGACGCCCCCGACGGCCCTCATCGCCGTACCCGGAGTTCTCACCTGCAACGAGACGACCCTGAGCCTCGACGGGTCGCTGTCGACCGGTATCGGCAGTTTGTCTTATGACTGGACGGCCATAAGCGGCAACATCGTTTCGGGACAAAGCAACCCCACGGCCGGCATCGACCAGGCGGGCGATTATCAATTGATCGTGACCCAGTCGAGCAACCTCTGCATGGACACGGCCACCGTTTCTGTCGGCCAGGATATCGCCGTGCCTACCGCGGAAGCGGGACCGACTTTTGAGCTGGATTGCGGCACCACGAGCCTCGCGCTCAACGGCGCCGGTTCTTCCGGCGGACCTGGGTTCAGCTACACCTGGAGCACCGTAGATGGCATCATCGTCAGCGGAGGAAATACCCTGACCCCACAAGTGAGCGCCGCTGGTACCTATGTCCTGACCGTGGAAGACACCGGCAACGGATGTACCAGCTCAGATCAGGTGGATGTCACCCTCGACGCGGCCTCTCCCGTGTCAGACGCGGGCGCGTCGCAGGAAATCACCTGTGTGAACACCATGCTTACCATGGACGGGACCGGGTCGAGCCAGGGCGTGGATTTTGCCTACTCCTGGACAGGGCCAGGGATCGTATCCGGCGCCAACGGCCTCAACCCGGTCGTCAACGCACCTGGCGCCTATATCCTCACCGTGACGAACCTGGTCAACAGCTGCGAGAGCTCCTCCTCTGTCACAATAAGCCTGAACAATACGCCTCCCGTCGCCGAAGCCGGCGCCGTGCAGACGATCACCTGTACCAATCTGATCGTCTCGCTCAACGCGAACGCTTCCAGTCAGGGGCCCAACCTGAGCTACCTCTGGACGAGCCCCAACGGAAATATCGTGTCGGGAGCGAATACGTTGACTCCGCAAGTCGACCAAAATGGTGTTTATAATTTATTGATAACCAACGGCTCGAACGGATGCACCGCCAGCGATGCGACCAGCGTTTCGATCGACCAGACCCCGCCGACCATCATGATTCAACCGACGTCGGTGCTGAACTGCGTCCTGACGGCTCTAAACCTGAGCGCCGTCGGAACCAGCACGGGGCCGCAATTCGAATACCTCTGGACCACTCTCGACGGGCACATAATTGGCGATCCCACGATCCTTTCGCCTTCGATCGACCAGCCGGGAACGTACACCCTGACCGTCACCAACACCCAAAACGGCTGTGTGTCTTCCCAGTCTGTGACCGTGCTTCAAAGCCAAACGCCTCCGCTGGCAGAAGCCGGCGCCAGCGCAGTACTGACCTGCACAGCCACCACCTTGCAGCTGAACGGAGCAGGTTCCTCGACGGGATTGGGTATTAGTTACCAATGGGCAGCCGGAGGAGGAGGGATGATCGTCAGCGGCGGCGCTACGCTTACCCCGACGATCAGCGCACCCGGTACTTATACCCTTACCGTGCTCAACGGTCAGAACGGCTGTACCACAAGCGATGTAGTGATCATTACGCAGGATCTCGAAGAACCCATTGTACCATCCTCGACCTCGGCAACGGATGCAGTGCCGATTTTTCGGTTCTGGTAGACGAATCCATCGATCCGCCCGGCGCGAGCGCGGGGCCCGATTTTCTGCTTCACTGCAACCTGCTCACGGCCCAACTACAAGGCTCCTCGCCCATAGGCGGCAGCGGCATGTTCGTGTGGACCACGACAGACGGCTCCATTGTCAGCGGCGGCAACACCCCGCAGCCCGTGGTGGAATCGGCGGGAACCTACCTGCTCACCGTGACCAATCCCGTTAACGGCTGCACCTCGGCAGACCAGGTGTTGGTGGACGAGAGCATCCCCGTGGAGTTTGATTTCGCACTCGACCAGCCCGTTTGCCTCGGCTCCTTGGGAGATATCGAATTTGTTTCGGTGGTGGGCGGCACGGCGCCGTATCAATACTCCATCGACGGAGGGGCCACCTTCAGCGCTCAGACCCAATACATCGGGCTGGCATCGGGCTCTTATGACCTGGTGGTGCGCGACGCCAACGACTGCGACCTGTTCGGCGAGGCAGAACTGGATGAAGGGGTCGGCGTAGTAATCAATGTGGACCCGCAAATCCTCGTGGACCTCGGGCAGAGTTACCAGCTGGGGGTATCGGTCAATATGGATCCCTCCGACATCGAATCCATCACCTGGGAACCCAGTCTGTACCTCAGTTGCAATGACTGCCTCGATCCGACGGTCATCCCGGCCAATGCCGTGGACTACACGGTGACCATCGTTTCCGAGGAGGGCTGCGAAGGCGAGGCCAGGATTTCCTTCCGGGTGAACAAGCAGGCCAATGTCTTTGTGCCCAGCATCTTTTCGCCAAATGGAGACGGGGAGAACGACGTGTTCCTGATCTTCGCCGGCAACCAGGTGAGGGAGGTCAAATCCTTCCTGGTCTTCAACCGCTGGGGGGAATCGGTTCACGAATACCGCAACTTCGAGCCCAACGATCCCGCTTTCGGCTGGGACGGAAACCACCGCGGTCAGGAAGTGAACCCGGCGGTATTCACCTGGTATGCCGAGATCGAGATGATCGACGGGCGCCTGGAGTTGTTTAAGGGAAGCGTGTCGCTGGTGCGGTAAAAAATATAAATGATCCTTAAAAGGCTTGTCCCGCCGTAGGTGGGGCAAGCCTTTTAAGATAACAAGTTGCGGTTATCCCCAACTTGAATTAGCTTTGCCGGCGATAAATAATATGAAATGCAGTTTTTATTTCCGGCGTTTTTGTTTGCTCTCCTCACCCTTGCCATTCCGATCATCATTCACTTGTTTTATTTCCGCAGGTATAAGAAGGTGTTTTTCACCAATGTGCGTTTTCTGCGGGAGGTAAAGGAGGAGACGAGCGCCCGGTCCAAACTGCGCAATGTGCTGGTATTGCTGATGCGTTGCCTGGCCATTATCTTTCTGGTCTTCGCCTTCGCCCAGCCTTTTATCCCCGGCAATTCGGACCTGCGCCAGGGCAGCAAGGACATCGGCATTTTCATCGACAACTCCTTCAGCATGGGCGCCCTGAGCCAGGACGTGCCCCTGATGGAAGTGGCTAAGAAAAGAGCCAGGGACATTGTCCAGGCCTACGCCGTCGACGATCGGTTCCAGATTCTGACCAACGATTTGGAGGGAAGGCACCAGCGGCTGGTGGGACGGGATGAAGCCATTTCCCTGATCGATGAGATCGCCCTGACCCCCGCTGTGCGAACGCTCGACCAGGTCTTGACCCGCCAAAACCAGGCGCTCGGCCAGGGGGTCAACGACATCAAAGTGGCATTCTGGATCTCCGATTTCCAAAAAAATATCACCCAATGGGCCACTCCGGCCGATACCTCCCTCCAACTCAACCTCATCCCGCTCCAGGCGGTCCAGGAGCGGAACATCAGCATCGATTCGGTTTGGATGGAGTCGCCGGTGCCCATGCTCAATCAGCCCAACCGGCTGATCGTCCAGGTGAGGAACTGGACCGGGGAGGAAGTCGAAGATGTTCGGCTGACCTTGCGCCACGAAGGACAGGTTATGCCCGTAGGCACGCTCAGCATTCCCGCAAAGGAATCGGTGAAGGACACGGTGAGCATCCAATTGCAGCGCATCGGATGGCATGAGGCGGAATTGCAGATCACGGATTACCCGATTCAGTTCGACGATCAATATCATATTTCCCTGCTGGTGGCCGAAGAAGTACGCACGGCCATTATCAACGAACAGGCGGAAAACCACTTCCTGACGGCGGCTTTCAAGAGCATACCCTATTTCAGGGCGGAAAACCTGATCAGCCGCAACCTCGATTACTCCCGGCTGACGGGCTACCAGTTCATCATCCTCAACGAGTTGACCGAACTGTCCTCCGGCTTGTCCTTCGCGCTTCAGCAATACGCCGAAAACGGGGGCAACATCCTGGTGTTCCCCTCCGCAAAAGCCTCCCTGGCCTCGTATAACTCCTTTTTCGGCGCCTTCCCCGCCAACGCCTTTACCGGCTTTGAAGCCCGGGAGCGGATCGTGGGCGAGGTCAACGTGGAAGAATTCGTCTTTCGCGAGGTGTTTGAAAATAAAAGCGCAAACCTGCGGCTCCCCACGACCCTTGGCAATTTCAGCTGGAACCGCTCCGGCACAGCAGCCGAGGAGACCCTGATGAGCTATCGGGACGGTTCGTCCTTCCTCGCCAAATACAAAGTGAACCAGGGGCACCTCTACGTGTGTGCCGCGCCGCTGGCCGAGGAATTCGGGAACCTGTCGCGCAACGCGGAGATCTTTATTCCCATGCTCTATAAAATGGCGATTTCCTCCGGTCGCGGTCAAAAGATCGCCTACACGATCGGAGACGACGAGGTAATCTCGGCCGATGTGCCCGTGCTGGGCTCGGAGATCGTGTACCGGATGGAAGGCCCGGGCATCCAGTTCATCCCTTCGCAGCGGGTCACGGGTTCGAGGCTGTTTTTGACGGTGTCGAACGAAATCCCCACTGCGGGTATTTACCGGCTGAAAAAAGAAGGGGAAAACCCCTCGCTGGCCGAATTTGCCTTCAATTTCAACCGCAAGGAGTCGGATTTGGCCTATTATTCAATTTCGGAACTAAAAGAATTGGCGGGCAATCGGGCCACGGTGATCGAGGCCGACGCCAAGGCGAGTTTTGAGGCGATTATCGGGGAGCGCAACCAGGGCACGGTGCTTTGGCGCTGGTGCCTGGTTTTGGTCCTTGTATTTTTGGCTACCGAACAATTGCTGTTGCGGTTCTGGAAGGTGTAATGCGATAAAATTTTTAATTTTGGCCAAATACTGCCCTTCATGCGCTGTTTGATCAAACGGGTCACCGTCATCGATCCGGCTTCCTCCCTCCACCGGAAAACGGTCGATTTGTTTTTAGAGGATGGAGTCCTTCGCGCAGTCAATCCGGATCCCCTGCCCCCCGCCGACCGGGTAATTGAGGAAGAGGGGCTCATGCTCTCTCCGGGATGGATGGATGCCGGCGCCTACACCGGCGACCCGGGCATGGAGCACCGCGAAGACCAGCATTCGCTCCGCGAGGCCGCCGCCGCCGGGGGCTACACCCAGGTAGCCGTTTGGCCCAATACCCAACCGGCTCTCGAATCCAAATCGGATATTCTCTACATCCGCAACCAAAACAGGGGTCACGTGGTGGCCCTTCTGCCCATCGGAGCCCTGTCCCACGATTGCTCGGGGGAAATGCTCACCGAGATGATCGATATGCATACGGCGGGCGCCATCGCCTTTTCCGACGGCCTTTCTCCGCTTCAGGACGGCGGCTTGCTGCTCCGCGCCCTCCAGTATGTGCAGTTTTTCGACGGACTGGTCCTCAACCATCCGCTGGACTGGCAGGTTGCCGCCGGCGGCCAGATGCACGAGGGCGTGATGAGCACCTCCCTGGGCCTGCGCGGCCTACCGCGCCTCGCCGAAGAACTGACCGTGCACCGCGACCTGGAAATTCTGGCCTATACCGGCTCGCGCCTTCACCTGCACGGCATCTCCTCCTCCGGTTCGGTGGAGAAAATCCGGCTCGCCAAAAAGGCCGGCCTGAAGATCACCGCGTCCGTGCCCGTCATGAACCTCGTTTTTACCGACCAGGAGCTCGGCCAATTTGACTCCAATTTCAAGGTGCTTCCGCCTTTGCGCGAAGAAACGGACCGGCAGGCTCTGATCCGGGGACTGAAGGACGGAACCATCGACTTTATCTACTCCAATCACGTACCCCTCGACCCGGAGGCCAAGGAGCTGGAGTTTCCCTATGCCGATTTTGGGGCCATCGGGCTGGAAACTGCGTTTTCCCTTTGCCGGACCTACCTGAAAAAAGAACTGCCCCTCGATGAGTTGATAGAATGGCTGGCCATCCATCCCCGCCGGGTGCTGGGACTGCCTGCTGTGAAGGTGGAAGAAGGCGCCGCGGTGGATTTCACCCTGTTTCATCCCGACCGCGAATGGGTTTACGAGAAAAAGCAGTTCAGGTCGAAATCGCACAATACCCCCCTGGCGGGCAAAACCTTGAAAGGCAAAGCCTTGGGAGTCCTGAGAGGAAACCATGCATGGTTTTCAAAATAATTTTTACCTTAGTAAATTATCGCTTTTAAATCCTCACATCAGCCCTAGGCTGAAAAAAACCAACAACTATTATGAGCAACCTCGATGACGACCAAAGATTGATGCAACCCGTAAAAGTTCCCATGCGCCCGCTGGCCCTGCGGTATGGTTTGATGATCGGCCTCGCGCTTTTTGTGATCGGCCTTCTGTTGCAATTCTCGGGCGTGGTAGACCCGGTTGAGCAGAAAGGGACCAGTGTCAACATGTTAGTCGGAGTGGCTATCCTGCTTGGCGGCCTTTATCTGGCTGTGCGGGAGTACAAAAAAGAGAGCGGCAACCTGATCACCTTCGGCCGTGCACTGGGCTTCGGTACCCTGACCCTTGTCTTCATTTGCCTGGTGACCTTCGTCACAAGCTGGCTCAACTTTACGGTGATCGACCCGGGGATGGTGGACCAGATCCGGGAGATGTCCGATCAGCGGATGAGGGAGCAGGGCATGGATGATGACGCTATTGAGCAGGCGAAAGGAATGTTGAATATTTTTACCAGCCCGATAGTGATGTCGATCATGGGCGCCATCTTTTTCTTTTTCTTCGGATTCATTTGCGCGTTGATCACAGCCGCCATCCACAATAATGCCAAACCCGCTGCGAATATTTAAGGCAAAATGAAAAATAAAAGCGTTGTGTTCGGCTCCATCGCCGGGGCCCTGACCGTTGTGTTCCTGCTCATCGTTTACCTGGTCGATAAAACGCTGTTTTTTTCTCCCTGGGTGGCCTATTCTCCCATGCTCCTGTACATCGGAGCCATGGCGATGGCCAGCCTGCAAACCGCCGCCGCGACCGAAGGGCCTTTCCCCTGGAGGGATGCCCTTCGGGTGGGTTTTCTGACCTACCTGATCGCCAACGCCTGGTTTTATGTGTTTTATTATGTGATCCATCAGATCGACCCCTCCCTGGCCGTTCTCCAAAAGGAGATCATGCGGGAAGCCTTGCCCGGGTTTACCAAACCGGAAAATCTGGGGGAAGCGTACAAAAAGCTGGACGACCAGGATTTTCAGGTTTCCCTTGGGCAGGTGATCCTGGGCTGGGCCCAGGGCGCCATCATCGGCTTCGGCCTTGCCTCTATGGTTGCCCTGATTACCCGGAGAGAATCCAACGTAACTGCCTGAACACATGCAAATTTCATTTGTCATACCGCTATTTAACGAAGAAGAATCCCTGCCCGAACTGGAGGCCTGGATCCGGCGCGTGATGGAAGCGAATGGCTTTAGCTACGAGATCGTTTTTGTGGACGACGGGAGCACGGACCGCTCCTGGCAGGTCATCGAACAACTGCTCGTCCAAAACCCGAAGATCCGCGCCATTAAGTTCCGGCGGAACTACGGAAAATCTGCCGCCCTGAACAGCGGCTTTCAGCTCGTCTCGGGCGATGTGGTCATCACCCTGGACGCCGACCTTCAGGACAGCCCGGACGAGGCCCCCGAACTCTACCGCATGATCGCGGAAGAGGGCTGGGACCTCGTATCCGGCTGGAAGAAAATGCGTTACGACCCCATTACCAAGACCGTTCCCTCCAAGTTTTTCAATGCCATAACCAGGAGGATCAGCAAAATATCGCTCCACGATTTCAATTGCGGCTTGAAAGCCTACAAGCGGGAGGTGGTCAAAACCATCGAGATCTACGGCGAAATGCATCGCTACATCCCCCTGCTGGCCAAATGGGCCGGTTTTACGAAGATAACCGAGAAGGTGGTGGAGCACCGACCGCGCAAATTCGGGGTGACCAAATTCGGTTGGGAGCGTTTTGTGAACGGGTTTCTGGACCTCCTGTCGATCACTTTTGTCGGAAAATTCGGCAAGCGCCCCATGCACTTTTTCGGCTCGATGGGCACCCTGTCCTTCTTCGCAGGTTTTGTCATCCTGGTCTACCTGAGCATCGCCAAACTGATCTACTCCGAATACGGCATCGCCGAGCGGCCCCTGTTCTTCTTCGGCATCCTCGCGATCATCATCGGCACCCAGTTGTTTGTGACGGGCTTTCTGGCCGAGCTGGTGGCCCGCAACGCCCCGCAACGAAACGCCTACGTCGTGGAAAAAGAAATCGGAGGAGGAAAGGAATGAAGAAGATCGTCCTGCTGGGCCCCGCCCACCCCTTGCGCGGAGGCATCGCCTCCTCCAACGAACGCCTGGCCCTCGAACTCCAAAAGGAAGGATTCGAGGTCGTCCTGTATTCTTTTTCCCTGCAATACCCCTCGATCTTATTTCCCGGAAAATCGCAGTTCACCGACGATCCTCCGCCCCCCGGCCTGAAGATCAAAACCATGCTAAACTCCGTCTGGCCCATCAACTGGTGGAAGACCGGACGCGCCCTCCGGCGGGAAGGGGCCGACCTCATCATCGTCCGCTTCTGGATCCCCTTTATGGGCCCCAGCCTGGGGACGGTGCTGCGCATCGCCTGCCGCGGAAGGAAAACCCGGGTGGTCTGTATTTCCGACAACATCATTCCCCACGAAAAAAGACCTTTCGACCGGCTCTTTACCCGCTATTTCGTCAAGGCGGCCCATGCCTTCATCGTGATGTCCCGCTCGGTGGGAGAGGAGCTGCGGCAATTCAGCCGGACCTTGCCCTACCGCTATGTCCCGCACCCCGTTTACGACAATTACGGCGACCCGCTGGGCCGGGAGGAAGCGCTGGCGCATTTGGGCCTTCCTGCGGATAAACACTACCTCCTGTTTTTTGGGTTTATCCGGGAGTACAAGGGCCTCGATATCCTGCTGGAAGCCTTGGCCGACAAGCGTCTGTCCGACCTGCCCCTTCATTTGTTGGTCGCCGGAGAATTTTACGCCGACGAGGCGCGTTGTAAGCAATTGATCGCCGATTTGGGTATCGCGGAGCGGGTGAGCCTCCACGACCGGTACATCCCGCAGGCCGAAGTGCGCTACTATTTCAGCGCGGCCGACCTGCTGGTGCAGCCCTACCGATCGGCTACCCAAAGCGGGATCTCCCAACTGGCCTACCATTTCGAAAAACCCATGATCGTCACCCGGGTCGGAGGCCTCCCGGAAATCGTAGACCACGGCAAGACCGGCTATGTGGTAGAAGTAAACCCCGGCGCCGTTGCGGAAGCAATCCTGGACTTTTTTGTGCACAAAAGGGAAAAGGCTTTTGGTGAAGGAGTGAAAGCCGCAAAATTCCGCTTCTCCTGGGCCTATATGGTGCAGGCAATTGTATCATTGAGTGATTGAGTGATTTGGCGATTGAGTAATTATCACTCAATCACTCAATCACCCAATCACTCAATGTATTCACTCAATCACTCAATCACCCAATGATTCCTCGTATTCCCGAACTCTTCCGCCAGAGCATAGCCGTCAAACAGGCCTTTCTCGACGACACCCGCAACCTCGAGGTTTTGGAGCGGGTGCTGGAGGAAATGGTGGCCGTGTTTCGGAAGGGGGGGAAGGCGTTATTTTGCGGGAACGGGGGCAGCGCCGCGGATGCGCAGCATATCGCAGCCGAGCTTTCGGGCCGCTTTTACCTCGACCGGCCGCCGGTGTTTGCGGAGGCCCTGCATGTCAACAGCTCTTTTCTCACGGCGGTGGCCAATGATTACGGTTACGACGCGGCTTTTGCGCGCATGGTGGAAGCCGCAGGCAGGCCGGGAGATCTGCTTTTTGCCCTCTCCACCTCCGGCAATTCGGCCAATATTCTGAACGCAGCGAAATCTGCGAGGGATTTGGGGATGGTGGTAATCGGCCTGACCGGACAGGGCGGGGGCAAGCTCCGGGAGCTTTGCCATTATTGCGTGGAAGTCCCTTCCGGCGACACCCCCCGCATCCAGGAAGTGCATATTACGATCGGCCACCTCTTGTGCGAGTTGGTGGAAAAGGCTTTATTTGGAAAAAATTAATATGAACGATACACTGGCATCGCTGATCGATTCGGAATGGACGCTTTTCCTCGACCGGGACGGGGTGCTCAACCGCAATATCCCCGGCGGGTATGTCTGCGATTGGGAGGAATTTGAATTCCTGCAAGGGGTGCTGGACGCCATGGCCATGCTCAACAGCCGTTTCCAGCGCATCTTCGTGGTGACCAACCAGCAGGGCGTCGGCAAGGGCCTCATGACCGAATCGGACCTGTCGCATATCCACGACAGGATGTACGAATCCATTCGGGAGTCCGGCGGCCGGATCGACGCGATTTACTACTGTCCTTCCATGACCTACGAGGATGATTTTCGAAGAAAGCCCTCTCCCGGCATGGCGCTGCAGGCCAAGACGGAATTTCCGGAGGTTCTGTTTTCCCGCTCTATCATGGTGGGCGACTCCATTTCCGATATGGAATTCGGTCACCGCCTCGGCATGAAAACCGTGTTCATTCAGTCGGAAGGAGCGGATGCCCCGCCTCCCGAGCTGACTACTGCCGTGTATCCCTCCCTGTTTCAATTCGCCATCTCCGTCTTTGCGGGCAGCCGCTCTTGAATAAAACTGTAACTTTGTCCCAAAGTATTTAAGCTATGATCCGGAATAAATTTACACTTTTTGCGCTCCAAGGCCTGCTTGTTATCGCGGCCTCCGCTCAATCCGTTTCCTATAAAACCTACGACTATCAGCCCGTTTCCAGGGCCGCCGTGGTGAACTTCGCGGAACTGGGCCCAGACTTCGCCCCCGAACTGGAATACCTCGAAGCTCCCGGGCCCGGCGGACCCTCCTACAAACAATACCTCCGCCAGCAAAAGAAGGAATCGGCCATGCGCTTTCCAAGAAAGGGTGAAACTGCCGGTACCAGGGGACTAGCCACCCCTCCCGTGCTGGTGAACGATTTTATCGGAAATACCTCCTCCGGCAGTACCCCGATGGACAACCACCTGGCCGTCTCCAACGGCAACCAGGTCGTGTCGGTCATCAACCGGCACATCGCCATCAAAGACCCCTTCGGAGATTGGATCGGCGCCGCCACCCTCGACAACTTCTTTATTACTATGGGATTGAACATCAATAAGTTCGACCCCCGCATCCTCTACGACCCCGAACACGACAAGTTTGTCCTCTTCGCTATCGGTGGGAATTCCAGTTTCGAAAGCTGGGTACTACTCGGTTTTTCCCAGACCAACGACGCAGACGGCGCCTGGAACCTCTATAAAATCGACGGAAACCCCTTCAGCAATGGCTCCTGGGCCGATTACCCCATCGTCGCCCTCAGCAGTCAGGAGGTGTTTGTCACCTGCAATTCGGTGCTCGACAGTCAGCCCTGGCAAACCGGATTTTACGAATCGCTGATCTTCCAGGTCGACAAAATGAAAGGATACAGCGGAGAACCGCTCCTGGTGAAACTCTGGTCCGAGATCGAATTTGAAGGAAAACGGATCCGCAACCTCTGCCCCGTAAAAAGCGCCGACGGAACAACGGAGGACCGGATCTTCCTGCTCTCCAACCGCAACTTCGCCGTTCAAAATGACTCCATCTTCATCCTCGAGCTCGACGGCGTCCAGACCGACCCCGAAGTGAGCCTGAGCATCGACGTCCGCAAATCCGACAAGGCCTACGGGCTTTCGCCCGATGCAGTGCAGCCCTCGGGGCTCCTGGCTACCAACGACGCCCGGGTGCTGGATGCTTTTCGCCTCGGCGAGCAGATTCAGTTCGTCGGAAATTCGATCGATACCACCACGGGCCAGGCGGCCATTTACCACGGCATCATCGATAATCTCAGCACGACGAGGGATGTGACGGGGAATGTGGTCACCGGAGGGGCCGACGACCTCGGCTACCCGAGCATCGCTTACGCAGGCATCCAGTCGGGCGATGAAGACGCCATCATCATCGCGAGCCACGCCTCTTCGGTGCGGTTTCCGGGTTGTTCGGCGCTTTATTTCGACAACGACCGGCAACATTCCGAGCTCGTCACGATCAAGGAAGGCATAGATTTTATCAACATGATCAACAACGAACCCCTCGAACGCTGGGGCGATTATTCCGGAAACCAGCGAAAATTCGACCAGCCGGGAATCGTATGGGGCTCCTCTTCTTACGGAAAATCCAACAACGACAACGATACCTGGATCGCTTCCCTGGCCAGCCCGCTTTACTTTTCTTCTGCGGAGGAGCATCAGCCGGAGCAACTGCAGGTAGACGTCTTCCCCGTTCCCGCCTCCGACCGCGTGACGATCGAATTTGAAGCCCGCGGTATTCAAAGGGTCCGGATATCCTTAATGGACATGGAAGGCCGCCTCGTGCGCACCCTGATGGAAGACCGGCCCAAGCAGGAGGGCAAAGCCCAGTTTTCCTTTGCCACCGCTCCATTGCCGCAGGGGACGTATGTCCTCACGGTGCAGGGCGACGGGAAGGCATTGGCGAGTAAAAAGATCGTGGTCAGTCGCTGAAAATCACTTCCGTAGCGCCCCAACCGTATTTGGGGTGGTATTCGTTCCGGTATTCCTTTACGTTGGCGTGCTGTCTCAGCCTTTGGGCTACGGCGTCTTTTAAAACGCCTTTCCCCACGCCGTGAATGATAAAGACGGAAGGCACGCCCAGGCGGACGGCCTTATTTAGAAAGGTTTCGAAATGATTCATCTGGATGCGGAGGATCTCGGCATTGCTCAGTTTGGCGTGCCGATCCGTCAGCCGCTCGATATGCAGGTCGATCTCGTTGACGAAATCCGCGTATTCCTTCACTCCGGGCAGGGTGTCCCGCCAGTCGCCGTAAGCTTCTTCCTCTACCTTGTTTTGTTGGGTATTGGCCTTGGTATAAGCCCGCAGATCTTCCTTTTTTTCCTGCTTTGCGGGAGGGTTCAGGTTTTCGAAGATCTGGAAGCAATGGGCCTGTTTGTTCAGCAGGGGAGCGGTGCGGACATTTTTGAAAAATTGGGAGGGCTTGACCTTGAGGTCCCGGAAAAACCTGGATCCGGTTCCTGCCTTGGTCACCGGCCAGCATTCCAGTTCAAAAGAAGGAGCGTCGTTCAGCTGGTCGAAAAGCAGTACTCCGAGGGAGCGAAAGCTTTTGGGCTCCAGCTTTCCGTTCACCCTTTCTTCCAGCACGTCGCGAAGAAAGAAAGCGCTGGTGAACAGGGCAGGGGTGAGACCATCGTTGATAAAAAAGACCTCGTACCGGCTAACGGTCCCATCCGGGTCGGGATCTGGCAAAAAAAGCTAGTAACAGCATAAATAAAATATTACTTGTCCTTACCTTTCCGTCATGAACCGACAATGGCAGTTGGCACAGTGGGCGGAGATCAGGTGGTGGAAAAGATATCTAAAAAACCGCGAACCGCATGCCTATCTGGATTGGAAAATGGCTTACTGGCATTCTTTTCTCGCCGCAAGCGGTTTGGAGCTCTCTGCCGGAGCCCGGGTACTCGACGCAGGATGCGGGCCCGCCGGCATCTTTACGACCTTGCCGGCCTGCCGGGTGGATGCGCTGGATCCGCTCATCCCAGGATACGCCAACCTGCCTCATTTCCGGCCCGAAAACTACCCCTGGACGCGATTTTTGCCCCAAACCCTCGAAAGCTTTTCCGGGGAGGAGCAATACGATATGGCTTTTTGCCTCAATGCCCTGAACCACATGAGGGATATATCCCGCTGCGTCGAAATTCTTCACCGGGCCTTGAAGCCCGGTGGGCATTTGCTGGTATCGGTCGATGTGCACAAGTGGCAGGCAATGAAATGGCTCTTCCGGATGGCGCCCTTTGACGTCCTCCATCCCTTTCAGGAAGGCCCGTCGGGATACGAGCGGCTTTTTACAGAGGCCGGTTTTGTGGTGAAAAGCGAACGGCGCCATCAGAAGGGCCTCCTGTTCGATTACCGGGTTTGGAATCTTCAAAAACAAACATACACATCATGACGGAACGCAAACTCATCACCACGGGCGACCCCTGGGAACCGGTCGTCGGCTATTCGAGAGCCATCCGCGTGGGCTCGGTAGTGGAGGTGGCAGGAACCACGGCAGTCAAGGACGGACATGTGGTCGCCAAAGGCGATCCCTACGCCCAAACCCGCTTCATCCTCGAAAAGATCAAAGGCGCCCTGGAGGCAGCCGGCGCAAAGATGGAAGACGTGACCCGCACCCGCATTTTCGTGACGGATATTTCCCACTGGCAGCAAGTCGGCAAAGCCCATGGCGAATTTTTCCGCGATATCCGCCCCGCATCAACCATGGTGGAGGTGAAGGGACTTATCAATCCGGATATGCTCGTCGAGATTGAAGCTACGGCGGTGTTGGAACCCTGATGGGAGTTTAAAAGGTTTAAAAAGTTTAGGAAGTTTAGAGGGTTTAGAAGGTTTAGTTTTGCCCTCTCTAAACATTCTAAACTTCCTAAACATTCTAAACCTGGATTCTTAGGTTTCCAATTTCACGATGTCAGCAAAGTATAAAGTAAAAGAGATTTACTACACCCTCCAGGGCGAAGGCGCCCAGGCGGGCCGCCCGGCGGTTTTCTGTCGCTTTACGGGTTGCAACCTGTGGAGCGGACGGGAGGAGGATCGCTCCACGGCCATTTGCCGTTTTTGCGATACCGACTTTTGGGGCACGGACGGCCCGAACGGGGGGAAGTATTCGGCCGCTGAGCTGGCGGAAAAGGTGAAGAGTCTTTGGCCCTCCTCGCCGGGCGGACGGCCCTATGTGGTTTGTACCGGAGGGGAGCCTCTGCTTCAATTGGACGAGCCCCTGATCGAGGCCTTCCATGCCCGGGGTTTGGAGGTGGCCATCGAGACCAACGGCACCCTGAGCGTCCCGGCCGGGGTGGACTGGGTTTGCATGAGCCCCAAGGCGGGCACGGAGATCGTCGTCCGCTCGGGTCACGAACTAAAGCTGGTTTTCCCCCAAGCCGGCGCCGAGCCGCCCTTATTTGCCGATTTTTCTTTCGACCACTTTTTCCTCCAACCCATGGACGGCCCTTTCCGCGAGGAAAATACCCGCATGGCAATCGACTATTGCCTGGAGCATCCCCAATGGCGCCTCAGCTTGCAGACGCATAAGTACCTTCAGATCCCTGATTGAAGAGTTGAAGAGTTGAAGAGTGAAGAGTTGAACGGTGAACAGTGGTCCGTTTTGACTAATCACTAATCACCAATCACTATTCAACTCTTCAACTTTTCACTTTTCAACTTTTCAACTATTCACCTCTTCCATCAACTTCCGATAAGTTTCATTGCTCGAAAGCAATTCCGGATTGCCAAGGATGACTACGTGTTGCCGGGCGCGGGTGAGGGCGACGTTGAGTTTTCGGTCGACGCCTTCTTCGGAGAGGGAGACCAGGGAGTCGAGTTGCCGGGCTCCGTTGGTGCAAAGAGAGATCAGGATGATATCCCTGGCGCCGCCCTGGTATCGCTCAACGGTGTCAATGGTCATTTGGCCGGGGGGGATGCCGGCCTCCCCCATGCAGGAAAGGATCTGGGCGATCTGCGCCCGGTAGGGGGTGATGATGCCGATCGAATGCGAGTGCAAGGCCATGCTGCTCGCCTGGTAGATCCGCCCGAAGGCTTTCACCAGTTCCACCAGTTTGCGGGCTTCGTGCACGTTGGTTTTGCCTGTCGGGCTCTCCTCGTCGCCCGGGGTGGGCAGAAACAGCACCCTCTTGCGGCAGAGCATTTCCTCCAGGGGGCTGGCGCCTTCTGGAACGACATAGGATAGAGACGCCTGTTGGCTCCGTCCGGGGTCGGATGCGGGCGGCAGGATATGGAGCTGGTTTTCGTAGAAATACCGGTTTGGAAATTCCATGATCTCCTCGTGCATGCGGCCCTGAAAGCTCAGGTGCGCGTAAGCCCAGTCCCAATGGTGATGGATGCATTGCTTGTACAGCCTTTCAAAAAGGGAGTTCCGCATATTGACCAATCCGATTTTTTGTAGCTCCGGATCGGTCACGGCGGAAGACCGCTCGTCCTGCGCTACCACGGCGGGCAGTTGCTTGTGGTCGCCTATGAGGATAAACTGTTTGAAATGGGGCAGAATGCCGGTCAGCATGGGCTCCAGGATCTGCGAGGCCTCGTCGATGATCACCCGTTGGAAAGATTTGAGCGTCATCAATTCCTGTTTTCCCGCAAAAGAGGCGATGGTGCCCACGAAGATCCGCCGTTTTTCCAGCAGATCGCGTATTCCCTGCCGGGTGGAAATAGGCTGGATCTGCGCGTCGAGGAGTTGCGATTCGAAGCGGGGATCGGTCGCTACCGAGGATCCGATCCGGATATAGTGCTCCCGGATGAAGGGGCCGATCTGCTCGATGGCCTCGCAAATTTCATCCACGGCCCGGTTGGTGTAGGCCAGCAGGAGGATATGTTCTTCGGTATGATGGAATATCCAATCCACCATATACCGCAACATAACACTGGTTTTACCGGTGCCCGGCGGACCCCAGAGCAGGAAGTAATCCGGGGCGCGGAGGGCGGCCTGGAGGACGGAGCTTTGCTCCTCCGTCATGCCGGGGTAGGAGAGGGCCGGGGCCGGGGTGTCGGGTTTCCGGGGCCCCGCTCCGCTCAGCAGGAGCCCGCGTTTTTGGGTGGGGGCCTGCAGCAGGGCGTACAAAGCGCGGTATTGGGTGATAAAATTGTTGTCGAGGAGGTCGTGCTCGATATTCCAGATATCCTGTTCTTCGAATAGCCGCTGGTTGAACTGCGGATTGCGGAGCCGCACCAGCACGCGCTGCTGGTCGATTTCGAGGAGGGTGCATTTGAAGATCTGATTGCTCAGCGGACTTTTTCCTTTGGTGAAGGGATACAGTACGGCGATATCCCCTTTTCGGAAATTGGCCAGTTCGTTGGTCTTCCCCGGGGTGCGGGCAAAGACGAGCAGGGCAGGGCTTTCTCCGGAGTGGTTTTCCACCAGTTTCAGGTGGCTGAGGACGTCGTAGGAGGCTTCCTTGTCGGAAAGCGAGTTCAGCCAAAGGCCCGCCTGGCCCTGGGTACCGTCCACCCCATCGACGCCCCGCTTGGCCAGGAGGTGCTCCCGGGCGATAAAGCCTGTAAAAGCGAGAAAATACCGGCGTTCCAACGGCGCCAGGTTGCGGTACATTTCTGAAAAGGCCTGGAGGTCCTTCTGGGCGAAGCCCTTCCACATCGGCTGATGGGCCGGATCCAGCCTGCTGAAGAGCAGGGCGGCGGAACTGTCTTCCAGGGGCTCTGCCGGGTTATTAGCAAATGCGGCGGCCAGTTGCCGTTCGATGCTCACCAGTTGGTTGCGCACCTGGAGCGCTTCGTACTGCTGGGCCTTGATACGGGGGGCATAGCGGAGGGGGCTGTTTTCTTCTCCCGAATACAAGATGTAGTTCTTCGGATTGATCTTTCCCTGAAAAGCGGATTGGATCAGGAGGTCGTAGAGCAGGGTTTGGGTGAAATGGGTGGCCCCGATTCCGTACATATTGGCCCGGAAAGGGGCGCCGCTCTTCAGCTCGACGATTGAAGCCGCCGGATCGTCGCGGTGAAAAATATCGAGCCGCCCTTGCAGTCCGTAGACCTCTGAATAAAAGGTAGGCTCCAGGTAGCAAAACTCGGGTTTCATCCCCTCGGCCGGAAAGGACTCCTGCAATACCCGTTTGAGGATGACGTAGTGTTTTTTTGCCTTTTCGTAGATCTCCTGGATATCCGAATTGCTCAGCATGGAAAAGCCAAGGGGATTGAGGCGAAAGGCCTTGGGAAAGGTCTCCGGAAAATTGCTGTCGGGGTTGGACAGGAACTCGTCGAGGAAAAAATTGGCGATATGCCCGAGCAGGAGGTATTTGTTGGTGGAGACGGGCAGGAATTTCTTGATCAGAAACTGGAGCGGTTCGGCTCCTCCGGGCTGGAAGCACTCGGCCACGGCGGTGACGTCCGTCAGGTAGTCGGGCTCCAGCACCAGGGCCCGGGGCCGGCAGCATCCTTCCCCGTCGATCTCCACGTCGATCAGCTGGACCGGAAGCGGCAGGGTGAAATGCCTGCGAAGCGCCTCCAGTGTCGGGGCGAACAGATCGTTGGTGTCAGCCAGATTGTAGCGGATCAGCAGGGGGCTTTGCGGCCGCTCCTCCTCATACCCGGTCAACTGTTGTTTGCCCGGCTCGTCGCGCACCACGAGCACCCGCATCTGCTTTCGAAACTCGCTGATCGGCGCCCAGTGCGGCGGCGAAGGAAGGGGGTCGAGGAGTTGGGAATAAATGGATTCGGGAATGGGGGCCTCGTATAAAAAGGAAATGGCTTTTGCGAGCACCGTAAACCCCAGCCGGGCCAGGGCATGCCCATCCACCCCCGGCGAGGGATATTCCTGCGCCATTTTGCGGAAATACTGCAAATTGGCCTGCAAAAAACCATCTATCTGGTACTTTTGCAGGGTATAGGACATCCGCGCGAAAAGGGTGTTAAAATGCAATTGCTCCTGCTTGGTCCGTTCCAGAAACAGTTGCTGCAGCAAATGGTAGATCGAGGCTACGCGCTCCGCCCCGGCCGGGCGGGCATGGGTTTTTTCCAACTCCCCAAAGAACAATTGGGCCAAAAGGGATTCCTTCATGTGATAACACCGGAATTTGCAATGCCACCTGCATCTCCGTTTGTAAAGATACTACAGAATGAGTTAATGAGTTAATGAGTTAATGAGTTAATGAGTTAGATTAACTTATTAACTTAATAACTCAATAACTCCCAATAGGGGTATCACTCGCTTCCCCGCATCTATATAATATAGAGTAAACCGCTTAAACGCATCGCCATGAAAACAACGATTTTGGGGTTGTTGCTCCTCTTCGCCGCCCCCTTTGTGGGTTTTTCGCAATCCGAAGCCGATAAGGAACTGGAGAAAGAGCTCAAGGATGTCAGGTTGGAGGTGGAAAAGATCCTCAAAGACCTGGAAGACGAGCGCATCGTAGCCAAGGTGGATTCCGTATTGCAGCTCCGCTGGCCCCAGGTGGAAGCCGAATTGGAGGAAGCCTGGGACAAAGCCGAGCCGAGGATCGAAGAGGTGGAAGAAAAGATCGAAGAGATCGCCGATGAGATCCTGAAGGAGGCAAAAGGGGAGCCGGCCCAAAAGCCCAACCCGAAGAAAGAACCCCGGAAAAGGCAGGAGATGTAAAATCCGCGGTTAAAGCTATTTCCGCGCGCTAAATCCCGGGATTTTTTTCCTTTCTTTGTGCACTGCCTTAACCAAAACCTTTTTAGGTACCTTTTGTTATATCGCAACAATAAGGATTAAGTTATTTTGCATGAAGGAACAGGAGAAAACCAATCTCATCATTTACCGCGTAAAGGATAAGGGATTGGAGGTTTTTTTGGTCCGCCCCGAAATAGAGGGCGGAGACTGGCAGATCCCACAAGGCGACCATGCTGCGGCTTCCTCGCTCCCCCTCAAGGGCGATGACCGGCTCATCGAACTGGACCCCGTGTCGCAGGAAAACGGCATCCTCGAGCAGGCCTACGCCGTGGAAGGCGATTGGCACGACATCCCCTCTATGAAATCCATCCTCAAGCACGACGTGGCCTTCATGAAAGATACCATCCGGCAGATGGTCCCCGACGTCATGGAAAAAGGCGCTTTCTTCGCCATCAAGGAAGCATTCAAAAAAGTGTTGCCCCATCAGTACGAGCAACTCAAAGAACTCAAGGAGATTATCATCGATCGGAATCTCACCAAGTATATGTAAGTTATTAGTTATTAAGATAATAAGTTATTAAAAACTAATAACTTATAACCTCAATAACTTAATAACTATTCCGGAATTCTATCCGGATAATCCGTAATCACCCCATCCACTCCCCATTTCCGCAATTTTTTCATCACAAGGGTATTGTTCACCGTCCAGGGGACGATGCGCATGTTTTTTTGATGAATGGAATCGATCATGTTGCGGGTCACCAGCTTGTAGTAGGGGCTGATGATGGCTGGAGTAAAGCCCAGTTCTTTTATGAGCTCCTCCGGATCGAATGGGAATTCCATTAAATAGGACAGGGTCAGGCCCGGGTCGAGGCGGTGCAGCTCCCGGAGGATGCGCGGATCGAAGGACTGGAGACAGGCCCGGTCCCGGATGCCCAGGGCGTTCACCTCGTCCAGTACCAGCTTCGCAAATTCGGCCGGGGCGGGGGTATAGATCCCGTCCCATTCCGGCATGGCTTTCAGTTCGATGTTAAAGCCGGGCAGGGGTCTTCCTTTTTCCCTGCAATATTTTTCCACCTCCCTCGCCACCTCGCCCAGGATGGGCTTATGCGCAGCGATTTTTTCCTGTTGCGGAAAACGGCTGTTCTTTTTCAGTCCGCAGTCGATTTGTCGGATCTCTTCGTAGGGGTACTCGTATATATTAAGGGTTTTGTCTCCCTCGGGGCAATCGCAGATATGCGGCGAGACCCAAGGCTCGTGCGACACCACCACCTGTAAGTCTTTGCTGATGACCACATCCAGTTCCAGGGTCGTGATAGCTGGGAATTCCAGCGCCTTCAGAAAGGCGTGGACGGTATTTTCCGGCGCCAGTCCGCGCGCGCCGCGGTGCCCCTGCCAGTCGAAGAGGGGGCTAAGCAGAAGAAAAAGGGGGATTGGGGACATAGATTTGGTTTTGAAGGTTTAGAGGGTTTAAGAGGTTTAGGAGAAAAAACCAAACTTTCTAAACCCTCTAAACGTCCTAAACTCAATAAAACAAAGGTAGGAATTCTTCCTCCCGCTTTGTACCTTCGTTTCCCGTAAACCCCCACAAAATGAAAGCTTTTCGACTACTGATATTAATTGCCCTGCTCGGGATGGTGGGCCGGATGAATGCCCAGACGGAAATGCTGGGACAGCGGGAAGAAAAATTGAAAGAGTTGTCGGGCAAGGCCCGGGTGCAGGAGGCTTTGAACCTGTCGAGGGAGTATTACGTCGCCCGGGATTTGGAGAAATCGGCCGAGATGGCCGGCCTGGCCTATACCGAAGCTGCGATAGAAAATGACTCCGAGGCCATGGCCCAGGCCCTGAGCCTGGAGAGCAAGGCCCTGCTCGCCGACCTGGACCTCCGGCCGGCCCAAAGACTCAAAGCCATCAAAAAACTCCAGGAGAGCACTAGCCTGACGTCCCGCATAGCCTTGAAGTTGGAAAACCTGAAGCTGCTCCGCCAGGTATATGCCCAAATTGGGAAGAATAAAGAATTGAGGGAAGTGGAGCGCGAAATCGCCCGCTTGACCGCCGAACAAAACAAGGGCCTCGAGCAGGAATTGGCCGTCGCCAGCCAGGAGAAGGAAAAAATGACGGAGGTGCAAGCTTCCCTTGCCAAAACCCTGGATCAAATCGAAGGCGCTATCCAGTCCATGAGCGAGAGTCAGGCGAAATCCGAACTGCTCCTTGCCCAGCAGAAGAGCATCCTCGACTCCATGGCCTTTCTGAGCATGATCGACTCCCTGAAGCTGTCCCAGCAGGACATGTTGCTGAGCGAGCAGGAGGCTATTCTCCGCGAGCGGGAGGCTCAGCTGGGGATGCAAAAAGCCCAGCGAAACTTCTTTGTGTCTCTGACTGCCCTGGTGCTGGTGCTGGCCGGCGGATTGACCATACGATATTTTTCCATGCAGCGCTACAACCGGGTCATCGCTGCCGAAAAGCAACGCTCGGACGATCTGCTGCTCAATATCCTTCCGCAAAAGGTGGCCGATGAATTGAAGCTGAACGGGAAGGCCCAGGCCCAGGTTTTCGAAAACGCGTCTGTGCTCTTTGTCGATTTCGAAGGCTTCTCCCAGTTTGCCGCCAACCTGCCTCCCAGGGAATTGGTGGAAACCCTCGACTTTTGCTTCCAGCGCTTCGACCAGATATCCGCAAAG
Organism: Saprospirales bacterium; assembly: GCA_016703765.1. Classification (GTDB taxonomy): domain Bacteria; phylum Bacteroidota; class Bacteroidia; order Chitinophagales; family Saprospiraceae; genus JADJTT01. The sequence goes on from JADJBL010000009.1 coordinate 118,467, forward strand.
TACGGCCTGGAAAAGATCAAGACCATCGGCGACGCCTACATGGCCGCCGGCGGGCTGCCCAGCCCCGACCCCGCCAATCCACAAAAGGTGGTCGACGCCGCATTGGAAATCAAGGAGTTTTTGGATGAATGGAAGGAGGAACGCGAAGCGGAGGGCAAACCCTACCTCCGGGCCCGCATCGGCATCCACACCGGGCCGCTGGTGGCAGGGGTGGTCGGCAAGAAGAAATTCGCCTACGATATCTGGGGCGACACCGTCAACGTCGCCTCCCGCATGGAGTCCAGCGGCGTATCCGGCAAGGTCAATGTGTCGGCCACCACCTACGACGAGATCAACGACGAGTTTGAACGTGAGCACCGCGGCAAGATCCCGATCAAAAACCTGGGCGAACTGGATATGTATTTTGTGGAGAAAAAGGTGAAGAGTGAAGGGTGAGATACCTATATGTGGGTATTAAGCCGCGAACTTTTAAAAAAAGTAAATTTTTTCTGCGTGGTTTGGATCGAAGGCTTATATTTGCAATGCGCTAATACAATTAACAAGTTGTTATCTCAAGACTAAAAATGTGTATGAAGTAACTTTACGCTTGACTTTCAATAAGATGTATTGAACAATCAAGTTCCACTCCCCCCAATGGTACTTCATGCTGTTTGACTTTGCCGAGAATATCCCCTGCGGGATATGTTTCGTCATGGTTTAAGTTGGATTGAGATGCGGCTTGTGAAACTAACAAGTTGTAATCCAAAGTCCAATGAATTTTTTTCCCAATTCTTGGAAATCATTTGTGTCGAATCCGCTTTCACAGGCTACTGCTTGCGTTTGGGGGTTTTCTGCATTTGAGCAACTTGCCTGCGCAACCGATTGTAGAAAACAACTTGCTTTTTTATTGCGCGCCCTTTGATATGGTCCAAGTGCCATGCCAAAGGGATTTTTTTTTACCCCTAGTACCGAATCAATTGCATTACCTCAATTTTAGGATTATGATGCCTTATTTAACAAATTATCTCATGAAAGACGAAACAAAAAACCGGAGCAACGGCAGCAAGTACACCCTGCTTTTCTCCCAAGCCCTGACCAGGGTATCGGTTATTTTGTTGGCAGCTTTGCTGTGTTTCCCGCTCGATTCTTCCGGGAACGACAACCTTCGCTGGTCACGCACCAAGCCGACGGTCAAAGCCTCCACCACCAAAATGCTGGTACTCGGCGACACAGGCCCTCAAACCGCAGGCGACGCAGACGATAACGACTGCGGCTCTGGCTCCGGATGGGCCAGTGAAGCCAGCGCCGAAGGCGGCGACGACGGCAACCGCGCCGAAGTAGATCTGTCGGATAACGAGATTTCCGACTGCCTCGACCTCTCCTCCTTCGGACTATCTGTTCCAGGCGGAGCGACTATCCTCGGCATCGAGGTCAGCATCGACCGGCAAAAAGAAACCGGTACCAAGGTCATTACAGACCATACCATCCAGCTGCTGGATAATGGTACCCCCGTCGGCTCCAACAAAGCCACGGCTACCGATTGGCCTGCCAACGTCGACGGCGTCGCCACCTATGGCGGTGCAGCGGACACCTGGGCCGCAGGTCTTACTGCCTCCGACATGGCAAACCTGGGTCTTCGTATCCGCGCACAGGCAAACAGCGCCGATGGCGACAGAGAAGCCCGCGTAGATTATGTAGAGATTACGGTTTATTACGACGACAACTCCGGCGGTGGCGGTGGAGCAACTCCGACCGATCTGGAAGTGGTCAGCATTACCCATGTGAACGGCCCGATTGTCCCTGGTACCACTGAAACCTTCGAGATCGAGGTCCGCAACAACGGTCCCGCCGATGCGGTTGGTACCATTCTCAGTTTCGACATTGTGGATGCCAATTGGTTCCATATTAACGCTTTTGGAGACCCGGACTGGACCTTTTTACTGAGTGGGACTGCTGCCCGGCTAACTCCCATGCCGAGCGGTGCGACGGAAACCCTGACGATTGAGGCGCATATTCCGGCAAATGCTACCTACGAGGACGACATTTTTCTCTCTATAGGGCCTGTATGGGCTGCTATTTCGCATAGTGGCACAGATTTAGCCCCTGGAAATAATGAAATCGATATCATTCCGGATACCCGGATAGAAGCAGCGCTCTCCATCGAGAAACAATTACTCACCCCCAACGCAGCTCCGGGCGGTACCGCCCTGTACGAGATCGAGGTCTGCAACAATGGCCCCTCCGACGTAGCAGGCGTAGGCGTGACGGATATTCCCGGCGCTAACCTCGTGGGAGGCTCCGTAATACTGAGCCCGGGCGCGGATAACCTCTACATCCCTGCCAATCAGTGCCGCAGCGTGTTCGCCACCGCGACGGTGGATCCCGCGGCGGTCGTCGGCTCAAATTTCAGCAATACGGCCGCCATCGACCTGAGCAATATCTACAGCGGCGGAGTAACCCTGCCGCATGATGTGACAGCTGGCCCCAACAGCACCGATGGCACCGGCGAGGTGATCGGCGGCGCGGCTGCCTTGGCTCCTGCGGACGTGGAAATCGTGAGCCTTACCTTGCTTGGCGGAGGCCCTGTGGTGCCGGGTACCAACGCAACCTTCAGGGTGGATCTTCGAAACAATGGCCCTGTCGACGCATATGGAGCTGTTGTAACGATGCTGGTGACGGATCTGGACTTTATTGTAAATAACATACTCTGGACTCCGAACGCCTGGGCGCCCTTGAGCAGTGGCGGGACCTGGCTTAATACCCAGCCTTGGCCTGCCGGTTCGTCTAGTTTCTTTGAGGTAACATTGGCTATTCCTTCGGATGCCCACTATCAGGCATACGATATACTTGGGGCTCTCAGTGTTGTTATTGCAGCAGCTAATCCGGATCCCGTTCCTGCCAATAACTGGGGATCATTATCGTTCGATACCCAGGCTCAGGCCAGCCTGAGCATCGAAAAGACCCTCTTCACCCTCGGAGTATCTCCCGGTGGTACGGCCTTATACGAAGTGACCATTTGCAACACAGGCCCCTCTGATATCGACGGCATCGCGCTCGTCGATGTCCCGGGCCTCAACCTGGTTCCCGGCTCCCTGGTCATCAGCGCAGATGCTGACGATCTGTATATAGGCGCCGGCCGCTGTGTCGACGTCCTGGTTTCGGCGCGGGTGGCCCTCGGAGCTCCCGTGGGCGGTAATTTCTGCAACTCGGCCGCGGTGGACGACGCCAACGCTCTTGCAGGCTTGGGCTCAACGCTCCCCCCTGTGGTCAACGAACCTTCTACCGGCAATGTTTGCGGCAATGTGGTTCCTTCCCTTCCGCCTGCGGATGTGCAAGTACTGAGCCTCACGCATGACACCAGCCCGATGATCCCCGGTACGACGGAGAGCTTTACCTTCATCGTTACCAACAACGGCCCCAGCCCAGCCTACGGCGCGACGATCCTCGTCGATCTGGCGGACGTCAACTGGGTCGTCGACAGTTATTCCTTTCCTTCTACCTGGAGTTATATGGGCGACGGCGTCTTTGCCCGTCTGAACCCGATGCCTCCCGGCGCTGTGGAAACTTTTACCCTGGAACTCGGCATTCCTTCGGACGCTATAGTCAATTTGGCGGCGTTTGACGAACTCGGACCGGTCGTTGTGTCCATCGCGTCTTCCAGCCCCGATCCGAACACGGCCAACAATACCATGCTCGAAATCCTCGACTCGGAGAACCACGCGGACCTGAGCATCACAAAAGACATCGTCAACACCGAGGTCGGCCCGGGTGAAACGGCGATATTTAATATCGTCGTGAACAACGCCGGTCCCTCGGACGTCGATGGCGTCGGTTTCATGGATGATCTGAGTCCAAACGCTTCCATTTTCTATTTCGAGCCCTTCAACATCGACAACTTCTACGTGGCCGCTGGGCAAAGCAAGTCTTTCCTGGTCACGGCTCAGGTTAATGAAGACGGTTGCGGGACGGTAGAAAACTGCGCTTGGGTATCCGGGCCAGACTATAATATCGACGGCAATCCAGACAACAACGGCCCTTCCTGCGCTTCATTCGATATCTACGACGATGTCGATCCCGTCGCTGCGGTGTGCCCTCCGGCCACCATCGAGGTCGATAACGACCCGGGCATTTGCGGCGCCTTTATCGAGTGTTATGTCGAATTCACCGACAATTGCGACGAATTCCTCGACCTCGAACTGATCAAAGGCCTTCCCTGCGAATGCGAAGGTGGTGGAGAAGGAGAAGAAGAGGAGGAAGACGTGATTTGCGGCAACATCTTCCCCGTCGGCATGACCCAGGTGATCTGGAAGGCCACGGATGACAATGGCAATATGGCTTTCTGCGAGTTCATGGTCATGGTCAGCGACACGGAGCAACCGACCATCGAGTGCCCGGATGATATCGTGGTGGAACTGCCCTCGGGCGACGCCATTGTGGTAGCCGGTCAGGCGACTATCTTCTCACAGGGCCCCTGCGGCGTGACGCTGACCTATCCGCCGCCATTCGGCGACGATAATTGCAGCGACTTCCTCATCACCCACACCTCCGGTCTGGGCGCGGAGGACAACTGCACCGGCGCAGATTTTGAAGGCTGCTTCGCAATCGGCAATTGGGATATCAGCGCCGACGGCGATGGCTACGTGGATACCGGCAATGCCCCGGACGACGTGACCCTGATTTCGACCGACGACGGTACGAATAACGCCGAAACGCGCATGTGCATCACCATTCCTTCGGATGGCGTGCTGTCCTTTGATTGGAATTACGAATCGGACGACGATGCTCCTAACTACGATCCGTTCGGATACGAAGTAAATGGGGTATTCTTCCAACTGTCGGATGACCTTGGGGCGAATATTCAAAGCGGTTCGGTGTCCATTCCGGTGGAAGCGGGCGACGAGTTCTGTTTTGTACAGGCCTCTACGGACGGATGCTGCGGAGCTGCAGCGACGATCTCCTCCTTCTTTGCATTTATCGACGACAACCCTCCGAGCCCCGAATACTACGAGTACGGAGGAACTTATACGGAGACCTACATGATCACGGATGCTTCCGGCAATTCGGAAGAGTGCTCCTTCTCCATAACGGTTGAAGACACCAACTTCCCGAACATCCATTGCCCGAACAATTTCGTGGTTTACACCGATGACGCCAACTGCGGCGCACAGGTGATGTACGCTTATCCGCTGGGTCTGGACAACTGTCCGGGCTGGTACGTTACGACGATTTACGGTCCGCTTCCGGGCCAGAACTTCTCGCTGGGCAACACCGTGGTTGAATATATCATCACGGATGCTAACGGCAACTCCGTAACCTGCGACTTCAAAGTGCGCGTGGTAGACGGCGAGGCGCCGACCTTCTTCGAATGCGCTCCGGATCAGGAAGTGGAGACGAGCAACAACGGCATCGACGACTGCTGCGCCGAAGTACCCCGCCTCAAAGGCGACGCGGTAGTTGGGCGACAACTGCCAGGAAACCGGCGATCTTCCGCTGGTGGCCCTGTTCTACGATGAGGACTACACCGACACGCAGGAAAACTGCGACGGCGAGGCCTGGAACGTACGCCAGCACCTGGAAACCGCGGATTTGACATCGTGTTCATCGACCGCCTGGAGGACTACCCGACCTGGTCAAACGCACTGAACCAGTCGAGCTTGCTGGTCATCCCGGCACTGACGGGCAACGGAGACTTCCTGACGGATATCCCCAACTCGGTCAAGTCGCTGCTGTACAGCTTCGTATCGACCAACGGCGCCAAACTGCTGATCATGGATGGCGGTGAGGGCCCGAACAACAACGCGGCCAACATCCTCAACGAGGTCTATGGCTATAGCCTCGTGGACGACTGCTGCTACAACGGCAACCTGAGCTACTTGAACCTGGAGAACTCGCTCTACACGGGCTTCCAGCACGGACCGGTAGCTATCGAACAATATTTCCAGACCAAGATCATCTCCAACCTGGTATGGCCCGCCATTCCGATCTACGAGCTGGCTCTCAACGGACAAGTTGAGGACGGCTGGGCATCGGTAGCCCGCCTGCCCAAGGGAGACGGCGATATCATCTACTTCGGCTGGAGCTTCCGCAACGGAGGCCCGCTGTGCGCCAACGCGGACACGGAATTCACCGAAGTGCTGGACCGCGCGCTGCTGCACCTGGCAGAAGAAGGCATCATCATCACCCAGTCTCCGGAAGCTTACAGCACGATCTGCGGCGAGCACGGAGAAGAGTTTGAAGTGGTGATCACGGCCTTGGACGCTGCGGGTAACGAAGGAAGCTGCACGACGATCCTGACCCTGATCGACGACGAGTTCCCGGAAATTTTCGTACCCGATCCGCTGACGCTTGATTGCCATGATATCAGCGAGACGCAAGATCCCTCCGCGCAGATCATCGACTGGCTGGCTAGCGCCTATGCCATCGACAACTGCGATGAGGAGCCCTACCTGACTTATGATTTCGATCTAACGACACTTGATGTTTGCACAGGAGGCACCCTGACGGTGACCTGGACGGCGGTAGACGAAGCGGGCAATACGACGATGGAGTCTTCGACCATCATAGTGGTGCCGGATACGACAGACCCGGACCTGTACGTTCCCGCTGCGATCACGCTGGACTGCGGCGATATCAGCGAGACGTCTGACCCTGCAGCGATCATCGATGCATGGTTGGCACAAGCATACACCACGGACGACTGCGATACGGACCCTGAACTGGCTCACAGCTTCAACGGCGATCTGCTGGACATCTGCGCAGCTGCGGATTATGTCATCACGGTGACCTGGACGGCGAACGACGCTTGCGGCAATGAGACCATCCTGAGCTCGACCATCACGGTGGTAGTGGACGATGTGGATCCAGACCTATTCGTACCAGACCCGATCACGCTTGACTGCGGCGATATCAGCGAGACATCTGATCCTGCTGCGATCATCGACGCATGGTTGGCCGAGGCTTATACGACGGACAACTGCGATACGGACCCGGAACTGGCTCACAGCTTTAACGGCGACCTGCTGGACATCTGTGCCGATGCGGCTTACGACATCACGGTGACCTGGACGGCGAACGACGCTTGCGGCAACACGACCATCCTGAGCTCGACGATCACGGTCTTAGTGGATGATGTAGATCCGTTCCTGTTCGTACCTGCACCGATCACGCTGGATTGCAGCGACATCAGCGAAACATCTGACCCTGCCGCGATCATAGACGCATGGTTGGCCGAGGCTTATACGAATGACAACTGCGATACGGACCCTGAACTGGCTCACAGCTTCAACGGCGACCTGCTGGACATCTGCGCAGCTGCAGATTATGTCATTACGGTGACCTGGACGGCGAACGACGCTTGCGGCAATGAGACCATCCTGAGCTCGACCATCACGGTCTTAGTGGATGATGTGGATCCAGACCTATTCGTACCCGACCCGATCACGCTGGACTGCGGCGATATCAGCGAAACGGCTGATCCTGCTGCGATCATAGACGCATGGTTGGCCGAGGCTTATACGACGGACAACTGCGATACGGACCCTGAACTGGCTCACAGCTTCAACGGCGACCTGCTGGACATCTGCGCAGCTGCAGATTATGTCATCACGGTGACCTGGACGGCGAACGACGCTTGCGGCAATGAGACCATCCTGAGCTCGACCATCACGGTCTTAGTGGATGATGTGGATCCAGACCTATTCGTACCCGACCCGATCACGCTTGACTGCGGCGATATCAGCGAGACTGCTGATCCTGCAGCGATCATAGACGCATGGTTAGCCGAAGCCTACACGACGGACAACTGCGATACGGACCCTGAACTGGCTCACAGCTTCAACGGCGACCTGCTGGACATCTGCGCCGATGCAGATTATGTCATCACGGTGACCTGGACGGCGAACGACGCTTGCGGCAATGAGACCATCCTGAGCTCGACCATCACGGTCTTGGTGGATGATGTGGACCCGTTCCTATTCGTACCTGACCCGATCACGCTGGACTGCGGCGATATCAGCGAGACATCTGATCCTGCTGCGATCATAGACGCATGGTTGGCCGAGGCTTATACGACTGACAACTGCGACACGGATCCCGAACTGGCTCACAGCTTCAACGGCGATCTGCTGGACATCTGCGCCGATGCAACTTATGTCATCACGGTGACCTGGACGGCGAACGACGCTTGCGGCAACACGACCATCCTGAGCTCGACCATCACGGTCTTAGTGGATGATGTGGATCCAGACCTATTCGTACCCGACCCGATCACGCTTGACTGCGGCGATATCAGCGAGACTGCTGATCCTGCTGCGATCATAGACGCATGGTTGGCCGAGGCTTATACGACGGACAACTGCGATACGGACCCGGAACTTTCTCACAGCTTCAACGGCGACCTGCTGGACATCTGTGCAGATGAGGATTATGTCATCACGGTGACCTGGACGGCGAACGACGCTTGCGGCAACACGACCGTACTGAGTTCGACCATCACGGTTGTAGTGGATGATGTAGATCCGGACCTGTTCGTACCCGACCCGATCACGCTGGATTGCAGCGATATCAGCGAGACTGCTGATCCTGCTGCGATCATCGACGCATGGTTGGCCGAGGCTTACGCCACGGACAACTGCGATACGGACCCTGAACTGGCTCACAGCTTCAACGGCGACCTGCTGGACGTCTGTGCCGATGAGGATTATGTCATCACGGTGACCTGGACGGCGAACGATGCTTGCGGCAACACGACCGTACTGAGTTCGACCATCACGGTTGTAGTGGATGATGTAGACCCGTTCCTGTTCGTACCTGCACCGATCGAGCTGGATTGCAGCGACATCAGCGAAACGTCTGACCCTGCTGCGATCATCGACGCATGGTTGGCCGAGGCTTATACGAATGACAACTGCGATACGGACCCTGAACTGGCTCACAGCTTCAACGGCGATCTGCTGGACATCTGCGCAGCTGCAGATTATGTCATCACGGTGACCTGGACGGCGAACGACGCTTGCGGCAACACGACGGAGCTGAGTTCGACGATCACCGTCGTAGCGGACGGAGGACCCGGTCATCACGTTGCCTGCTGAACCCCTGGTACTGGATTGCGACGACATCAGCGAAACGACTGACCCGGCCGTGGTCATACTGGACTGGCTGGCCGAGGCTTATGCCACGGACAACTGCGATACGGATCCGGAACTGACCTACGATTTCGACATCACGGACCTGGATATCTGCCATTGGCGGAACGCTGACTGGTAACCTGGACGGCTGTAGACGCCTGCGGGAATACCAGCACGGCAAGCTCTACGATCACGGTGATCCCGGATACGGACGCTCCGGTGTTTGTGGAGTGCCCGGTAGGATATACATTCAATAATGATGTAGACAAGTGTGGCGCCAACGTCACCTGGGCTGTTCCGGTGGCCGAGGATGCCTGTACGGCAGACGTAGTGGTGGTACAAACCGACGGCCCTGCACAAGGCTCCTTCCTGGAAGTAGGCATCATTTATACGGTAGAGTACACGGCAACCGACGGTTGCGGCAACACGGCCACCTGCACCTTCACCCTGGAAGTGGTGGATATGCAAAACCCGGTGGCGATCTGCCAGGATGTAGTGGTTTACCTGGATGAGTTCGGCAACGCCTCGATCACACCTGCGGATGTGGACGGCGGCAGCTACGACAACTGCGACATTGAAGACCTGTCGATCGACATCTCTTCTTTCACTTGCGCCAATGTAGGAGAGAATAACGTAATCCTGACGGTTACGGACCCCTCCGGCAACAGCGAGCAGTGCGTAGCGGAAGTGACGGTGGTGGACAATCTGGCGCCGATCTTTACCTGCCCCGATCCTGCAATCGTGAGCGGTTGCGACGACCTGATCCCGGACCTGCTGGTGCTGGTGACGGATGCGACGGACAACTGCGGGGTGGCTGACATGTACCAGAACCCGGTAGCGGGCACGGACTTCGGCAACATGAGCGGCCAGACCGTGATCGTGACCATCTTCGTATGGGATGTAAACGGCAACGTAGCTACTTGCGAAGTGCCTGTGACCATCGACGATACGGTACCGCCGGTATTCACCAACTGCCCGACGGAAATGCACATGATCGGCAACGATCCGGATCAGTGCTCGGGCAAGCTCAACTGAAAACCGGAATTTGACGCCGACATCGTCATGCCGGGCGACATTACGGTGGAATGCGATGCGGTACCCGATCCGTTCGTACTGACGAATAACGATGTGCACGACAATTGCACGGCGCCTGAGGACCTGATGATCACTTTCACGGAAGTCAGCACTCAGGATCCCAACCCGCTGGTGTGCGCACACTATAACCACACGATCACTCGTACCTGGACGGTGATGGACGAGACTTGTCCGTTCCCCGCTCCGATGGGCAGCGGCGGCAATAAACTGATCCATGTACAAATCATCACGGTACAGGATACGACTCCTCCGACGGCGATTTGCCAGAACATCACCATCACGCTCAACAAAGCGGGTACCTGGACGATTCCGCAGGATACGCTGAACAACGGCTCGTTCGACAACTGCGCTCCGGCTTTTGCGCTGAGCTACAGCACGTTCCCAAGCACGTTCACCTGCGCCAACCTGGGTCCCAACCTGGTGACGCTGACCGTGACCGATCCTTGCGGCAACTCTTCGACCTGCACGGGGATTGTAACGGTGGTGGAAGGTATTGCACCTTGTACTCCGGAGTTCTCGGTAGTGACCGAGTGTCTGGACAACGCCACGACGAACAACAACGACGGTCAGTTCTACGAAGTGATCACGGTCAAATCGCTTGCGATGCAGACCTGGACGGTGATGAGCTCTACGGGCTTGTACACCAACGGCAGCCCGGCCCCGCCGGCAGCTCCGATTGCGGTTGCCAGCGGCACGGCGCTTACGGCCGGTACGGCTGACGGCATCGACAACGACGGCGACGGCGCGACGGATGAAGCGGATGAGATGATCTACTACACGCTCAAGGCGAAATTCGTCGAGTGCGTAGGCTACAACGCGATGTTGAAGAACAACCTCAACCAGACGGGCACGGTCAGCAACAACGCTTGCTACCCCACGCCGGTATTCGTAGACCTGTACGATCCCTTTCTGTCTGAGCACGCCTCCTTTCCCGATTCAGGTAGCCGACTTCTTCGGCGCTGATGGAGAGATCGTCGAGGTGTTCATCGACGGAGAAGAGATCGACCCGCCCTACCTGTTCGACGCATTGGATCTGGGCGAAGGCCGCACCTGGTCAAGGTGACCTTCACTGCATACGATGATTTCGAGAGCTACACGATCATCAATGGCGTAGTAGTGTCCGGCAGCCCCAATGGCATCAAGCTCAACTCGGGTTGCGAGCAAATGATTTCGACTTTCGTCAACGTAGTGGAAACCCCCGTGACGGTTGCATGTAACGATACCATCCAGGTATCGCTGGAAGGCGACTGTATCTCGGAAGTGACCCCGGATATGATCCTGGAAGGCAGCTACTTCTGCTACGACGACTATACCGTAACGATTACCTATCCGCTCGGTACAACCCAGTTTGTTCCGGCCAACCAGGTGGACGCAAGCCACATCGGCAAAGTCCTGCTGGTCAACCTGTCGCACCTGATCAGCGGCAACATGTGCTGGAGCCACATCGTGGTGGAAGACAAGTGGAAACCGGAGATTACCTGCCCCGATGACATAGAGATACTCTGCGTCTACGACGAGGATGACCTCCTCATCACAGGTAATCCGATCGTTTTCGACTGTTCGGATTACGTACTGGAATACTCGGATGAATACATCCAGTTCGATTGCGCTGAAAACTCCTCGGTATTCACGCACATCACACGTACCTTCATCGTAACGGATATCTACGGTAACAACAATTCCTGCGTACAGCACATCGATCAACTGCGCGGTGAGATCAGCCAGGTTAACTGGCCCGATGACATCACCTACCAGTGCAACAACGTGCCGGGCAACTTCCTGCCTGGTGTGACCGGCTGGCCGCAAATTGGAAACGTGAACCTGACGACTACCGGAACCGGTATCTGCGGCTTGTCGGTAAGCTATATCGACCAGATCGCCAATATCTGCCCGGGTGAATACAAGATCGTACGTACCTGGACGATTTTTGACTGGTGTACCGAAGGAACGGGTGGCCCGTCCAACCAAACCTTTGTACAGTACATCAAGATCGCCGACGTACCGCCGACCATCAGCTACACCAGCCAATCCTGGGTATACGATGCAGTCAACGACTGGTACATCATCAGCGCCAATAACTGGGTAAGCGAACCCCACCCCTCCTGCTACGCTTTAGGACCGCTGCCGCTGGCAATCATCGACGGCGTCTGCAACGAGCTGGTAAGTGTGGAAATCTCTACCCCGGTTGGTACGACGACCAACGGAGGTCTGCTGCCCTGGCCGGGTCTTGAAATCGGCCAGCACCAGATTACTTACGTCGCTCAAGACGAATGCGGAAATATCACCAGCTCGACCATCACGGTCAACGTAATAGACAACGTGGTACCGACCACGATCTGCGACGAGATCACGGATGTGAACCTGTCTGGGGATGGCTTTGCGATCGTAAATGCCACGACGTTTAACGACGGTTCGTACGACAACTGCTGCCTGGATTACTTCGCAGCGCGCCGCATGGACGGCGACTGCTACGGCGAATTCGACGACTTCGGTCCGACGGTTGAATTCTGCTGCGTAGATGCAGGCACGGCGGTCATGGTAGTGTTCCGTGCATACGACTGCTACGGCAACTACAACGACTGTATGGTGACGGTCAACGTCAACGACAAACTGCCCCCGATCCTGATCAGCTGCCCGGCTACGGCGACGATCACCTGCGATGACTACCTGCAAAACTATGCTGCAGGGCTTGCCGACGGTGACTTCAGCGTGCTGGATGGCTTCGGATCGCCGACCTTCTACGACAACTGCCAACTGGATGTGACGCATACCGTAACGGTGAACATCGACAACTGCTCGAAAGGCACGCTGACGCGCACCTGGACGGCCACCGACGGCTCGAACGTACCGGTGACCTGCACGCAGACCATCTTTGTCAACCACGTCAGCGACTGGGTAGTGGAATTCCCCGCCCACGTGACGGTACAGTGCACGGATGGCCAGCTTCCGGACACGGGCGAACCGGAGATTTTCCACGACGAGTGCGAACTGATCGCGGTATCCTGGGAAGACCAACTCTTTGAGGTGGTTCCGGATGCATGCTACAAGATCGAGCGTACCTGGACGGTGATCAACTGGTGCGTATACGAGCAGTTTGGCGAAGACCTCTACAGCGAGAACGGCCATGCCGAATCGAACCTGAACGCCGACTGGGATGGCGACGGTGACAAAGACAACCGCACCTTCCGCGACGGCTACAACAGCTCGGGCAACCCGGGTACGGCAGATGGCTACATCGTGTGGAAGCAGATCATCAAGGTGGAAGACAACGAGGATCCGACTTTCGAGATCCCGGAAATCGACGGCTGTATCGTGGAAACGGATTGCGACAAGGATCTGATTCTGCCCTACCCGGTCATCCTGGATGAGTGCTCGCCCGGAATTCGATGTGGACATCAGCGGAGACTTCGGCATCTTCAACGACATTTCCGGCGACGTAACCGTGCCCAATGTTGGAGTAGGCGAATACGAAGTGAACTACGCGGTGACCGACCATTGCGGAAACAGCTCTTACCAGACCATCACGGTGATCGTGGAAGACTGCAAGCTGCCGACCCCGTACTGCAAGAACGGCCTGATCATAGAGATCATGCAGACCCAGATGATCGAAGTTTGGGCCAGCGATCTGGATGCAGGTTCGTTTGACAACTGCGGCGACGTGATTCTGAGCTTCTCGCCGGATGTGAACGACATCAACGTGATCTACACTTGCGACGACCTGGGTCAGAACGCGGTTCAACTCTGGGTGACGGATATCTACGGCAACCAGGATTACTGCGAGACCTTCATCGTGGTACAGGATAACCTGAACTTCTGCAGCGGTGTACCGGTGGTGATCGCCGGTGAGGTGTCCACGGAGGATGCCGAAGCAGTGGAAGGTGTGACGGTAGAGATGAACGGCGGTCTGCTCACGGAAGTAACCGGCCTGGATGGCCAGTACGACTTCAGTGTGATAGCCGGCAGCGACTACACGGTGACCCCGATGCTGGACGAAGATGCGGATAACGGAGTGACCACCTTCGACATGGTGCTCATCACCCGCCACATCCTCAATGTACAGCTGCTCGACAGCCCGTACAAAGTCATCGCAGCGGATGCAAACAACTCGGATAACGTATCTACACTCGACCTGGTGGCTATCCGCAAGGTGATCCTTCAGGTGGAAGATAACTTCCCGAATAACACGAGCTGGAGATTCGTAGACGAAGACTACCTGTTCCCCAACCCGGTTAACCCCTGGGCTGACCCGAACGGCTTCCCCGAAGTAATTAGCTACAACAACCTGCAAGCCAGTGAGTTGGAGGCGGACTTCGTAGCCATCAAGGTAGGTGACGTCAACGGATCGGCGGCTGTGAACGCCACGGAACTGGAAGACCGCACCATGATGGGCGATCTGCTCTTCCACACCAAGGACCTGGAACTCAAGGCCGGCAAGACCTATGAAGTACCCTTCTTCGGGGACAATCAGGAAGTGTCGGGCTATCAGTTCACCCTGGAACTGGGCGAAGGCCTGGAACTGGTGCAGGTACTGGACGGCGTAGCCAGGGAAGAGAACTTCGGATTTGCACTGCTGGAGAACGGAGCGCTCACGACGAGCTGGAATGAGGCGGATGTCCGTCGCATGGACAGCGAAGAGGCGCTCTTCACCCTGGTATTCAAAGCCCGCGAGAATACGACCCTGAGCAAGGAACTGAGCGTCAGCTCGCGCTACACGAAAGCGGAAGCGTACAATGCCAACGGAGAACTGCTGAACGTGCAACTGGCGTTCGGCAACGAACTGGCAGCAGGCTTCGAACTGTACCAAAACGTACCCAACCCCTTCACGGGTGAGACCCGCATCGGCTTCCGCCTGCCGGAATCCAGCACGGCTACCCTGACGGTCCTGGATGCATCGGGCAAAGTGCTCAAGGTGCTCAAGGGCGAGTACGCAAGAGGATACAACGAGATGAACCTGAGCGATTTCGCAGGAGTGAGCGGAGTGCTGTACTATCAGCTCGACACGCCGACACATACTGCTACCCGCAAGATGGTAATCATGGAATAATGAATGAAAGCAGGCGCTTCTCCGGAAGCGCCTGCTACCAATAAAAAAGGGCTGTCTGACTTGCGTCGGACGCGCCCTATTTTTTTTTTAGTCGCTCCTCCTAAAATCAAAATCGACCAATCAGTTCAGCTGAACTTCGCTCTGAATAGAAATAGGGGATGGTCTCAATTCCCTTATAAAAATTGAAAAGCCCGAAATGCTCATCCGGCGAGTGGATGTTATCGGAGTCCAGTCCAAAGCCCATCAAAACGCTTTTCACCCCCAGTACATCCTCAAACAAGGCCACGATCGGAATGCTGCCCCCGCTGCGCTGGGGGAGGGGCTCTTTCCCAAAGGTCTTCGACATGGCCAGATGAGCCGCCTGGTATTCGGGGGTATTGGTGGGCGTGACGACCGGCTGCCCGCCGTGCAGGTCGCGAACCTCCACTTTGACGTAGGGAGGAGCGATCTTCGCAAAATGGTCGGCAAAAAGCCGGGTGATCTTTTTGGAATCCTGATGCGGCACGAGGCGCATACTGATCTTGGCGCTGGCCTTGGAGGGAAGAACCGTCTTGGCGCCTTCTCCGGTATACCCGCCCCAAATGCCGTTGACGTCCAGGGTGGGGCGAATGGAGGTCCTTTCAAGGGTCGTATATCCTTTTTCGCCCAAAAGCCCGTTCACCTTCAGATCTGTCATATACTCCTTCTCGTCGAAAGGCGCCTGGTTCATTTTCTTGCGCTCCTCCAAACCGACGACCTCTACCTCATCGTAAAATCCGGGGATCGTGATATGCATGTTTTCGTCGTGCAGGGATGCGATCAAAGCGGCCAGCACGTTGATCGGGTTGGCCACGGCGCCGCCGTACACTCCGGAGTGCAGGTCCCTGTTGGGGCCGGTAACCTCCACCTCCAGATAGCACAGGCCCCGGAGCCCCACCGTGATGGACGGCACGTCGTTGGCTATGATCGAGGTATCGGAAACCATCACCATATCGCAGGCGAGCAGATCCTTGTGTTCTCTGCAAAATTGGCCCAGGTTGGTCGATCCGACCTCCTCTTCTCCTTCGATCATAAATTTGACGTTGCAGGGCAGCTCGCCGGAGGCGACCATGGCCTCAAAAGCCTTTACCTGCATGAGTACCTGCCCCTTGTCGTCGCATGCGCCCCTTGCAAAAACGGCGCCGTCGGGATGAACGGCAGTTTTGCGGATCGTCGGTTCAAAAGGAGGGGAATGCCAAAGGTCCTTGGGATCGGGCGGCTGTACGTCGTAGTGCCCGTAAACCAGGACGGTGGGAAGTTTGGGATGCAGGATCTTTTGACCGTACACGATGGGATGCCCGGGGGTATCGTGAATGGAGACCCCATCCGCGCCGGCCTTGCGCAGGCTGTCGGCAATGGCCTCCGCCATCCGCCTGACGTCGTTTTTATAGGCCGGATCTGCGCTGACCGAAGGAATTCGAAGCAATTCAAACAACTCGTCCAGGTAGCGCTGCCGATTGGATTGAATATAGTTTTGAGTCTTTTCCATAAGAAAATGTATTTGTGAATTCTGCAAATAAAAGCAATTCAGCGGGCCGCTAAAATATAGCACCCATAAAATCGACCAATCCTTTTCCCCAGACCTTTCCGCTAATGGGCTTTATCAACAGGTCGCCGGCGAGGCCATGCTGTATGATCATCTGGGTTTGAAAGTCCTCGATGGCCAACCAGCGACAGAGGTTTCCCACGGATCGAAATCCGTTGCGCAGGTAGAATGGCCGCTCGCTGGCAATCAAAATGATAAAATCGACCCGGGCCTCCCGGGCCATGCGCTCCAGAAACTCCAGCAGCATAGTCCCGATCTTGCGGCGGCGAAAAGATCCTTCCACACAGAGGTCGGCCACCCCGAATATCCGGTGAGGCGTTCCGCCTACGGCGATCACCCGATGCTCCGCCGCCAGATGGCCGGCCAGGGTCTCGTCCCATGTCGCGAGGAGCCGAAAATCGGGCAATTGCATGAAATACGTCCGTTCCGCTGGATAGCCCGGAAAGGACCGCGACAGCAGGCTTGCGATCCGACTCTCCAGAGCCGGATCGACCCGGTATTCTTCCACACATTGAATAGCTATTGGCTGCATTAGTCAAAATGGCGGCTGAGCAGGGCCTTGAGTTCCTGAATTTCCAGATTTTGCGAAAGCTTGCCCTCGTAGGCATAACTGATCTGCCCCGTTTCTTCGGAAACCACAAACGAAGCCACGTTCATCCGTTCGGTGATGCCTACCCCGGCGCGATGCCGCAACCCGACCGACTTGGGGATTTGCTGATTGTCGGAAATGGGCAGAATACAGCCGGCAGCCAGGATCCTGTTTCTCGAAAGGATCACCGCCCCGTCGTGCAAAGGCCCCTCCTTGTTGAATATGCTCTCGATGAGTTGCTGGCTGATGGCGGCGTCCAGCGTCACCCCAGTATGGCTGATCGTGTCGATCATGTCGGGATTTGGCGCTACCACCAGCAGGGCGCCCCACCGGGCCTGGCTCATCTTGTCGATCGCGGAGCAGATCTCGTTCAGGTGTATTTCCTTCTTGGCGCTATCCTGCCGCAGATTCCGGTCGAGGATCCGCATCAGGAATTTGGATCGTTGCCGCAGGGTGGTGTTCCCAAGCAACAGTAAAAAACGGCGCACTTCCGGCTGGAAAACGATGAGAATGATGATCACCCCGACGCTGACAAACTGGTTGAGCAGGAGGGAAAGGAGGTCCATTTTCAAGACGCCCACCAACCACCAGACGATAAAAAGCATGACCACGCCCACAAAGATGTTGAAGGCGATGCTTCCCCGGAGCAGCTTGTAAACCTGGTAGATCAAAAACCCTACGATGAGGATGTCCAGGATGTCCCAGATGCGGATGGGCAAAAAGCCGAATTGAAGAAAACCCATCATGGCGTCGGAACGGATGGCTTATGATTTATCCAAATCATATACAACCGGTTGTTTGAGGTGAAAAAATAGGAAGCTCATCCGATCTGCCCCCAGCTCGATCTTGCGCTCGGTCGACAGGTTGACCCCGCCGCCAAAATCCCTGTTAATCCGGAGCAAAACGGGCTTGGTCCTTTTTTGCTGGGCCTGCATCGCTGCCGCAAATTTATAGGAATGCGCCGGAAAGACCCGGTCGTCCTTATCCCCGGTGAGGAGGAGCATGGCCGGATAATCGGCCTGTACGATATTGTGCACAGGGGAGTATGCTTTGAGATGATCATATTCTTTGGGCTGTTCGCTTCTTCCGAAATCGTAGGCCCATCTGGCCCCAATCGTGAATTCCTGGTAGCGGATCATATCGAACATTCCGGAGGTAGCCACGGCGGCCTGAAAAAGATCGGGACGTTGGTTGCAGGAAACGCCCACCAGCAAGCCGCCGGCGCCGATGCCCGCGATGGCCAGCTTTTCTTTCCGGGTGTAACCCTGAGAAATCAGGTACCCCGCAGCAGATTGGAAATCGTCGAATGTATGCTGCTTTTTTGACCGTACTCCGGCCTCGTGCCAATCCCTGCCATATTCACCTCCTCCGCGCAGGACGGCGTCGGCCAGAATTCCGCCGTTTTCGAGAAAACACAGGGCCTCCGGATCGAAACGGGGCGTGGTGCAATAGCCGAAACTGCCATTCCCCCTCAGCAATACGGGGTTGCCGCCGTGGAGTTTGATGCCTTTTCTCATGGTGATGAAAAGAGGCAGATTGACTCCATCCGGACTTTGGAAGATCACCTGTTTGGTCTCGTAAACCGAGGAGTTGAAATTGACCTTCGGCGCCTTGAAAACGCGAACGGTGAGCAAACTGAAATCGAGCTCGTAAACCGTGGGCGGGGTCAGAAAGGATTCGAAGCTGAAATAGGCCCGGTCTGCTTCGGCATGTCCATAGAAATCGCTGATCGTGCCGGGCTCCCTCATGGGTAGGAGGGAGGACACGGTCCCGTCCTCTTCGTAAACCTGCAGAAGGCTCTGGGCATCGCGCAAATAGTGGGCCACCAGTTTCCCGCCGGCCAAAAACACCCCCTCCAGCACATCCTGCTTCTCGGGGATGACCTCCTCCCAAAACCCTGGATCCGGCTTGCTAATGCTGACCTTGATGAGCTTGCGCCTCGCCGCCCCGAAATTTGTCAGAAAATAGAGGTGTTCGCCCTTGCTCCCGACGAAGGTAAACTCGTTGGCCATATCGTCCACCAAAGGAATGAACTCCCTCGAAGCCTTCTTCAGGTCCATGATGTACACCGCGTTGACGGAGTGGGTTTCCCAGATATGTAGCACCAGAAAACGCCCATCCTCGCTGGTTTGCGGACAAAACCCCCTCCGGGATCGCGCGCGGTCGGCAAAAACCAGCTGATCCGCCGATTGCGGGGTACCCACCTTGTGGTAAAATACCTGGTGGAACTCCATGGGGGTAGAGGTCTTGTCGCCCCGCAGCGGGGCCGGGTATCTGCTGTAATAAAAGCCGTCGCCGGCCCAGGCGATATTCGAATATTTGACCCAGCGCAGGGTGTCGGCCAGTTCTTTTTTCCCTTCCAGATCGTAGACATGGATGCTGCGCCAGTCCGTTCCGCCCACAGATCTTTCAAACGCGAAATAACGGCCGTCGGAAGAAAGGGCTACCTGACCCAGGCTTGTTTGCCCCCCGCGCGAGCCGGCGTTGGGGTCGACGAGGATTTCTTCCTCCCCCCCGTCCAGCTTCCGGAACCAGGCATCCTGGGCCTGCAAACCGGTATTTTTAAAATAATAGGAATAGTCCCCCTGTTTCCGAAAGCCCCTGATCCGCTCGTGATCCCACAGCCCGCTGATCCTTTGGGCCACCGCATCGCGAAAAACGATCGCCGATAGATAATCCCGCGATAGTTCATCTTCCTTGTCGAGCCATTTCTGAAGGATGGGAGCTTCCTCCGCTTCCATCCAGCGGTAGGGGTCTGCCACGGCTTCTCCGTGCAGGGTATCGGCATAAATTGAATCGCGGAAAGTTTCGGGATAGCTTATGTCGATCGGTTTAAACATATTTGCGGGATCGGATGCGTTATTGGAACAACCCATCAGGAAAAATGCCGTTATGGCGGCGCCCGAAAAAAGTTTTATCATAACGAAGGGTTTGGTTTAGAGGTTTTTTTGCCCCTTTGGGCCTGGAAGGGTATTTTTGTATAATAAACACATTTAAAAGGCTCTTCTTTTGGTCAAAATAGAAATAATTTCAATTAAACCCATGAAGCATTTTGCAGCTATAGCCTGGTGTCTTGTTTTATTTCTTCTGCCGATGCAGGGACAGGTGGTGAAAACGAACGAAAAAGGGGAAAAGATCATCGAATACCCGGACGGCACCTGGAAACCCTTTGCGGAAGCCGGAACCGACGACCCCCTGGGCGTTCAGCCCAAGGAGGAAAACCAATGGTCGGAGCCCGACCCGGAAGAGGAAGGCCGGAAAAAAGCCATCCGCTACGCCGAACAACTCAGCGCAGATGCGGCACAACTGGAAAGCTACGCCATCGAGGCCCGCACCAACCGCCAACTGCTGGAAGATGAATACGCGGATATGAAAGCGAGCCCGCAGGACTATCCGGGCAAGGAGGTGGCAGAAGTAGAACGCAGACTGAATGGACAAAAAGAGCGCGAAAACCTAGCCTTCGGCCTTTACCAGCATGCCATCCGCCTGGCCCAAAATGCCGAGAACATGATCTTCCTCAATACCAAAAAACGGGAGAAGGCCATGAAAAAGCTGGAGATGGAAAAGGAGGAACTGGACCGGCAGATCGAACTCCTCGCGATCGTGGAAAAGCACAAGCCGCCTACTCCCCAAGTCGTGGCGGTCAAATCCTACAAAACCTACGACCCCTTAAAAGATACCCGGCTCAACCCGCCGGTTTTTCCTTGCACCTTTACCCACAACGAGGTCGACAGGTTCACGGGCAAATTGCGGCGCGACCTGCAACCGGTCCTCCTCTTTACCCATACGCCCAAAGACCTGCGCCCCTTTCTCCGCGACCGGGAGTACATCACCTGCAAGGGCTATCTGGCCGACCTGTCCGACGGCCTGCTGTTCCTCTCTCTCGAATTTTCCATCGCCTCCAACAACGCGCCGGCTGCCTTCGGGGGGATACCCAACGGCAGCATCCTGAGCATTCTATTGATGAACAAGGAAAGCATCCGGCTCTTCAACTCAAAGTCCGACGCGGGTTATTACGACAGCGCTCAGGGGGTTTACATCTACCGCTCTCAGTTCCAGATCAGCGGCATACAGGAAAAGGTGTTGCAGGCCGGGGAGATCGACCAGCTGCGCGTAATCTGGGCAACGGGCTACGAAGATTACGAGGTGTTTGAACTCGACTTTTTCCGCAACCAGATTAATTGTCTTCGGAATACAAATTAGTAAACCGCAAAGACGCTAAGAACGCAAAGAATATTCGTGTTGTCTTTGCGTCCTTGGCGTCTTTGCGGTAAAATTTTTGAATGCATCAGATGGAACAGGACAGATCGGAAAACACCGCCCTTAGAATGCTGGGCCTCGAACTCCCCACCGACCCGCGCTGGGTCAACTTGGCGGAAAAGGACCTGGAGGAGATCCTGACCGACCACGCGTATTGCGAGCAAAAGGCGGCTACTTCCTGCATTACCCTCATTCAGCGCTATCCCGATAAGCGGGAAATGGTCGAGGCGCTCGCCCCGATCGTCACCGAGGAATGGGGGCATTTTCGCGCGGTGCTCCAGGAACTGGCCCATCGAAAACTATCCCTGGGCTATCAGCGCCGGGATGAATACGTGAACGCCTTGCGCGATTTTATGAAAAAGGGAGGAAGCAGGGAGGAACGCCTGCTGGAGGAATTGATGGTCTTCGCCCTGATCGAGGCCCGTAGTTGCGAACGCTTTCGCCTTTTATCTCTTTACTTGAACGAAGACTCGCTCAAAAGCTTCTACCACCGTTTTATGGTATCGGAAGCGGGGCACTACCGCTTGTTTATCGACCTGGCCAAATTGTATTTCCCCGAAGAGATGGTAAAAGAGCGCTGGAAGGAATTCCTGGCCAAAGAAGCCCAGATCATGAAGGACCTGGAGCTAAGGGGCGACCGGATACACTGAGCTATTGCTTCTTCCTTCCCAGAATATCCACCCCGTCGTCGCCATCAAGGACCGGAAAGGGGCGCGGCGGTTCATCCATGATGGTGTTTTCGAGCATGGAGATGTTCTTCCAAATCCCGTCGACCAACTGGTAACCTTCATAACTCCCGTCGGGGATCTTCGTGGCGCCCTGCCCTTCGTAAAACCCGCCGACTTCCACCAGATGGTCCACCACCACCATTTCCATCAGAGGGTCGTAGTTGCATTTTACAGAAGCCTCTGCCGTGTATTCAAAAAGCAGCCGGTTGCGAACTTTCACCCCTCCTTCCTTTTCTTCGTTGAAAAAGACCGGGGCGCCGAACTGCGGCTTCCCGTCCGGAAAGCTCAGCACGTCGATCACCTTTCTTTTATTGAAAAAAGAGAAGGCGTCGTATCCGAACAACAGGTATTTCTTTCCCTGCGGCGTATCGAAGGACTTGACTCCGTAATACAGTGCGCCATACCATTTATCGGCCGGCAGGACCTCGTATTCCACCTCCTCCACGTCGAAAGAGCGGTCGATCAGGGGAAAGAGTTGCAATTCCCCGGTGTTCATCTGGATGGCGCCGAAATACCGGTATTCGTCGACATCGACATACAATTGCCAGGTGAAGACCCGGAACGTGCTGTCCTCGGGATATTGAATGGAAATGGATTGGGCGCGGCTGAAGGGATATTGAAAGGAATTGGGCGTCTTGAGCGCCTGCACCAGGGTGGGGATCATCTTCTTGGTGGCCCCGAAGCGGTTTTCCGGAAAGGAATCGTTGATGATGGCAAAAGACAGCAGGGAAATGGTGTCTTCCCACTCTTTCAACTTCGGCAGATCAGCCTCGGCTATCGCGGGCTTCTGGCCCTGCAACACAGGGGAAAGAAGCATAAAGGCCAACAGGCCGCTGATTAGAATCCTCATGTATTGGAATTTACCTGGGCTAAACGCCGCACCCAGCCTTTTTGGTATCAGACGCGATAAATCGCGTCTCTACTTGCGTTTGCGCTTATTATCCTTATAATCCATCAAAATGAATTCGCCCAGGCCGTCGAGGCTGCTGTAAAAGGCTTTGCCTGCGTTTGCGCGGGTAAACTGGTCGACGAAGCGCACGAGGTAGGGGTCTTGTGCGATCATGAAGGTGGTGATCGGGATTTGCAGCTTGCGGCAGCGCGTGGCCAGGGTCAGGGTGCGGTTGACGATCATGCGATCCAGGCCAAAGCTGTTTTTGTAGTATTTTTTTCCTTTTTTGATACAGGTCGGCTTGCCGTCGGTGATCATGAAGACCTGCTTGTTGGGGTTCCGCCGGCGGCGGAGCAGGTCCATGGCCAGTTCGAGGCCGGCGACGGTATTGGTATGATAGGGGCCCACCTGGAGGTAGGGCAGGTCTTTAATCTCGATCTCCCAGGCGTCGTCGCCGAATACGATGATGTCGAGGGTATCCTTGGGGTAGCGGGTGGTGATGAGTTCCGCCAGGGCCATGGCCACTTTTTTGGCGGGGGTGATCCGGTCTTCTCCGTACAGGATCATGGAATGGGAGATATCGATCATCAGGACCGTGCTCATCTGGGCCTGGTAATAGGTTTCATACACCTCCAGGTCTTCCTGTGTCAACTGAAAATCTTCGATCCCGTGGTTGATCTGGGCGTTGCGCAGCGATTCGGACACCGCGAGGTTGTCGAGCGTGTCGCCGAATTCGAAGGGCCGCAGTTCAGCGGTTTTTTCGTCGCCCCGGCCGGTAACCCTGGTGTTGTGCTGGCCTCGCGAGGTTTTCTTCAACTGCCCGAACACATCTTCCAGCGCCTTGCGCCGGATGGCGACTTCCATTTTGGCGCTGGGTATGAATCCGCCGCCGCCATCGCCCCCTTCCTGCCGGATATACCCCTTGTCGATGAGGTCCTGAATGAAGTCCGCCATGCCGTAGTTCTCGTCCGTCAGGTTATACTCCTTGTCCAGTTCGGTAAGCCAGGAAAGCGCTTCGCTCACATCTCCCGAGGTGTACACGAGCAACTCCTGAAACACCTTCAACAGTTTGTCGAAGGTCGATTGGGAGCCGAAGTCCTTGTATTCGGAAAAGCGAAGACCGATCATATTATGAAGGTATTAAGTTATTAAGGTAATAAGTTTTTGATTGGCGCATCAATAACTTATTACCTTAATAACTCAAAAACTATACTGTGCAACAATTGGCCAGCATCTCGTAATCCGGCCGGTCGGATGACAGTTTGTGAATAAATTTCTCGCGCACTTCTCCATCCTGGAGCACAAAAATGCCGGGCATCTGGAATCCGTCGCCGAGTTGGGGGCCTGTGCCGTAGCCGTCGAGGATGCCGGTGGCAAAACCGCGCATCCAGACCTGAAGCCCGTACAACTGGGTGAAATTGCCCTTGGTGAGCCCGAAGGAAGCGTAATAGCGACAAGCAGGGTCGCTGACATGGACGGCGTCTCCGATCTCGTATTTTTGGAAATACTTTTCCGCTACCTCGTTTTCCGCCATGTGGACAAACACGATCCGGACGCCTTTTTCCTCGATCGCCCTTCTTTTTTCGGAAATATCCGTAAGGGCTTCCCGGCAAAAAACGCAGCCGAAGTGCCGGAGAAAAACCAGCAACAAGGGATAACGGAGGGACAAATCGTACACCGATTCACCGGTATTGGCGACCATTTCTTTCATCACCTCCCCGATAGGCGCAGTCGTCGGCATAAGGGCGCTAATTTTTGGTCAGTAGAATGCAAACAACAAGCCGTTGGTAAAGTTTTTGAGTTAATAAGGTAATAAGTTATTGATCCATTAATCAATAACTTATTAACTCATAAACTTAATACCTCCTACAAAGCCATCCCGTTATACACCTCAATCACCTGCCTCACATGTCCGGCGGATTCCTGGAGCATTTTCATTTCGTCGGGTTGGAGCTTGAGCTCGATGATCTGCTCGATACCGTTTTTGCCCAGCTTGACGGGCACGCCGAGGAATATGTCGTTCAGGCCGTATTGGCCGTTGAGCAGGACGCAGCAGGGGAAGATGCGGTGCTCGTCGCGAACGATGGATTCGACCATCTGTGCAGCAGCGGCGCCGGGGGCATACCAGGCGGAGGTGCCCATGAGTTGGACCAATTCACCGCCACCTACCTTGGTGCGTTCGGCGATCTTGTCGATGGTGGCGCGGTCGAGTAATTCCGTCACCGGAATACCGGAAACCGTGGTATAGCGGGGGAGGGGGACCATCGTATCTCCGTGGCCGCCGAGCAGCATAGCCTGGATGTCCTTAGGGGATATCTGCAGGGCTTCGGCCAGGAAAGCGCGGTAGCGGGCGGTGTCCAGAATGCCCGCCATCCCGAATACCCGGCTGCTGTCGAGTTTGGAGGTGCGGTAGGCCGCGAGGGTCATCACGTCGAGGGGGTTGGAAACCACGATGATGATGGGGTTCTCGGAGTGCTTCAGGATGCTTTCGGTGACCAGGTTGACGATCTTGGCGTTGGTGGAGATCAGGTCGTCGCGGCTCATGCCGGGCTTGCGGGGCACGCCTGCCGTGATGACGACGATATCGGAGCCCGCCGTGTCCTCGTAGTTATCGGAGCCCTGCAGAAAGGTGCTGTAATTGTCGATCGGCGCCTGTTGCCACATGTCGAGGGCTTTTCCCCGGGCGAGATTGCCCACGATGTCGACCAATACGACCTCCTTTACGATGTCTTTATGTGCCAGTACGCTGGCGCAGGTTGCGCCTACGTTGCCAGCGCCAACTACGGTTACTTTACGCATGGTATAGATAATTTATGTTTTGTAAAAAAAAGATCAAATTTTGATGAGACCCGGCGAAGCCGGGTCTCATCATCACGAATGGGGTGCGGGCGCAGCCCGCGCGGAATTTGGAAGTTATCTGACATTTCCGCTTTAAATAAAAATTGCGCTGCAAAAGTAGGCTTTTTTTGTATGGGGAAGAAACACGGACTTTGAAAATGGTGTTTATTCTCTTGGCGGAGATAAGTTTAGCCCTCCTTTGGAATCTGAGGGTTTGGTTCTATTTTTGCCCATCCTTAAGAATCATTCATTAAATATTTAACAATGATCGTACGTATTTCTACCCTCTTGTTCATGTTGGCTTTGCCGATCCTCCTGCTCGGACAGACTCGCGGCGTTTGCGGTTTCGACAGCGACAAGGCTTTTGGTCAAAACATTCAGGAACTCAAAAAATGGGTTGCAGAAGGCAACCTCTCTACCCGCGGAAACGTCGTGACCTACGTCCCTGTGAAATTTCACATCATCTCCAAAAACGATGGCTCCAAAGGCCTGAGCGAACAGGTCGTATTGGACGCTTTATGCCACTTGAACGAAGAATACGCCGATCAGGACATCCAGTTTTACATCTACGGAGGCATTAAGTATATCAAAAACGACCTGGCTTACAACAACCCCGGAGACGCCGAACTGGTCCTCCAGGGAAACAAGGACAGCAAGGCCATGAACATCTTTATGGGCCTGAATGCCAACCCTCCGGGCGGAGGTATCCCCGGTGGTACTACCCTTGGATATTTTGCCGGTTCTCCCTCTCAGGACTGGATCATCATCAAAAATTCGGAGGTCAATGGTTTTGCCTCGACCATCCCCCACGAAGTAGGCCACTATTTCAACCTCGATCACCCCTTCAACGGTTGGGACTGTACAGCATGGACGGAGGCCGAGCACGGAAACCCGGTATCCTCCCTCATGTCGCCCTGTGACCCTTCAGTCCCTAATGAATTTGCCAACGGCGACAATTGCCAGGTAGCCGGAGATTTCCTCTGCGATACCCCTGCGGATTATAACCTGGGCTATTTTGACGGAAATGATTGCAACTATACGGGCAACTGCAAGGATCCCAACGGAGATCAGATGCAACCCGATGAGGATAACTTTATGGGGTACTTCAACGGCTGTGCCGATTATTTTTTCTCCGGCCAGCAAAAACAGATCATCGCCGCACGCCTGCTCCAGCGCACCAACCTGGAAACCGACTTTATCCCGTCTTCCGTCTCGATCGATGGCACGACCACCCTGGTTCAGCCCGCCGATAATTCCACCACCCCTGCCTACAACAACGTGGCCTTCGAATGGACCCCGGTAGCCGGCGCCAACCAATACCTGCTGGAGGTCGACCTGTCCAACGGTTTTTCCGTTGACCCGCAGCGCATCATGGTCTGGGGTACCTACAAAGTGGTGCAGGGCCTCATCGCTAATAAGAAATACTATTGGAGGGTTCGTCCTTTCAATGCCTACAATACCTGCGCGCCCAAATCGCCGATTTCGGATTTTACTACCGGAACGGCCATTTCCACCGTCGAGCCTCCCTATGTCACCAACTGGAGCGTGCGGCCCAACCCGGTTTCCGCCGGACAGAGCCTCCAGCTGGAAATGAATACGCGGGAGTCTTTCGAGGCTAGCGTCGAGTTGCGCAACCTCAACGGCCAAACGCTGCAAACCATGCAGGCCGGTTTTTCCGCAGGCAATAGCACCCTGGAAATTCCGACTTCCGGCCTCGCAAACGGCATTTACATTCTCACCGTGCAGAGTAGCGAGGGAATACTCAATGAGCGGATTGTGATCGCCCATTGATAAGTTGATGAGGTAATAAGTTAATAAGTTATTGAGCAATAACTTATTAACTTATTGTCTTATTCACTTTCTCCCAGGTCGATATTCCTCAATAGTTTCTCTACTTCCTCCTCCGTGCCGCGCAGCTTTTCCTTGCAGAATTGCACCAGTTCGGCAGCCCGTTTCACTTTTAAGCTCATTTCTTCCATCGGTACCTTTCCTTCCTGCAACTGCTGGAGGATGTTCTTCAATTCCGACAGGGCTTCGTCGTAGGTCATGGCTTGGGTATTATTTTCTGAATGGTACTATCGGCGGCGCCGTCCTTAAGATGGATCCTCACCTGCTCGTCTTTGCCAATTTGCAAGATAGAGTTTATACCCTTGCCGTCGCGGGTGATATAGGCATACCCTCGGTCGAGCGCCCTTTGAGGGTCCAGGAGCTCGCATTGGGCAGCGAGTAGATCGAGGTGTTGGGCCTCGCGTTGCAGGCGGATCCGGATTGCGCTCTGCAATTGCTGTTCCAGCAGAGGCAGTTGTTGATTGCGTATCTGAAACAGGGCTGTCTGGCCGATGCGACTTCCCGCCTGAACTACTTCCGATTCAAAGCGCGCGTTGTGGTCGATCAGGTATTCTGCTACGGCGGTGGGGGTTTTGAGGGAGGTATGCGCCACCAGATCGGCCACGGTTTCGTCGATTTCGTGCCCGATCCCGGTGAAAAACGGCAGCGGGCAGTGGGCGATGCTCCTGCAAAGCTCCAATTGATCGAAAGCAGCCAGGTCGAGCCGCGAGCCCCCGCCCCGAAGCAGGACTACACAGTCGAACGCATCGCGGCGGGCGTCGATCGCCCGTAGCCGCTCCAGCATTTCGGGCTCCACCCTCGGACCCTGGACCGCAGTGGGAAACAAACTCGCAAGAAAACGGTATCCGTATGGATTTTGGCGCAGCTGATCCAGAAAATCCTGGAGTCCGGCCGCTTCGGGAGAAGAAAGCACCGCGATCCGCTGGATGACAGGGGGAAGGGGAATGGCCCCATTCATCTGCAGCAGGCCCTCTTCGCCGAGCTGCTGGACGGCTTCGCGGCGCCTGATCTCCAGCTTTCCGATGGAGAAGGCCGGATCGATCTGTTCGATATGGTATTGGAGTCCGAAGCGCTCATCGAATGCCACCCTGACCTGCACCAGCACTTCGAGCCCTTCCCGCAGTACCTCGTCCAGCGCCCCGCCCAATTGACGGCGAAGCGCCTGGTGTTGCCGTTGCCAGAGCACGGCATCGGCCCTGGCCAGCACCTGATCTTGTTCCCCGTCTTTTTGTACCAGCTGGATATAAAAATGCCCCCGCGAAACATTCACCTGGAAAATTTCGCATTGCACCCAGACCGGCTCCGAGAAGTTTAAACTGACGACCCGGCGGATGAATTCGTTGAGCTCGAATAAGGTAAATCGTTGCACCCTACACTATACGATTAGCATAGCATCACCGTAGCTGAAAAACTTGTATTTATGTTTGATCGCTTCCTGATAAGCTTCCATGACCAGATCGTAGCCTCCGAAAGCGCAGATCATGATGAGGAGGCTGGATTTGGGCAGGTGGAAATTGGTGATCATGCAATTGGCGATGCTGAAATCGAAAGGCGGGTAGATGAAGAGATTGGTCCAGCCTTCTGCCGGTTTGAGATAGCCGTCGGCAGATACGGCTGATTCGATGGAGCGCATGCTGGTAGTTCCCACTGCGCATATTTTGCTTTGAGAATCCTTGCTCTTATTGACCTCTTCAGCTGCCGGACGGGTAATGCGGAAGTATTCGGCGTCCATCTTGTGCTTGGAGAGGTCTTCCACGTCGATGCTGCGGAAGGTGCCAAGGCCCACGTGCAGCGTGAGTTCGGCAAAATTCACCCCTTTGATCTCCAGGCGTTTGAGGAGCTCGCGGCTGAAGTGCAGGCCTGCGGTTGGGGCCGCCACGGCGCCCACTTCCTTGGCGTACACCGTTTGGTAGCGCTCGCGGTCGAGGTCTTCGGCGGGGCGGTTGATGTACTTTGGCAGGGGGGTGTTTCCCAGGGAGTAGAGGTCGCGCTGGAATTCCTCCTCCGTGCCGTCGTAGAGGAAGCGGATGGTCCGTCCGCGGGAAGTGGTATTGTCGACCACTTCGGCCACGAGCACGTCGTTGCCGTCCTCGTCGCTGAAATAGAGTTTATTGCCGACCCGGATCTTGCGGGCGGGGTCGACCAGCACATCCCAGAGGCGTTGGTCGCTGTTGAGTTCGCGAAGGAGGAAGACCTCGATCTTTGCGCCGGTTTTTTCTTTTTTTCCGTAAAGCCGAGCGGGGAAGACCTTGGTATTGTTGAAGATCATGACATCCCCGTCATTGAAATATTCCAGGATGTCCTTAAAAACCAGGTGTTCGATTTTACCGCTGTCGCGGTGGAGCACCATCAGTTTGCTTTCGTCCCGATTTACTGGGGGGTATTGGGCAATCAGTTCTTTGGGAAGTTCGAAATCGAATTGTGAGAGCTTGGTACGCATGAAATACCTTTCGTTTTTTAATAGGAGCGGAGAGGCCGCTAAAAAATAGCGGACAAAGATAATAAACTTCCCTTATTCAAACCCGGAAATTGTTGCTTTGGGGGATAAAATGGGCTTGTTGATCGAATCCTTTTTTTTGTACTTTCCCCCTTTCGTACTTTGCGGCCGTTAAAATCCACAGGCTATGAAGATTTTCCTCAAGGTTTTTATGGAAAGCGTAGGGCAAGCCCTCCAACAACTCTACAGCAACCGCCTGCGGAGCTTCCTCTCGCTGCTGGGTATCACCATCGGCATATTTTGTATCATCGGCGTGCAATCGGCCGTGGATTCGCTGGAGCGGAGCGTGCGCGGAAGCCTCGACAAACTGGGCGACGACGTGCTCTACGTGCAGAAAATGCCCTGGAACGAAGATCCCGATATCCACTTCTGGAAATACATGCGCCGGCCAAGCCCGAGCTATACCGACCGGGAAATCATCAAAGAGCGCGTAAAATCGGCCGGTTTGGTCGATTACCACGTGTTCCTCGGGTTCAAGCCGATCAAGTACCGGTCCAATAGCGTCAACGGCGCTTATTCCCTGGCCATTACCAACGATTTCGAACAACTCCTCGGGCTCAAATTTGAAAAAGGCCGCTTCTTCACCCCTGCGGAGTATTTCCACGGAAGCAATAAACTGATCATCGGCGCCAATGTGGCGGAGGAGCTCTTCGGTTCCCTCGATCCGATCGGCAAGGAAGTGAAACTGATGGGCCACAAGCACGAGATCATCGGCGTGGTGGAGAGATCGGGCAGGAGCCTCATTTCCCTTTTCAACTACGACGACGGCATACTCATGGGCTACGAAACGGCCCGAAAAATGGCTGTCATAAAGGGCAGCGGCCACCGCTACGGCAATTCTTCGGTCATCGTAAAGGCAGGGGAGGGCTACTCCCTGGAGCAGCTCAAGGACGAGGTCACCGGGGTGCTTCGCTCCCACCACCGCCTCCGCCCAAAGGAAGCCGACGACTTTTCCCTGAACAATCTTTCCCTCCTGGCATCCGTGATGGACAGTGTCTTCGGCGCTCTGGGTATGGCCGGGCTGATCGTCGGTGGTTTTGCCATTTTCGTGGGGATGTTCTCCGTGGCCAATATCATGTTCGTTTCGGTAAAGGAACGGACCAATATCATCGGCATCAAAAAGGCACTCGGCGCCAAACAAAGCTACATCCTGCTGGAATTTTTGATCGAAGCAGTCATCCTTTGCATCATTGGCGGAGTGGCAGGCCTCCTGTTCGTCGTAGGCGTTACCGCCATCCTTTCGAACTTCCTTCCCTTTGATATGGTCCTGTCTTCCGGGAATATTATCACGGGAATCGTTCTTTCGGCCAGTATTGGCCTCCTTTCCGGGTTTATTCCCGCGTTTCAGGCCGCCCGCCTCGATCCGGTGGAAGCGATACGGAAGTAATTGAGGTTTAGAAGGTTTAGAAAGTTTAGTTTTCTAACCCCCCTAACCCCCCTAAACCCTCTAAACCCTCTAAACTGATATGAAGTGAACCTCCCTACCATCCCTCAATGGCGCCACTCCGATTCGGGAAATTTTTTCCTCATCGCCGGTCCCTGCCTCATCGAAGGCGAGGCCATGGCCATGGAAATCGCCGAACAGTTGAGCGCTATCTGCGACCGCTTCGCCATCCCCCTAATTTTCAAAGGATCTTACCGCAAAGCCAACCGCTCCAGGGTAGATTCCTTTGCGGGTATCGGCGATGAAAAGGCCCTTTCCATCCTCAAAAAAGCGGGCGAAGCCTTTGGGATACCCGTCACCACCGACATCCATTCCGACGAGGAAGCCGCCATGGCGGCCGAATTTGTGGACGTGCTCCAGATTCCGGCCTTCCTTTGCCGCCAGACCTCCCTGTTGCAGGCTGCGGCCCAGACGGGAAAAGTGGTCAATATCAAGAAGGGTCAGTTCCTAAGCCCGGAAGCCATGCACTTCGCCCTCGACAAGGTGCTCGACTCCGGCAACCCCAGGGTCATGCTCACCGAGAGAGGCACTACTTTCGGCTACCAGGACCTGGTGGTCGACTTCCGGGGCATTCCCCTCATGCGCGAATTCGGAAAGCCGGTCGTAATGGATTGCACCCACTCCCTGCAACAACCCAACCAGGCCGCCGGCGTGACGGGCGGCCGCCCCGCCCTGATCGAGACCATCGCCAGAGCCGGTATCGCCGTCGGCGCCGACGGGTTGTTCATGGAAACGCACCCCCGGCCCCAGGAAGCCCGCTCCGATGCCGCCAATATGCTCCCCCTCGATTTGCTGGCCCCCATGTTGGAAAGATTACTTCGCCTTCATAAAGTAAGTTCCTTCTGATTAACTCGAGGTTTAATTCAATGAAATTCAACCGCTACGCGGTTGTTAACACACCTCACTTTTACCCCCGATTGCATCGGGGGCTATGAATGTTTAACCCTTTCAGGGTTTCTTCTGCATGTGCCTTTCGGCCTTCTTACTCTATACCTGACAAATCCCGAAGGGATAAAATATCCATAGCCCCCGATGCAATCGGGGGTTGCCGAAATTCAGGTGAAACAACCGCAGCGCGGTTGAATGATAAGCTCCATTGAAGACCCTCCCTTGATTTGCATTAATTTTTCCCTTATATTACAACATCATCAAAAGGGAGGTCCACATGAGAAAAACATCGCAATTTTTAGTGTTCTTCACCTGCCTCCTTTTCGCACCCACCCTCCACGGCCAAGGCGCCGAAAAGGTACTCGTGAAATCCTTCAATCTGGAAGGAAACAACGCCATACAGCTGAACTTACCGGGCCAGGTAGAAACAAGAGAATGGGACAACAATTACTTGCGCATTGAATTGCGGGTTTCCGTAGCGCACATTACCGAATCCCTTCTCCGCACCCTGATCGAGTCCGGGCGTTACAACATCTACGGCAAGACCGAGGATGGATTTTACAAGGTTTTTATCCCCGGTCTGAGCAAGCAGGTCAAGGTAGGCGGAAAGGAAATTGAAGAGTCCTTTATATTTACCGTCCTCCACCCGGCTTCTTCGGCCATCATGGAAGAAACCGCACCTGCGGCGGAGCCCGAAGTAGAGCCTTCCTCTACGGCACTCATCGGCTCGGGTTTGTAACAAAATACCCCCTCGTGGCGTTAAAAAGGTACTTCGGAAAATCCGGGGTACCTTTTCCATTAAACACACACGGATGCGTTGGTTTTTTTTACTTCTCATCGGGGCGCTGCTCCCCGGCGCTGCTCTTGCCCAAAATGAAAAAATGATCCACCAGGCCTTCGACCTCAACGGGGTCGACCACCTGTCGCTCGACCTGGTAGGGGAGGTGGAGATCGAATTCTGGGCGGGCGATAATGTCCTGAGCGAAACCAGGATCCAGATCTGGGATGCGCCCCCCCACGTGCTCAATTTTTTTGTCGTGGAAAAAAAGCGCTACGAGATCCTGGAGACCAAAAACGAAAAGAATCTCGTGCTCAGCGCCAACGACCCCATTCGCGACCCGATCCGGTACAAGGAGACCGCCTGCTTCGAGGCGGTAAAACTCCGCCTGTTTGTACCCGACAGCTTTGAAAAAACAGGGGAAAGCGAATACCAACGCCGGAACTGATCCCATGGTGCAGACGATCGAATTGACCCTGCTGCCTTCCGAGGCGGCACAGGATGAGTTGGTGCGCGAACGAGCCGCATCCGCTGCCGGGGTGTCCGTTCAGGAGATCAGCCATATCCGTCCCCTGAAGCGATCGATCGACGCCAGGGGCCACCGCCCGCAAGTCATACTCCGCCTCGAGGTTTATATTCGGGAGGAATTCAGCCCCGAACCCGCATTACTTTCTACTTTGAAAGAGGTGGGCAATCGCCCCCCGGTGCTCATCGTCGGCACGGGCCCGGCGGGCTATTTCGCAGCTCTCGAACTAATCGCCGCCGGGCTCAAACCCTTGTTGTTCGACCGGGGCAAAGACGTGCAAACCCGGAGGCGGGACCTCCGCTCCATCCAGCAATTGGGCATCGTGGACCCCCATTCCAACTACTGTTTCGGGGAAGGGGGCGCGGGCACCTATTCCGACGGAAAGTTGTACACCCGCTCCCACAAGCGCGGCAGCATCGAAAAAGCCATGCGCCTGTTCGTCGAGCACGGCGCCGATCCCGATATCCTCGTCGATGCCCATCCCCATATCGGCTCCAATAAGCTGCCGGGGATTGTGGCTAATATCCGCCAAACCATTCTCCACTACGGGGGCGAGGTGCATTTCGACTCCCATGTCACCGACCTGATCCTCCGCGATGGGAAGATCCAGGGCGTTCAGGTGAACGGATCGGAAGAATATTTCGCCAAAGCCGTCATCCTGGCCACCGGCCATTCGGCACGCGACATCTATTACCTGCTTCACCGGAAGAATATTCTCCTCGAACCCAAACCCTTTGCGCTTGGGGTCCGGATCGAGCACCCCCAGTCCCTGATCGACCGCATTCAGTACAGACAAGATCCCCGCGACGAGCACCTGCCCGCCTCGAGCTACCGCCTGGCTTGCCAGGTGGACGGCAGGGGCGTTTTTTCGTTTTGTATGTGCCCGGGTGGATTGGTGGTCCCCGCCGCTACAGCCCCCGGCGAGATTGTGGTCAACGGAATGTCCTTGTCGAGGCGCGATTCGCCCTACGCCAATTCCGGGACGGTCGTGGCGGTGGAACTGGAAGACCTGGCCCCATTCCAGCAGCACGGCGTATTCGCCGCGCTCGAATTTCAAAGATCGGTCGAGCAGGCCATGTTCGCCTTTGGAACAGGAGGACAACAAGCGCCTGCACAGCGCATGACCGATTTTGTCGGGAAAAAAATATCGGCATCCCTGCCCTCGAGCTCTTATATTCCGGGATTGCTTTCCGCGCCCCTCCACGAATTGCTCCCCAAGGGAATCTATGCGCGGCTTCAGCAGGGCATTAAAGAATTCGGCCGCAATATGAAGGGGTATTACACAGAAGAGGCCAACGTCATCGGCACGGAAAGCAGGACCAGCGCTCCGCTGCGGATACCCAGGGACAAGGACACCTTTATGCACGCCGGAGCAGAGGGGCTTTTTCCGGCCGGCGAAGGCGCCGGCGCGGCCGGCGGGATCATTTCCGCTGCCATGGACGGCCAGAACGTGGCCTGGGCGGT
Organism: Saprospirales bacterium; assembly: GCA_016703765.1. GTDB lineage: Bacteria > Bacteroidota > Bacteroidia > Chitinophagales > Saprospiraceae > JADJTT01. The sequence continues at coordinate 154,023 of JADJBL010000009.1, forward strand.
GGCAGGGTTTTATGAAAAACAATTTTAGAATACATAATAAACTCTCAACTTTGCAGCCAAAGATCGAAGGATGCGCATACTGATCACTTGCCCCCCCATGCTCGGACGGATGGAAGATTTCAGGCCCTTTTTTGCAAATGCGGGCGTCGAGGTCGTCACCCCCCAGGTTGTCCAGACCCTGAGCGAGGAGGAGCTGATCCGCCTGCTCCCGGATATGGACGGCTGGATCATCGGCGACGACCCTGCCACCGAACGGGTGTTCAGGGCTGGGGTCGCCGGCAATCTGAAAGCAGCCGTCAAATGGGGAGTCGGCGTGGATAATGTCGATTTCAAGGCCTGTGCCCGCCTCGACCTTCCCATTACCAACACCCCCATGATGTTCGGGGCCGAAGTAGCGGATATCGCGATCAACTATGTGATCGGCCTTGCCAGGCAGACCTTTTGGGTGGACCGCGAAGTGAGGAAGGGCAACTGGCCCAAGCCCGCCGGTATTTCTTTGGCCGGAAGGAAAGCGGCTCTGATCGGATTCGGGGATATCGGCAAGGCCGCCGCAAGCAGGCTTCGTGCCTTGGGAATGGAAGTGGCTGTGTACGACCCCTTTGCCTCGCCTTCCCCTGCGGACCATGTGAATTACAAATTCCCGGCTTTCCCGGATGAATTGTACAGGGCGGATTTCGTCGTAATCACCGCGTCGCTGACCCCCGCGTCCCGCCACATGATCAACGCGGAATCGATCGCAAAAATGAAAAAAGGGGTCCGAATCGTGAATGTATCGCGGGGGCCCATTATCGACGAGCAGGCGCTGATCCAGGCCCTGGAGTCCGGCCATGTCCACTCCGCCGCTCTGGACGTGTTTGAGCAGGAACCCCTGCCAGCAGAATCGGCCCTGCGGAGGTTTGATCGTTGCATCTTCGGCACCCACAATGGCTCCAACACAGTAGATGCAGTACAACGCGCCAGCAAAAAGGCCATAGAATATTTGTTTAATTTCCTCGATATTCCCCTTCTGGAGGAAGATTGGGAACAGATCCCCACTCCGTGAGTAACAAACAAAGGTTGAAAAGCGTCCTGGTAACAGGGGTAAAAGGGGGGATAGGAACAGCTATCGCCCAGATGTTCCGCCAGGAAAACTACTACGTGTACGGCATGGACAAAGAGGTGGAAGGGTATCAAACCCCCGTCGACCGTTTTATCCATTTCGACATCCACCAATACGTCCGGGATGTGGAATACCGCATCCGGGCTTCCGAAACCCTGGGAAACCTCATCCCGAGCCTGGATGTGCTGGTCAACAATGCCGCCGTGCAGCGGCTCGACCACCTGGAAAACATCAAACTCGACGACTGGCAGGAGACCCTGAACGTCAACCTGACCGGCCCCATGCTGCTGAGCAAACTTTTTCTCAGCAAGTTGGAGGAGAGCAGGGGAAGCATCATCAATATCGGAAGCATCCACCACCTGCTGACCAAGCCCGGTTTTCTGACCTATGCCACCTCGAAAAGCGCCCTGGTGGGCCTGACCAAAGCCATGGCCGTCGATCTGGAAGGGCGGGTCCGGGTCAACGCGATCAGCCCCGCGGCAGTCGATACGGCCATGCTACGCGCCGGCTTCGAAAATTCGGAAGACGCCCTCGAGGAATTGAAAAAGATCCACCCGGTGAAAAAGATCGGTGTGCCGGAGGAAGTCGCCCGCCTGGCCTTGTTCCTGGCTTCTGAAAACCACGGGTTTATTCACGGAGCGAATATCACCCTCGATGGGGGGATGAGCTCTGTGTTGAAGGATGTATAAATTTGAAAAATTAAGTTAATAAGTTAGTTAATAAGTTATTGATAGTTAATAAGTTATTGATAGTTAATAAGTTATTGAAAAAATAACTTATTAACTTATTACCTCATTCTCTAACACTAACTATGAGCCGACCACAAGGCGCCCTGTTCGGAATCAACTTATTGGGCAGAAAAGATAAAACGGGCAAATTGCAGGAAGCCCTCCGTTACCTGCAATGGAGGCGAAAATACGCCCCGGCCCTTCGCGGCTTTCAAAACAAGCACAAAGGCCAGGATTGCTTTATCATCGGCAACGGACCCTCGCTCAACAAGATGGACCTCGCCCCCTTGGCGAAATACCACACCTTCGGGCTGAACAAGATTTTCCTGATCGAGGACCGGGTGAATCTGAACCTGAGCTACCTGGTGTCGACCAACCCATTGGTCGTGGAGCAGGCCCACGCCGAATTCGAACAAATGAAATGCCCCGTGTTTTTGTCGTACACAGCCGCCTACGACGTAGTCGCAGACAAGCCCCATATTTACCGGATGCACACCTTGAATACCTGGAGTTTTTACGAGGACCTGAGCCAGCCGATCTGCGAGGGCAATACGGTGACCTTCGTGGCGCTTCAGATCGCCTACTATATGGGTTTTGAGCGAGTGTTTCTCATCGGGGTGGATCACAATTTCCAGCAATCGGGGCAGGCCCACGAGACGCAGGTCTTCCAGGGGGAGGACGTCAACCACTTCCATCCGGACTATTTCAAAGGCCAGAAATGGCAATTGGCGGATGTGTACGGCTCGGAGGTGTCTTATCACCTGGCCAACTATTTTTACCGCAAACAGGAGCGCCACATTCTGGACGCCACGGTTGGAGGCAAGCTCGCCGTATTCCCGAAAATCTCCTACGAAGAAGCCCTGAAATTAGCCATACCGAAGATATAGCCCCGGCAAGTATGGATGAAGCGTACATTTTGCCAAAGTATTCTTAAATTGCAATAAATTTGAAGGATTCGAGCCTTCAAAAAATGCTGGAAGGGGCGCAAGGCGGGCGCCGAAGGCGCCCCTCTACTAAAAAACGCTTTTACATCCAAAAATTGAATGCACGTGATCAAAGCAGTTCTTGTGGAGGACGAACCCAAGGGGATGAACCTCCTGAAAAATCAATTGGCCAAATATTGCGAGGACATCGAAGTGATAGGGGAGGCCACTAATATCCAGGAGGCTCAGGATCTGTTTGACGATCCCGGTTTTCAGCCCGACGTGGCATTTTTGGACATCAGCCTTCCCGACGGGCTCGTATTTGCCCTGCTCAACGAGTTGCGGCCGATCGATTTCGACATCATTTTCGTGACGGCCTACGACGAGTTTGCCATCAAGGCCTGCGAATACAGCTCGATCGGGTATATCAAAAAACCCATCGATCCCGACGCCCTTCAGGCGGCGGTCAAGCGGATCCGGCCCAGGAAAGACGGCAAGATCGAGAGCCGGTTGGACGTGTTCAACCACGTGTACAACAACCCGAACGCTTTCGAAAAGATGAGCATTTCCGCCCTCGACGGGATTTATTTCGTCAATCTCAAGGATATCGTCCGTTTTGAGGCGGAAGACAACTATACCCATATCTTCCTCAAGAGCGGCGACAAGATTACAGCCTCCAAGACGATCAAAGCTTACGAGGAGATGCTCCAGGGCCTCAACTTCTACCGGGTGCACAAGCGGCATGTCATCAACCTGAACTATATGCGCAAGTTCGTCAAGGGCGACGGCGGTTATCTGGTGATGGACGACGGCAAAAAGATCGATGTGTCGAGGCGGCGCAGGCCTTCTTTTATGGAGCAGATGCGGAGGCTTCAGGAAGTTCTTTAGCCCTCCCTTAGCGCCATATAAAGCGATTTACTATGCTAAAAAAATTAATGTTTTTCCCGGGGGAAATCTTTGGGATCAAGGGTTTCCCCGTTGGGATAAATTGCATACCTTTGACTCGGCTTTTATCCACCTCCCAAGAGCCCGAGATGTATAAATCCCTTCACTATCCAAACTTGTTTTGCTATGGGAAAATCCAAAAAGCAGCTGGACGATCTTAAAAAAGATCTGAAGGAGCTGAAGAAAGAAGAAATGAAAAACATGGTCGGGGGGCGCGACAAAAAGAACAAGTGGAAACGCTGGCTCAATATATGCGGCAATATTCTTCCACAATAAGATTACTTCGACCGCATAAAAAAAGAGGTTGCATAGGCTTATGCAACCTCTTTTTTTTAGGCGCGAGGTAAAGTTCTTATATGTATTTTTTTACTATCTTTCCATTTTTAATGAAAAACCGACCCCAAGATTCCATAAGCCTGGAAAGTATGAAAATACCGACCGCCCTGAAAACTCCCTCCAGCCAGTGGGAGCGGCAGTTAAAAGAGCAAAAGGACGCCCGTCAACGCCTGGTCCTGCTGGACCACCTTATCGGACACTACCAGTTCACCAATGCCCGCCGGGCACAGGCGCTTCTGGAAGAAATGGAACGCCTGATCTCCGAGCTCGAACTGCCGGACTTTTCGATCCACTACTTTTCGTACAAGGGTTTTGTCGAAAACCAGCTTTATCAGTATCAGGATGCGGAAAGTTCTTTTCAGAAAGCCGCCGAACTGATAGAGGAAAGAGGGGATGTCTCCGAACAGATTTCCGTCTGCATTCAACTTGCCGGGGTTTATATCAACCTGAATAATATGGACGGCGCTTCGGCGCTCCTGGAAAAAGCATCCAAACTCCTCAAGGTCTTCCCCGACGACCCACTGCAGGCCCGCATCATTTGCCGCGAAGGGTATATCCACCTCCATTACTCCAATTTCTCCAAAGCCATCGAGTCCTTTCTGGAGGCCGACAAACAACTCCAGTCCCTCCCGCTTCCGCTGGAATACATGGACTATTATTTCCTCACCCTGATCTACAGCGGTCTGGGCAAGGTGTACGAACACAACAACGAGTGGAAAAAAAGCGTGCGATCTTACCGTCGGGCAGCCGATATGTGCGAGAACCTCGGCATGCGAACCCGCCTTTCCTGGCATTACCTGAACGTCGGCAGCGGCTATATGGCGCTCAACGACAATGAAAACGCAGAGGCCTACTTCAAAAAAGCGCTGGAAGAACGCGACGATTCCAGCACCCTGGCACGAGCCAGCGCCTATGCCAACCTGGGCTATATCAGCCTCCTGCAGCGGCAATTTGAACCTGCCCTGGGCCTGTTCAACCGGGCCGAACGGATCTACCAAAAAGTAAAGGCCGACGATTATTACAACTTCTCCAACCTCGAGCGCTGGCGGGCAATGGTCTATCTGGAAACGGGCGAATCCGACAAGGCCATGAACCATTTTGTGGCGGCCTACAATTTTGCCAGGAAGATCGACGACTTCAAACAGATCTCGGGCATCCTCAAGGAGATCGCCTCCTACCATGCGGAGATCGGCGATTTTAAAAGCGCTTACGAATACCAGATCCTTTACGACCAGAACGCCGAAAAATACGCCAACGAACTCAACCTCCGCAAGGTCATGGAACTGGAGGTCAAGTACGACGCCGAAAAGAAGAAAAAGGAAGCCGAACTCCTCCAGCTTCAGGCCACCCGCCTGCAACTGAAAGCCCTCCGGGCCCAGATGAACCCCCATTTTCTCTACAACGCCCTCAACGGCATCCAAAACTACATCACTTCCAACGAGGTGAAAAACGCATCCAAGTACCTGGCCAAATTTGCCAACCTGATGCGCAAAAGCCTGGAATACTCCGAACTCGAGATTATTTCACTCGAAGAAGAAATAGAATTTCTGGAAGACTACCTGACCATCAACGCCAAGCTCCGCTTCGAAGACCAGCTCTTTTTCGAGATCAAGGTGGACGACGAGATCGAGGAGGATATCCTGGGCGTGCCCACCATGATCATCCAGCCCTACGTGGAAAACGCCATTGAACATGGCCTTCGGAGCAGGAAAAAAGGAAAAATCACCGTGAGCTTCACCCCCCTGGACGACGACAACCTCCTCTGCGTGGTAGAGGACAACGGCATCGGACGGGAAGAGGCCGCCAAAATGCAGCCCAAAACCACGGAAAACGGACCCAATTTCCGATCTATGGGTACGGCCATCACCGAAAAGCGCCTGGAAATTCTGCACCAGATCAAGGGAGGGCAGTATTACGTCAATACCATCGACCTGAAAAACACCCGCACCGGAAAGGCTCTGGGCACGCGGGTGGAGATCAAGATACCCATCGTCGATATTCAGCTCCCTTCCAATAATATTGGGCACCGGTAAAGGGTATAAAAAACCGTTTTCTAAGGATACCTTACCGCTTTCCGGAACATTGAGCCCGAAGCGTAAATGGCGGGAATTCGATTGGAAAGCCGGTATATATTTGAAACAGTTTTCTCATAGTATGTTTAAGAATTCCTACACCTTTTCCCTTCTAAGGTGTAGGATTTTTTTTTGCCCGCCATTTCCTAAACGGTTCACGCCTCTTGCCCCTCTTTTGTGGCGTAGCCTAATTCTCCGGGAATTCCATCCATTTCTCCCCTTTATTTGTACCGTGTAGTTTTCTCATAGTATGTTATATTAGACTCCTGTATCATTCTCTCCCAGAGGCCGATTCAGGAGTTTTTTTTAATCCTCTTTCCCTGGCAAAATGGTAAACTTCCGCTCCAGGCGGTTTCCCTTGTCGTCGACGACGGTGAGGCGGTGTTCTCCGGGCGGAGGACTCAATTCGAGGTGGTGAAAATGCTCGGTCTGCCCCACAAACTCCTCGTCGATATGCCAGTACAGGACGGCCTCCGGCCTCCGGTGGGCGGCTTTGAACACCGTTCGGCTCATGCTGCCGTCGAGATTTTTGGGGATGTAGATCCGCGTATTGGGCTTGGGGTCGATCAACTGCATCGGAATATCCTCGTCGGATGGGCTACAGTCTTCCCGGAACGGCGGGAGTAATTTGTACTCGGGGTGCTGCTGGACGTAATAATGCTCCTCGACAGGGGGCAGCACAAACCAGGGCAGGTGCACCATTTCCGTCGGCGCCACGCAGGAGCTATTGACCTGGTGTTTCATCTCGCCGTCCAGGTGGATCACCTGATGGTAGCGACAGGCCGGGCCCTCCAATGAGCCCTTGGTGAGCCAAAGGGTATCCGTCGGACAAATGGACAGAGGCCGGTAGCCGGATTGGCTGCAAACCGCCACCCTTCGCATTTCGTCTATGGGTTGAGTAAACCAGCTTCCCCGCCCGGGCAGCATTTCGAATACATCGAACAGGATAGGCGCGGCAGCCTTGATCCCCAGCAGGTTTGGGCGGCCTTCGCCGTCGGCGTTTCCCACCCAAATGCCCACGGCAAACTGGGGCGTGACCCCCACCGCCCAGGCATCTCTGAATCCGAAACTGGTGCCGGTCTTCCAGGCGATCTGCTGGCTGGAATGAAAGCGCTCCCACTGACCCAATTCGTCGGGCCGGTCCAGTTGGCGAATGGTTTCCAGCGTAAGCCAGCAGGCCGAAGCGGAAATCGGGTCCGGGTTCGGGCTCAGCACAGGGGCCTGGTCTTCTTCCTCCACAAATAAATAGTTGGCCTTCCGGAACAGGCCTTGCTCATAGCGCCCGCTGTGCGTTGGAAAACGGTTTAGCGTGCGGGCCATGCCCGAGTAGACGTTGGTCACCTCCTCCAGGGTGCATTCCCCGCCTCCGAGGATGATGGACAAGCCGTAATGCCCGGGAGATTTGGAAAAGGTGCTCAACCCCAACCGGGCGAGCTGGTGGTGAAACCTTTCCAGCCCATACCGCTGCAACAGGATCACCATAGGGATATTCAGCGAGCGGGTCAGCGCCTGCCGGACTGGGATGGCGCCGTCGTATTTATTCGAGAAGTTTTCGGGCCGGTAGCCCCGTATGGAAGCCGGTATATCGGGCAAGAGGCTGTTGGGCGTGATAATACCCTCCTGCAGGGACAATCCGTATAAAAAGGGCTTGAGTATGCTCCCCGTGCTACGGCTGGCCCGCACCACGTCGACCTGTTCTCCGTGTTCGGCGCCGGTGCCGATCACGTTGCCGACATAGGCCAGCACCGAGCCGCTTTCCACGTCGATGACGATGGCGGCGGCGTTGTGGATTTCATTGCTTTTCAACAAGACGATATGCCGCTCCAATATCCCTGCGACCTGCTGTTGCAAGTCCGGGTCGATGGTGGTGCGAAAACGGGCCTCGGGATTCTTTTTGCCGGCCGGGTGTTCCTTCCGGATGCGGTCCATCAGGTGTGGCGCCAATTGCGGCAAGGGCAGGGGCGCCTCGGGAAGGGCTTCTTCTTTTGCCAGTTCGCAGGACAGAGAATCCAGTTTTCCATGTTCCAGGAGCCGGTCGAGCAGGCGATTCCGCTTGTCGAGCAATTGCTGCCGGTTGCGCCCCGGGTGAATGAGTCCCGGGCTATTGGGCAACACTGCCAGCGTAGCGGCCTCGGCCCAGGAGAGCAAATGCGGTTGTTTTCCGAAATACCGCCAGGAAGCGGCTTCCAGGCCCACCACATTCCCTCCGAAGGGGGCATGGGCGGCGTAAAAACGCAGGATATCTTTCTTGGAATATTCGAGTTCGAGGCGTCCGGCCAGCATCACTTCCAGGACCTTTTGGGAAATGCTTCTGGAGTCTGGTTTGCGGTAAAGCCGGATCACCTGCATGGTGATAGTGCTGCCGCCGCTGATCACTTTTCCCTGCGACAGGTTTTGCCGCATGGCCCTCGCCATGCTGAGCAGGTCGACTCCGCCGTGGCGGTAAAACCGCTTGTCTTCGAAGGCCAGCAAAGCCAGTTCGTATTTTTCGGGAATGGAATCCAAAAGGGGAAGCGCCATTGTCCGTCGCTGGCGATCCGGGCGCCCAGGAGGCCCCCCCGCTTGTCTTCCAGCACGGTGGAAAGAGGTTCGTCAAACAGGGGCCGCGGCAGGATCCACAGGTACCAAATCAGAAAGAGGCCCCACAGCGCCCATAGCACTTTGGGCATCGTTTTGGACCACGCGAGAAGGCGTTTAATCACCTTGCCAGTTTTTTAGGTACCCAACGATGGCCTCGAGAAGGGATTGTCCATCTGTGGAAAAATCTTTCCAGCGCTCGGGTCCCTGAACGGCCCAAATGAAGTTATCCGCCAGGATCTCGTCGGGGTGGATGAGGTAGGTCGTATTGTCCCGGACTTTTCGAAGGTAATCCACCCTGAATTCCGGCCCCAGGGTGCTTTTTCCTTCGGAATTTACCTGCACGGCCCAGGCTTTGGAAGCCGAATCCATTTCCAGCGCGAATAGCTGGAAATCCAGGTGCGCAAAAAACAGGGGCCGTTTTGGGTTATAGGCCTCGTATTGCGAAAAGATCAGGGGGATGGTCATCACCTCCTTACCCTCGGGGCTTAACAGGGGGATTGCCCATTGGTGGTCCATGCCGTCGGGATTGAGCAGCAGGCGACTGCGAAGGGGTTCCGGGAATTGGATCGGTTCTGAAAGCCGGATAAACCCGATCAGTTCGTACAAGTCCTTCCGCAGCCGCGGATGATTGCGGGAAAGGACGTGAAAAAGCTCGTGCAGCAGCACATCTTGCATAGCGCCCGCCCGAAGGGCGTTTTCGGGGATGACGATGTAATCTTCGCGGGTGTACCATGCCGAGGCGCCGTAATAGGCTCCCCTGGTTTTGATCAGCCGCAGCGTATCCGGCAATAAATGCGGAGAGAGTTGCTCGCACAGGCGATAGATCTCCGAAATTTCTTTTTCCAGACGTTTCTGTTCCTCCGGAGTAAAACTCAGGACATCCCTCCTCAAAAATTCGCGGTAGTCCTCCAAAGTTGGGGCCTCGCTTCGCTGCATTTGAATAGCCCTGTCGAGCGCTCCGATCTTTTCAAAAAAGCCCTCTACTTCGTCGCGGCTGACGCGCCCTGCCGCTTCCAGGCTGTCTAGGTAAAATACCTGGCCGGTTTCGGGAATGGGGGGCGCTTGCACGGTTTGCGGGGCGTTGCAGGAGGCGGTTAAAAATACGAGGATGGGGAGGAGTAGACTAGCTTTCAATTGCTGTTCTTTTTGATTAAAAATTCGTCTGAATCAGAATTCACAGAATTTCATAATTTTCAGAATTGAGGCACGGCTTGATTTTGGGAATTTGCTCGTGAGGGTCTCCGACCCGAAACGTCCCGTCTGCAAGTCTCTGACTTGCATAAAAACTATACAGGCAAAAAACCCTCCCACGAAGCCGGAAAATCCACTTCCACCGCATCGAGTACTCCTTTCCCTGTTACATAATTGCTTGCGCTACTATAAACATAATGCTCAGGCAGTTCAACCCAACCTTCCCTAACCGGATTGTTGTGAATATAGTTGATTTTTTGTGCAATGACGGGCAAAGAAAACAATTGAACGGGATGATTGTCTGCAGCCCAAATTTGGTAATTCCGGTTTCCTGTATTTTTGCTTCCGTGGAAAGAAAATTTATGCAACAACCATTCCCGTCTGCTTTCGTAACCCCCGTTTTCAATTTCAGACAATATGCCTTTTGCCGTGAATTTTTTGAAATCGCGGAGAATATCAGAAAGAGATATTGTACTACTTGCTTCTGCAATTAAATGCAGATGACTGCTCATAATGACATATGCGTAAAGTATCAGACCCTTTTCTTTTTGGCAAAAACGGAGGCTTTCTATCATGATGTCTTTGTATTGCTTGCGGATGAATAGGTCTACCCAGTCCACAACGGTCAGCGTAACAAAATTGAGCCCGTGTTGGTCCAAGATTTTGAAGCGGCTCATAGTTGATTTTTCGTTTTTAATGCAAGTCAGAGACTTGCAACCTTTTCATTTCGGGTCGGAGACCCTCACGAGCGACATCACGATCGATTTTTGTATCGCTCGTGAGGGTCTCCGACCCGAAACGCTTCGTCGATTATTGCACCAGAACCCTCTCCACCTGCGACTTCCCCCCAGCCGTCAACAGCACCAAATACGTGCCGGCCGGCACTTGCAGTTGGCTGCTCACAACATTCTCTCCCGCCGAAAACTTCCCTTCAAAGAGCGTCTGCACCCTTTTTCCGGAAAGATCGTACAGTTCGAGCGTGCCTTCCATGGCCTGGGGCAGGCTGAATGCCGCCGACAGAAGGCCCTCGCTGGGGTTGGGGCTAAGCTGGAGGCGGAATGCATCGGTGATCTCCGGCCGCAGGCCGGAGGTTTGAAGGTACCCGTAGGGAGGCGCGGGAAGCTTGACGTCGGAATAGAGGCGATACTCGCTGGGCGTCAGCATGATAGGCGCCAGGGCATCGTCCACGACGAGGGAGTCGCCGCTGAAATATTCGTACCAGGTTCCGGTGTGCTGGAAATAGGGCACGATTGAAAAATCCCACACGTCGAAATTGCCCAGCACATTGACATTCATCGCCGGGCTGCTGAGCTGGATGCTCTTGACCTTGTTCTGCGGATTGGCGTTGTTGACGCGCAGGAAAAAATCCTCGGTGTGAAAGACTTCGTAGGTATTGCGGAGGAAAGTGAGGGCAGAAATGACGTCGTATAGGCGCCGGCGCTCTTCCGTGGTGAAATACTCCCACTTGCTGGGCTTGGGCCCGGTGCGGCCGTTGAAGTCGATGTTGACATCGTAGCCCAGTTCGCCGAATTGCCAGAGCATCTTGGGACCGGGCACGGTGTAAAAGAAGGCACTGTTGAGCTCGATGCGCTTGAGCGCCACTTCCAGGTCGCGGACCTTGTGCCAGGGATTGGCCTGGTTGCCCGTTTGCAGGGCGCTGTACATGATTCGCTCCTCGTCGTGACTTTCCATGTAGTGCACCAGGTGGGGTTCGGCAAATCCGCGCGCTTTATAGGAAATATCGTTGAGGCTTCCGAAAAAGCCTTTCCCTGTCTGTGTGTATGCGCCGTGGTTGTTGGCCCAGAGCATCATCCCGTAGTTGGCGAGCTCTTTTTCCTCGTTGTTGTCGGCGAAGTGCTCCAGGATGATATAGGTTTCCGGGTCGACGCTCCAGATGGCGTCGGCGTAGTCTTTCCAAATGGCGATCCGGGAGGCGTCGTAAGCGCCCCAGGCGCCGACATTGTCGGGGTTGTTGACCTGAGTAAAACCCTTGGACAAGTCGAAGCGGAAGCCGTCGATCTTGAATTCTTCCACCCAATATTCCGTGACTTTTTTGACGAAATACTTGGTCGCGGGACTTTCGTGGTTGAAGTCGTAGCCCACGTGGTAAGGGTGCTTTGCGTCCGGGTTGAGCCAGGGATTATCGGGTGTCGGTTTGTTGCCGTCGAAATAGAGCTGCGCCAGGGGGCTTTGCCCGAACGCGTGGTTGTACACCACGTCCAGGATCACCGCGATGCCCCTGGCGTGGCAGGTATCGACAAAACGCTTGAATTCGTTGATTGGCCCGTAGTATTTGTCGAGGGCCATGTGGAAGGAGGGGTTATATCCCCAGCTGATATTTCCTTCGAATTCGTTGACCGGCATGAGCTCGATGGCGTTGATGCCGAGGTTTTGCAGGTAATCCAGCGTATCGATGAGGGTGGTGTAATCGTGCCGTGCGATAAAATCGCGGATTAGCAGCTCGTACACCGTGAGCTCGGTTTTGTCGGGCCGGTCGAAATCTTCTATCGCCCACTCGTATTCCGGAGCGCCTGGCTGCACCGCGGTGACGTACCCGGTGGTCAGGAAAGCGGGGTATTCCGGCAGGTCGGGGTAGGTGACGGAGGGGATGTACAGGTCGTTGGAAGGGTCGAGCACCAGGGTAGAGTAGGGTCCGCCACCCGGATCTGGCCGTCGACGAAATATTGGAAAGTATAGGTTTCACCCACCTGCAACCCGTCAACCTTGGTCCACCAGGTCGTTGCGTCGGTGGTTTGTCGCATTTGGAAATCCGTATTGGGCAGCCAGTTGGAGAAAGTGCCGATGGCGAAGACCGTCTCCTTGCCAGGCGCATACAGCGCCAGGATCATGCTGGTATCGCCGAGCAGGTTGATGCCCAGTTCGGCGCCGGGAGGCAGATCCTGGGGCAGCAGGATGAGGGGAACCGCGAAGTAAAAAGTGCTTTCTGAAATATCGACCCCGTTATCTGCCACGATTTTGACCTCGTGGTTGCCGGGCGCGCTGATATCGAGTTCGTAAGTGATAGATGTTCCGGTAGTTTGGGTCAGCAGATTGCCGTTTTCGTAGAGCGACAGGTCGGCGTTTTCGGAAGAAACGCCCCAGAGAGAGAGGGTTTCGCCCACCTGGAAGATGTTGTTGGCGCCGGCCGGCCGAAGAAATTTGGTAGCCAGGCCCAGGTCGTCGGGATAGACCGTGTAGAAAATGTCCTGTTCGCCTACGTCTTTGCCTACCAGGCTTCCAGTGGCATTCCGGAAGACGAGGGCCAGCGCGGTGACGGTGTCATTGGTCGCTACGTTGAAATAGTCGGTAATGTTGGGGGTAAAATCGTAGGAGTACATATCGTCCTCTCCCGATATGGGCGTCATTTGCCAGTCCGGGTTTGCCTGTCCCCACGTGGTCTGCACGTTTTGCCAGCCGTTTTCCCCCTGGAGTAGCACTCCTGCGTGTACGTACACGTTGCAATTGCAGCCTTCCAATCCTCCTCCTCCTTCCTGGGCGTTGAAGTAGATCGTGACCGGCTCGTCCTGTTTCGGAAAATAGGGTTCGGACCAGATCAGCTGTGCCTGCAGCGTTTGGAATGCGAGGAAGGTCGGGATTAGGGAGAGGAGTAGGGATGATCTCATAATGGGTGTTTTTACCTAGTTGGAAGCCACCAACCCATTGGCCTGCAAGAGATCAACGGTGGGCTCTTTGCTGCCGCTTTCGGGTTCGAGGGTGATATTCAGGCTGGAAGCTTTCCGGATAAACTTAATCTCCTGGAGGGGATTCCTGGAGGGGCATTTGACGATACCGGCGCTGACCATCTTTCCATCCACATCGCCCCAGACCTGGTAGCTTTTACCTTTCGGGGCGGGGGGCAGGGAGCCCATGTCGAGGTAGCATTGCTCCGCGGCCGGATTCCAGTAGGCGACCGCATAATGGCCCTCGCACATGGCGATGCCGTTTAAAATGATCTTGGAAGTGTGGCGGTGCTGGATAAAGGAAGCCAGGTCGGCCTGAGTTTGAATGGAATGCCGATGCGCCTCGCATTCTTTTTGGAGGACACCGTACTTGCCCTCCAATTCGCGGAGCTCCTGGTGCTGGATATCGGTTTTCATGGCCCCGTAGACGCCCCAAAGGAGGGTAAATCCCGTGGCCAGGGGCCAAAGGACCCTGCCGCTCAGCTTGCGAAGCCCGGTATTGCTTTTCTGGAGATGGGCGGCGCCTTCAGGCATGGCCTGGCCGGAGTGCTGGTGAGCATAATGATTCATGGCCTGACGGAGCAGCGCCAGCTCGCGGCGCACATCCTCGTGTTCAGCCGCTATGGCTTCCACCAATTGGTTTTCTTCCTCCGTGGTGAGGCCGAGCACGTACTGTTCTAATAAACCAGAGGAGAGTAATTGTTCTTTGTCCATTTCGACCGAAAATCATAGTTCTATCGAATCTGGAACAACGTCAGGGCCAAAAGGTTCTTTCTACCTATCCTCCGGCTACGCAAAGTCTGATCCTCGAAATTTGCCCGGAATGGTCTGCCAGCGCCAGCACATAGAGCCCTGAAGGCAAGGAACCAGGAAGACGGAGGCCTCCGGAAATATCTGCGATCAATTGCCCCTGCGCGTTGAAAAGCCATGCCTGCGAAACCGCCAGGCCTTCAAACGAGAGACTTTGGCCTGGCCATGCTGGATTGGGGTAAACCACGACCCGATCCTCCATTTCCTGGTCAACACCAAAGGTCGATACCAGTCCCGGAGGAAACAATTCGATCAAAATTTCATCCAGGGTGGCGCGCCAGAGGCCCCAGCTATGCCCTTCGGGGTAAAAATTGCCGTAAAAGTCGTAGCCCAGACCTTGCAGCACGGCCATGACGATTTGCATATTCTGAAAAACGGAGCCCTCATAAGTGCCCCAGACGGAGGCCCATTCGATGGGTTTGAGCCCTCCCTGGGTAAGCAGGGTGCTCGTCTCGTAGTTGTTTGGCCAGAAGGCCGGCGAATGCAGCCCTGCTTTCCCGACCACTTCCGGATGGTAGAATGCGATCTGCGCGGAGATATTGGCCCCGAAGGAAGTTCCGATCGCGGCACGCGATTCGGGCGTTTCCTGCACGCGGTAGTGCTCCGCGATGTAGGGGATCATTTCATCGACGATAAAGGCCCGGTATTGGGTTCGCTTGCTGGCTGCGTATTCCTCATTGCGGTTGTTGGGGCGGATGAACACCCCCACGATCTCCGAAATAAGGACCTCGTCGATCAGGTTGTCGAGCACATTTTTCGCAGATCCAATGCTGAGGTATTCCTGGCCGTCCTGCACGTAGATGGAGGGGTAGAAGCGGTCCGGATGCGAAGCATAACTGGGCGGCAGGTAGACCTGCACCTGGTAATTGCCGCTGAGCGCGGCGGAGGTGAAAGTGAAGGTTTCTATCGTGCCGTGCGGAATAGCGGGCTGGAGGATTATTTCCCAGGGCTGCACGTATTGCGGCATGGCCAGTTCGGAATTGGGCCCGAAGCCCCCGCTGCAGGTATGCGGATTGCGGGGATCGAGGATCCAGTTGCCCCCGTCGAGCACGTACTTGTAATCGAGGCGGGCATTGGGTTCGAAGATCATCGTCCGGTACCACATATCGGTATCTCCCACCTTGGTCAGCGGGCCTGGACCGGGGTCCCAGCCGTTGAAATCGCCGGGTACATCGACGGTACTGGCTGTGCCTTTATACAGAAAATGGGCCAGGGTATCGAATTCCAGCAGCGGCGCCTCGGGCAGCGCCGTGAAGAAGCTGTCCACCACAGTTTGTTGTGTACTGGGATCGGAGATTCCTTCAAGATAGCCCAAAAAATCTTGAAAAGACTGGGCCTGAACCAGTTGGGAAGAAAAAATTAGCAGAGCTATGGTAATGGTCCTCATGGCAAATTGCTTTTCGCGAAGATAGGGATTATAAACATCCATTGAAAGTTTTAACCGCGAAGGCGCTAAGGACGCTAAGATGACGCATGTTTTTCTTTGCGTCCTTAGCGCCTTTGCGGTTTATGCCTTTAATGACCTGTTATCCTTACATATTGAGGTGGCAAAGTACTAACCAGTTTTTTAAAGTCGTTTTTATGGCCGGAAATCGCCGCGTACGCCGCGTCGCCGCGGTAAGCATTTCCCGATTGGGTTTCCCCCGCCACTCAACAGAAACCTCGATGAAAAAGCTCCTGATCACCGGTATTACTGCAATCTCCTTCCTTTTTACCTCCTTTTCCCAGCCGCCCTACGATTGTTATTTCCCTTTCGAAGAAGGCATTTCCTTTCAGCGGACCTATTACGATGCCACCGGGCAAATCACGGCCATTTCCAACGCAGGCATCGACTCGATCGCGAAAATGGGCCATTTCTACCGGGCCTTTATCCGCGACACCATGCTCGACGACAAAAACAAGGAAATCGGACACAGGATATTCACCGTCGATTGCACGGACGACGTGATCCACCTGAGCGCCAATCAACTCCTCAATCCCTGCATGACCGAAGCCTATCAGAGCATGGACATGGGGATCAGCGGCGAGGGAATCCGGATCCCGCACCGGCTCGTGGCGGGCAGCGAATTACCCAAAGGCGGCAACCGGATCGACGTCACGAGCGAAGGCCTGGAGATCGTGACCCTGAACTTCGAGATCGTCGACCGCAAAGTGGAGGCCAGGGAACTCATTACAACGCCCGCCGGAAAATTCGAATGCTTCCGGATCCGGGAGACGGTCCAATTTCAGACGATGTTCCTGACCCGTACCTACACCACGCTGGGTTGGTACGCCAAAAAAGCCGGCCTGGTGCGCCAGGAGACTTATGACCAGAAGGGGGTGTTGAGGTCGAGGATGGAGTTGACGGTGCTAGGCATGGGAAGGTAGATTTTTGGCTACTTTTCCTTCCTAAGTAACAACATGTCAGTAGTACTCATACAGGCAATGAATTCCGTCGTATTGATACCTTTTATCAATTTTTATCCCCTGTCCAAAGTTTGCTATCTAAGTATTTTGCTAAGGCTACAAAAGGGGTATCTTTTGTATCTATTTGAGAAAGTATTATTTCCGATTCTTTCCATATTTCTTCGGGAATCTGATCTTCAGAGATAAAATGGATGTTTTCGGTAATGAGGTATGTTAGCCCTTCTATTTCTTCAATTGTCAACCCTGAGATTTTGGAGATCTTTTTGTGATGCTTGAAAAGCTCAACTCTCATAAAGCTGCTGGAATAAAGTTCTATCCCTTCGATCGGATTAACAATTAACTCACCAATTGTCCCGCTTGGGTTTAGTAGTGCGCTAAAGACGATATTGGTGTCAACTACAACTTTCACTCTTTAATAAATTTGGAGCGATGTGTATTCCACCAATTTTTATTGATTTCAGAAGCCAAATTGTCTATTTCGGCCTGAGTCGCTTTACTTTTTGAAACCAACTCTCTGTATTTCAAGTAATTGATCAGTCTTTGAATGCTATCCGTATCCATCCCTTCGACAGACAGCTTGATTATCAACTCCATACCTTTTCGCTCAATAGTCATTTTTTCTAACGTTTGGTTAAATCTCTAACATTTTTTTGGAAAGGACAAGTTCACCTGCCTTTCTAGCATATCTTCTTCAAAATTGAGTCAGGTTTTACAGAATCCCTCCTTTTCCGTATTTTCCCCTCCAAACCAAATTCCTCCAAACATGGACCTCCGACCTTCCCTTCTTGCCTTCTGCACTTTTCTTTTCCCCGTATTCGCTACCGCCCAACTAGCACTCGAATACGATATTAACCAGCAGCCCGCGCCCTCCGAGGTTGGGCAGATGATCGCCTTCGATGGCCAGTTGTTCCTGTCGGCCGATAACGGATTTACTGGGGCCGAGCTCTGGCGTTACGACCCGGCGGGCGACGACCTCTTTCTCGTCGGAGATATCTATCCCTTCGAATTGGGCTCCCAACCGACCGAGTTTGAACCTTACGACGGCAGGTTATTTTTTGCAGCCAGCGACGGGGTGAAAGGAAATGAGTTGTGGGCCTATGACCCCGCGCTCGAAACGGCCGGTCTGGTGGCGGATATCCGGTCCGGATCCCTGAGTTCTTTTCCGTCATTTATGGCTGTGTATAATGGCAAGCTCTACTTTACCGCCGAAAAGAGCGGACAGGGCAGAGAGCTCTGGAGCTACGACGCCGCGACGGACATGGCCGAGCTCGTGGTCGATCTCATTCCCGGCTCGACGGGATCTCAGCCGGGCCATCTGGCAGTCTATAACGGCAAGCTCTATTTTTCGGGAACGGACGGCAATACGGGCTACGAACTCTGGTCGTACGACAGCAGTACCGGCCAGGCTCAAATAGTGGCCGATCAGGTGGTGGGTTCGGGCAGCTTCAGTCCTGGGCTCCTCACGGTTTTCAATAATACCCTCTTTTTCTCTGCCGTGGCAAACAGCACGGGCGAGGAACTGTGGCGCTACAACGGGACCAACATCGCGCAGGTAGCCGATATCTGGACGGGCGGTCCTTCCTCCAATCCCACCCAGTTTACGGAGTTGGGTGGCAAGCTCTATTTTGTGGCTACCAACGTGGGCGACACCGAGTTGTACGTGTACGACCCCGCTACCGGCGTTCAACTGGCTGCAAACATCAACCTCTCGGGCTCTTCCTTCCCCGGCAACCCCATCCCCGTAGCCGCACTCAATCGCCTCGTGTTCAGCGCCGACAACGGCGTAAACGGCAGGGAGGTATTCAGCTACAACCCCACCAACGGGTCGGTGGCGATGATCTCCGAATTGACAGTTGGGCCTATGGGTTCCCAACCATCGGACTTTGTGTTGCTCGCCGGCAAGCTCTATTTCGCCGGCGCTCGCCCGGATGTAGCCCGCGAATTGTGGGCCTACACCCCCGCCACGCAGAGCAACGAGCTGGTGCGCGACATCAACCAGAATACCCTGGGCTCCGATCCGAGCTATTTTACCGAATATAACGGGAAGCTCTACTTCCGGGCTTTCGAGGTGTCGACGGGGGACGAGACCTGGGTGTACGACCCCGCCACGGGCATTACGCAGATCCTCGAAGATCTGATCCCTGGAGAGGGGAGCAGTGGGCCCAGTTTCTACCGGGTTTTTAATGGGAAGCTCTTTTTCAGCGGCTATTTCGGCAACGTAGGCGCCGAATTACTCGCCTACGACTCCGCCACCGGCGACATCACGCTCATCAAGGACATCAATACCGGCCCCAATGGTTCCGGGATCGAGGAGCTGACCGAATACAACGGGAAGCTCTATTTCCGCGCCACCAACGACGCGAGCGGCAACGAGCTTTGGGTTTACAACCCCACCAACGGACAGACTACGCTGACTACCGATTTCAACCCCGGGGATGTGTCCACCACTCCCGCCGGGCTGACGGTGTACGATGGCCTGTTGTATTTCAGGGGAGAACATCCCACGGCGGGCAACGAATTGCTCGCCTACAACTCGTCCAACAATACTATTACCCTGGTCGAGGACCTCAATCCGGGCTCGGATTCCTATCCCGACGCCCTGATCGTGTACAACGGCAAGCTCTTTTTGCAGGCCGATGAGCCGGTCGATGGGCGGCAATTGCGCTCCTACGACAGTTCGGGCGATGTGTGGGAGGTGCACCCACTCAGTCCGGGCAATAACGTGTCTATTTCCTATCCGGCGGTGTACCACGACAAGCTCTATTTTCAGGCCCAGATCAGCGGTCCCGGCCGCGAGCTCTGGGTGTACGACAACCTGGCCGACACCTCGGCCCTGATTGACGATCTCGTGCCCGGCAACGAGGGCTCGTCGCCCGCTTATCTGACCGTCTTCAACGACAAGCTCTATTTTCAGGCCACCACCGATGACTACGGCACGGAGCTGTGGGAATACAACGAAACCGACACTTCCCAGACCCTGCAAATCTACGCCGATATTCGGCCCAACGAGCCCAGCGCCAATCCCTCGTACCTGACCGTCTTCAACGGCAAGCTCTATTTCTCGGCCGACAACGGCGAGAAGGGCGACGAGATCTGGAGCCTGGCGCCCTGTCTAAATATCTTCGTCACGACCATATCCGAAAGCGAGGAAGGCGCCGGCGACGGCAGTATCAACCTCACGGTGGAGGGCGGCACTCCGCCCTATACTTTCCAGTGGAGCAACGGCTCCACAGCCGAAGACCCCAGCGGCCTGCCCGGCGGTGATTACGGCGTGACGGTGACCGACGACCTGGGATGTATTGCGCAGTTGGCGGCGGTGGTGTTGACGGCTACGGGGGTGGGAGAGCTTGGCTTTAACGAGGGGTTGAGGGTGTTTCCAAATCCGAGCGATGGGCAAGTGATCGTGGAATTTTCGGGCAGGGGGCCTGCCTATATGCCGGCAGGCAGGCAGGTGGGGGAGTTGCGGGTGGTGAATTTGTTGGGGAGGTGGTTTGGAGGGAAAACTTTTCTGCTGGAGAAAGGCAGGCGATATTGGATTTGAGTGAGCTTCCGGCGGGGGTTTATGGGTTAGTGGTGGGAGGCCTACGGCCTCCAAGCGGCGTCGACTCTGAAACTTCATTTTTCTATCAAGTGCTTTGAGAACCGTTCGCCGTATTTTTCGGTCAGATCTCTTTGGATGGCTTTCCATCCATAAGCGCTCCTTTTCCAGGATTTCTCGTTGTGTATCAGACATAAATAGATTTGTTTGATAAGTGCGGTGTCCGAGACCCAGGCAGCTTTCCCTTGATGAGCTTGCGAATGATGCGATGCAAAGGCTTCGACCGGATTGGTCGTGTAGATCATCCGGCGCAGTTCTTTGGATAGTCCATGAAAGCCATCAACTCTTCCCAGTCTCGCTCCCAGCTTTGAACCACTTGGCCGTATGTGCCGCCCCAGGTTACTGTAAAAGCATCCATCGCGGTTCTGGCCGCTTCCTGGGTAGGCGCCGTGTAAATCGTGCGCAAACCCTTACGCAGCGCTTTGCTGTGCTTGTCATCTACAAAGCGGGTGGAACTACGCACTTTATGCACAATACACTTCTGGATGATAGCCAGGGGATACACCTCTGAGATGGCTTCGCTAAAACCGGATAGATCATCGGTGCAGAAGACCAAAACATCTTCTACACCCCGCTCCTTGAGGTCCTCCAAAACCAGGCCCCAGCGGTTAGCGCCCTCGCTTTGATTGATATACAGACCCAGCAGGTCGCGCTGGCCCTCTGCATCGATTCCGTAAACCGTGTAGAATGCTCTGCTGGCATACTGGCCTTCGTGCCGTACTTTAAAATGCACTGCATCCAGATACACAATCGCGTACAAGGAGCGTAAGGGGCGTGTCCGCCAGGCTTGAATTTCGGGAAGCACTTGGTCGGTAATCGCCGAGATCTTCCCTGCTGAAATGTTCAAACCATACAACTTGGCCAGCAGCCGCCTTACATCCTCCACCGAATTGCCCTGGGCGTACAAGGCTATGATCTGCTCGTCTACACCACTGGACAACTCTCGTTGTCCTTTGCCGATTAACTCCGGCTCAAAGTCTGCATTGCGATCCCGGGGCGTGCGAATGGCTAAGGGGCCCGCCGCTGAGACAACTTGCTTGGCCGTATACCCGTTTCGTTTGTTCTGCTCCCCTGAGGCCTGTTGCTCATCCAGAAAGTCCTCTACCTCGCCTTCCAGCATTTTGTTTACCATGGTCTGTAGAAGCTCACTGAATACGCTTCCTTGGCTGAGAAGCGGCTTCCTGGAATACAAGTGCTCTACCATTCGCTCGCGCATGCCAGCGTCAGGTATTAGGTTTTCCAGCGTTTCTTTCTTTTTTTTCCTCATATTTTTTGTGTCTAGTACCTTTACATATCCAGACACACTTTAATGAACA
>JADJBL010000010.1 GCA_016703765.1 Saprospirales bacterium
GCGTGGCAAAGCTGTGCCGCAGGGTGTGAACCGTGGCATAAGGATTGATCCCCGACTTGATTTTCGCTTTGGTGAAAATATTCTGTACGCTGCGTTCCGAATAGGGGCCTCCGTTCGCCCCTTCAAATACCCATTCCACCGGCTTGTATAGTGCGAAATATACTTCCAGTTTCTGGAACGCCTTTTCCGAAAGAATGGTGCAACGGTCCTTTTCCCTTTCCCTCCTCTGATGAATATTCGGTGTTTCTCCGCTTGCAAGTCCAGGATGCGCAACCTCAACACCTCGCCCAGACGCAATCCTGCCGAATATACCAGCATTAAAATACAACGGTGCTTGAAATTGTCCGTCAGCCTGGAGCAAACGTTCTACCTCCCGCTCGGTCAGGACATGCGGCAGCTTTTGCGCCCGCTTTGGCCGGATGATGTCTATTACCTTCTCCTCTTGCCCCACTACCTCACAATAGAACATTTTGATAGCGCTCAGAATTTGATTTTGCTGCGACTCAGAAATGCCCTTTTCTTTAATCAACCGGAATATATACTCGTCTATCTGCTTCCGGGTAAGCTGACTGGGTTTGATCTCGTTATAATACCGGATGAACTGGCGGAAACAGCCTTTGTAGGCTTTGACGGCCTTTCGCGGATGAAGCGCAATGTCAATGACCGGCTGCGGCTCGGCTGCAATGGTATTAAAATAGGTCGGGAAGTAATTAGATGGAGCGTTTACAACATAGGGTTCGGCCATATCCTCAATTTATATCTAAAAAGATGGAAGCCCCTAAAATTAACCCTATTTATATTAAACAACCAAACCTTTTTGCAAAAATTTATTTCGCCCGCCCAAAAACCACAAACCCATTCTTCCTAAAAACCTCCTCCAACCCGCTTCCCCCTTCAATCGATCCGCCTTGTGCACCTTGGTAACTAAATACACCTCCCGGTCCACAGGCCCGGGCAATAACCACTCGTAATCATATTGGTTCGGATCGCCCCCCGGCTGTTTCCGGGAATAAAACAAATGGGCGTAGCTCTTGAATCCCACCGTTTTAATATATACCTCTTTTCCCTGCTGCGATTCGTAAAACTCGATCGCCGCGCGTTGGGAGTACCCCTCCACCCGGCCCACAAAAAAGATTAGGCCCAGTTGAAGGAAAATCGCGGCGCCTATGAATACCAAAGTAACCACTTTCCGGGAAATCGCAATTTCATGAAAGACCAACCAACTAACTGACCAACAAACTAAAATATCCCGGGAATTACCTCCCACCAGTCCATCGCACCTCCGCCTCCAAATTGGCCAGCGCAAACGGATCCTTGGCGAGCAAGGGCTTTATCAGCTCGATATTATTTCCAGCAATGGCTGCTGCAATAGCGAAAAAAGAAATAACCAATCCCGCGATCCCCAATCCCCACACAATCCCTTTCGGCAGCGGCCTGGCTGCCGAGACATACCTGAATAGGGTAGTGGCCCCCAAATAAGTGATCGGGAAATACGCCAGCGAGGAATAATGCACGATCTTCGATTTTACGATCGAAAACAGGATCAATACCACCCAAAATAATATCGCCATCCACCAGCGGAAATCGCGGCCGCGCTCGCCCTCGATCTGCGAACGCCGGAGCGCCGAAATGGCGAAAATAGAAGCGGGAAAACAACCCAATAGCAATACGAACACATGATACCCCGGTATCCCACCATGCCCAGCATCCGGAGTGCTGAAAAGCCGTATCTGGTATCTGATAAAGGTCTCGATAAACCAGGGACCGTTTTGCAAATATTCATACCCGAACCACAGCCCCGGCGCCAACAAGGCAAATAACCCAAGGATTACTAAGTCTGTAAGTTTTAAGGGCCATTCGAAACGCCCCGAAACCCAACTAAATAAACCCAACAACCCCACCCCGGTATCAAGATCCCCACAGGGCCTTTGGTCAAGACCGCCAAACCAAACAACACCCCGAACCGGCAAAATAGAGCCAAGTCGCCGGCCCGCGCTCCTCCAATCCCTTCCTCCTCCAAAACCCCAAAATAAATACGTACAGCCCCAGAAAAATAAACAGGTTGAACCAGGGGTCGATGATGCCGCTCTTGAAATACAGGTGGGGGAGGAGCGAACCGAAATAAGCCATCCCCCAGATCCAGCCGAAGGGCTTGCCGTGCAGGTGGTTGCCCATGCGGTAGAGCAGCGCCAATGTGAGCATCCCGCACACGGCGTTCGGGAAACGGGCCGCATACTCGCCCACGCCCCCACAGCTTCATCGACAGGGCCTGCATCCAGATAAAGAGGGGAGGCTTCTCCCAAAAGGGCTTGAAGTTGATCTGCACCTGCCCGTAGTTGCCCGTGAGGATCATCTCCCGCGCGCACTCGGCGAAGTTGATCTCGTCCCAGTCGAAGAGGTGCACTCCCCCCAGGAAGGGCAGGAAGAACAGGGCCCCGAGCAGGACCAGCGTCCAGCCGGAAAAGATCAGTTCCTTGGAGCGGAGGGTTTTGCCCATTTGCGCAGTTGATTTAATACGGCCGCAAAATCTTTCGGCAAGGCGGATTCAAATTCCATCCTCTCGCCGGTCTCGGGGTGATTGAAACTCAATTTCCAGGAGTGAAGGGTGGTGCGGATCATCAGCGGCCGCTCTTCCTGGTATTTGCCGAGATGGAATTTTCGCAGCTTTATTTCCGAAAGGAAAAACGCCTCCCGCTGCCCGTATAAGCTGTCGACCGCCAGTGGATGCCCGCTATGCGCGAAATGCACCCGGATCTGATGGGTCCGCCCGGTCTGGATATCGGCCTCCACGAGGGTATAGCCTTTGTATCGCTCCAATACCTTATACAGCGTCAGCGAGGCCTTGCCCCGGCTTTTGATCTCCATTTTCCCCGGCGTCGAAAGGCTCTCCCCGATGGGCAGGTCGATCCGCCCTTCTTCTTCCATGACCTGCCCCTCCACCAGCGCCAGATAGTGCTTCGTCACCTCCCGGTTTT
This sequence comes from Saprospirales bacterium, assembly GCA_016703765.1. Classification (GTDB taxonomy): domain Bacteria; phylum Bacteroidota; class Bacteroidia; order Chitinophagales; family Saprospiraceae; genus JADJTT01. Next base: position 2,976 of record JADJBL010000010.1, read on the forward strand.
CAAACGCCATCGACAATACCCGGTGCGCCTCCCGCGTCTTGGCAAATACCATGATCCCCGAGGTCTCCCGGTCGAGCCGGTGCACGGTGAATATTTCCTCCCGGCCCTCGCGCAGCAGGTCCAGCATATTCTCCCTCTCCGAAGAGAAGCGATCGGGGATGCTGAGCAGGCCGGCGGGCTTTTCGACTACTATTAGGGATTGGTCTTCGAATATTATTATCATCGTCAATTGGCATTTTTTTACCGCAAAGACGCTAAGGACGCTAAGATGGCGTGGATGTTCTTTGCGTTTTTCTTTGCGCCTTTGCGTCTTAGCGGTTTATTTTTTTCAAGGTTAGAAGGAAAGGCTTTTAAAATACCGTCTCGCCTTCACAAAATACGCCCAAACCACGCTCCCCTTATAAATCCCCGAGGTCTCCATCTTCCCGTGAATGCTCACCTTCTGGATCAACTCTTCATAATGCCTCCGATCCTTCCAGATGGCGCCCATGATGGGGTAAAAATGCCAGTGCGCATTAATGACGGAGAAAATATGCCCCTTTTTCCCCTGCACCATAAAAAGCATCCCCGCCAGCCCGTCCATCACCAGCCGCAAGGGGAGGAGCCAGAGCAGCTTCGATACGGGCTCGTTCTTCCAAAGGGTGATGAGGCTGTTGCGGAAATTGAGGTAGGTCTTTCGCGGCGAATGGTAGTCCAGCGTGCCGCCGCCCATGTGGTAGACGACCGATTGAGGCACGGCCAGTATCTTGTACCCCGCCCTTTTCATCCGCCAGCACAGGTCGATCTCCTCCAGATGGGCGAAGTAGCGGGGATCGAAACCGCCCAGTTGCCGGAATAGCGAGGCCCGCACGCAAAACGCGGCGCCGGAGGCCCAAAAAAGCGTCTGGTTCTTGTCGTATTGGCCTTCGTCTTTTTCTACCGTCCCGAAAATGCGGCCGCGGCAAAAGGGGTAGCCCAGGCTGTCCATCCAGCCGCCCGCCGCCCCGGCGTATTCGAAATGGTCGCGGCGATGGTAGTCCAGTATCTTGGGCTGAGCTGCTGCGGCCTTGGGGTCTTTATCCATTTCCTTGATGAGCTGGGTCAACCAGCCGGGGGTGACCTCCACGTCGGTGTTCAATAGCACGTAATAATCGGCGTCCACGTGCTCCAGGGCGCGGTTGTAGCCGCCGGCGTACCCGTAGTTTTCGGGCAGTTCGATGATTTGTACTTCGGGAAATTGATCGCGCACCAGCTCGGCCGAACCGTCGGAAGAGCCGTTGTCGGCCACATAGACTTCCTGATTGGGGTAATCGGCTGCCAGCACGGAGGGCAGGAGCTGGTGGAGCAGGCCCTTCGTGTTGTAGTTGAGCAGCACTACCGCGACCCTAGGCCATTCTTTTTTTTTTGAAAAGGGGATGTCGTATGCCACCGCCCGTTGAAGCGCCAATCCGGAGGCCGCTTTGTCTTTCACCAATTGCTCCTTCAGCCCTTCGAGGTTTTCAAAGGTCTGGTCGCCCCGCACGTGCGCGACGAGTTCCACCCGGAGGCGATCGCCGTAGATATCTTTGTTGAAATCGAAAATATTGACCTCGATGCTCCGGGCCTTTTTGCCCGGCAGCGTAGGCCGGCTGCCGATATAGAGCATCCCCCCGTAGCGGCTTTGCTGGTGATGCACCCATACGGCGTACACCCCGTCGGGCGGGATGAGCTTGTGGGGCTGGGATATTTCGATATTGGCCGTGGGAAAACCCAGGTCCGACCCGATCCGATTGCCGCGCACCACCGTGCCCGACAAAAGGAAAATAATGCTCCATAAAGCGGGCCGCCGTCTCCACCGAGCCCTGATCGACTGCATTGCGGATCTTGGTAGAGCTCACTGCGAGATTATCTACTTCCAGTTTTTCGATCTCTTTTACTTCGAATCCCAGCTTTTCGCTATACCATTTCAAATAGTTGATATCGCCCTGCCTATTGAGCCCGAAGCGGTGGTCGTAGCCGATCACCACGCATTTGGGATGCAGGCGGCCATAAAGGAATTTTTCCACATACTCGTCCGCGCTCCACTGCGAAAACTCCACCGTAAACGGCGCCACCACCAGGTGGTCGATGCCCAACTGCTCCAGCAACAGGATCTTTTCATCCGTCGTGGTGAGCAATTTGAGGCTGTCGTCCTTCGGGTAAATGATCTGCCGCGGATGGGGATGAAAAGTAACCACCACGCTCTCCCCATCTTCCTCCCTCGCTTTTTCGATCACCATTTCGAGTATCCGCTTATGCCCGCTGTGGACGCCGTCGAACGAGCCGATGGTGACCACGGCGTTCCGAAATACAGGCAATTCGTTTAGATCGTGGTGTACTTGCATAGCGTTGCAAAGCTAGGAATTTAAGGTGAATCTATGAGCGGGCATTCGGGCTTGCTCAGGGGAATTGGTTATATTTGCTATCTGTAAAGTTTAGAAGGTTTAGAGGGTTTAGGAGGTTTAGAAAAAACGCCCTAAAACTAAACCTCCTAAACCCTCTAAACTACCTAAACCCTCTAAATTCAAAGAAATTGTCACAGAAGATAACCCCTGCTGAAGGCCAAAGCGACGCCACGACGCCCCTCATGCAGCAATACTTCAAGGTAAAGTCCAAATACCCGGATGCGATCCTGCTCTTCCGGGTGGGCGATTTTTACGAAACCTTCGGAGAGGATGCGGTGAAAGCTTCCCATGTGCTCGGTATTGTGCTGACCAACCGCAACAACGGCGGGAGCAAGGTCGAACTGGCCGGTTTCCCTCACCATTCCTTGGATATGTACTTGCCGCGGCTCGTGCGCGCCGGCTTTCGGGTGGCCATCTGCGACCAGCTGGAAAAACCGAGCCCCCTGAAAAAGATTGTCAAGCGGGGGGTGACGGAGATCGTGACCCCGGGGGTGGCGGTGGACGAAAAACTGCTCGACACCCGCTCCAATAACTACCTGGCCTCGATAGCCATCGGCAAAAACGAGGCGGTGGGCATCGCCTTCCTCGATATTTCCACCGGCGAATTCCTGGTCAGCGAGGGAGATTGGACCAACATCGAAAAGCTGCTCCAGAGCTTCAAACCCTCGGAGATACTTTACCCCAAATCGAGACAAAAGGACTTCGAACAGCGTTTCGGCGAAAAATTCTACTCCTTCCGCCTCGACGACTGGGTCTTTACCACCGATTTCGCCCGCGAAAAACTCCTGTTCCATTTCGATGTAGCCTCCCTCAAGGGATTCGGCATCGAGGATATGGAAATGGGCCAGATCGCAGCCGGCGCCGCCCTGCACTACCTGGCTACGACCGAGAATAAGAACCTCCAGCACATCAACGCCATCGGCCGCATTCAGTCGGATAAATACGTGTGGTTGGACCGATTCACCATCCGAAACCTCGAACTGATCCACCCCCAATTTGAAACGGGCGTGCCCCTGATCCAGATCCTAGACCAGACTATTTCGCCCATGGGCGCCCGCCTGATGAAAAAATGGGTGGTGCTGCCCCTCACTTCCATCCCCGAGATCGAGGCACGGCTGGAAGTGGTCGACTATTTGCTCAAAAACCAGGTAACGGTCGAAGAAGCCGAAGGACATATCCGGCAGATGGGCGACCTGGAAAGGCTCATCTCCAAAGTGCCGATGGGGAAGGTCAATCCCCGCGAGGTGGTGCAATTGCGCAGAGCCCTGGAGGCGGTCGAGCCGCTGCGGACACTCCTCATGGCCACCGGGCTGCCTTACTTGTTGAAAATGGGCGACAGCCTCAACCCCTGCACCGGCCTGCAATCCATCATCCGGGAGCAGCTCGTCGACGAGCCGCCGGTGAACCTGGCCAAGGGCGGCGTGTTCCGCAGCGGCTTCCACGCCGAGCTCGACGACCTGCGCCATACGATTTTGCACAGCAAGGACCTACTGCTGGAAATTCAGGTAAAAGAGGCCAAACGCACCGGCATCGACAACCTGAAGATCGGCTACAATTCGGTGTTTGGGTACTACCTCGAAGTCACGAATAAATACAAGGACAAAAACCCCATCCCGGCCGACTGGACCCGCAAACAGACCCTCACCAACGCGGAGCGCTATATCACCGACGAACTCAAGCACCTCGAAGATAAGATCCTCGGCGCCGAGGAGCGCATCCTCGAGCTGGAACAGCAGCTTTTCGAGCAACTGGTCCACGGGCTGAACGACTACATCCAGCCCGTGCAGCACAACGCCGCCTGGGTGGCGCGGCTGGATTGCCTGATGTCTTTTGCAAAAGTAGCGGGGAAATATAGATACGTCCGGCCGCAGTTCGACGAGGGGCTGGGGATCGATATCAAAGGCGGCCGCCACCCGGTGATTGAGCAGCGCCTGCAACTGGGAGAGGATTTCATCCCCAACGATGTGTACCTCGACGGCGAGGAGCAGCAGATCCTGATGATCACCGGCCCGAACATGTCGGGCAAATCGGCCCTGCTGCGCCAAACCGCCCTGATCTGCCTCATGGCCCAGATGGGCTCATTCGTCCCCGCCACGCAAGCGCGCATAGGCCTGTTCGACAAGGTGTTCACCCGCGTGGGCGCCTCCGACAACATCTCTTCCGGCGAATCGACTTTCATGGTGGAGATGAACGAAACGGCCACGATCATGAACAACATCTCCGACCGCAGCCTCATCCTGCTCGACGAGATCGGCCGGGGCACCAGCACCTACGACGGCATTTCCATCGCCTGGTCCATCGCCGAGTTCCTGCACGACAACGGCTGGGCCAGGCCCAAGACCCTCTTCGCCACCCACTACCACGAGCTCAACGAACTGGCCAACCAGTTTCCCCGCGTGAAAAACTTCCACGTGTCTACGAAAGAGGTAGATAATAAGGTGTTGTTTCTCCGAAAACTCCAGCCCGGCGGCAGCCAGCACAGCTTCGGCATCCACGTGGCCCGCATGGCGGGCATGCCCAAGACCATCGTCGAACGCGCCAACGACATTTTGGAACAACTGGAACAAAAACACATCGGAAACGAGGAGACCATAGAGGAAGGCGCCGTCAAGGCCCGCAAGCCGCGCACCGATCAACTCTCGCGCACCCTCCAGCTCAGCATCTTCGAAACGGCCGATCCCCTGGCCGGAAAATTGCGCGAAGCCATCCTATCCCTCGACCTCAACGGGATGACCCCCATCGATTGCATGATCAAATTGCAGGAGTGGAAGAAGTGGATTGGAGAGTAGTTCAGTTTTTAGGTCTTTTCCGCCCGATAACACAATCCTTTCAACTAGAGACGCGAAAAATCAAAACTAAAAACTAAAATGGTTTGCGTCCTTTCATCGCCCCCATCCCCGGCATCCCCATCATATTGCTGGTGGTCATCTTGTGCATCATCTTGCGCATCTGATCGAACTGCTTGATAAACATGTTGATCTCGTTCAGGTCGCGTCCGCAGCCTGCGGCGATGCGCTGCTTGCGGCTCATGTTGAGCAGCTCCGGGTCGGCCCGTTCGGTGGGCGTCATGGAGTAGATGATGGATTCTATTTTGGAAAAGGCCTTGTCGTCGATATCCAGATCGCGGGTCATTTTGCTCATGCCGGGGATCATGTTCATGAGGCCCTTGAGGTCGCCCATGCGCTTGATCTGGTTAATCTGGCTGAGGAAGTCGTTGAAGTCGAACTTGTTTTTCTTGATCTTCTTCTCCAGGCGCTTGGCCTCCGTCTCGTCGAATTGCGACTGCGCGCGCTCGACGAAGGACACGATATCGCCCATGCCCAGGATGCGCTGGGCCATCCGGTCGGGGTAGAACACGTCGAGGGTGTCGAGTTTCTCGCCTTCGCTGACGAATTTGATGGGCTTGCCCACGGTGTATTTGATCGACAGGGCCGCTCCGCCGCGGGTATCGCCGTCGAGTTTGGTGAGCACGACGCCTTCGTAGTTGAGCAGGTCGTGGAAGGCCTTGGCGGTGTTGACGGCGTCCTGGCCGGTCATGGAGTCGACCACGAAGAGGGTTTCGTTGGGCAGGATGGCCTCCTTGATCCGGGAGATCTCCTTCATCATCTCCTCGTCGACCGCCAAACGGCCGGCCGTATCGACGATGACCACGTCGAATCCGTGGTCCTGCGCGTGCTTGATTGAGCGGATGGCGATTTCCACCGGATTCTTGTTATCTACTTCGGAAAACACCGGCACGCCGATCTGCTCGCCCAATACCTTGAGCTGGTCGATAGCCGCGGGACGGTACACGTCGCAGGCTACGAGCAGGGGCTTCTTCTTGCGCTGGTTTTTGAGAAAATTGGCCAGCTTGGCGGAGAAGGTGGTCTTGCCGGAGCCTTGCAACCCCGCGATGAGCACCACGGCCGGATTGCCCTTGAGGTTGAGCTCCTGGGCCTGCCCGCCCATCAGTTGGATGAGCTCGTCCATGACGATCTTCACCATCAGCTCGCCGGGCTTGACGGATTTGAGGATGTTCTCCGTGCCGAGCGCTTTGTCCTTGATGGCGTCGGTAAAATCCTTCGATATTTTGTAGTTGACATCGGCCGCCACCAGCGCCCTCCGGATCTCCTTGATGGACTCGGCGATGTTCAGTTCGGTAAGCTTATGTTCCCCGCGCAGGGTCTTTAACGCGCCTTCCAGGCGATCGCTTAAACTCTCAAACATGGATTAGTGATTAGTGACTGGTGACTGGTGATTAGTGACTAGTGACTGGTTTACTAGTCACTAATCACTAGTCACTAAATTAGGGCCCAAATATAAGGTAAAATACCCCTTCATTCCTTTATCGTTAAGAATTCCTGGCCATAAATAATTGTTTTTCCACATATTTAGTATTTTTATAGCATTCTACTTAGTGACTGGTGATTAGTAAACCCACCAATCACCAGTCACCAGTCACCAGTCACCAGTCACCAGTCACCAGTCACCAGTCCACCAATCACCAGTCACCAGTCACCAGTCACCAATTTTGTAACCAACTTTATCAGTATGAATACCCTTACCAAGTTACTCCTGTGGTTGATCCCTACGGTCCTGCTGGCGTGGCTATGGTTCGGCCCCTGGTATCCCTCCTGGGAACATCTTTTCTGCCCGCAATGCCATGCCGAGGAAAGCGAAGATGGAACAGCGGCCGGACAAGAAGAAGACGTGCTCAGCATGCCCCTGGGCTTCAAGTGGGACGATCCCACGCCTTACACAACCGATGCATTTGCGGGTTTCAAAAAGGACATCCTTTCCAAAATGAACAAGGATAACCTCCTGGAGATCACCGGTTTTTATTTCGAAGAGGAAGCCAAGCCCGCGGAGGGCGACAACCTCGGCTTCGCCCGCGCCGCCCAGCTCAAAGGCTTGTTCGCCGACGGCATCGCCGCCGACCGGATTCAGGTTCGGGCCAGGGTGCAGGACGAGTACGATGGCGTCCGGACCAAATACTTCAAAGGCGCGGATTTCCGCTGGGTCGAAGTGGAGAAAAAGGACGAGGTCGTAGCGGTGGATACCTTCCCCGATCGCACCATTATTCGTTTCCCCTACAACTCCTCCGAGCGGATCAAAAATCCGCAGATCGAGAAATACCTAAAGGAGGTAGCCGCTCGCATCAAAGCCTCGGGAGAGCAGATCCGCCTGACCGGTCATACCGACAACAAAGGAGAGGATGCCTATAATATGGATTTGGGACGGCAGCGCGCCGAGGCCATCCGGAAACTCCTGATTTCCAACGGGGTGCCCGATGCGCAGGTCGCAGCCGACTCCAAAGGCGAATCCCAACCAGAGGCCTCCAACGATACCGAGGCCGGAATGGAGCAAAACCGCAGGGTCGAACTCCGCTTGATCAAAAAAAATTAAAGAATAAAAACCAACTCTTATGTTTGATTTTCTATTCCTCCATGTCGCCGAATGCCCCACCTGCCTGACCAAGGCGGTTGTCCTCTTCCTCCTGGCGATGCTGCTCGGCCTGATCCTGGGCTGGATCCTTTGGGGCCGTTTCCTCGCCCGGATGAAAAAAGCCGAACAGGAACGCGACGATTACCACGCCCGTTTGACCAACGTGGAAAAGGACTATGCCTCCCTGAAATATACCCACGACGAACTCAACCGCGAAGCCGGTACTTTCCGCTCCCAGATCGGAAAACTGGAAGCCGATAAAGCCGTGCTGGAAGCCCAGATGATGCGCCTGAAAGAACAACATTCCGGCGAGGAAGAGGCCAAGCCCACGGCTAGAGGTGGGATAATGGCCGGCAAAGGCGCCGACAAAGACGGCGACGACCTCAAGATCATCGAGGGCATCGGTCCCAAGATCGATAAGCTGCTCAAAGCAGCCGGGATCAATACGTTCGACGACCTGGCCAAGGCCTCGGCCGATAAGGTAAGAGAAATACTCGACGCTGCAGGTTCCAGCTTCAACCTGGCGGATCCCGATTCCTGGGCAAAACAGGCCAAACTGGCCGCAGCCGGAAAATGGGACGAGCTCACAGCGTATCAAGACAAACTGAAAGGCGGTCGCGATTGACCTAACCGATCAGTTTATTCGTTTTTTCCACGAAAGCCCGGGCGGAGGACACTCTGTCCCGGGTCTTTTTTATTCCCAAACCACCACTTCGGGCTTCTTGTACCAGTTTTGGTAGTTGCGGGTATGGATCTTTTCTACCTCGTTGCGCTTGATCTTCATGGTAGGGGTAAGTAGTTGGTTCTCCACGCTCCATCCGTCCTTCATGATCACGATCTTGGCCAGGGTTTCGTGGTGATCCAGCTTGCCGTTCACGATCTCCAGCGTTTCTTTGAGGCTTTCCAGTATTTCTTCCCGGGATTTACTTTTTGCCGTTTCCGACAACACCGCCAGGGCGATGGGTTGGGGCAACTGATCGCCCACGACGCAGACCTGCTCCAGGTCGGGGTTGGCCACCAGCAACATCTCTATCGGGTTGGGCGCCACGTATTTTCCCTTAGCGGTCTTGAATAGGTCCTTGACCCTTCCGGTGATCTTCAAAAACCCGTCCGAGTCGATAAAGCCCTCGTCGCCTGTGCGCAGGAAGCCGTCGATGAAGGATTCCTCGCTGAGTTTGGGCTCCTTAAAATACCCCATCATCAGTCCCTGGTGGCGGACCAGCACTTCTTTTTCCGCGCTCAATTTGACTTCTGCTTCCGGAAGCGCGGCGCCCACAAAGCCGATCTTGATGCGGTCGTTGAGCGTCACGTGGGAATAGCAACAGTTTTCCGTCATGGCGTAGGCCTCCTGGATATGTATGCCCAGCCGCTTGAACCAGCGGATCAGGGAGGCCGGGGTAGGGGCGGCGCCGGTGAAAATATTGCGGGCCCGGCTCAGGCCCAGGCTGTGTTTGACTTTTTTTCGAATGACCCCGTTGATAATGGGGATGGCAAGGAGGATGTTCAACCTGCTTTGCGGAAGCTTTTTGAGAATGCCCTGCTGAAATTTGCTCCAAATCCGGGGCACCGCAAGAAAAACAGTGGGCTGGGTGTCGGCCAGATTTTTTGGAAATTTATCCAGGGTCTCGGCAAAAGAGACCGTACCTCCCGTGTAAAGGCCGCCCATTTCCACCAAAATGCGTTCCGCGATATGGCTCAAGGGCAGGTAGGAGAAGAAGCTGTCGTTTTTATCGACCTTCAACACTTCCACGGCTTTGGTCCCCGTGAAGCCGAAGCTCCCAAAGTTCAGCATAACCCCTTTGGGCATTCCGGTGGTCCCGGAGGTATATATAATCGTACCCAGTTCTTCGGGTTTCCGAATGACCTCTTCCTGCAGGGGTTCTTTTCCGGCTGTAAATTCCTCCCAGGTCTCGTAGCCGGGCTCGGTATAGAATGGAAAAGAAATGCAGCGAAGGCCGGCCGGCACGCCACCCCGGACATTCGCCCAGTCGTCGAGCTTGCCTACAAACAAGAGCTTGGACTCCGAATGCTCCAGGATCTGGGTCAGGGTGTTGGCCTGTAAATTGGGGTATAAAGGCACCGACACATGCCCTGCCATCATGATCGCCAGATCGGAAAACATCCAATGGGTGCAGTTCTTGGAGATCAAGGCGATGGAACTTCCCGCTGGCAGATTCAGGCCCCGCAACGCAGCCGCCATTTTCCGCACCTCCTGGCCGGTTTGTTTCCAGGTCCATTCGTGCCATACGTCGTTGATGGGCTGACGCAAATACACGTCGTCGGGGCGTTCGCGCTCCCATTTATAGAGCATTTCGAGAGGGGAGGGGTAGTTCTTCATGGTGACTAGTGACTGGTGATTAGTGACTGGTTTTTTTATGGAATTGAGCCTGAATGAGCAAGTTAAAAAAGAAACAAGGTATTTTGAATGTAATAGCCCTAATTTTTCAATATTGATTTTAACCGCAAAGGCGCTAAGGACGCAAAAAGAGTAAGGCTGCCCTTTGCGTTTTTCTTAGCGTTCTTAGCGCCTTTGCGGTTTACATCTTTAATCGCGAGCATCCCTTACCCACTTAGTTTGAAAAATACCAGTGACTAGTCACCAGTCACAAGTCACTAGTCTAATAAACCGAAAGAATCGTCCGGAGCTTTTGCGGGGACCAGCGATAAAATTATACCTTTGCCAAAATTTTGAACAAAACGGCCGTTATAATAAAGCCTTAAGGATAAAAGAATGGATAGGAATGCGATCATTGGGTTTGTGCTGATTTTTGCGATATTACTGGCCTGGCAGCAATTCATGCCCAAGCCCCAAAAAACGCAAAAAGCCGTTCCCTCCCTGGCGGATAGCTCCCGCGACAACACCCCGATAGATACCTCGCTGGTTACGAGCCCTCCCCCTGCTCCGGATTCAGGATCCGTAGCCCCGGATTCCCTCCACCAGGCCCGATTGAGCGGTGTATACGGACCCTTTGCCGCCGCTGCAACGGGTACCGAATCGCTCCACACCCTGGAAAACGACCTGATCCGAATCGTCTTTTCAAACAAAGGCGCCAGGATCGTAGAAGCGGAGCTCAAACACTTCAAGAAAATTTCCGAAGGGCCGAAGAACAAGGAGATCGAATCGCCGCTGCGGTTAATGGAAGATCCGAAAAACCGCTTTGAATACCTGCTCCCGCTGGCAGGCGCCCCCGCCCGGGTCATCAGTACCCAGGACCTCTTTTTCGACGTACAGGCAAATGGCCAGACCCTCGTATTCCGCACCGTATCGCCGGAAGGACGCTCCTTCGAGCAGAAATACACCCTTCAGCCCGATAACTACCAAATCGATTACTCCATCTCCTGGGCCGGCCTGGAATCGTTCCTCGACCCGGCGGCCAAAGGCCTGACACTCAACTGGATAAACTATCTGGACAAGCTCGAGAAAAACGTCAGCTACGAGAAAAACTATTCCACCGTTTATTATAAGCCGGCGGAAGACAGCCCGGACCATTGTTCCTGCACCCGCTCCGACGAAGACGAGGTGACCGATGTGCCCCTTAAATGGGTGTCCAACGTCAATCAGTTTTTTAACAGCTCCCTGATCGCGAAGACAAATTTTCAATCGGGAGTTTTCAAAACCGTAGTTCCCGAACTGGAGGCCGAAGACCTCAAAATGGTCCAGTCCCAGGTGGTGATCCCCACCGGCGAGCAGGCTTCCTTCGATATGACCCTTTTTGTCGGTCCCAACGAGTTCGACCGGCTCCATGCCTACGATCTGGAACTGGAAGATGTCATTCCCTTTGGAAGCAGCATATTCGGCACCATCAACCGTTGGGTCATCCGGCCCATCTTCAACTTCCTGTCCAGCTTTATCGGCTCGATGGGTATCGTCATCCTGGTGTTGACCTTCATCGTCAAGATGTTGCTTTTCCCGCTGTCCTACAAGATGATCCACTCCCAGTCGAAGATGGGCGCCCTGAAACCCGAAATGGCAAAATTGAAGGAAAAGTACAAGGACGATCCACAGAAGCAACAGATGGAAACCATGAAGATGTACAACGAGTTTGGCGTCAACCCCCTGGGAGGTTGCCTGCCCACGCTGTTGCAAATGCCCATCTGGTTTGCCCTATATCGCTTCTTCCCGGCTGCCATTGAATTCAGGCAGGTACCCTTCCTTTGGGCCACCGACCTTTCGTCCTACGATGTGGCGTTCAACCTGCCTTTTGTGATTCCCTTTTACGGCGACCACGTGAGCTTGTTCACTTTGCTTTGGGCCGCTACCACGGTGCTCTATACGTATTACAACTCCCAGAGCATGGACCTCTCCATGAACCCGGCCATGAAATGGATGCAATACCTCATGCCGATTATGTTCCTGTTCTTTTTCAACACCTTCGCCGCGGGTCTGACCTGCTACCTTTTGTTCAGCAACCTGGTCAACGTAGGGCAGACCATCGTCACCAAAAACTACCTGATCAGCGAGGAAAAGATCAAGGCGGGCTTCGATGCGTATAAAAAGAATCCCAAAAAGAAACAGGGCTTTCAGTCCAGGCTCGAAAACGCCATGAAGGAACAACAGAAAAAACAAGCCGACATCGAGGCCGCCAAGCGCAAGGGAAAAAAATAGGACCACTACAAGATTGTAAGGATATCATTTGATGGGCATGATTAAACGAGGCTGGGTTTTTGGCTTGATGTTCCTGTTGTTCACTCCTTATTTCCTGCCACGTATTTAAAAAGAAACCATGGCCGGAACCGGAGGTATTGCCTGGACTTCTTTCCGAAAAATTAGACTCACTTCCGCGTACTCCAACCGATTTCTTCTCCCGAAATCCTGCTTCAGGTTCAAAGGAAGGGCTGCGGCGGTCCTTGTCCGGAATGGGAGGTCCGGTTTTTTTCCTCCGGGATGATAACGTTCATTGGAAAATCGGGAACAGCGCTCGATGGAGCCTACAAAGCGCAATATGAAAAGGAGGATCTAGCTAACTTCTTCAATAATGCAGAAAGTGCCGGCTTCTACGCCCTGCCCGATACGATCGGGGAAAATCTGCTCCAGTTGCCGGCCTGGGATATCCGGATCCACAACGACTCTCTCCATCACCGGGTTTTTCACGCCCATCATGGCCCGAGCTCACTTCACTTTCTCGAACAGGACCTCGAAACCTGGATCCTTTCCCTCCGATGGGAACGGATCGATTAGGATTTCCGTACCCCATTTGAAGACCTGAACCGGAATCGACTCCCCCTTACATTCCGCCCGCTCAAAAAACACTCCCGGCGCCTGAATCCGCAGCTTTTTATATGGGTTTGAGAATTCCCCCTCAGTGTTTACCCTTATCCTTCCCCCCCAACTAAAAACTAAAAACTCAAACCTAAAAACTAAATCCGCCCCATACCCCTCCCCGGCATCCTCATACAAAGTGGAAGTATACGTGCCTTCTTCTCCCGGGTAGATCCGGAGTATCAATTCCTCTGCGGGAAAAGCGGTGCTTTGGCGAACCGGATGCTGTGGAATGATGGCCCCGCCGCGGACAAACACAGGAATTTGATCCATGTGAATCCGGAGCTTGTGTTTCTTTCCGCCATCGTAATTTTTGCCGGTGTGGAAATCCAGCCATTTGCCCTTTGGCAGGTAAACGGTTTTGGTCTTTTGTCCGGGCGCCAACACCGGGTAAACCAGAATGTCCTTTCCCACCCAGACGCCGTCTTCGTTTTCCAGGAGTTGAGGATCTTCCTGGTCCCAAAAGACGAGGCTTTTAAGGATTGGAAAACCGGTTTTTACCCAGTCCCAAAAGCTCGTGTATAGGTAGGGGAGCCATTGATAGCGGGCTTCAATGGCCTTTCGGTTCAATATCTCCCAGTCCTTCCCGAAGGCCCAGGGCTCCTGGTCGAGGCGTTCTTTAGCCTCCTGCTCATGCACCCAATCGGGGTTCGATCCGGAGGCCCCGCTCAGGTTGTTGCCCATGGAATGGATCCGGAAAAAGGGGTGAAAAACCCCCATCTGGAGCCAGCGCAGCATCATTTCTCCGTCCGGCTGTCCCATGAAACCGCCGATATCGGAGCCGCAAAACCCGAATCCGGAAATGCTCAGCCTTTGCGCCTGGCGATGAGCTATTTTCAGGTGTTCCCAGGAGGCTACATTGTCACCGGTCCAGGTGGCCGCATCTCTTTGGCCGCCTGCAAAGCCGGCCCGGGTCAGGATGAACGGCCTTCGCCGGGGATCCAGTTTTTTCAATCCTTCGCGACTCGCCCTGGCCATCAGATGCCCGTAAATATTGTGCGCCTTGAGGTGGTTACAGGGCTGGCCGTCGTAGTCGTGTCGCACATCGTCCGGGAAAGTCAGCTGTGAGATCTTGAATACCGCCGGCTCGTTCATATCGTTCCAAAAACCGGCCACTCCTTGCTCCAGGTAAAGCTCCCGGTATAATTCGCCCCACCATGCTCTGGTTTCGGGATTTGTAAAATCAGGAAAAACGCATTCCTGAGGCCAGACGGGACCCGTCATCAGGTCGCCATTCCCACGGAAGCAAAACAGTTTTTTCTCCATCCCCTCCTTATATACCCAATACTCCCGGTCGATCTTGATGCCGGGATCAATCATGACCACGGTGTGAAAGCCCAATTCCTTCAAACCCCCAATCAAGCCTTTTGGGTCTGGAAAATGGGCGGGATCCCAAGAAAAGCATCGGAAACCGTCCATGTAATCGATGTCCAGATAGAGGGAGTCGCAGGGGATTTTTCGGTCCCGGAAGGTTCTCGCAACTTCCAGTAAACGGCTGTCCGGAAAATAGCTCCACCTGCTTTGATGAAAACCCAACGCCCAAATGGGAGGCAACTCCGGTACTCCGGTCAGCCGGGCGTAAGACATGGCCACCTCCGACAGGGCGGGTCCGTAGAAAAAATAATAGCTCATTTCACCCCCTTCCGATTCAAAAAATAGCTCATCCCGCCGGGTTTTACCGAAGTCGAAACGGGAGCGATGGGTGTTATCCAGGAAGATGCCAAAGGCTCGATGGTCCTGCAAGCCGTAGAAAAAGGGAATGGATTTGTAAAGAGGGTCGCTGCCGGCGCCGAAGGAAAAGGCGTCGGTATTCCAATTGACGTATGCTTTTCCGTTCAGGCACAGATCCCCGGATTTGTCCCCAAGCCCATAGTAGCGAGCTCCCTTGCGGAGCTCTTTTGAAACCCCCAGCCGGATCTTCCCCCTCAGGATCGTGCTTCGCCCGTAAAAGCCCTGTTTTTCCCGACAAATCCAGCGCCCGTCATGGTCGGCCAAATGAACCCGCAAGCTCGATCGCTCGATATGACATTGAAGTGATTCCGAGCTGAGGATGTATTTCTCATCGCTCTCTGCCAAATTAATCAGAAGGCCCGGCTCGGGCTTGAATTGTGGATCGGTTGCATAGGAAAAATCCCGATCGAATAAGCCGTCCAGGGCATATCGGAAACGGATCAGCTTGGACCCCAGCCATTTGATTTCCAGGCAGATACCATTTCCACAGAGAAATAAGAAGGTATTTCCATCCCGCTCCATTCCCTCTACCAGATCGGGAATATGGTCGTAATGGGCATCCGGGGCTCGTTCATTTACGGTGATGAACTCCTGGGCAACGGTGCCGTCTGGGGAGATGGAAAAATGGGGTTTCTTTTCCTTGGCCATATTTAAATACCGAGCGCCTTGGCCGCCCGCTCATAATCCTCCGGTTTCAGGTACATGATGTATCCGTATTCGCCTTTCCCATCGGTCACCCCGCTGGAAGCGGAGATATTTACCCGGGCATTGAATAATTTATTGTGGATCTCGACCAGGGCGCCGAGTTCGTCGTCGCCGTGGACAAGAAAGGCGTGGTGTGGCCCGTAATATTCCAGCCCCGCTACCTTGGCTTTTTGCTGAAAATTCAGAGAGCTCTCTGGAAACAAGGTGAGTTGCGCGGAATTTTGCCCCGAAGGGACTGCGGTAAAGGCCAATAAGTTGATCCCCAAGCCGGCTAGTTGGGAAAGGAATTTATAGGCTTCTCCTGGCTCATCTTTGACGGTGACGAAGTAATAGTCAACGCGACGAATTTGGTATGCCATATAAACGTGTTTTTATTGGCAAGAAGGTAAGGACTTTTCTCGAAAATCGATAAAAAAAGAGGAATGGGGCTATGCCTCCATTCCTCTTTATAAAATATCATTTCCCACCGCAGGCGGGGCACTTTACTTTTTAACGTTGGATCACCACTTTCTTGGTGACCAAATGATCATCCATGCTCAGGTGGATTTGATACACACCGTTCGGCAGATTGCTGGCGTCGAGCGGGAATACCAGATCACCATCCAACAGGCCGTAATCGCGGAAGGCAACTTCTGCGCCCATGGCGTTGAAGATGCGCAGCGATACCTGGCTGGGGTTTTCCAGTTTGAGGCGCAGCGAAGCGGAATTTCCGAAGGGGTTAGGATACACTTCGGCGTATTCGTTGCGGTACACCTCCTTCACACCGGTAATTTCGGTGTCGAGCAGGTTCTGGAAGCTCTGGCTGTTGGCGTTCAGAATGCTGCCGTTGGGGGCCAACAGGACCGTTACCGCATGGAGGTTGGCGGTATTGATGTTGGCGGGGATGTTAACCGTGCCGAATATATGCGTCACTTTCTCCCCTGCGGTGACCGTGGCCGGAACGCTGCCGGTGGCCCCGAAGAAGCCGCCGATGAGGATGCGGCCCACGTGGTCGTAAACCATTTGTGCTGCGGGCACGGTGGCGGGAAGGCTTTCGTAGCCGCCCATCGGGCCGTTTCCGCCGCCGGCATAATAGTTGACCTGGTTATATCCCGCGCCGGTACCCGTTACGCCGTCTTCAACCAGAATGACGGCGAGTTTGTGGTTGCCGCTGGCGTTAGCCAAAAAGTCGGCCTGGGAGGTGACGTCCAGATCGCGGGTCGTCTCGTTGAACACGCCGCCGCTGATCAGGGTTGCCGGGGGCGACTGGACGATACGCTGGAAAAAGCGGGTTTCGATGTCCTCCACCACGCCAAATCCGAATGTTTCGTTGCGCATGATGACCATGTTGGGGAAGGCGGAAATGCCCAGGTTGTCGTCATACTCTACTACCGTCATCGGGTCGCCGTTGTGTACGGCGATGGGGATGAACAAGTCTTCATAAGTAGCGGCCATTAAATCCATACAAATGGTACCTCTTGGGCACCAGCCGCACCCGGTTCCTGTACCTTCTTCCACGCCCACTCTTTTGTGTTGGGCAGGGGTATAACCGGTGACGGTGGCGTCGAGTGCATCATTGTCGGGATTTTGATCCGGACCTCCGTTTACATTTGAAATCCATACGTCTATGGCATTGGCGCCATCCGGAACGGTAAGGGTAGTCGAGTGGGTAAAATCGTAAACGGCCAGAGAGGGAATATTCAGGCCGGGCAGGTTGTCGGTATAAGTGTTGACGCCATCCGACCAGGAAATATCGAAACTGGTGATCGGGTTATTCCCGACGTTCCGCATCTGGCCGTTGATGATGACCTCATGGCCGGTAAGGGCGCCCGGTTTAACGGAGAGGGTGTTCATCTTTGCATCCAGGTCGGGCAGGATGGGTGGGAGATATTCAAAATATACATCGTCCACATAAAAGTAGAGGTACCCGCTGCGTAAACCGGGAACAGGTCGAGGGAGGCCACCGCGTTAGTGGGGTTGCTGAAGCTCCCTTGGGACACGTCGTTGATAAAAAGTTCCCAGTTGTTGGCGGTCAGGTCGATATAGACCTGCAACTTGAACCACTCGCCGAGGGGAAAGGTGCCATTGATGGGCAGTTGGGCGCCGTTGTCGCCGGTCACATCGATGAGGCCGTCCGGGGTAAAGGTGAGCTGAAAGGACCAGGTGGTTCCGATCGCTTCCTCGGCCTGGAAATTGAAATAGGCCCCTGTACCCGTCACGACGAACATTTGCAATTGGAAATCGAAGGTCCCCACGTCGTGTTTTCCACCGAAGGGGAGTACGGCATCGGCGGGCCCCCCGCCTGTGGAGGTGCTGGCCAGTTTGAGCGAATTGGCGCCACTGAAGGCCTGTTCGTCAGATACCGGAGCATCATCGGCGCCCCCCGGGGAGTTGGTCCAGGTGGTCCAAAGCGGAGAGGAGGCGGCGATAAAATCGCCGGGGCTGTAAGAGTCGAAGTTTTCGAAGAAGGTCACCTGGGCTTGAAGAAGGCCGGCGCCCATAAGGCAGAGTCCGAGAATAGGTAAAATTTTTTTCATGATAAAGAGGTTGTTTGGGCCAATTTATCAAAATTTCCTATTTATAAAGTACTTAAGGACTTTTTTTTGGATGGGAAGGCTTTAATATGACAGCAGTTGCCAAAAGACGTTTTTTTGAGAAAGCTCTTCCGGAACCGGATTTTAGAAATTTTTCGAAAGCCAGTGCCAGGGATTTGTCCCTCAGCGCTATGCTACAGACCAAACGGACTGGTCGCCAGTTTCGCGTAGATTGGACCAAACCCTCATTATGTCTCCTGATACGATCTTTCAAATTACTGGTAAAACCATAATAGTGTTTGCCGTTTGCACATTCTAGAATATACACATACCACCACTGTTGCATAAGAAACAGTTTAAAGGTTTGTAAATATCCTTGTGGAGTATATTTGGCGGACCCGTCCGCCGGAGCTTGATAGATGAGGGCTCCCGCCTGTAGGTGTCGCCTTGGCAACTAGAGAGCCCGCCTTCGCCAAGGCAAAAATGTTCCTTGTAGAATATACTTGGCGGACCCGTCCGCCGGAGCCCTGTAAAGATGAGGGCTCCCGCCTGTGGGTGTCGCCTTGGCAACACGAGAGCCCGCCTTCGCCAAGGCAAAAAATGTTCCTTGTGGAGTATATTTGGCGGACCCGTCCGCCGGAGCCCTGTAAAGATAAGGGCTCCCGCCTGTGGGTGTCGCCTTGGCAACTAGAGAGCCCGCCTTCGCCAAGGCAAAAAATGTTCCTTGTGGAGTATATTTGGCGGACCCATCCGCCGGAGCCCTGTAAAGATGAGGGCTCCCGCCTGTGGGTGTCGCCTTGGCAACTAGAGAGCCCGCCTACGCCAAGGCAAAAATGTTCCTTGTGGAGTATATTTGGCGGACCCGTCCGCCGGAGCCCTGTAAAGATAAGGGCTCCCGCCTGTGGGTGTCGCCTTGGCAACCTAGAGAGCCCGCCTTCGCCAAGGCAAAAAATGTTCCTTGTGGAGTATATTTGGCGGTCCCGTCCGGCGGAGCCCTGTAAAGATGAGGGCTCCCGCCTGTGGGTGTCGCCTTGGCAACTAGAGAGCCCGCCTACGCCAAGGCAAAAAATGTTCCTTGTGGAGTATATTTGGCGGACCCGTCCGCCGGAGCCCTGTAAAGATAAGGGCTCCCGCCTGTGGGTGTCGCCTTGGCAACTAGAGAGCCCGCCTTCGCCAAGGCTCCGGCGGGCGTAGGCGGAGGGGGAGGGATTCGAACCCCCGGTGCGCTCATCACGCACGTCTGTTTTCAAGACAGGTGCAATAAACCGCTCTGCCACCCCTCCATTTGCCCGTTTTGGATTTGCAAAAGTATAACACCATTCCGGATTGAGAAATTCCCCGGGCTTTTTTTTCCGACGGCGGAATGACACTTTTCCACAACCAAGCGACATAATTATTTGGAATGTGGATAACTTTCAAAAATTATTCCGCTTTTGTGGAATTTTCAGTTCAATGTGTTGTATGTGATTTTATTTAAAAGGTGATGTAAAATTATATTCGGAAAAAAGGAAGAACCTTTGCGATTAAAATACCTGGAATTAATATTAATTTAACGTTTGCTTGGTAGTATTGCACCTTGATTAGTTCACTAAATTATTTGCCAATGAAAACCTTTACTATGCGGCTATTACTGGCCTTTTTTGCAGTGGCGTTCAGTTTCTCCATGGCTTTTTCGCAAGGTGTGACCACCTCTTCCATGGATGGTCGCATCATCGACAAAGAATCCGGAGAAGCCCTTATCGGCGCCAACTTCGTTGCCGTGCACCTTCCCACAGGATCGACCTACGGGAACAGCACCAACCTGGACGGCATCTTCCGCATTGCCAACATGCGGGTTGGCGGTCCATACACGATTACCGTCTCCTATACGGGTTTCAGTGATCTGGTGTTGGAGGATATCTACCTCCGCCTCGGGGAAAACAAAAACCTGAACCTGGAAATGCAGGAGTCGGCCATGGAGCTTTCCACCGTTACGGTGTTTGCTGCGGCAGGAACTCCCGGCGCCAACTCGGGGAGCAGTACCCAAATCACGGGAGAGGAGATCGACGTCATGCCGACCCTGAACCGCAACCTGAGCGATTATGTCCGTCTGACCCCGCAATCTGCCGGGTATAGCGGCGGAACTACCTTCGCAGGGGTGAACAACCGCTACAACGCTATCTACATCGACGGCGCGGTCAACAACGACGTGTTTGGTCTTGCCTCTTCCGGAACCAATGGCGGCCAAACCGGTATCGCTCCTTTTTCGATCGACATCATCGATCAGTTCCAGGTATTGCTTTCTCCCTATGACGTCAGCCTCGGAGGCTTCGCAGGAGGGGGGATCAACGCGGTAACCAAATCGGGAACCAACCAACTCAAGGCAACGGCCTATTATTTCATGCAGAACCAAAGCCTGGTCGGGAAAACCAACAAGACCCTGACCGACATCACGGGCTCCGAAAGGACCCCGGTGGCTGAATTCAACCAACGGACCTATGGCGCCTCCCTGGGCGGACCCCTTATCAAGGACAAGGTCTTTTTCTTCGCCAACGCGGAGATTCGCCAGGATGAAACCCCCATTCCCTTTGACTTCGCCACCTACGACGGCAATGCATCGGAGGCCGATCTGAACAGCCTGGCAGGCTTCCTCCGGGAGAGCTATGGATACGACCCCGGCACCTTCGGCGATGTGGCCGATGAGTTGAACGGGCTTTCCCTGTTCGGCAAGCTGGACTTCAACCTCGGCGATAACCATCGCCTGACCCTCCGGCATAACTACAACAAAGGAGAACAGCTCGATCTGAACGGCTCGGCCGCCCGAACCATCAACTTCTCCAACAACGGAATTTTCTTCCCCACCATCACCAATACCAGCGCCGCGGAATTCAATTCCAGCTTCGGGTCCGGTTTCAGCAATAACCTTATCCTGGGCTATACCACGGTCCGCGACGATCGCGACCCTATTGGGGGCGACTTTCCCTACCTGATCATCTTCGATGGGGCAGGCACGATCCGCGCCGGTTCGGATGAATTTTCCACCGCCAACGCACTGGATCAGGATATCTTCACGATCACCGATAACTTCAAGATCTACAAGAACAAGCACACGATCACCATCGGTACCCACAATGAGTTCTATAGCATTTACAATCTTTTCCTTCCACAGAACTACGGTACCTACACCTTCGACAGCATCAGCGCCTTCATCAATGACCTGCCGGCCAGCAACTACGACAGAGGATACTCTCTGGTAGATGATATCACCGGCGACGGTTCGGCCGCTGCCGCAGATTTTGGCGCTATGCAACTGGGCCTTTACGCTCAGGATGAATGGGATATTACCCGTAACTTCACCCTGACTTACGGTCTTCGCCTGGATATGCCCATTCTGACCACCGATCCCGATATCCATCCGAGTTTTAACACGACTACTTTGCCGCTTCTTCAGGCACAGTACGACATCGCCAACGATATCGAAGGGGGCGCCGCTCCCGATGGCCAGTTGATGTTTTCGCCCAGAGCCGGCTTTCTTTTCGACCTGACCGGCGATCGCAGGAACATGCTTCGCGGTGGGGTAGGGATCTTTACCAGCCGTATCCCCTTCGTATGGCCGGGCGCCATGTACAATAACAACGGACTCACCACCGGCCGTGCCGACGAAGCAGATGCTGTGGGCGGCGCTTTCTTTATCCCCGATATCAACAAGCAGTACACAGACCCCGCTTTCAAAGTTCCTTCCGGTGATATCAACATCTTTACCAAGGATTTCAAATTCCCGCAAGTCCTGAGAGGGAACCTCGCTTTGGACACCAAACTGCCAGGCGATATTTCCGCAACGGTGGAAGGAATTTTCACCAAAACGCTCAACAACGTCCTGTATACCAACGTCAACTCCAAGACGGACGTGGATTTCAATTGGACCAATACCGGTAGCGATGACCGCCCGGTGTTTACCCGGAGCACGATCGATCCGACCTACTCCGCTATCTATGTGGGATCCAACACCAGCGAGGGCTATGCCTATACGCTTACGGCTGCTTTGGCCAAGGAATTCCAATTTGGTCTGAACGCCTCTCTTGCATACACCTTCGGCGATGCCCAGGCACTGAACGAGGGAACTTCCTCCCAAAACTCTTCCCAGTGGAGGGGCCAGGTCAATACGGATGGCCGCAACACCCCGCTGCTTGGCCGTTCGGACTTCGCCCTCGGGCACCGTGTTTTGTCCTCGCTTTCTTACTCCTTCGATTGGAACAAAGGAAAGAACGTCAGCACCTCCATCGCACTGTTGTACGACGGCATGGCGGGAAGCCCTTATTCCTACGTCATCGGCGGCGGAAACGGACGCAACATCAACAACGAACAGGGCAGCACGAGCGCCAACCGGAGCCTGGTATGGATTCCTGCCGATGCCTCGCAGATCAACCTGGTGGAAAAGGACGGTGTGACCCCGGAACATCAGTGGGAACATTTGGACGCCTTCATCGAAAATGACCCTTATCTGAGCCAAAACCGCGGAAGCTACGCCGAGAAAAACTCCAATTGGATGCCAGTCGCCAGCTTCCTGGACCTGGCCGTTCGCCAGGATTTCGGCATCAAGGCTGGTGGAAGAATGCACAAGCTGCAGGTTAGCCTCGATGTATTCAACCTCGCCAACCTGATCAACCCAGCATGGGGTGTTCGTTATTCGATCCCGGGCGACTTTAACAACTATTTCCTCTACACCTTTGAAGGGTATGAAGAAGACGGCACCACGCCGTTGTTCTCTTATCTGGAAGAAGGCGTTGGGAAAGACGCCCTGAATATCAACGATTTCAGCAGCCGCTGGCGCATGCGCCTGGGCTTGCGGTATATCTTCGATTAAGCAACATTTGGCTAAATTTAAAAGCCCCTCCGGTTCGCCGGAGGGGCTTTTTTACTACTCCAATTCTCCGATCTTTTCCTCGATCCACTGGGAGCTGGCCACGCCTTTGGCGTTGTTGAGCTCTTTGCGCAAGGATTCCAAGCGCGCTTTGTCCCCAGGCATGGTCTTGGAGAGTTTTTTTAAAAAACGTATCAATTGGAGGAAGCTCTTCCGCCGCCGGGAGGAGAGATTTTTGTGGCGATTGAGATAAGCGCGGAAGCTTTCCATCAGGGAATAGAGCGGCTCGATCTCGTCCATCTCGTAATAGGTGAGCAACAAGAGCGTTTTTGCGTTAAGGTTGGTGATTACGTCCTCGAACTCCACATAGCGTAAGGTCTCGATCACCCTGTCGTAATCCTTTTTGTAGAAATACAGAAAAGACAGGTTAAAGGAAACAATGTTCTCCTTTTGGACTTGAGGCATAAAGTGCTGGTATTCATGGATAAAACGCTCTGTCCATTCCATTTCTCCCAGGCGAAGGCCTACCAAAACGATATTCCGGAAAAGCCCCGTATCCATCTCGCCTTCGATAATCAGGATATCTTTCTTCAACAAGTCCTTGTACAGGTCGAAGTATTCCTTCAGGAACTCCTGATTTCCCTTGTTGATCTTTCTTGTACAGTAATTGATGGCGAAGGTATATATTTCAAGTGCCTCTTCTTTCGGGAACTCAAGGCCGAACTTCTCAAGCAATTCCTTCAACTTGAAGTAATGCGCCTCGTGTTCGCCCTCCATGTACGCAAGATAAATCTGGAAATAGACTGCAATGGGGGGCACTTCTTCGTAGCTGTATTTTTGGATATGCGCTACGATCTCTTCCAGAAAGAGGATCCGGTATTCATAGGAAACGGCGTACTGCTGACTTAACACGTCGCAGTAATACTTCAATTTCTCGGCCAGGTAAAACCTGTCCAGGTTGTTGGCAATCTCCTCGACATTGGTTTCCATGTCACGCTTGCCAAGGGATCGGTTGAGCCGGTAGTAATTTTTCTCGATCTGGTACTGGTGGTAGTAGTAGTTTGCAGGGCGGTAATTCTGTTGGTCCGACAAACGGCGGGCGGAACCCAGGGTGGTATTGTATAGTTTGTTGAGCTTGCGCCGGATGACGGCCTCCATGAGGTAGGTCGCCTGGTGGAGGGGATTTTCCTGGTACGCTTCCTGGGCAATGTAGCTTTCCAGGAGTTTGAGGAGGTCGGAAAAATATTTTCGCAGACGGACATCGTCATAGGGCTTGCCGGGATTCAAACGCGACCAGATATCTTCCTTGGAGGCTTCCGGCGCCCCGTCCCCGTTCATTTGCCCCAAAAACAGGTCGTACAGGTTGATCAGGTCCTGATTTACGTTGAAATAGGGCGAACAAAGAAACTTCCGAAAGCGGTTTTGCTCCACTTTGGAAAATTGTTGCAATACTGCGTAAAGTTTCAGATTTTGCATGGCGGTTTCCACTGCCCTAAAGTTAGGAAATCCGGCGGAAAATTATCCTTTTCCATGCAAACAGGTGACCATCAGGAAGATTGACGTCCAAAGCCAAATTCTTTTTGATTGCCTGTTGCTGCGAAAGGATATTTAATTGTATATTGGTGGCGCGAATGTAAATGAAAAATCCACGGTCCATGAATGTATCTCGACTCGGCCTTAAACTCGTGCCTTACTTCCTATGGGGCCTGACGGCTTTCATGGTGGGGGGAAGTAATACGGCCCATGCCCAGGGGGATCTGGAGTACCTCTCCTTTGACGTTGTCATTGGCGAGACACTTACCTATTCTTTTTATTCCACCCCTCCATATCTTCCACAGTTAGACCAATACGGCTCCTATCCAGCCTATGGCACGGCCGACCTCCCGGGCCCCGGCCACTTGGGCGTTCCCGGAAACAATATTCTGACCTACATTCCTACCGTTACTTACCCTGCTATCGATACCATTTACATCAAATACTGGCGCTGGGTCAATGGGATGTACCGGAATATCACCCTGGTCATTGAGGTGAATATCGTTCCCTCCATCGTTACCGCCGTGGATGACTATGCCGTGACTGATGAAAATGCCCCTGTCGTCATCGATGTGCTTTACAACGACTTCTGGAACGGGGATATCCTTCGCATCGCCGACGTCCCTCTGGTGAACAACGGCTCCTTTTCGCTCAATGCCGACAGTACCCTGGTCACCTTCACTCCGTCCTCCGGGTTCTCCGGAATAGCTCACTTCAACTACACGATCTGCGATGATATCGGTACCTGCGATATGGCTACGGTTTCCGTGGCTGTTATGGCATCCAATGTCCCCATCGCTGATACCTTATATGTGATAGCGCGTAAGAATGTGCCGCGCGAACTCCTATTCGCCCTGGAAGGCTACCACCTCGTCAGCGGTCCATCCCACGGAACCATAGACTCTACCACCGAAGACTATCCGATCTACATTCCCGCCAATAACTATACGGGGCCGGATGAGATCCTTTTTGAAAAGACCGAAAACGGAACGACCTATCAAAAACTGGTCATCGTCGATGTACTCAACATCACCCAACCAAACGACTTCGTTTTCGACGACTTTTCGGCTACCATAGCGCAACAATCTATTGAAATTGACGCCCTGGCCAATGACCTGGGAGGGGATTATCTCGTCGGCGTGGCAGTCGTTCAGCAACCCGCCAACGGAACAGTCGTCAACCTCGGGGGCGGCCACTTCGAATATACACCTCACAACGGCTACTCCGAAGGGGTCGACCATTTTGTCTACCGCGCCTATAAACCCAACTATTCCGAGCTGGAATACGGAGACGTGTATGTGACGGTCAGCAATTACGTTCCGGCACAGAGCACCTTCGCGCTTTCGACGCCCAAAAACGTGCCCCTGGTCCTCAGTTATAATATTCCCGTCACCGATTACGACCTCACCGTTACAGTCGAACCGGACCATGGAGATATCGCCTATTTCCCGGGCCATCAAACGGTCACCCTTTACGGACAGACCTTTGAAGGATACAACCTGCTGGTGTATGTTCCCGATTCGAATGTCGTCAATATTGTCGACGATTTTGAATTCGAATACTGCGTTGCAACTGCCCAGAACTGTCCCTCCAAGATCGTGAAGATCGATGTGGCGCTTCTGGACATTGTCGTATCGCCCGACCAATTCTGTGTGGGCAATAATTGCGTATGGGCCGGCGATACAAACTCCGATGGCGTGGTCAATATGGAAGACCTCCTTCCCCTCGGCCTTTGCATGGGGGATGTCGGCGTTTCGCGCTCCAACCCGGACCTGACCCAGTGGTTTGGTCAATACGGAGATAACTGGAATAATATTTTCTTCGACTTCCCCGTCGACCAAAAGCATATCGACGCAGATGGCAACGGTATTGTAGGCGGTGCAGATACACTGGCCATTTCCAATTTCTATCTGGAACAACACTCCTTTGTTCCGGTTTCTGCCCCCCCCGCCATCGACGTGCCGCTTTACTTTTACGAAGAAAGCGTTACTCCTGTGGAAGGAGGTGATCTGGTCGTGTTGCAGATCTGGCTTGGCAATCCCGACGATCAACTCGCCGTGGATATGTACGGTTTTACCTTCTCCATGACCTACGAACCGGAACTGGTCCTTCCCGAAAGCGTTCAAATCGACTTCCTTCCGGAAAGCTGGATGTCCTATAATTCTCCAGTCCTCCATTTGGCCAAGAAACCCTTCGATGGAAGGGTGGACGCAGGCTTTACCAGAACCAGCGGGCTGTCGGAAACGGGCTACGGCGGCGTAGCTACGCTCGGCTTTGTGATCGTCGAGGATATTGAAGGAGTTCGTCTGAAGGACGACTATATAGACATCAAACTGGAAAATGTCCGGGCAATGAACAGCGCCGGGAATATGGTCAGCCTGCCGGAACACTCCATCCGTATTCCCTTCCGCAAGGAGGGAGAAATCGTACCCGGCGAGAATCCTTTGATGGTATATCCAAACCCCGCAAACGAATACGCCCAGATACATTTGAACGGCAAGGATAACCTGTTGGACGATATTCAACTATTTTCCGCAGCCGGTGTACTGATCGCCGAGTACAAAAACGTTGATACGAAAGATTTTGTCATTCCGGTTTACGATTTGGCCCCGGGCTTCTACCTCGTCCGCGCCCATTCCCAAACCGGCGCCTTGTTTACCGGAAAACTTCAGGTGCTCCGCTAACAAGCTGTAAACTTGTGTTCGAGATTATTCATTTATATTCGTGGAATTTTATCATTGCTTGAAGTCGCACATTCTGTGCGACTTTTTTTTTGGCTTTTTGTGGAAAGCCTATGCATTCCGCTCTTTATTCTGAATTCTTTATGCGGAAGTAACAAAAGCCATCCCAAATCCCCCAAGACCGTCCATTTGTAAAAGAATGGTTAAAATTTCACAGGGTAAAACTTTTTTCCTTGTGCGTTTGTATAAATAACTGGAAGAGAAAGGGAAGCCGATCAAAACCTCCTCAGTTTAGTTAAATTAATATCTCACAAATCGAAATTATTTATTCGGTTGTGGCGTTATCCTAAAAAGCACCTAAAGACACCAAAAGAGACTTAAGACTGTTCATGGGATTATAATTTGTTAGTTGCAGGCCGGTTCCACCAGGAACCGGCCTTTTTTTTTGCGCCAGTAGGGAAGGGGTAAATTGAAAAGGGCCGCCTTTGGGAAAGCGGCCCTTCGTGTGCATGGGATTATATTTTGCTAAAGCGGTCTTTGAAGACGTTCAAATGTACGAAGAAGCTTTCTTTCTGCCAACCATAGGTCAAATTATTTTATGCGAATTTTTTAAATTTAACAAAAGCTCAGAATTGGTCCAGGGTTTCAAGTACCTGCGGGAGGTATCCACGGCCGAAAATGTTGAGGTGGACGAGCAGATAATACAACTGATAGATGGGTATCCGGTTCTCAAATCCGGGCGCCAGGGGGTAAGATTCTTCGTAAGCCCTGTAAAAACGCCAATCGAAGCCGCTAAAAAGCCGGCTCATGGCGAGGTCCATTTCCCGGTGAGAAAAGGAAACGGAAGGGTCGACCAAAACCGCCTCAAAAGCCGTCGAGACGAGGTAATTCCCACTCCATAGATCGCCGTGGATCAGAGCAGGGCTCTCCGCAGGGAATATCTCCGGTAGCTTTGCTTAAAGAGCTTCTATTTGAGAGAGGATTTCAGGGGGAGGAGCCCCAGTTCCAATGCCAGCCGAAACTGCGGCTCCAGCCGAAGTTCGCGAAAAAAATCCGGCCAGCTGCTCCGGAAGGCGTTTTGCTGGGGAAGCTTTCCAATAAAATTGTCGAAGCCAAGCCCGAATTGTGGGGCCCTGTTGCGGTGCAATTCGGCAAGGCCGGCCCCAAAAAGCTCCCAAAAAGAAGCCCCTGGGTGCTGCCCTGTTTCGATATACTCCAGTATGAGAAAATGATAATCTCCGGCCTGTCCAAAAGAAATGACCTTTGGTATCCGAAGTGGGGAGCGGCCGGACAAAAGGTCCAGCCCCATGGCTTCGGACTCAAAAGGGGAGCGGGCCAAGGGACCTTCCAGGTATTTCAGAAAAAAGCGCCCTCCTTCGTTTGAACCAGGCAGGAATGAGCGACATCTCCGCCTCCGATAAAACGAGATCCCAGCACAGGGCTGCCCAAAACGGCTGTGCACTGCGATTCGAGGACCTCGGGGAGCTTCATAGACGGCTCTTGTCGATCAGTTCCTGGAGCTCATCCCGGTAGTTTTTTCCGATCGGCAAGTGCTTGGGTTGGCCTTTTTCAATGACTTCCACCATGTTTCCTATGATGGCGTGGATCTTGCCGATATTGACGATGAAGGAGCGGTGGATCCGTTTAAACTTTTGCTGTGGAAGCTTGTCTTCCAGGCTTTTCATAGTCTGAAGGGTGATCACGCGCGATAGTTCCAGGCGGATGATCACGTAATCTTTTAGCCCTTCGATGTACAGGATATCGGCGTAATTGACCTTGACCAGCTTTTTGTCGGCCTTGACGAAAAAATAATCCTCTCCCTCCTCCGGGGCTTGGGCTTGCGACAATCTGGCGCGTTGTAGTTTGATCTGATCGACGCCCCGATTGACGGCCTTTAAAAAGCGGTCGAAGGAGATAGGTTTGAGCAGGTAGTCCAGCGCATCCAGTTCAAAACCCTCCAGGGCGTAATTTGGGTAAGCCGTGGTAAAAATGACCAGAGGCGGATCGGCCAGCGATTTGAGAAAATCAATCCCCGTTATTTGAGGCATCTGGATGTCGAGGAAGATCAGGTCGATCGGCTCCTTTTGCAAAACCTCCAGCGCCTCGAGGGCATTCGTGCAGCGTTTGACGAGCTTGAGGTCGGCAATCTTCTCGATATAGGTCTCCAGCACATCGAGCGCCAGAGGTTCGTCATCAACAATAAGGGTATTGATCATAAGGCGATAATTTGTCGAAAATAATAATTTTATTGCTTCAGGACTCTAAATTAAGGGTGAGATCTATGGTATAATTCATCGGAGCTTCCTTGATCCGGAGTTCGTACTTGCCGGGATAGAGCAGATCCAGCCTCCTTCTTACGTTCACCAGGCCGATACCCCCGCTTTTCCGGGAATGATCCTGCAGGGGCAGGGATTCTGGCTTGCTGTTTTCGATCTCCAGGCGCACGGTGTGCTCCTCCACATCCAGTCGGATCTTTACGTATCCCTTGGAGATATGGTGACTTAACCCGTGTTTAAAGCTGTTTTCGACGAAAGGGATAAACATGAGCGGGGCAATTTTTTGGTTGCTCACCCTGCCATTGATGTCAAAGCTGATCTCCACGCTTTTTCCCTGCCGTAGCGCCTCCAGATCGAGGTAGTTTTGGAGATAGTTGACCTCCTTGGTAAGCAATACCTGCTTTTCATTGCATTCGTAAAGCATATACCGCATCATCTCGGACAACTTCAAAACGATCTCCGGCGCCAGGTCCGATTTTTTAAGCGTTAGGGCGTAGAGGTTGTTCAGGGTGTTGAACAGGAAGTGCGGATTGATCTGAGATTTCAGGAAACGCAACTCGGACTGCATGGTTTGGGTTTCCAGTTCCTGCATTTCCCGCAGGTGCCTGACCCAGTCCAGCACGATCTTGCCCAGGGTGGAGGAACCGGCAATCAGGAAAGTGGGAAGGAAAAACCAGTTCATATCGTGTACAAGTTGCCCCTGCGCCTCCGGCAAGTGGGAAAACTTAAAATAATAGATGACCACCTTGATGGGAGTCACGGTAAGGACCACCAGGACGAATAAACCAAAGTAGGTCAAAAAACGTTTTTGAGCCAGGTAATTGGGGATCAGGTATAATACGTTGAAGTACACGACGGCAGCATATATGATGACCGTGATGATCTGGTTGCTCAAAGCAAACCGGAGCGGCTGGCCGCTGTCGAGCATTTCCCAGGCGGTAAATGCGCTGAGGAGTAGGGCCCAGAAAAGGGTGTGATAGACTATCCGCTGGGACAGGACCGAGAAGGCCCGGCTATGTATCAACTGTCCAACCAATGTGCTCATTACTCGCTATCATTTCCCGGCAAAAATGCCGCCTGCTGTTTTAATCAAGAACCTTATTAGATCAATGGCTGTACCGGGCAGACCAATGGGTTGTTTCATAGCAATTCTTCCGTACTTTGAGCTTGAAAATCCCAGTGGTTTTTCCGGCCCCGAATATACACAGAAAAATTCACTGCAAAATTTGCCTAAATCTCCACACCATGAGTTACCAAAAACTGGAAGAATACACGCCCGAAATAACAGGGAAACTGAAAGACCATTACCAGGAAATTCTCGACCTCCTCGGCGACAATCCCGCAAGGGAGGGTCTTGAGAAAACCCCCGAGCGGGCGGCCAAAGCCCTCCAATTTCTGACACAGGGTTATGAGATGGATGCCGAGGAGATCATTCGCTCCGCTATGTTCCGGGAGGATTACAGCGAAATGGTCATTGTCAAGGATATCGAGGTCTATTCGCTTTGCGAGCACCACATGCTTCCTTTTTTCGGAAAAGCCCACGTAGCATATATCCCAAACGGGTATATTGTGGGCCTGAGCAAAATCCCCCGGGTGATCGACGTATTCGCCCGGCGGCTGCAGGTCCAGGAGCGACTCACCGATCAGATTCTGTGCGCCATCCACAACACCCTTCAGCCTCTGGGAGTTGCCGTGGTGATTGAAGCCGCGCACATGTGCATGATGATGCGCGGGGTGCAGAAGCAGAATTCCCTGACGACGACTTCGGCGTTTAAGGGAGAATTCCAGCGGGTTCAGACCAGGAATGAATTTTTAAACCTGATAAGCGCAAAACTTCACTAAAACCAACCATTTATGAAGGCCTACGTTTTCCCCGGGCAGGGGGCACAGTTTGAAGGTATGGGAAAAGATATGTACGAGAACTCCTCCCTTGCCAGAGATTTGTTTGAGCAGGCAAACGAGATCCTCGGATTCAGGATTTCGGATGTCATGTTTGAAGGTAATGCAGAAGACCTCAAGCAAACCAGGGTCACCCAACCCGCTGTCTTTCTTCATTCCGTAATCAAAGCCGCCATGGCCGGGGCTGAATTCCAGCCCGCAGCGGTGGCAGGTCATTCCCTGGGCGAGTTCTCCGCCCTCGTAGCCAACAAGACGCTGACTTTTGAGAACGGCTTGCGGCTGGTTTATCAACGGGCTATGGCCATGCAAAAGGCCTGTGAAATGCAGGAAAGCACCATGGCCGCGGTTCTGGGCCTGGACGACGCCCTGGTCGAGCAGGTTTGCAGGGAGATCGACGACGTGGTAGTCCCGGCAAACTACAATTGCCCCGGGCAGCTGGTTATTTCCGGGACCGTGCCAGGCGTGGAAAAAGCGGTGTCGAGGTTACAGGACCTCGGCGCTTCCAAGGCCATTATCTTGCAGGTCGGGGGCGCCTTCCATTCGCCGCTGATGCAGCCCGCCAAGGAGGAACTGGAGGCGGCTATTGCTGCTGCAACCTTTGGCGACCCTTCCTGTCCGATCTATCAAAACGTGGACGCCAATCCGACCTCCGACCCCGCGCAAATCAGAAAAAACCTGATCGACCAACTGACTGCGCCGGTGCGCTGGACCCAGACCATGCTCCACATGATAGGGGACGGAGTTACCGAGATCATCGAAGTGGGGGGGACGGGTAAGGTTTTGCGGGGCTTTGTGGCCAGGGTCGACCGTCGTTTTCCTACTTCTGCCCTTTAAGCGGGGTGGTATTGCGAAATTCAATAATGTATGTGATATTTGGAGAATAACGAAAAGGCTTTCACCCCACATGGAATCAACTAAAGTAAAAAATGGTCAGATCCTGATTGCGGAACCCTTCATGTGGGACAGCAACTTCAAGCGCTCCGTTATTTTGCTTTGCGACCACAACGAGGAGGGGAGCCTGGGCTTTATTCTCAACAAGCCCCTGGATATGCGCATCGACGAGTTGATCGCCGATTTTCCGGAATTCGAGGCGCCTGTCTTCTTCGGCGGGCCCGTGCAGACCGACACCGTTCATTACATCCATTCCGTTGGCGATCTTTTGGAAGGTAGCGCCAAGATATCCCCGGGCGTTTACTGGGGCGGCGATTTTGAGAAATTGAAAGTTCTTATCCGGTCCCAGCTCATCCTCCCAAAGGATATCCGGTTTTTTGTGGGATATTCCGGCTGGAGCGAGGGGCAATTGAAAGAGGAATTGACGGAGGGATCCTGGGTTATCTCGGAAATGCACGCGAATTATGTATTCCGGTCCAATCCGGACGAGCTATGGACGGAGGCCATGACCCACAAAGGAGATGCTTTTACGGTCATCGCCCAAATGCCGGATTATATTAACTGGAACTAGGCCAATTAGAGGCTCGGTGAGACGGTAGGTTCGCCCGATGCCGTTTTATCCTCTTCTCCGCATTCCGGATCGGAAGCAGCCGCAAGATCCTGAAACATCTGAAGGTATTTATCGCGAACGATCTTGAAACCGGGCAGCTCTTCTTTGGGTAGCGGAAGGGGAGGAGGAAAGTTCAGGTTCAGGTGGTTGACCTGTTTGCCATTTTTCCAGAATCTGAAACAAACATGGGGGCCGGTGGCCAAACCGGTCGATCCGACATAGCCGATTACCTGCCCCTGGCGAACATGAACGCCCTTGCGAATTCCGCTGGCAAATTTTTGCATGTGCAGGTATTGGGTCTGATATGCATCGTCGTGTTTGATCTTTACAAAATTGCCATTTCCACCGGTGTAGGAAGCCTCGGTGACCACGCCGTCCCCAACCGCGTAGATCGGGGTGCCATAGGGCGCCGCGTAATCGGTGCCGAGGTGGGGGCGTGTCCTTTTTAAGATGGGGTGGAAACGGTTCATATTAAAATAGGAGGAGATCCGGGAGTACTTCACCGGGGCTTTCAGGAAGGATTTTTTCATGGGCCTCCCTTCCAGGTCGTAGTATCCGGCGATGTCGCCATGTTCATACCAAATGGCGTAGTATTCATTGCCGGAGGTATTGTAGTAGGCGGCATACACATTGCCCACGCCAACCTGCTCTCCGTCGATCTGGTTCTCTTCGAAAACGAGGCGGAACTCATCGCCTTTTTGCAAATGGTGAAAGTCGATGGACCATTGCAGGGCGTCTTCCATTTTGGCAGTGAGCTCGTAGCTCAGGCCATTGTCGACCATCGTCTGCCAAAGCGAGCTCTCCAGTAGGCCGTCGGCCGTGCGCACTTCCTTTTGAACAGGGCGCTCCACACGCTCCACTTCCAGGTCGCCTTTGAGGTGGAACACGATGTATTCGTAGACATTGGGTTCGTAAATGAAATAATCAGCGCCCTGGGTGGGATCTTTTGCCAAGATCATGAATGGCTTGCCCTTCTGCATTTTGCGAAGGTCGAAAACGCCTTGCGAATTGGCTACGATCTTGTCGATCGTGGGATAGTCGACGCCTCTTGCCGTCAGCATGTCCCCAAAAACCTTGTTGGGCTCGATAGTCCCTTCCGTAACCTGGAAGGTATCGATCGCAAAGCCGTATTTAAGGGTGGGGACGACGATCGGGAAACTTCCCAGATCAATTTCATCAGATCCGGAGACCGAGGCCTGGAAATTTTGCTGATTGGTTTGGTAGGCCAAAAATGCTACTCCTGAAAACACCATCGCACTTGCGACGAACGTGAGGGCCGTTCTGCTGAACAGCTTCCTGGTTATATCCGTTAAATTCACTTTTCCCGTTTTTTTAGCAATGCCATGCTCCCAAAAGGAAGCATTTATCAATGTGTTTGACAAAACGCTCCGCAAATATAGGATTCGAATTGAATCCGCCAAAGACTAAAATGTTAAAAATAGTTTCCCCGGTAAGATACTGAATGGCTATTATTCCATATTTCCAAAAATAATTCGCTCCTTTGCACAAACCAACCGCCATGGCCGAGTTGTCCAAATACGATCAGCGAGGCGTCTCCGCTTCCAAATCGGAAGTGCATGCCGCGATCAAAAATCTCGATAAGGGCTTGTATCCTAGGGCTTTTTGCAAAATATTGCCCGACGTGGCGGGAATGGACCCCGATTATTGCAATATCATGCACGCCGATACAGCCGGGACCAAAACCAGCCTGGCTTACATGTATTGGAAAGAAACCGGCGACCTATCCGTCTGGAAAGGAATTGCCCAGGACGCCATCGTCATGAACCTCGACGACATGGCCTGTGTCGGCTGCCTCGACCAGATCGTCCTTTCCTCCACCATCGGACGAAATAAAAATCTGATTTCCGGGGAGGTCATAGAATCTCTCATCGGAGGGACCTCGGAAATACTAGAGGAGTTGAAATTGCTGGGCATTCAGATCCACCCGGCCGGGGGCGAAACGGCCGACGTGGGCGATATCGTCAGAACGATCGATGTGGGCTTTACCGCATTCGCCAGAATGAAGCGCAAAGACCTGATCGTCAATAATATCAAGGCCGGAGACGTCATAGTGGGCTGGAGCTCCAGCGGCCGTGCTTCTTATGAAAAGGACTACAATAGCGGAATCGGCAGCAATGGCCTGACTTCGGCCCGGCACGACCTGCTCTCCAATTATCATGCTGAAAATTACCCCGACAGCTACGATCCGAACACGCCCGAAGGAGTGGTTTATACGGGCACGAAGATGCTAACCGATCTTCTCGAAATAGATGGAACAGTTTATCCGGTGGGAAAACTGGTCCTTTCTCCCACGAGGACCTACCTGCCACCGCTGTCCAGGTTGTTATCCACCCACAAGGAGCTCATTCACGGAATGATCCACTGCACGGGTGGGGGGCAAACCAAGGCCATCAAATTTGTGGATGGGAAGAAGATCATTAAGAATAACCTTTTCCCTGCGCCACCGATTTTTCAACTCATTCAGTCCGAGTCCGGAACTCCATGGAAGGAGATGTACCAGGTGTTCAATATGGGCCACCGGATGGAGATCTACCTTCCGGAAAAACACGCGGATGCTGCCATCCAGGCCGCCGAAGGCTACGGCATCGAAGCCCGGATCGTGGGGTATGTAGAAGATGCCCCGGTTTCGCAGGTGAGGTTGGAAACCCCTATGGGTGTTTTTGAATACCAATAATCCGGTTTTTTCTTCTTCGGGGAACTAAGTCCCCGCCATCCATTGTATTACCTGGCATGGGTAAATCAGCCGTAAAAGGAAAGGAATTGATCAAGCTTGGATATCCTGGCCATCGCAGTATGGGCCTGGCAATCCAGCAGGTGCTCCAGTTTTACAAGCGGGAGAAGAGGGAGGCCCTTTTGCAGATTTTTAAGGATGTGCTGGCCCGGCCCGAAGAATTTGAATCCCACCCCGTCCTCGGAAACCTGGTTGCCGTCCTGAAAGGCGGCAAACCCCTGCCTGATAACACCTTCCTCCTGTTAGAAACCCAGCCATCATACCCCATCTTTGGAAAAGAAGGCATTGAAAAGGGCGCCATCGACCAGATGGAAATCGCCATGCGCCTTCCCGTTGCGGTAAAAGGCGCCCTGATGCCCGACGCCCACCAGGGCTACGGACTTCCGATCGGAGGCGTATTGGCGACCAAAAATGCCGTGATCCCTTACGGAGTGGGTGTAGACATCGGGTGCAGGATGTGCCTGAGCGTTTTCCCTCTGCCATCCATAGGGATCGAACTCCCGACCGAAAGCCTCAAGAGCCTGCTCGAAGCGCACACCCGATTTGGGTACGACGCTTTTGAAAAACCTATGGACGACGAGGTGTTGCATGTTTCGGAGTTCAAAGAGCTGGGGCTCCTGAAGAGCCTGAAACCAAAAGCGGTCAGCCAGATCGGCTCCTCCGGCTCCGGCAACCACTTTGTGGAGTTCGGATTGGTGGAATTGCCGGATGCCCAAAACGAATGGGGCTTGCCGGCGGGAACCTATTTGGGCCTGCTCTCCCACTCGGGGTCGAGGGGCCTGGGGGCCAACGTGGCGAAACATTATACCAAGCTGGCAATAGACACCTGCCGTTTGCCAAAGCAAGCGAAGAACCTAGCCTGGTTGGACCTCGATTCGGAGGCCGGCGCGGAATACTGGATGGCCATGAACGTGGCGGGACAATATGCCTCGGCCTGTCACCACCATATCCACCAGCGGATCGCAAAAGCGCTGGGAGAAAATCCCCTCTTTCGGGTGGAAAACCACCACAACTTCGCCTGGAAGGAGCAACTGTCGGACGGGACCGAGGTAGTGGTGCACCGCAAAGGCGCCACGCCTGCCCACAAGGGGGCCCTCGGGATCATACCGGGTTCGATGACCCTGCCCGGGTTTATCGTAAGGGGCAAGGGAGACGCCGAATCCTTAAACTCCGCTTCCCACGGGGCGGGAAGGTTGTTATCCCGTACCCAGGCCATGAACTCGATCACTCAGCATGAGCTGAACAAAATGCTCGAAAAGAAGGGTGTCGTACTGATAGGCGGTGGACTCGACGAGGCGCCCATCGCCTACAAAAACATTTGGGAGGTCATGGAGTCCCAGCGTGATCTGGTCGAAGTGCTGGGTACTTTCCAACCCAAGGTTGTCCGCATGGCCGAATAAATAAATCACTCAATCACCAAATCACTCACTGACGAGGTAACTGTGACTGACCGCAATTTCGCCCTCCGGCAGGTCCTTAAAATCCTTATGGATCGGGACGCTTCGGAGCTGAGCGAGGTCGCCCGGGCGGTTCTCTTCTTTGGAAACCGGAATGCCCAGTTTTTTGTACAAGTGGCGGTAATGGCTGATCCTCCAGCGGTTTTGGGGCTGGATCGAGTTGTCGATCCAGCCCCAATTCTTTTCCGAAAAACGAAGGAAGTTGTAAATCGTAATACCGGTATCCAGATGAGCAAAATGGTCGGACATATCGATAAAATGGCTCATCATTCCGCCCGGGCGGAGGAGTCGCTTGAATTCGGCCAGGATTTCGGCCAGGATATTGGGATAGATATGTTCGAAGGTATTGTTGGAGACGATCAGGTCGAGGCTTTCGGGGTTGAGGGGCAGCTTTCGGGCATCGGTCACCAGATAGCGGATATGAAGGGCTTCCAGCATATCCCGGAGGTTCCAATCCATTTTTTCAGAAAGAGAGAGCATGGTTTTCAGGCGCTGTGGGTCCGGACTGAAGAATTTTTGGAGCCTGCCGTCGGAGGCCGCAAGGGATAATTGTTTTAAGGTAATCTTCAATTTTTCTGCCGTCAGCAGAGGGGAGATGTCGACGGTGGTGATTTTTTCTGTGCCGGAGAGAAAAAAACAGAGCGGGATGACGGGATACCAGCCGGTCCCCAATTCGAGCACTTCTTTGCCGGAAAGGGTTTTACCCGATTCAACGTAAAAGCCCCGGTGTTTTTGAAAATGGATGAGCTTGTCTTCCAGATACGCACCGGACAAGCGTACCCCGCGTGTGACGTACTGCTGGAACAAGTGGTTTATGCGGTGCCGGTAGGGCAATACGGAGATGACCTTTTGGACGATGGCCTTGAGAATCCATTTTTTCATGAGCATGGGAGTGCAGGGCTTCGGTCAGGGTTTTCCGGTGTAATTAAAAGGAGTAATGGCTTTAAGTTCGGTCTTGACTGCCGCGGTAATATTGAGGGAATCTATAAATTCATGGATTTCCTTCTTTCCAATGGAGTCCTTTCCCCGGGTAAGGGATTTTAGTTTTTCATAGGGTTGTTCCACGCCTTCTCTTCGGAGGATGTTTTGAATGCCCTCTGCGATCACCATCCAGTTTCGGTCGAGGTCTGCGTGCAATTGGGACTCGTTGAGTATGAGTTTATCCAGGCCCTTCAGGATCGAGTTCATCGCCAGGATGCTATGTCCAAAGGGAACACCCACATTGCGCATGACCGTGCTGTCGGTCAGATCCCGTTGCAGGCGGCTGATAGGCAGTTTGGAAGCCATGTGGTCGAACAGGGCGTTGGCCAGGCCCAGGTTGCCCTCCGCGTTTTCGAAGTCGATGGGGTTGACCTTATGCGGCATGGCAGAGGAGCCGACTTCTTTGGCGACGGTTTTTTGCCGAAAATACTCCATAGATATATAGGTCCAGACATCCCGGCAAAAGTCGATCAGGATGGTGTTGATGCGCATGAGGACGTGAAAGAGTGCGGCGAGGTTGTCGTAATGTTCAATCTGGGTTGTTGGGTAGGACCTTTTCAGATCGAGACTTTCAATAAAATTTTCCGCAAAAGCATGCCAATCCTGGCCGGGGTAGCTGACGTAATGGGCGTTCAGATTGCCCGTTGCTCCTCCGAATTTTGCATGAAAGGGGACGTCGTTCAATTGCCGGAGTTGCTCCCGGAGCCTCGAGCTGAAAACCTTCCATTCTTTACCCAGGATGGTAGGCGAAGCGGGCTGCCCGTGAGTTCGGGCAAGCATAGGCACCGTCATCCATTGGGAGGCCATATCCTCCAGCCGGCCGAGCACTCTTTCGAGGAGGGGCAGATAAATATGGTGCAAGGCATGTTTAATAAGGAGTGGGAAAGCCGTATTGTTGATATCCTGGGAAGTGAGTCCGAAATGGATAAACTCTTTGAATTCGGACATGCCCAGCTGCTCAAAACGTTCCTTGAGGAAATACTCCACCGCCTTTACGTCGTGGTTGGTCTCCTTCTCAAGGGTTTTGATCCTTTCGGCATCAGAAAGGGGAAAGCTGTTGACCAGCCGCGTCAGTTCGGCCGCAGCGGATTCGGGAAAACGTTCAAGACCGGGAAGCGGGAGGCCGGCAAGGGCTTTGACATATTCGATCTCAACAAAGACCCGGTAACGGATCAGGGCATACTCGGAAAAATAATCCGCCAGCGCCTGTGTTTGGGATGCATACCGTCCGTCGATAGGGGAGATGGCTTTGAGCATAGATGCGTCTGATAAAGGTGGTTTCGGACGCAAGATACCTACTTTGAGTGATTAGTGATTGAGTGATTGAGTGAATCTAATCGCTCAATCACTCAATCACTCAATCACCCAATGACTCACCACCACCGTTGGATCAACACCGTCTTCGTAGTTCCGTTGGGACGGGTGAGGAGGGCGGTTTTGTTGCAAGTTCCGTCGCCGTAATCCAGGGTAAATGTATGGTCGTTGACCGTTACACTGCGCGTGCCGCTGACCACCCAGGGACAGGTGAAGGGCTTGATGAGCGGGACCGTAATTTCAGAGGTGAATGGTTTTCCGTTGCGGTTGATTCCGCTGGACCCGCCTTCCAGTTGGATCACATCGTCGATGCGTTCGGGAGTGCCCGTACCTTCGATCAGGGTGATTTGCTGGGTGGCCTCCCACTCGGAGACATCGCCGTTGGGAAAGGTTAGGCTGGCATCGCTAACCACCCGGGTAAAGGTCAGTTGACCCTCGGCGTTCAGGCCGTTATTCGTCAGCGTTTTTGTGCCTGCGATAGCGACGGCATCGACAGAAAATCCGATAAAGGTCACCGTACGGACCGCGCCCTCATGGATCATGGTATCGGTGAGGGTCACCTGGATAATTCCCTTGCGGATGCGGCCGTTCCAGCCCTCACAACCCTCTGTGCCGTAATCGATGGTGACGGTTCTTGGGTAAGTCCCGTCGGCAGGGGAGACCGTGACGATGGGGCAGAGGTCTTCCGGGTCGCGGGTACCCAGTTCATAGTCGACTTCTTCTTCCGTATCCTGGATCAGGTCATGGGCGGTCAAAACATCCTGGCTGGTAGTAAGTTCGGTGTCGCCGTCGAGCCAGCGATCCTTGTTGCACGCGGTGAATAGTAAAGGAAGGGCAAAAAGCAGACCGAGCAACAAATGGTTCTTTTTCATTGTTGAATTTTTTTGTAAATCGTCCCATAGACTGACCGGGACCTGGAACGTTTAAGAAGGTGGAAATTTTTTCAGACAGAAGCCGTGAAAGGATTGTGTATATTTGCCCCGGCCTTATGGATCAAGGAAGAGTCATATTAAACCACGACCAATTTCAGCTCACCATCGAGCGGATTTGTCAGCAACTTATCGAGGAGTTTGACTCCTTTGACCAGACCTGTCTCATCGGCATTCAACCCAAGGGGGTCCTGTTTGCCGACCGCCTTCACAGCCGTCTGCTTTCCATTTTAGGGATTCCCGCCATCGAATACGGAATGCTCGATATTACTTTTTACCGGGACGATTTCCGCATCCGCTCCAAAACCGCTGAAGGCCAGCGTGACGAAGATGCCCTTTCTGGTAGATGGAAAGAACGTTTTGCTCGTTGACGATGTTTTGTACTCCGGACGAACGGTTCAGGCCGCACTGACAGCCTTGCAACACTACGGCCGTCCGAAAAGGGTTGAATTGGTGGCCCTCGTAGACCGGCGCTTTAACCGGCACCTGCCCATCCAGCCCGATTTCGCGGGATTGAGGGTGGATGCCCTGGATGAGGCCTATGTGAAGGTCGAATGGAAAGAACGGGAAGGAGAAGACCAGGTACTGATTTTTGCAAATAAAATGGATTTGGAGTCCTAGCCATGTCGGAAAAGGCGCAACTAAGTACAGACCATTTGTTGGGGATCAAGGACCTTGGCCCGGCAGACATCCAATTGATTTTCGAAACGGCCGATGAGTTCAAGGAGGTGATCAACCGGCCCATCAAAAGAGTCCCTTCCCTTCGGGATATCACCATTGCCAATATTTTCTTCGAAAACTCCACCCGTACCCGGATCTCCTTCGAGCTTGCGGAGAAACGCCTATCGGCCGATATCGTAAATTTTTCCGCCTCGTCCTCTTCCGTCAGCAAAGGGGAAACCCTGTTGGATACGGTCAACAACATCCTGGCCATGAAGGTCGATATGATCGTCATGCGCCATCCTGCCCCGGGCGCCCCTCACTTCCTGGCCAACCACATTCGCGCCAACATCATCAATGCGGGCGACGGCACGCACGAGCATCCCACCCAGGCGCTGCTCGACGCTTATTCGCTCCGCGAACGCCTGGGCTCCCTGGAAGGGAAGAAAATCGCCATTTTCGGCGATATCCTCCATTCGCGGGTAGCGCTGAGCAACATCTTCTGCCTGCAAAAACTGGGCGCACAGGTTAAGGTTTGCGGCCCTCCCACGCTGATCCCCAAATATATCCCGCAGCTAGGGGTCGGAGTGGAACACGATGTGCGCAAAACCCTCGAATGGTGCGATGCAGCCAATATCCTGCGCATTCAGCTCGAGCGCCAGAACATCAAATACTTCCCTTCCCTGCGGGAATACGCCCTCTACTTCGGGATCAACAAGGCTCTGCTGGATAATCTGGGGAAAGAGATCCTCATCATGCACCCCGGCCCCATCAATCGCGGAGTGGAAATCACCAGCGATGTAGCAGATTCGGCACACTCCATCATCCTCGACCAGGTCGAAAACGGGGTGGCGATCCGTATGGCCGTATTGTTCCTGCTCGCGGCAAAAAGGAATTAATAGCCGCGTTCGTGTCACATGGGGCGTTAAAGTTGATGATTGTATGAACCTTTTTTTCTTATCTTGCTCCATAAAACCTTCGGGCATGAAATTTCTCGTAAAACTTTTATTTGGGAGTTTGCTTTTGTTTCCAAACATTCTCCCCGGACAATCCTGCACGGAATACATTGCAGAAGACAAAACTTTAGGAGGCCTCCACTATGTGAAGACGAGCCTTCAGACCCTCATCATCCGGGGAACCTATGAATACAGCATCGAACTGTTTACCGACAGCAAGGGTATTCTCGGCCGGATGCGATCCAAGGGAGGGGTGGATTTTAACCAGGGCGACGAACTCATTTTGGTAGACAGCAATAACGTCCGCAAAACTTACCGCTTTATTGAAATGGGGCAGATGACCACCGAGGGTGGTACGCCCGTCCACCAAAATGTCCTTCAGCTGGATATGGCCGCGGTCGAATGGCTCGGCAATTCCTTCATTTCCATCATGTATCTGAAGAACAACATCAGCAATGAAATAAGGAAATTCACCATCATATCGAACCGCCAGATCGCTTTGCGCAACATGGCAGCCTGTTTCGGAGGCAGGATCGATCCGACCAAGATCAAGGACGTGGTACTCGCCGATATGCCTTCGCGCCCCAATACAAATACCGGCGCCCAGGGTGGACAACCCGCCCGGCCGGTGGATATTAACTCCCTGAACGACCAGGAACTGGCCGACCTCTATAAGCAATTGAGGGAAACCAAGGAACGCGTCAGGGCGGAGATCCGGGCTGAAGAGCAGACCGGGGAAGAAATTAAACTCCAGCTACAACAGGAAGTTGCGCTTTCCCGCGAACAGGCCAACCAAAAAAGGAGCGAATACGCTCAGGAGGTTCTGGAGGCCCGCCAACGGTCTACGGGTGAAATGGAAAAGGCCAAGCAGGAAATTACCACCCTGGTAGCCGAGGCCAAGAAAAAAGCCGATACCGAGATCGAGCGGATCAATCTCGACGTGATACAGGCCAAGCAATTAGCTGCGGAAGAGGTGCAGAAAGCCCGGCTCGCTGCCGCCCAGGAGGTGGTCGCCGCCAGGGAAAATGCAGCCAAAGAGATCCAGGCCGTGAAACAAAACGTGGAAAACGCGAAAGTGGAATATTCGGACGAAGTGGCGACTGCCAGAGAAAATTCGCTTTCTGAAATCAACCGCATCCGTTCGGAAACAACCAAAACGATAGAGGAAGCACGCATCACCGCAACGAAGGAAAAGGAGAGAACTACCGGAGAGGTTGTGGTTACCAAGAAAACCGCGTCTGAGCAGATTCTTCAAACCCAGGAAGAAACCGCAGCAGAAATTGCCCGTATCCGGGAAAACGCGGTATTGGAAAAGCAGAAATTCGCCTATGAGGTGGCAGAGGCCAAACGCCGCTCGGCTGAAGAAGTAGGATTGGTGCAGCAGAATACCTCCAACGAACTCGCAAATATTAGAGAAGTATTAGCCAAGGAAAGAGAAGCCGCGGCCCTGGAAGTAGCCGAAGCCAAAAAACGGGCTACCCTCGAGGTCAACACCACCCTGCAACAGGTCGCCTCGGAAAAGGAGAGGGCAGCCAAAGAGCTTGCCGCTACCCACCAAAAATCTGCCGAAGATGTAGCCCTCGCACGCCAGAATGCAGAGAAAGAAAAAGCGAATATAGCCCTCGAAGTGAAAGCGGCCAGGGATAAGGCTACTCAAAACATCGAACAGATCAACCAGGAACAGGCAGCGGCTATCCAGAGTTCAAAAGCCAATGCGGAGGCGGAGAAAAAGAGGATCGCGGAAGACGTAGCCATTGCACGCGAAAATGCATCCAAGGAGATCGCCCGCATCCAGAGCGAGGCCCAGGCTAATATCCAAACGATCAAAGCCAACGAGGAGGCCACCAAGAAACAACTGGCTACCGAGGTAGCCGCCGCCCGCGAAAAGGCCAATGCCGAGATATTCAAAGCCCAGCAGGATGCTTCGGTGACGGTTCAGGATGCCCAGAAGAAAGCGGAGAGCGCCCGGACGCAATACACCACCGAATTGGCGCTTGCCCAGGAAACCGCGTCTTCCAAAATAAAGGCTATTCAGGAGGAAGCTGCCGCCAAGGTCGCCGAAGCCAAACGCATTGAAGCTCAGGCCAAGGAAATGACAGCCTCTGAGGTGGGCAGCGCCCGCGAAAAGTCTGCCGCCGAAGTGCGCATGGCTCAGGAAGCCGCCGCAGGGGAAATAGCCAAGGCTAAGGAAGCCACGGC
Organism: Saprospirales bacterium; assembly: GCA_016703765.1. GTDB lineage: Bacteria > Bacteroidota > Bacteroidia > Chitinophagales > Saprospiraceae > JADJTT01. The sequence continues at coordinate 46,989 of JADJBL010000010.1, forward strand.
CCTTGCCCAGCAGCAAAGCGCCAATGAGATAGCGGAGTCGCGGAAAACGGCGGCAGAGGTCGTCTCCCGGGTGCGCTCGGATGAGGCCGAAGCCGTCAAGGCGGCTCGTGAATCGGGCGCCAAGGAACGCCAGACCCTCGCCGGGGAAGTTTCCGCCGCACGGGAAAAGGCCAACGCGGAAATCTCCTCCATCAACAGCCAACTAGCCAAGGATGTCCAGGTGGCCAGGGAAGCCGCCGCCAAGGAAAAAGAACGCGTAGCGCTCGAAGTGCTTACGCAACGCACGGCCTCTGCCGAATCCGTCGCCAAAGCCCAGGAGGCAGCCGCCGCAGAAATCGCGGCTATCAAACGCCAGGCTGCCGAGGCCATTGCCAAAGCCCAGCAGGAAGCGGATACCCGTAAATCAGAACTGGCCGCCGAGCTCAATACGACCCGCACCAATATCACCAACGAAATAGCAACTGCCAGAAAGCAGGCCGATGAACAAAAATCGGGTTTTGCCCAGGAAGTAGCTACCGCGGAAGCTGCAAGCCGCAAAGCTGGGAGCGATGCCCGGACCAGCTCACTGGAAGAAATTAAGAAGGTCCAGGATGAAACCTCCGTTAAAAAGACCCAATACTTCGCCGATGCGGAAGCTGCCCGCAAGAAAGCCATGGAAGAAATAAGCGCCGCGCAGAAGGAATCCAACGACGCAGTTTACCAAACCCGGCAGACCGCAACCGAACAGATCACCCGTATCAAGGAAGAAACCGGCCGCGTGATCAACGAGGAGCAGGCTAAAGTAGAGGAGGCGAGGAAACTTGCGCTCGAAGAACGCAATAAGCAAACGGAACTGAGCTCCAAAACCGCCGGAATGCAGAAGGTTATAGAAGAAAAAGAAGCCAAGGTCAATAGCCTCGAAACGGATATCCAAAAAGCCCAGGAAGAACTGCGGCGGCTTCAGGCGGAAATCAAAAAAGCAGGGGGGTAATATAAGCGCGGAATTTGCGTTATTTGCCTGAAATTTTAATAAAGTGCTTTATGAAGGCCTCTATAAGGATTACACTTCTGTTTCTGCTCTTTTGCAATCTAGCCTACTCCCAAAAAGAACACGAGATCCGCGTCAAGATCGACGGATTCCAGGAAAAGGAACTCTACCTGGGTTACTATCTCCAGGATAAGCAATACCTGCTCGACACCACCTTTCTCGGAGAGGATGGGTATTTCACCTTTAAAGGGGAAGAAATTACACCGGGCGGCCTTTTCCTCATCGTAATGCCCCCGGATAACCAGTATTTTCAGCTCTTGATCGACCCGGACAACCAGCGATTCACAGTGCATTGCAAAAGCCCGCTCAATCCCACCGAAGGGATGGAGATCAAGGGGTCGGACGACAACAAGCTGTTTTACGATTACCTGGCTTTTTTGGCGGCCAAACGCCCCGAAGCAGTGAGCCTGCAGGAAGCGATCGACAACCCGGAAACGCCCGAAAAGAAAAAGCAGGATTTGCAGGAAAAACTCGATGCACTCAACAAAACTGTGGAGGATTACCAGGACGAGCTCATCGAAAAACATCCAAAGTCCCTTACGGCGGTGGTGATACAGTCCAACCTCCCGCTGGACCTGCCCGAATTCGAAGGGGAAGGCAAAGAGGTAGAGGTTAAAAAATGGCAATACGCCAAACAACACTATTTCGACAACCTGAACCTCACAGACCCCAGGCTGCTCCGCACCCCCTTCCTCTTCCAGCGCCTCGACCATTTTGTCAACAAAATGACCGTCCAGCATCCGGATTCCATCAACCAGTCTCTATTCTACCTGCTGGAAAAGATGAAACCCTCGGAGGAGACCTTTAAATACTATCTAATCCATTTCCTCAATACCTACGCCAAGTCCCAGATCGTCGGCTTTGATGCGGTATATGTTTTCCTGGCCAAAACCTATTACGCCAGCGGCCAGGCGCCCTGGACCGACGAGGAACAGCTCGCCAAGATCATCGAAAACGCCAATAAACTCGAACCCCTTCTCATCGGGAAGGTGGCGCCGAATATAAAAATGCAGACCAAGGACAACAAGGACATCTGGCTGCACGAATTTCAATCGCCCTACACCGTCCTGTTCTTTTGGGATCCGGATTGCGGACATTGCAAAAAATCCATGCCCGAAATGATCGAGTTCTACAATCAGTTCAAGGGCAGGGGCGTCGAAGTTTTTGCCGTATGCACCAAGCTCTACGACGAACTGGAGGAGTGCTGGCTGACCATCGAAGAAAAAGGAATGGGCATCTGGTTCAACACCGTCGATCCATACAACCGCTCCAAATACAAGACTATTTACGACATCAAGACTACCCCGCAGATCTATATCCTCAACGACAAAAAAGAGATTCTGTCAAAACGGATTGGGGCTGAGCAGCTCCCCGAAGTGATGGAGCAGATACTGAAGAGGGGAGAACACAACTAATTCAGTTTTTAAGTTATTGAGATAATAAGTTATTTATAATCAATAACTTATTATCTCAATAACTTATACCCTTCTTTATGTGAGTTTCGCCCTCCTGAGCAGCTTCGAAAGGAGTCTTGGAAAGAACCGCTTCAGATATACCCCGCCCATTTCGCGGATTCCACCGATCAAAATTTCTTCCCGCCGGCTGTCGAGGGCTTTGAGGAAGCGTTCTGCGAAATCGCTTGTCGTCATGGCATGACTTTGCCCATGGCCCATTTCTTGCATGGGAGAACCATCGCCTTTAATGCCCCTCATCGTGATTTCCGTCTTCACATAACCGGGGATGGCGATGACCACCCGGACGCCAAAAGGGTATAGCTCTCCGCGAAGGCAATCGAAAAAACCATGAAGGGCGTGTTTGGAAGGGGAGTAGGAGGAGCGCAGGGCCGTGCCGAATTTTCCGATCACGCTGCTGATGACGATGATCATCCCCTTTTTTCTTTCGATGAACTGTGGCAGCAGGGCCTTGGTCAGCGCGACCGGGCCGAAATAATTCACGTCCATCATTTTTTTATCTACGGACAACAGGGTGTCTACGGCCAGTCCCCGGCTGGTCATGCCGGCGTTGTTGATCAGGATATCGACCGGCCCGAGTTCGCGCAAAACCTGCTCCACCACAGCGGGAATGCGGTCGTGCTCTGTCATGTCCATTTGAAAGGTCCAGACCTTTTCCGGATAGGCGCATTCATTTCTGACCCGGGTCAATTCCTCCATCCGGCGGGCGCTGAGCACCAGCCGGGCGCCCCGCTGGGAAAGCGCCTTGGCCAGTCCCTCCCCGATGCCGGAAGAGGCTCCGGTGATCCAGATCAGTTGGTCCTGAAAATCCATTGGCGGCGCTTTAAATAATTTGACAATTGGGCCAAAAGGTAAAAAACTTTCCCCATCTTTTGGCTTCCATCAACCAAGGTCATGAACCGCTATTTCCAGCAGCAAGCGCTATTTCCTCCGCAAATTTTCCAGCCGCCTTCCCTCAACCTGGGAATGATACTGGTCATCCCCGCCAGGGAGGAGCCCCAGCTATTGAGCACATTGATTGGGCTGACCCGTTGCGCCCTGCCCTCCTGCGATGTGGAAGTGATCGTGGTGTGCAACGGTTCGGAAACGGATGGACCCGAGATCCGCGCACAGCAGGAAAAAGTGGCCTTCCTGGTGGAGGAGTGGGCGGAAAAATGGCCGGGAAAGAGCCGGCTCCGGTTCTTTCTCCTCTGGCACCCCGATCTTCCCCGCAAGCAGGCCGGCGTCGGCCTGGCCAGGAAAATCGGCATGGACGAAGCCTGCTTCAGGCTGGAAAAGGCCGGCAATCCCCGGGGATTAGTCGTTTGTTACGATGCGGACAGTCGCTGCGACAAAAATTACCTGACGGAACTGGAGGCTTTTTTCCTGCGCCGACCCGATTGCGAGGCCTGCGGGATCTATTTCGAACACCCGCTGGAAGGCGTCGATTACCCCGATGGGGTTTACGAGGCGATCGCGGAGTACGAGCTTCATCTTCGCTATTTTATTCAGGCCCAGCGTTTTGCCGGGTTCCCATTCGCCTACCATACGGTGGGTTCCAGCATGGCCGTCCGGTCGGATGCCTACCAAAGGCAAGGGGGGATGAACCGTCGGCAGGCAGGGGAGGATTTCTATTTCTTCCACAAATTCACTCCTTTGGGCGCCGTCGGGACCTTAACTACCACCCGGGTGATCCCGTCCCCCCGCCCATCCCACAGGGTGCCCTTCGGCACGGGAAGAGCCGTTCGCGAAAGGCTGAATACCAAAAAGAGCTATCGTACCTACCATCCGGAACTCTTTCTTCATTTGAAAGCTTTTCGCAGCGATGTCCCGGCGCTTTTTGAAGCCAAGGAACACCAGGTTCAAACCCTTTTTCAAAATTGGCATCCCTCCCTGCAAGCCTTTCTGGAGGAGCAGGATTTCCACGCCAACTTGCAGGAAATCCGCTCCCATTCAGCCAAACAAGACACTTTCGAGAATCGCTTTTTCCGATGGTTCAATGCCTTCCGGCTGATGAAGTACCTCCACCACGCCAGGGAGAACGGGTTTCCGGATGTTCCGGTTGGAGAGGCGGCCGAATGGCTGTTGGGGGAGTTAAAGCTGAGGGCTGAGGGGAGCAGTATTCGGGAGCTTTTATTGAAGTACAGGGAAATTGAAAGAAAAGTTTTTAGTTCTTAGTTTTTAATTTTTAGTTAGAAATTCCGCTACAACTAAAAATTAAAAACTAATAACTAAAAACTTCAATGGAGCGCCGCCCTGATCTCCAGTCCATCGAGAATTTCCGCCTCCTGTTTCACCCACCATTCGAGGCGTTTGTAGGTTTGGTCTTCCGGAAAATAATGTAGGGCCATTTTGACGTAGATATGGCCGTGTTTGGCCTCCGAGGTCCAGAGCATTTTGTAGAACCGTTGCAGAGCCGGTTCTTCCAGGGCTTCGGCGACCAGTTTAAAGCGCTCGGCGCCACGGGTTTCGACAATGGACCCGATGAGCAGGCGGTCGAGAAAACGCTCGGTTCGGCCCGAATGGCAGCGCTGGAGCAGTTGCTTAATATAAGGATCTTCGGGTATCTGGTGCGCCAGTTGGAGATTTCTCTCCCGGAGCAAGGCATAGACCTGCTGGAAATGGTCCAGCTCCTCGATGGCTGTTTCGATCAATTCGGGGATGATCTCCACCCGGTCGGGGTATTTGGCGACCATGCTCAGGGCCATGGCCGAAGCCTTGCGCTCGCAATCGGCGTGGTCCTGGAGGAAGGAGTCAAAATCGCCCATCACCGCGCTCACCCATTCGGTTCTGGAGGGAATGCCTACGTCGAGGTTGCGTTTCATGGTGGTGACTAGTGATTGGTGACTAGTGACTGGTTGGGATTTTTGTTACCTTTGGGCAAAACTAATAAAATTACCAGTAACAAGTGACTAGTCACTAGTCACCAGTCACCAGTCACCATGCTCCAGGAATCCCTCATCCATAAAGCCCTTTCGGGCATTAAAGACCCTCGCAGCGGTCAGGACCTGCTGACTGCGAAAATGATAGAAGATTTAAAGATCGTGGATAAGCAGGTGAATTTCACGCTGGTGCTGCCTTCTCTGAGCGCGGAGTACAAGTTCGAACTCCACGTGGCCATTGTCCAGGCCATCCAGGCGGAATACCCCGATGCAGAAGTGAATATTCACATGACGGCCAGAGCTCCTTCGGCGAATCAGCCGAGCAGCAGCGTGCCGCAAATTCGGAATATTATTGCCGTGGCCTCCGGCAAAGGAGGTGTGGGGAAATCTACCGTTGCCGTAAACCTCGCTTTGGGCCTGAAAGAGCTCGGCGCCCGGGTGGGATTGCTCGACGCGGATCTCTACGGTCCATCCATGCCCACCATGCTCGGGTTGAGCGGGGAGCGGCCACAGATACAGGAAATCAATGGAAAGCCGAAGATCGTGCCTTTGCAGGCCTACGGCATGCCGGTCATGTCGATCGGCTTCATCATCGAGCCCGAACAGGCTGTGGTGATGAGAGGCCCGCGGCTGGCGGCCATCATCCAGCAGTTTTTCAACGATGTGCTTTGGGATGCGCTCGACTACCTCGTGGTGGACCTTCCCCCTGGCACTGGCGATATTCAGTTGACCCTCGTGCAGACAGTCCCGGTGACGGGTGTCGTGATGGTCACCACGCCCCAGGATGTGGCGGTGGCCGATGCCATCAAGGCTATGAATATGTTCCGGATGCCAAACGTAGACGTCCCGATTTTGGGCGTCGTGGAAAACATGGCCTGGTTTACCCCTGCCGAATTGCCCAACAACAAATACTATATTTTTGGGGAAGGAGGGGGCGCCCGGCTTGCCAAGCTCTCTGAATCCATCATGCTGGGGCAGATACCGCTGGTGCAAAGCATCCGCGAAGCCGGAGACCATGGGAAGCCCAGCGTGTTGCGAGAGGATGCCATCACGAAGAAGGCCTTTTTGGAAGTCGCGCAGAATGTGGCCCGCCAAACTGCCGCCCGGAATGAACTTTTGGCCCCTACAAGAATTGTTAAGATAGAACATCAATAGATCCATCATGCCGAATACCGAACAACAAGCACTCCTTCGACGGGTTAACGAAGCGCTCGACAGCGTCCGGCCCCACCTCGTTGTGGACGGAGGCAATGTGGAAGTGCTGGAAGTGACCAGCGACGGGAAGGTGAAAATCAGATGGGTCGGCAATTGCATCAATTGCTCCATGTCTGCCATGACCCTCAAAGCCGGCATCGAGCAGGCCATTAAAGGAAAGATCCCCGAAATCGTGAGTGTGGAAGCCGTATGACCCGGGAGGAACTCATTTCCCAAATACGCAAAAAAAAGTCCTTCCTCTGCGTGGGCCTCGACCCCGAATGGGACCGTATCCCGCAGCATCTCCTCGAAAAAGACGATCCCGTTTTCGAATTTAACAAAGCCATCATCGACGCCACACGCGACCTGTGCGTGGCCTATAAGCCAAACCTTGCCTTCTACGAATCCATGGGCCTGAAGGGTTGGAGCTCGCTCGAAAAAACCCTGGCCTACATTCCCTCCGAGCATTTCACCATTGCCGACGCCAAACGCGGAGATATCGGCAACACCTCCCGGCTCTACGCCAGGGCCTTCTTCGAAACCCTCGACTTCGACGCCATCACCGTGGCGCCCTACATGGGCTCCGACAGCGTGTTGCCCTTTCTGGAATTTGAAGACAAGTGGGTGATCCTGCTCGCCCTGACCTCCAATGCGGGTAGCCGGGATTTTCAAATGCAGCCGACGCAAACAGGCGAGCCCTTGTTTTCGGAGGTCATGCGCAAAGCGCAGGAATGGGGCTCTCCGAAAAACCTCATGTTTGTCGTTGGAGCTACCCATCCATCTAAACTCGCCGAGGTCCGGCAACTGGCGCCCGATCATTTTTTCCTCGTGCCCGGGGTGGGCGCGCAAGGCGGGGACCTCCAGGCCGTCATGAACTATGGCATGAATGCCGATTGCGGATTGCTGGTCAATTCCTCCCGGGGCATCATTTTTGCCGGCAATGGAGAGGATTTTGCCGAAAAAGCCAGAGAGGCGGCAGCCGGCGTACAATTGGAAATGGCAAAAAAAATATCGTGAAACAGAACATCTTTCAACTGGCGCTCGTCGTAGAAGACTATGACGAAGCCATCGACTTCTATACCAAAAAGCTCCATTTTACGCTGGTAGAAGATACGGCCATGAGTCCGACCAAACGTTGGGTCGTCGTGGCGCCCCCCGGTTCGAATGGCTGCCGCCTGCTGCTGGCAAAAGCTGCGGATGAGACCCAAAAAAGCAGGGTCGGCAATCAGACCGGCGGAAGGGTTTTTCTGTTTTTACATACGGACAATTTCGAAGCGGGACTACCAAAATCTCCTCGACCAAGGCGTCACCATCGTCCGGCAGCCAGCAAAAGAGGCCTGGGGGATGGTGGCGGTATTTCAGGACCTCTATGGAAACCTCTGGGACCTGATAGAACCAGCTGGTTGAAAAAAAATTAGCCATTCAACTAAAAAAATAGTTGATAGTTTAAATAACTAGTCGTATCTTGCCGCCAATAAATATTGAATGGAACGGGCATCGCCCGTTCCATTCAAATAATTTTTTTGGCTATGAAAAAACTTACCCGCGCAGAAGAAGAAATCATGCAAGCCGTATGGGCATTGGGGGAGTGTACGGTCGGAGATATCCGAACCTATCTGGAAACCCAGCTGCAGCTACCCAAACCCGCTCAAAGCACCGTTTCTACCGTGGCCAGGATCCTGCTCGAGAAAGGGTTTCTCGAGCACCGCGCCTACGGACGCACCTTTGTGTACTCGCCAAGGGTGAGCAAAGAGGATTACAGCCGCCAATCCATTAAACAATTGGTAAGCGATTACTTCGGAGGATCTGCCAACCGCCTCGTGTCGTTCCTGGTCAAGCAGGAGGATTTAAGCCTGGAAGAACTCAACCGCCTGGTTGAAAAACTCGATCCCGATCAAAAATCCAAGCCATGATCGCCTATTTTATCGCCGTTTCTGTATGCTGGGTCGCCTGCCTGGCATTGTATGCCGGCCTGCTCCGAGGGGAGAAATTCTTCCATCTCAACAGGGTTTATTTGCTGTTGACCCTGGCCCTGGGTTTGCTGATACCTCTGATCGACTGGTTTCCCGCCACCGGCTCTCCGCAAACTGGCTGGATCAGTCAGGTCATCTGGTTGCCGGAGGTAACGGTTTCGGATATTTCTCCGAAAAATTGGCCCGTCGGAGAAAAAATCAGCTTCGCGGACATTTTATTGGGCATTTACCTGACCGGTTGCGCAATTATGACAGCCAGGCTGCTCAGGTACCTGTGGCAATTGGCCGCACTGATCCGCTCCGGTGTGAAAACGCGCGAAAAGGGTTTTACCCTCGTAGAAACCGATCGGGTAAGTACGCCTTTTTCTTTCCTGGGGTATTTATTCTGGAATCCCGCCCTGGATTTTGATCCCGAAACAGCCCGTACGGTTCGCACACACGAAGAGGCGCATATTCGCCAGGGACACAGCATGGACCTCCTCGCCCTGGAACTGATCGGGATATTTGCCTGGTGGTGCCCCTTCTGGTATGCCTACAACCGGGCGCTTCGGAATGTGCACGAATACCTGGCCGATTCGGCGGCCATCCGCCAGATTTCCACCCGCGATTACGGCCAATTGCTAATCCGCCAATGCCTTAGCCACCCTGCTCCGGCACTGGCCCACGGCCTTCCACATCATTCTCAACTTAAAAATCGTATAGCTATGATGACTAAATCAAATTCTTCCCGCCTGGCAGTTGCCAAGTATTTCACCCTTTTGCCGTTGACGGCCCTACTTTCCGTGGCTTGCGCTCAGACCGAGCCCATGGATATGGTCGTCCACACGCCGCCGGCTATGAACCAGCCGGTATCTCAGCTGATCGACACGGTAATTACTTACGATCCGGCAACCTATGTGGAGACCATGGAGGTTTTTAAAACCGACATTTATGCACAAGTGGAGCAGATGCCGGTCTTTGGCTCCTGTCCCGATCTGAAGGGAGATGCCCTGGCCAATTGCTCCAACGGCAACCTCATGCAATTTATCGTATCGCAAATGCGCTACCCAAAGGAGGCCAAAAAAGCCGGGGTGCAGGGGATGGTCGTGGCCAGTTTCATCGTGTTAAAATCCGGTCAGGTTGGAAACATCCAGATCAAGAAAAGCGTCTCGACCGAATGCGACGCCGAGGTAAGGCGGCTGATCTCCGAAATGCCGGCATGGCAGCCGGGGACGATCGAGGGTAAGCCGGTGGCTGTAGAAATGTCGCTGCCTATCAAATTCAAATTGGATTAAGATCCTCTTTCAAGCAAAAAAGGCTGCGGGACATGATCCCGCAGCCTTTTTTTTATTCGCCTCCTACGCGCCCTGCTTCATCTTCGAGGCCTGTGTTCCTTCGGCGCGATTTCACGTTTTCATTTCCGAAGTTGTAGCTTAAACTCAGGTTCACCCTGCGGCTGTCCCACCTTCCGAATCCGGCGGTGTAAAGGCCGTCGAAGTCGGAGAATCCGTCCCAGCCCGACTCGTAAAATATATCGTTGGCGTTGAGCCGGACGTTGAGCCGATTGCGCAGGAATTTGCGCTGCAGGCCCAGGTCCAGACTCCAGCTCGGTTCGTAGAGAAATATGCCGCCCCAGATGCCGGGCCCTGAATACCAGCCGGAGATTTCCCCTTTGAAGCCGGCCGGGAGGTCGAAAGTATGTTGTTGGTAGATATTATAGGAGAACGCCTGTACATCGACAATGGCGCCGTCGCCGTAATCCGCCTGGTTGTCCTGATGGGAGCCGCTGAGGTTGAAATATGCGTTCCACCACTTGAAGATCTGGACCGGCGCGCTGATATTGGCGCTGAAGATCCTTTGTTCGGCCAGGTTGGCCCAGGTGATAAAATTGGCGCGGGGGTCGTCCTCATCCGGTGCGATCAGGCGGGTGATCTGGTCGGTGGTCAGGCTATAGGCGATCTTGAAATTGTACCGGTAGGCCAGGGTGTAACCCAATTCGAGGTTGTTGACGATTTCGGGGCGGAGGAAGGGATTCCCTTTCTCGTAAGACAACTGGCTGAGCTGGTTGTTGAACGGATTAAGCACATTGTAATCGGGCCGGTTGATCCTCCGGCCGTAATTCAGGGCCAGACCGTGTTGCGGGGCGAGCTGCCAGGTCAGTCCGGCGCTGGGGAACCAGTTGAGGTAGTCCAGTATTACAGGGGGTTCCTGCAATTCGGGCAGGAATGCCTGCAGGTTGCCCATGGCATCGGTTTGTTCGGCGCGGATGCCGGCGGAGAAGTTCCATTTTTCACCGAGAGGCCTTCCGTAGTTGACATATCCGGCATAGACGTTTTCGTCGTATTCAAAGCGGTTTGACTTGTTGTTGTCTTGCACGGGAATTCCGTTCAGGACGTCGTTGACGAGAAAAGTGTTGTCAGAAACCACCCGGCTCAGTTTGGAGCCCAGGCTCAGTTTTCCGCCCAGGAGATCGGATTCGAAATCGACTTTAAACGTATAGATGTCGATATTAGTCGGGGTGTTAAAGCTGTTGATGAACTCGTAGGACGACCTCTTCCTGTGCATCGAAATATTGGGTGGGCTGGTAGCGTGCGCTCTTGTTGCGGTAGGCCCCGTAGTCTGCGTCGATGTTCAGGGTGCGGCCCTTGTTGTTGTCGAAGCGGTAATTGAGGTTAAAGGCATTCTGGTTTCTGCTGTCGTTCACATCGGTATCTGCCACCAGGATGCTGTCGATGGAAGTGGCAGTCTGCCCATTGGCGATGGCGATCCTGTTATAGGCCATGCGGTCTGTCTTGCCGTTGCCCCCGCTGTACAGAAAGCCGATGGTATGTTTCTTTCCGAGGAAAAAATCAGTCCCCACGCGGTAGTCCTTGTGACGCCAATTGTTGGTGTTATGGTAGATTTCGTCCAGAACCAGGCCATTTTGGAAACTCAGGAACTCGATGCGATGGTATCCGCTGCCATCGCCGATTCCTGCCGAGCCGAAGACGTTCAAGGTCTTGTTGCGATAATTTCCGCTCCCGCTGATATTGCCGCGGGCGTAGCGGCCCTGGCTAAAAGAACCGCTCAGAGAGCCATTGGCCCCCAGGTTTTTGTCCTTTTTCAGGCGTATATCGATGATCCCTGCATTGCCCTCTGCCTCGTATTTGGCGCCCGGATTGGTAATGATGTCAATCCGGTCGATCTGGTCGGCGGGGATATTGCTGAGGTAATTGCTCAGCTCCTGCCCGCCGAGGGAAGCCTTTTTCCATCGATATAGATCAACACCCCGGAGCGTCCTAGGACGTTGATGTTGTCGTTGTTGTCGACGGTGACGGCGGGGGCTTTGCGCAAAAGGGAAAGGGCATCCGAACCGGTGCTGTTGATCGTTCCCTCTACGTTGAATACCGTGCGATCGGGTTTGATCTCCACCAGGAACGCGAAGCGGTAATAGTAGCTTCCTGGAGATCGACGATAGCGGATTCGAAGGAAAGGACTCCGAGGTCTGTTTGTTGATCGGGCTTCAGGACGATATCGTTTTTAACGAGGTCTTCCGAGCCCACATGGGTCGCAACCAGGTTGTAAGTACCGGGGTTTATCCCGATAAAAGTAAAAACGCCCGCTTCGTCGCTGGTTTCGACCTTTGCAAGGCTGCTGTCCAGGGTGGAATAAAGGGCGACATTGGCAAAAACAACCGCTGATTGGTCGGTGTTTTGTAATTGGCCGCGAAGGCTGGAGGATTGGGCCTGAATGCTCAGGATGCTGATGAGGATCAGCGCCGGGGTGAAGATTGTTTTCATAATAGCAATGGGTGAGGCAATGGAATGAAGAACACCCCAGACGGGCCAAGGTTGCATTGACAGGAAAGGAATTTTATTATTACATTCGATAAAAAATAAGCATGAAATTTCGTCCATATCCGTTATTTCTAAGCGCTTTTCTACTTCCCCTTGCCCTGTTTTCCCAAACTCCCTTTCCTGACCTGGCGCCGGTATTCAAGGACGATGTCATCCCGCGGATTGACATCCTCATTCCTCCCGATTCTCTTGACATCATGCTCGAATCCGGTAACGAACAAAGCAATTACCACTGGCACGGCACTTTCCTGTTCGACAACGGAACGATGAAAGACACGGTCGAAAACATCGGCTTCCGCCTGAGGGGGAACACCTCCCGATACGCCGATAAAAAATCCTTTAAAGTATCCTTCAACACCTACGAAACAGGCCGCCAATGGGAAGGTCTGGAAAAGCTCAACCTCAACGGAGAGCACAACGACCCGACCGTAGCCCGCTCGAAGATCTGCTGGGACCTTCTTCGCTCCATGAAAGTGCCCGCCTCAAGATCCAACCACGTCGACCTTTATATCAATGGCGATTTCTACGGGCTCTATATCAATGTGGAGCATGTGGACGACGAATTCGTGCAATTGCGGTTCGGCAACGACGAAGGGAATCTATACAAATGCACCTATCCCGCCGATTTGGTGTACAAAGGCGCCAACCCCAACCTGTACAAGGAAACCTTTAACGGCAGAAGAGCTTATGAACTGACGACCAACGAAGATGTGGACGATTACTCAGACCTGGCCCATTTCATCGATGTCCTGAACAACACCCCATTGCCCAGCTTCCTGTGAACTGGAGAAGGTTTTTGAGGTGGATAATTACCTGAAAGCCCTGGCCTTCGATGTTTTGTCGGGCAATTGGGATGGACCGGTTTACAACAAAAACAATTTCTACCTCTACCACAACCAGGCCACCGGAAAATTTGAGTACATCCCCTACGACCTCGACAACACCCTGGGGATCGACTGGCTAGGCCAGGATTGGGAAGACCGGGACATCTACGACTGGTCTCCAAACGACCCAAGGCCCTTATACGACCGCATCCTGGCGGTTTCGGATTACCGTGACCGTTTTCCTACTATGGACCAGTTTATGGATGAGATCTTTGCGGAAAGCGCTCTATTTCCCTATATCGAAACCATGAGGGATATGATCACGCCTTCTGCCGAGGACGACCCATACCGGCCACTGGATTGGGGCTTTACAACCGATGACTTTTTCAATTCCTACGAGGAGGAGCTGCCTTTTTTTCAAACCCCGATCGGGTTGAAGCCATATATCACCGAGCGCCGGAACAGCGCCCTTCAGCAACTAGACCTGAATAATATCGAGCCGATACTCAGCGAGGTGGGCAATAACCATCCCAGCGCCCTCCAGGATATCTCCATCTTTGCCTATGCCGAGGACGACGGATCTCTCGTCTCCGTGGAGGCCTGCTACCAGTTGAATGGCCAAAACCTGAGCTGCGTGGAGATGTTCGACGACGGACTCCATGCCGACGGTTTGCCGGGGGATGGGACCTACGGGGCTGTAATTCCCGCGCTCAATCAACAGGCAGAAGTGGATTATTACGTCCAGGCTACCGACAATTCGGGGAAGGAGAGCCGGCAGCCCGTCTGCGGAACGAAAAAGATCTTTATCGGAAACGCCTCGGTGCCTCTGGTGCTCAACGAGTTGATGGCCAGCAATACGGGAATTATCACAGATGAAGCAGGGGAATACGACGACTGGATCGAAATATTCAGCCTGAGCGATGTGCCGGTATTCCTCGGAAACTATCATTTGTCGGACAATGAAGCCGACCCCACAAAATGGCCCATGCCCGATATCTGGATCCAACCCGGGCAGTATCTCCTTTTTTGGGCAGATGAGGACCAGGAGCAGGGGGAATTGCACACCAATTTCAAACTCAGCGCCGACGGCGAGTTTGTGGGCATTTTTGCCGGTTCGGCGGAGAATTATGCCCTGATCGACGGGATAAGCTTCGGTCAGCTGGATATAGATGCAGCTTTCGGCCGGCTACCAAATGGTACGGGGCCCTTTCAGGCGGTTTATCCTACTCCCGGCGCCATAAACCAGGCGCCGGATGCGGTGGAAGACCTGGATCAAAGCTCCCGCCAGTTAAAGGTCTTTCCCAACCCTTTTTCAGATGTCCTCACGCTTGAATGGGAATTAACAGGTCAGACAAAGGCGGACCTGGTATTGCGAAACGTGCTTGGGACTGCCGTTCTGGAACGAAAAGCAGAGGGTCTTTCCAGTACTTTAATAACCTCAGGATTGCCGGCAGGAACTTATTTTGTCGAGGCGCTTTTTCCCACAGGACAGCGGTTGATAAAAAAAGTGTCACTTATACACTAATTGATTTTCGCCTTTCGTAGTTTTGGAGCTTAATCATTCGACAAATGGCAAATTTAACGACAAAAGGAAGGATTGGCATCCTGACGGGAGGAGGCGACGTACCTGGCTTGAATCCCGCCATTCGCGCGGTGACCATGCGGGCTATCCGGGAAGGCTTTGAAGTAATCGGCTTGCGAAGGGGCTGGGCAGGGCTGATCGATATTATCCCTGATCCCAAGGCCGACAATGAAGAAAACTTCGTCTTGCTAACCAAAACCCTGGTGGATAAAGCTGCCAGGACGGGAGGTACCTTTCTCCACACTTCGCGTACCCGCCCGAGCACGGTTCCAAAAAATAGCGTCCCCAACCACCTGAGGGACAAATATTCGGCAGAGAGCAACGACCTGACGGAGGAAGTGCTGAAAAACCTGGAATGGCTCGGCATCGACTATCTGATCGCCATAGGAGGCGACGATACGCTGAGCTATGCGGTGCACCTCTACAAAAAAGGGGTGAAGGTCATGGCCATTCCGAAGACGATGGACAACGATGTGCCGGGAACGGACTATTGCATCGGGTTCAGTACCTGCGTGACGCGGACCATCAGTCTGACCAACAACCTTCGGACGGTGGCGGGCTCTCACGAGCGCTTCATGGTGCTGGAGGTATTCGGCCGCTATGCCGGCTTTACCGCCATGCTGCCGACGATGGCAGGCGCGGCGCACCGCTGCGTCATTCCCGAGCATCCCTTCAATATCGAAAAGCTCGCCCAGATCATGGTCGAAGACCGGAATGCCAACCCGAGTAAATACTCGATCCTTCTGGTTTCGGAAGGAGCCATGTTTCCGGGGGCGGATATGGTGTACGAAAACGCCGAAAAAGATATGTTCGGTCACGCCAAGCTGGGCGGTATTGGGGATATGGTATCGGTGAGGCTGAAAGACCTTTCTCCGCAATTCAACAATGGAAAATCCATCAGCGTCATCAACCAGAAACTCGGTTATCTGGTGCGCTGCGGCGACCCCGACGCGATCGACTCCATCGTGCCGATGGCTTTCGGCACCATGGCCCTCGACCTGATCCTGAAAGGGATCCACGGCCGGCTGGTCGTATTGCAGAACGGCCGGTACGACCACGTGCCGATAGAGGTAGTAACCGCTACAAAGAAACTGGTCAACGTGCAGCGGTATTACGACACCGAGCGGTACCATCCGTACTACAAGGATTTCGAGATGCTGCCCCTGCTGATCATGGCGAGCGACTAGGAGGTACGGTTCCTTCTGCTCTTCCTCCAGGCCCGAAACCTTTTCCATAAGGGAATCATAAGGGCGAGTAGTATCCAGAAAGGCCAGAGCTTGAGGAGGAACAGCAGGAAGTCGACAAAACCGAACCAACCGCTGGAAAGGGAGTATTTCAGGCGTTCGCCGAAATCGTTCTTGTTTCTGGCCCGGTAGGTATAACCCTTTTCCTTGGTGATCGACAGGTCCAGGGTACTGAAGGCGACCAGGTTGGAGAGGTATTTGAGCCTGCCTTCCGCGCTTTCGATCTCTTCTTCGATCACACGGGATTTTTCTTCGATCTCCAGGATGTCCTTCACGGATTTGGCCTGTTTGAGCAGATCGTTATATTTTTTCAGGTAATCCCGTTTGTTTGCCAGCCGGGTTTCGAGGTCGATGAATTCCTCGGTCACGTCCCGGGCGTCGATGTTTTTGAACATCACTTCCCCTTCGCCCGATTCGAGCTCCTCGATGAATTTTTCGAAGTTAAGGGAGGGTATCCTGATCTGGAGGTTGTAAGTGGATTCGTAGTCGCTGTTGCTCAGGCTTTCATTGGAGTAATAGGCCTGGTGACGGGCTACCAGGGAGTCTACCCGGATCTTTGTCACTTCCAGTTCGGAGACCTTGATATTGATGCGGCCATCTTTGATGACTTTTTTCTGAATGAGCTCCGGCTTGACTTCCAGGTTTTCGGAGCCTTGTGGCGGTTCGCCCCCAGATTCGAGGCTTTCGGGTGTAGCCGGCTGTTCGAGGCTGGCAAAATCGGACGATTGTTTGGAGGAGTTTTGGCCACAGCCCCAGAAAATCAGGCAGGCCGAAAGGGCAATCCATGAATATTTCATAAGTAAGAGAGCTAATTATTCTCCTAAAATAGGCATTTCGGTCTATGGTCACAGTAAAATTCCGGCATATTTCCTTTCTGATCCTGGGGCTTTTACTCCTCATCGTGGCCGTACTAGCCTGGAAGCTCTATACTTCCAAACATCCCCAGGCATTTGAATTGGACAGGGAATTCTTTTTATTCTGTCTTGTCGGTTTTTTGGCTCAGGCGATTGACGGGTCTTTGGGGATGGGTTACGGGGTTAGTTGCTCCACTTTTCTGCTCCATATGGGCGTGCCTCCTGCCTTTGTCTCTGCCAGTGTTCATACGGCCTCGGTTTTTACCACCGGGACCTCGGGCTTATCCCACCTTTATTTTAAAAATGTCGATAAAAAGCTTTTTATCAGGCTGGCCATCCCGGGGGCGATAGGAGCCACCATAGGCGCGTTTCTTATATCCGAAGTTTTAAACGCCGCTGTAATCAAACCCATTATTGCGTCATACCTGTTGATCCTGGGTTTTGTGATCCTGAGAAAAAGCCTTGGAGGGACAAAATTTAAGGAGGAGGTGAAAAACGTGTCGCCTCTCGGATTTGTAGGAGGAATGTTGGCGACGGTGGGGGGCGGAGGTTGGGGACCTATTGTGGCAAGCAACCTGATCAATAAGGGAAAAACCCCTCAGATCACCATCGGAACGGTGAATACGGCCGAGTTTTTTGTATCGTTTTGCGGCGCCGGGGTATTTCTGTTCTTTCTCGGGCTGGAGGAGTGGAAGACCATCCTGGGCTTGATTATCGGAGGGGTGCTCGCCGCGCCACTTGGGGCCTATTTGGTACGGTTTATCAGGCCCAAAGTGCTCATGTTTTTGGTCGGATTGGTCATTGTCCTGATTTCGGCGTTTACGATCTATAAAAGTCTGGCGTAAAAGCCGGATATTTAGAGGCTTATTGCATTGCTAAATTTGGGCCATTAAAATCTCCTTCCATGAAAAGTGTTGTTTTTGCTCTTCTCCTTGCTTTTTTATCCGGCTCCATAGCTGCCCAGACCTTCCCCGATAGCCATACCGACGGCAAATATTACGAAGTCAATGGCGCCAAGCTCTGGACTGTTAGTTTTGGACAGGGCGACCCCATCTTCTTCATTGCCGGAGGGCCGGGAGGAACCCACTACGGATTGAGGAGTTTTGATTCCCTCTCCACTACCAACACCCTCGTGTATTACGACGGCTATGGGCGCGGCAAATCCGACACCGCCCTCGATGTGAAAGAATACACGGTGGAACGGGATATAGAAGACCTGGAGGGCCTGCGCAAGGCCATGGGCTATTCGCAGATCAATGTGCTTGGGCATTCCTACGGAGGCGTGGTGGCCCAGGGTTACGCCATCAAATACCCCGAGCGGGTGAAACACCTGATCCTGGCCAATTCCTTTCACAGTTTTATCATGTGGCAGGAAAACGACGACAACTGCAACCACGAAATCCGCACCAATTACCCAGAGGTTTGGGATACCCTGATGATCATTCGCGAACAGGGCTATGTATCCAGCGACCCCATTCACCAGGAGATTTACGGACGGGTGCCCTACGGTTTTTTATACGCCTACAACCCGGACAATTTTGTAAACCGCCGGCGCAAGCCCTACCCAAACCCCTTTAACGCCAAGCTGTATTACCAGATGGTCGGCAAGGACGGCGATTTTATCGTGGGCAACGACATCGGCAATTTCGATTTCAGAAAGCAGCTAAAGGATTTGAAAATGCCCATTCTCATCATCGGCGGACGCTTTGATCGCGTGGCCGTGCCCTGGATGATGGTGAAATATAAGGAATATTGCCCCCAGGCCCAGTTTGTGATGTTCGAAAAAAGCGGACACAACCCGCAGGTAGAGGAGCCGGCCAAGGAATTTGCGCTGATCCGGGAGTTCCTGAAAAAATGATCCAAAAAATGGAGGATCCCAAGTCGAGCTTTATCCGCTTTTATGAAAATTTCGCCCCCCTCAGCACGAGGGAGGAACAAAACCTGATGGACAGACTCGATCTCGAGGTCGTCAAAAGGGGCGAATGTTATCTAGGGCAGGGAAAAGTTTGCAGAAAAGTGGGGTTTATCGCAAACGGGGTCATGCGGTATTGCAACCTGAAGGACGACGGCTCGGTCGTAACCTGTTATTTTATTGCCGAAAACGAATTTGCCTTCGATGCGGAAAGCTTCGGCTCGGGGAGACCTTCGACTTTGATGATCGAGGCCCTTACCGATTGCCTTGTGATATCCATCAGCAAGGACGGCGAACAATGGCTAAAGCAAAACCTGCCCAAGTTCATAGAGGCATCCAACCGGATGGGGCAGGAATTCATGGTGAAACTGATCAATCAAAGGCAGTTTCTGCTCAACCAGGACGCCAAATCCCGGTATTTGCATTTCCTGAAGGAATATCCTGCTATCCTCCAAAGAGCTCCGCTTGGCGCGGTGGCCTCCTTTCTGGGCATTACCCAGCAATCTTTGAGCCGGCTTCGCAGTCAGTTGGGCTGAAATATTTCTCTCCTCTTTTCATTTTTTAACAAATGTGAAAAGAGGTCTTCTCTTCAGGGCCGAGTTTTGTGTGAGAAATTAATTCATCACCAAAATTTTATCGCCATGAAAAGTACTGATCTGCTTATGTTTGCCGGAGCCATCCTGTTTTTGGCCGCCCAGTTGATTCTTCCCGGGGGGACGGGTTCTCCTGCAGAAAGGGTGGAGATCATGAGGTCCAATCCCGAAATGTGGAACCTCGGACATCTGCTCATTGCCGCTTCTCTCCCCTTATTAGCTGTGTTCACCCTTCGCTGGTACGAATTGGCCAGGCTGTTGAAGCCGATGCTCTCCCTGGCCGGCCTGGTCCTGTTTTTATGGGGCCTTTTTGGCTGGTATTCCATCGCCTTGCTACAGTTGAGCTCCCAAAATTTTCTAGCTCCGGATTTCAATGAGAACGCCGCTGTCATTGTAGGAAAATTAGGGGAGGGGAGTGTGCTGACGATGGCATTCCTGCCTTATTTGTTTCTCCTTCCAGGCAGCATCCTTTTGGCTGCGCCGATGGTCAGGTTGAAGGACTCCCGTTTGAACGCCTGGTTATTAATCCTTTTCGGCGCGGTTTCGGTTGCGGCTGGCCTCAGCCAAATAAAGGTTTTATTCGTGCTGTCGGGGTTGATCCTTGTGGCTGCGGCTTTTCAATTCCTGAGGGGAAAGAAAATGGGATAATTCCAATATTGTGGAAATTGATAACTTTAATGCGAGAACAAAGGTTAATCGAGTTCACCCATTCAAAAATCAGCGGTGGTAAAGCTTAATTTACTTATTGCACTTTCAGCCGGCATTCTCGGTATTTCAGGCGTGGAAAAATGCGGATCTTCGGCTTCCAACCCCATTCCCGAAAGAACGATTATCAATCTCTACGATGCTTTTGGAAAAGACACGTCCCTGATCAAGGATTTCGGATTTTCCTGCATTACCCGGTATGAAGGTCACACGATCCTCTTCGACGCCGGTAGCAACGCGGGCATTTTCAGGTCCAATACCGCGCAACTGGGCATCGATCTGAGCGAGATCGACATAGCGATCGTTTCCCACGGACACTTTGACCATTTGAACGGCCTGGATTACCTGCTCCAGGTCAACCCACAGGTCAAGATCTATTTCCCGTACGATATCTTTTGGGGAGCTCCGGCGCCTTTTGATGCCACGGGCCAGGAGCCGGGTGTACGAGACTCGCTGCCGATCTACATGCGGTATTTTGACGGAGGCAACACCAAGTTTTCCATCGGGCAGTCCGGGCGTTTCTGGAATGCAAATATCGAATTCATAAAAACATCGAAGGAGATCCTTCCGGGGCTTACCCTTATTGCGACCAGCTCCGACTACATGGGCTATTTTTCCTGCTATCCCAATAAAAGCTTTGTGGAAGGGCAATTTGAAAAGGAGAACCACGATTGCAAAAACTCAAATCTGCCTGAGCTTTCCCTGGCTATGAAAACCGAAAAAGGCCAGGTGTTGATCGTGGGTTGCTCCCATACCGGGGTGGAGCGTATCGTGGCCCAAACGAAGAAAACCTTAGAGGGCCCCATCGATCTGGTCTATGGTGGCTTCCACATGCTGCCTTTCGACAGAGTCCAAACGGGACAATTGGTGGGGCAATTGAAAAAAGAGCTGGGCGTTCGCCGGGTAGCGCCTGCGCATTGCACCGGACACCTGGCTTTCAAACTTTTGATGGAAGCCTATGGAACCGATTATCTATATGCTGGACTGGGGGAAAAGATCGGGTTCTGATCATGGCACAAAACGAAACCAACACCAAATAATATGAGAAAGAACCTTGCAGAATTTATCGGTACATTCTGGCTTGTTTTCGGAGGCTGCGGAAGCGCCCTGCTGGCTGCAGCCTTCCCGGAAGTAGGAATCGGACTTGTAGGCGTTTCCCTGGCCTTCGGCCTTACTGTGGTGACCATAGCTTACTCCCTCGGATCCATTTCAGGGGCTCACCTCAATCCGGCCGTCACCATCGGCCTTTGGGCGGGTGGCCGGTTTGGGGCCAGGGAAATTTTGCCCTATGTAATTTCTCAAATTGCAGGTGGTATTGCCGCCGCCGTATTGCTTTATGTGATCGTGACCGGCAACGGCAGCGAGATCGGCTCCTTTGCCGCCAATGGCTACGCCGAACTTTCCCCCGGCGGGTATAGCCTAACGGCAGCTCTTGCAATGGAAATTGTGATGACCTTTATGTTCCTCCTTATTATCCTGGGCGCCACCGACAACCGCGCTCCGGCCGGGTTTGCAGGCCTCGCCATCGGCCTGGCGCTGACCCTGATCCATCTTGTGAGTATTCCCGTTACGAATACCTCGGTCAATCCGGCAAGAAGTATCAGCCAGGCCATTTTCGCAGGAGGCGATTACATTTCCCAATTGTGGCTGTTTATTGCAGCCCCGGTTATCGGCGCCGTGCTGGCGGGCTGGGTTTATAAATACCTGTTCGATGTAAAAGCAGCGGCAAAGGGCTAAAACCGGATGGTTTTTATATGATTCGCGGAAAGGAACCGCTTGATCAGGCGGTTCTCTTCCGCGTTCCCTTCCGTGCGTTTGACCAGCGCTTTCCAATCCCAAAGGCTTTGTGGATGATCGTCGGAGGACACGTACCCCCATCCATAAAGCCTGCCCTCGGCCACGACCACGGCGGCTTGTTCGTCGGGGCTTCTGCCTCCGTCGAGGAGGACAAAATTTCCGTCGAGCACGGCGGAGAGGGCTTCCAGCGCCTGAGTGGCCCGAATGTTATAATCTTCTGCGGATTCCTGCTCTACGCAGGCTCCCAGGCAAATCCCCAACTGCCGAGGGAAGCAGGGACCGGGCGCGGTATCCAGGCCGCATTTTTTTTCGCAAAGCTGAAAACGCTCCACCATAGCCTGGAGGTGGTTTCGGGCGCTGTCCAGGTGCGGGTATTCCGCGACCAGCGATTTTCCTTTCATGCCTTTAGCCGATGTTTTGGCTGCCAGAAAGGACAAATAGCCCTCATTCGAGGTAAATGAGAATATCCCGTATGGAAACTGCCGATTGCGCTGCGCCCGGTTGATCATGGGACGCAGGCGTTTGATTTCGCTCGATTCGAGCAGCAGGGCGATCAATTCGCTGCCCGTTAATTCGAAGGAGACGTCCACGGCATTTTGCTGGAGCATGCCGGCCTTATCCGTCTTATCCTGAAAATGTTCGGCGATGCGTTTTTGAATATTGATACTCTTTCCCACGTAAATCACATCTCCGAAGCGGTCGTGGAAGTAATACACCCCGCACTCCTCCGGGAGAGCCCGGATTTTGGCGATGCCGAAATCGGAGGGCAATAAAGATTCCTTAATGCCCATTTTCAACAGATGGTTAATCTGGTTTTGTCCGTTCTGGGATTGCAAGATCCGGGTGAAGAGGTCGGTGGTGGCCAGAGTATCTGCCAGGGCCCGGTGGCGTTGTTCGACCTCGATCCCGAAATGCCGGATGAGGTTGCCCAGGCTGTAGGAAGGGAGTCCGGGGAAGCTTTTCCGGGATAATTGGACCGTGCAAAGGGTTTTTCGGGTAAAAGTATACCCCAGCCTTCGGAATTCCTCTCGAATAAAACTGTAGTCGAAACGCGCGTTGTGGGCCACGAAGATGGCGCCTTCTGTCATTTCGACGATGGTGCGGGCCACTTCCCAGAAGCGGGGCGCCTCGGCGACCATATCGTTGGTAATGCCGGTCAGTTGGGAAATAAAGCCCGGGATCTGGCATTCGGGATTGAGCAGGGTCTCAAAGGTATCGATCACCTGGCTCCCGTCGTGCAATACAATGGCGATCTCGGTGATCTTATCGCGGGCAGCCCGCCCCCCGGTGGTCTCCACATCTATAATCGCAAAACGGGGGATTAACATGCTTCTTTTCTTTGACCGGACAAATCTTGTCTATATTTTGCGAACAATAGTTTGCTTAGCTCAGGGTAACATGGGCCCAAATGACTCGTAATATCCGAAAAATCTCATCAAAAACAAATGTTTTTAAAGTCGCACATTTTTGTTGGAATTATTTTTGGGGCCGCCTTGCTTCTGTCCGGTTGCGCCAGCACCTCCTTTTGGGGCAAGCGGAAAGACTCTTCGGAAGCCTATGGCGTGGATGCGCGGCTTTTGGTGGGCGCCGAAAGGACCAGCCTTTACCTGCCTCTGCTCCAGGGGAAAAGGGTAGGGCTCGTCGTGCATCCGGCCTCCCGGATCGGCAGCCAGCATCTGGTGGATTCCCTGCTTTCCCGGGGCGTGCAGATCGTTCGGATCTTTTCGCCAGAACACGGCTTCCGGGGCTCGGGAGATGCGGGTGAAATATTAAAAGACGAAACGGACACCCGCTCCGGACTGCCCATCATTTCCCTCTACGGGAGTCGGAAAAAGCCCTTTCCTGAAGATCTGGCCGGGCTCGATATCCTCGTTTTCGACCTTCAGGATGGGGACCCGTTTTTATACCTACCTCTCCACCCTTCATTACGTGCTGGAAGCATGCGCGGAAAACGGCCTCCCCCTGCTCGTGCTAGACCGGCCAAATCCCAACGGCCATTACGTCGATGGCCCGGTGCTGGACCCGAAGTTCAGCTCCTTTGTCGGGATGCACCCAATCCCCCTCGTGCACGGGATGACCCTGGGCGAGTTGGCGCAGATGATCAACGGGGAATGCTGGCTTAAAGACTCCATCGGTTGCAATCTGACCGTCATTTCCTGCAAGGGGTATTACCGAGGGAGGCCCTACGAACTTCAGGTGGCCCCTTCTCCCAATCTGCCGAATATGCGGGCCACCTACCTCTATCCAAGCCTTTGCCTTTTCGAAGGGACTGTGGTGAGCGTCGGAAGGGGTACCGAAAGCCCTTTCCAGATCTACGGCTCTCCCGATTTCCCGCCCGGGCCTTATCATTTCGTTCCGACACCGATGCCCGGCGCCAAACGGCCTTTGTACGAAGGGGAAATTTGCAACGGCTACGATCTGCGGTATTTTTCCAACGAACAAGCCCGAAGCAAGGCTGCTCTGGATTTGCAGTACCTGATCGATTTTTATTGCGAATATCCCGACCCCATTGCATTTTTTCTTCCAAATAAGTATTTCGACCTGTTGGCCGGAACGGATCAGTTGCGCATTCAAATTCAGCAGGGATGGGACGAAAGGAGTATCCGGGCCTCCTGGCAGGAGGGGCTGGAGCAGTTTGAGCGGCAAAGGAAAAGGTATCTCATTTATCGCGATTTTGGACCCGGACTATAAAACGTTAAAACTTTTCGCCTGCCGGTGGGTTTTATCCCTTATTCGGCAAAACCCCGGCCAATGGATGCGCTGTCTGCTTTACAAAACAACCCCACGCTCAAGGAAGTACCGATTGAACAATTGGAATGGCTCCTCGCCAGAGGGGAGGTCATCGAATACGGAGAGGGAGACACCCTCTTTGAACCGGGCGCTCTTATTGAGTATATGTTTATCAACCTCAAGGGTGTCGTTCAAATCTATAACTTCCAGGCTGGGCAGCGGCGCGATGTATTCGTGATCGAGCCCAATGATATCACGGGAGCGCTTCCTTATTCCAGGGGCCGGACTGCCAACGCGTTTGCGGCGGCTATAGAGCCCTGCATCATTTTCCGGCTGCACCGGGATTTGTTCCCCGAGATGACGCGCCTGCATTATGAGCTGACCAGTGTATTGGTCCACGAGATGACCGACCGGGTGCGCGAAATGGGCAAGATCCAGCAGCTGAACGAAAAAATGATGTCGCTCGGCAAGCTATCGGCCGGCCTGGCGCACGAGCTGAACAATCCGGCCTCTGCCATCGTACGCAGTTCTTCCGCCCTGAAAACTCACCTGGCCCATACCCCCGACAAGTTTAAAAAGGTCATGGCCATCGAAGCGACCAACCGGCAGGTGGACGAAGTAAACCAGGTGATGTTCGAACGGATACAGGCCGGACAAAACCATTCGTTTTCCCTCATGGAACGCTCCAAATTGGAGGACGAGTTGCTCGACTGGCTCGAAGATCACGGCATCGGGGATGCCTTTGACCTTGCCCCCGTGCTGATGGAGTTCGGCTTTAAACCCTCCCATTTGGAACAACTGGAGCAAATCCTCGAGGGTAAACACCTCGATCCGGTGATCCATTGGATTTGTAACAATCTGGTTACAGAGAAGATCGTGACAGAGATCCAGGAAGCCTCCCAGCGGATCGGCCATTTGGTGGATTCGATCAAATCCTATACCCACATGGACCGTGGGAATACCAAATCGCTGGTTCATATCGAAGAGGGGCTGCGCAATACCCTTGTGCTGCTGAACCACAAACTGAAGGAAAAAAATATCGAGCTGCGTTTCCATATCCCGGAAGACCTGCCCGAAATTTCTATTTTCGTAGGCGAGCTCAATCAGGTCTGGACCAACCTGATCGACAACGCCATCGATGCGATGAGCCATAGCGGGGTTTTGGAAATCGTTTGTTCGGTAAATCATAAATGGCTCAAAACCAGTATTATAGACAACGGAACAGGCATTCCGCCCGAGATCATCGAGACCATATTCGATCCTTTCGTTACGACCAAGGAAATAGGGAAAGGAACGGGTCTGGGTTTGGATATTGTCCGAAAAATTATTTCGGCGCATCAGGGAGAGATCACCGTTCAGTCGAAACCCGGCAGAACGGAGTTTGTCGTGTGCCTGCCGCTGGAAGGATAGACCTCAAAAAATATGAAACAACCCATTATTCTATCCGTGGACGATGACCCACAGGTGCAGCGTGCTCTTCAGCGCGACCTGCGCAGTCATTTCCGCCAGGATTACAAGGTGTTGAGCACCACCTCGGCCGCCGATGCCCTTCAATCGCTGGAGGAGTTGAAAAAACAGCACGAGGAAGTTGCCCTACTCGTATCAGACCAGCGAATGCCGGAAATGGAAGGCGTCGCTTTTCTGGAACTCGCCAAAAAACTATACCCCGATGCCCGAACCGTCCTGCTGACAGCCTATTCCGATATCGACGCGGCCGTAAAGGCCATCAACGATGTGGGCTTGAACTATTATCTATCCAAACCCTGGGACCCTCCCGAAGAAAAGCTCTATCCGGTGTTGGAGGATTTGCTGGAAGATTGGCAAATGAGCTTTAAACCGGAATTTGAAGGCCTGCGGGTAATCGGGTATCAGTTTTCACCCAAAACCCACGAGCTCAAGGATTTCCTTTCCGGAAATCTTTTCCCATATCAATGGCTGGACGTCGCCACCAGCGAAAAAGCGCAGGAGGCGATGCAGCTGTATGGAATAAAAGGCAGCGATCTGCCCGCCGTACTCTTCGAGGATGGAACATACCTCGCCCAGCCCCCAAGAACCCTGCTCGCAGAAAAGCTGGGTTTAACGGTAAAGGCTTCCCAGGATATCTACGACGTAGTGATCATCGGCGCAGGGCCTGCCGGACTGGCAGCTGCTGTTTACGGGGGCTCCGAAGGCCTTCGCACCCTGCTGGTGGAAAAACGCGCCCCGGGAGGACAGGCGGGTACGAGCTCCAGGATCGAAAACTACCTGGGTTTCCCTTCGGGGCTGACCGGTTCGGAACTCGCCCGCCGCGCTGTGGCGCAGGCAAGCAGATTCGGAGTAGAAATCCTTGCTTCTCATGAAGTTACAGGCATTCACCTCCAGGATAATTACAAGATATTGCACCTCTCGGATGGCAGCGAGATCGTTTCGAAAAGCCTGGTCGTCAGCACTGGCGTGGAATACCGGAAACTGGAAAAAGGGGGATTGGACCGGTTCACGGGAGCCGGGGTGTATTACGGCGCCGCGACCACGGAGGCCCATAGCTGCCTCGGCAAGGACGTCTATGTAGTAGGAGGAGGAAACTCGGCCGGGCAAGGTGCCATGTACCTGTCCCGGTTTGCCGCCAACGTGTTTATTGTGATCCGGAAGTCTGACCTCAGCTCCACCATGTCGCAATACCTCATCGAACAGATAGCAGGCACCCCGAACATCCAGCTGGTCAACGAATCGGAAGTCCTGGAAGCACATGGTCAGGACCATCTGGAGGAGATCGTGTTGGAGCATTTACCGAGCAAAACCCAACGCAAGGTTCCTGCCGCGGCCCTGTTTGTATTTATTGGCACGAGGCCCATCACGGAGTGGATGAACCTCGAAATCATACGCGATGAAAAGGGGTTTTTGGAAACAGGTCGAAACCTGCTGGTTTACGATGCCTTCCGAAAAAGCTGGAAACTCGACCGGGAACCTTACCTGTTGGAAACCTGCGTGCCCGGTATTTTTGCCGCCGGCGATGTGAGGTCCACCGCTATGAACCGGGTGGCCTCGGCAGTGGGCGAGGGAGCGATGGCCATCAGTTTTGTGCACAAGTATTTGTCCGAAGTATGATCCTTGCCCGGGAATTACAGGAGCGATATATTCGGGTCCGCAGTCGAACCGAGGCGATCTGCCGCGGTCTGGAGGTGGAGGACTACGTGGTTCAACCCGTCGTGGATGTGAGCCCGCCCAAGTGGCATATCGGGCATTCGACCTGGTTTTTCGAGACCTTTCTCCTTGAGCCTTTTCTTCCCGGATACCGGCCTTTTCATCCCGATTTCGGATTTTTGTTCAACAGCTACTACGAAACCATCGGAAAGCGGGTGCTTCGGGCCGAGCGAGGCAATATGACCAGGCCAACGGTGAAAGAAGTCTATCGATACAGGGCCGCCGTGGACGAGGCGATGGGAAGGCTTTTGGAAACAATGGAATTATCCTCTGAATTGATCGCTACCCTGGAGCTGGGTTTGCAACACGAGCAACAGCACCAAGAGCTTTTGGTCACCGACATCAAATATATACTGGGGCATAACCCTCTTTTCCCAGCTGTGCAAATCCAACGGGAACACGACCTGGCCGAGACCGCCGAATCCGGTTGGTTGGAAACCGCGGAAGGGGTTTATGAGATCGGGCACTCCGGCGAAGGCTTTTGTTTTGACAATGAACTGGGACGCCACAAAATGTACCTAGCTTCATTTCGCATCGGGAAAGCGCTGATATCCAATGCCGAATACCTCGAGTTTATTCGCGCCGGCGGTTATGAGCACTTTGCATTCTGGCTCGCCGAAGGTTGGGACTGGGTTCGATCCGCTCAGGTGAAAGCACCCCTGTATTGGCATTTCATCGAAGGTGAATGGTTTAATTACACCTTTGAAGGCTTGCAAGTCCTGGATCCGAATGCGCCTGTATGCCATATCAGTTTCTTCGAGGCGGACGCTTTTGCCAGATGGAAAGGGTGTCGTCTGCCGACCGAAGCAGAATGGGAGGTTGCAGCGCCTTTTCTAACCTGGGGTCATCGCTGGGAGTGGACCAATTCGGCTTACCTACCTTACCCGGGGTTTCAGGCTGCACCGGGGGCGGTGGGAGAGTACAACGGAAAGTTCATGTCCAACCAGATGGTGTTGCGGGGCGCTTCGGAGACAACGCCGATGGGCCATTCCCGGATCACCTACCGCAATTTTTTTCAACCCGAAAAACGGTGGCAGTTCACCGGGCTGCGACTCGCCCAAAACGCCTTTTAAAACTTCCAGCTATGATATATTACGAATCCAACAAAAACTTCTTCGGCGATATGGGGCACCTCACCCGGAGCTGGACTATGCGAAAGGTCCTGCGGGCTTCGGGCGCCATAGGCCTGTATTGCTTGCTGGTCTGCATCGTCGTATATTGGTTTGACCTTAAATTCGAGCTACCGGCCAATCTTTTTTCGCTCATCGGTATCGTGCTCAGTATTCTGCTGGTTTTTAGGACCAATACGGCCTATGACCGCTGGTGGGAGGGCAGGAACCAATGGGGCGCGCTGGTAAATCACTGCCGGAATCTAGCCACAATGGCCCATGCCACATTTCCCTCCGAGGATAAAAACCTCAGAAAGGAATTTGCCACGGGCATCGCCAATTTTTGCATCGCGCTCAAAGACCATCTCCGGGCCGGGGTAAAGAAGGAGGAGCTATTGTTGCTGACAGATCAAACCCGGGCACAGCTCGAAACCCGGAATCACATTCCGGCTTATTTTTCCTCGCAATTGCACATCCAGATACAGACCCTTTACCGGAGCGGGGTCATCTCCGACTCCGACTTGCTGAATTTCAAACCCCATCTTCAGGCCCTGCTGGATATAACCGGGGCCTGCGAGCGGATCCGCAAGACCCCTATTCCGTTTTCCTATGCCGTATATGTGAAGGTGCTTGTTTTTGCCTATATACTGATGCTGCCCTTTGGTATGGTGCCCGATTTCGGATTTATGAGCATCCCCATCGTCATGTTCCTGGGTTTTACTTTCATCGGGATCGAAATGATGGCACAGGAGATCGAGGAGCCATTCGGCCTGGACTGCAATGACCTGCCGACCAGCGACATAGCCCACACCATCAAGAGCAACGTCTTTGAGATATTGGAAGTGACGCACAAACACGTGGAAGAGGAGAAAACCGAATTGTACGAAAAAATCCATTAAAAACCACCTATGGCACTTATCGACAGCATAAACCAGCTCATCCGGAATAACTCGGATTGGGTGGAACGACAGGAAGCCACCAACCCCGATTTTTTCAAACAACTCGCCTCCGGGCAGCAGCCGAAATTCCTTTGGATCGGTTGTTCGGACAGCAGGGTTCCGCCCGATGTCGTTACGCAAACCCTGCCGGGAGAAATATTTGTGCATCGAAATATCGCAAACCTCGTCGTCCAAACCGATATGAACCTTCTCAGCGTGCTCCAGTACGCCGTAGAGGTGCTCAAGGTGGAACACGTGATCGTGTGCGGCCATTACGGCTGCGGGGGCGTGAAGACGGCCATGGGCAACCACCAGTACGGCCTGATCGACAACTGGCTCCGGCAGATCAAGGATACCCAAAACTACTATTGGCAGCAACTCGATCCCCTCGACGAAGAGGAGCGCTTCCGGCGCCTGGTCGAGTTAAATGTGATCGAACAGGTGTATAACCTCGGTAAAACCAACATCGTTCAGAACGCCTGGGCAGGGGAGAGGCGGCCCTATCTCCACGGCTGGGTGTTCGATTTGGGCACCGGCAGGATTAAACAACAGACTTCCATGATCAACGACGAGGAAACCCTGAAAGAGGTCTGCAAATTTGAGCAAAAGGTCATCGGTCATTGAATGCCTTCGCTGCAGATATTCTGGCCGGGCTGAACGAAAAGCCCAAAAGGCTCCCCTCCAGGTACTTTTACGACGAGGCGGGCAGTGAATTGTTCAAGAAAATCATGACCCTGCCGGAATATTACCTCACCCGCCTGGAGTTGGGAATCCTGGAAGCCGAAAGGGAATCCATCCGCCAGGCCATAGGCCCGGAGCCCTTTGAAATGGTCGATCTGGGCGCCGGCAGTGGAGAAAAGAGCAAAATACTCCTCCGGCATTTCCTCCGATTTGAGACTGATTTCCGATACCTGCCCGTGGATATCTCCGAAAATGCACTGTCCATCCTGGTGCGGGAACTCCAACTCGAATTTCCGGAGATCAAAGCCCAGGGTTTCGCAGGAGATTATTTCCAAAATTTCCGGGAACTTCCCTTCCAGCCCGAACGCCGCAGAGTCGTCCTGTTCCTGGGCTCCAACATCGGCAACTTTAGCGACGCAGAGGCCAGGTCCTTTTTACATTATATTGCCAACGGCCTCCGGCCCAAGGACCTCCTGCTGATCGGCTTCGACCTGATGAAAGACCCGGATGTGATCCTTGCGGCTTACGACGATTCTTCCGGCGTCACCCGAGAGTTCAACCTCAACCTCCTGACCCGCATCAACAGGGAACTCGACGCCGATTTCGATATCAAGACTTTTAAACATTGGGCTACCTACAATCCCCTAACCGGGGCCTGCGAGAGCTACCTGATCAGCGCAAGGGAGCAAACAGTTTCCCTGGGCGCACTTGGTCAAAGTATCCATTTCGATGCCTGGGAGGCCATTCACATGGAGTTGTCCCAAAAATACGATCGCCATACGATTGAAGATCTTGCCCTTTCAGGAGGTTTTCAACCCATTCGGAACTATGAGGACCCGGATGGCCATTACCTGCTCGCTTTATGGGGGCGGGTTTGATCAAAAACTCCAATTCACCTGCGCCCCCAGCTCCGATCTGGTATCCCCGGGCGTGGAACTAACCCCGGAGCCGATCTCCAGGTTGCCGGGAAAGAAAGAGGTCGCATATCTCGCCTCCAGTGTCAGGTTTGGGATTCCCTTGTAACGGATATTGAAATAGAACCTGGAGCCCCGGTCGTAATAGGCCGGGATGGAAAAGCTATATAACAGGTCATTTTCAAACGAGTAAAACCGCACATCGTACCCATCCGTATCGAAAAGGGCGAAGCGGGTGCTGAACGAAAAGGGGATTCCCAGCGGCTTGTACAGCACATCCTGGTAAAAGACCATGCCGGTTTGGGGTCCCGGCGCTCCTTCGTTTAAAAAGCGTCCCCACTCAAGCCTGGAGCGGAGCTCCAGGGACTTGTGGAGCTGGAAACTGAGATGCCAGCGGGAGAAAAACAGGTCGCGGGTTGCCAGGGTATTGGTGTTATCTGTTTTTACAGGATTGTTTCGCTCCTTCGTCTCTCCCCGGATCTGCCAATAGGCCTCCCAACTTCTTTTTTTAAAAAAGGTAAAGCGCAACAGCCAGTCGTGCCCATAAGAAGGCGCGTCGGTCTGGTACCGAAGCCAGGGATGCTTCCATAAGTCGAAATAGGCATTGATCCGCAGCAGCCGGATGGGGCGGATCTCCGCGCCCAGGAAGAATCCGGTTTCGTTATTGGCGCCAGTCGTTTCTGCGAAAGGGGCGCCGTAGAAGGTCTGAAACCGGGGAGAAAAATGGCGCACCAGCACCGACAAGTCTATTTTTCGATCCAGGCCGGCCAGCAAGCCGTTGATCGTGGCCATGGCGCCATTGTCGCTCAGGGCTGTTTCCCCGAAAAAGTGCAGGTTTTGAACCCGCCAGGCGTAGTCGATACTCAGGTTGAGCAGGCGGTCGCCCCGGAAATAAAAGAGGTTGTAGGGTTGGGGGTTCCTGGAAAGGGTTTTGTCGAGGCGGTCGTAGACCAGGTTGGCGGCAATCTGCCCCTTTGGAAAACGCCTGAGCAGGTTGGCCCCCGCGGTGGTTTGCCTAAAGGCCTTTTCATCCTCAATTTCCGAGGCCGTGCGGTGAAGCCCTGCCAGCAGAATAGAAGTGATGGAGAGAGGAAGCTCCCCCTCCTCCGGGTCAGCCGCTTCAGACACATTCGCATCGCGGCGGCGGCTGGAGAGGAAAAAAGTCGTTTCCCAATTCTTGCCCAGGCCAAGCGTCGCCGCCCCGCCGCGAAAGAAGCTGGCCTCGTTAACAGAGCTGAAAGCGGAGAGCGCCCTTCCCCCGCGTTTGATATCCATACTGGAAGGGCTTTTTCCGTACCCGAAACCGGTGTTGAGGATCAGGCCCTGTCCGAAGCTGACCGAGTAATCTCCCAGGGCCACCGCTTTCAGGGTCTTATTGTAATCCCGCATGAACACATGGGCCGAATAGAAATCAAAGCCCTGCGGGTTGCTTCCGCGAAAAAAGGCCTCGCCGGGATCCTTTTCGGCGGTGATGCCAATGCTGAAGCGGTTTTGATAGACATGTCGTACCCGAAAGTACAGGTGGTTCGGGTCGCCCTCAAAAAAACTCGACTCGGGGCTGGAGGGAGGCAAAAAGCCCTTTTGAGGCTCCAATTGCCGGTACCACCTCAAGTAAAGGTCCGTCCTGCCATCGGTAAACCATTGTTTCGGAGAGAGTTGAAGGTCGGCCAACTCCGAACCCACCGTGACGAAAGGCAAGATCTGCCTGATATCGGACAGTTCAAATCCAGGAATGGCCTGCAATTCGTATACCGCTAGCAAAGGACCAGAAATATCCCGGTATTGCAACAAACGCATGACCTGTTGCTCGGTAAACAGGCCCGATTCCCTCAATTCAAGTTCTCCGGCCTTGTTGAGTTGCAGGGGCCGCTTGAGGTAGCGGGCCTGGTTTTCAAAAAGGGTGTTGAAATCGAAAGTTTCGGCGGCTTCGTCGCGGTCCTGGAAGATATCCTCCAAACGGATAGCCGGATCGGGGAGAACGGGAGGAATGGTGTCGGGTTGTGCAAAGATGCCCTTTGCAAGCAGGAAAGCAGAAAACCACAAAGACCATTTCCTTTTCATACAGATCATGTCGGCCATTGGCAATTCCCGAAGATAGAACGGGCTTTTCTACGGAGCAAAAATATTTTTACTCCCTGCCCCTTTCCCGGTAGGAGGTATTTTTTTACCTTTGCCCCATCTTAACCATTTCCTAAGCAAAACCATTCTTTAACAGTTTAAAGTTGAAGAGTTGAAAAGTTTAATGGAAGCCTTTTTGGCAAAGCCAAAGAGAATTTATAAACTATTCAACTATTCAACTATTCAACTATTCAACTGCATTTTTAAACAACCTCCATCAACATGGCTAAATTCAAATTTGAGTACATTTGGTTGGACGGGTATCACCCCGAACCGTCCCTGCGGAGCAAAACCAAGGTCCTGGACATGGATTTTTTCCACGGCGACCTTAAAGTTTTGCCGATTTGGTCCTTCGACGGCAGTTCGACCCGACAGGCGGAAGGCCATTTTTCCGATTGCCTGCTCAAACCCGTTCGGGTAGTTCCCGATCCGCAGCGCGTCAATGCCTTTATGGTCATGTGCGAGGTGCTCAACCCGGATGGAACGCCCCACGAAACGAATGCCCGTGCGCTGATCGAAGACGACGAGGACTTTTGGTTCGGCTTCGAGCAGGAGTACGTCCTGACCGTAGAAGGTATTCCGATCGGCTTCCCCAAACACGGCTATCCCCGCCCCCAGGGCCCTTATTACTGCGCCGTGGGTAGTGGCAACGTCGCCGGACGGGAGCTGGTCGAAGAACATTTCGATACCTGCCTGGAGGCCGGCCTGGACATTACCGGTATCAATGCGGAAGTACTGCTTGGACAATGGGAATTTCAGATCCTCGGCAAAGGCGGCAAACGCGCCGGCGACGACCTCTGGATCGCCCGCTACCTGCTTCACCGCATCTCGGAAAAACACGGCATCAAAGTCGAATTTCACCCCAAACCCATTCAGGGCGACTGGAACGGCTCCGGAATGCACGCCAACTTCTCCAACAAGCACATGCGGGAAGTGGGCGGCAAATCCTATTTCGACAATATCTTCGAAAAGTTGTCGATCATGCATTCAGACCATATCGCCGTGTATGGCTCGGAGAACGAAAAGCGCCTGACCGGCATGCACGAGACCCAATCGATCCACAAATTCTCCTACGGCATTAGCGACCGCGGCTCCTCTATCCGGGTGCCCATCGCTACGGCTCAGGACTGGATAGGATACCTCGAAGACCGCCGTCCGGCATCCAACGCAGATCCCTATCGCGTAGCAGCCCGCCTTATCAAAACAGTCAACGGCGAGCTGGTGAAAGAAAACGGAGCGCTGAAAAAGGAAAAAACAGCGAACAAAGCTCAATAAAAAGTAAAAGAGGTGGCGCAAAGCGCCACCTCTTCTTATTTTTACGGGGACCAATAACCCCAAGCTATGCGTATTGCCGTTTTCCCGGGTTCTTTTGACCCCATCACCACCGGCCATGTGGACCTGATCCGCAGGGCTGTGCCCTTGTTCGACAAGGTCATTGTCGCCATCGGGGTCAACTCCCAGAAACAGACCCTCTTTCCCCTCGATCAGCGCCTGGGATGGCTTCGCAAGGTGTTTGAAGGAGAGGCCGGCATCGAAGTCGATTTTTTCGAAAACCTCACTGCCCACTATTGCCGCCGCATCGGCGCCCAATACCTGCTCCGCGGATTGAGAAATGCCTCTGACTTCGATTACGAGAAAACCATCTCCCAGATCAACCAAATCGTAGGCGGAGGGCTGGAGACGATATTCCTCATCAGCCAGCCTGCCTTTTCCCACGTCAGTTCCACGATCGTTCGGGAGATCATTAAAGGCGGGGGAGATGCCAGCCCGTTTTTACCTGCGGAGATCACCTTTTCAGTCAAAACCTGAGGGGCAATTTCCTATCTTTGCAGGCCAATTCCTAACCGTGATAAATCCTGTTTTATATGGCAAATGCATTTTTTAAAGTCCCGGTCGCCAAAAACGAACCGGTGTTGGCCTATCGTCCCGGATCGCCCGAGCGGGCAGCCGTCCAGGCCGCAATCGCAGACTTCAAATCGAAGGAAAGCAATATCCCCATGTATATCGGCGGGGAAAAGATATTGACGGAGGACCGCAAAGCTATTCATCCCCCCCATGAACTCAAGCATACCCTCGGGTATTTCGGAAAGGGGAGTGGCGTGCACGTTCAAAAGGCTATTTCCGCAGCCATGGCCGCCAAACCGGCCTGGGAAAATATGGCCTGGGAAGACCGCGCCGCGATCTTCCTCAAAGCTGCCGACCTCCTGGCAGGCCCCTTCCGCGCCCGTATGAACGCCGCGACCATGCTGTGCCAGTCCAAGTCGATCTATCAGGCGGAAATCGACGCCGTGGCCGAGTTGTGCGACTTTTTCCGCTACAACGTGCAATACCTCACCGACATTTACCATCAGCAGCCGGAGAGCGCCCCACTGACCTGGAACCGCATGGAATACCGCGCCCTGGAAGGTTTTGTCTTCGCGCTGACCCCCTTTAACTTTACCTCCATCGCGGGCAACCTGCCTACTGCGCCTGCCATGTGCGGCAACGTCGTGGTTTGGAAACCCGCAGAGTCGCAGATCTTCTCCGCCTCGGTCATCATGGAGGTCCTGGAGGCTGCCGGTCTGCCGGCAGGCGTTGTCAACCTGGTTTACGTCAGCGGCCCCACTGCGGGCGAGGTCATCTTCAAGGACCCGAATTTCGCGGGCATCCACTTTACGGGCAGTACCGGTGTATTTCAAAACCTCTGGAAGACCATCGGGGAGAATATCCACCTCTATAAATCCTATCCCCGCATCGTTGGGGAGACTGGGGGGAAAGACTTTGTGGTCATGCACTCCAGCGCCGATGCAGAAGAGGTGGCTACCGCCCTGTTGAGGGGCGCCTTTGAATACCAGGGCCAAAAATGCTCCGCGGCTTCCAGAGCCTATATCCCCGAGGGGAAATGGCCCCAGGTGAAGGGGCGATTGGTCAAGGATCTCAAATCTGTAAAAATGGGTTCCCCGGAGGATTTTACCAATTTCTTCAATGCAGTGATCGACGAAAAGGCTTTCGACAAGATCGTTACCTACATAGAAGAATCAAAGAAAAACCCCAGGGTCGAAATCATCTCCGGGGGCGGATATTCGAAAAAAGAGGGCTATTTTATCGAACCGACGGTGATCCTTTCTCAGGACCCCTATTCGCTTACGATGTGCGAGGAGATCTTCGGTCCCATCCTGACGATATACCTATACAAAGACGCGGAATACGAACAAGCCCTCGAGCTGGTAGATAATACCTCTCCCTATGCGCTGACGGGCGCCATTTTCAGCCTGGATCGGGCCGCTGCCCGCCTGGCCTATGAAAAACTCCGTCATGCGGCAGGAAATTTTTACATCAACGACAAGCCGACCGGCGCAGTGGTGGGTCAACAGCCTTTTGGCGGCGCCCGCGGCTCGGGAACCAACGACAAAGCCGGCTCCGTCCTGAACCTCTACCGCTGGCTGTCCGCCCGTTCGATCAAGGAGAATTTCGTACCGCCGAAGGATTACCGGTATCCGTTTATGGAGGGGTAGTTGGGGACTATTTAAGCACCAAGGTTATGCCTACCCCGAGGTCTTTGGGCCCTACCCTCAGGCTGAGGTCGTCGCTGATATCAAAGCTGGAGAGGTGGGCATCTACAAAGGCTTCTACGCCGGCAAGGCCGAAAACAGCAACCAGTCCGATATAGGACAACTGGGTGTTCTTGTCGGCCTGGTCCCTGTATTTTTTTAGCACGGTAGGACTATCCAGGCCGCCCTGCCCGCTCAGGTCGTGGGGGAGACTCCTTACCTTTCGTCGGTAGGCGCGCTTGAAGTATAGATAATCATTCGTATTGCGGTCGATCAGATACACCATGCCTCCCATTGCGCCATAGACGAGGGGCATTTTCCACCATTTCTTGTTGTAAGCCTGCCCACCCCCGGGGATGATCGAGAGAAGCAAAGCTTTTTTTGGGTTTGGATATTCATCGGTAAACCAATGAAAAAAGGTCTTTTTGAGCTCAGCGCTATCCTGCCCGGCGACCAGACTATCTACCTGAATAAATAAAGTATCGGTTTCCTGCCCCGAAAGATGGAAAACCGCAAACAACAGGGAAGCGGCGACAAAGGCGGAGCGGAAAAAAAGCCTGGCCATTATTTCTCCAAAAGATCGAGGAGGCGGTTGAGGTCCTCGTCGGAGTTAAAGGGGATCAGGATCTGGCCCTTGCCTTTATCCCCTGTCTTGAGTTGGACCTTTGCCCCAAAAAAACTGCGTAGGTTGTCCTGTACGTGCAGATAGGAATCCGGGACCCGTTTTGCAGGTCCGGCGGCCTTGGGCCTGGGTTGCTGGTAGTCGCGGGCGAGTTGTTCGGCATCCCGCACCGACAGTCCCTTCGAAATGATTTCGTTGAAAATGCTCAATTGGATGGCCAGGTCGTCGACTCCGCGCAGGGCTTTGGCATGGCCCATGCTCAACTCTTTATTCTTAAGGGATTGCTGGATCTGGGGCGGCAATTTCAACAGCCCCAGGAAGTTGGTGACCGTGCTTCTCTTTTTGCCCACCCGGTCGCCGAGAATCTCGTGGGTCAGGTGGCATTCGTCGAGAAGGCGTTGGTAGGTGATGGATATTTCGATCGGGTTGAGGTCTTCGCGCTGGATGTTTTCCACCAGAGCCATCTCCAGCATCTCCTGGTCGTTGGCGATGCGGATATAGGCCGGGATATCCTTCAACCCCGCAATCCTGGCGGCGCGCAGACGGCGTTCGCCCGAAATGAGCTGGTATTCCTTCCCACTGAGCCGGCGCACGGTGATCGGCTGTATCAAGCCGTGGGTTTTCAGCGATTGGGCCAATTCTTCAAGGGCTGCTTCGTCGAAATCTTTTCTCGGCTGAAAGGGGTTGACCTCGATATGGGCCAGGGGGATCATGGCCACCGTATGCGACAATTCCCGGACGACTTCCTCCTGTTTGCCGGGCATATCCTGGCTATCCAGATTGGAAAGGAGGGCCCGGATGCCGAGGCCAAGCTCTTTTTTATTTATGTTTTTTGCAATTTAAAAAACTTTTGGTCCGGCCGAAGGCCGATCTGCAATAACAGAATCACCATTCTTTTGGAGGAATTCTTCGGCAAGGTTGAGAAAATTGGTCGAGCCCTTGCTCGCCGCATCGTAGAGGATGACGGGTTGGTGCAGGTTGGGCGCCTCGCTGATCTTCGAATTCCGGTGTATGATGGTATCGAAGACCTTGTCCTGGTAGAATTCCTTCACCTCCTGGACCACGATGTTAGCCAGGCGAAGCCGCTGGTCGTACATGGACAAGAGGATGCCCTCGATCTCCAACGATTTATTGAGGTTCTTTTTTACCAGGTTGATGGTATTCTGCAGCTGGCTCAAGCCTTCCAACGAAAAAAACTCGCACTGTACCGGCACCAGGACCGAGTCGGCTGCCGAGAGCGCGTTGACCGTGACGATGCCGAGGGAGGGGAGACAATCGATGAAAATATAGTCGTAGTGGTCCCTGAGCTTGTCGATCACCGTTTCCTTCATCACGTATTCCCGCCGGGGGTGGGTGACCAGTTCCACTTCCGCTCCGACCAGGTCGATATTCGAGGGCAGAATATGGAGGTTGGGCGTTTCTGTTTCGAGGATAGCTGATAGTGGATCTGCCTCGTTGATCAGGCAGTCGTACAGGGTCACCATTTCCTGACCGCTTGCCCCCACGCCCGAAGTGGCGTTGGCCTGAGGATCGGCATCGATCAGGAGGATCTTCTTCTCCAAAATTGCCAGGCTGGCAGCCAGGTTGATGGCGGTGGTGGTCTTCCCAACACCCCCTTTTTGATTGGCGATCGCAATTACTTTACCCATGTGTACCTAATCTAAGAATTTAAACCTCCGCAAAATAGGCAAACGTAGGTTATAAAAACAGGGCATTGGTTTAAAATAAATTCAATGCTCAACCCAATCGGCCAAAAAGAGGTTGGTGTCCCGCGTGCCTTTATTGTTGCGGTTTGAGGCGAAAATCAGCTTGCTGCCGTCGGGACTGAACATCGGGAATGCATCGAAGGTCGGATCGAAGGTGATTTGTTCCATATTGGTACCGTCCAGGTCGATGGAAAAGAGATTGAATATGCGACCGGACTCGGTGTGGTGGTTGCTCGAAAAAATGATCTTTTCGCCTCCGGGATGGAAGAAAGGCGCCCAATTGGCTCCGCCCAGGCTGGTGATCTGTGCGAGCTCGCTGCCATCGGCATTGCACACGTAAATCTCCATATTGGTTGGCTGTACGAGGCCCTGTGCCAGCAATTCCTGGTAGGCTTTTACGTCCTCCTGGCTTTTCGGTCTGGAAGCCCGGAAGACCAGTTTTTTGCTATCCGGCGAAAAAAAAGCGCCTCCGTCGTAACCCAGCTCCTTGGTGATCTGTTTGAGCTCGCTGCCGTCGGGCCGCATGGTCCATAACTCCAGGTCGCCGGACCGGGTGGAGGTAAAGACGATGTGGGATCCATCGGGAGAGACCGTGGCCTCTGCGTCGTATCCGGGTTCGGAGCTGAGTCTTTGGAGAATATTTCCCTTCAGGTCGGCCAGGAAAATATCGTATTCCGGGTGTATGCCCCAAACGTATTTGCCCTGATGGGTTCTGGGCGTCTGAGGGCAGGTGTCGGCGGCGAGGTGGGTGGAGGCGTACAAGATGGTCGAATCGCCTGCCAGAAAATAAGCGCAGGTGGTCCGGCCTTTGCCGGTACTGAGCATCGGGGGCTTTTGGCCCTTGGTTCCATCCAGAGGCATGACGAAGATCTGATCGCAGGGAATGCCCCAGCTCTCGTTGGTCGCCTGGAAGACGATACTGTTTCCGTCAAAGCTGAAATACCCCTCGGCATTGTCTCCGCCGAAGCTCAATTGCCGGATGTTTTGAATATGGTGTTCCGCTTCGTACCGCAGGGTGTCGGCAGCAGGAGGAGTCTGATTGTCAGAGACTTCCCGGGGTCCGCAGGAGATCAGGAAGGGGGTCAGGAGGGATAGGAAGGCATAAACAGTGCGCATCTTTTTTCTGCAAAACTAAGGAAGGAAAGGCTTTTTGGGCCGATTCCCGAAAATATTACATCCCTTTGACTGTGTCGAAAAACTCCCTACCTTTGTCCCGCTTTTTAAAAGAGGTCTTTTTTTCCTCAAAAGCCGATATGGAACAAGTTGTTTTTATGGATCTGGGCAGGATGGACTACGGCGAGGCCTGGGCCTTCCAGGAATCGCTGCACAAGCAGCTGGTGGAGGCCAAGCGCCTGAACAGGGAGGCCAATAACCCTCAGATCCAGAGGAAACACTACCTGCTGTTTTGCGAACACCCCCCCGTGTACACACTGGGCAAGAGCGGCAAAATGGATCACCTGCTCCTCGACGACCAGGGTTTGAAAAACAGGGGAATCACCTTTTACAAAATCAATCGGGGAGGGGACATTACCTATCACGGGCCCGGCCAGATCGTCGCCTATCCGATTTTTGACCTGGATGGGTTCTTTACAGACGTACACCGCTATGTCCGAACCCTGGAGGAGGCCGTCATCCGGACCTTGTCGGCTTATGGGATACCGGCTACGAGGGAACCCGCATACACCGGAGTCTGGCTGGAAGAAAACGGTTCCCGGCCCAAGCGGAAGATCTGCGCCATCGGCGTGCACCTCAGCCGATGGGTTACGCTGCACGGACTGGCGTTCAATGTCAACACCGAACTATCCTATTTCCACCACATCATCCCCTGCGGAATAGCCGACCGCGACAAGGATGTTACTTCCATGCAGCAAGAACTGGGGGAGGTCCAGGATATTGAAAAAGTGAAGGCGGGATTGAAGGCTCAATTCGCCGATTTGTTTGGTTTCGAATACATTCAAGAAAATGAAAAAAGATATTCCGGTACAAAAGGTTGAGGACCTCGCCATTGCGATCGTTCCTCGCACGGATGAGGCATCGGGGGAAGAGTTATGGGACACGTTTCTGATCAACCTGAAAGACGAATCGATCAGAAACGTGTTGATCAGTTCCAACGGATATGGACCTATCGACGGGGAGGATCGCAAAACAACGACACTTCGTCACTTTTTTGATGAAATCGGGCCTTTGGAAATCCAGTTGATCGAGCCCATACACAAGGCTTTGTTCGATCTGACCAATGAATACTGGGTGAGTTTCACCTATGAAGGATACATGTTCGACAAGCGTTATATTTTCGTCCGGGGCAGCATCGCCGCCGAAAACTTCACCCTCATCCCTTTCATCAACAGGAAAGGAGTTATGATCCGTTGACCGATTCACCTTTAATCCAATTTTCATGAAAGCCAAAAAAGTTGCCGATTCGGAGACCATCATGTCCGAGATCGTAATGCCCAACGATACCAATCCGCTGCACAACCTCATGGGCGGCAATCTGATGCGCTGGATGGATATAGCCGGGGGTATTTGCGCAGGCAGGCATTCCGAATCATACGTGGTCACCGCTTCGGTGGACCACGTGTCCTTTCAGCTGCCGATCCCTTTGGGAGCCGTAGTTACGCTAAAAGCTACCGTAACCCGTTCTTTCAATACATCCGTGGAGGTTTATGTGGAGGTCTATGCCGACTCTCTGAAGGGGGGCAACGCCCGGCGCTGCAATCACGCCTATCTGACCTTTGTGGCTGTGGATGAAAAAACGATGAAGCCTTGTAATATCCCACCTGTACTGCCGCTAACGAAAGACGAGCAAAACCAGTTCGAGGGCGCTCTGCGCCGCCGCGAACTACGCCTCATCCTTTCCGGAAGAATGAAACCTTCGGAGGCGGCAGAAATCCGCTCCATTTTCCTCGGAGATGAGGGGAAATAACTCCTAATCCTTCCTTCCGCTCTTATCGATCTGATGCACGCTGGCCTGTTGGGTGCTCGTCACCACGACATCCTGAATATTCACGTGCTTTGGCGCCCTGGCCATATAGAGAATGATGTCGGCCACATCCGCCGCATTCAGAGGCTGGAAATCCTTGTAGATCTTTGCCCGCTCGGCATCGCCGTCGAAACGAACGAGTGAAAACTCGGTCTCTTCCACATGCCCCGGACAGATCTGGCTCACCCGGATGCCGTGCTGGTGAAGGTCGAGTCTCATCGCCTTGGTCAGGCCATCCACCGCAAACTTGGTGGCACAGTACACATTTCCCTTGGAATAGGCGTCTTTCCCTGCAATCGAGCCGATATTGATCACCATGCCTTTTTGTCTTTCCACCATCCAGGGCGTCACGATTCGGGTGACGTAGAGCAAGCCTTTTAGGTTGGTATCGATCATCGCCTCCCAATGGGCCAGCTCGCCCTCGTGGATAGGCGAGAGCCCCTTGGCCAATCCGGCATTGTTTATCAAAATATCGACCTGGCGCCAGGCGCCGTCCAGCTCATTCAGGTTTTCGGCAACCTCTTCCGGATCCCGGACGTCGAAGCAGAGGATGCGGACTTTTATCCCGAATTTTTCCTGCAAATGTTCCTGTAGATCCTCCAGTTTTTCCTCCCGCCTACCGGTCAGGATCAGGTCGTAACCGCCCTGGGCAAAGGCCGTGGCAGTAGCCCTCCCGATGCCGGAAGTCGCCCCCGTTATGAGCACGATGCCCTGTGAGT
Organism: Saprospirales bacterium; assembly: GCA_016703765.1. Taxonomy (GTDB): domain Bacteria; phylum Bacteroidota; class Bacteroidia; order Chitinophagales; family Saprospiraceae; genus JADJTT01. The sequence goes on from JADJBL010000010.1 coordinate 90,069, forward strand.
CGGAGGGCGCTTCTTTCTTTTTCTTTTGTTTGGGTTCTTTGACCGGACTGGGCTCGGAGGGCGCTTCCTGGTCGGCTATCGCGGGAGCTTCGAAAAAGAAGGCCTGGTCGTTTTCCGGGGTTTGCAACTCCGGATTATTGGTTACGGCGTTTTGGTAGGCCAAATGAGCCTTTTCCAGTTCGCCCAGAGAGTGGTAGATCAAAGCGAGGTCGTAATGCGCGAATGGATGCTCCGGCTGGTATCTGAGCGCTTTGTGCAAGGATTTGACCCCCTTTTGCGGATTGCCGAGCCGTTCGTATTGCAGCACACCGTATTGGTAATGTGCATCGGCAAATTTTTTATCGGCCTTAAAGGCTTTCCGGAAGTATTTGGCGGCCTTTTTTTCTTCTCCCTCGAAGTGGGTGTTCAGCAATAAGCCCAGCCGGAAGAGCCCTTTTGAAAAATCGGGCTCCAGGTATACGGCATGTTCGAAATACTGGCGTGCCTGGCGGTACAGACGGGCCATTTCGGCCAATTCTCCCAGAAGAAACCAGGCCTGCACATGGCCTGGGGCAAAACGCACCAGCTTTTCGAGCTCCAGGGCGGCCTCCCTCGGGTTGTGGGCATATTGAAGCAGGGCCTGGGCGTAGTGGTAGCGAAGCAACGCGCTTTGCGGATGATCCTCCACCGCCTGGCTCAGCAGGTTCAAACCTGTGACGAGGTCGCCTTTTTCGAATTGCGATTTAGCGTCTTCCAAAATAGCCCCGGCCTCCTCGGGTTCTTCCACGTTGGAAATCCCCTCGGCGACCTCCTCCTCATCGCTGTCGTCGTCCTGATCATCGTCCTGATCATCATCGTCCTGATCCAAATCTTCTTCTTCCTCCTCTTCCACTTCTTCGGGAACCGCTTCTTCAAAAAGGCTTTCGACTTTTTCGATCTCGGTAGCCTGGTGTTCTATGGGTTCCGGGGCGTCCTGGCCGTCCGAATCGGCGGACTCGTCCTCAATGCTGGGGGTTTCCGAAGGCGGGCCTCCCAGGGAAGCAATGCCGGGCATTTCATCCCACTCGATTACGGGAGGCGCCTCTTCGTGCTCTTCTGGCTCTACTTCAACCTCAACTTCAACTTCTGCATCGGGCGCCACGGTGGGTATAATTTCCTCGGGAAGGGTTGCCATTTTCATTTTGGAATGCCCTTCCTGGAACTGGTTGAGGCGGAAAAACAGCTCCCACTCATTGGCGCTAACCTGCTCCCAGGTATAATGCTTCACCACCCGCAGATGGCGGAGGTATTCGCCGATCTCGGAGGATACCTGGCGGACGACCCGCAGGGATTCATTGACTTTTTCCTGGTCGTCGGCCTCTTCCAGGTGCCGGCGCTTTTGGCGGAGATTGATATATTCGTCCTGCCAGAAATTGAGATATTGAATGACGTCTCCAACCCGTTCAAATACGGTAGTAACGGTTTCGGGGTTTTGGCCGGGATATTCCCCGTCGATCACGATGGAGAGAAGGCGGTTGGAACTGCTCAATTGCTGAACGGTTTCCAGGCCTGCGTACATGCATTGTTCGTCTTTAAGCAGGTTGTCGCTGACCAGCAAAACTACCTGCCCCATGCCCGCCAGCAATTTCTTGCTGAATTCACCGGGTTCGGCGACGTCGGCGGAGGAAAGAAGCTCAAAAGAACAGCCCGCAGGGGTTAAGGCCTCCTGAAGGGAATGTGCTTTTGAGCGGTTATTTTCATGAAATGCTATAAGGAATTGCTTGCTGGTGTCCATCGATGGTCTGTTAAGGGCTGATGAGGTTTAAAGTTATTTATTTTTCGTCAATAAGACCTTGTAAAAAGTCCTCGAAATCGGCTTTAAAAGCTGGAAACTCGCTGGTGGCAGGCCCTGAAAACCCGGTGTGAATTCTGCGGATACGGTTTTGCCGGTCCAGAAAAACCATGGTAGGGAATGCATGTATCCCGTTGAACATAGGAAACACCGCCTCTGTCGTTGCTTTGTCCCTCAAGCCTGCCAGAAGTATTGGATAGGGAATTTGCAGATTTTCCACATACCGGCTCAGGGCGCCCATGGCTTTTTCTTTTTCCTTGTATCGCTCGAAGGCTACCCCGAAAACCGCAAGGTCCTGCCCGGTATTCCTGGATAAATAATCGATCAGAAACTCCGTCTCATCCCTGCAATTGGGACACCAGGTGCCCATGATCTGAATGATTTTAACCTTGTCTTTATAAGCAGGATCCTCAAGCGAAACGACTTTGCCCAAAGGGTCCTCCAGGGAGAAGGCCATGGTTTGAGCGCCCGGTTTTGTCAGGGTAATGGAATCTGCGTTCGCCAGCTGAAAATCGGGGTTTCGCTTTCCTTCCCAAAGCGCCCGGTAATGGATGCCCGAGCGGAAACTGCCGATCAGGGAACTGTCGGGCATGATCTTCCCTTCGAATAAGTAGGCATGGGCGCCGTCAAAGCAGGAGAGGTAGAATTTATTCGCCTGAACCGTGCCCTCCAGAAAGCGGTAGTCGCCTGTTTCCGTCAAAAAAGTACCCCTCAGGTCGTTTCCCTTCTGGACGAACTCACCAATTGCAGGATATTCCTCCTCTGTGTCCACTTCAAAGGCGACTTCCCATTTTCCGGTAAGGTCCAAAGCGGGCGTTTTTTTGAGTTCGGTAAACCGGTAACCCTGCCCGAAATGGGCCACGAAGGGAATGCGATAGTTTTCCTTGTAATTGACGACCCATTCGCCTTCGATCACATCGTTTTCATGCAGGGCTTTGATATAGGAATCATAAACCGGAAACTCGATCAATAGCGTATCCTTTGCCGTGGCAGGATCTCTTCCAAACCTGATATGGTCCACCCGGATACGCTCCTCGCCGTTGAGGATCTCCAGGTGAAAGGTCTCCTCGTCGTCGTAAACCACATCGAACAAAAAGGGAAGCTCTCCCTCTGTAACCTCCTCAAACTTCAGGTTGGCAAATTCCGATTCGTCGGGCGCGGTTACGGGCCCCTGGGTCAATTTCAGCACGCCCCTCCAACGGCCGGGCGCCACAGCGGAGTGCGGATTCTGAACGACCAGACACCCCGTTTGAACCAAAAGGAGCAGCAGGAAAATCGCGGAGCTAAAGGAGCGATAAGGAATCATCGGTGTGGTTTATTGAAAGACGTACCATTAAAAACGGCGGCATTTCGGGGATTGTTCGTCGCCCGATTCCCGAGCGGCCCGAAAATAGGCAAAATAAGCGAAATCTGGCAGGTCGGATTTGTTCCGTAATGATAATACATTTTACTCAGCCAAAATTTTCTCATAAATAAAATAATTAAAACTAAAAAACCAACACAAAGTTCCCCTCCCTAACCAATTACTAGTCACCAATCACTAATCACCAGTCACTAATCACTAGTCACTAGTCACTAGTCACCAAACTCCTATATCCGTTCAAAAAAAGCCGCAGCATCCATTCTTTTCTTACCCTCCGGCTGTAGTTCGAGGATATTCAGGTATCCGTCTAGGGTAGCCACTTTCAGGCTCTTTGGGTTTTTGGAAAGAAAGGCGCCGGGAGGGTGTTTCGGAGTTTGGTCATCTATCGTCGTAAGAAATATTTTCAATTCCTTACCGCCCAAGCGGGTCCAGGCGGCGGGGTAGGGGCTCAGGCCCCGGATAAAATTATGCACCCTGGCCATGGGCTGGGAGAAATCGATCTCGCAGGTTTCGTGAAATATCTTCGGGGCCTTGCTCGCCTGTTCGGCGTCCTGAGCTTGCAGGACGTAATTTCCCCGCTCGATCAGTTGAACGGTTTGGAGCACGGTTTCCGCGCCCAGGATCATCATCCGGTCGTGCAGTTCCCCGGCGGTATCATTTTCGCCAATGGCGATCCGTCGCTGAAAAATGATATCGCCTGTATCGATTTCATGGCGGAGAAAAAAACTGGTGACCCCCGTCTCTTTTTCCCCTTCGATGATGGCCCAGTTGATGGGCGCCGCGCCGCGATATTTGGGTAGCAAGGAGCCATGGAGGTTAAAAGTCCCGACCCGAGGCAGGGCCCAGACCACTTCCGGCAACATGCGAAAAGCCACCACCACGGCGAGGTCTGGGCTGAAGGCCCGCAGCTCCTCGACAAAAGCGGGAGCCTTGAGGTTTTGCGGCTGTAAAACGGGGATACCCCTTGCCAGGGCGGCTTTTTTGACGGCCGATTCCAAAACCTGCGCGCCACCTCTTCCGCCCATTTTATCGGAAGCAGTCACCACGGCCACTACCTGATAGCCGTTGTCTGCAAGAATATTTAGAGAGGGGACCGCAAATTCAGGGGTGCCCATAAAAATGATTCGCATCTTTGGGTATATTTAGCCGCTGAAGAAGGAACAAACTTAACCCGATTTTTGCTTTTATGGATACCTATTGGCAGCACCCCGAAGGATTCCAGCTGTTTTATAGACATTGGAAACACCCCGCCCCCAAAGCCGTCGTGCTTTTGGTGCACGGGATGGGCGAGCACACCGGTCGATACGAGGGCCTGGCCTCTTTTCTGACAGAGCGTTCCATTGCTGTGCTCGGCGCCGACTTGCCCGGTTTCGGGAAATCATCCGGAAAACGCGGACATGCCCGGAGTATGGAGACCTACTACAAAACGATTGACCTGGTCAGGGAGGAGATCAACAAGTTGTATCCGGGGGTTCCGATTTTTTTGTTCGGGCAAAGCATGGGAGGAAATATCGTTCTGAATTACCTGCTCGATCGGAAACCGGATGTTTCCGGAGCCCTGGCTACGAGCCCCTGGATTTTGCTTCAGAAAATGCCTCCCGCCATCACGGTGGCCATCGCCAGGCTCGTCGTCAAATTATTTCCCGCATTTTCCCAGCCAAACAACCTGGACCCCCGCGATTTTTCGCGCGATCCGGCGACTATCGAGGCCTACCGGGCAGATCCGCTTGTCCATAACAGGGTTTCAGCGGGCATCGGCTTTGCCCTCCTCAACGCCGGGTTTTTTCTGAATGATTACCAGGGCGCGCTTCCCTGCCCGGTTCTGCTCACCCACGGCACAGCCGATGCCCTGACAGACCCCCAAGCCACGGAAGCTTTTGCCAACAGGATCCAGGGCCCCGTTACCCTCAAACTTTGGGACGGATTATACCACGAAACTCATAACGAACCGGAAAAGGCCCAGGTCCTCGAATATCTGGCAGATTGGATCAACCGACACCTCAACTAAAATCGACTAATATGACAGCCCGCGAATTTATACTTCATTTACCCACCCGCGTAAAACCGGAAGCCATCGAAGGGATGGAAAGCTTGTTCCATTTCGATATCGAAGGGGAAGAGGGTGGAGAATTTACGGTTTCCATCCTGAATGGCGTTTGCACAGCCGAAGAAGGCCTCATCGGCGACCCAAAATGTAAGGTTTCCTCCAGCGCCGAAAATTTTATGGACGTCATCACCGGCAAAACCAACGCGATGATGGCCGTGCTCATGGGAAAGGTCAAAATCACCAACCAGGGGGAGATGATGAAGTATGCGAAGGTGTTTGGGCTTCTTTAGGGGAGATTATAAGTTAATGAGGTAATAAGTTATTGATTTTTAATAACTTATTACCTCATTAACTTATTACCTACAATCGCTGTACGGATTCAATAATATAAAGAGGCCTCTGCTTGATCTCAGAATATATATTCGACAGGTAGATGGACATGATGTAAATATTGAAACTCATCGTAGCGAAAAAGATCGAGATCAAGACCACCAGGAATGCCCATCCGGAGAGGGCCTCGTGGTACTTCCCGAGAATATCGTATCCGGTGAATTTGACCTTGACGGCGTTGACGACCACCACGAGCAGAAAGACCAGCGTGGCGATGAAGATCCAAAAGAGGAGCGAGCGCAGAAAAGTAGTAAAGGAGGTAATGGCGACCAGGGAGGTCCGGAATTGTTCGGAGAAAGGCTCTCCCGGATCCGGTTGCAGGGGCTCTTCGACGGGGATGGCCGTCGTCCGGTAACCGACGAGCGAGTAAATTGCTTTCATATACCGGAGGTTTTCCCGCATACGCAGGATGGAGTTGAGGGCTCTTCTGGAAATGATCCTCGAATTGTGGGCCCTCTCGTCGATCCGAAGATCGGAGTAATTGCGAAGGATGTAGTAAAATATCTTGTGGAATATTCCCCGTTTCCAGCCACTTTTGCGCTCTTTGGCCTGGAGGTAGACGATATCGTTGCCTTCGTGCGCTTTTTCAAAGAGCCGGATCAGGTATTCGGGGCGGCGGCCAAACTGGAACTCGTATAAAATGGCATAGTCCCCGTTGGCCCGGTCCAAGCCGGCGAGGACGGCGTGGTTCCGGTTGACGGGAGAAGAAAGATTGAGCACGTAAACGTGTTGTTTGATCCCTGGGTCAAGGTCCCCGATCCAGTGGTTGAGGTCGCGGATGGGGGTGTTGTTCACCAAAACGATCTCCAGATCCGTAAAATGGGCTGACAACATGGTGTGTACCTGCGTCAGATATTCGGGCAACAGACCGAATTCTTCGGGGTATTGGACGACGGAAACGAGGCTGATAAAACTGTTTCTCATGTAGGGGATCGTTGATGTGACCAAAGTAATGAGTTTACGACAAAAAAATATTCAAAACCAATTGCTAATTTGCCACGTTGGATTTGAAGCAACTTGCAAGGAAGGGCCCTAAACGCTTATGCTAAAAAATTTTCCGCATTATCAGCAACACGATGAATCCGATTGCGGAGCGGCTTGTCTGCGAATGATCGCCAGACATTACGGCCGTTTTTACTCCCTGGAGTATTTGCGGGAACTCACCTACCAAAGAAGGGAAGGGGTCTCCCTCCTTGATGTCAGCGATGGCGCCGAACGCCTGGGCTTCAAAACCCTGGCCGCAGCCGTCCCCTTGTCGAGGCTGCTGGAGGACATGCCCTTGCCCTGTATCGCCTTCTGGCGGAAAAACCACTACCTGGTCGTCTACAAAACCTCCAAACGCCACATCTGGGTGGCCGACCCGGCCGGTGGGCTGATTCAATACACCCACCAGCAATTCCTCGAAGGCTGGCAATCGGGTGAGGAGGAAGGCGAAGCTCAGGGAGTGGTCCTGCTTCTGGAACCTACCATCGATTTTTACAAGCGGGAGGACGAAACCATCTCCAAAGGCGGCTTTCAATACGTCTACCACTACCTTTCCCGCTATAAACACCTGCTCAATCAATTGGTGTTGGGTTTTATCATAACCCTGCTCCTCCAGTTGGCCTTCCCCTTTCTTATGCAGGCCCTGGTCGACGAGGGGATTAGTCGCCAGGATTTCAATTTTGCCCTGCTTGTGCTCCTGGCCTGGGCTGTTTTTTACGCCAGTATGGTCCTGGTCGAACATCTCCGAACCTGGATCTTTTTGCACCTGGGTATCCGGACCAACATCAACCTGATCTCCGATTTTCTTATAAAGGTCATGCGCCTTCCCGTGCGCTTTTTCGATGAAAAAATGACCTCCGACCTGCTCAAAAGGGTACAGGACAACGTGCGGGTGGAGCGATTGCTGACCTCCACCTCCCTGCAGGCGATTTTTTCCAGTTTTTCCATCCTGTTCATGGGGCTCGTACTGCTCCACTTCGACCTGCTGATCTTTATCATTTTTCTCGTCGGCACGGCCCTCTACCTGTTGTGGATCATGCGTTTTATGCAGGCCAGAAAGGAATGGGATTACATCCGTTTCGACCAGTCGGCGGCAAACCAGGAAAAGATGATCGAGCTGATCAACGGTATGCAGGAGATCAAGCTTTTTAACGCCGAAACCTCCAAACGATGGGATTGGGAACGCTCGGAGGCCCGGCTTTTCCGGGCCAGCATGAAATACCTGGCGGTCAACCAGCGCCAAAGGCTGGGCGCACAATTGCTCAACGAGGCTAAAAATATCCTCATCACCATTTTTACCGCCAAAGCCGTGATCGAGGGACAGCTATCCCTCGGCGCCCTGGTAGCAGTGCAGTACATCATCGGACAGATCAACGGTCCGCTCCATCAGTTGGTCGATTTTATCCGGGCGGTTCAGGATGCCAGGATTAGTCTGGAAAGGATGAATGAAGTGCACCTCAAGGAAAACGAAGAAAAACCCGAGGCAAAAATCTCCATCCTGCCGGAACGGGGGCCTATCCGCCTGGAAAATGTGAACTTTCACTACCAGGGCTATCCGGATATCCTCGTTTTGAAAAACCTGAATTTCACCATCCCATACGGAAAAACCACTGCTATCGTCGGTTCCAGCGGAAGCGGCAAGACTACGCTCATCAAATTGCTCCTCAACATGTATCAGCCCACGGAAGGGGTGATCAGGGTAGGGGATGTGAGCCTGGCCACGGTGCAACAAAAACTATGGCGAAGCCGCTGCGGCGCGGTATTGCAGGAAGGATACCTGTTTTCCGACTCCATAGCCCGCAACATCGGTCTGGGTAGCGAAATCATCGAGGAGTCCAAACTCCTCCAGGCTGCAAGGGTGGCCAACGTTCAGGCGTTTATTGAATCCCTTCCGCTCGGGTACGGAACGAAGATCGGACCGGAGGGTATCGGACTCAGTCAGGGCCAGAAACAGCGGCTGCTCATCGCCAGGGCCGTGTACAAGGACCCGGAATATTTCTTTTTCGACGAAGCCACCAATGCCCTGGACGCATACAACGAGATCATCATCCTGGAGAACCTTTCCGAACATTTTTCCGGCAGAACTATCGTCGTGGTGGCCCATCGCCTGAGTACCGTATTGGCGGCCGATCACATCATCGTTCTGGAGGAAGGAGAGGTGGTCGAACAGGGCACCCACGAAGAACTCCGCGCCGGAAAAGGAGCTTATTATCATTTATTGAAAAACCAGATGGAACTGGGAGGTTGATATGGAAGAATTGCGCAGTGAAGAAGTTCAGGAAATCCTGGGCACTCCTCCGTCCTGGATGGTGCAATGGGGCACCGCCCTTGTGTTGATCGTGCTGGCAGCCCTGGTAGCCTTGGGCTGGTGGTTTAAATATCCGGAAAAAGTGGTCGCCGGGCTGGTTGTAACCACGGTCCAGCAACCCATCCCGGTCAGTTCGCCCGTGGAAGGCATCATCGGCCGTCTGGTGGTGGCAGATGGCGACTCCGTCGAAACCGGCGACATCATGGCCGTCATGTCCAGCTCCGCCAGCCTCGAAGATGTGATCCGGCTGGAGGAAGCCCTGAAAAAACTCCAGACCTTCGATCAGGAGTCCCTTGCCGGATTTACACCCGACCCCAATTTGCGCCTCGGGGAACTGGAGAACGACTACCGCTCCCTGGTGCAGTTTCTCCAGGAGTTTTCCTTCAAGGATTCCGACGATTATGACCAAAAGGCGATCCGGCGTTTGAAAGATCAGGTCAAGCAGATCGACAAGGGCATCGACGCCCTCAACCGGGAACAGCGAAACGTCATGCAGGCCAGAGACCTGGCCCAGTCGCAGTTCAACGCGCTGCACTACGGATATTCCGGCAAGACAGACCAGGAACTGCGCGAGTTGCAGGACGCAAAGGACAAACTACTCCAAAAGGAAAACGAGGTGAACCGCCTCAACGCGGAGATCGCCGACAAGCGAAAGGAACGCTCAGGCATCAACTTGCAGATCCTGGCGATTCGCGATGGGCTGTCCTCCGGCGCGGTCAACCGGTTTCAGATCCTGCTCCAAAGCCTGAACTCCCTTCTGGCCAAGATCGAACAGTGGAAACAAAAGAACCTGCTCCGTGCCCCCGCTCCGGGTATCGTCACGTATTACCAGTCCACACTTTCCGAGGGAACCAAACTCGAACAAGGCGCCGCCGTGGTCGCCATCCTGCCGCTGCTGGTGGGGGAGATGGAACTGGTGGGCAAGATGGAGCTGCCCGTCGCCCAGTCCGGCAAGGTCCAGCCGGGTCAAAGAGTGCTGATCAAACTGACGGGATTCCCCTTCCAGGAATATGGCATTGTGGAGGGGATCGTCCAAAACAAATCCCTCCTGCCAAACGACGGAAAATATTCTGTCCGCATCTCTCTTCCCAAGGGCCTGAATACCAGCTTCGGCAACGAATTGCCCTTCCGCCAGCAAATGCCGGCCAGCGGGGAGATTATCATCCAGGACAAACGCCTGCTGCAAAGACTGCTGGAGAAGATGTGGTTTTTTAGATGAGAGTTTAGAGATGTATTACCTCCCCGTAAGCGGCGGCAGCCGCCTCCATGATCGCCTCGCTCATGGTCGGGTGGGGGTGAACCGCCTTGACGATCTCCTGTCCCGTGGTTTCCAGTTTGCGCGCCACTACGACTTCCGCGATCATTTCCGTCACGTTGGCGCCGATAAAGTGCGCGCCGAGGAATTCCCCGTATTTGGCGTCGAAGATCACCTTCACAAAGCCATTGCTCGCCCCGGCTGCCTTGGCCTTGCCCGAGGCGGTGAAAGGAAATTTGCCCACCTTGATCTCAAAGCCGGCGTCTTTGGCGCCCTGCTCTGTATATCCCACAGAGGCTACTTCGGGGTTGCAATAGGTGCAAGAGGGGATATTGTTGTAATCGAGGGGCTCCGGATGGTGCCCGGCGATCTTTTCCACGCAGATAATCCCCTCGGCGCTGGCAACGTGCGCCAGGGCGGGCCCGGGCACGATGTCGCCGATGGCATAAATGCCGGGTACATTGGTGTTGTAGAACTTGTCGACCAGCACGAATCCCTTGTCCGTCTTGATGCCCAGCTCTTCGAGTCCCAGGTTTTCGGTATTGGGGCTCACTCCGGCGGCTGAGAGGACGATATCGCATTCGATCAGGCTTTCCTTTCCGTCCTTGCGGTTCTTCGCCTTTACGACGCAGCCTTTACCACTGGTGTCGACGCTTTCGACCGAGGTATTGGCGAGCACTTCGATGCCCGCTTTTTTGTAGATCTTGCCCAACTCTTTAGAGATATCGGGGTCTTCGCGGGGCACCAGGCCCTGTTCGAGGAATTCGACCACGGTGACCTCGGTTCCGATAGTGTGGTAGAAATAGGCGAACTCCACCCCGATGGCTCCTGCGCCGACGACGACCATCTTCTTCGGTTGTTTTTCCAGGCTCATGGCCTTGCGGTAATCGATGATCTTTTTACCGTCGATCTTCAGGTTCGGCAATTCCTTGGCTCTGGCCCCGGTGGCGAGGATAATATGGTTGGCGGTATATTCGGATTTCTTGCCGTCGGGTTCCGTCACGACGACCTTTTTGCCCGCGGCCAACTTTGCGCTCCCATTGATCAGGGTAATCTTGTTTTTCCGGAAAAGGAAACTCACGCCCTTGCTCATACCGTCAGCTACTTCCCGGCTCCGGCCGATCATTTTTCCGAAATCGGCCTTGGAGGAGCTGACCTGGATGCCGTAATCCTCGGCGTGCTGGATATATTCAAAGACCTGGGCGCTTTTCAGGAGGGCTTTCGTCGGGATGCAGCCCCAGTTGAGACAGATACCGCCAATGGATTCCCGCTCCACCACCGCTACTTTCATGCCCAGTTGCGATGCGCGAATGGCTGCAACGTAGCCCCCCGGGCCGCTGCCTATCACTATGAGATCGTATTGCATGGTTCGATTTTTTTCCAGGTTAAGGGTAAACGCCGCAAATATAAACAAAAACCCCTCTGCAAAAACTTGCAGGGGGGCCTATCCAACTTACTGATACTAAAATTTCAAAAAAGGCGCCGGGAAAGCACACAGATACACTGCGCATTCGAGCCAATTGGCTTTGCCGTTCATGTTCTCAGTAGTCCTAGCTATAATTTGTGTATCCGCCCTAGCGTGTTGCTTTCAATAGCAAGTTAAAGGTAGAAAAAACCATTTCTCCTTCCAAAAAATTGAGGACCAAAATTTGAGAGAAATTGGGCGTAAACTATTTGCATATCCAATTCTGTACGCAAAATATTTACAGCTCCTGATTGGATAAAATGACCACCAGGGTAGGGCCGTCGAAGCTGTCGATCTTGTCGACCTGCATCCAGAAGCCCGTCACGACTTCCATGGGTTGAGCAAGCCGGAAATCTTCCTGCTGCGCCGAAAGCGCGTCCGCATATTGAGAAAAAGCCAGGTAGTCGGCTCCCAGAGAGCCAAAAGCCCTGAACTGATTTTGGGCCTCCTGAAGCCAATAGGCCGGATCGCTCTCCTCCTCTGCGTTCGGCAAACGAAAGCGAAACTCCTGCCTCAGGGAATCGCAGCCCGACTGGAAGATTTCCAGGAAGACCCCGTTGCGGAAAGAAACGATTTCGAGGCCTTCCGATCCGGTTTGCATAAAATCATGGGTTTCCACCCCTTCCAGGTCTTTTGAAAAGATAGCGGTGGGGGTGGTGGGGCAGTCTCCTTTTCCTCCGCCGGATTTACAGGATGCCACAAAAAACACGATTGCAAACAGAGAGATCAACAAGCCGCGCACGGGAATAAGTTTTATAATTTCAAAAGAAGGTTTCCAAGGGACAAAAGTTAAACATTATCTCCAAACTTCTGTTCCCAATCCTATTAAATCACCGGCATTCAACGCCGGCAAAGGTATCAAAATTATCAGCATGAATTATCACAATGGTAAAGGGAACGGGAAGGCTCATCCTGGCGGAGTTCATCTTGCCGACGCTTTTCTTCTTTCCGACGAGGATAAGATCGAACGTATTGCAGGGCATTTTGAGGAGATCATGCAAATCATCGGCCTCGACCTCGACGACGACAGCCTGAGCGGAACTCCGCGGAGAGTGGCCAAAATGTATGTCCAGGAAATATTCTCCGGATTGAATCCGGCCAATAAGCCCAAACCCACCTTGTTCGACAACAAGTTTCAATATCGGAATATGGTTGTGGAAAGGGATATCCTCCTGCAGTCCTTTTGCGAACACCACTTCCTTCCCATTTACGGGAAAGCCCATGTGGCCTACATTTCCAGCGGAAAAGTCATAGGGCTGTCCAAACTCAACCGCATCGTCGAATACTTTTCCAAGCGCCCGCAGGTGCAGGAACGGCTGACCATGCAGATCGCCGCCGAATTGAAAGAAGTTCTTGAAACGGAGGACGTGGCGGTTTACATCGACGCCAAACACATGTGCGTACAGGCCCGCGGGATCGAGCACCAGGAAAGCAGCACCGTCACCTTCGAATACGGAGGAAAATTCCTCAACGATTTGACCAGGAGGGAGTTTTTGTCCGCAATCGGAAAATAAGGATAAAAAACGGGTACCCGGACCAATCCGGGTACCCGTATATGAAAAGCCATCTAGTCCCTTTGTAGTACGACCCTTTGTATCAGTTCCTCCGCATTTCCTTCGATGCGCACCCGGATTAGGTACATGCCGTTGGCGAAGGAGCCCAGGTCGAGTGGATCCGCCGCGAAAAACTCCGACTGCCCATAATTCCGTTCCAGCAATTGTTGCCCCTGGCTGCTGTACACCTGAATGGAAAGCGCTTGCCCGGCATACCCTTCCAACCTCAAGAAGACCGTCCCCGTAGTGGGGTTGGGAAAAACTTCCATTCGTTGTTCTCCGCTTTCACCGGATTCGGCCAGTTTGACCGGAGGCGGAAGAACTGCAGTCAATGGACAGGTTGTTTCGACCTCCAGCTCGCTGTCGCAGCCCGTCTGGTTCGTGCTGATTGTGATGAGTCCGCCGACACCCCCGTAAAGAAGCAAATGTTCAATCGCACAGCAATAGTAAAGATCGGAGTTGTTCTTGACGGTAAGGTCCGAGCCGACAGACAGCGTGGGGTTTAAGCCGTCCAGCGTCAGGAGGTCCTGATTGTTTTGGATGATCAGCCTGCCTCCGATACTCGCGATGTTTTGAAGACCATCCATGTCGGTTAGGTTGGCGCCGGTTATCTTGAGGTCCCCGCTGATCGAGCTGAGATTGCCAAGCGGACTCAGGTCGACGGTCGTGAGGCCGTTAATGGTCAAATTTCCGGTAAATGTGGTGTAACAGGGCGGAAAATTATCAACCGAGGCCTGGTTGCTCAGGGTCAGATTCCCGGTGTAGGTAAAGCCGGAGAGCCCTTCGTCCTCCGTCCCGTCGCAATCGTCGTCGATGCTGTTGCAAAGTTCCGGCGCGCCGGGGTAGATATTGGCCCTGGGATTGGGCGGATAGCCAAACATCTTGCCCACGCCGTCCGCACAATCGCCGGTAATGCTGATGAGGTTCACCGCCGCCTTATACCCTGCGGGCTTGAGGCATTGCACCAGGGTAACCCCATCGCTGTACCCGTCGTTGTCTACATCCTTATACCAGATTTGCCCGGGAAACTGTAAGGGATCTTTATCCTTGCAGTCGATGTCCAGGGATATCAGGTCGGAGGCCAGTTTATAGCCTCCAGCCGGCGGAGTACAGCCCCCCACGATCGTCACCCCGCTGGAGTATCCGTCGTTGTCCTGGTCTCTATACCAGATAGGGGTGGCTACGCCTGCCAGCACCGTGGCCGAAGCGGTCGCATCGCATCCCGTTGTCGAACCCTGCGGGATTACTACGATATTATACACACCCGGCGCCAGGTTGTTGAACACAGGGGAAGCCGAGAAGGTAGCGCCACCGTCGATGGAATACTCAAGCGGCCCCGTCGCGGAAGTTGCCACGATGCTGATAGACCCGTTTGAAGAACCGGCGCAGGTCTCGTCGCTTATGGTGACGGAGCTGATCGTTGCGAATTGCTCCACTGTTACGGTTGCGATGCAGGATGCCTGGTGGGAGTTCCCGTCCTCTACTATCAGGGTGACCGGATTGGGACCCAAATTGCCGCAATTAAATGAATTGGGGGAAACCGAGAGCAGGTTCAAGACGCTGCAATCGTCGCTACCGCTGAGGAAGACGTCATTGGGTACAATGGAGACCTGGCCGGTGGCGTCCAGTTGAACGGTAATATCTTTACAAACTACGCCTGGACCGGAATCTAGGACATTAATAAAACTTGTACAATAATCGAAATTCCCCGCCGCATCCGTTACCCCCATATAAATGAATACGGGCGCTCCGACATCCGTGCAGGAAAGGCTGAGCCCCGGGGTATAAGTGATCCCGTCAAAGCTGGCTGTTATAGTCACCGCGCTGCAATCGTCGTAGCTTCCCGCATCGAAATCGCTGGCCCAAACAAATCCGTAACCGGCTGTAAGGTTGATCGTCAATCCATAATAACAATAAGGATGGGGATTGTCAATATCCACCAGGTCGGGGTCGGCCAGATCGATCAGCCCGTCGCAGTCGTCGTCGATATTATTGCAGATCTCTCCGGCCAGGGGATTTACCGCCGATTTGGTATCATCGCAGTCCATATCGTCTGCAACATAACCAGGAGGCTGGGAAAGCGAGATCACAGAACTCCCGGGGTCGCCGAAGCCATCTCCGTCCGCATCTTCATACCAAACCAGAGAGCTCAGGCAGGCGTTGGATACCTCGGTCTTGCTGTTACAACCGGTTTTGTTGTTCAAAATGGTAATGGTTCCTCCCACGCCTCCGGAGGAGATGAAATGCTCGATGGCGCAACAGTCGAAGAGGTTTTGGTTGTAGGAAACCGTCAGGTTCGAGCCGATCGTGAGCGTCTGGGAGAGGGCGAAAAGCATGACAAGTTGTGAATTAAATTGAATGGACAGGCTGCCACCGACAATCGCCAGGTTTTGAAAATCGCCCAGATGGCTGAGCCCGGTGTTCTGAATCTTCAGGTTGCCGCTGACCGACACCAGGTTTTCCAGTGGAGAAAGGTCTG
This sequence comes from Saprospirales bacterium, assembly GCA_016703765.1. Taxonomy (GTDB): domain Bacteria; phylum Bacteroidota; class Bacteroidia; order Chitinophagales; family Saprospiraceae; genus JADJTT01. Next base: position 105,723 of record JADJBL010000010.1, read on the forward strand.
AAATGCTCGGCCCGGTAAGGGTCAGGTTGCCGATGATGGCGGAATGGCAGCGCGCAAAATTGTCGAGCGAGATCTGACTGGTAAAGGTCAGGTTTCCTGTGTAGGTATAACCCGACAAGCCCTCGTCTTCGATCCCGTCGCAATCGTCGTCGATACTGTTGCACAACTCCGGCGCGCCGGGATAGATATTGGCCCTGGAGTTTGGCGGATAGCCGAACACTTTACCGGAACCGTCCGCGCAATCTCCGCTCGTGCCGATCAGGCTCGCGGCAGCTTTAAATCCGGTGGGTTTGAGGCATTGCACCATGGTCGTGCCATCGCTCCAGCCGTCGTTGTCCCAATCCTTGTACCAGATTTGTCCCGGAAACTGCAGCGGGTCGTTATCCTTGCAATCGATGTCCAGAGATATCAGGTCGGAGGCCAGCTTGTAGCCCGAGGGCTGGCTGCATGACACAATCGTGTTGCCGGGACTGTAGCCGTCGTTGTCGGAGTCCTTGTACCAGGTAGGAGTGGGAGAGTTGTCCTGGATGGTGATGATCTGCTGGGCGGTCCAGACGCCAAGGGGCGGGTTGTATTCGCACCAATCGATTATGGTCCATTCCCTGAAGATCTTGTCGTCGCCGCAAAAAACTGTATAAACCTGGTCTGTATAACCGATTCCGACGATGCAATAGCCCGAGAAGGGCCCCCCGTCGTATTGAGGATTCCCCGTAAACGAGGGATCGATCGGATCGCCCAAAGCGATAGTAATATCGGGCGGCGCGCTGAAAAGATTCAGATCGGGAGAGCTGGTCGTAATGAGCTGCGCGCAGGTGCTCGTGTTCCCGGCATCGTCTGTGGCCGTCCAGATCCTTTCTACCAGGCTGTGAAAGAGGCCCGGACTGCAATAGGAGAGGAGGTTGTCTTGGTAACTCAGGGCCACGTCATCGTCGCAATTGTCATCGGCCAGGGGTTCTCCGGTTAGGGCGGTATTTTCTGAATCCGTGCAAGATACTGTCGCATCCGCAGGGCAGGAGGTGATGTCAGGGGCTGTCTTGTCTTCGAGCGTCAGGTAGCCCCAGCAGTTGTCCCCGCTGGCGATTTCCGTGACCTGAAAAACCAGGGTTTGACCAGCGTGCCCGGAGGGAATAAGGACGCCTCCGGTGCCGCTGCCGACCGGGATGGTAAAGCCGGGGCCTTCGAATATTTCTATCTGATAATCTCCCGCCGGGCCGAAAATACCTTCGAGGAATACATCGTGTGCGGCATTGAATTCGCAATTGGCGTCCAGCGCGGCGCTTAAGACGTCATTACAGGTGATGCTTCCACCGCCGCCCGAAACCGTTACGCTTCCATCGGTATATAGAAGCCCGGAGGAATTAACTGCATTATCCGTCACCTCGAACGGGACAGGAGACTCAGTGAAATTGATCGGAGACACGGCCCCGGGCGAGCCGATTAGCTGAAAGTCGAGCTGGAACATAACTGTTCCATCCGGTACCGTTACTCCTGTATAGTTATTGTCAGTCCAGGCCAGGGCAAGCGTGCCCGAGCCGGGAGGAGCATAAATATTCGCGGCGGACAGACTTGGGATGTTAAAGCCCTGAGGGCCCAAAAATTGCAAAATCGCCGGATCCCAACTCATGGAAAACTGCATGGATACCAGGTTCTCAAATCCGCCCACGATTGTCACGGGAACCGAGACCGTGCTCCCCGCAGTCGCAGTTGCCTCCGCGGCAGATAGCTCCAATAAAGGGGGCCCCAGAGCCGCTGTTTCAATTACATTCCCGACCTTCAAAGCGATAAAATCTCTTTGAGTGCTGGCAACCATTTCTTCGACGAGCGTCGAGCCGGGTATAGGAGAGGAGAAAGGATTGCTCGGATTGGGAAAGACGTATTCGGCCGGCACGAACTCCCAGGCAGGGCTGGAGGGTAGCTCGCTGTAAATGCCAAGGAGCAGTTTTCGCAACTCGGCGATATCGAAGCCTGTGATACTGCTGCTCCCGTTCGCATCTGCTCTGATGATGGCGTAGGGCGAGGGCAAAGGCTCTATTCCGAGAACATGTTTGCCGATCCTGTAAAGGTCCAAGACGCTTAGCCCTTCGGCGTGATTGCCGGTTTTAGAGGGAGTCAGGGAGTAATAGCCGCCGGGAGTCAGATCGCCGAATTCAAAATTGCCCGACACATTGCTCGTCCGGTTTCCCACCCCGTCCAGGTCCATGACTAGGTCGACTCCTGCCAGGTCTGTGCCGTTTTCGAGCCGCACGTTGCCAAACAGGCTCATGGCGTTGGTCACACACTCGACCTGGGCGGTCTGGGTAGTCAGGGTATGGGCCACCACGAGTGGGTCGTAGATCCGCCTCGGAGTGGGGTAGTCGGAAAAAGATACGAGGGTGCTGGAGCCCGGCAACCCGAGCATGGTAAAATGCAGGGTAAAAAGAGCCGTACCCGCTGGGAGAGTAATGCCCGTAATGCTCGGTTCGTACCATACCGAGGTCAGCTTTCCCGGAAGGGCATTTCCAAAACTAGCGGCGCTCATTCCTGGCAAGTAGAAATTATTGACCATATCGAATTGGAGGATCGCAGGATCCCAGTCGATGGTAAATTGCATGGCCGCGATATCAGTGAAATTATCCGCCTTGACGGTGATGGAAATGGAGCTGCCTAGGGTCGCAGACTGGTAGGAGGGATCCATCCACAGGTTGACGATGGTCAGAGGGGCTTTTGAAAAAAGCGGAGCGGAGAGGAATAGGATATATAAAAGTGTAGTGATCTTTTTCATGGTGGATAGGTTTGAAGTGTTTTAATAAGGAACCGCGCTGCCATTCACGTCTCCGGTCTTGTCTCCGATGAAATCCACCCCTGTGAAGTTGCTGCTGCCGACGATGATCTCCTTGCACTGGAGGGGCAAGGGTAAAGGGAAGGGATTCAGGGGATCGGGAACCCAATCCGCAGGGACGAAGCGCCAGGAAGGTACGCCGCTTGGATAGGTTGTAATGACCCCGAGGATGAGCATCCTCATCGTCATGATATCGGCCACATCCACCAAGTCGTCGCCCGTGGCATCTGCGCAGATGATCTTGTGCGGAGTGTCAAACAATTGAACGAATTGCATGTGCTTGTCTGTGAGCACCAGGTCGAAGGTGCTCACTCCGTTGAGCGGGTCGATATCGTGGTCCACGCAAACCGTGTAGGTTTGGTTCTCGGGTACTCCGCTGAACAGATAATCTCCGTTGACATCCGTTTGGGTATTCATCGATACACCTGGCCCGGTCAGGGTTACAACCACTCCTTCCATATTGTCGTTGTCGTAGGTCCTGACATGTCCGGAAATGTCCACCTGCGCTGTAGCAAAAGGCAGGAGGCCGAGCAGAAGAAAGCACAGGGGGGGGTAAAATGTGGACTTCATAAGATTATGTTTTTGTAATAAAGCAATATCCTGTGGCCGGCATTTTTGTTACCTGCTGCCGGATGCTTTTCAAAAGTATCCTCCTCGTCGGTCCCTTTGCAAATGACTTTTCTATTCGGTCGTACCTTTTTTCTATTTGGTCGGGTCCCATGGTTTTGCGGCCGCTTTTATTATATTTACAGGCATGAAACCCATCGCCCCCTGATCGCCTCATCTCATGTCCTTAGGGTTTTGTTGATCGACGACGAAGCGGACGCCCGCGACACCCTGCGCCTCTTGCTAGCGAAGCATCGGGATGTGGAAATCGCCGGGCAAGCCAACACTTTGCCCGATGCAGCGGAGGCCATCAGAAAACTTTCCCCCAACCTGGTTTTCCTGGACGTACAGATGGGAACTCAAAACGGGTTCGACCTGCTCGAGGATTTTCTCAACCCTGATTTTCAGCTTATATTTTGCACGGGATACAACCAGTACGCCCTGCAAGCGATCAAGAAGAACGCGCTCGATTACCTGCTCAAACCCGTCGACCCCGACGAACTGGACCGGGCGATTGAAAAAGCCCGAAAAAACCTTCCCCAGCCGGTCTCCAGGCTTATGCTATCCTGCTCCGGGGAGTGGTGGGCTGTGGAGCCACGCGAGATCGAGTACATCGAATCGGATGGAAGTTATACGACGCTTAAGTTGCTCGACGGTCGGCATTGCGTATTGGTCAAATCGCTGCGTCAATTCGAGGAAATGCTCCCCCCGACCGACTTCATGCGCATCCACCAGTCCTTTCTCGTCAACCTCAACGGCGTCAGAAAATACCTGAAAAGCGAAACGGGCCTCGAAATGCGCTCCGGCGCGCGCCTGCCCGTGGCGCGCAGGCGCAAAGCGGCCCTCGAAGAAGCCCTTCTCGGAAAAACATAAACCCACCTCGCTATGCCCTTGCGTGCGATCCCGACCCTGATCCCCCTTTTTTTTCTTTCCTGCCTTGGAGTGAGTCAGAGCCCGGCCTGGCGCAATTACACGATCGAAGACGGCCTGCCCGACAACACCGTCTTCAGCATCATGGAAGATTCGGAGGGCTACATGTGGTTCTGTACCGACGCGGGTATTTGCCGATTCAACGGCTATGAATTCCGCCAGTTCCCCGGCCCGGGCGACGTCGGCGCCGGCGCTGTGTACAACGCCCGTGAGGATGAGCAGGGGAGGGTCTGGTTTAGAACCAGTCCCGGATACCTCTATTACGTGGAGCGCGACACCATTAAACCCTGGAAATGGAATTCTGTGGTCGAGCGATACAGGGGATCATTTGCCATTAGTACGGTTTTTGACTTCCGGGAGGACAAGAGCATAGTGCTCTTTATGCAAAACCTCGGCATCCTTCAGGTATGGCCCGATGGATCCGAAAAGCTTTTCGAGCCCAACATGGATCTGTCTTTAGTGTTTGAAGACGATCAGCAATTCTGGCTTTTAAACAAATCCTTCTCAGTCGAAGAACTCGGAATATTTTTTGACAAGTATTACAACAATGGCATTTGTCAACCCATCGCTTTTTATAAAAGGGATGGAGGTATCGACACCCTCTATTCCCTGCCGATGATAGGGAGGGGATATTCCGACGGCGCCCGCCTGGGACCCTTTCACCTCGTTTTTCGCGGCATATATGGATTGTTGGAGTGGAAGAACGGGAAACCGGCCCGTCGCCTCGATTTCCCGCCGGAGCAGTCGCCGAGGACCGCCGTGCATTTTCTTCGCTTGCGGGACGGAAGGATTTACATTCCGACCATAAATAAATTCGCGGGCCTCTATGTCTTTCGCAACGTGGACTCTCTGCTCGCAAACAGGCCCGACACCTGCCTGCTGCGCGGAGTCGACGTCAGCGGCGCGCATATCGACCGACATGGCGCCCTGTGGGTGAGCACGCTCCACAACGGAATATTTTACTTGCCCAACCCGGAATTTTCTGTCTGGGACAAAGAAACCGGACTGGAGGAGTCCTCCATCTCTCACCTGAGCGCAGATGGAGAAAAGCGCCTTTTTTTTGGCAGCTCCGACCACCGGGTCTTTCAGCTCGACCTCCATTCCCTCCAGATTGAGGAAATACCGCGTGAAACTTCGGATGCCGATTATTACCTGAACAATCTTTATTTCGATACCCTCTCGCAGCGCTTGATAGCTGGGTCGCAAAATACGAAGACCTGGATAGGCAAAAGATGGGAATTTATGAGCGGAAAAGAAGTAGTAGGTCCCCCTGCTTCGGTATTCGCCTATCGCATTTTCCGCTCCCGCGATGCCCGCTATTATTACGGATACGGTTTTAACGGCCTGGATGTCATGCGGATCTCCGATCAAAAGATCTTAAATCAGGGGTATCAAGGGGATATAAAGCAAGTGCGCCTGTCCGCTCTCACAGAAACTCCCTCGGGTAAACTATGGGCCGGCTTGGCAAACGGCCTGCACGAATGGAAGGGCGACATGGACTTCGAACCCCTGCCCGGCCGCCCGGCCCCTTTGGAAAACAAATTGTTGTACATGATCTGGGCGCCCGACAGTACCCTGATTGCTGGAACGGCTTCAGGAGGCCTGTGTTTTTGGAAAGACGACTTTTTCCGGCAGGTAACGACGGAGGAGGGTCTGACTTCGAACCGGGTCTCTTGTATTGCCGTGGAGGAGAACGGTACGGTCTGGGCGAGTGGAAACCAGGGCCTGAACCGGATCAGCGGCTGGAAAGAAGGGGAGACGCTTCTGGTCGAACCCATTACCATCGACCACGGCCTGCCCTCCAACCAGGTTAACGACCTCTGCATGGCGGGAGACGCCCTTTGGATTGCCACCGGCAAAGGGTTGGTGCGCCTGAGGAGCACCCCCGAAAGAAGGGCGCCGCTGAGGCCCCTGATCGAATCAATTTGGGTAAACGGAGAGAAAATCGGACCCGGCGATCCTTCTCTTCCCTTCGACCGCAACCACCTTGAATTTCGCTACTACGCCCTGAACTATCGGCAGAACGGCCGCATACCCTACCGTTTTCGTCTCAAGCCCGACCAGCCCTGGAAAGAAGGTACCTCTACCAAGACGCTGTTTTCTTCCCTGGCGCCGGGTGATTACCGCTTCGAGGTGCAGGCGCGCAACGAATTCGGCGAGTGGAGCGAATCGACGGTATATCCTTTTCTCATCCGTGCTCCCTGGTGGGAAACGGCCTTGTTCAGGGCCTCCGGCCTGGCCTTGCTGTTGGGAGCGGGCTTCCTCTTTTACAGATTGCGGACCAGTCAGTTAAAGGCCCGCTTTGCCCTGCGCAAACAGCTCTCCGAACTGGAACAAACAGCTATCCGCGCCCAGATGAACCCACATTTCATCTTCAACTGCCTCAACAGCATCCAGCGATGCATCGCCGATAACGATGCGGAAAATGCGATGCGCTACCTGGCTCGCTTCGCCCGCCTGGTCCGTTCGGCCCTGGAATTATCAGGGCGCTCGGCTATTCCTCTGTCGGATGAGCTCGCCTATCTCGAAAATTACCTGGAGCTGGAGAAAATGCGCTTCAAGGAAAAATTCAACTACCGGATCGAGATGGATGAAAGGCTCGACCTGACGAAGAATGGCATTCCGCCCATGCTGGTTCAGCCTTTGGCCGAAAACGCCATTCACCACGGTTTTGCCGGTATGCAGGAAGGAGGAAAACTGGATCTTTTTTTTGATTTGAACAAACCAGGTTTCCTGACCATCCAGGTTCGCGACAACGGCAGGGGAATGGAGAAACAGGTCGATAAGAAATCCGGACAAAATCGGGAATTACACGCACTGGGGCTCATCCGGCGGAGATTAGACCTGCTTTCTGCTTCTGGTGAGCAAGTCGAATTCCATATCGAATCGGCCCCAAACGAGGATGGATCTGTCGCCGGTACTGCCGCCAGGCTAAGGATACCGCTTGTTTTTTTGAATTAATTCTATCTTTGCCCTTATTATTGGAATTTAACAATACCAAATGAGAGAATTAACCCTGAGAGACGCACTGCGGGAAGCCATGTCGGAAGAGATGCGTCGGGATGAATCCGTCTTTTTGATGGGGGAGGAAGTAGGCGAGTACAACGGCGCCTACAAGGTCAGCAAAGGAATGCTCGACGAGTTTGGCCCCCGGAGGGTTATCGATACCCCAATCGCGGAACTGGGCTTTGCCGGCATTGGCGTAGGCGCAGCGATGAACGGCCTCCGGCCCATCATCGAATTCATGACCTGGAACTTCGCCGTCCTGGCCTTTGACCAGATCGTCAACAACGCCGCCAAGACCCTGGCCCAATCGGCCGGACAATTCAAATGCCCGATCGTGTTCCGCGGACCCTCCGGCGCCGCCGGACAACTAGCCCAGCAGCACTCCCAGACCTTCGAAAGCTGGCTGGGCAATGTGCCGGGACTGAAAGTCATTTCCTGCATCGACCCGGCCGACGCTAAAGGCCTCCTCAAATCCGCTATCCGCGACGACGACCCGATCTGCGTCATGGAATCCGAGCTTCTCTATGGACACAAAGGGCCGGTCCCCGAAGAAGAATACCTCGTGCCCATCGGCAAAGCCGCCGTCCGCAGGGAAGGGACCGACGTGACCATCGTCTCCTTCAACAAAATGGTCCTGGTAGCCCTTGAAGCAGCCGAACAGCTAGGCAAGGAAGGCATTTCTGCCGAGGTGATCGACCTGCGCACCATCCGGCCCCTCGACCACCAGACGATCATCAACTCCGTTCGCAAGACCAACCGCATCGTCGTCGTGGATGAATCCTGGCCCTTTGCAGGCATCTCCGCGGAAATAGCCTACGAAGTCCAGAAATATGCCTTCGACTACCTCGACGCCCCCGTCACGCGTATCAACGCCGCCGATACCTCCCTGCCTTACGCGCCCACCCTCGTGGATGCCTACCTGCCCAATCCGGCCAAGGTGATCAAGGGAGTGAAGGAAGTGATGTATGCCAAATATTGAGTAGTTAGAGGGTTGAGAAAGTTGAGAAGGTTTAGCCAAATCAGAACTAAACCTCCTCAACTCCCTAAACCTCCTAAACCAAAACAAATAGCTCCACATTTATGCCGATCAATAAAGACAGCATCCAAAACCTGATCATCGAAGGAGAACTGGGCAAGGCCATCAAACAAATGCTCGAACTGGGCAAGAAATTCAGCCCCGACCTCCTCAACGAAACCACCCTGCTCTCCGCCCGATTCAATTCCCTGGAAAAGGACAAGCGCAGCGGAATGATCTCGCAAGACAACGCCTCCATGCGCTATGCCCAGATCGGCAATTCTCTGACCTATCTTATGGAAAAAGTGCAGGATAACTGGGTTATCGAAGGCCAGGAAAACGCTGCTCCGGCACCCTCTTCCGTTACGAGTCGCCCCGGGCCCACGCCGGGCCCCTCCCAGCAAGTCATTCTATTCCTGGCTGCCAATCCCAAGGATTCCTCCCGCCTCCGCTTGGATGCCGAGGTGCGCCGCATCGAAGGCGCCCTGGAGCGCTCCAAACACCGCGACAAGTTCCGGCTCGAACAGCGCTGGGCCGTTCAAATACCCGACCTGCGCCGCGCCTTGCTTGACGAACAGCCCAGCATCATCCATTTTTCCGGACATGGGTCCGAACTGGGTCGTATCTACCTCGAAGATATCACGGGAAACGGACAGGAAGTGAGCGCCGAGGCTCTTGGAAACCTCTTCGAGCTATTCCTGGATCAGATTAAGTGCGTGGTCTTAAACGCCTGTTATTCAGATACTCAGGCCTCGGAGATCGTAAAACACGGTATCCCGGTCGTCGGCATGAACACCGCTGTTCCGGACAGCGCTGCCATTGAATTTTCGGAAGCGTTTTACGATGCGCTGGGCGCAGGCAGGGATCTCTCATTTGCCTTTAAACTGGGCCGCAGCGCCATCGAAATGTACAACCTCAAAGCGGAGGATATACCGGTGCTGAAGATGCCCTCTTAATCCTTCGGAATTTTTAGTTTTTAGTTCTTAATTTTTAGTTGAATAGGCTCTAACTAAAAATTAAGAACTAAAAACTACTTCTGCCCCTCGATAATCCGTATATAATTAGCCCTTTCGTAGGCGCTCGGGTTGGCGATGTTTTGCTGGCTGAGCAAGCCCTGCACCTCCCGCACGGAGATGAACATAAAGCGGTCCATCCACTCCTTTAACTCCCTGGTCATCGTTTGCAGATAGCGGATGCCGTGTTTGTACAGGGCAGAGGCCGTCATGGTCACATCAGCTCCTGCGAGCAGGTATTTGATCACTTCCTGGGCGCTTTGTACCCCCGTCGTTGCGGCGAGGGAGGCATGCAACTGGCCCCGAAGGATGGCGATCCACAAAAGCGGTAGTCGGATCTCGTTGGGGTGGCTGTATTCCAGGTCGAACTGCACCTCGATCTTGTCGATATTGAAATTAGGCTGGTAAAAACGGTTGAACAAAACCAATGCATCGGCCCCGGCGTCTTCCAGCCTTTTGGCCATATTGCCCATGGCGCTGAAATAGGGGTTGAGCTTCACGGCCACCGGAATGCTGACCGTGTTTTTTACCGTCCGCAGGATGTCGATATAGCGCTGTTCGACCACATCCCCTGTGAGCTGGAGATCGGCGGGTATGTAGAAGATATTGATCTCGATCCCGTCGGCCCCCGCCTGCTGCATTTGCCGGGCATATTCGATCCAGCCCTCGTTGGTGATCCCATTCAGACTAGCGATGATCGGAATCTCCACTCTTTCCTTGGCTTTCCGGATTAGCTCCAGGTATTGCTCGGTACCGACGTTGTACTCGTCCTCTTTTGGGAAATAATCCAGAGCCTCCGCAAAAGCACCGGAGGTGGACCTTATGACCGATTCGTAAAAATCCATTTCCGCCTTGATCTGTTCCTCGAAAAGAGAAAACAGCACAACGGCCCCGGCCCCGCAATCTTCCATTTGCGATATTTTCTCCGGATGCTGCGATAAAGTGCTTGCCGATACGACAATTGGGGAGCGGAGGGGCAGGCCCATGTAGGTAGTTCGGAGATCCATTTTTCTTAGTTTTTGAGTTATTAAGTTAATAAACTATTAAATAACTTATTAACTATCAATAACTTATTAACTTTTAATATATAGGCGAGAAAGCTTCCGCCTTCCAGGTAGCCATTTCTTCATACGTATTCCAGCGCAGGTCTGCTAGTTCCTGGGCGAGCTCCATCAGGTATTTGGCTTCTTCCGGATGGGTCCGGGTCAGGATCTTGTAACGCAGCTCGTTGTAGGCATAGTCCTGCAATTTGATCGTGGGCCTCGGAGAGTCGAGCACGAAAGGGTTCCTTCCGGCCTTGCGAAGGGCGGGGTTGTACCGCAGCAGGGGCCAATAACCCGATCCTACGGCCAGGTTTTGTTGGTCCAGCCCCTTGGTCATGTCTATCCCGTGAGCAATGCAGTGGCTGTAAGCAAGTACCAGCGAAGGGCCGTCATAGGCCTCCGCCTCCCGAAGTGCGAGCAAGGTTTGCTGCGGATTAGCGCCCATGGCCACCTGTGCGACATATACGTTGCCATAAGAAATGGCCTGAAGCGCAAGGTCCTTTTTCCCCACCCGCTTGCCTGCGGTGGCAAATTTGGCCGTAGCGGCCGTCGGTGTGGCTTTGGACATTTGCCCCCGGTATTGGAATACACCTCGGTATCCAGCACGAGGATATTTACGTTTCGCCCGCTGGCAAGCACGTGGTCCAGGCCGGAGGAGCCAATATCGTAGGCCCAGCCGTCGCCGCCCACGAGCCATACGCTGCGGTTCACCAGCGAATCGGCTACGGAGAGCAAATGACCTGCCTGCGTGTCGTCCATTTTGAGTAGCAGCACTTTCAATTCGGCTACTCTTTCCCTTTGTTTCCGGAGCTGAGACTCGAGCCCCTGAGGCTCGTTCAGGATGGCATCCACCAGATCCCCGGGCAGCATGGGCTTTAATTTGCTCAGAAGGTCCCGGGCAATTTGCATGTGCTTGTCGGAGCTGATCCGCATGCCCAGGCCGAATTCGGCGTTGTCTTCAAATAGTGAATTGGCCCAGGCCGGTCCGCGGCCATCCTTGTTGGTCGTCCAGGGCGTGGTCGGTTGATTTCCGCCGTAGATCGAGGAACAACCCGTCGCATTGGCCACCAAAAGGCGGTCGCCGAACAGTTGGGACAACAGCTTCACATAAGGCGTTTCCCCGCAACCGGCGCAAGCCCCCGAAAACTCGAACAAGGGCTCGAGATACTGCGCCCCGCGAACGGAGGAGAAATCCACCCTGGCGCGGTCGTTGAGCGGAATGCCTTCAAAGAACTCGATATTCCGGCGCTCCTTATCAAGGTTGACAGGCTTTTCCACCATGTTTATGGCTTTCCGGTTTCGGTCCTGGGGATCAAAAGCCGGGCATGCTTCGACGCAGAGTTTGCATCCTGTGCAATCTTCGGCGTAGATCTGAAGGGTATATTTGGTTTCGGGAAACCCGCGGGCGCTGATCTTCCCGGATTGGAAAGAATCCGGAGCGCCTTCCAGATAGCCCTCGTGGTAAAATTTTGCGCGAATCACGGCGTGGGGGCAGACGAAGCTGCAATTCCCGCACTGGATGCAGATCTCCGGCTCCCAGGAGGGTATAAAGTCGGCTATATTCCTTTTCTCCCACTTGGTCGTACCACTGGGGTAGGTGCCGTCTACCGGGATCATGCTCACCGGGAGTTGGTCCCCCTTGCCGGCCATCATGAGTGCGGTCACTTCCTGCACAAAGGCTGGAGCCATTGCAGATACCACTGCGGGGAATTCCCGCTTATTGGTGGTTTGGGTGGGAAGGGTCACTTCGGACAGACGATCCAGGGTGGCGTCCACGGCGGCGAAGTTCTTTTGGATCACCGCAGGTCCCTTTTTGAAATAGGTCTTCTCGATGGATTTCTTGATCTGCGCAATAGCCTCCTCCCTGGGCAAGACGCCGGAAAGGGCGAAGAAACAGGTCTGCATGATGGTATTGATCATGGTTCCCATTCCGGTTTCCTGAGCGACCCTCGTGGCGTCAATGACATACAGGCGAATCTTTTTATCGAGCATTTCCTGCTGGAGCGGCCTGGGGAATTGCTCCCAAACCTGATCGGGTCCGAAGGGGCTGTTGAGCAAAAAGGTGGCGCCAGGTCTCGCGGCGCCCAGGATATTCGATTTTTCTACGAAATTGAATTTATGACAGGCGATAAAATCGGCCTGGTCGATCAGGTAGGGAGCCCTGATGGGCTTGGGCCCGAAGCGAAGGTGCGAAACCGTCTGGGACCCCGATTTTTTGGAATCGTAGACGAAATAGCCCTGCGCAAAAAGGGGCGTGTTCTCCCCGATGATCTTGATACTGTTTTTATTGGCCCCCACGGTTCCATCGGCGCCCAGTCCGAAGAATAAGGCTTGGTTCCAAAGCGATTCGTCGAGCTTGAATGCGGTGTCGTAGGTGATACTCGAAAAGGTCACATCGTCCTCGATCCCCACGGTGAAGTGGTTTTTCGGGGGATCTTTTTTCAGTTCCTCAAAAATGCCCTTCACCATGGCGGGGTAAACTCCTTGGAGGAAAGGCCGTACCTGCCCCCGATTATTTGCGGCAACTTTTCGATCCGGTTGCTTTGAAAAGCTTCCAGCATCCCGCTGGCCACATCCTGGTAAAGGGGTTCGCCGCCTGCTCCCGGTTCCTTCACCCGGTCGAGCACGGCAATCTTTTTGACCGTTTTGGGAAGGGACTGGAGCAAATGCTCCATGGAAAAAGGCCTGAATAATTTGACTTGTACGACCCCGATCTTCTCCCCGCCGGCTGCGAGGTATTCTGCGGTTTCCATGGCAGTTTCCGAACCGGAACCCATGATGATGATCACCCTTTCTGCATCCTTGGCGCCGGCGTAATCGAACAGGTGATAGGAGCGCCCGGTCAATTTGGCAAAGCGATCCATGATTTCCTGGACGATGCCCGGGGTGTTGAGGTAGAATATATTGGAGCTTTCCCTTCCCTGGAAGTAAATATCCGGGTTCTGGGCAGTACCCCTTATGAATGGATGGTCGGGGCTGAGCGCACGATTTCTGTGGGCCTTGACCAGGTCGTCGTCGATCATGGTGCGTATGTCCTCATCGCTGAGCAAGACCAGCTTGTTGACTTCGTGAGAGGTGCGAAAGCCGTCGAAAAAATGGATAAACGGGATCCGCGAAGCCAGGGTTGCGGCTTGTGCAATTAAGGCCTGATCGTGGGCTTCCTGAACCGAGGAGGAGGCGAGCATAGCGAAGCCCGTGGTCCGCGCGGCCATGATGTCGCCGTGGTCTCCGAAGATCGAAAGGGCCTGAGCGGCCAGGGACCTGGCTGCTACGTGGATCACCGCGCTGGTCAGTTCCCCTGCGATCTTGTACATATTTGGGAGCATCAGCATCAGACCCTGGGAAGCGGTGAAGGTGGTCGTCAGCGACCCGGCCTGCAAGGCCCCGTGCACGGCTCCCGCCGCGCCGCCCTCGCTCTGCATTTCCACGATTTCGGGGATATTGCCCCAGATGTTCGTCGTGCCCTTGGAGGCCCATTCATCGGCAAACTCGGCCATGGCGGAGGAGGGGGTGATTGGGTAAATGGCGCAAACCTCGTTTACGCGATAGGCCACATAGGCAGTGGCCTCATTTCCATCCAGGGTTACCACTTTTTGTTTGGTGCTCATAGTTGCGCATTTTGCGTCGGTTCCGGGATCATTTCGATGGCATGGCAGGGGCATTGCTCGAAACATGCTGCACAACCCGTGCAAAGGTCGTAGTTGTACCGGTATCGTTTTCCCGGACCGAGTTTGATAATGGCATCTTCCGGACAGGAGCCGTAGCATCCGTCGCATTCGAAGCAATTTCCGCAGGAAAGGCAGCGCTGCGCTTCGTAGCGGGCCTCCGTTTCGTCCAATCCACCCATGATCTCCCCAAAGCTGTTCAGGCGCTGAGCTACGGGCTTTTCGGGCTGTGCTTTCTGGGGAGCTTCCGTATTAAACCACATGTGAAGGCGTTCGAAGCCCACCAGCGGATGTTTGGCGGGTTTTACATAGGGCTGGCTCCGAAGGAAGCCGTCGATGAAACGGGCGGCTTTCTTGCCGTGACCCACGGCTATGGTTACAGTCCGTTCGCTGGGCACCATGTCGCCTCCTGCGAAGATTCCCTCCGCTCCGGTCATCATATCGGGCCCGACAATCACCGTTCCATCGTCTTTAAACTGGATGCCGGGAAGTCTTTTCAGGAAGACGGTATCCGTATCCTGACCGAGTGCCAGAATTAGAGAATCGGCTTCCACGGTTTCGTATTCGCCGGTCGGAACGGGCTTTCCATTTTCGACCCGCATGACTTCCACAGTGAAGGTGGATTGGTCGATTTCCTTAATAGTCCGAAGCCAGTGGATTTTCACCCCTTCGGCCATCGCTTCCGTAGCTTCAAAATCGTGCGCCGGCATGTGTTCCCGGTCGCGGCGGTAGATGATCAGTGCCTCGTCCACGCCCAATCGCTTGGCCGTTCGCGCGGCGTCCATTGCCGTGTTGCCTCCGCCGTAGATCGCTACCCGGCGGCCGAGTTTCGGCCGGGCGCCCTGATCCACCTCTTTCAGGAAGGAAACGGCATCGAGTATCTGACCGGCGTCTCTGGCCGGAATATTGACCTTTTTGCCGATATGGGCGCCGATAGCCAGAAATACGGCGTCAAAGCGCCCGCCTTTCTTTTCTGCGGCCACATTTTCGACCCTGTAATTGTATCTGAATTTTACCCCCATATCGGCAATCCGCTTGACTTCCGCTTCCAGAACGGGCCGCGGAAGGCGGTAGCTCGGGATGCCGAAGTGCATCATTCCTCCGGGTACGGGTCCGGCCTCGTAGATCTCGACCTCGTGCCCCATGCGGCATAAGTGATAAGCAGCCGACAAGCCGCTGGGACCTGCGCCGATAATCAGGATGCGCTTTCCGGTTGGGGTGGCCTCGAATTTAACCCTCCAGCCTTCCTCCAGGGCTTTGTCGCCCAAAAACCGCTCGATGGCGTGAATGCTCACCGAACTGTCGATAAAAGCCCGGTTGCAGCTGGTTTCGCAGGGGTGGTAGCATACCCGGCCGTGGACGGCGGGTAGTGGGTTCTCCTCCACCAGTTTTTGCCAGGCCCCTTCGTAATCGCCGGCCTGGGCCAGCGACAGCCAGGCCTGGATGTTTTCGCCCGCCGGACATGCATTGTTGCATGGTGGGAGGAGGTCCACATAAACAGGCCTTTGGGTTCTCAGGGCGCCTGTGCCTCTCTCGTGTTTGCTGAGATCGGCGGGTTTGGTCAGATCATTATTCCAGGGTTCCATAGTATTAGCTTAATCGGAATTCCGTAAAGGTAGGTTTGACACTATCGCAGTGGGGTGATAAATGTCAGACGGGGTCTTGATTTTTGTCAGCCCGCCTTCTTCCCCGAGGGCCTATTTTTCGGGAAATTTTTGTACTAAATACACTATCCTTTCAAGAACAGTCAGATTATGGAAACTACGAGCACCACCAGCAAGGGGACTAAAAAAGGAAAATCGGCTAACGGCGAAAAATATGTGTACTCATTCGGCGAGGGCCACGCAGAGGGCAATGCAGGAATGAAAGCCCTTTTGGGTGGAAAAGGCGCCAACCTGGCCGAAATGTGCCGCCTGGGCATACCCGTGCCGGCCGGTTTTACGATCAGCACGGAGGCCTGCACCACCTACACCAAGATTGGCGAAAGCGCCATGGCGGCCCTTCTAAGGGATGAGGTGCTGGCCGGCGTGGCAGCCCTGGAAAAAATCATGGGAGGGCGTTTCGGCGACCCGGAAAATCCCCTGCTGCTCTCCGTCCGCTCGGGCGCCAGGGCCTCGATGCCGGGAATGATGGATACGGTGCTCAACCTCGGGCTGAATGAAGCGACCGTGGCGGGCATCGCCCGCAGGAGCGGGGAAGAGCGATTCGCCTGGGATTCCTACCGCCGCTTCGTCCAGATGTACGGAGATGTGGTCATGGGCCTAAAACCTATTAATAAGGAGGACGAAGACCCCTTTGAACATATCATAGATGAACTGAAGGAACACAAGGGTGTCCAACTGGATACCGACCTCGATACGGACGATCTCCGGGAAATGGTGGCCCGTTTCAAGGCCCTCATCAAACAACAGACCAAGCGCGATTTTCCCTCCGATCCCTGGGAACAACTCTGGGGCTCCATTTTCGCCGTCTTCCGTAGCTGGAATAACGACCGCGCCAAGGTTTACCGTAAACTGAACAATATCCCCGACGAATGGGGAACGGCCGTAAACGTACAGGCCATGGTGTACGGCAACTTAAGCCACAACAGCGCCACCGGCGTGGCATTTACCCGCGACGCCGCCACCGGCGAAGACCTTTTCAACGGCGAGTTTCTGCTCAATGCACAAGGAGAAGACGTGGTGGCCGGTATCCGGACGCCACAGCAGATCACCCTGGAAGGCTCCCGGCGCTGGGCCAGGCTGGCTCGAGTGTCCGAGGAAGACCGGATAGCGGAGTTCCCCTCGCTGGAGGAGGTGATGCCCGAAGTCTACCAACAGTTGCTGGCCATCGAAACCCGGCTGGAAAATCACTACAAGGATATGCAGGATCTGGAGTTCACCATCCAGAATGGCAAACTCTGGCTCCTCCAGACCCGCAACGGCAAGCGGACCGGATCGGCCATGGTGAAAATCGCCATGGATATGCTGCGCCAGGAGGTGATCGATGAAAAAACTGCTCTGAGAAGGGTTGAACCCGCCCGCCTCGACGAACTCCTCCACCCGGTTTTCGATCCGGAAGGGATCAAAAAAGCCGTGGTACTCGCAAAAGGACTTCCCGCCTCGCCAGGCGCTTCGACCGGCCAGATCGTATTCTTCGCCGACGATGCCGAAGATTGGGCTGAAAAAGGGAAAAAAGTGATCCTGGTTCGTCTGGAAACCTCTCCGGAAGACCTTCGCGGCATGCACGCAGCGGAAGGGATTTTAACTGCCCGGGGCGGGATGACCTCCCACGCGGCGGTTGTAGCCCGGGGAATGGGTAAGTGCTGCGTTTCCGGCGCCGGCGCCATCCACGTCGATTACAGGAAGCGGACCATGACCATAGACGAGCGCATTTTCCAGGAAGGGGACTGGATATCCCTCAACGGCGCCACAGGGGAGGTTTACGATGGGAAAATACCCACCATGGAGGCCGAATTGACCGGCGATTTTGGAGATTTGATGAATCTGGCTGATAAATACGCCCGCCTTGCCATCCGCACCAACGCGGATACCCCGGCGGATGCCCTTGCCGCAAGACGCTTTGGGGCCCAGGGGATCGGCCTGTGCAGAACGGAACACATGTTCTTCGATTCCGGAAGGATCACCGCCATGCGGGAAATGATCCTGGCGAACGACGAAACGGGTAGGCGCAAAGCGCTGGATAAACTATTGCCCTTCCAAAGAGGGGATTTCGAGGCCATTTTCGAAGCGATGGCCGATCTGCCGGTCACCATTCGACTGCTCGATCCGCCCCTGCATGAATTTGTGCCTCACGAAGAAGCCAATCAGCTGGAACTGTCCAAAGAAACGGGCCTAAGCATGGCGGAGATCCGCAATAGGGTAGAGGATCTCAAAGAAGTCAACCCCATGATGGGCCACCGCGGCTGCCGCCTGGGCATTTCCTATCCCGAAATCACCGAAATGCAAACCCGCGCCATCATAGAAGCGGCGCTGAATGTGTCGAAAAAAGGAATCAAGGTCCTCCCCGAAATCATGATCCCCCTGGTGGGCTCGATCCAGGAGTTCCGCGATCAGGAAGCCGTCATTCGCAAAACGGCTGACAAGGTATTCCTCGAACGCCACGACCATGTCGACTACAAGGTGGGCACCATGATTGAACTCCCGCGTGCCTGTATGATGGCCGACCAGATCGCCCAGTCCGCCGAGTTCTTTTCCTTCGGCACCAACGACCTTACCCAGATGACTTTTGGCTTTTCCCGCGACGACGCGGGCAAGTTCCTGCCGGCTTATATCAAACAAGGCATCCTCCTGGCCGATCCTTTCCATACTTTGGATCAGGCCGGGGTGGGCCAACTCATGGAAACGGCTGTGAAAAAGGCTCCTCCGTCAATCCCAAGATCAAACTGGGCATCTGCGGGGAACACGGCGGCGATCCGGCCTCGGTAGAGTTTTGTCACCGCCTGGGCCTGCACTACGTGAGCTGTTCGCCCTTCCGGGTGCCGATCGCGAGGTTGGCGGCGGGGCAAGCAAATCTTTGAGTGATTGAGTTAATGAGTTATTGAGTGATTGTCCATAATGGCTTATTCACTCAATAACTCATTAACTTTATTTCCTTTACTTCTCCCACCTTCATCCCTCCGATCTCCAGATCTCCGATCCGGCAGCGGACGAGGCGAAGCACGGGGAAACCCACTTTGGCGCACATCTTGCGCACCTGCCGGTTTTTGCCCTCTTTGAGCGTGAGCTCGATCCAGGAAGTAGGGATATTTTTCCGAAAACGGATGGGCGGATCGCGTTCGGGAAGGGGAGGAGGGGTAGGAAGCAATTTAACTTCGGTGGGTAGGGTCGTATAATCGCGGTTTTCCACCCGGATTACTACTCCCTTTTTTAGAGCAGCCAAAGCCTCGGGGCCAGGAATGCCCTCGACTTGAACCCAATAACTTCGTTTATGCTGGAACTTCGGGTCCAGAAGCTTCTGGTTGAGGCTTTTGTCGTCCGTGAGGATCAACAGGCCTTCGCTGTCCTGGTCCAGCCTTCCGACGGGGTAGACGTCTTTCGGAAAGGAAAAAAGATCGCCCAGCGTCTTGTGCTGCGCCGCTTCCCGGGTGAACTGGGAAAGATAGCCGTAGGGCTTGTATAGTAGAAAATACTTAGACATTGAAGCGGAAGTGCATCACATCACCGTCCTGCACCACGTAATCCTTTCCTTCTACCGCCATTTTCCCGGCTTCCTTCACGGCGTGTTCCGAGCCGTACTTGACGTAGTCGGCGTATCTGATGACCTCCGCCCGGATAAAGCCTTTTTCAAAATCGGAGTGGATGACGCCTGCGGCTTCCGGGGCTTTCCATCCGTTCACGATCGTCCAGGCCCGTACTTCTTTCTCTCCGGCGGTGAAATAGGTGATCAGGTGGAGCAGGTGGTAGGAAGCCTGGATCAGACGGTTGACACCGGGTTCTTTCAATCCCATTTCCTTCAAAAAATCAGTGCGCTCCTCCTTGGTGTCCAATTGGGCGATCTCTGATTCGATATCCGCGCTGATGAGGAGCATTTCGGCTTCTTCCTTTTCGATGGCTTTTTTCAGGCGCTCGGTGTGGACATTGCCGGTAAGCACGCTGGCTTCGTCTACGTTACAGACGTAAATGATCGGCTTGCTGGTCAGGAGGAACATGTCTTTGATCAGTTCCTTGCCCTCGTCGCTGGTCTGGATGGAGCGGGCGGGTTCCATGTTGTTGAGGTGGGCCAGCACATCTTCGGCTACCTGGACGAGGTGAATATCCTCCTTCTTAGCGCCTTTGGCCTGTTTCTTGAGCTTGTCGAGCCGTTTTTCGACGGTTTCGATATCCTTCAGCAGCAATTCCGTATCGATCACCTCTTTGTCGCGAACCGGGTCGATGGAGCCGTCCACGTGCACCACGTTGTCGTTGTCAAAACAGCGCACCACATGCACGATGGCATTCACCTCCCGGATGTTGGCGAGGAACTGGTTGCCCAGGCCTTCGCCCTTGCTGGCGCCCTTGATGAGGCCTGCGATATCTACGATCTCGATGGTCGTCGGCACCACGTTCTTGGGGTTTACCAGCTCGACCAGTTTGTCCAGCCGGGCGTCGGGCACCGTGATCATACCCATGTTGGGATCCTTGGTGGCAAAAGGGTAGTTGGCAGCCAGGGCTTTCGCCGAGGTCAGCGCATTAAAAAGGGTGGATTTCCCGACGTTGGGCATGCCCACAATTCCGCATTGTAATCCCATAAAGGCTCGTGTTTTTAAAAAGCGCCGCAAAGTTACTGTTTTTTGGCCTTAATCTTTCACGAGCTTTAAGAGTTATTAAGGGTATACCTTTTTCGACATGAACTTCCTCGCCCACGCTTACCTTTCCTTCGACGTCCCACATTTGGTGGTGGGGAATTTCCTCGGCGATTTCCTGCGTCACTCCGAGGCCCTGCAAATGCCGGCGCCGGTCAGGGAAGGCATCCAGCTGCACCGAAAGATCGATACCTACACAGACCAACATCCGGTAATAAGGCGGGGAACGGCCAGACTCAGGCCCTACCACGGCAAATACGCGCCCGTGGTGGTAGATATGTGCTACGACTACCTCCTTGCAGTTCACTGGCGTTTATACCACGAACTCCCTCTCACTCAATTCTCCAGAAATATTTACGGAATACTCGAATCACACCTCGATATCATGCCCGAGCGCCTGCAGGAGCGGGTGCCGCGGATGATCGCCGCAGACTGGCTCAGTTCGTACGGAACAGAAGAAGGCATGCTCTTCGCCTTCGACCGAATGCAATACCGCGCCTCGAAACCGGAGTGGTTTGCCAATGCCTTTCAAAATTTGATGAACTATTGGGAGCCTTTCCAGGAAGATTTTCACGACTTCTTTCCCGACCTGAGCGGCTACGTTAGAGGGGAGTTGATAGGCCAGGAATAGGGAAAAATTATTTTCTTTGCCCTCGCAAAATGATCCGTACCATGAACGCTTCGATCCAACCCGAAAAGACATACACGCTCGTCACCGGCGCCAGCACCGGCCTGGGAAAAGCCTTTGCCGTGGTGAGCGCCCGACAGGGCTGCAATGTACTCCTCGTCTCTCTGCCAGGTGAAGGCCTGCCCGAGCTGAGCCGGGAAATTTCTTCCACGTATGGGGTGGACGCCCCCTGGATAGAGGTCGACCTGACGGAAGAAGATGCCCTTCATCGGGTATCCTCCTGGGCGCTTTCCAAATACCGCGTCAACAGGCTCATCAACAATGCGGGTTTCGGGGGGACCCAGTCTATCAACGGCGCTTCTTTTGAATACCTGGACAAGATGATCAAACTCAATGTCCGTGCCACAAGTATGTTGACCTACCTCCTGCTTCCCGAACTGAAATCCCACGGCGAGGCCCATGTGCTC
Source organism: Saprospirales bacterium (assembly GCA_016703765.1). Classification (GTDB taxonomy): domain Bacteria; phylum Bacteroidota; class Bacteroidia; order Chitinophagales; family Saprospiraceae; genus JADJTT01. Next base: position 127,197 of record JADJBL010000010.1, read on the forward strand.
AATATTTCTAGTCTCATCGCTTACAGCCCTGTGCCATACAAGACCTTTTACCCCGCCTCGAAATCCTTTATTTACTTTCTTTCCCGGGGGCTTCACGAAGAATTCCGGGACGAGGGCGTTCACGTCAGCGTGCTGATGGCGGGGCCGATGAATACCAACCCCAATGTGAAGAAAAGGATCGAAGCGCTCGGCTGGAAGGGCCGCTTTGTATCGCTGGAGCCCGAGGACATGGCAGAACGGGCGCTCAAGGGACTGATGAAGAGAAAAGCGGTCATCATCCCCGGGCTGGGCAACAAGATCAGCTTCCTGGTGTCCAAAATTCTGCCTGCCTCCCTTCGGATCCGACTATTGAAGAAAGTATTTATCGAGGAGTTGAAAAGCGGCTACAGCTGGGTTCCTTCGGAATCCTGATCCACGATCCAATCGAGCGTTTTTTTCAATCCCTCCGCGATCGGGGTGATCGTATAACCCAGATGGGTCTGGGCTTTGCGGCTGCTGAGGTTCCAGTCCCGCGTATATTTTTTTACAAGGGCCGGCACGATAAGCGGTTTTCTGCCAAACCAGTCTGCCATCAATACCTGAATGCGGGCGAATAAAAGCATGAGCCCCAGAGGAAGGTGGAACAAACGGTAGTTTTTTCCGGTCAGCTTTTTGATCAGCCCAAATAAGCCATTATAGGAGATGTTGTCTCCGCCCAAAATATAGCGCTCGCCCGGCAAGCCTTTTTCCATCGCCAACAGATGGCCATGGACGACATCGTCGATATAGACGTAATTGCCCCGGCTGTTCCCGTTTCCGGGAATAAAACGCCATTTCCCTTCCCGGTACAATTTGACCAGCCTGGTTACCGAGTTGGTTTCCTTGAGCAGGCCTGGCCCGTAAACCCTGGAAGGGTTGACCACCATGACGTCCAGGCCTTTGGAGAGGTAGCCGAAAGCGAGTTTTTCGGACTCCCGCTTGGTGATCTCGTAGTCCGTGGCAAAATAATTTGCACTGTCGCTAGCTTCGTCCACCAAAACGCCCTCGCCGGGAGAGGGACCCATGACCCCGGCAGTAGAGGTGACCACTATCCGTTTTACGCCGGCCCTTACAGCCGCCGCAAGGACATTATCCGTGCCGATCACATTTACTTTGTGAAACTGCTGCTTGTCTCTCGTCCAGATCCCCGTAAAGGCCGCGAGGTGGTACACCCCTTCGCAGCCTTTTACAGCCTTGTCCAGGCTCGCAGGGTCTTCGATGTCGCCGACGAACACCTTAATATTGGATGGCGCAGCGGGCTGTCCGGCGTCAGCTTGCGGACGAGGGCATGAACCTCGACGCCCCTTTTCGCCAATTCCAGGCATAGGGGAATGCCGACAAAACCCGAAGAACCGGTAACCAGGACTCTCATGTCAATTGCTCTTTTTTAAACGCATTTCGGGGTGAAAATACAGGGAAAACCACTCGCTGCTCAACGCCATGACGCAGTGGATGAGGATGGGAAACCAAATAACGCCGCTTGCCGCGGCCGCAAGGCAGACCACAATCCCGAACGGAATGGCGCCCACCGTCTCGGTGATGCCTTTCGGGATATGGGCGATGGAGTAAATGGCCACGTTGACGACCACCGCGGGTATGAGCCCGAACTGGTCGAGCAGGGGAAAGAACAGGATGCCGCGAAACAAGGTCTCATACCCGATCAAATACAGGACCCAGGTCAGGTTGCTCCGGAATAAAAGGCCGTAGGTCCATTCGGGCGTCCGAATCTGGGGGTACATATCCAGGTTGGCGGCTTTGCGGGCATTGAGGAAGCTGAGGGGAAGCAAAACGGCAGAAGCCGCAAGGGTCCAGAGCAACACCTTTGGCATATTTTGAAACCCGAAACCGAAATAAGTAGGGGCTTTTTGAGTGACCGCAAGGGCAATACCAAAGGGAATCAGCCCCATGATGACCAGGCCGGCCAGGCGCTGGTAAATGATCCTGTCGGCCGGTGCAGATGCTCCTTTCCACCTCTCGGAAAACCACTTAGAATTCACTAAAAAGTGATAAACTATAAACGATATGCATACTAATGACAGCGAAAGTGTCGCAATTACATCCCTTTCCTGCCAGATCAGTTGGTTCACCGGTTCTGTTAGTTTAATATTTGTTATTAACCGCGAAGGCGCTAAGAGCGCTAAGTTCCTATTTCTTTGCGCCCTTAGCGCCTTCGCGGTTAATACATGTAAAATTCCTTACCCCTCGAAATGGAGGGAAATCGTCAGTGTCCTGGACAGGATCTTTTCAATGACATTGGCCTCCTCCAGCGATTGGTCGAAGATCAGGACATTGCCCAGGCCATGAGAAAACTTGAGCTCGGGGGAAAAGATGAAATACGGGAAGAAAAACTGAGCCCCCGCGCCGAGCTCCACCGAAAAGTCGGTAGGAGAGACCTTCACCAGCTCGGTGGATTGCCGGGTGCGCGATTCGCTCGCCACGTCAAAGGCGTATTTGACCCCCGTGAGGATAAACAGCCGCATATCGTTGAAGGGTTGCGATTTATAGCGCACCTGGAAGGGCATTTCCACAAATACCGACTCGATGTTCCGGCTGAAGGGCGGGCGGACGTCTTTTACCGAGGCGTAGTTAATATTGCGCTCGGCGAAGGACAGCGTCGGCAAAAACCGGATGTCGAAATAATCGCCCACCTTGAGGTTGGTGACGATACCCAGGTTGAAGCCCGGGCCGGTCACGGATTCGACCAGGCGGATGCTGTCGCTTTTGATAAAATTCTTGGACTGAAGCACCCGGTAGTTGGAGGAATTGTAAGCCAGGGTGATCCCGAAATAATAAGGCTTCTGATTGAAATCGAGGAAGTTGTAATTGCCGGCCTGCCTTTGGGCAAGAGCGGTCCCGGAGGAAGCAAGAAAGAAGAACAGGGAGACAAAGAGGATAGTTTTTGGAAGCTCATACCCAAACCGGTTTTATGTTGTTTTCTTTTTCGCGACGTAAATGCAGCAAATTCCCAGGCTCAAGGATCGGTAGCTGCCCTCTCCGAATCCCGCGCGCTCCAGTTCCGCCAGAAAATGCTCCCGGTCCGGAAACGCCTGGACGGACTCATACAGGTAACGGTAAGCTTTCGGGTCCCTGGAGGTGATTTTGCCGATCAGGGGTAGCAAATACCTGAAATATCCGTCGTAGATCTGCTTGAAGGGAAATATCCGGGGCTTCGAAAACTCCAGCACCACCAGCGTTCCACCTTCTTTCATGACCCTGGCCATTTCCAGAAGTCCCTTCGGCAGGTTTTCGTAATTGCGCACTCCAAAAGCAACGGCCATTCCGTCAAACGTATTGCCGTCAAAGGGTAAATTTTCGGAATCGCCGTATTGAAGCTCGATCCGGGAATCCAGGGCCCGGGCTTTGAGTTTCTGCCGCCCGATCTCGAGCATTTCGTTGGCGATGTCTACCCCGATCACCTTCCCGGCCTTTCCCTGCCGGATCATTTCAATGGCGAGATCAGCCGTACCGGTGGCCACGTCGAGTAACAAGCTGTCGGGGCCGGTGGGCAGGTTGCGAATGGCCTTTTTCCTCCATACACGGTCGGTGCCGAGGGACAATAGCCGGTTTAGAAAATCATACCTCCGGGCTATGTTGTCGAACATCCGGGAGATCTGCTCTTTCTTGCTCCCTTCGGGCTGATATGGCTTGATTTCTTTTTGCAATTTTTTAGGGGCAAAGATAATCTCTCCTTTCTATTCTCTCATCTCTTATCTCTCATCTATTTTCCGTACTTTTGCATCCTTAAAAGAACCTTTTTCCAACGCAATTATGGATCAGTCAAACCAGCGAATAATCCCTGTCAATATTGAGGATCAGATGAAGACGGCGTATATCGACTATTCGATGTCGGTTATCGTCGGCAGGGCCTTACCGGACGTGCGGGACGGATTTAAACCCGTTCACCGCCGCGTGCTATACGGAATGCACGAATTGGGCGTTCCCTACAATAAATCCCACAAAAAATCGGCCCGTATCGTCGGGGAAGTCCTCGGTAAATACCACCCCCACGGCGATACTTCCGTCTACGACACTATGGTCCGTATGGCCCAGGATTGGTCCCTGCGCTATCCCCTGGTCGATGGCCAGGGCAACTTCGGCTCGATGGACGGCGATAGCCCCGCCGCCATGCGATACACGGAGGCGCGGCTCGCCAGGATCGCAGACGAAATGCTCTCCGATATAGACAAGGATACGGTCGATTTTGTAAACAACTTCGACGACTCCCTTCAGGAGCCTTCGGTGCTGCCCGCGCGCATCCCCAATTTGCTGATCAACGGCGCCTCGGGTATCGCAGTGGGCATGGCCACCAACATGCTGCCCCACAACCTGAACGAAGTAGTGGACGGGGTCATCGCCATGGTGGACAACCCGGAGATCACCATCGAAGAACTCACCCAATTCATCAAAGGGCCCGATTTTCCAACCGGAGGCATCATTTACGGATTGGAGGGAGTGAAAGAGGCTTTCGAAACCGGCCGTGGAAAAATCACCGTCCGCGGAAGGGCCAATATCGAAACGGCGCCTTCCGGTAAGGAGACCATCATCGTCACCGAAATTCCCTATCAGGTCAACAAGGCCTCGCTGGTGATGAAGATCGCCGAACTGGTCAACGAGAAAAAACTGGAAGGCATCACCGATATCCGCGACGAATCCGACCGCACGGGACTGCGCATCGTCATCGAAGTGAGGCGCGACGCCATGGCCAGCGTGGTGTTGAGCAAACTCTACAAATATACCCCGCTCCAGAGTTCCTACGGAGTAAATAACGTGGCCCTTGTGCGGGGAAGACCCTATACCCTCAACCTCAAGAACCTCATCGAGGAGTTTATCCTGTTCCGCATTGAGGTGATCGTGCGCCGCACCCGCTACGAAATGCGCAAAGCGCTGGAGCGGGCCCATATCCTGCTCGGCCTCCTCATCGCCCTGGATTACATCGACCGGGTGATCGAGCTCATTCGGGCTTCCAAGACCCCCGACGAAGCCCGCGACGGCCTGGTGCGGGGCGATTTTGTGGACGACCGCGAAGCTTTCTGGCAAAAATTCGGCCAGCTCATCGAGGAGTCGCCCGAAGACCTGCGCCCCATGGAGGGAAATATACTTACCGAGGTTCAGGCTAAAGCCATCCTCGAAATGCGCCTGCAACGCCTCACCGGTCTGGAACAGGACAAGGTGCGCACCGAATTCGACGGTTTGTTGAAAGATATCCATCACCTGCGCGAGATCCTCGCCAGCGAAGCCCTTCAGCGCGGCATCATCAAGGACGAGCTGAACCAGATCAAGGATAAATTCGGCGATCCCCGCCGCACGGAGATCACTTTTGCCGACGGCGAGATCAGCATGGAAGAAATGATCCCCGACGACGACGTCATCGTGACCATTTCCCACCTGGGCTATATCAAACGCACGCCGGTCACGGAATACAAGCTCCAGGGCAGGGGTGGAAGAGGCACCAGAGGCGCAAAAACGCGCGATACCGATTTTGTCGAGCACATGTTCGTGGGAAATAACCATGCATATTTACTCTTATTCACCGAACAAGGTAAATGCCACTGGTTGCGCGTGTTTGAAATTCCCGAAGCATCGAAGACATCAAGCGGTAGAGTGATCCAGAATATCCTGGCCATTCCTCCAAGCGACAAGATCAAAGCCTTTATCATCATCCCCGGATTGAATGATACGGAATTCCTCGAGTCGCATTATATCATGTTCTGCACCCTCAAGGGGATGGTCAAAAAAACCTCGCTGGAGGCTTTTTCGCGTCCCCGTGGAGGCGGTATCGCCGCCATTACCATCAACGAGGGGGATCAGTTGCTGGAAGCAAAGCTCACCAGTGGCGGCCATGAGATTTTTATCGCCACCCGCCAGGGAAATGCGATTCGTTTCAACGAGCGCACTTCCAGGCCGATGGGCCGGACGGCGGCGGGCGTAAGAGGAGTGCGGCTCGATGGCCCCAACGACGCGGTGGTCGGAATGGTTTGTGTGGATCCTAATGATGAATTGACCACTATTCTGGTCGTTTCGGAAAAGGGGATGGGCAAACGCTCCGCATTCCAGGACTACCGACTGACCAACCGCGGCGGTAAAGGAGTGCGCACTATGATGGTTACGGACAAGACCGGCCAGGTGGTAGCCATCAAAACGGTGAAAGACGACGACGACCTCATCATCACCAGCAAATTGGGGATCGTCATCCGAATGCAGGTTAGCGATATCCGGGTAATGGGCCGCGCCACCCAGGGTGTGCGGGTGATCCGACTGGATGAGGACGACGACATAGCCGATGTGGCGATTTTGATCGACGGTGGAGAGGAAGAAGTGGAAACGGAGGAATGATCAACTTTAACGTTTTGGAAAGAGAAGATTACAGGCCTATTCTGTTTTATTCATGCATATCGTTCATTAAACCAAACAAAAAATCTTTACCATGAGAAAATTATTGCCCGGCATTTTTGCCTTTTGCTTGTTGGCTGTCAGCCTGTCCGCCCAGGACGACCCGGCTAAGGCCTACAAGGCGGCGACCCGTGCACTCAGCGCCTATAACCTGGATCCCGCGAATAATAAAGCAAAGCTGCAAGAAGCCAAAACCAATATCGATATCGCCATTAACGGCGCAGTCGAGAAGATGGACCCCAAAGTGTGGAACTCCCGCGCCGAGGTTTACAATGCCCTGGTAGGTCAGGAAGTGAATATTCTCTACATCGATCAATCTCACATATTGCCAGCCGAGAGCGAATCTTATGCCACGGAGGCAGTACAAAGCGCCCGAAAAGCCATTGAACTGGCAGATAAGCCCTTCCTGAAAAAAGCCGCCCTGACCAGTCTCAGCGAAACCGGCCGCTATTTCAGCATCCTCGGCAACCAGCGCCTCCAGACATCCGACTATGCCAGCGCCTATAAGCCGATGAAGTATTTTCTCGACATCGACCAGGAACTCCGCGCCGCCGGCGAAACGCCGTTAATGGAAAATGCTACCGACGTGGCCAACCAGGAGTTCGTCACGGCGTTTTGCGCCTATTCCGCTGGTGATATGCCCGTCGCCAAGAGCCTTTTCTCTAAACTGGTTGAAGCTGGACATGAAGAACCTTTAGCCTACTCCCTGTATTTCAACATTTTAATTCAGGATAAAAAGGAAGCCGAGGCTCTCGCCGTGCTCGATAAGGCAAAGGTTAAATTTCCCGGCAATACTGAGATCCTGATCGCGGAGATCAACTACTTCCTGAAAGAGAACCGCCTCGACGAATTGACTGACAAGCTGAAACAGGCTATCGAAAAAGAACCCGGCAACCTGTCCCTCTACACGACCCTGGGCAGCGTGTACGACCAGCTTTTCCAGCGCGAACTGGAGACCCGTAACGAGGAAAAATCGACCCAATATTTCGACGAGGCCCTGAAATACTTTAATCAGGCCCTTGAGAAGGACCCGAAATCCACCGATGCCATGTACAGCATCGGCGCTCTTTACTACAACAAGGCCGCGGCTATTTCCAAGGAACTCAAGATCCTGGAGGAAGATATTTCCAAGGAAGGCCTGAAGAAATACAACGTGAAGAAGACCGAAATGTACAGCTACTTCGACAAGGCGCTGCCTTTCTTCGAAAAGGTCGAATCGATGAACCCCAACGACCAGAACACCCTGATCGCGCTCAAGGAGATCTTCGCCAAAAAAGACGAGATCGAATTGTCCAACGAGTTTAAGCGCAGATTGGAAGTAGTGACCGGCGGGGGAAGTAATGCGGATTCGTATTACAAAGAATAAAGATGAAAGATGAGAGATGAGAGAACCCTCTCATCTCTCATCTTTATTTACCCAACATCTTCCTTATCTTCTTAAAATCCTCGCTCCACCTCTTTTCCCCTTCCAGGGTGTCGATATCCTCCAGAAATACCTCCTGGAGGGTTTTATTCTCATCCAAAGAATACGGTTCATTTTTACGCGCGGTGTAAATTTCATTTGCCGCTTTGTAATCCCCCGAAAGCAGCAGGGCAGGGGCGAGCACGCTGTAGATCCAGTTTTGAGCCGGATCTTCTTTTAACCCATCTCTGGCAGTTTTGACGGCGCCTTGGTAGTTTCCAGTCAGGATCTGGTTCCAGGCGGTTTCCCCACAGTAATAGGCTATTTTTTCCCCGATCTGGCCCGGAAACAGGGTCTCAAGTTTTCGAAGGGTGGCGATATAGTGAAATTGTGCCCGTATCAGCGAATCCAGGGGCTGGGTATCTGCGATCAGCATCAACTGGTTTTCCTCGGCAAGGGCCAGATGAGGCAGGAACTGCTCCGGGTTCATTTCCGACAGGTAGCGGTAGGCTTCGATCGACTGCTCGAAATAAGCAGAGGATGCTTCGTAGTTTTCCAGGTTGTATTCCGCCATGGCCAGGTTGCCGGAGATGAGCCCGACCATGGGTTGAAAGCGCAAGTAGTTCCTCCGTCCGAGCTCCAAATTGATATCGAGCGCGTCTTTCAGGATTGGGACGGCTTTTTCGAACTCCCCCCTGTTGTAGAGGCCCATGCCGAGGTTGTTGTAAACAAGCGATTTTAACGGAGCGGCGGCCGGCTTCTTTTCGGCCTCCAATTCCAGGCAAATGGATTCGGCGAGCAGGAAAAGCGTGTCGGCGATCTCGTATTCCTCACCCGAAGCCAGGCCGTGCCCCATATTGTTGAGCAAATAACCCAGGGCCAGGCGTTGTTCGACATTCTTTTCGCCGGGCATTTCTTCGTAGGCCTTGAAGACCTCCAGGGAGATATCGGAAGCCTTTTCTATATCCCCGGCGAGCAGGTATAGCAGGGAAAGATTGATCTGGAGGCTGACCCAGGGGGTAAAGTATAGCTCCCGGTTCGACTCGTATAAAGGCTTGCACAGCTCAATCCCCTCCTGGAGGTAGGCTTCTGATTGATCCAGCTCCCCCCGGCTTTGCTTCAGCGTGCTGAGCGAGCCCATTACCTTGATTTGCTGGGATGTCGCGGAGGGCCCGAGCCGTTTTCCCAGATCATAGGCCTCTACCAAAATGCTGTCGGCCAATTGGAAGAGGTTTTGAACGACGAGTATCCCGCCGACCGTCGTGAGGATGTCGAGGTACTGGAGATCGTCCCGGCTGTAATCCAGGGCCGAGACGAAATATTGAAACCCTTCATTTTCGAGGTTGATCTCGGAGAGGAAGGAACCCAGTTCGATCAGGTTGGCGACGTTTGCGCTATCTTTTGCCAGGGCCTCCCGGTAAGTTTCTATCGCCGCTTCGTTTTGGAGGTTGGCCCGCTGCATGCGCGCCAGCACCATATAGTTTTCGACGGCCTGTTGCCGGGCCTTTTCCATCTTTTCCTGCTGTTGCACCACGTTGGCGTAGTATTCATCGAGCTTGTCCTTGTCCATCAGGGCCAGGGCTTCCTCCAATTCGCCCTGTTCAAATTTTTCCAGGGCTTTCCGGGTAAATTCGGAAGCCTGGTCGAGGTCGATGGTGGCAAATTGCCTGGCCAGCTCTTCCTTGCTCTTCTCCAGGTCGGCCACCTGCTGATAGAGCTGGGCGATCTTTTCCATCAGTTTTTTTCGCTCGGCCTCCTGCGACTCGGCGGCCTGCTCTTCCCGGAGGCTTTTTAGGGTCAGGTTCTGCTCCTGGATTTTTTTATCGATGGAGCCCATGAAGCGGTCCACCCGCTCCTGAAAGGCCTGCACGTTGGCCATCACGATGCGGATCAGGTCGTTGGGGTTATCGCGAAGGGCCGTTTCATAAACCATGGGGTCGGGGCCCAGGATGTGAAAAGAGGCCTTCTGGACGATCAGGCGGACGGTCTGCCCGGGCTTGCCTCCGCTGACCTTGAGTTCGAACTGTCCCGCTGAATTGGTGTACACCGGATTGGCGCCGAAGGTGGTCACCTGTACGTTGTCGGCAGGCTGCGCGTTCGAGTTCTGGATGGTAATGATGCCCCGGATCAGGTTATTGCTTTGGGCCAGGAGGCCATAAGCAGGCAAAAGGAGGAAGAGGAAATAGAAAATGGTTTTCATATTCAAAAACTTATACCCTTAACAACTTAAAAACTACCTGGCATGATTTATTGGACCCTGTTCAGTCGAATGTCGAGGTTTGAAGTGGGATAACCGTAAAGGGTTTGCTGTTTAAAGCCCTTGCAGGTCGCGGTAAGGGAATATTTTTCCTCTGTAATTCCACGGGCACCGGAATCTCGAAATACCCCGTTGTATCGCTGATAGCCCGAAGCTGGCTATTGTCCAGCCGGATCTCGACGCCGGCCAGATAATTTTGCCCATCGGCAGCCTGGACGCTGCCCCGAACCATTCCGAGGGACCCATTGGGCCTTGTTTGTAGCGTCGCGCTCTTGCCATCCAGAAACAGCGAATCCTGCAAAAGCTCCCAATATTCGCTTACCAAACGCAGGGGGACGGCTTTTCCCGAAAAATCTCCGGGAATACCTTTAAAATCGGCATCGCCGAATTCGTCAACCGGCGCCTGATCCCAGCGGTTGTCCAGTTTAATTTCGAGCTTTGCGTTTTGGAGGGGAGGGTAGTCCGGAAGCTCGGGCCGGGTCAGGGTGACTGTAAATTCGAAGGGGCCTTTATTCGAAGTCCCTTCCAGTCCCAGGATAGATGGCTTAATCAAAAATACCGCTAAAAGCAACAGGACGAGGGCGCCGATCAGGAAAGGCCGCGCTTTCGCTAAAGCTTCGGCTGCGCCCGCCGGAGCTTTAGCGGAGGCGGGAGGAAGTTTATCCACAATATACATCAGTGCCGCATCGATATTGGCCTTTTGGATATCGAAGTGTTCCTGGCTTTTGGTGCCGGCGGCTTTTTCTTTAAGATAGTCGTTGTACTTCGACGATTGTTGGATGACCTCGTTTTGGAGCTCGGTATCTCCCAGTTTTCCGGTGGCTTCCAAAAGCCATTGAATGGCTTTTTTAGTCTGGTTTTCGGCAATAAGTTGTTTCAGCTCGCTGCTTGTCATAAGCCCTGTATTGTGATCAAAGGGAAATGTACAAAACTTTTTTTTTGTTAATCAACCGTTTTTTGGACATTTAACAATGTGAATTATTTCCCCGCCTGCGGCGGGGAATACTTATTTAAAAGAGTGCGGCCTGCGGCCGCACTCTTTTAAAATTATTTTTGTCATGGCACTTAATCAAAACCAAATATTATGAAACCCTCCTTGTATTCGTTTTTTTTACTTTTTGCGGCTTTCTTTTCCCTTCCGCAACTGGCCCCGGGACAATGCGATTCCCTGCTTCAGGTGCTCAGCCCCTCCGTTGTGGAGATCGGGGGAAGCCCATCTGCGGAGGGCGTCTTTGTGGTAAAGTTTCGGGTAAAAAGTGAAACCAATGCAGCTTATTCTTTGTCTGTCAGCCATTTGGTTGACGCCGATAACAAGGTGGTGGTACCGGAAAATGCCGTTTCGGTTACCCCCTGCTGTGACCGTATTGAAGGCGGGCCAAACTAAGGATATAGAGCTGCAGTTCAGCGGATTTACACCGGGACGCCTTAGCGGAAATTTGCTGTTCAGCCCTACCTCTAATGATTGCGACCCCATCTCCATACCGCTACACACCGTCTTTTATTCTCTGGATCAACTGGTTTTACAGGGAGATCCCGTCCTAATCATTTCCACGGCGAAGCCCTCCTTCCTGAACTTTTTGATCCCCAGTAGCCAGAACCAACAGGAACTCATCCTGGTGCTGGAAAATAACGGGGACTATCCCTATGAACTGGCGGATTATTCCCTTTCGATGATCGGAAAGGCAAACGGCAATGCCTGGACGAGAGAGGGAGATACCCTCACGGAAAGCGGGACCGCGATACTTTCCAAACGGGAACAAGTGCTTAAGATACCTCTTGCCTCCGGGGATAACATTTCACCGGACGTCTACAATGGTAACCTGCGCCTCTTTTAAAGGTGTGAAAGACCCGCTCAAGGTGCAAGTACAGGCTAATTTGCGGGGCGGGGTCATCGGCGCCTTGCTGGTGCTCCTGGCCGGTATCCTGATCGGCCGCATGGTCCGGACCCTCGACGAATCCAAAGACCAGATGGAATTATTGGAAAAATTGTATTCGCTGGAAAACGGGATCAAATCCATCGACGACGAGGTGTCGAGGGTGTTTCTGCTCGGCGAATGGAACCTGCTGCGGGAAAAGACCGGCAAGATGGAAGGGCCTGAGCTGCGTCCCGAATTGGAGGAATCCATCAAAACGTTGAAGGCCAAAATGGCCGGCATCCAGGAGTTGGAGATCCTCAGCGCCCAAACGGCCAAGATAGGCGACCAACTGCCGCCCGAACAGCTAAAATTGGCCTACGAGAAGTTGGTCGAAGCCCGGGATTACCTCCTGGACGGGAAGACCCAGGAAGCGGCCGATGCCCTTGCCGTGTGGAAAGAGCAAGTTAAGGTGCGATCGAGAGGGATGACCGAGGCTGCCGGCCCGGACGTGCTCGATTCCCGAAATTTCGAGGCCATCATTCGCTCGCTCGGAGTGGATGAAAAAAAAGCAGAGAAGGAGCAAGGCGCCTGGGCCAGGGTTGTTCAATTCCTGAAAAACGCGCTACAATTCCTGACGGGAGTGGGCGTAGGGGCACAGGTGAAATACTGGTTTTTCCGTCCCCTGATTCTGAGCCTGATCTTCCTGTTCATCCTGTTTGCCGGCTTCAAGGAAATCTACCTCGACGGCAGTACCAGCTTCGGTTCGGAGGGGATGGCCGATTACCTGAAGCTCTTGCTCTGGGGCCTCGGCAGCGACCTGTTCTCCCGCGAACTGATCGGGACCCGGTTGATGGGGATGAAGGAGAAGATCACTGCGGCCCCCGTGGCCTGAGAAATTTTTTAGATACACTGATTTATTAAGGTTCTTTATGATCTTAATAGATCTTAATAAATCTGCGTACTAAGATAAAACAATTTGTGTTTTTTAAGATCGATTTTGTATTTTTGACACAAATAACTAAAAATTAAAAACTCAAAACTTGAAACACAAAGGCCGCGGCGCCCAGATCAACCCCAACAACCCCTACGACAAGCTCCAAAAAGAGCTCAACCGGGACATCCAGGACCTGGCCGAAGATGGGGCAGGGGAGACGGAGTACATCCCCGTGTACCCCAAGACCATCCTGAATAAGGTCGAGAGCCCGGATATACCGCTGGAGTACTCTATGAACCCTTACCAGGGCTGCGAGCACGGCTGCGTCTATTGCTACGCCCGCAACACCCACCCGTATTGGGGCTACAGCGCCGGACTGGATTTCGAACGGAAGATCCTCGTCAAGCACGACGCCCCGAAGATCCTGGAAAAGACGATCAAGCACCCCAAGTGGAAGGCCACGCCCATCATGTTTTCGGGAAATACCGACTGCTACCAGCCCGCCGAGCAGAAATACCAAATCACCCGGCAGATGCTCGAAATCCTGTGGAAATACCGCCACCCCGTGGGCCTGATCACCAAAAACAAGCTCATCTTGCGGGATATCGACATCCTGGAGAAAATGGCAGCGCAACAGCTCGTGCACGTGGCCATTTCCATCACCACCCTGGAAGAACCCCTTCGCCGCTTACTCGAACCCCGGACCAGCAGCGTGCTGGGCCGCCTGGATGCCATAGAAAAGCTCTCCGAACGGGGTATCCCGGTCAGCGTCATGGCCGCGCCCATCATCCCGGGCCTCAACGAACACGAGATCTTCTCCATCGCCGAAGAGAGCGCCAAACGCGGCGCCCTGTCGATCGGCTACACCATGGTGCGCCTCAACGGCGACATCGGCGACATCTTCGCCGACTGGGTGGAGCGCACTTATCCCGACCGCAAGGATAAGATCCTGAACAAGATCAAGTCCTGCCACGACGGCCAGCTCAGCGACAGCCGTTACGGCAAGCGCATGGTAGGAGAGGGGCAGATCGCCGAATCCATCCAGCAGCAAATGCGCCTTGCGAAAAAGAGGTTTTTCGAAGGGAAGAAAACGCCGCCGTATAATTGCGAGCTGCATGAGGGGTATAAGAGCCCGCAGATGAGGTTGTTTTAACTGGCTAATTTCCCGACATCAGCAAGGCTTTGATCTCTTGCAATTCGGCCTTCAATTGGGCCATTTCAGCTTTTTGAGACGCATTTTCTTGCTGAAGTTGTCCGATCATGACCTGTTGTTCCTGCACCGCCTTGACCAGCGGCACAACGAACTGGCTATATGCGACGCTGTAATTGTCGTTGCCATCTACCGGCGCATGAACCCCATCGAAGACGTAGCCGCTTTCCAAGGCGGCTTGCTGCACCTCTTGGGCAATAAAACCCGTATGGACCATCCCTGTGGATTCGGAAAAATCAATCTCTTCAAAATGGCTGCGGCTGATGCTGTCGGGCATGTTTTGCATTAAAAACTCCTCAAACCGCCGCGTGTCGAACTGGTAGTTGACCGGCCGGAGGCGTTTAATAAAGTCCAAGCCTTTCACCTCCTCTTTTACATTGAATTTGAAGCGGGCGTCGCTGGGGAAGGAGTAGGCGACCTGGCCTTCGACGACGGTTGTGGAGGTATTTCCAAGGCGGACCTTATTGTTGGCGTTTACAATGGCTGAAGCCCCGATGACAGTTGAGTTGGTTTGAGCGCCGGAAGAACAATTGGTGCTGATACCGACGGCGGTATTGTTGCTTCCTGTGGCGAGATTGGACAAGCCGTTGGTGCCGAACACAGAATTGCCTGAAGCGGTAGAACTGAACCCCATCGCCTGAAAACCCATGGTAGTATTGTTATTACCCGATTCATTAGAGGAAAGCGCCCAGGTGCCGATAGCTGAATTATAACTTCCCTGTACATTTTCCACCATGGCCATGAATCCATTTGCCACATTTTCGTGACCAGTTGTATTCAATTGAAGCGAGTATTCGCCGATAGCCGTATTGGCCCCTCCCGTCGTATTGAAATACAGAGACTCCTCGCCGATCGCTACGTTATCAGACCCGCTGGTGTTGGAGTACATCGCTCCGACCCCTATTGCGGTGTTGTAGCTGCCCTCCGTGTTTGAAAAAAGGGCTTCAACGCCATATGCAGTGTTGATTTCACCGGTGGTATTGTTAAAAAGCGCCAGATAACCGCAGGCTGTGTTCCCTAATCCGGTGGTATTTGAGTACAGCGCCTGGAGCCCGCAGGCCGTATTTGCCTCCCCCTCCGTATTGGAATAAAGAGCATCGGCTCCGACCGCGGTATTGTGAACCCCCGTGGTATTGGAGTATAGTGATTGCAGCCCAATGGCGGTATTAAACTCCCCTTCCGTATTCGCGTTTAATGCCAGATAACCTTCTGCTGTGTTCCCTTGCCCGGTGGTGTTGGCATACAATGCCTGCACGCCAAATGCCGTATTAAAGCTTCCCTCTGTATTGAAATACATGGGCTCAAAACCGAAGGCGGCGTTTCCGTGACCGGTGCTCGTGGAAAACCCGGCGTTGACCCCGATAAATGTGTTTTCCCCGGCCAACGACAATTTTCCGGCCAAAGTATTGTTCACTTTAAAGATTAAGGGCTGATTGTCGGTGGTCCCGATGAAGTTGGTAAGGGAATCGCTGCCGGAATTGCCGTCCAACAGCCATCCTTCGGATGTAGTGGTAAGGGCGCCCGGCGCCCAGGATAGGCCGTCCCATTGCAACACTTGGCCGGAATCGGGAACCATGGAGGAGACCGGGTAGCCCTGAATCCCCTACCACCGAGGGATCGGGATAATCGCCGCTGAGGTCTCCTCCGGCCGTTGTTGTATTTGTGATGTCATCTGCCGGGTCCAGATCGCCGGCATTTGAAATTTGATTGCTGCCGTCAATCGAAATACCGGGGCCTCCAGAATAAACCGGGGCAAGCGGAAAATTTACATCGCCTCCTCCATTCGAAAGCGAAAGTGTATTTCCGTTCAGCGAAATCGTTTGGATTTCATTGAACGGGTCGCTGTCGGCATCCCCGGTATTTGAAATCACTTCGCCGGTGATATCGATGCCAGCACCTGCATTATAGACAGTTCCGCTGCTGATAGTCACAGAGCCGCCCCCGTTGGAGAGGTTGATGGTATTGCCATTCTGTGAGATCGTCTGAAGCTCATTGGTTATGCTGCCGTCCTGCTCGGGAGGAAGGACCACTGTGCCGCCGCCGTTGGAAAGGTAGAGTTCCGAACCGGCAAGGGAAAGTGTTTGGAGCTCGTTGGTAGGACTATTATCCAGCGGCAGGGGAGTATTGATGGTAAAGTTAGGGTAGCTTCCTGAAATGGTTGTGGCTCCTGTCGTGGAAATAGTGATCACCTGGTCTGGCGCCGTATTGCTGATCTGATTGCTCCCATTTATATCGATCCCTGGCCCGGGGATGTATACGATAGGTATTGCCTCGTCGGCGGGCACCCATGCTCCGGAACCGGCATCCCATTGCAAAACCTGCTCATCGTCGGGGAGGGTGGACGATACAGGGTTTCCCTGGATTTGACCGGTGTTCTGGCTGTAAAGCGAATAGGGGACGCTGAGTAGCTGGGAAACCCCTGTCAAGGTATAGTTGTTTCCTCCCTCCAGGTCAATTTCGATTTTCAGGTATTTGCCGCCATTGTCCCAGGTAATATCTGCGAAGTCGCCGCTCAAGGGGGCCCCGCCGCCGATACTCGTGGTAAAAAGGCCGAACTGGTTGGTCGTGACGAAATGGACCTCCGTATATTGGCTCGGTCCGGTGGGTGAGCCGTCGAGGATGCTCGCCCGGATGCTGATATCCTGGTCGGGAACGACTTCCCCCGTAACTTGGTGGGCAATACCCTGAAAATTAAATTTTTGCGGAGCCTGCGCCCAAAGGATAGATAGGTAGAAAAAGGAGATTGGAAAAACGAGAAGAGTTTTCATAATGCCATTTTTTATTTCAAAAAAACAGGAAGTTCCAGACTTTGAGACTCCCTGTTTTTTGGCGATAATTTATATTCTTCCTTAATTAGCCTTTGCCTTCAACATCTCTTTGATCTCTGCCATTTCAGATTTCAATTCAGCGATCTCCTTGCTCTGCTCCTCGATCATCACCTGTTGCTCCTGCACCGCTTTGACCAGCGGCACGACAAACTGGCTGTAAGCCACGCTGTAGTTGTCCCCGGCATTTACCGGCACGTGGACGCCGTCAAAATGGTAGCCGCTTTCGCTGGCTGCTTGTTCCACTTCCTGAGCGATGAAACCGGTATGCACTAATCCGGAAGATTCGGAGAAGTCGACCCCCTCGAAATGCATGCGCCGAACATCCTCCGACATATTTCCCGTCAAAAATTCCTCGTATTTCCGCGTGTCGAACTGGTAGTTGACCGGCCGGAGGCGTTTAATGAAGTCCAAGCCTTTCACCTCCTCCTTTACATTGAATTTGAAGCGGGCGTCGCTGGGGAAGGAGTAGGCGACCTGGCCTTCCACGACGGTAACGGTGGCGTTGCCTAAACGGACCTTATTGCTGGCGTTTGCCGAAGCGGTGTTGCCGAGAGCCGTCGTATTGGTCAGCGCAGCGGTAGAGGAGCCGGCTCCGTTGCCGACAGCGGTGTTGTTGCTTCCCGTGGTGTTGTTGGTCAGGGCGTTGTTGCCTATGCCCGTGTTGCTGCCCCCGGTCGTGTTGGCGCCCAGGGCGTTGTTACCTATGGCGGTGTTGTTGCTTCCCGAAGTGTTGTCATCGAGGGTGCTATAGCCGTTTGCTGTATTGTTGCTACCTGAATTGTTGTCAAAGAGTGCTACGTACCCCGTTGCGGTGTTGTAATTCCCAATGGTATTGAAAGCAAGGGATCCAGCCCCGTTGGCTGTGTTGAAGCTACCCAAGGTATTAGAGGCCAGGGCTTGAAAACCCGAAGCCATGTTTGCGTCGCCTTCTGTATTGGAAAAGAGGGACTCCGCACCGGTGGCTGTGTTGCTGTCACCAAGGGTGTTTAAATATAACGCCCTGCTGCCGGTAGCGGTATTTTCCAACCCGACCGTGTTGGAGTTGAGCGCCAGTACGCCGGTGGCTGTGTTGTGGATGCCCTCGGTGTTGGCAAACAAAGCCTGAACGCCGGTGGCGGTATTCTCATAGCCTATGGTGTTGTTGACAAGCGACTGAACTCCGAACGCCGTGTTTGCTTCTCCAAGTGTATTGCTGGCAAGGGCCTGGTAACCGCCTGCGGTGTTTAATCCCCCTTCCGTATTGGAGAACAGGGACTGGCTGCCTACTGCCGTATTTATGGATCCGAGGGTGTTGTTGACGAGCGCTTCCACCCCAAAAGCGGAGTTGAATTCGCCCTCGGTATTGGAATTCAGTGACGATTGCCCGACAGCTGTGTTTGCTTCCCCAATGGTATTGGCGTAAAGGGCCTGCGTACCGATAGCTGTGTTGGCACTGGCTATGGTATTGGAGAAAAGCGTCTGAAATCCCAATGCTGTGTTGCCTTGCCCCGTAGTGATGTTTTGCCCTGCCTGTACGCCAAGCAGGATATTGGCGTCGTCGACCGATATTTTACCGACCCGGGTATTGTTCACCCGGAACATGATGGGTCTGTCGTCTGTGGTCCCGATGAAATTGGACAGGGAATCGGTTCCTGCATTTCCAGTCAGCAACCAGCCGTTGGACTGGTTATTGACATTGACTGGCGTCCATGCATTACCATCCCATTGCAGTACTTGCCCTAAACCGGGTGCGGTTGTAGAGATGGGGTTGCCGCGAAGGCCGTCCACCATAGGATTGGGATAGGCGCCGTTCAGGTCGCCGCCGGCAGTGGTGGTATTGGTAATATCGTCGGCTGCGTTGAGGTCGCCCGTATTGGAGATCTGGTTGCTGCCGTTGATCGCAATACCAGCGCCCGCGGTGTACACGCTGCCCGAGGGAAGGTTTATAGAGCCTCCTCCGTTAGACAGGGACAAGGTGCTGCCGACGAGCGAAAGGGCCTGGATTTCATTGCTCACACTGCCATCCACTTCAATTCCTGAGCTTGCACTGGTGATCCGTCCGTCGCTGTCTACGGTAATATTGGCCAGGGTGTAAGTACCCGGTGCGACTGCCGTAGATGCCAGTTGGGTGGCTCCGATGACGCTTGCCGGTATGGTAAAAGTTACTTCCGTTTCATCGGCCCCGGAATCATCGCTAACCGCAGCATCAATGGTAGGGGAGGAAACGAAGTTCAGGTTCCCTCGTTGGGTTTCGGCGACGCCGTTATCCCGAATGGCATGGCCCGTTGCACCTCCTGTTCCGTTGCTGGCAGCCGTGATCCGGCCATCGGCATCGACTGTAATATTGGCCGATGTATAGCTGCCCGCAGTTACGGATGTAGACCCGAGTTCCGTGGCGCCCACCACGCCGCTTGCCAGCTGGATATTGTTAAAGGCGCCGGTCACATCGCCGCTAAAGTTGGTAGTGGTGGTAAGGTCGTTGGCAGCGTCGGTATCGCCAGTGTTGGTAAGCGTAATGACATTTCCAGCTTCTCCGATACCGAGCCCGGGGCCTGCCGAGATGGTTACATCTGTGGACCCGCTTGTGTTGGAGCTGATAATACTGCTTGAAGCGGCGCCGGCGCCTACCGTAAGGCTCCCTTCGTTGATCGGGCTGTTATCGGGCGGTGCAGGTGTATTTACGGTAAAATTCGGGTAGGTTCCGCTTACCGTACTGACCCCTGTTCCTGTGATCGTAACCACCTGGTCGGGCGCCGTATTGCTGATCTGGTTACTTCCGTTGATGTTGATCCCCGCACCGGCCGTGTAGGCGATCGACGCCGCCTGATCGGCCGGAATCCATGCGCCTGCGCCGGCATCCCATACCAGCACCTGCTCATCGGCGGGAGGGGTGGGGGAGACCGGGTTCCCCTGAATCTGCCCGGTGCTCCTGCTTTCAAGGGAGTAGGGCACGCTGAGCAATTGGAATGTACCGGTCAGGGTGTAGTTATTCCCACCCGCCGGGTCGATCTCGATCTTGAGGTATTTATCGCCGTTATCCCAGGTGATATTCGCGAAGTTGCCGCTCACAAGGGTCCCGCCGCCGATACTGGTGGTGAAGAGGCCCAATGTGTTGGTGGTCACGGCGTGGGTCTCCGCATACTGGCTCGCTCCCGCCGGCGATCCATGCAGGATGCTTGCGCGAATGCTGATGCCTTGTTCCGGAATGATATCTCCCGAAATGAGGCGTGCAACACCTTGATAGTTAAACTTTTGAGGAGCTTGCGCTTGCAGGAAGGCTGCAAACAACATCAGATAAAAAAATATGGAAAGCTTTTTCATGGGGATCAAATTTTGATAATTTTGAATGTGGTCAGCAGGCGGCTTTTAGCGTCCAGCAAGGAGACAAAATAGACGCCTCCGGGAAGTTGGCGAATATCCAGGTTGGGCACAAAGGCGTTTTTCAGGACCACGCGTCCCAGCAGGTCGTAAACCGTCAGGGAGGCAATCCTGGTGGAGTTGGTCTTGAAAAGCAGGTGGTCCCTCGCAGGGTTAGAGTAGACGGTTATTTCTTCTCCCGGGATCAAGCCGTCGACGCCTGAAATTTCCAGGTGCGGCTGTATGAAACCCTGTGTCACGATATTTTCCGCGTTGCTGATCGTAGTGATTGCCGGTTCTCCCAGCGACCATTCCACCAGGACGGTGGCGTTTTGTATCCATCCGCCGGAGGCGTTCACGACGGAGGGCTCGATAGATTGCGCCTGTGTCGCCAACGCAAAACAACAAGGCGCAAAACGACAAGAATAATCTGGTCATATCAAGTGATTTTTGTTCGTTTGAAGATAAGGAGAAAATTGATGAAAGACAAAGCAGCGTGCCGTCGGAGGCATTCAAAACCTGAGTTTGGACGGATTGAGGAAGAAATAACAAAAGGTTTTACATTATCTTTATTCCTTTAACCACAAAACCAATAAGTATGAAATTGCACATTTACCTATCAGCATTCTTTCTCTGCTTTACAGTCGTTTCTTATGGCCAAACCTTTCTCAATGGCGACTTTGAGAACACGACTGTCTTAGACTGCGACTACAACATGACCAACGAGTCATTTAACAGCAAAATGCCCGGTGTGACCGCTTTCGGCGACATCTACACCGGCAGCGTCCTGACTGGAGGGGAGGCGGATATTCAAAAGGCCTGGATGTTATGTCGATCCTCAAAACGGAAACTGGTGCGTCGGTATAGCGGGTAGTGATGTCAACCCTGCGGATGGAGATGCCATTGCACTCGAGTTGAGCGCCCCCCTGGTCGTGGGAGAGGAGTACCGGCTGATCTTTTACGTTTACGGAAATACGAATTTTGCCCCGATCAACAACCTGGAAGTGGGCGCCTCCAAACTGCAGACCGATTTCGGATCCAGCCTGATGACGGTTGTCCCGGATGAACTGGCCTGGAGAAAAGTGGACTTCAATTTCGAAGCGACCGATACCTGGGAGTATATCACGGTGCGCCCGACCTGGGGCGTGAGCAACTGGGACCAGGTCGATAATTTCACGATCAGCCTGATCGTCAACGGGACCGAAGAACAGGATGCGCTGCGCCAACAACTGGAAATAAGTCCGAATCCCTTTACCGATCAGGTGCGGATCAGCCTGGCTGGAATCAATCAGGTTCGAGTCATGGATGTGTTGGGCCGAAATCTCCAGTTGCATTCCTATAAAGGCCAGGACGAGGTCCAAATGGATCTTTCGGGTCTGAGCCAGGGCATGTATTTGCTGGAGATTCGCACCGATGTGGGTACGGTTACGGAGATGGTGACGAAGGAATAATTAGGGGGTTTCGGCACGGCCGGGAGGGCCGTGCCGGAAATTAAATTGTTAAAAGTTTAATTTTTTCTCGCGAAAATTTTTAAACTTAGCTTCTGGAAATAACCTCCAGAGCAACACAAATGACCGCCAAAACCCCGAAGCCTAATACGAATGATGGTTCATCAGCCACTGATCTGCCTAAGTTAAACCTGGGAGGAGGCGAAGCCGCTACCAAATCCAACGCTATTGAAATCCCGCAGATCACCTTGCCCAAGGGTGGGGGAGCGCTGAAAGGCATAGACGAAAAATTCCAGGTAAACGCCTCCAACGGCACAGCTTCCTTTTCCATCCCATTTCCCTTATCTCCCGGACGCAATGGTTTTCAACCATCCCTGGTCTTGAATTACAACTCCGGCGCAGGGAATAGCCTTTTTGGCGCCGGCTGGGATTTGAGCTATCCCTCCATTCAGCGCAAAACGGAGAAACAATTGCCGCGCTATCGCGACTTTGAAGACAGCGATACCTTTATGTTTAGTGGGGTGGAGGACCTGGTTCCCGCTCTGTACTACAAGAATAATTGGGCGCCGGATAAATTTTCAAAGGGTAATTACTCCATCCGGCGCTACCGCCCGCGCATCGAAGGTGGCTTTTCCCGGATCGAACGCATCACGAATGAGAAGGGAGTCATTTGGTGGAAAGTCACGACCCGCGATAATGTGGTGACTTTTTTCGGTAAAAGCGAAAGCCACCGCATTGCCAACCCGGCCGACAAAAGCCAGGTATTCAGATGGCTGCCCGAATTGAGTTTCGACGACAAGGGGAATTGTATGTTGTTTGAGTTCAAAGAGGAAGATTTGGCCGGTGTGGCAAAAGATTTGCACGAAATCAACCGGCACAATGGAACGGCGCCGTTTGTGGATTCATTAAACAAGCATTGCAACAAGTATCTGAAACGGGTGAAATACGGCAATATCACTGCGTTTTACCCCAACTATGTGAACCAACACGACGACTGGCAAGCCATTTATGAAACCAGCCTGCCCGGAAATACGGAATTTCTTTTTGAAATGGTTCTGGATTACGGCGAACATAACAATAACACCCCCATCGAGGATAAGACCTGGCCTGTTCGCGCCGACCCGTTCTCCGATTACCGGGCAGGTTTCGAGATCCGTACTTACCGACAATGCGAGCGAATGCTGATGTTTCACCGTTTTACCGAAAACGAATTTTGGCAAAACGGCAAGAATAACCGGATAGATTACCTGGTCCGTTCCTTGTCGTTTAAATACCAACATGCGACGGAAGATCCTGGCAAATTTTTGGAACTATCCTACCTGGTAAAGATTACCCAAACAGGGCATGTGCTCGAAAAAATAAACGGCCCAAAACACGAAAAATCCCTCCCGCCGCTCACGTTTGAATACCAGGAACTACAATGGAATAAAAGCATTCAGGACATAACACCCGAAAACCTTGCGAATGCTCCGGTCGGGCTCAGTTCCGGTTACCAATTCACCGATTTTTACGGCGAAGGCATTTCAGGTATCCTGACCGAGCAGGGCAATGGCTGGTACTACAAAGAAAACTTGGGCGACGGGAAATTTAACATTGCCAAACCGATCATGCCCAAACCGTCCTTCACGGGCCTGGCCAACGGCGTTTTACAACTGCAGGACCTCGGCGCCGATGGCGGCAAACAGATCGTAGTGAACAGCCCCGGCTTGCAGGGTTATTTTGAATTGGACGACGATAACATCTGGGAACCCTTCCGCAGTTTTGCCCGCACGGCCAATGTGGACCTCCGTGATCCGAATACCAAAATGCTCGATCTCAACGGCGATGGGCAACCGGACATTATTATTTCGGAAGAAAATGTATTTACCTGGTTCCCTTCCGCTGGTCGGCAGGGATACGACAGTCCGGAACTGGCCCCAAAACCTTATGACGAAGAACGCGGACCTGCTATCGTGTTCGCCGACAGCACACAAAGCATTTTCCTGGCCGACATGAGCGGCGATGGATTGACGGATATCGTGCGCATCCGCAACGGGGAGGTATGTTACTGGCCCAACCTTGGGTACGGCCACTTCGGCGCTAAAGTGAACATGAGCGATGCTCCACTGTTCGATACGCCTGACCAGTTCAACCCCGCTTACCTGCATCTGGCTGACATCAGCGGGACAGGGCTGACGGATATCATTTACCTCGGAAAAGATCAGTTCCGCGCCTGGCTCAACCTCAGCGGCAACCGCTGGAGCGCCGCTACGGACATCGATCCTTTCCCGCAGACTGCGCAACCTGCACAGATTAGCGTCACAGATTTGCTCGGCAACGGCACCTCCTGTATCGTGTGGTCGTCGCCCATCCCGGCACACGGGCAGGCGCCTATGCGCTATATTGATCTGATGGGCGGCGTGAAACCGCATATTATGAAGACCCAGCGCAACGGCATGGGCAAGGTGACAACAGTGCATTACAAAAGTAGCACGCACTTTTATTTGGAAGACAAAGCAGCGGGCAAGCCCTGGATCACCAAACTGCCTTTTCCGGTGCAGTGCGTGGAAAAAGTGGAGATCGAAGATCTGGTAGCAGATTTGAAATTCACGAACAGGTATTCTTATCACCACGGTTATTATGACCATGCGGAGCGGGAGTTCCGGGGGTTTGGAAGGGTGGAGCAGCTGGACACGGAGGATTACAATCCGGAAACGGCGGAACTGGACAAGGAGTTTTACCAGGCGCCGGTACTGACGAAGACTTGGTTTCATACGGGGGCTTTTATCCGCCAGGAGCTTATTCTGAAGCAATTTGCAGCAGAATACTACCGGGCCGGGCTGGCACATGAATTGGACAATGCCCGCATCGAAACGGCAATACCCCATGATTTGAGCGCAGAAGAATATCGCGAAGCTTTGCGCGCCTGCAAAGGGATGACCTTGCGCCAGGAAGTATATGCCAAAGATGACAAACCGGAAAGCCTACATCCATATTCAGTTGCCGAACACAACTGCCACATCACGTTGCTGCAAGCCCGCCATAAGAATGCCCAGGCCGTTTTTTTGCCGAAAGAAAGCGAGGCGATTACATATCATTATGAACGGAACACGGATGATCCTCGCATTGCGCATTCCATTAATTTGGTAATGGACGAAATGGGAAATGTGCTGAAGTCGGTAGCTATTGCATACGGACGGAAAGGTAATTTACAGCCAATGCCTCCTTCCGTAGCGGGTATTGTGGTCGACGATCAATCGGCCCGGAAACATTGGATATGAAGCTGTTGAAAGCGCAACGCCGGGAACAATTGATATTTACTGAAACATCTCACAGAAGAAACGCCATTAGTTGTAAATGAATTTAACTGGCGACTCAGGATGCCCTGTGAAACGCAGACTTACGAAATAAACAATGATGTAAAAACCGGAGGCAATTATTACAAACCGGCAGACTTCAAGGACTTTATTGACGACAATCAAATTCACCTGAATAGATATGAAGAAACGTTACCGGTAGGCGGTAAAAACAAGCGACTTATCGAACATATCCGAACGTTGTATAGGAGCGATGACTTGACAAAATCGCTTCCGCTTGGATCCCATGGTGCATTGGGCCTTCCTTTTGAATCCTACCAATTGGCTTACACACTTTCTCTGGCGCAAGATATTTTCGGCGGAAGGGTGACAGCAAATGTCCTGACGAATCAGGGAAAATATACCCGTTCCGCTGATATGAAGGGTGTCAACAAGCCTTTCCCGGCTACTGATCCGGATGACCTTTGGTGGATACGTTCCGGCATGCCTTTATTCTATCCGGTCGCCCAATCGAAAGCCCGTTTTTATAGTCCGTATGGATATGAAGATCCGTTGGGGAGCCAGACAAAAGTCAGATTCTACCGCGAGGCTTTACCGGCCTGTTACTGGTTGTTACTGGAAGCTACGGAAGATGCCCACAGCAATACGGCAGAAGTGTTGGAATATGAATTCCGCACCTTGACGCCTAAGAGAATGCAGGATGCCAATAACAATGAAATAGCAGCGCTGAGCGACGAACTCGGCCTGGTAGTGCTTACGGCAATAATTGGGACGGAGATTCTTTATTGGGCGCCAATCCGTACCTGACACAAGCCGAAATAGACGTCTTTTGCTAACCCGATACCGCAGGGGCCCAATTATATCCATAAAGCCACGACCCGCCTCGTGTATGATTTTAATAAAACCCCGGCGCGGGTAGCCACCATAGCGCGTGAAATCCATGTAAACAGTACGGGCGGAAATAAT
>JADJBL010000011.1 GCA_016703765.1 Saprospirales bacterium
CTATATCACCACCATATCCCGGTCAATAGGTCCGGGACTTAGGCGGGGGGCGTTTGTGAGAGCTTATCGGTTGGTTATCCTCACCCTCTAGTCTCTGCACCTTCCAGGTTACATTTAAAACCATTCACCTGGCTTGGCTCAGGATTGCCTTCAGCGCGACCTGCTAAGGTTTCCCTGAATTAACCCCTTCACCCCTGGTTTCTCCGTACGGGCACCTTTAGGAAAAATTTTGCCCTCTGATTATGAGTCAGATGCTCTGACCAGCTGAGCTAAGGGACCTCTTTTGGCAACGCAAAAATAGGGTTTTCAAAATGGGTATGCAAGCCGGATTTTTTTAATCTTTACTAAAGCCAAAGCGTTATACAGTTTCAAGAACACTCCACTATGCGCCTCCTGATATTCTCTCTGCTTCTCGCCAGCTCCCT
The DNA here is from genome assembly GCA_016703765.1 of Saprospirales bacterium. Taxonomy (GTDB): domain Bacteria; phylum Bacteroidota; class Bacteroidia; order Chitinophagales; family Saprospiraceae; genus JADJTT01. The sequence goes on from JADJBL010000011.1 coordinate 426, forward strand.
CTCCCTTTCCGCACAAGACCGCATCGCGCTGGAAAACCCCTCCTTCGAAGACGTGCCCCAAACGGGCCGCGTGCCGCAGAGTTGGGACAACTGTGGCGCCCCCAACCAGACGCCACCCGATATTCACCCCAACGACTTCCCGCCGTACCATTTCTTCGGCGTCAACCTCCGGCCGGACGACGGCTGGACCTACCTGGGCATGGTGGCCCGGCAGACGGACACCCGGGAAGGAGTCACTCAAAAGCTGGCGATGCCCATGAAGGCCGGCGCGCAATACCTGTTCAGCCTTTCCCTGGCCCGCTCGAAAACCTACTTCAGCGGCTCCATGGGTGAGGTGGATTTCACCAGGCCCGTCGTGCTTCGCATCTGGGGCGGCGATGCGCCCTGCGCCCCCGGCGAACTCCTCGCCCTCACTGTGCCGGTCGAAAACACCGAGTGGCTGGAATACGTCTTTACCCTGAGCCCCACCCAGGCCTGGCCCTACCTGACCCTCGAAGCTTTTTACGCCGGTGAAGAACTCTACAACGGCCACGTGCTGCTCGACCATTGCTCCGACCTGGTGCTGCTGCCTCCCCCGCTCCTGCAGGAAGATCTGGAAGCGATGGACGACGCGAAACTCGAAACGACCATGTTGGAATCGGTTAAAAAACAGTTGTCGATTGGGAAATTGGGCGACCTGACCGCCGTGCCCTACCTCGGGGTCTGCTATAAATCTTCGGTATTCGAACAGGAGGTCGCCGAAATGGGCCTCCGCCGCTTTGTCAACAACGCCCCCTACGGCGAACTGACCTCCCTCATCCGGGCCCTGGAAGCCCTCCGGGTAGAAAAGAACCTGGCTCTACTGAAAGACGTGACCCGCATTTCCAGAAAAAACAAAAACCAGATCAGCCCCGAGGAATACCAGTATTTCGAAAGAGCGGATGCCGCATTTGAAGAAAACCTCGCATCCGAACCAATCCGAGACAAACGGCTCGAATATATCAGGAAGCATCGCGGGGAGATTATCGCGGAATTATTGGGGTTGTAAGGCGCGAAACCTCACATATTTAATCCGCCGCCCCTCCTCCAAATGCATGTGCTCGTAAGTCGTCTTTAAATCCAGTTCGGGCATGGGCAGGGGCTTGGCGTAGATGTCGTGGTCGTGATACTCCAACTGAAAATCCGTGCGGGTAGCCAGGACCTCCAGGGTGTATTCGTACAAAGTGGGGTCGTCGGTCTTGAGGTGGATCAACCCGCCGGCTTGCAGGACCTTTATGTATTCTTCCAAAAAAAGCGGCGCCGTGAGCCGCCGGTTGGGACTGTTGAGGAAAGGATCCGGGAAGGTGATCCAGATCTCGGCGACCTCTCCCGGGCCGAAAAAATGCCGGATCAACTCGATGCGGGTGCGCAGGAATGCAGCGTTAGGGAGATTTTCCGCCAGAGCCTTGCGGGCGCCTTTCCAAATACGGGCGCCCTTGATGTCCACCCCGATGAAATGCCGATTGGGGTACATCCGCGCCAGCCCCAGGGTGTATTCGCCGCCCCCGCAGGCCAGTTCCAGCGTAATGGGCCGGCTCTGGCCGAAATGCCGTTCGTTCCAATGCCCCCTCAGGTCGATGGGCTCCCCGTCGACGCCTGTGAGCACCGGCTCCCGATACGAAAAGTTCTCGAACACGTTCGGGAACGTCAGCAGCTCGGAGAATTTTTGGAGTTTATTGCGCTTGCTCATTTTTTTGGGTGAGGGGTGCCCCTAAAATTTTTTCCATCTCCACCAAATACTTATCGTAGTACAGCAAATCATTGTGCGAGCCCCCTTCGATCCGGAAAAACCGGTCGCCTGGTTTAAGCACGGGTTTGAGGGCGGCGGCTACGCGGAAGGGCACGACGAGGTCTTCGTCGCCCTGGAATATGTAAACGGGAATGGATACGCTTCTGAGCCAGCGGTGGTTGGGGAAGAGGTACTTGTAGCGAAAAACCGGCGGCATGAAGGGGAAATAGGCCCGAAACACGCGCCGCATGCTGGCGAAGGGGGTCTCCAGGATGAGGAGACGGGCCTCCACGCGACCGGCGAGCCAGGAGGCGAAGGCGGAGCCCATCGAGCGGCCGAAGATGACGATCTGCTCGGGAGGGTAATGTGCGCGGACAAAATCGTAGACCGCCCGGGCGTCTTCGTACAGGATGGATTCGGTGCGGCGGCCGCGGCTTTTCCCGAAGCCGCGGTAGTCGTAGGTGAAAAAATCGTAGCCGAGGCGGGCGAAGAAGTAATGCAGATGGCCCCAGCGCCGCAGGCTCCCGCGGTGCCGTGGCAATAGAGGATCACCCCCCGGGTTTTGGGGCGCTGGTCCTGGCGAAACCAAAGGGCGTTGAGACGTCCCTTGTCGGGGCTTTGGATAAACAGTTCTTCGTAGGGTTTTTCAAAAACATAGGAGTAGTCCTCCCGCAGGCGCTCGGGGCGAAAGATGAAAAAATCCTGAATGACCATGGTGAAAAAGTTGCCCAAGGCCAAGGCCACAACCAGCGCAATCAATAAGTAAAGCCAAAATTCCATACGGCGCCAAAACTAGGCAATTTTCAGCAGGCAATGATTATTTTTGCGGTACAACGCAGCAGAGTTCCCCTTGCTCTGTTTAGGATTAAGGAAAAGATTTTTTTACCTGTTAATAACCTCCTTCATGAAAAACATATTTACGATACTCTTTGTCCTGGCCCTCTTTGGCGCCGCCAACGCCCAGGGACTGGCTTACGGATTCAAGGCGGGATTGAACTTCTCCACCCTCGAAGGCGATCTGGAAAAAGACGATAAAGGCGCGAGCGTCGAGGAATTCAACCGGGTGGGCAGCTTTCACGTGGGTTTTGGGTTTTCTTACGGGTTCACGGAACGGATCGGGGCGAGGGCGGAGCTGATGTATTCCCAGAAAGGCGCGCGGTTCCGCTACGAAGGGACCTCTTACGAGATTCTCACTTCGAAGACCGGAGACCTGATCTATAGTAACGGCACGCGGAATACTATAAATAACGTGTTGAACTCCTATATCGACCTGCCGGTTCTTTTTTATGCGCGGCCTCTGAGTTGGTTGGAGATCAGCTTCGGGCCGAGCGTCGGATTGCTGGTCAGCTCTACCGGGTCCGGCTCGACGGCTTTCAGCGGAAAGACTTTCCTGATCGGCGGCACGCCCTCCGAAAAGACAGTGCCGGAGCATTCCTTTACCCTGGAAACCAACTACCTGAGCGACGAAACCGGCGAGGCGGATGTGTCCACCACCACTCCATTGACGATCGGTAGCCAGACGGTCGATATCCCCGCCAACATCGGCGCTTATTACGACATCCCTCGCGGCGACGGCAGCTTTTTCAACGCCCTCGACCTCGGTCTCAACGCCGGGCTTTCCCTCTACCTCAGCCCTACCCTCTACATCGGCGGCCGCCTGAACTACGGCTTGTCGGACGTCACCAACAACAATTATGAATTTTCGCAGGTGAAGCTCGATGCCCAAAATGCCCGCATCCCGCGTGCAGATATGGATCGGAATGTGTCGATACAGGCGTCGGTCGGGTTTAACCTGAGATGAGTTTTGAGTTTTTAAGGGTATAAGTTTTTGGCGTTAAAAACTTATAAAAACTTAAAAACCTGATTAATGCAGTTTATCAAAATCCTCCACAATATCGAACAGCATGGAGATATCCTCGTAGAACTCCCGGACAAGCTCGAAGCTGGTATTGGAGCGGAAGAGGTAGGGCTCCAGGATATTTCGGTCGCCGGTGATGGCCAGGTAGATATTGGTATCGATGAATGAGATATAGATCTCCTTATCGGTTTCATCCCGGTAATCCACGAGGAAGTTTTGCATATCGAGGGAGAGCAGGTCGCGCACTTTGGCGTCGGGGGTGGCGTAGGAGAGGAAGGTCTCGCGAAATTCCTCGCTGCGCATCATGTCGTTGATGCTCCGCGCGCCGTCGCTTACAGAATGCCGGATAGCCCGTGACAGGTATTGGCGGTATTCCTTCGGGTAGATGGTGATGGCGCCCTGAAGGGACTCCTCCAGGGTGGCGTGCAGAAAGATGCCTTTGAAGACGTAGTTGAGGCGACTGCGCACCCTGGAGAACTCGCGGACGTTGAGCTCGCAGAGCTCGAAGCTGATGCTGCCAATCTTACCCTTTATATAATCTTCCGCCTCGTACACGTCGGCATTGGAGCCGAACAGCTTGCTCTCGTGAAAAAGGCTTTTGGGCAAGCCTCCTTTGGCCTCGTAGGTCAGGGCGCCGTAGTTGACGCTGTCGTCTATGAAATCGAGGATGAGGCTGACGATCTGCGGTTTGAAGGCGCGAAAAAACCGCTGGATGCGGTAGCCCAGAAAGGAGATATACATCCCGATGGGCAGGGTCAGGAGCAGGGTGATGAACCAGATGCCCACCACCATTTCGAACAGGAAGACGCCCAGGAGGAAGAGCAAGGACAGGAAAAGCAGCAACAACAGGCGCTTTCGCTGCTTGTCGAGCCGCATGAGCTCCGGGTGGATCGTATGATTGTAGAAAATTCTGAATTCCTCCAGGCGACGCATAAATGGCAGGTATTGGTCAAAAATGCCAAAATTTTACAATTTAACCCATAATTTGAAAAGCCATCGTGTTGAATCAACACTTTTATTGCTTTAATGTTACTATATTTACGGGTGTTTGAAACTCAAAAATCTTTCTAAACCTAAATCGATGTTTTTATGAAGAAGCTGTACTTTATTCTTTCCTTTCTTCTTTTCGCAGGCTTCGCCATGGCCCAAAACAATGAGGCTATTGCCGGCTCTTGCAAAAACTCTACCGCCGAATCCGTTACGATCGTTTTCGACGAAAGCATGAACTGTACCAACTCCCCCGGCGATCTGGCCGGCCTTGCGGAAATCGGATTTCACTCCGGTTACAGCGGCTGGACCAACGTGGTTACCTGGGATGCCGCTACGGCTGTTAAACTGGTGAACGACGGAAACGACAAATTTTCCGGCACCATCACCCCGGCTACCTACTATGCCGGCGCTGTATGGGCTACCCTCGATGTCGTAAACTTCGTGCTGAACCAAGGCCCCGCCGTTCCGGCCGAACCCTGGGCTTCCGAAGGCAAAGACAACAACGCCGACGGTACCGCTTGCCAGGATTTCTTCCTGACGCTGGCTACCCTGGCTGAATGCACCAGCTCGACCATCGACCATGTGCTTTCCAACAGCATCGCCGTGACGCCCAACCCGTTCAGCGAAACCGCTGTGATCAGCTTTTCCAACACCAACAACCAGGTGTTCGACATCACCGTTACCAGCCTGACCGGCCAGGTAGTGCGCAATTTCCAAAACGTAAGCGGTAGCGCCGTGGAACTCGAAAGAGGCAACATGACCACCGGTATGTATTTCGTGACCTTCGTGTCCGAAACCGGAAAAATCGCCACCACGAAAGTGGTCGTACGTTAATCCTGCCCTAAACAAGTGTAGGGTAAGCCCGCTCTCCTCTGGGAGCGGGCTTATTTTTTGTGGACCCAACCTTTCTGAAAAGCCCCCGGTCCTTGATAGAGTTCCCGGCTCTCGTTTGTTTCTTTCAGAAAAATCCTTAATTTTGCAGCCCTATGAAAAAAGCTTTTTGGGTCCTTTCCACCATTTTATTGTTTGCCCTTCCGGGCTGCAAGTCGGAGTTCGAGAAGATCCGGACGAGCGGCGACGCGGAGACTATGTATAAAATGGCCGTGGATCTTTACGACAAAGGGGAGTACCTCAAAGCCCAAACTCTGTTCGAACTGGTGATCGGCGCCTTCCGCGGCCGCAAGGAACTGGAAGACGTGTACTTCAAATACGCCTACACCTTTTTCTACCTGGAAAAATTCGTCCTCGCCGCCTACTATTTCGAAAGCTTCTCCAACACCTTCCCGACCAGCGAAAAGCGGGAGGATGCGTATTATATGACCGCGTTTTCCTATTACCAGATGTCCCCTTCTTATCGACTGGACCAGCAATACTCCGACCTGGCGATCGAAGCCTTTCAGCTCTTTGTCAATACCTACCCACAGAGCGAACGGGTGGACGAATGCACCCGCCTGATCGACATCATGCGCAAAAAGCTGGAAACAAAAGCATTCGAAGCGGCGTTAATGTATTTCGATATGCGGCAGTACCAGTCGGCCACCCGGTCTTTTGAAAACCTGCTCAAGGATTTTCCGGAAACCAAAAACGCCCAGGAAGTCCGCTATCTGATCGTTCAATCCGCTTTCCTTCTGGCCGACAACAGCGTGCTCGACAAGCAGAAAGAAAGATACCAGGCCGCGCTGAACTACGCCAGGGAGTTTGTCCAGAAATACCCCCGCGGGGCGAAGACCAGAGAAGTAAAGATCATTTTAGATACCGCTGAAAAAAAATTAAAATCCATAGCTGATGGCAGATATCAAGAACAAAGTGCAAGGGATCGATCCTAATGTGCGCGCCCGCGACGTAGGCGGAATGGCCGAAGAAACTGCGAATATTTACGAAACCCTGAACATCATCGCCAAGCGCTCCAAGCAGCTTGCGATCGATATCAAGCAGGAACTGCACCAGAAACTCGAAGAATTCGCAGTCAACTCCGACACCATCGAGGAAGTGACGGAAAACAAGGAGCAGATCGAGATCTCCAAGTTCTACGAGCGCCTGCCCAACCCCGTGATCATCGCCATGGAGGAATACCTGGCCGGCGACCTGCACTACCACTACACCGACAGGAAGAAAAAACCACGCCCGTAATCCCTTCCACTTTCACCCCGACCGCCGATTGCGGGTACTGATATGACCCACCTGCAAGGAAAAAAGATCATTCTGGGCATTTCCGGCAGTATCGCAGCCTACAAGGCGGCTAACCTGACCCGCCTGCTGGTGAAGGCAGGGGCTGAAGTACAGATCCTCATGACCCGGGCCGCCGCCGACTTTATCACTCCGCTCACGCTGAGCACCTTGTCCAAACGGCCCGTTATTTCCGATATCCATACCGGAGAAAGCTGGAACAGCCACGTGGACCTCGGCCTCTGGGCCGACGCCCTGGTGCTGGCACCCGTGACCGCCACAACCCTGGGCAAACTGGCCTCCGGCATCGCCGACAATATCCTCGTGGCCACCTACCTCTCGGCGCGCTGCCCCGTTTTCTTCGCCCCCGCCATGGATGTGGACATGTGGAAACACCCCTCTACCCGGCGCAACGTGCAACTCCTCGAATCCTTCGGCAACCGCCTCATCGAGGTGGGGTATGGCGAACTGGCCAGCGGCCTGACCGGCGAAGGGAGGATGGCAGAACCCGAGGAGATCCTCGACGCTGCTCGACCGCTTTTTTGCCGGAACCCAAACCCTCGTCGGGAAACGGGCCCTCGTCACCGCCGGGCCCACTTATGAAGCCATTGACCCCGTCCGTTTTATCGGAAATAACTCCTCCGGAAAAATGGGCATCGCCATCGCCGAATGCCTCGCCGAGAACGGCGCCCTCGTCGACCTGGTCCTCGGCCCTTCCTCGCTCGAACCGAAACACCCCAATATCAGCCTGACGCGGGTGCGCAGCGCCCAGGAAATGTACGAGGCCTCGATGGCCTTGTTCGATCAGGCGGATATAGCAGTGCTTTCCGCCGCGGTAGCCGACTACCGGCCCGCGAAACCCTCCGCCGAAAAGATCAAGAAGGACAAGGCCGACCTGCATATCGACCTGGAACCTACCCCCGATATCGCCGCCACCCTCGGCGCCCGCAAAAAGCCCGGACAGGTACTGGCCGGCTTCGCGCTGGAAACCGAAAACGAGCTGGAAAACGCCGGGAAAAAGCGCCAAAAAAAGAACTTCGATTTCATCGTGCTCAACTCCCTGCGCGACCCTGGCGCGGGATTCCACCACGATACCAATAAAATTACCCTCGTTCATTCGGACAATAAGACGGAGGAATTTGAGTTAAAAAGCAAGCGGGCCGCAGCCGAAGATATCGTCGCGGCCCTGATCCGTTATTTGGAACGCGCCCGGCCCTGAGCCGGATAGGCGCAAAAAAATCCCGACCTTATGGCAAAATGCCTCTTTACCGCCTTTTTGGGCCTTATGCTAGGCCTTACCCTGCATGCGCAGGAGCTGGAAGTGACCGTCAAGGTCAATACCCCCACCATCCAGATGGCCGACCCCCGGGTTTTTCAGGACCTTCAGGCCGCTATCCAGGGGTTTATGAACAACCAGAAATGGACCAATGAGACCTACCAGCCCGAAGAGCGGATCAAGGTGACCCTGTTGCTCAACATCACCCAGGAATTTTCTGCCAGCAGCTTCGGGGGCGACCTCAACATCCAGGCGGTGCGGCCGGTGTACGGAAGCACCTACGAAACCCCGCTCATCTCGCACCTCGACAAGGATGTCACCTTTACCTACGAACAATTCCAACCGCTCGAATTCAGCGAGAATAACTTCAACGACAACATCTCCTCCATCCTTTCCTTTTACGCCTACGTCATTCTCGGGCTGGATTACGATTCGTTTTCGCCTTTGGGCGGGGAGCCCTATTTCCAGATCGCGCAGGATGTGCTGAACGCCGTTCCGCAGGCCGTCACGGCCAACAACAAGGGCTGGCGCTCCATCGACGGCAACCGCAACCGGTACTGGATCGTCGAAAACCTCCTTTCGCCCAGGGTGCGCAACCTCCGGCAGGCATATTACGATTACCACCGGCAGGCGCTGGACCTCATGTCCTCGGATGTCGTGAGCGGCAGGGCCCTTATGCTGGAGGCGATCGAGGCCGTAGCTCAGGTGAACCAGACCTACCCCAACGCCATGGCCGTCCAGATGTTTACCAACGCGAAATCCAACGAGATCGTCGAGATCTATAAGCAAGGCACCCCGACCGAAAAGAACCGCATCGTACAGTCGATGACGCGCATCGACGGCTCAAACGCCTCCAAATACCGGGCCATCCGTGAATAGCATTTCCATGAAAAAAAGAAGCCGGTACCTCCTGCTCCCGCTCCTCTTCGCGGCGCTGCATCTCCACGCCCAGGAACCGGAGCAGCCGGCCTTGAAATGGGGCCCCTCCTTTCGCTCGCCCTCCAATTCCACCCTTGAGAAAGTGGTAGGCTTTACTCCCGCCGAGATTTATTTCCTTCGGGTGAAAAACCCCTCGGCTTTTGCCAATCGCGACAAGATCTACATGGAGCGCTTTACCCGGGAGGGGAAGCTCCAGCATTCGGAAGAGATCGTCTTGTCGCTGGAAAAAAAGGACCTGACGCTGGAGGATGTGCTCTTCCTGAAAAACCGTCTTTACCTGCTTACCTCATACGCCAATCAGTCGCACGAAAAAAACTACCTCTTCCTGCAAAACCTCAGCGAGCGGCAAATGCGGCCGACCGGTTCGGCGAAAAAGATCGCGGAGGGCCCCCTGGCAAAAAACAGGTATGGCCGCGCCTTCGATATTCAGTTGTCGGCCGATAGCTCCAAAGTGCTGGTCTATAACCAGGTCCCCTCCGCTCCCAAAGAGCCGGAGCGTTTTTCCCTGCATGTATTCGACGAGCAGATGGAGCTGATTTGGGAGCGCGATGTCATGCTGCCTTATCCCGACGAGCAAATGGCCATCCGGGAGTATCGGGTGGACGACGAGGGCAGGGTCTATTTGCTCGGGGCGGTCTACGATCAAAACCTCCGCTCGCGCCGGCTTCCCACCCATTACCTGGTGCTGGAGTATCGCCCGGGCGACCTGGCGCCGGTGGAGTGGAAGATCAGTCTCGACGAAAATTTCATCAGCGACCTTACCTTTCGCATCGCCAAATCGGGAGACCTGATCTGCAGCGGTTTTTATTCCGAAAAAGACGCGGAAAGCGCCAAGGGGATTTGCTATTTCCGGCTGGACGCGGCGACCCGCCGGGTGCTTACCCAGACCTGGCAGCCCTTTGACTTCGAATTCCGGACCGAAGACCTCAGCAACCGCGGCAGGCAAAGGGCCCTCGATGCAGAGCAGGCAGGGAACCAACGCCAAAGCGCCGAACTCCTCCGCTACAACCTCGACGAGCTGGTGCTTCGCACCGACGGCGGCGCCTTGCTGGTAGCCGAGCAGTATTACGTCCACGAAAGCTACCAGCGGTTTTGGGACGGCACCATGCAGGTGTCTTACTTTTATCACTACAACGATCTGATCGTAGTCAATATCCAGCCCTCGGGCGCCATCGAATGGACGGTGCGGATACCCAAAGAACAGGTGAGTATCGACGACGGGGGTTATTTTTCCTCCTACGCCATGGCCACCGTTCGCGACCGCCTGTATTTTTTGTACAACGACAACAGCCGCAACTTCGACCCGGAGGCCCGGCCCGGCCGCACCCGCGCTTTTAGCGGTTCGCAAGCCGTGATCGCGCTGGCGGAGGTCCGGAAAGACGGCTCGCTCTCTACCGTACCTCTTTATCTTCAGCAAGGCGCTTCCATCATGGCCCGGCCCAGGATCGCCAGGCAAATCGGGGGGCGGACGCTCTTGTTGCCGGGCGAATGGGGCCGCAACATCAGGCTGGGCTACGTGAGCTTTCCGTCGCAGTAATTCCCATCGAATTAGCTATCTTTGCAGGGCTTCCGGCTAGAAAAGCCAAAGAACGGATAACTATGAAATTCAATTTCTTCTACCACTTCGGCAGGTATGTCTATATGATGGCTCAGGCGCTTGCCCGGCCTGAGAAGTTTTCCATGTACTGGAAAGAGACGATCCGCCAGATGGAGGCCATCAGCGTGGGGTCGGTGATCATCGTGGTGCTGATCTCGATCTTCATCGGGGCGGTGTCCGCACTTCAGTTCTGCTACCAGCTCGACGGCCAGCTCATTCCCATGTATTACGTGGGGTATATCGTGCGCGACCTGGCGATCATCGAGTCTGCGCCCACTATCACCTGCCTGGTGCTTGCGGGGAAGGTGGGGTCGAACATCGCCGCGGAAATAGGCGGGATGCGCCAAAAAGAGCATATTGACGCCATGGAGATCATGGGCGTCAATACGGCCGCTTACCTGGTGACCCCCAAGGTCATCGCCGCCATCTTTGTTATCCCCCTGCTCGTGACTATCGCCGCTTTCGTGGGCATCATCGGGGGGTATCTGGCCTCCGTGCCTGCGGGATACCTCACGGATATGGAGTATATGCGGGGCCTGAGGGCCTACTTCGAGCCCTACAACGTGTTCATCATGTATGTCAAATCGGTGGTCTTCGCTTTCATGATCACCTCCATTTCGGCCTTTTTCGGCTATTATGTGACGGGGGGCAGCATTGAACTGGGGAAAGCCAGTACGAATGCCGTCGTGATCGGCAACATTTTTATCCTGGCGGGCGATTATTTCATAGCGCTGATACTGACGTAAGGTTTAAATAAAATTCATGAAGCAGGGATGGGCGGGCTGCGCCCGCCCATTAGTGTTTCAAAAGAGATTCTGCGGCCTGCGGCCGCAGAATCTCTTTTGAAAATCATTTAAGAAACTTTGTTTACAAAGTATCTATTTCTAAAAGCTCGTTTCGATGATCCGCATAGAGAATATAAATAAATCTTTTGACGGGGTAGAGGTCCTAAGCGGCATCAACCACGAATTCAGTCCCGGCAAGACGAACCTGGTCATCGGGCGAAGCGGCTCGGGGAAAACGGTCTTGCTCAAGATCCTCGTGGGTCTGATGCAGCCATCGGAAGGAAAGGTTTGGTACGAGAAGATCGATTTTTCGACCCTCGATAAAAAGGAGGTCCGCGCGCTGCGGATGGAGGTGGGGATGTTGTTTCAGGGTTCGGCTCTTTTCGACTCCCTGACGGTGGAACAAAACATTCGTTTTCCGCTGGATATGTTCACCAACTGGACCACAAAGGAGAAACTCGACCGGGTAAATTATTGCCTGGAAAGGGTAAACCTGACGGGGGTGAACAAGAAATACCCTTCGGAAACCAGCGGGGGGATGCAAAAACGCGTCGGCATTGCCCGGGCTATCGTCCTGAACCCCAAGTACCTCTTTTGCGACGAGCCCAACTCCGGCCTCGACCCGAAGACGGCCCTGCTGATCGACGAGTTGATCCAGGACATTACCTACGAAAACCAGATCACCACCATCGTCAATACCCACGACATGAACTCGGTTATGGAGATCGGCGACAACGTCATGCTGCTCTCCGGCGGTAAAGTAGCCTGGACCGGCACCAAAGAGGACGTCATCGCCAGCGACAACGCCGTGCTTCAGGATTTTATCTTCGCTTCTCCTTTCCTCAAGCGGCTTCGCGTCGCCGCTTTGGAGCAACAGCAAAATCCCCAGCAGCAGAAGTAAAAAAGGCCGCCTTCCGAAACCGGAAAGCAGCCTGCCCAGAACATACGTAATGCCTTCTGTTAGTTTATGAGGTTGATAAAGTTTATGAAGTTTATCAACCTCATAAACCACATAAATTCTCCTTTATCGGTCCAGCGTTTGTAAATCGTAGCGTTCGATGTATTCGAGGAGTTTTTCGGTGTATCGGGGGTCGGTGGCGTAGCCCAATTCTTTCAGGCCGCGGGCCCAGTCCTTGTAATCGGTTCCGTTTTCCAGCAGTTTCTTGTATTTCCCTTTCACGATCAGATAGCTATGGGAGCGCCAGCTTTCCCAGGCGCTGACGTAGGTGCGGAAGAAGTCCTTGTGGTGGTCGTCGGAGAAATTGGCGCAATGTCCTTTTTTGCAGGATTTGGAGAAGCATTTGATCCCGAAATGGTTGTTGTTTTTGGTGGCCAGCCTGCTGGTCCCGGCCTGGCTTTCGATGAGGGCCTGGGCCATTTTGACGCTGGCGGGGATGCCGAATTTCTCCATTTCGGTCTTGGCCACTTCCTGAAAGCGGCGTATGTAGGACTTGTTGCGGCGGTCTTCGTCGCTGTCGCCGGCGGCGTCGGCGAAGGGGTCGCGGGGCCCGAGCAGTCCCCAGCCGAATCCCTTTTCGTGCGCCGCGCCGGCAGACTGGGAAACCAGCATGCCGGGTCCTTCCAGAGAGGCTTCCCCCGGAATAGCGGAGGATTCCATGCCTGGCTTTTTGAGGTTGATCTGAAATTGCATATCCCGTTTTAAGGCCATCCACACGAGCAAAGCGGCGACGGCGATCTTGAACCAGGGCAGACTTCTCCCGCCCGGCAAAAGCCGCAAAAACTGGTAGTGGAGCGCCACGAGCAGGCGTTTCAACCCGAACAGCAGCTTTTCGAGCAGCACCGCGAGCGACAGATCTGCATGATCGGCGCCGGAGCGCTTGGAGCGCATTCCCCTGGAGGAAGCGGGAGCGGGAGTGTAACGGGAAGATTTCATTTTTTTTGCCTTAAAAACGATTTGTATGTAAAATAGCTGTACATTGATCTAAATTGTTTCAAGTGCAACAAAAATAAAACAAAAAGTTTTTTCTGCAAATATTTTTCAAACATTTTTGTTTAAAAAATGAACAACTTTTCCGAAAACATTGTAAACCAGCGATTTAAAGCTGTGTTTGAAGAATTGGAGGCCAGGCGCCTGATCAAGGGGAAATCCGATATCGCAAAACGCCTCGGCACATACAACCACGTGGTCAACAGCATCCTCAAAGGGCAGCGCAACGTCACCGTCGACCAGCTCTGGAAGCTGTTCGAAACCTATGAAGTCAACGCCAACTACCTCTTTGGCCAAAGCGAGGATATCTTCCTCCCTACCGCCAAGATCCTCGATCTGCTACCCACCCGCTCCCTCCAGGAGCGCCATTTTCCCGGAAGGCAAAATATCTCCATGGTGCCCGGCAGGGCCATGGCCGGCTATGCCATGGAGTATCAGGACAAGGACTTTTTAGGGGGATTCCAGAAATTCTCCATCCCCGGACTGGAAGGCGAACTGGTCGCCTTCGAGATCAGCGGCGACAGCATGATGCCCACCGTCACCAACGGGGATATCGTGGTCTGCGAACCCCTCGAAAGGGGCGAACCCCTCCGCGACAACCAGGTCTATGTCATCGTCACCGACGTGGTGGTCGCCAAAAGGATCCAGCAGGTCAAGGAGGGAGACCGGATACCCCAGCTCCTGCTCATCTCCGACAATAGTACCGTCTATAAGCCTTATGAAGTGGATCTGGAAGAGATCCGCCAGATTCTCAAAGTGAAATGCCGCCTCACCTCCTACGCAATCGGCTGATTCGGGCATTTTTTTTGCGCGTAGCAATTATTGGGTACTTGCATTATCTTTAGCCTTCCAAACCCCCAGACATACGACCAACCGCATCATGAAGGTTACAGAGCATTTTGAAAAGGCCAAAGGCCAGACCCTTATTTCATTCGAGGTGTTGCCCCCGCTCAAGGGAGGAAGCATGCAAACCATTTTCGACACCCTCGACCCGCTCCTGGAATTCAAACCTCCGTTCATCGATGTGACCTACCACCGGGAGGAGTTTGTGTATAAAATGCGGGACAGCGGCTACTACGAAAAGATCGCCATCCGCAAGCGCCCCGGCACGGTGGGCATTTGCACCTCCATCATGCATTACTACGGCATAGACTCGGTGCCCCACCTCATCTGCGGCGGCTTTACCAAAGAGGAAACCGAAAATGCATTGATCGACCTCAACTTCCTGAACGTCAACAACGTACTGGTGCTGCGGGGCGATGCACGCCGCTTCGACGACAAGTTTACCCCCGAACCCGGAGGCCACGAATACGCGGTGGACCTCGTCAAGCAGGTGGTGGAAATGAACAAGGGAAAATACCTGGAATCCAATATCGAGAACGGCCAGAAAACCGACTTCTGTATCGGCATCGCCGGGTATCCCGAAAAACATTTCGAAGCGCCCAACCTCGAATCCGACCTCTTTTACACCAAACAAAAAGTCGATGCCGGGGCCCACTATATCGTCACCCAGATGTTTTTCGACAACTCCAAGTTCTTCACCTACTCCGACAAATGCCGCGAAATGGGCATCCAGGTGCCTATCGTGCCCGGACTGAAGCCCCTGACCAAAAAATACCAGTTCAACTCCATTCCCAGAAACTTTCACATCGGCATTCCGGAAGAACTGACCCGCGAAGTGGAAAAAACGACCAAATCCGAAGCCCTCCGCGAAATCGGGATCGAATGGTGCATCGCCCAATCGAAAGAACTCAAAGCCAGAGGCGTGCCCTGCCTGCATTATTACACGATGGGAGATACCGAAACGATCCGGCGCATCGTCGCGGCCGTTTTTTGATCCGCGGTGTCTCTAAAAACTTCCGCCATGTACCGCATTGCCCTCCCCCTGCTGGGCTTGTTTTTGAGCCTGGGCATGTCCCGCGCGCAAGACGCCTTGCTCTCCCCGGCCGATTTTCTGAAGCACCCCTACGGCGGGCAATTTACCCCTCACCATCAGGTGGTCGACTACGTGGAATACATCGCCCGCGAAAGCGAAAGAGTGGAACTGCTCACGTACGGATATACCCACGAGGGCAGACCCCTGCTCCTGGCCTTTATTTCGAGCCCCGCCAACCTGACCCGGCTCGAAGAGATCCGCCAAAACCACCTCCGGCAGGCGGGCTTCCTCGACGGGGTGGCCATCAATGAAAGTCCTGTCGCCATCGTCTGGCTCAGCTTCGGCGTGCACGGCAACGAAGCGGGCGCCACCGAAAGCTCCATGGGCGTGCTGCATGCTCTGGCCGACCCCGGCCATGCGGAAACGGGAAAATACCTGGAAAACACCCTGGTCATACTCGACCCCGCCGTCAATCCCGACGGCAATAACCGCTATACCAACTGGTACCGCCAGGTGGCCCCACTGGAAGCCGACCCCCTCGAATTTACCCGCGAACACCAGGAGCCCTGGCCCGGAGGCCGCGAAAACCACTACCTGTTCGACCTCAACCGCGATTGGGCCTGGGGAACCCAGTCGGAGACCCGCGACCGGCTCGAACAGTACCAGCGCTGGCTGCCCCATATCCACGTGGACTACCACGAGCAGATGCCCAACGACCCCTATTACTTCGCCCCCGGCGCCGAACCCTATCACCCCGCCATCACCCAGTGGCAAAGAGATTTCCAGGTGGAGATCGGCAAAAACAACGCCTCCTATTTCGACCGCGAGGGCTGGCTCTACTTTACCCGCGAATATTTCGACCTCTTTTACCCCGGATACGGCGATACCTATCCCACCTTCGCCGGGGCCATCGGCATGACCTACGAGCAGGCGGGCCACGGCAGGTCCGGCAGGTCCATCGAACTCGAAAACGGCGATACCCTCACCCTGGCCGACCGAATCGACCACCATACCACCACGGCCCTTTCGACCGTGGAAATCGCATCCCGGAACGCCCAGGGACTGGTCAGGCAGTTTGTGGAGTTTTACAACCGCTCCCGCACCAACCCGCCGGGTCCTTTCAAATCCTTCGTCATCCGGGCTTCCAATCCGCCGGACCAGCTCCGGGCATTCACCCGGTTTTTGGATATGCATCAAATCGCTTACGGAAAAGCGGGCAAGAGGCGATCCCTCGAAGCGTACGACTACCTGACGGGCGCAACCTATACCACAGCCATTTCCGACGAGGACCTGGTCGTTTCGGCCTACCAACCTGCTGGCGCCCTGGCACAGGTGCTCCTGGAGCCCGTGGCCTCCCTTTCCGATTCGCTGACCTACGACATTACGGCCTGGTCGGCCATCCTGGCCTATGGCTTCGACGCCCTGGCCCTCGCCACCCGGCTGGAACCCGAAGCCCCCTGGCAGCCGCTTCCCTATCAGAAAGGCAATTGGCCCGAACAGGCGCCCTATGCGTTTCTCCTGCCCTGGACCTCGGTCGAAGACGCCCGCTTTTTGGGTAGCCTGCTCCGGGAAGGGATCGTCGTGCGGGTAGCTACCAAGCCTTTTCGCATCGATGGCCGGGATTACGAGCGCGGCACGTTGGTCATTACCAGGGCCGACAACCGGAAATGGGAGGGTTTTCACCGGCAGGTCAAGTCGCTTGCCGAAGCCGGGGAGCGCAACCTGGTGGCCATCGGCTCCGGCTTCGTGGAAACGGGTTTCGACTTCGGCTCCGAATCCATGCGCCTTTTGCGCTCGCCGAAGATCGCACTCATCGCGCCGGCAGGCGCCGACCCGGATGCCTTCGGGAGCGCCTGGTATTATTTCGAACAAGTGCTGCAATACCCCGTATCGATCCTCGATGCCTCTGGCTTCCATCCTTCGAAGCTGGAGGGAATGGACCTGCTCATCCTGCCCGACGGCTACTACTCCTGGGACGAAAATATCAGAAGCAGGCTGGCCGATTGGCTCCGCTCGGGCGGAAAGGTGATCGCCATCGGCAGGGCCCTCGACTGGTTGCAGTATGTGGGCGGCGTGCACCTGACCGTGGCCGACACGACCCCGAAAGTCGAGAAACCGGAGGAGAAAATACCGGAAAGGTATGAGGAGCGCGAACGGAATGCCCTTTCCAAGCAAATTCCGGGCGCCATTTTTAAAGCCGTGGTCGACAATTCCCACCCCGTCGGTTTTGGGATTCCGGACTCCTATTTCACCCTGAAAAGGGGGGCCCGTGCGTTTTCTTATCTCGAAAAGGCAGGCAACGTAGCCTACCTCGAAGAAGAACCGTTTTCGCTGGGCTTTGTGGGTTCTGAGGCGAAGCTCAAGGTGAAGAAAACGCTGGTCTTGGGCGCCGAGGCCATCGGAAAAGGCTCGGCGGTGTATTTCGTAGACGACCCCCTCTTCCGCGGTTTTTGGCACAGTGGCCACCTCCTCTTCGCCAATGCGGTTTTTTTCGGGGATTGTAAGTTGTTTGTATTTTTGACAAGCAGGCGCTCAGTCAAATTATTTGATGATGTAAATATATCCTTTGATTTTACCGCCAAGACGCAAAGACCGCTAAGAGGACACAAATATTCTTTGCGGTTTTCTTTGCGCCTTAGCGTCTTTGCGGTTCATTCTTGAATTTTATGATCCAAGCCAATGACCCCTCGCTGAAAACATGGCTCGAAGTTCCCGAGGGGAGCGATTTCCCTATTCAGAACCTTCCTTTCGGGGTTTTCCGGACCCAAAGCAATCCCGCGCCGCGGCTATGCACCGCTATTGGGGATTACGTGATCGACCTCTCGGTCCTGAACTTTTTGTCCGTTTTCGACGAGCTGGATTTTCCGCCGGAAGTGTTTTTGTCCTCGTCTATCAATAATCTTATGGCCTTGGGCAGGCCTAAGGCCCTGCAGTTGCGCAACCGCCTGGCCGATTTATTCCACGAAGGGAATACCGAGATCAGGGATAGCGCTTGGCATTATCTCCACCCCGTCGAAAAAGTGGAGTTGCTGCTCCCGGTTCAGATCGGGGACTATACCGATTTCTATTCCAGCATCGAGCACGCCACCAACGTGGGCTCGATGTTTCGCGATCCCGCCAACGCCCTGCTCCCCAACTGGCGGCACTTGCCGGTGGGGTACCACGGCCGGGCTTCCTCCATCGTGGTGTCCGGCACGCCGATCCGCCGGCCCAAGGGGCAAACCCGTCCCAAAGACGAGGAGCCGCCGGTTTTCGGGCCCAGCCGCCAACTCGACTTCGAGCTGGAGACGGCTTTCGTCATCGGAAAAGAAACTGCGCTCGGCCAATCCGTCTCCACCTCCGAAGCAGAGGACCATATTTTCGGAATGCTCCTCTTCAACGACTGGTCGGCCAGGGATATCCAGAAATGGGAATACGTGCCCCTCGGGCCTTTTCTGTCAAAAAATTTCGGATCCACCGTTTCGCCCTGGGTCGTCACCCTCGACGCCCTGGAACCCTTTCGGGTAAAGGGGCCGGAGCAGGAACCCAGTCCCTTGCCCTACCTGCAATTTCAGGGAAAAAAGAACTACGATATCCGGCTGGAAGTGGCTATCCGCACAGCGGCCGGCGCCGAAAAGACGGTTTGCCGCTCCAATTTTCAATACATGTACTGGAATATGTGCCAGCAACTGGCCCACCACACCGTCAACGGCTGCAATCTCCGGGTGGGAGATCTCTGCGCCTCCGGCACCATCAGCGGCCCGACCCCCGACTCCTACGGATCGATGCTCGAACTCGCCTGGAAAGGGACCCGCCCGATCGACATGCCCGACGGCTCTATCCGCACCTTTATCCAGGACGGAGACACGGTCATCGTCAAGGGCTTTGCGGAAAAAGACGGCCTTCGCATCGGGTTTGGGGAAGCGAAGGGAGAGGTGCTGCCCGCTTTTTAGTTTAGGGGGTTTAGGAAGTTTAGAAGGTTTAGTCTTTTAATGCTGACTAAACCTCCTAAACCCTCTAAACATCCTAAACCCTTTAAAAAAGGTGATTCATTATGGTAAAAAAAATCCTCCTCGCTCTAACGCCCTTACTTGTCTTCCACTCTGCCTGGGCGCAAAACCCTCTCCAGACGGCTCTTCACGCCTGGGTGGCAGACGAAGAGCTGGAGCGAGCCGGCGTCAGCATTACCATTATCGACACGGAGACCCGGCAGGTGGCGGGGAGCTGGGATCCGCATGCCTTGCTCACTCCCGCCTCTTCCCTGAAAATACTCGCCACTTCGACGGCCCTGGCCCTGCTGGGAGGGGACTACCGGTTTAAGACCGAGCTCCAGTACGAAGGATGGATCGACGCGGGAGGAACCCTGCACGGCAATTTATACATCAAGGGATACGGCGATCCGGTGCTGGGGTCGGACCAGATGGCGGAGGCGGACGACCTGGACGCGGTGATGCAGGCCTTTCAACAGGCTGTTTCGGCGGCGGGTATCCGCAGGATAGAAGGATCGGTGGTTGGCGACGCTTCCTGGTTTTCCGGCCCACCGGCCCCGGATAGCTGGCTCGAACAGGATGCGGGCAATTATTACGGCGCCGGCGCCTGGGCACTGAACATCCACGAGAACCTGTACTATCTGCCTTTTCAGCAAAATCCGAAACTGAACGGCCAGCCCAAAATACTCGATCCCTACCCTCCTATTCCGCAGTTGAGCTTTGCCAATGAGGTGCGCTCTGCTTCCAAAGGCTCGGGCGATAATGCCTATATCTTCGGAGGGCCCTACGACTATTCCTGTCCGGTTAAAGGCACCATTCCGCTGGGCGCCGGGACATTCAGGATCAAGGGCGCCGTGCCCGATCCCCCGCTGCTTGCGGCTCAATTGCTCAACAAGACCCTGATCATGGGGGGCATCGACGTGGTCAAAGCGCCGTTGGCCAAAACGGAGGCAGGCGGGGCGGAACGCAAGGTGATCTTTACCCATTATTCACCTTCCCTGCAGAAGATCGTGGAGCGCGCCAACCAGGAAAGCGTCAACCTGTATTGCGAGGTGCTGTTGCTGGCCCTTGGGAAAAAGAAGTACGGAGAAGGAACCCGCCAGGCGGGGCTCCGGGCGGTTATGGAAACCTGGGCAGACCGGGGTATTTCCCTCGAAGCCAGCCCACTCATCGACGGAAGCGGCCTGTCTTTGGGCAACCGGGTGAGCAGCTATCAGATGGCGCAGATCATGCGCAAGATCTACTCCGATCCGCAACTCTGGCCTCTATTCGGCCCTTCCCTACCCGTAGCCGGGAAGACCGGAACCCTGGCCGATCTGCTGAAAGGCACGGCCGGAGAGGGGCGGGTTCAGGCCAAGAGCGGATCGATGAAAACCGTGCGCTCCTACACCGGCATCGTTCGGGCAAAGAGCGGCCGGGTGCTGGCTTTCAGTATGATCGCCAACGGCTTTTCCTGTTCGGGCTACGAGATGCGAAAAAAGATGGAGCAGCTCATGCTCCGGATGGTGCAGGAATAGTTTTTGGCCTTCGTTTTTCATTACCTTTGCACAAACAACGCCCGGCATGAACGCTGCTTCTTTTGTCACCCTGCTCGCTTTGCTCACCGGATTGATTGCCTGCGGAAACGGCGCCGACCCCAACACCCAAATCGAGGACCCTTTCCAGGATACGACCCTGGCGGTTGATATTCCTTCGGCAGGCGAAGAAAGCACTTTTGAAGAACGGGTGGCTACCTACGAAGCCAAGGATCGCGTATTCTGGCAAAAACCAGATCTGGTGATCGACCGGCTCGGGGACCTGTCGCAAAAGACCGTGGCGGATATCGGCGCGGGTTCGGGATATTTTGCACGCCGATTGGCCTCGAAGGCCAAACACATCATAGCCATCGACATCGACGAGCAGTTCATCCAGTTCATGGACAGCATCAAACTGGTGGAACTGCCTGTGGAGGCGCAGTCCCGCTTTGAAACCAGGCTGGCTACGCCCGAGGATTCCAAATTGCGCCCCGAAGAAGCCGACGTGGTGATCATCGTCAACACCTACATCTACATCCCAAAACGGGTGGAATATCTGGCCCGCCTCAAGCAGGGATTGAAGAAAGGGGGAACGATCGTGATCGTCGATTTCAAGAAAAAGCGCATGCCCGTACAAACTCCTCCGGACAAGTTGAGGCTTCCCCTTCACCAGGTGGAAAACGAACTGGAAGAGGCCGGCTATACCTGGCTGGCATCCGATGATACGTCGCTGGATTACCAATACATCGTGATCGGCGAACGGCGCTAAACTTGCTCAGGCGGTTTCCACCATGGCTGCTTTGCGCAATCCGAGTTCTTCGATACTGGTTTCCCGCATTTTGAACTTCTGCACTTTGCCCGTCACGGTAAGCGGAAACTCTGCCGTGAACTTGAAGTATTTCGGGATTTTGAAGTGGGTGATCTTGCCTTTGCAGAAAGCGATCATCTCCTCCGCATCTGCGCTTTCCCCTTCCTTGAGTTTGATCCAGGCCATGACCTCCTCGCCGTATTTTTCGTCGGGCACCCCGATCACCTGTACGTCCTGTACTTTGGGGTGGGTAAAGAAAAATTCTTCGATTTCCCTCGGGTAGATATTTTCTCCCCCCCGAATGATCATGTCTTTGATCCGGCCTACGATCTTGATATAGCCGCTTTCGTCGAGGGTAGCCAGGTCGCCGGAGTGCATCCAGCGGGCGGGGTCGATCGCTTCTCGGGTTTTTTCTTCGTCATTCCAATATCCGAGCATTACGCTGTATCCGCGGGTGCATAGTTCGCCGGGAATGCCGAGCGGAACGGTCAGGCCCGTGACCGGGTCGATGATCTTGATTTCCAGGTGCGGGTGGATCTGTCCGACGGTGCTCACCTGTTTTTCGAGGGAGGTGTCGGGGCGCGTCTGAGTGCTCACCGGGCTGGTTTCGGTCATGCCGTAGCCGATCTGAACTTCGGACATGTGCATGGCGGTCTGCACCCGTTTCATGACCTCGATGGGGCAGGGCGACCCGGCCATGACGCCGGTGCGGAGGCTGCTCAGGTCGAAGCGGTCGAATTCCGGATGTTCGAGCTCGGCGATGAACATGGTGGGTACGCCCAGCACGGCTGTGGCTTTTTCATCCTGCACTGCTTGTAGTACGGCGCCGGCTTCAAAACCCTCGCAGGGATAGATCATGGTGGCGCCGTGGGTGATGCAGCCCAGGTTTCCCAACACCATGCCGAAGCAGTGGTACAGGGGCACGGGGATGATCAGGCGATCGCGGTGGCTGAACCGCATGGTCTCGGCCACGAAGAAGGCGTTGTTGAGAATATTGTGGTGGCTGAGCGTGGCGCCTTTCGGGCGGCCGGTGGTGCCGCTGGTGTACTGTATATTGATGGGATCGTCGAAGGAGAGTTGTTTGCCGCGGCTGGCGAGCTCTTCGGCGGCGACGCCGTTGGAAAGCTCGATAAATTCTCTCCAGGTCCAGGTTCCGGGGATCTTCTCCGCGCTGAGGTGAACGATGGTGCGAAGCTCGGGAAAGCGCTCCGAGTGGAGTTTCCCGGGGTTGGAATGCGAAAGTTCGGGGGCCAGATCCTGGATCATTTTTACATACTCCGAGGACTTAAAGCGATCGGCCGTTACGACCAGCTTGCAGCCGGAATGTTGGAGTGCGTATTCCAGTTCGTGAAGGCGATAACTCGGGTTGATGTTGACCAGGATAGCGCCGACCTTGGCGGAGGCCAGTTGCATCACGGTCCATTCGAGCAATTGGGCGACCAGATGCCGACGCGGTCGCCTTTCTGAATCTTCTTGGCTAACAGCGCTCTTGCGCAGGCGTCCACCTGCTGATGAAGCATAGAATAAGTCCAACGGATATTTTGAAAGGGAACTACGAGTGCTTCGTTTTCAGGAAAGCGCTCTACCATTTCGTCGAAAAAATCGCCAATGGTCTGTCCCATAAGGGGTATTTCCCCGCTCCCACAGACATAACTTAATTTCCGTTTCATATTTAAGGCATTATTTAGCCCAAGAAACGAAATATAATTTTCCGGTCCGCTGATCTTTGTTTTTGCGCCGGGTGATTTTTGTCAGTTATAGTTAAGTTAAAAGTGGGGTGTTTAGGTATATTTTTGACAGCTGGCCGACAGTGCACTTGAACTGTGAGTACTTTTTGCATAATTTGAAATTTTATTGAAATTCTCCCCCATTTAAAAAAGGGCCGCGCGCACCAAAAAAGCGGAAATTCTTCGTTAGTACGTTTTAAATGCATGACTATGAAACAATACGGGCTCATCCTCGGGTTCTCCATGTTATTTTCCGCGGCGTTAAGCACTACCCTAACCTATTACCTGTTTCGCCATTGGTGGATCAAGGAAGTGGAAGCGTATACCGAGCCGGCTGAGTCCAATTCCTACCGGCCGGTGCTGACCGACACGCGCAGCAATGTTTGGGCGGCCCCGGAAGACTTTGTGGCCATTTCCGAAAGAGTGACCTCCTCGGTGGTCAACGTGCAGGTTTTCGACGGGGTATCCCCGCTGGGAGGAGGCTCGGGCGTCGTCCTGACTTCCGATGGATATATCGTGACCAATTACCACGTCATCGAAGGCGCCACGCGCATTCAGGTGACCCTCAACGATAAGCGGGAACTGGCCGCCAAGGTCATCGGCTCCGATCCCAGCACCGACCTGGCCCTGCTAAAAGTCCGCTCAACCGGACTAAGGCCCGTTTCCTTCGGCGATTCGGACGATGTCCAGATCGGAGAATGGGCCCTGGCGATCGGCAACCCCTTCAACCTGACCTCTACGGTGACGGCGGGAATCGTGAGCGCTAAAGCCCGCAATATTAATATTCTATCCGGCACCTATGCCATCGAGAGCTTTATCCAGACCGATGCCGCCGTCAATCCCGGCAACAGCGGTGGCGCGCTGGTCAACGACCGGGGCGAGCTGATCGGTATCAACTCGGCGATCATGTCGGAAGGAGGGAGTTATGAAGGGTATTCCTTTGCCATCCCCGCCAACCTGGTGAGCAAAGTGGTCAGCGACCTGAGAGATTACGGAAAGGTGCAGCGAGCCCTGTTGGGCGTCAATATCGCGGAGGTCAACGAGTTTGTGGCCCGCGATCTCAATCTTCCGAATATCTCCGGTGTACTCGTGCGCAGCGTGACCCCCGGCAGTTCCGCAGAAGAAGCCGGAATCCTCCCGGGCGATGTGATCCTCAAGGTCAACGGCATCCGGACTAACTCTGTGCCCGAATTGCAGGAACAAGTAGCCCGTTTCCGCCCCGGCGACGCCATTACTCTGGAGTATGTCAGGGCCGGAAAGCAGTATACTAAAGAGAATATATTGCTCAAGGGCCTGGCTGGGAATTAGAGTTAAGGAATAGTCCTTGTGATGAATACAGTTTAAATGGTTTAGAGGGTTTAGAGAGTTTAGTTCGCTAAACCTTCTAAACCCTCTAAACTTTCTAAACTCTTCACTTAAACACCGAACTCATAATCCTCCTCTTCTGCAGCACGCCTTTCGACTTGGTGGCCATGAGTGCGCCCGCGTCGCCCGTATCGATTTCGGCGGCGTTTCCTTCGTCGGTATCGATGTGCATTTCCAGGATAAAGCTTTCCGAAATCCGGATCAGCACGTTACCGAAAACAAGAGCCCGGTCGCTACCATTGACCACTGCCACGTCGACGATGTCGCGGTCTTCCACTCCGAAGATGGCGGCTTCTGTCGGCGACATGTGAATATGCCTCCAGGCGCAGATCACCCCTTCGGGGAGAATTACCGTCCCCTTCGGCCCCACCATTTTGATCCCGGGGGTATTTTCGATCCGGCCGCTCTCGCGGATGGGCGCGTCGATGCCCAGGAAAAATTCGTCGGTCCGGGAGATCTCCACCTGGTCGTGGTCCCTGCAGGGGCCCAATATCCTGACATGTTCGATCTTGTTTTTCGGCCCGATGATGGTTACGGTCTCGTTGGCTGCAAACTGATTGGGCTGGCTCAGCCATTTGTGTACAGTGAGTTCGTGGCCTTCTCCGAATAAGGCTTCCACCGTTTCCTGTTGCAGGTGGATATGCCGGGCCGAAATGGCGATGGGTATTCTCGGAATAGTATTGACCGTATCTTCCCCTTGTATGACGCTTCTGGCCTTGCGGGCAATGGCCAATTGCTCGTCGGTTTTGATCGCCAGTAATTTTACCCGGCTGTTGGGCGAGGAAAAAACGGCCACGGGGTTTTCGTCCGTCAGGCGGATATCGTTGTTGAGGTCCTCGTCGTGCAAGGCGCCGAGGAAGTGGAGTTTTTGGACGATGCGATGGCGCACCTCCTCGCTGTTCTCGCCGATCCCTCCGGTGAAGAGGATGGCATCCACCCCGCCCATCACCGCCGCATAGGCGCCGATGTATTTCATGGTCCGGTAGGTGAAAACCTGGAGGGCCAGGCGGGCATCTTCGTCGCCGGCGGCGGATTTTTCGAGGATGTCGCGCATATCGCCGCTTCCACCCGACAGGCCTTTGAGGCCGCTTTCCAGGTTGAGCAGTTCGTTCAGTTGCTCGGCCGTATAGTCCCCTTTTTTCATCAGGTAGTAAAACAGGCCGGGGTCGAGGTCGCCGCTGCGGGTGCTCATGACCAGGCCTTCGAGGGGGGTCATGCCCATGCTGGTATCGACGGAGCGGCCGTATTCAATGGCCGCCACGCTGCAGCCGCTGCCGAGGTGGCAGGAGATGATGCGCATTTCCTTGATATCGCGGTCGAGGTGCGAGGCTGCCAGTTCGACGATATATTCATGGCTGGTGCCGTGAAAGCCGTAGCGTCGGATCTGGAATTTTTCGCGCATCGCTTTCGGAAGGGCGTAGGTATGTGCGCGTTTGGGGAGGGTATGGTGGAAAGAGGTGTCAAACACGGCCACATGGGGCAATTCGGAAAAGAATTCCATCCCGATGCGGACCCCCATCATGATGAGGGGGTTGTGGATGGGGGCCAGGTCGTTCAGTTCTTCCAGTTCCAGCACCAGTTCCGGGCTGAGTTTTACGGGGCGGTCGAATTTGCTACCCCCGTGGGCTACCCGGTGTCCGATCCCGCGCACGGCGAGGTCTTTGATTTTGTTTCTCAGAAAAGGCATCAGTGCCCGGAGCACCGGTTCGTGCCCTGCCTCCGGGAATTCAATTTCCACGCCGTCGGAAAAATGGGCTACAGGCTGCGAGGGGACTCTTTCCACCTCGACCGAGAAGCTGCGCAACCCCGTTTCGCTGTGTACAATTGCCGCCTTGATCGAAGAACTTCCGACATTCAGGACGAGTATATTCATGTCTTGGTATCATTTTATGGATGAATGGCCGCTTTCGCAAACCACCCCAAAATTACGGGCATTTAAAGGTAAAGGGAATAGCAGGGCTTCGAAATCGAGATTTATTATCACAAGAGGTCAACCATAGTTTTTGGAGGTCCAAAGTACTGGTAGTTAGTGTAGAATAAGCGGTTGGTTTGTTTTGGGGGCTTTAAGTCAAGGTAGGTTTGTTTTATGGAAGCGAGGAAGGAAACATCCCCCGGCCTTGATCGAATTTTTCCATAATCTCGACGACAAAATGAGTTTTCCTGATATTCTTGCCCCAAATTTGTCCCTCCATTAAGCCCCAGGCATGACCCACAACAACCCGGATCTTCAAAAACGGCTTGGATCAGACGATCCCTCCGCTTTGCGGGAACTCTTCCAGGTTCATTATTCCGGGGTTTGCCATACGCTTTTCCGCCTCGTACAGGACAAACATCTTTCCCAGGACCTTGCCCAGAATGTCTTTATCCGGGTTTGGGAGAAAAGGACGGACATCCAGGTCCATACCTCTTGGGGCGCCTACCTCAACCAAATGGCCATACGCGAAGGCCTGGCCCATTTGAGAAAGGTCAAACGAATCGATGTCCGGGAGGAAATTCCAGACCGGGCCGACCCCCAAACTGCGGAAGAAACCCTCCTGCACGGCGATTTGAACCGCCATTACCAGTCCGCCCTCCAAACCCTTCCCCCCCAATGCCGGATCGTCTTCCAGCTGAGCCGTCAGGAAGGACTGACTTATCCGGAGATCGCCAGGAGATGGGCATTTCTTCCAAAACCGTTGAAAACCAGATGGGTAAAGCCCTCCGTATTCTGCGCGAACAACTGCACGATTTCCTGCCCGAATAATTTTTTTTCAAAACACATAGGGGTATCGCCCGGGGCGCCGCATCCTAATTTCAGAAGTAGCTACTATGGATCTTTCTACACAGCAAAGCCTGGAAAAAATCGCAAAGTTTCTTTCGGGGAATATGTCCCCCGGAGAGCTCGCACTCTTTCAGGACTGGCTGGAAGAAAATCCGGCCAACCAGCAAATGCTGCAAGAAGCTTTGGGGGTTTGGCAACTGGGGGAAGAAGAACCGATCCCCGACTTTGACAAGGATATGGACGTGGCCTGGACGAAGGTCGAACAACATATCCAACGAGAACCCATCGGTACGACCCGCAAACTAAAAGTATCTTTCCGCTCCTGGGCGCCGCGCATCGCCGCCTCCCTCGCCTTTATCCTCCTGGCTGCCTGGGCGCTGACCCAATGGAGGCAGGGAGACGTGGAAATGGTGGCGTACACGACCGGACCGAACGAAACGCTTTCCATCGTCCTGCCCGACAGCAGCACGGTTTGGCTGAACGAACGCTCCACCCTCCGCCGGCCGGCAGATTTTTCTCAAAGGAATATCCAGCTCGAAGGCGAGGCGTATTTCCAAATCCGCCGGATGGAACACTCGCCTTTCCGCATCGAATCCGGCGCCGCCATGACCGAAGTGCTGGGCACCTCTTTCAACGTCCGGGCTTATCCGGAGGAAGAAAAAGTGGAACTCACCGTCGTTACGGGAAAAGTGGCCTTCGGCAGGGCGGATGCCCCGAAAACCCGCCTGCTCGTGGAGGCCGGCGCCTCCGCTGTCCTGGATGAAAAGCGGGAAACTGCTCTGCAGGCCGAAGAAAAAATAAGCAACGCCGAATCCTGGCATACCGGAAAGCTCCTCTTTGAGGATGCAACCCTGGAAATGGTCCGCCTGTCCTTCGAACGTTTTTATGGAATCCGCCTGGAAGTCGACGATCCCGCTATCTGGAACTGCCATTTTACCGGCTCTTTTGACAAGGCGCCCGCGGCCGAATTAGCTCAGACCATTGCTTTTTCCCTCAATCTGGAGCTGCAACAGAGCGATTCGGTATTTACCCTTTCCGGTAAAGGATGCGAAAGCCAATAATCCCCTTGAATCATGCTTCCCTTGCGTTATCTGATCTTGTTTGTCGCCCTTTTGCCGGGACCTGGAGCCTATGCCCAGGACGAAAGCCTGTCGCGTATAGTGAGCGCTCACTACGACCGGGTGCAACTGAAACACGCCCTCAACGACCTGCAACGGAGGTACGATATTCAGTTTTCGTATAGCAGCGACCATATCCCGGTGACTCAAAAGGTGAGCGCCCATCGCGAGCGCACCCCCCTGCGGGAAGTGCTCGACGACCTGCTCGCAGAGACGAAAGTGGTCTATGCCCAGATTGGTAAACAGATCGTGCTGAAAATCGACCCGGGCAAGCCCATCCGGGACCCCTGGACAGGGGAATCGGGGAAAATGGGATACCAAAGGCCCGACCTTCAGATCCTGCCGATCGGCTCGCTCGAGTTGGCGCCCATCGAAGGCCCTATCGACGCGAGCGTGGTAAAGAAACAAACGGTCGTGCTGCCGCCGCCGAGCCAAACCGCCTTCCCCCGCTGGAACGGCTGGGCCTTCCTGGACTCCATGAATATCGGAATGCCGGAGGGGAAAAAGATCTTTCAGGCCTCCGTCTTTCCGCCTTTCGGATCCAACGGCTGGGAAAGCAGCCGCACGAGCAACCTCTTCTCGGTCAACCTCCTGGCCGGATTGAGCGCCGGGGTGGAAGGGTCGGAGTGGAGCCTCCTGCTGAATACCACGGAGGGTAGCGTCCGCGGAGCGCAGGTCTCCGGCCTGGCAAACGTCGCAGAGGGAGTAGTCAGCGGCATGCAGGTGGCAGGGGGCGTAAATATCGCCCTGAGCGAGGCCAATGGCCGTCAGATCTCCGGTCTGATGAACGTGGCCGGGGAAATGACCGGCGCTCAACTGGCGCTGCTGGCGAATTTTTCCGGAAAGAAATTTCACGGAAAGCAGGTCTCCGGGCTGTTCAATTACGCAGGTGGCGCCGGGGCGCCGCGAAGCGTGCAGCTCAGTCCCTTGTGCAATTTCAGCGCAGGAGAAGTGGGCTTCCAGGCCGGCCTGATCAATATCGCCGACACGGTTTCCGGCGCCTCGATCGGGTTGATCAACCTGGTCAGAAAAGGGTACAACCGCGTGGAACTGGCGGCAGGCGAATCGCTTTGGACCAACCTGTCCTTGAAAATGGGGACCCGCCGGTTTTACAATGTATTCCACTTTGGCTTTCGTTGGGGTGGACAGTTTGATGAGCACATCTGGGGGATCGGATACGGTTTTGGAACTGCCTTCCCTCTGACGCCACGCTTCGACCTGCACCTGGAAGGAGGGAGCACCCATCTGAGCAAAGGGGGTGGGTTCACCGAACGACTCAACCTGCTCAACCAGCTGCGGCTCAGCCTCGACTGGAAAGCCGGGAAGCACTTCAGCTTATTTGCGGGGGGCACGCTCAACCTCATGGCAAGCCGGGTACAGGACCCCGAAACCGGCGCAATGGGCTACGACATTGCACCCCACAACCTGTACCACAAAGTATCCAAAAACGGAACGGATATCCAGGCCTGGGCCGGACTGACCGCCGGAGTTCGTTTCTAAAAAACACACCTTCATAATCCTGTTAATCCGAATCAAATCTTTTAATCCTGAAAAAATAAGAAACAAAATGAAAAGAATCTTCTTGTTGGTTATCATCGCCGTAGCTGCCTTTCAGGCACAGGCACAAGATCAGACCCTCCTGGGTCGCAGCAGCCGGATCGGCTTTTTCGTCAGCCCCTACCTCGAAATGGGGCCCTTAAACCAGCCCTGGGAAGCCTCCCTCGGCGCAGGCGCAGGCCTGGTTCTGGGCAATGGGTTCATCGGTTTTTATGGCGCAGCCGGCGCCGATTACGAACAATTGCTCCAGGAGGACGAGTTCGACCGGATCGACCTGGCGCATGGCGGCCTCTGGGTGGGCTACAACCCCGTGCAGCGCTGGGTATTCCACCCCTATACGACCCTCCGCATCGGCCCCGGTGTGGTGAACATCGATACCAATAGCTGGGACGACTATATCGACAACGTCCTGGTGGTCAGCCCCGAACTCGGCGTGGAAATGAACCTGACCAAATTCCTCCGCATCGCCGGAACAGCAGGCTATCGCTGGGTGGATGGCGTGAGCTCGCCCGGACTGACAAACGACGACTTCACCGGCTGGACGGGCGCGCTTACCCTTCGCCTCGGGTATTTCGGCAGGGACAACCGCCCGCGCCACCAACCGGCCAATGATTAATTTCTCATCACATTTTCCAAAAAACAATCTACCATTATGACAAACCTGAAATTATTTGCAGCGGCAATTGCAGCCGCCGTTTCCCTCAACAGTTGTTTTCTCGACGACGACGATTTCCTCAGCTGCGAAAGGGGGCAGGGCCCGACCGTTACCCGTACCCTGGAGCTTCCCTCCTTCTCCGGTATCGACCTGAAGATCTCCGGCAATGTGGTGATCAAACAAGGCCCCGAGCAATTCGTGGAAGTGGAAGGACAGGAAAACATCATCGAGCTCCTCAAGCTGAATGTGAACAACGATACCTGGGATATCCGCTTTGAAGACTGCGTGCGCAACCACGAAGACCTCACTATCTATATTACCCTTCCCGAAATCGGCTACCTGTCGATCAGCGGCTCGGGCAGAATTGAGGGAGATGAGCTCCTCGCGGGAAATGACCTCAACCTCCGTATCTCCGGCTCGGGCGACATGGATCTCCAACTCGATTACGATAAAGTCGATGCGACCATCTCCGGCTCGGGCGATATCAAACTGGAAGGCGATTGCCAGGATTTCGACCTGGATATTACCGGATCGGGCGACTACCACGCTTTTGATCTGGAAACCCAGACCGGAGACATCAACATCACCGGCAGTGGCAATGCAGAGGTTTTTGTCCACGACAACCTCGACGTGCGGATCACCGGCAGCGGCGACGTGTATTACATCGGAAACCCCTTCCTGGATATCCAAATCACCGGATCGGGGAAGGTGAAGGACGCTAACTAGAGAATAGGCATTAAATAAAAGCAAAGGGGGCCTGGCATGGTGTGCCAGAGCCCCCTTTGCTTTTGTTTAGGTGGTTTAGAAAGTTTAGGATGTTTAGTTTTTTATGTCTGCTAAACTTCCCTAAACCTTCTAAACCTCCTAAACCTACATTTCAGAGTTTAACGAGCCTGGTCGTCAACACCTCCGTTTCCGTTTGCACGACGATCATGTAAATTCCTTCCGGTAGTGCGGCGATATGGATTTCTTGCCGACCAGATTGAAGAGCAAGCGGTTGAACCGTTCTGCCGTTCATGTCGGTCAGGAAAGCGCGCAGGATCGGGCTTTGAACTTGCACATCGACAAAGGCGACATCGAGGGCCGGGTTAGGGGCCACGCTGATCACGCTTTCTTCGGCTGCGCCTATGAAGCTGGCGATCGGACCGCTGCCACCGCTTGCAGTGACGTTTAGGGGTATAGTCTTCGGTTTCACCCCAGGTATAGGTCTCGCAGGAAGTGGGGTAAGAGCCCCATTTCATCATGACGCGCATCCGGGTGGTGCCCACGGAGGCGTTGGAGGGAACGGAGATCGAGCGGTTTTGGTTGCCGTTGCTTTGCGAGCGGAAACTAACTTCCTGTTCGCCGCTATCGGTAAAATCGCCGTCCCGGTTCCAGTCGCAATAAACCCTCCAATAGCCCCAATCCGTATAAGGAGAGCCTTTGCTGAGGATAAGGGTATAATTGCTACCTCTAACCACGTTTGCCGACAAGTTGGTGAAGTTGGCATAGCCGCCATTGGCGCCGGTGATGTTGTTAATTGCGCCGATATTTACCCGATCGATCCATTCATCGGTCGTATTGGTGCCGCCTGCGCTGCAATAGGTAACCCCCGCAGCCTGGGTGGTAAACGAAGCGTCAGCCGTCCAGGCGGAGGTCAATCCGTTGGAACAGTTGGTGCGCACCGACCACTGGTAGGTGGTGGAAGCCGCCAGGCCGGTGAGGCCATAGGACGTCGCTGCAATAGCGCTCACCTGGGTATAGCTGCCACCAGAGGGGCGGTAGCGCAGGTCGTAAGTGCTGGCGCCGCTCACAGCGCCCCAGGTAACCGTGGCGGTGGTGGAGGTTACGTTCGAGCTCGACTGGCTGCCCGGTGCGTTGCAGGTGGGGGCGCTGCCGCTGATATTCATGGTATAATCTTCCACTTCTCCGTAGGCGAAAATTTCGCAATAGGAGGGCACGGCGTTGTACTTCATGGAAACGCGCATCCGGGTATTGCCCGTTGTGGCGCCGGCCGGGATGGTGATAGATCCGGTAACGGTGCTCGTGGCAGGTCCGGCGGCAAATACCTCCTCACCTGCATCTGCAAAGTCGAGATCCTGGTTGAAGTCCACCCAAATGCGGAAATATTCGTTGTAGGTGGACCCGGAAAAAGCCGGGGTGATGCTCACGTTGTAGGAGCTGCCCTGACTGGTATTCACCGTAACGCCTGTAAAATCGGTATAACCCGAGGCGCCCGAGTTGTTGGTCATGCTTCCGACCACCACCTGGGAAATCCATTCATCCGAGGAGTTATTGCCCTGCGAAGTGCAATAAGCGGGAGGAGGGGGAGGAGCAGAGCAGCCCACGCCGCCGGCCTGAGCGCAAAGAACAGCCTGATGCGCGTTTACGCGGCCATTAGCGTATTCCAGGTCGTCGCCTGCGGGACCCATATCGTCGGCGGTGTCTTGCAGGACGTTTTTGATCGTGGCGCCGCTCAGAGCCGGGTTGGCGGCCAGTGCGAGGGCGGCCACGCCGGCTACGGCGGGGCAAGCGGCGGAAGTTCCGCCGAAGGTATTGGTATAATTGCCCGTGTTATAACCCGGGGCGCCCATACGGTCGGTGGTACGCACCCCTGCGGCGCCGTTGGAAGGCGCTACGATATCGAGGTCGGAGCCGTAATTGGAATAGGAGGAGCGCACGCCCTGATTGGTGACGGCGCCTACGGCGATGACACTGGCCAGGTTGGCGGGATAATCCACGCAGTTTTTGGAACCGTTTCCAGAGGCAAATACTACGACGCAACCCAGTCCGCCGCGTCCGCCGCTTGCCGCAGCGTTGATGGCGTTGGTGAGTACGGAATAGCTGGCCGTGCAGGAGGTATAGCCCCAGGAGTTGCTCAACACCCAGGAGCCGTTGCTCACGGACCAGTTGACGCCGTTGGCGATGTCGGTGGGCGTTTCTGCACCGGCGAAGATATTGATTGAGAGAAATTTGGAAAGGGGCGCCGCGCCGCGCACGCCGAGCGTGTTGTGGGATGCGCCGATGATGCCTGCACAGGATTGACCGTGGGCGCTGCTGGCTGTGGGGGCGCCGTTGCCGCCGTTCAGCGGGGTATATCCGCCGATGACGCGGGTCGCGCCGCCGCCATCGTTCATGTCTTCGTGGTTCTCCACGCCGTCGTCGATCACGCCGACGATCACGGATGCGGATCCGAGGGTGATGGCCCAGGCTTCGGGAGCGTCGATATCGACGTCATTTACACCAGTAAACCCATCAATGCTCTGGCCCGTATTGTGCATCTGAAACTGATCGGGGTAAAGCGGGTCCTGGAATCGGGTGACAGGAGCGTAGAAGTCGGGGTGGCAGTATTCCACCATGCCGCTGTTTTGAATGGTATTGGCCAGGTCGACGATTTGAGTGACATCGTCCACTTCAAAGCGGATATTTCCGAAGGCCTCGTCGAAGAAGCGAACATCCTCGCCGTCGAGGTATTGGTTGAGCATGAACAGGTCGAGACCTGGCTTCATGCGCAGCACGATCTGGTGGGTGAGCCACATCTGGTAGCCGTCATCCAGATTGAGGGCGTACTCTGCGCTGCGAACCTGGAAGGTCTGAAGTCCGAGGCGGGCAGCCAGTTCACTTGCAGGGCCGGTTTGCGCTGCGGTGAAATGAATGACGGCCTGGTTGCGGTGCGAGAAATAATCGACCGATTTGACATCGGGCTGCGATTTCAACAAGTTGGTAAGGGCGTCGGCCGTTACGGAACCATCGAAATGGACCATGACGGAGCTGCGGTCGGTAAACAGGGAAATTTTCTTCCCATCCGAATAGTAATAATCGGATTGGGCAATTGTTTGGGATGAGGTCCAGGCAAGCAGAAAAGCAAGCAGAACCAGTGGTTTGAAAAATTTCATCATACCAGTTTTTTTTGAATAAAGTGAGTTTGCGTTCTTATAAATCGGTGGCGGGAATAAATCCAGCCCTCTTTGGAGCATCCAAATATATAAAGCAAAACTATATTTTGGAATAGTGGGGAAGAAAAAAAAACGAAATTGGATGTGGGGGAGACAGTTTTTCTTTTTATACCAAGGAGTTCTGATTCTCCAAAACATAAAAATAAGACCTCCCTTCCCCCATCAGATCGTAGTTTACAATCCCTTTTTCGCTGTGCTCATTCATAAAACCGGCCAGGGCAAAATCCCCGGCGCAGAAGGCCGTATGCAGAAACAACAGGCCGATGGCCAGAAGGGGATACCAGACCGACAGCACCAAAGCCCCCAAGGATATTACCACAAAAGGGGCGAATGCTACCAGGTAAAACTCCCGCTCGTTTGCCACGAAGCGGTCGGCTCCGGCCATGAGGTAGAGTTTACGCCAATTGGCCCGGTATTGGACTGGTGGAGCACCCACTGCCTTCAGCGCCACCCCGTGGATGAGTTCGTGGACAGGCGCCAGCAGGAAGGCAAGCGCCAGGCCGTAGGAGAATTGGGTCAGGGTATGCTCCCACGCCTTCGGCGCGCGGAAGATGGCAAAGGTTAGAAAGCCTATGGAGAGCGCCAGGAGTAATAGCACCAGCCCCCGGTAGCTGCGCGAGATCCAGTTGGCCTTGACCAGTTGTTCCTGCACAAAGGGGATGATCTCCCGGTGGTCGAGGCTGGCGAGGAGGCGGTAGCCGGCGGCGGGGAGGTCTTCGGGGGGGAGGCGCATGGGCTATAAAAAGTAATTTTCGACGGCAAATTGATATTGTTCCATGAAAATCTCCTTGAAAGCCCTGATCGAGTTTTGTTCGTAAAATAGCAGAATAGCCTTTTTTATAATCGACCGTATCGACGCTTCTGTAGGAGAGAGGACACTTATTTCCGTTCATCAGGAGGCCATTGCCGACAATCCGTCCCTGTTCTTTTATTGCCGTCTTCAAAAGGTTGGATATAGGAGATCAGGAGGATACACAAAAGGGCTTTCTCGAAGGTATTACTTCTTTTGTTGACCTCCAGGCACATCTACTCCAGGTGTTCCCTGATTTGAAATTCATTGTCGGGAGGCCTGTATTGAGTGCCCGTGATCCCCACCAGGCGGGTCCTGATATTTCTCGGCAAGCCGAGATCTTTGGTCAAGATTGCGTGGACGTCTTCAATGTCTCTGATTTTAAGCGGATTGAACAGGTCTGCATGACTTTTGACATAATCTATGGCGTATTTGTGGTTGAGAAGCATAGTTGCCTCCTCTTTTGTGTTTTTTCCCGATTCGATCTTATATTTGAGTAGTTGCTCGGTATCGAGCAGGTCATAGGTATTCCCTTCAATTTGCGATGACTTCCAGCTCAGTTCGATAGTCAGTCTTTCAAATTCCTTATTGTATAATGTCGGGGAAAAATTTTTTAAGCGATCCTGATATTTGGTTGTCAGGCTGTCCAGAAACTGCAGCTCTTCCGCGGTGAAAAGACTTTCTTTATCCAGCAACCTGAAGATATCCCTATTGAAAAGTTTGAAGACCTTCCTTTTATCCGGTTCAACCAGAAAATAAGCCGACGTGTCGATGAACCTGTGCAAAAGATAGCTCGGCGAGAGCTTGTAGGATGTATATCTGCCCTTCCCTTCTCGGAGGATATACCCCAAGCGCAGCAATTCTGCAAGATCCCTGTTGATGCTGGGGACAGAAATCCCCATACCCAGCAATTCCATTACGCTTGAAATGCCTAAGGAAGGGTTCGTTTCTATAATTTCCAGGATTCTCTTCTGCCTCGGGGTTATTTCTGGTTTCATAAGCTTGAATAGGCTCCTGTGTTCTCTTAAAAGTGAGTTTCCTATCATAAAGGTACTTCCAACCTATCAAAAATGATAGATTGGGAGGAGGAAAATGATAGGTTGGAGGGTTGTGGGAGGGGTTTGTCTGGTTAGCCCTCTAGATATAAACAGGAAAGGCTCCGGGCGCAAATGCACCCGGAGCCTTTCTCAAATTTTCGTAGACCCACAAGGACTCGAACCTTGACTGACGGAACCAAAATCCGGAGTGCTGCCATTACACCATGGGTCTAAAAACCAGCTCCCAAAAAGAGCGAGGCAAAAGTAGTGGGTTTGGGGGATATGCGCAAGGGCTTGGGAATCTTTTTTGTGCAGGGTGCACTCCTCACGCCACCATCCCCACCCTCGGCTCCTCCCCTCCCGCCAGGCGGGCAAACAGGGCGTCGTCGTTCAAAATGTCGTACAACCACTCGTGGTACTCCGGAAAACCGGGCAGGTTGTTGTGGCCGCCGCCCTCCACGCGGATCAGGTGCACCATGCCGGGGTTGACCCGCGTGAGCAACACACTTTGATGAAAAGGGATGAGCCGGTCGCGGTCGCCATGCAGGATGAAGACCGGACAAGTAATTTTCTTCAGAAACTGATCGGTGCGGATCTTGTATTTCAGCAGCCACTTTAAGGGCAACCAGAAGGCGTAGCGGCGGATATGATAGATAAAACTGTAGTAAGGCGAGTCGAGTAGAAGCATCTTGGGCCGATTCCAGGAGGCGATGCGGGCGGCGATGCCGCTGCCCAGAGAGCGGCCGTAAATGATGATTTTGTCCTCCGGATATTGGGTGGTCAGCCATTTGTACACAAACTGCCCGTCGTTGAAAAGGGCCGCTTCGGTGCGCTTGCCCAGGCTCTTGCCGAATCCCCGGTAATCCATCAGGAAAAAATCATAGCCCTTGCTGATGAAATCCCGCGCAAACTTTCCCCAGCCTTTGACGCTCTTCGAATTGCCCTTGAAATAAAACACCACCCCTTTGCTGTTGGGCACCTTGAAATGGATCCCGTTGATCTGCCCGCCGTCCTCCATGTCAAAATTGACCTCATCGAACGGAAAGGGATACCGGTACTCGAAATTTCGGGGAAGGATCTCCGGTCGGAAGAAGAAATAGTCCTGCATGATGTAAAAAACACCCCACAACAGGAAGTAAATCGCTGCTGTCCAGATGAGGATGGAGTAGAGGAGAGCGGGCATTATATGGGGTGCTGGTTGATTTCTTTCAGAAATATAGCACTTTTCCCCACAAAGCGCCTAACAGGCGCTTATCATTTTTTACCTCACCTCAAACGAATTGGCAAAATCCTCAAACAGCTTCCTCCTCGTGCCGCTGACCGTGGTGACGATCAGGGAATAGCGCTTGCCTTGATTGAAGAAGACGATGTTGTCGGACATAATATGCCGCGTAGCCGTCAGCGGCTTGATAACCTTATAAAACACGGCCGTATCGCTGCGGAAGGTGATCCATTCCGGTGAAAGATCCTGGGAGACGAGGTCCGCGAAATAGCCGCTGAGGTACTCGCGCTTCGTCAGCCCGTCGGGAATACCGCCTGGGTAATCCTGCACCTCTATCTTGTACGTGGCGTTGTAATCGAATTTTTCACAGGAATATACCGTCAAACCCACCTTCTTCTCCACTTCGAAGGTACAAGGGCATTCTGCGGTGAAATCTGTGTTCGTCTGGCGCTGGGCTTGCAGGGAAAATGCGGCCAGCATTAAAATAAGCGCGATTGGATTTTTCATAGTCTGCTAAACGAAAGTTCAAAGTGACTTATTATCCTGCTTCCATCCCCGCAGGCCGTAAAAGACCAGGTATCCGTAGGCGACGAAAGGAACCAAAAACGCCCCTTTCACCCCAAGTGTCGTATCGGCAGCAAAACCCTGCAACAAGGGGATCAAAGCCCCGCCCACGATCATCATCACCAGCAGCGAAGAGCCCATGCTGGTGTATTGCTTCAGGTCGCGGATGGCCAGGGTGAAGATATTCGACCACATGATGGAATTGAACAGGCCCACGCCCAGCACCGCCCACAGGGCAATGTCGCCCTGCCCCAGCATCGTGACGCCCAGGAGCGCCATGCAGCAGAGCGCGAAAAAGGCCAGCAAACCCTGTGGAGTGTGCCGCCCAAACAGGAAAGCCAGGTAATTGAGCGCCAGCATCACGGCAAATCCACCCACCATCGAGAGCGGCAAGTCGTTGATCACCGCCACCATCAGCACCACCAGCACTGCCAGCACCGGGATGGGCAGCATTTGGGTGGCTCGCTGCATAAGGGTCTTTTTCCCGCTCAGGGCGATGGCCCCCAGGAAACGCCCCACCATGGCGCCGCCCCAATAGAAAGCCACATGGCTGCCGGCGGTCTTGTTGTCCAGCGCAATCGTGGGCTCTGCCTTGAAATACTCCACCAGGAAACTGCCGATGGCGATCTCCGCCCCCACGTAGCAGAAAATGGCCGCAGCGCCCAGATAGAGGTGCGGATAGCGCCAGAGGCTGAACCCCTTCCGTTCGGGCTCCGAATATTCGATGACCGGCAAATGCAGGTAGCGAAAAACCAGCCCGATGGCCACCAGGGCCAGGGCCAAAAAAATGTAGGGGCCTTGTACCGTCTGTACATCGACGACCTCCTTGTTTTGAAGAATCAGCCAGGCGCCTAACAGGGGCCCGATGGTATGCCCCAGCGAGTTGAAGCCCTGCGCCAGGTTCAGCCTGCTCGCCGCCGTCTCCGGCGGGCCGATGATAGCCACATACGGATTGGCCGCCACCTGCAAAATGGTGATGCCGGAGGCCAGGATGAACAGGCCCAGCAAAAACACCCCATATATTTTTACGATGGAGGCAGGTAAAACACAAAACAACCCACGCCCATCAACAACAAGCCGATCACGATGCCCCTTTTGTAACCCACTTTCCGGATCAATGTCCCCGCCGGCCAGCTCATGACGAAATAGGCCCCGAAAAAGAAAAACTGGATCAACTGCGCCTGCCAGTGCTGCAACTCAAACGCCGCCTTCATGTGGGGCACGAGGATGTCGTTGAGGGACGTGAGCAGGCCCCAGAGGAAGAAGAGGATGATGAGGGAGAGGAAGGAGAAGCGCATGGGAAAATTTTTAGTTTTTAGTGCTTAGTTTTTAGTTGGGGCGAAGCCTGAACTAACTAAAAATTCAAAACTAAAAACTAAAAACTACCGAATTGTTATTTCGTCCGCAAAAACCCAACTCTTCCCCCCTTCCCCTTTATGGCCCGGCGGACAAACGCCGCGGTTGACGCCTTTCACCCTGATATAGCGGGCTTTGGCTTTGACGGGCCTGGCGTAGGACTGGATCAGCACCCCCGGCTTTAGGGGAGAGGTTTCCGTCTCCACGGCCCCAAATCTTTCCAGTTTTTTCCATCTTCCGAAATGGCGAACTCTACGCGGAGGGGATAGAAAATCCAGGCGTTTTCGTCCTGCAGGAAGCGAACGGCGACCTCTTTCAGGGGAATGGACTCGCCCAGATCGAGCGTGGCGTCGAGGTCGACGCCTTCGTAGCCCTGCCATTCGCCGGTGCGGAAATCGGGGCCTCCCTCCAAGCCGTCTACCAGGCCCTGGTCGCCGCCGGCGGTGTATTGGCGGCCGTAGGGGTTGGCCAGGGCGATGCCCACCTTTCGGGACCGTTTGACAAACTCCGCCGCGATGACCTTGCTCGGGCCGCTTTCGGGGTGAATGGCCACGGCTTTCAGGGTCGTGGTTTTGTCGATGGCAAAAGGTTTTTCAAATTTCAGGGCAGTCGCAGGCGCGGGCTCCGAGCCGTCGAGGGTGTAGTAGATGAGCGCATCCCGCGAGGCGCAGTTGAGGGCGATGGTATCCGTGTCGTCGAAGGAGCGATGGCCCTGGGAAAGGCGGGTAAAGGCGTGATCAGATGCTCGCCGATGCGGCTTTGTGGCCTATCGCCAGGCTGAGAACCCCAGCCCAGATTGGGTTCCTCGCCCACCTCGAATTCCAACAGCCCGCCCGCAACGATGTCTTCGTGGCGGATAAAGCTTTTCATATGGGGCTGACCGTTGAGGCGCACCGATTGAATATAGGGAGTACCCTTCCCTTGTCCGGTCGTTTTTACGGTGAAAGTTTTTCCGTTTTCGAGGTTCAGCGTGGCTTCCCGCAATTTCGGCGCCCCGAGGGCATACTCCCCGCTGCCGGGGCATACGGGGTAAAAGCCCATGGCGCTGAAGACGTACCAGGCCGACATTTGTCCGCAGTCCTCATTTCCCGAAAGACCGTCGGGGGCGTTGTGGTAAAGGGTGCTCATGATCTCCCAGACCCGTTCCTGGGTTTTCCAGGCGGCCCCGTCGTAGTTGTAGAGGTAGGCCATGTGGTGGCTGGGCTCGTTGCCGTGCGCATATTGCCCGATGAGTCCGGTGATGTCGGATTGTTCGCGGCCGGTGGTTTTCGAGTCGGCGGAAAAGAGGTCGTCGAGAAAATCGCTGAGCTTATCCTGGCCGCCCAGCAAATCCTTCCAGCCATCCACATCCTGCGGCACGTAGAAGCTGTACTGCCAGGCGTTGGCCTCGGTATAGTTGAAATTGACCTCGGAGGGATCGAAGGGCTTTGCCCAGCGATGCCGGTTGCGGGCCCGCATGAAGCGGGTATCGGGGTCGTAGAGGTTTTTGTAGGATTGGGCGCGGCGGAGGTATTCGGCGTAGACATCCTCTTTCCCCATGGCTTTTGCCATTTGGGCGATACACCAGTCGTCGTAGGCGTATTCGAGGGTTTTCGAAACCGATTCCCCTTCCACGTCCGAGGGGATGAAGCCCCAATCCATGTAGGCTTTTTTGCCGAATTTGTCTTGTCGGGAAATGGCGAGCATGGCCTCCAGGGCTTTTTCCGCGTCGAAGTCGCGGATGCCTTTGAGGTAGGCGTCGGCGATGACCGACACGGAGTGGTAGCCGATCATGCAATAGGTCTCGTTGCCGGCCAGTTCCCAGACCGGTAGTTCGCCGCCCTGCTCGTGGTGGCGGAGGAAGGAATGGATGAAGTCGTTGCTGCGATCCACTTCCAAAATGGTGTAGAGCGGATGGGTAGCGCGGTAGGTATCCCAGATGGAGAAAACGGTGTATTGGGGGTGATCGCCGGCTGTGTGGATCTGCCGGTCCAGCCCGCGGTAGCGCCCATCCACGTCGGAGAATATGTTGGGCACGACGCTGTTGTGGTAAAGGGCGGTGTAGAAAATGGTTTTGGTCTCCTCGTCCCCTACTGCTTTTACTTTGGACAGCTGCGTCTCCCATTTATCGGAAGCCTGTTTCCGGATGGCTTCAAAATCCCAGCCGGGCAGTTCCGCATCGAGGTTTTTGCGGGCGCCTTCGATATCGACGGCCGAGATCCCGACCTTGACCAGCAGGGTATCGGCGCCGGCCAGGTCGAACAGGAAGGCCGCTTTCGGCAGGGAATCTTGTATCGTTTTAAAAAAGGGTTTGGAAAAACGGGCGACGAAATAGACGTGTTGCTCCCGCGCCCAGGCGTTCGACACCCGGAAGCCTTCGATCTCGGTATCGGAAACTACGCGCATGCTGTCTGCCCGCAGGCGGTCGCGGTGGGTGAGGTCGAGCAGGATATGGGCCGTATCGGCTTTTTCAAAAACATAGCGGTGAAAGCCCGTGCGTTCGGTGGCGGTCAGTTCGACCTGTACATCGGGCCCGTCCAGATGCACGGCGTAGTAGCCCGGCTCGGCTTTTTCAGTTTCCTTGCG
Organism: Saprospirales bacterium; assembly: GCA_016703765.1. Taxonomy (GTDB): domain Bacteria; phylum Bacteroidota; class Bacteroidia; order Chitinophagales; family Saprospiraceae; genus JADJTT01. Next base: position 42,550 of record JADJBL010000011.1, read on the forward strand.
GAAAGGCGATCTATAGCCCGGCTGCCCGTCGGCGCCGTTGTGGAAAAGAACCGGCCCTGTGCCGGGCATGAGCAGGATATCGCAGTAGTCGGGAATGCCCGTGCCGCTGAGGTGGGTATGGCTGAACCCGTAAATGATCGAATCGGTGAAATGGTAGCCCGAGCAGCCGTCCCATCCTTCCAGGCGGGTATCGGGGCTGAGTTGCACCATGCCGAAGGGCAGGGTGGCGCCGGGGTAGGTATGGCCGTGCCCGCCCGTGCCGATGAAGGGGTTGACGAAGGAGGTCAGCCGGGGGTGGGCGTGGAGCAGGCGAGATAGGACAAGACGAGGGGAAGGAGGTATTTCATGGTGACTGGTGACTGGTGATTAGTGACTGGTAAAAATACTAGTCACCAGTCACTAATCACTAGTCACCAAGAAACTTCCTTCTTATCGCTAAAAAATTTCCCAGAAGGAATCTCCGCTTCGGTGGCGAGCCAGATGGCGGTTTCGGCGCCTTTTTCCACGGGGCGGGAAGCGCCGGGGCCGCCCATCTCGGTGCGCACCCAACCGGGGCACATGGCATTCACTTTGATAGAGGTGTTTCGCAATTCGTGGGCCAGCATGGCGGTGAATGCGTTCAGGCTCACTTTGGAAAGGCGGTAGCCGGCATGGCCGCCGCGCAGTTCGCGCCAGGCGCCCATCTCGCTGGAAATATTGATGATCCTCGATTCGGCGCTCTCCGGCATGAGGGGAAGCACCATTTTTGTGGTCCGCAGGGCGCCGAACAGATTGGTCTCCAGCACCTCGTGGATCTCCTGGATATCGAAATCCAGCAGCCGCAGCCGCCCGAGGATGCCGGCGTTGTTGATGAGCACATCGACCCGGTCCACCCGATCGCGGAGGAGGATGCCGAATGCCTCGGCGCTGTCGTCGCGGGCGACGTCCAACTCCAGGGCGATGGGCTCTCCTCCGATCTCCGCGGCGGCTCTTTTGGCTTTTTCCAGATCGCGGGCGGTCAGCACCACCCGAAATCCTTTTTGGATCAATTGCCGGGCGATCTCCTTGCCGATGCCCCGGTTGGCGCCGGTCACTACAGCTGTTTTCATATTTCGTCTTTTGCTATGGGCCTTTTCGGGTCGGTGATCCACTCGCTCCAGGAGCCGGGGTATATCCTGGCCATTCCGAGGCCCGCGATGCGCATGGCGAGCACATTATGGCAGGAGGTGACTCCGGAGCCGCAGTAGAACACCGTATTCCCGGCTTCCACGTCCCCGGTAAGGTCCAAAAATTTGCTTCGCAAAATAGCGGGATCTTTGAAGAAACCGTTCTCGTCCACATTATCCATAAAAAAATGATGGACGGCGCCGGGGATACGCCCCGCCACGGGGTCGATTGGCTCTTCCCGGCCGAGGTAGCGTTCGTAGGCCCGGGAGTCGACCAGGCGCCAGGCGGGGTCGAGGCGGATTTGTTCCACCATGCCGACCTCGGCGATCCAACCTTCCTGAAGGCGAGGGTTGAATGTCCGGGGCGGCCGCAAAGGGGCTTCTACCGAGACCGGAAGCCGGCGTGCATCCCAATGGGCCCAGCCGCCGTCCATCAGGGCCACGGCTTCGTGGCCCAACCATTGGAGCATCCACCAGAGGCGCACCGCCATGCCGCCGCCTTTAAAGTCGTAGACCACCACCTGCACTTTTTCGTCGATGCCCCAGGAGGAAAAAAGATCGACCATGCGCTCGAGAGGCGGTAGGGGATGCCTACCCGTTTTCCCCGGAATGATCTCTCCGGAAAGGTCTTCCTCCTGGTGGGCGTAAAAAGCGCCGGGGATATGGCCATCGAGGTATTCTTCGCGACCTTTGGAAGACTCCTGGAGCGAGAACCGGCAGTCGACCACCACCCAATCGGGGTCGTGCAAGTGGGCCAGTACGTCGTCGACGGAGATCAGGGTTGAAAACATGGCTCGCCGGTTTTTGACAATATCTCATTAAATTGCGAGCCGGCAAAGCCTTTAGGCAGCGTTTTCGTATCTTAAGCTCTCATCTCTTTAATCAAAATATGAGTATGAAAAATTTCCTCTACACCCTTGCCATTCTGGCATCCACCCCTTTTATCTCCAACGCCCAGTCGGGTCTTTTCATCGATACCAGCTACACGGCGGAGCAGATGATCATGGACTTTTTCGACAACTCCTGCGTTACGCCTTCCAATATCACCTTCAACGGCAGTCCTGTGATGATGGGCTACTTCGAAGGCGCCAACACCGACCTGGGCGTCAACGCCGGGATCGTAATTTCGACGGGCGATGTGACCCAATTGAGCCAGAACGCCGGATTTTTTGCCACCACTGCCAACAACGCCGATGGAGACCCCGACCTGGGTAGCCTTGTTTTCCTTCCTACCTACGATGCGGCGGTGCTGGAATTCGACATCACGGTGGCCGATACGGGCGACCTCGAATTTCAATATGTGTTTGGTTCGGAGGAATATCCCGAATACGTCGGCAGCGGCTTCAATGACATTTTTGCCTTCTTCGTGGACGACCAGTCCGGATCGGGCATGCAAAACATCGCCATGATTCCGGGCACCACGACCCCTGTGGCGATCAACAACGTCAACGCAGGCCAAAACTCCGGATATTTTGTCGATTACGAAGCCATTATTGGCCAGCATGTGGCCTTCGACGGCCTGACCACGGTGCTCCCCGCGACTTACGCTTCCGGCAACGGGGCGACATACCATGTCAAGATCGGCGTGACGGACGTCAGCGACGGCATCTTCGACTCGGGCGTCTTTATCAGCACCCTCAGCTTGTGCGGACCCGGGCTGGTAAATCCGCCCGCTCAGTTCAGCGCGCAGTTGATCGACAACAAGATCACCCTCAGCAATCAATCGCGCTACGCCACTTCCTGGCATTGGGATTTCGGCGACGGCACAACTTCCGAGGAGCGTTACCCCGCGGCGCACGAGTATACAAACCCCGGCACTTATGTCGTCACGCTGACCACGCACAACTATTGCTGCTCGGATACCTATTCCCTTACCATGGTGGTCGGTCCTTTGGCTACCGATGAGTTGGCGGAGAATGGGTTTGAGGTGTTCCCCAATCCGGTGCGTGACGAGCTGAATATTCAGGTGGAAAAGGGCATGGCTTTCGAATACCAGATCTGCGACATCAGCGGCCGGATGGTGGCCAAAGGGGAGCAGCAGGGTACGCTGACCCTTCAGACGGGGGCTTGGGAGCGTGGATTGTATTTGCTGACGGTTCGCACCCACAGCGGAGTGTTTACGAAAAAATTGTCGTTGTTATAAGAAAAGAGGTTTTTCCTGCAAACGGCGTCCGCCTGAGGCGGACGCCGTTTCTTATTAACGCCGTTTCATGAAAACCCCTTCTTTCCGTTCTCCTCCCATTTTCCAATCTTTCCCCGAACTCCTCGCCGCAGAAAGCACCCGGCACGGAGGGCTTAGCTCTTTCCCCTACCAATCTCTAAACGTCGGCCTATTTACAGAGGACCGGCCTGAACACATCCGGCAAAACCGGGGCTTGTTGTTCTCCTCCCTGGGTATCTCGGAAGACCAGGTAGCTTCCTCCCACCAGGTGCATGGGGACCAGATCCTGATGGCTGAAAAACCGGGATTCTACGAAGGCTACGACGCCCTGATCACATCCATGCCGGGCCTTTTTCTGAGCGTGACCATCGCCGACTGTACCCCCATCCTGGTCTACGATCCGGTTCATCGGGCGGTAGCTGCCATCCATGCAGGCTGGAGGGGCACGGCCAGCCGGATCGTCCAAAAAACCATGCAGGCCATGAAGGAGCTTTTCCAAACGAGGGCCGAAGTTTGCTATGCCTACGTGGGTACCTGTATCGATGAATGTTCTTACGAAGTGGGAGCAGAGGTGGCCGGGCATTTCGAAACGCCGTTTTCGCGATTCGATGCACAAAAGCAGAAATACTTTCTCGACTTGAAAGCCGCCAATGTCGCGCAATTGCGAGCGGAAGGCATGGCGGAAGAGCGGATCGGGATATCCCCCTATTCTACCGTGCTGCACAACGAGGACTATTTTTCACACCGGAAAGAAAAGGGGGAAACAGGGAGGATGTTGGCGCTTGTCGGGGTGAGGGAGTAAATGGTGTCATTTCTGACTGCCACTACGGCATCCCCCTTTCGCAATTCGGGAAGCTCCTCCGCACAAGCAAGGCAAATCAATTGAGGCTCTATAAAATACAGGTACAACAAATCCCGCTGTGAGGGGAGGGACCCTACATAAAAAACGCGCTCCGCCTGTTCCAGAAAAGGCCGTGCCCGCTCGATCATGGGAGGCAAAGGCCCCCCTTCATGGGCAATTTCCAGCGCCCGGCGCGAAAGCGTAAAAAGGAGCAATGCGCCAAAAAGAACCCAAACCAACTTGTGTTTCGCCATTTTCCGGAGGAGGAAGACCATAGTAATCGCCACAAAAGGCAAGGCCGGCGAAAAATACCATCGGTGCGTGGTGGCAGCCAGGGAAAGGAGCAGGCCCAGACTTAGCCAACAGGCGAGCGAATAAACCAGAAGGGGGTTGTCTTTCCAATTCCAGCTGAAACCGGCTTTTTTCGGGAAAAAGGAAACCACCGCCAAAAGTCCGTACAAGACGTAGTTCCAAAGATTGAAGTAGGCGTCCATGCAGACGATGAAAAAACTGAATTGCGAAGGGTTTTGCGGGGTTTCAAAGCCGGTATCGGAAAACCGCTCCAAAATATCGTAGCTGATTAGCCGGCCAGGCGCCTGATCTTCGTTGATAAAAACCAGCCAGATCAAGGGGATTATAGAAAATAACAGAAGCTGGCGCACCAGGAGTTTCCAGTTCAAATCCTTGTAAGCGCCCGTCAGCGCTAAAAAGATCGCCTGGCCCGGCAACAGCACCGCCATGGCCGGCCCCTTGGTCATAAATGCCCCGGCGAGGAGGAGGGAAGCGAGGGTCAAATTCCATTCCTTTCCCCCGGAGAAGAACCGCATGAAAAAATAGCTGTTCGCCATCAGGAAAAAGATCAGGAGCGCGTCGAAATCGCCCGTCCTGCCTGTATGATGCCCTACCAAACCCTTGACGGATAGCAGTACCAGGCAGGCCATTATGGCAAACACCTCTCCGTAATACCTCCGGCCAAGCAGGTACACAAAAAACAGGGCCCCGAGCATGGCCAGGGCAGACGGGATCCGCAAGGCCAGGGTGTTGTACCCCAGGATCGAAAACGAGCCAGCCAGAATCCAGGTAAAAAGAGGAGGCTTGTTGACCCAGGTATCCGGCTCGTTGGCAAACCAGAGACCCCGCCAATGGCCGTGCTCCAGCATTTCCACTGCGTTGATACCGTTCCTGGCTTCGTCGTATTCAAAAACGGGAGGCTGGCCCAGGCGAAAAAAGAGGAAAAACAGGACAAGCGCTGCAACCAAAAAGCGTATCAAGGACATCTGGAGTTCTTTTGGCTACAAAAAAAAGGGCGCCGGGTTAACCCCAGCGCCCTTTTCATGATTTTCAGCGGTTGATTACTGCTGTTGCGTTCCGCCGTCGGTGCTTTCGGTAGCTGCGGCGCCTTCAGCAGGAGCTGCTTCCTGAGCCGGAGCTGCCTCTTCAGCGGGAGCTGCTTCTTCGGTCTCTTCGGCTTCGGTCGTGCCGCTGTTGCGGCAAGCCGTGAAAGTAATAGCGAAAACCATTGCCAACATGGCGAAAATGACTGATACCTTTTTCATAGTTCTTTTTTGAATACTGTAAATGTTAAAAATTTTAACAAATTTAAGGTGAATCTTCAAAATTTTTCTAAAAAAAAGCGGCTTACCACCTCTAATCGAAAAAAATTCTGTTTAAAGACCTAATTTTCCAAACAGGTCACACCCCTTAACTACCTCATGGAAGACTTTTTTGCCATATTTTTCAATACAAGCGAGGTGATGTTCGAGTTTGTAGAGCGCTACGGCGCATTCACCTACCTGCTCCTCTTCCTCATCATCTTCTGCGAAACCGGGCTGGTAGTCACCCCTTTTCTGCCGGGCGACGGACTGCTCTTCTCCGCCGGTATCCTGGCTGCCGCCAATAAACTGGATATCTGGTGGGCGCTGCTTATCCTGCTCTCCGCCGCCATCCTGGGCAATACCTCCAACTACTTCATCGGAAAATTTCTCGGCGACCGCGTGGTCCACGCAAAAAAATTCAGGCTGATCCGAAAGAACCACATCCTTCGAACCAATCAATACTACGAAAAACACGGGGGGAAAGCCCTGATCCTCGGTCGTTTTATCCCGGTGATCCGGACGATGGTGCCCTTCGTGGCCGGGATCGGTAAAATGAAGTTCCGTCCCTTTATGAACTTTACCATCCTGGGCGGAATGATCTGGGTCCTGCCGATCACGTTGGGAGGTTACTACTTCGGCGAAAGTATCTGGGTGCAAAAAAATTTCCTCCTCATCTACCTATTACTCTGGATACTGACCCTGATACCGCTGCTCTGGGATGTCATCGTCATGCGGGTCAGGCTGATGTTCGCCAAACGCCCGCTTCCCGGAACCCGGCTCCCCGGAGGAAAAAAACCTCCGCTGGATTAACCCAAATAGGCTCGAACCAACATAACGATCAATAATACAAAGGCAATTGCCATAATCGTTATCAGGTAGTAGAAGCCGGCCTTATTCTTGTCCATACTTTTTGTCTTTTCGTTTGAAAGCGCAAAGCTATACAATTCTTGCTGAATTCGTTTCCACAACATCTACTGCGTTTGCCTTCTTCGAAGACAGGTAGGAATAGATGACCGGCACCACGAACAGGGTGAGAATGGTCGAAAAGATCAATCCCCCTATGATGGCGATCCCCATGGAAACGCGGCTTTCGCTGCCCGCCCCCAGCGCAAGCGCGATAGGCAGGGTACCTAAAATGGTGGAAAAGCTCGTCATCAAAATGGGCCGGAAACGCGACACCGAAGCGTCCATGATCGCGTCGTGACGGCTCAAACCCTGGGCCTTTCGCTGGTTGGCGAACTCCACGATCAAAATGCCGTTTTTCGTCACCAACCCGATCAGCATGATGATCCCGATCTGGCTGAAAATATTCAGGGTTTCTCCGAAATACCAAAGACTCAGCACGGCCCCTGCCAGGGCCATGGGCACGGTGAACAGAATAATGAGCGGATCCCGAAAACTCTCAAACTGCGCCGCCAGCACGAGATAAATCAGCGCCAGCGCCAACAAGAAGGCAAATTCCAGGCTCGAAGAGCTCTCCGTAAAATCCTTCGAGGGCCCCGCCAGGGAGGTAAGAAAGGTATCGTCCAGCACTTTCTTCCCCACCGCATCCATCGCCTCGATCCCATCCCCGATAGTCTTTCCCTTGGCCAGACCGGCAGACACGGTGGCCGACACAAAGCGGTTGAACCGATAGAGCTGCGGCGGATTGGTCTGCTCATCCAGATGGACCAGGTTGTCGAGCTGGATCATATCTCCCCGCCGGTTGCGGACGTACAGGGAGCGTAGGTCGACCGGCTCGTCGCGCATGTCCCGCTCAATCTGGCCGATGATCTGATATTGTTTGCCGTTCATGATGAAATACCCGAAGCGCTGACCGCTCAAGCCCAATTGCAGGGTCTGCGCTACGTCAAGCACCGAAACCCCAAGGTCCTGCGCTTTTTGGCGGTCGATCTCGATGTGGATTTCCGGCTTGTTGAACTTCAAATCGATATCCACAAAACTGAAAGTTGGATCCTTGCGGGCCTCTTCCAGAAAGGCCGGCAACACCTCCCTGAGTTTTTTAAAATTGGGCGCCTGGATCACGTATTGCACCGGCAAACCACCCCGGCGATCGCCGATGGTGGGCTCCTGGGTGCCGAAAGTGCGGGCCCCCGTCAGCGCCATCACTTTGGGAGTGATCTCGTCGAGGATCTCCTGCTGCGAACGCTCCCTCGTCTCAGGAGGCGTAAGAATGGAGAACATAAAGCCCGAATTGACCGAACTGGATGCCCCAAAGCCCGGGAAGTCACGGAAACGATGCCCTCAGATTCGGGGATCTCTTTGCTGACCAGATCGAACAATTGCCCCATGTAGGTATCCATATTCGAAGGTCGAGCCTTCGGGCGCCGCGGCGATAAAACGAATCCGGCTCCGGTCTTCGAGGGGCGCCAATTCGGAAGGAAGGCTCCCTCCCAGAAAAAAGATCATAACTATGGACAGCCCGATTATGACAAGCGCAACCCAGCGACGGTTCATGATCCAGGAAAGACCGCCGCGGTATGCGTTGTTCAGGCCGGCATAAAATGGCTCGGTCAGACGGTAGAAATAGGGCTGCCGCACCCGGTGCTTCAACATTCGCGCGCCCAGCATGGGGGTCAGGGTGAGGGCTACGAAAGAGGAAATGAGCACCGCTCCCGCCAGCACGATCCCGAATTCCCGGAACAGGCGGCCCGTAAGCCCCTGCAGGAATACCACAGGCATAAATACCGCCACCAGCGCTATCGTGGTGGCGATCACCGCGAAAATATCTCTTTCGAGCCGACCAGGGCTGCCTCGTAGGGCGGCATTCCCTTCTCGATTTTGGCGTAAATATTTTCCAACACCACGATCGCATCATCGACCACGATGCCGATCGCCAACACGATGCCCAGCAGGGTGAGCACATTGATGGAAAAATCGGCTAGATACATGATGAAGAAGGCGCCCACCAGAGAGATGGGGATGACCACCACCGGAATGAAGGTGGTACGCCAGTCGCGAAGAAACAGGAAGATGATCAGCACCACCAGCGCAAAAGCCGTGAAGATCGTCTGTTCGACTTCCTTGATTGAATCCTTTATAAAAACGGTGGTGTCAAACCCGATGCCGAGTTTGATATCCTCCGGAAGGTCTTTTTTGATCTGTTCCAGGCGGCGGAAAAACTCCTCGGCGATCTCCACGTGGTTGGAGCCCGGCTGTGGAATAATGGCATTGCCCACCATGGGCACCCCGTTGCGCTTGAGGCTGGTGCGGAGGTTTTCGGGGCCCAGTTCGGCATAGCCCACGTCGCGCAGGCGGACGGTGTTGCCCATATCTTCCTTGAGAATCAGGTCGTTGAATTCCTGGGGACTCGTCAGGCGGCCGGCGGTTCGGACCGTCAATTCGGTAAATTGGCCCTCCACGCTGCCGGAGGGAAGTTCGACGTTCTCCCGTATCAGGGCATTGCGCACATCGAGGGGCGTCAGTTGATAGGCCGCCAGTTTGGATGGGTCGAGCCAGAGGCGCATGGCGTATTTCTTCTCCCCCCATATCCGTATTTCGCTAACCCCGTTGATCGTCTGGAGCCGCTCCTTGAACACCTTATCGGCCATATCCGAAAGCTCCAGGAGGGAGCGCTTGTCGCTCTGAATATTGAGAAAAAGAATGGGATTGGCATTGGCGTCCGACTTAGCCACCACCGGCGGGTCGGTATCGGGAGGCAGGTTGCCCACGGTCCTGGCCACGCGGTCGCGCACGTCGTTGGCCGCCGTTTCAAGGTCCATCTCCAGGTTGAACTCCACGGTGATGGTGCTTCGGCCGTCGCGGCTCACCGAGGTCATGGTCCGAATGCCCGCTATCCCGTTGATGGCCTCTTCCAGCGGTTCGGTGATCTGCGATTCTATGATGTCGGCGTTGGCCCCGGCATAAGAGGTGCTCACCGTGATCACGGGCGGATCCACGTTGGGATATTCCCGGATGCCCAAAAAGACGAGTCCGATAAACCCGAAGAGCAGGATCACGATGGACATTACCGTGGCCAGCACAGGCCTTCTGATACTTACCGAGGATAGGCTCATAGCATTCTGTTTTTACAGCGTGGACCAGCCCGAAATGGAGACTGCCATGCCTGGGCGAAGTTGCAGGATTCCACTGGTCAGGATCGTATCGCCTGTTTGAAGGCCCTCGATCACCTGAATGGCGCGGTCTTTTCGGATTCCTGTCTCCACGGGGACCGGCTCGGCCTTGCCATTTCGATAGACGAATATTTTTTTCCCGCCCAGTTCCGGTATGACCGCTTCGGTTGGCACGAGCAGCGCATTTTCAAATTTTCGCAATTGGACTTTTACCAGGGTAAATGCGCCGGGGGACACCCTTCCGGAGGGATTGGGCGCCGCCGCTTCGAAGGTGATGGTCCTGGTTCCCGGATCGACGCGGGGGTCGCGCGCAACGATCGTAGCGGGGAAGTCGCCCGCAAATCCGGCCAGCTGAAAGCTCACCTTGCCGCCGGTCTGCAGATCGGCGCTGTATTTTTCGGGAATGGAAAATTGAACATGGATGGGGTCGATCTTCACCAGCGAAACGATGGGCGTGCCGGGAGAGACATAGCTCCCCTCGCTGATCTGCCGCAGGCCCATTACCCCTCCGAAAGGGGCGCGAATCACCGTCCTCCCCAATTGGACGTCCAGCAATTTGATCTCTGCGTCGTATTGATCTACCTGCGCCGCCGCGACCTCGTATTCCTGCAGGCTGACTCCTTCTTTTTCGTATAGCCCCTTGAGGCGGCCAGCGATCTTTTCCGACAGGCGCTTTTGCACTACGAGTTTTTCCCGCTGGGCCTTCCACTCCTCGTCGTTGATCCTCAGGAGCACGGCGCCTTTTTCCACCCGCTTGCCCTCCTTAAACAGGATGGCCGCCACTTTTCCCGCTATCTCGCTGGTGATCTGCACCTCTTCCTCCGGAATGGTCGATCCGCTCACCTCGATATTATCCGCCAGTTCACCGGTTTTGACGATAAAGCCTTCCACAGTAAGAGGAGGGGCCTGGCCGCCGGGACCGGCAGCCGCAGTTTGACCTGGCTCGGCCACCGGCTTGTCGCCGATAAAACCGAAGCGGTATAAAATAAAGATGGCTGCGAGGATGCCCATGCCGCCTAGGGCAATCCATCGAATGGTGTGTTTGTTCATCTCAAAGGGGTTGAAAACAAAACGTTGTCTTTTTAACAGGCAAAGATACGTAATGTTGAACCCTTCTATGTTTTCGAACTTCTTAAGTTCTTAACAAAAATTGGTCAAAAAGAGCGCGTCCGCCTGCGGCGGACGCGCTCTTTTAAATTATTTTTTTTTAGTACTTAATGCGGCAAATACTTGCGAAGCAGCCCGTATAAAAACGTACCTAACATCGCGGTCGACAAAAACACGATCAGCACCGTATACCCGCTTCCCAGCAGGATGAACATCGGCCCGGGGCAGATGCCGGCCAGGGCCCAGCCCAGCCCGAAGATAAACCCGCCGATGAGGTAGCGGGGCACCGTCTTGTCTTTCGGGTTAAAAGTGATCTCCGTCCCTTCTAAAGATTTCAGATGCCTCCATTTGATAATCTGCACGATCCCTATGCCCAGCGCAATTGCCGAGCAGATGATGCCGTACATGTGGAAAGACTGGAAATGGAACATTTCATAGATGCGAAACCAGGATACCGCTTCCGATTTATATAACACGATGCCGAAAAGCAGGCCTACCAGGATGAATTTGCTGAGTTTCATGATTTGAGGTTTAGGGGGGTTAGAAGATGAGGGGGAACAAAAGATAGGTCATCGTCAATCCTCCCAGAAAGAAACCGATAACGGCGATGAGCGAGCCGAGTTGCAGCGCCGACATACCGCTGATGGCGTGTCCGGAGGTGCAGCCCCCCGCATAGCGGGCGCCAAACCCGACCAACAGGCCGCCGCCGGCGATGATGAGCAAGCCGCGCCAGGTGAAAAGCGCCTCCCAGGAGTAAAACGGAGGTATGAGGGGCACCTGCCCTTCCTGATAGTTCAGCTCCCGGAAATATTCCAGTTTCTGGAGTGACTCCACCGTGGCGGCGGATACGTGGGCCACCGCTCCGTCGGGACTCATGAAATAATGCGCGGCAATATACCCGCCGAACATCGCGCCCAGAGCCACCATGAGGTTCCATCCCTGCGACTGCCAGTCGAACTTGAAGAAATCGGCAAAATCCCCGGCGCCGTCGGCCGCGCACATCACCCGGAAATTGGCCGATATACCAAACTCGCGACCAAACCACAGCAGCAAAAACATGATGATCGCGATCATCGGCCCCCCGACCCACCAGGGCCAGGGCTGGCTGATAAAATCCTTGATTTGAATGAGGAATTCGGGTACCATATTAGTTGAAAAGTTGAAAAGTTGAAAAGTTGAAAAGTTGAAAAGTTGAAAAGTTGAAAAGTTGAATTTCTTTTTGGCAAAGCCAAAAAGGCTTCCTTTAAACTTTAAACTATTCAACTTTTCAACTCTCTCATGACTAATTCCCTCACCGCCTTCGCCACTTCCGGCAGCAGGGCTTTCGTTTCCGGCGACAATCCTACGTACAAGGGCTGCATATCGGAAATACTGATAACAAACAAATATACATTGGGCATGCGACCTAACAGCTGCATGCCGTCGAGAATGTCTTTCAAACCGATATCGTGGGTGCTGAGAGATTTCGGATAGTCTTTGGAAAAACGAGGGCGGATGAGCCGGAACTGGCCGCTCCGCTCGGGCTCCAGGGCGGCGTCGATGAGGATGACGACGGGGTAATCATCGAGATAGCCCATGAGTTGAAAGCCTGCCGTGCCGCCGTCTTCTACGCTGACCCCGGCGGGCCATTCCTCCTCTGCGAGACGGTGGGCCAGATGCACCCCTACGCCTTCATCTCCCATCAGCAAATTGCCGATGCCGAGTATCAGAATGCGATTCTCCGGGTCGCCCACCGTCTCTTCAGCAAAGGAAGGACTTGTTTTCATTCAACTTTCGATTCTTCTTTTTCAAAAACATCTTCTTCGATGAATTTCCAACCTCCACCCATGGAGGATATTTCGCCCCTGCCTTCTACGTAGTCGTGATAGAAAACCAGGTACACGTGTATGATCGCAAAGACGATAAAGAACCACATCGCGGCGTGGTGCCAGTTGCGCAGCCCGAAATCGCCGCCAAACACGCCCGATACCCAGACCCAAAGGTCGGCAAACCACCAGTCGCTCATGCCCGCGTAGAGGCCGAAACCGGTCACGCATTGCAACAGAAAGGCCAGAAAGGTCAGGAAATAAATAAACCCGGCCAGGGCATTGTGCCCGACCGACAGATGGTCCCGGTTCTTTTGCAGCAGGATGTCGATGCGCAGCACGTCCCGCATTTCGCGGAAAAACTTCCGTCCTGTGGGAATGAAATTCTTCCAGTCGGCGTATTTGTTGCCGACAAAGCCCCAGTACAGGCGGAACAGAAAATTAAAGAAGAAAATATAGGCCGCCGTGAAATGGATAAAGCGGATCGTCCCGAAAAGGAACCGGTGGGACGCCTCCGCCGTCGATTGGATCGCAGGCGGGTTTCCGATCAGGTAGCCGGTAACGCAAAGTCCGACCACGGCCAATGCGTTGATCCAGTGGTAGACCCGTACGGGGAGTTCCCATACGAATACGCGACGAAGTCGTGTTGATGTTGCTTCCATGCGGAAAGGTATTTTACAAGACTTTCACCTGACTAACATGTTTTCCGTCCTCGTCGTATAAGTGCACTGCGCAGGCCAAACAGGGGTCGAACGAGTGGATGGTCCTCAGGATTTCCACGGGTTGGTCCGGATCGGCGATCGGCGTGTCCAGCAAAGCTGCCTCGTATGCCGAGCGCTGCCCTTGCAGGTCGCGCGGCGAGGCGTTCCAGGTAGAAGGCACCACCAACTGGTAGTTGGCCAGTTTTTTGTCCTCGATAACGCACCAGTGAGCCAGCGCTCCGCGCGGCGCCTCGGAATGCCCCACGCCCATGGCTTTTGCCGGCCAGCGCTCGGGGTTGAATTTCTCCATATTGGCCATGCGGGTGTCGCCGTTTCTCAGGTTGGTGATCAATTGGTCGTAAAACTCCAGCGCCCATTGGGTGACCAGCACGGTCTCCAGGCCCCTGGCCGCCGTGCGGCCGAGCGTCGAGAAGAGTGCCGTAATGGGTACGCCCAGCTTCGATAAAGCGCTGTCGACCACCTCCTTGAAGTCCTCCCGCCCGCGGCCATAGCCGACCAGCATTCGCGCAAGCGGACCGACCTCCATGGCGCTACCCTTCCAGCGAGGGGTTTTCAGGAAGCTGTATTTCGCATCCATATCCAGGTTTTGGTAAGGAGGCTTCGGACCGGTGTAATTGATCTTGGTCTCGCCTTTCCAGGGGTGCAGGCCGACCTCATCGCCTCCCTCGTATTCGTACCAGGAATGGCCAATGAATTCCTGCACCTGCACGTCGTCGCGCAGGTCCACATCCAGGACATTAGCTACGTCCTTGTTCAGAATCACGCCCGAAGGGAATTTGAAACTCATCGGGTCATTGTAGCCGTTGGTAGGCAGGTCTCCGTAAGACATATAATTGCCCAAACCGCCGCCAATGGCGCCCCAGTCGAGATAGAACGGGGCGATAGCAAGCAGATCGGGGATGTACACCTGTTCGATAAACTCTTTGCCATCTTTCAGCAGTTGCTCCACATAAGCCAAACGCTCGGCGTTGATACCGCTGACGTCGTCCAGGCCGATCGCGCAAGCCATGCCCCCCACCAGGTAGTTCGGGTGCGGGTTTTTGCCTCCGAAAATGGTGTGGACTTTGACGATCTCCTTCTGCCACTCCAGGGCTTCCAGGTAATGCGCCACGCCGATGAGGTTGACTTCCGGCGGCAATTTATAGGCCGGGTGGCCCCAATACCCGTTAGCGAAAATGCCCAGTTGTCCGCTTTCCACGAACTTGGTCAGGCGTTTTTGCAAATCGGAGAAGTAGCCCGGCGAGCTCTTCGGATAGTTGGATATGCTCTGCGCCAATTCGGACGTCGCTTTCGGATCGGCCTTGAGCGCCGATACGATGTCCACCCAGTCGAGCGCATGGAGGTGGTAAAAGTGGACGACGTGGTCGTGCATGTATTGGGTGCAGAACATGATGTTGCGCACCAGCTCGGCATTCGGCGGAATGACGATGTCCAGCGCGTCTTCCACCGAGCGGACAGAGGCCAGGGAATGCACCGTGGTGCAAACGCCGCAGACGCGGCCCACGAAGGCCCAGGCGTCGCGGGGGTCGCGGCCTTTGAGGATCTCCTCGATCAGGCGCACCATAGTACCTGAGCTAAATGCATCGGTAACTTTTCCATTGGCAATATCCGCTTCGATCCGCAGGTGACCTTCGATGCGCGTGATAGGATCTATGACGATTCGTTGACTCATGGCGATTGTGTGTGGTTAGTGAAGCGGTTTACAATTCCTTTTCGGCTTCTCGGCCTTCTTCGATGTGCGAGGAGATGAGTTTCGACTTCCGTAAATTGGTGGCTATGGCATGGGCCGTCACACCGGCAACCGTTGCGGCGCCAGCGATCATGCCCACCTTGTCGGCGTTGCTCTCTATCCCGAACCCGGGAAAGTTGGCCATTTGCCGGTAAAGCGGCCCGTTGTCCCAGAAATTCTCCTCACTGCATCCAAAACAGCCGTGACCCGACTGGATGGGGTAGCTCACTCCGTTGTTCCAGCGCATCACGCCGCAGGCATTGTAAGTGCTCGGGCCTTTGCAGCCCACTTTGTAAAGGCAATAGCCCTTCTGTGCATTCTCGTCGTCAAATGTTTCCACAAATAGCCCGGCATCGTAGAAGGGACGCCGGTAGCAGGTGTCGTGCACCCGCTTGGAATAAAAAGCTTTCGGACGGCCCACGCGATCCAGTTCGGGCAAACGACCGAACGTGATGATGTGAACCAGCACCCCGGCCATCACTTCTCCGATCGGCGGGCAGCCCGGCACCTTGATGATCGGCTTGCCTTTGATCAGTTTGTGGATCGGCGTGGCGCCGGTTGGATTGGGCTTGGCGGACTGCACGCAGCCATTGCTGGCGCAACTGCCCCAGCAGATCACCGCCTTGGCGCCCTCGGCGCATTCCTGCAAGATATCCATCGAAGATTTCCCCCCGATGCAGCAGTAAACCCCGTCGGCTCCGGTCGGAACCGAGCCTTCCACGCACAACACGTATTCGCCGTGGTATTTTTCCATCGTCGATTTCATGGCTTCTTCGGCCCGATGCCCGGAAGCGGCCATGAGTGTTTCGGTGTAATCCAGGGAGATTTTGTCGAGCACGATATCCGCCACGATCGGATGCGACGAACGGATAAACGACTCGCTGCAGCAGGTGCATTCCTGAAAATGCAGCCAAATCACCGGGATGCGGGGAGTGGTTTCCAGCGTTTTGGCGATTTGCCCGGCGGCGCTGGCCTCCAAGCCGAGATAGGCGGCCATCATAGTGCAGAATTTCATGAAATCCCGGCGCGAATAGCCTTTGTCCCTTAATTCTTCGTAATAGCTGGGGCGTTTTGTAGTGGTGGGATGCATAACAGCGCTGTTATTTGTTTGTTTTCAGCAATAGAATAACATGGGGTTGTTCAAAATTATAACCCTGTTCCCCTACGGCATTATGACATTTATCATCCCCGGCTATGACTTTTATCATGCAGGTCCCTATGCCCCTCCCCCTAATTTTGTAAAGGTTCTAAATCCTTACACCATGAAAAGAATTCTGTCGGCTATCCTCCTGCTTGTTCCCGTTACGATGTTCGCCCACGAAGGCCATGGACATTACCCCGCAACCCAGGTTTGGCATTACCTCACCTCCCCCGGGCATATTGTTCAGACTTCCATAGTAGTAGCAGCTTTTGTAGCTATTTTGGTTTTTCAGGGAGTGAAGAGGCTCAAGGCCAGCAAGCGATAAATCAGTTTTTAATTTTTAGTTCTTAGTTTTTAGTTAGTCGCAAGTAAAAACTAAGAACTAAAAATTAAGAATTAAAAACTATTCCATGCACGAGTTATCCATCGTCCAAAGCATCATCGGCATAGCCGAGGAGCAGGTCCGCAAAGCGAACGCAAAAACGGTGGATGCCATTGAATTGGAAATTGGCGCCCTGGCCGGTATCGAATGGGAAGCTCTGGATTTTGCCTGGCAGGCCGGCGTACCGCAAACGGTGCTGGCCCATGCCACACGTTCGATCCACCGCATTCCGGCCCGGACCCGCTGCTCCGCCTGCGCCCTCGAATTCGAATCGGCCGAATGGTTCGCCCCCTGCCCCAACTGCGGAGAAATATTGGGGGATTTGATACAAGGGAGGGAGCTGAGGGTGAAGACACTGGTGGTTTCTTGAAATGGTTTAGTTGGTTTAGGAAGTTTAGGAGGTTTAGATTTACGACACCTCTAAACCTTCTAAACCCCTAAACTTCCTAAACTTTAAACTATGTGCGACACCTGCGGCTGCAACCAAGCGGCTAACGCCGTCAAGATCACTTTAATCGGAGAAGAAATCGAAGTTATGCACGACCACGATCACGATCACGGCCACGGCCACCATCACCACCACGAGCATGGTCATGAGCATGGCCACGACCATTCCCATGGCAAGACGGTCATAGAGCTCGAACAGGATATTTTGTCGCAAAACAATCGCCTGGCCGAGCGCAACCGCGGCTATTTCGAAGCAAAAAAGATCCTGGCCCTCAACCTGGTCAGTTCGCCCGGCTCCGGCAAGACGGCCATCCTCGAGCGCACCCTCGCCGACCTGAAGGGGGAATTGTCCTTCTTCGTCATCGAAGGCGATCAGCAAACCACCCGCGACGCCGATCGCATCGCCGCCACCGGCGCGCCCGTCGTGCAGATCAATACCGGCTCCGGCTGTCACCTCGATTCCGATATGGTCAACCGCGCCGTCAAAAAACTCGAGCCCTCCGAGGGTGCATTCCTCATGATCGAAAACGTGGGCAACCTCGTTTGCCCCGCCCTCTTCGACCTGGGCGAAGGCCGCCGCGTCGTCATCATCTCCGTCACCGAAGGCGACGACAAGCCCCTGAAGTATCCCGATATGTTCCATACCTCGGATCTGTGCCTCATTAACAAGATCGACCTGCTGCCCTACGTGCCTTTCGATGTGGAAAAAACGAAACACTACGCCCGCCACGCCAACCCCAAACTGCAATTCATCGAAGTCTCCGCTTTGACGGGGCAAGGGATGGAGGAGTGGTATGGGTGGTTGCGGAAGGAGCGGAAAGAACTTTGAAAAAAGGTTTAGAATGTTTAGAGAGTTTAGGAGGTTTAGTTTTGTAAGCCTCTAAACCTTCTAAACCTCCTAAACCTTCTAAACGCCCAGATCATGTGCCTCGCCATCCCCGGTAAAATCCTCTCTATCGACGCCCAACTCGATGAAATCTTCCGCCAGGCCAAAGTGTCGTTCGGCGGTATTTTGAAGGACGTCAACCTCTCCCTCGTGCCCGAGGCGCGGATCGGCGATTACGTGCTCGTGCACGTCGGCGTAGCCCTCAGCGTGGTGGATGAGGAAGAGGCGAAAACGACGTTTGAGTATTTGAGGCAGATTGGGGAAGTAGATGAGATGAATGAATAGAAGGGCAGGGGTTAAAAAAGCGGGCGCCTGCACCTTTTACTTTAATTTTATTATATTCGTTGCCAGGCACCCTAAAAACCAAATAATATGCCTGGCGTATCCTTCCAGCGGTCCCCCGCACATAGCCGTCTTTTCATTTCCACAGCTTCTCTTTCCAACTGGTCGGCATTTCTGCTGAGCGACCAAAGTACCTTCAACGGCAACAAGATCGATCTGACCGCCTGCTGGCGCGAGCGGGGAGCGGCTTTTATCTTTTCGCACAAGGCGCCTGCGGCGTTGAACCAGGCTTACGTGGACGCCCTTTGGCAGGTGATCCTGGCCAAAACGCCCCAATTTCTGTGGAACGCCCTCGTTTTTTTGCAAGAGCCCGATGCCGCGCCAACGGCCGAAAATATTTGGGTGTTGCCGATCACACAGCCGTTTACCCTTCAGTTCCGGGTGCATGAAAATACGGTGCTGCCCATCGGCAACGGGCTCGTGGAATTGAAATTCCGGAAAGACACCCAGGTGAGCATCCAAATCCTGGGAGATAAATCCGCAATAAAGATCGAATTTCCCAACGGCCACCCCGTGGAGGTCCTCATCCAGGGTAAACCCGTCACCAACCAAACTACCCGGGAGGCATTGCTACCCCTCACCAGCCCCGCCTGCGGCTGTTTCCTCTTCGGTATGCACCTCACGCCCGACGATCAATTGGTCAATATCGACCTCGGACTGAAATATTTTTTCGGAAAAGAAAACTCGCAAGAGCTCCATTACCCGGTCTTCCTCCCCGGACCGGAAAAAAGCGGGGTCTTTTTCGATGCAGCCATCGACCCCACCGCCCTGCTGAACCCGGAGCGGACCTTCCTGGCCTTCACCGGCGAGACCAGGCGCCTGACGACTCTGGGGGAAAGCACCACTACCGTTTTCGACACCCCTTTCCGCACCCTGAAAGGCTACGGCATCCGCCTGAAACCCGAAAAGGAACTCGCCCGCCTCGTGTTCAGCCGCCGAAATGCGGGCGCTCCGTATTACTTCGTCCCGGCCGGCGATTTCGAAGTGGAAATCCTGCCGCAGGCGGGAAAAACAGGACTCGTGAACGGAACCGCCAAATGGCTCGTAGGCTTTGCCGGCACCGAAACCATCCGCTTCCCCTACGAACCCGGGAAGGTGCTCCTGCGTTTTCATCCGCACCAGCCGGCTTTCGCAACTGATTTTCCGGCACAACCATCTACGCATACCAACCGGCTCCAACTCGCAGCTCCCCTCGCAGACCATTGCCAAACCGCTTGGCTCAGCCTGCGCCGCCGCGACGGCAAACCCGTCCATTTCATCTCCCAGCCCGACGGCGGGCCCCTCTATAAACCCGACGCCGAAGACCTCGATACCCCCGTTTTCGATTACCTCGACACGACCCTCGAACTGCCCGGCGACGGCGTTTTCTGCCTGCCCATCATTCCGCATATCCCCGGCCCGCATGCCGCGGAGGAGCTGAATTTTGAAAACCAGATCCTCAGCCCCGCCCGGAAACAAGCGGTGGACGCCATTCGAAAAACGCTTCCTCCGGCTCAACAGATCGTCCAATCTACCACGCCCCAGGGCAACCTGGTCAAACTCCAGCCTCAGGGCAACAACTGGACCGAACTCCTCCTTGGCGAAGACGCCTCCGCCCAACAACTGCGCTTCGACCTGCCGCCGTTGCCCCTGCAAAAAGCTTTTCAAACCAACCAGCAATTCCTGGTCGTCACCAATGCCACCAATCTGGGCAGCTTCCAAAACGAACTGAGCATCGCCGGCTGGCCCTTCTCCTTTAACGCCGGCCAAAACCAGCGCCTGGGCGATTACAGCAACGTGCTCATTTTCAAATTTTGCAACGAAAGTGTGCTGGAGCGCATCCAAAATCCCTCGCTCTGGACCCAGCCCAAAGATTTCAACGGCGCCAAATCCGTCAACCCCTCCGACCTCGAACTCCAGCTGATCTCCCGCTGGCTGCAGGACTATATCGGCGACGCCATCCAAAATCAAAGCGAAAATCCCTACTTCCAGGACTTCATCCGCCTGGTCCAAAACCCCAGGTGGAACGGCGTGCTCGCCCTCAAAACGGATATCCTTCCCGACGGCCTTCCCGCCGAACTCCAGGGCCTGGTCGGCGGCATCGACCTTTCCCGCTTCAACGCCCACCACGTCGGCATGGAGATCAATCAGGTGAAAAACCAGGGCGGAGAATTGACCTACAAGGAAAAAAGCTCGCTCTTCGGACTGGTATATTATCAGGACAGCACCCGCCGAAGCAGTGCTCCGGCGGGCGCAGTCCGCCGAAGCAGCGCGAAGGCGGGAAAATTCCCCTCCGAAACCTTCGACTTCCGGGTGCTCACTCTGCTGGCGCAGTTCAAAAACTCCGCCCTGCAGCAGTTTTCCAGCAAGATTCGGGTGACGATGAGGGAATTGTTCGGGGAAAAAGTGGTTCCGGGCTCGACAGATCACATCATTCTGGACGGCACGCACGAAAAGAAAAACGGGAAGGACGTCTATACCTTCCTGTCCGAAACGCCGGTCCAGTTTCAGGTGGAAAGCGCGCTGTACCAGGAGATCGAGATCGACCGCGCCGTGTTCCTCACCCACCCCCGGGCCGAGGGGAGCCGCGAAGTCCACGCCGGATTCAGCTTTATCGGCAACCTGCTTTTCGACATCCCGCAAGCGGGCTTCGACCTGCTCTCCTTCGGAAAAACCGAGGGGAGGGCCGAGGCAAATCCGGGGCTCGCCTTTTCCAATCTCCAGCTCGGCTTTTCATTTAATCTCGACCATCCCACCCTGCGCAGCTTCTCGATGAATTACCCCACAGTGCGCTTTAACCTGGCCAATAGTCCGCTGCGGGAGGGCTCCCTGTTGCACCAGCTCCCCCTGGAACTCAAAAGCTTTAAATTCGGAAATCCGGACACCCCTCCCGGCAAGCAGGGCTACCTCCCCGTCGAACTCGCAGGCCTCGAAACGGCCGGCATCTCCGGCGACTGGTACGGCCTGGAATGCATCCTCCACATGGGCAGCGCGGGCGGGCTTTCCAATCTGGGCAACCTCGCCGCCCCAGTGCTGCTGGCCTGGGGAACCGGAAGCAAAACCGGGAGCCCCAAACTCTTCATGGGCATCAAGCTGCCGGGCGCCAATCCCGAGGCGAAGATGCTGTCCATCCAGGGCCTGTTGAAACTGAATATCGACCGCATCCAATTGGTGAGCAGCCCCAATGGCTTCATCCTCAAACTGGACGACATCTCTCTCAAGTTTTTCGGCCTGGCCAAAATACCGCCCGGCGGCAGCACGGCATTTTACCTCTTCGGCAATCCGGAAGGAGGCAACAAGGACATCGGGTGGTACGCCGCCTACAACAAAGAACCCCAAGCCTGACCCCAAAAACTGCCCATTATGACCTTGCAGGAAATAAAAGACAAGATCCTCGACCTGATCGGCCAGACCACCGACATCGTCTTTCCCGACGAATCCACCCTGCCCGACCTGTCGAGCCTGAACGCCCAACTCGCCACCATCCCCGACCTGATCCCGGGCCTCGGCGTGCTGTTGGAAAAGCCAAACCTTCGGTTTTCGGGTTTTTCAGACGCCACCCAAAGTCCGAAACTGACCCTGAGCGGCCTGCTCCGCGTAGGGGAGTCCGGCGTATGGGTCTCCGTGACGATTTTCACCAAGGGAAACGACCCGCTCGAATTTTCCCTTTCCGAAACACCCCCCGGCGAGGAGACCCCTGCGCCCTTCGGCCTGGCCGACCTCTTTCAGTTGCTCGGCGGCGTCAATATCTTTCAGGAGTTGCCCTCCGAACTCCAAATCGCCGACCAGTTCCGCCTGCTCGGCCTGGGCATCCATTTCGACCTTCCTTCGAAAAAACTGAACTTCCTCAAAGCCGGCGTGGAACTCGGCGATTGGGATATTTTCGACGGGTTTACCATCAGCTCCGCCCGCCTCGATTTTGAAATTACCGACCCTTTCCTGCCCAGCCGGGAGATCGCCACGACGGTGGGGGGCGGTTATGAAATTAAAAACAGCAGCGGCCAGACCGTCACGACCCTCGACGTCGAGCTCTTCGTGCCCGGCGACGGCAGCGATTGGGAACTGACTTCCTCCGGCGACCTCGGCAGCGACGCCGAGGGTTTTCTGGGCGCTATTTCCGGCGATATCCAGGTGGGAGACTGGCTTCCCGATACCCTGATCGCAGCTTCTCTGAGCATCAACGAATTCTTCCTCCGCTTTTCGCCTTCGAAAAAGCGCATCCTCCAGACCCGCATCGACGTGGGCCTGGGCCTCCACTGGGAGATCATCCCCAGCCTGCTTTCCCTGGGCGATCCCTTTCTCGCCTTCGACATCGTCTGGCCCGACAAAACCCAAAACCCCCAGGCAAAAGCACAGATCGACGCCAAACTGGGCGGCCAGATCGGCATCGCCGACGCCACCCTCCAGGTCGTAGCCACCCGCAATGCGGAGAAGACCTGGCGATTTACCGGCAACCTGGAAGGCGAGATCGCCCTGATCGACACCGCCAGGCAATTTCTAGGCAATGGGATAAATCCGCCCTCTTCTCTAAACACCAACCTGACCCTGAACACCCTCCAAATCGAAATCACTCTACCAGCCGGAGCTTCAGCGAAGGCGGGCCTGATCTGTGGCGCCTCCGACCTCTGGAGCCTCCAACTCGGCGATTTCTCTCTCTCCGCCGAATCGCTGCAATTCGGTATCGAGCATAAAGGACCCGGCCAAACTTCGGGCATCCTCAAGGGGAAAGCCAAATTAAACGGCATGAACCTGGGCCTGAGCTATGCCTTCGCCCCCGCCCAGACCAAGCTGGCCCTCGACTGGGAGGGCATCGTCGGGACCTACGACGCCTCCGGGGCCAACGCATCCCTCGGCTTGTCGATCACGGACAAATCGGTGGGCGACGTCATTTCCCTCCTGGTCAAAACCGCCAACCCCAGCCTCGGCACGTACCGCCTGCCCGAACCCTGGGATTTCATGGACCAGATACCCCTCGACCTCGAA
The DNA here is from genome assembly GCA_016703765.1 of Saprospirales bacterium. Lineage (GTDB taxonomy): Bacteria > Bacteroidota > Bacteroidia > Chitinophagales > Saprospiraceae > JADJTT01. Next base: position 65,888 of record JADJBL010000011.1, read on the forward strand.
CTGACCTGGTTCATACGGGGCGCGAAAAAGGGAAGGCTGGAAGTGACAAAGCCCTTCAATCCTTCTATCGACCTGGTGGTGGTCAATATCAGTGGGGTGTCGATTATCCGGACCGAGGCTAAAAAGGTGCTGGTGAGCATTCAAGGCCTGGGCCACCCGGAATGGGATACCGCCAACCCCTCCAGCGCTCCGCCCGACGCCGGCGGACTGGGGAAACGCCTCATCGACTTGCGGCTCCTGGCGATGGGGCAGCACGTCTCCGTGCAGGGCGCCTCCCAGATGAAAAACATGAAAGAGGCCATTTCGACCCTGCGCAAATTCACCGCGCCGGGCAACGATGGCCTGCCCAACGCCATCCTTTTCAATCCGCAAAGCAACTGGCTGGTGGGCCTCGACTTCGGCCTGCTCCAGGTGCCGCCTTTCGACGCCAATAAAGCAATCTTCGCCTTCAACCTCTCGGCCCTCTTCAACGATCCGGAGCTCTACGGCCTGCGCATCGAGGTCAACGGCGACAAAATCCCGCCGCTGAAAGGGCTGCAATTCGAAATCCTTTACAAAAAGATCAACGACTCCATCGGGCAGTATCACATCGAGCTCATCCTGCCCGACATTATGCGCTACATCGAGCTGGGCGCCGCCTCCCTCGTGCTGCCCGAGATCGTCGTCGACGTTTATACCAACGGCGACTTCAAGGTCGATTTCGGCTTCCCCTACAACTTCGACTTCAAGCGCTCCTTCTCCATCACGGTGATCATCCTCGGCGTGCCCGTACTGGGTTCGGGGGGATTTTATTTCGGAAAACTGAGCGGTCCCACCGCGCCGCCGCAGGTGCCGGTTACCACAAAAGGGACCTTCAATCCGGTCATGGTATTCGGGCTTGGGCTCCAGATCGGCGTAGGCAAATACATCGTCAAAGGGCCGCTCACCGCCCGCTTCAGCCTCACCATCGTAGGGATGATCGAGGGCATCATCGCCACTTTCAATCCCGACAACGCCTTGGCCGAAGGGGGAAAGAACATCGACAAGAGCAATTATTTCTATATCCGCGGCGCCCTGGGCATCGTCGGCATCCTGGAAGGAGTGGTCGATTTCAAGATCATCAAGGCCAAGGTGTATGTGCGGATGCAGGTCATCGCCATGGCCATCTATGAATCGTACCGCGCCATGCCGATCTCCGTGTCGGCGAGTGTGGAGATAGCCGTTTCGGTGGAGATCGACCTTGGCCTGTTTGACGTCACCGTCAAATTCTCGTTCAAAGCGCAGATTAGCGCTTCTTTAACCGTGGGTACGGACAGGCTGCAGGAAGCGCCCTGGTTCGACGGAGCCCTCGGCCGTGGGTTGGCGCTCGGGGCTGGCGGCCCATTGCTCGACCTCACGCTGCCCCCCGCTCCCGCGGAAAAAGAAACCCTCCACCTCTACGCCCTGCTCCAGCCCACCCTGGCCTGGAGCGCTTCCGGAACGGCTGCGCCCCAGTTGGTCTTCGGCTTGTTTATGGAAAGCCCCTCCAGCGATGGGTCATCTACCGGAGCTACTCCTTTCGAAAAAATGGCCGCCTCGGTATTCAAATGGATCGCCGGACCGGCATTCGAGGGCAACGCCACCATCCAAAAACTCGAGCAGCTGCTCCAGGAGCTCCGCGGCGATGCAATCGACATTATCCCTTTCAGCAGCCTGCGCGATTTTCTGGCAAGCCAGTTCAAAGTCGTCATCCAATACCCCGCCGGGACAAAATCGATCAACGGCGCGCCCTTCCCCGTGTTCCCATTCCTGAAAATGAAAGTCTCGAAAGTGGGAGAGCAGCCCGAACGGGAGATCGACTTCGGGACCTTCGGGAAATGCAGCGAGCAATACCTCAACTTCCTGAGCGATTACGCCGACCTGACCCTCACCGCCCTCGAGGACCCTGCCTTCGAACAATCTGGCTTTGGCAATGGCACGAGCCTCGATTTCAGCCTGACGGAGCAGATTTTCGAAGACTATTTCCTCACCATCGCCCGCGAAATGGTGGGCGCCACAATCCGGCTGATGGAGGAAGGCCAGGGGGGAGATATCAACCTGACCCAAGCGCTTCAAGGCTTGCAGGCCCGCAATACGGCCGGCCACCTCTCCGGGCTACCTCTCCGCAGTCCTGGCTGACCGTTCCTCCGGCTGTCTATACCTGGCCGGCGCCGCTGATCCAGCATCTCAATACCCTCCTTGCGGGCGCAGGCGCGGCTATCTCATTCCTTAGCAGGGAACTGTTTACCCCCTCCCAACTCCAGTCGCGGGCCTATCCGCTCAGCCGCCGCATTTCCTGGGAAGGGGCCGATCAATTTATCTGGGAATTTCCCGAAAGCCTGCAGCGCCAGCTCGGCAAAAACGCCGCAGCCCTGGCCGGGATGAAAATCCAGACCATTCCGGAAAAACTCATCGCCCAGCAATGGGGCTCGCTCGTGGAGATCGGCATCAGGCAGACGGAACACCCCTTTACCTACGAGGTGATCGGAACCGACGAGGCCGGCATTGCCTTGCTGGAAAAGATCATCCTGAACGACAGTTGGGAGAATTCCGTAGCGGATTTCCATCTGCTATACCGCCCCGCCTCGGTCGGCCTGCCGGGGAAGGGCCTGCAATCGAAAGCCGGGACGGAGTTCGTCTCCTTCCTCACCCAGACCAACCTCTCCACCGAAACCAATCCGATACAGGGAAGGGGGCTTGCGGCACTCGCCGCCAACCTGGAAGGGGTGCTCGACCGGAAGGATTTCCTCCACCGTCTTTGGGCGGCGAGCATCGTGCGCAGCGGTGGCCATTACCTGTACTACCAGGAACTCGGAGAGGGCGGAAAAGGCCTGCCGGCTCACCTGTTCGGGCAGGACGGCACGGCTGCGATCTACCTGCTCATTACCTACGAAACCACTGCCCCGGCAAACTATATGAACTGCGGCATCAGCGACCGGCAGATCGACCCGCAAAACGACCTCGTCTTTGCGCGCGACGCCTCTTTCCGCGATAAATTGCCGGAGCTCCAGCCGGGCATCCTGCTGCTCGAAGCGACCCGAAACGCCCCCTCGGGCGGAAAACGCAATTCCTTCGCCGACCTCTTCCAACTCCTTTCCTGGGAGGTGAAGACCGGTCCCGGATTTAGCAACCAGATCCAAATCGGCGGGGAATTGGAGTCCATCGCCTCGGCGCCCATCGGTCCGCGAAAAAGCGACGCGGCGGGCGAGTGGCTTTACGAACAGATCGTGCCCGCGCATCGGTTTGCCAAAGACCCGGGCCAGTTTCTTCATCGATACCCGTCCACCGATACCAAGCACTTCCCCCTCGACCGGCCTTCCGAGTCGGAAAATCCCTACGCCGGCGTGGGTAAGGCCATCGAAATCCACCTGCAAAACCGGGATATTTACGGAAACGCCATTCCCGATCCGGCAGCCGCCGTGTCGCATACCCTGGGCTATTCGGATGAGCTGATTTCCATACACCAGTGGAATGGCGTGAAATGCGAGTTCGAATTTTCGGGCGGCCTCCGCATGAAGGTGAGGCTTTCCCTGAATACGGATATATATAACGAGTCGGATGCAATCCGCAAGGACCTCCGTTTTTACAAAAAGGTCTATTACCAGCTTTTCCAAAAAGACGCCGACGGCGCGGCACACGTGCGGGTGGATTTGCGGAGCACCTTTTTGGGCGACGACCTGCATGCGGCGCCGGGCAGCGCTGCGGTGGGGGAATACCTCGACCAACTTCGCTCCTTCGTGGCCCAGACCTACCATTTCCTGAACCGGAAATTGCACAACCAGACCGCTACGCCGCCCAGCGTGGAGCTAAGCCGGACTTTCCAGGCCGGCAACATCAACCCGGCCACGGTTTTCGAACTGCTCACCGAGATCCAGCTCCGCCGCACGCGGCATATACACCCCGATTTCGCTTCGGAAGAAGCTGTGCAACTGGCCCGCACGCCGGTGAAGCCCTTCAGCGTCGAAAATTTCGAGGTAGCCCTGCGGCATTTTGCGGCCGGTTTCGAGTCGACATTCGCCGGCCTGAAACTAGCCACGGGTTTCGACAAAAAGGAGCTCGACAATTTCGAGCAGCAGAAAGACCTGTTTGTGATCCGCATGGGACCAGGGGCAACCCCGTGGTGTTGGCCCTGCCGCCTCTGTCCACCCAATTGCTCGAAAGGGACGTAAATGTCGGGACCTACTCCAAAGCAAGCGGACTCGACGAAAACGCCGTGAACCCGCAATCCTTTACCCGGATCGACATGGACGATTGGGCACGGCTCTGCCTCGACGCCATCGACACTTTCCTGTCCCCCACCGTCTCAGGCGCCGTCTATCTGCTCGACCAGGATCTCCTGAAAAGAGTTTTGCAGAGCAAAAAAGACCTGGCCGGGGCCATTTCGGGCAAATTGAAACCCGTGTTGAAAGGCGCTCAGGCCGTGCAGGTTTCGGAGGCCGTGGAGAAATTGCGGCAGCGCTTGCTCATGGAGCTGAGTCAGGCCTATACGGTGAATGCCGTCGTGCAATACCCCATCGGTTTTGCCCAAAGCGGCCAGGGGATGCGCCTGTACGGTTCGCCCGTGTTCAAGGGCAGCGAATCGCCGGGGCAGCCCTACAGCCTGTCGAATGCGAAGCTCAGCCCCGAAAATTCGTCCTCCCTGAGTTTCCTGTTCAGCACCCAAACGGCCCGGAAGGAGCCTTTTGTGGAGCTGGACCTCGATTTTAAAACGACCCACCTGGAATACGATATCCAGGAAAACGACCTTTTCAAGGGCTACCAGGCCTCGAGTTGGCTCAGTTTCGTGCTGCCTCCGGAAGGGCAGCCGCTCGGCTCGGCGCAGATCCCCATCGTGCTGCGCGATTCCCCCGAAGCGCCGGTGCTGCTCCGGCAGGACGCCCGTCAATCGGATGATATCCCTTCCGGGATGAGCGCGCTGGAAATGCTGGAAGTTGCTACCGGATGGGATTATCTGGTCCGTTACAACCAGCGCCTCTCCGCCCAGGACTGGCTTCAGGTAGAGATACAATTCAACCTGCCCGAATCGGCACAGGCCCGCGGAGCGGCTGGTATGGACCTCTTGGATGCCCTGGCTGCCTTCCATTTCCATTGGTCTGCCCTCCGCGCCGATCTGCAAAATTTGCTGGCGCCCATCGACGCCAAGTCGATCGCTACCCTGCCGGAAAGCGCTTTGCAGGAGGCTTCCCACGCGCTCCAGGCCTTCGAGCGCCTGGTACGCAACGTGGCCGAAACCTGGGCGGCCTGGACTCCCCCGAAACCCGCCCTGGTCGGGGCCGAGAACGCCAAAACGGCCAAGATCTTTGCGGTCAGGGAGTTTTCTCCGCAAAACTCCAGCAAGCTGAGGGTGGAGTCGAAAGACCTCAACGAGGAAGCCTTCGCCGATATCCCCGATCCGGTGGTTCTGGTCGGGCCGGAAGAGACGCCGCCCTCGCAGCTCAATCCGGCCGGCCACGATTACGCCATACTTTATTCGGAGGCCAACGCCCAGCCGTTCCGGGCGCTGTCATTTGAAAAGCTCAATGTCCTGGCCTACCAGAATGCCCTTGCGGCCATCTACCTGAGCCGGAACGAGGAGTTGATTTCGGGTAAAAAAAGCAACGAAGACTTCGTCTACTACACGCCGCAGACGAGGTTCCCCTACCCGGTCATCCCCTTGCTCAACAACGACATCGAAGTCGATATCGGCAGCCTCCTTCCGGGAAAGAACCCGCTCGTCAACTACCTGGCCGAGTTTTTCAAAAAACTGCTGGACAAGGTCCACCTGCCCGGCCAGGAGAAGGCCATCACCCTGCAACTCGATTGCAGCTACGCCTATCGTCTTGCCAACGACCCGGCGCAGCCCCTCATCCGGCTGCCCATCGTCCTGGTGCCGCCCTACGAATTCCGCCTCGACGGTCCCCAGGCCGACTTTTTGGTCAACGCCACTTCCCTGGCCGGCCAGCTCGCCCGCGAGATCGTCGAGTGGGAAGAAGCAGAGCAGCCCGCCCCCGGCAACGCCCAGGCGCGCCTGGTGTTCGATGTGGCGGTGTTTTCGACGATTAGCCAGAGCAGGCAGCCGGTGTTGAGGCTGAGGAATGTGGTGTTGGGGCTGGGGAATGTAAGTTTTAGTGTTTAATTTTTAGTTTTTAGTTGGGTCTAACTAAAAATTAAAAATTAAGCACTAAAAACTCAAAATGAGAGTCTGTGCTCCTACCTTTCCCCCCTGAACGAATTCAGTTCGCAGCTGACGGGTGATTTTTTCACCTAAACAGCACGAAGATGCGAACATTGACACTCACGGGACTGCTGATGGGAAGCGCGCTTTCCCTCCATTCCCAAATTTCCGGCCTGCTCATTTCCGAGTATGTCGAAGGAAGCTCCAACAACAAATACCTGGAGCTCTACAACGGGACCGGCTCGCCCATCAACCTGGGCGGGCAAAACTACTCGGTCGAGGTGTATGCCAACGGCGCCCTCACCCCTACTTCCGTCATTCTCCTGAGCGGCACGGTCGCCACGGGCGATGTGTTCGTTCTGGCGCACACCTCTGCCACTGCCTGGAACGGCACGCCAGACCAGCTCAACGGAGGGCTCAATTACAACGGCAACGACGCGGTGGCCCTTCGGAAAGCGGGCGTACTGATGGACCTCATCGGCAACATCGGCTGCATGCCCGATATCGAATGGGGCGCGGGCAATCTCTCCACCGCCGACAACACCATCCGCCGCAAGCCAGATGCCTGTATGGGCGTCACGGCCGATCCGCCCAATAGCGGCTGCCCTTTTCCCACCCTGACTACCGATTGGGACGGATTTCCAAATGATGAAGTTTCCGGGCTTGGAAGCCATGCGAGCAACTGTTTTCCGGTTCCGACCGTGGCTTTTGTGCTGGGCGTCAGCTCTTTAACCGAGGGGAACAGCGGCGTCACCCTGCACCCCGTCGCCGTCACCATGGACGTGGCGCCGCAGGGGACGGTCTCTGTTTTGGTAACCCATACCGGCGGGACGGCCACGAATGGGGTGGATTTTAATTTTTCGTCGGCCGTGCTCACCTTTATTCCTTCTCAATCTTACCCGTACTCCCAAAACGTGTTCATTCCCGTGGTCGGAGACACGCAGGCGGAGGCGGATGAGACGATTCAGTTGAACCTCTCCATCGGCGGCGGTACGGCCAACCTCGGGTTAAATCTTCACCTGGTCACCATCTTCAACGACGACGTGCCCAGCCCCCTCTACTCTCAGGCCGACGGCTCCTGGAGCATGCCCAACGGCTGGAATACCATGCCCAACGGAAGCGGGGTGTACGTCACCGACCCGAACAATACGCAAGGGCCTTCGGGGCCGGAGTACCACTGTATCATTCAACCCGGGCACGACCTCCTTCTCCCTTCCACGAAGGGCATCACCACCTTGCTGGTGCAGGCAGGGGGCTCCATCAAAGCAGGAGCGACGACAAGCCGCTACCTGGAAATTTACGGCAACTCAGTGACCGTGCACGGCACGATGGGCAACGGCGCGGCCAACGACGGCATCGGCCTGGAGTTTCACGGACCCTCCGCCACCATTTCGGGCGCCGGAACGATCGACCTCAACCGGATACGGAAAAACGGTTTTGCCGCCACCAGCCTCACGATTGCCCGCAGCCTGAACCTGCGTTACAACCTCGATGCAGCCCTCTACAACGACATCGCCGGGTACCCTTTCAACGTGACGATCCAGCCCGGCATCACCGTGACCGTCACCCGGGGCGACGTATCGATCGACGGCGTGGACGGAGCGAACAGTTCCAACCGCTGGGGCACTTTCACCATCAACGGCACGCTCGATATCCAATTGGGCGACCTGTTCCTGAGGACGGACAATAGCACGGCGGGCAGCCAGGATATTTTCTATGTGGTCGGGCCCGGGGGCCTGATCAAAGTGGGTGGAAAGGTGGTGGGCAATCAAGGAGTGGCCGGGGCGGCCAAAGCCCATCTCACGCTACAAAGCGGTGCACAGCTCCAGCTCAGCGGCGTCGGGGAAGTGATGAGCAGCATCGACCCAGCTCGCGATCCGGTCATTTGCCAGGCCAATTCGCTGGTCGACTATACCGGCGCTGCCGGTCAACTGGTCGAGGACGAGTTTGTCTACGCCAATCTCCGCATCAGCAGCGGCGGGTTGAAGACCCTGGAGGGAAATGCGACTGTAAACGGCTTTCTGCTCCTGATTAACGGCATTCTCGAGCTCCAGGCCTATCACCTGCTGATCGGCCCGGGCGGGCAGGCTTCCGGAGGTTCGCCAGCCTCCTACGTCCGCACCAATGGAACGGGCACGCTCCAGCAAACCGTCGGAGCCACGACCCGGCTTTTTCCGGTGGGAAACAGCGCCTTCAACCTCCTCACCCTCACGAACACAGGCGCGCAGGACGTTTTCCGCGTCCGGGTATTCGATCAGGTATTGGACCAGGGGCTCAGCGGAACACCCCTGGCCGGATTGGTCGTCAACCGAAGCTGGGTCGTGGAGGAGGCCGTTGCCGGAGGCAGCAATGTCACCCTAACCACCCAATGGAGCAGCAGCGAGGAACTCACGGGCTTTACCCGAAGCGCCTGCTATATTTCCCATTACACCCCTACCGGCTGGAACGGGACTACGCCGAGTTCTGCGGCGGGTTCCAACCCCTACTTCCAGACGCGAAGCGGTCTGAGTTCATTCGGGGCATTTGCCGTAGGCAGCAACGAGGCCCTGCCGGTCGAATGGCTTTCCTTCGAAGCCCGCGCCCTCGGCCCAGATGCCCTCCTCACCTGGTCGACGGCCAGCGAGACAAACAACGCCTTCTTCGCAATCGAAAGAAGCCCAGCCGGAGGCCATTTTGAAGAAATCGCCCAAATACCCGGCGCCGGCACGACCAGCGAGGTACAATATTACGAGTATGTCGACGAGTCACCAGTCACTAGTCACCAGTCACTCCTCTATTACCGCCTCCGGCAGGTCGACCACGACGGCTCCTACGAGTACTCTCCGATCCGTGCCGTGGAATGGCCGGGGGCAGCAGAGGGTTGGAAGGTTTACCCAAATCCCGCTACCAAATGGCTCATCGTCCAGCTTCCGGAGGAAGCGGAAGTCCCCATCCCTCTTCGGTTTTACGATATCCACGGGCGGCCGGTCCGGGCGCTTTCCCTGCCCCCCGGCCAAAGCGAGTGGATGGTTTTCCTGGACGGCCTGGCGCAGGGCTACTACCTGATGGAAGTCGGGGAGCCCGGGAAGGGAGGAAGCAGGAGGTGGGTGGGGGTGTTTTGAGCGTTGGGGGTAGCGGGGGGCGCGGCCCCCGGCGGGGGGGGGGGGGGGGGGGGGGGGGGGTGGGGGGGGGGGGGGGGGGGGGGGGTTTGGGCGGTGGGGGCGGGGGGCGTAGCTCCCCCCGCCCCTAGGGAGGGGGCGTGCTGGGGGGCCTCGGGGGAGGGGGGATTTGGGGGCTCGGGGTAGTGGGTGGGGGGGGGGGGGGGGGGGGGGGGGGGGGGGGGCGGGGGTAGTGGGTGTTTTTTGGGCGGTGGGGGGCTCTGACCTGGGGTTATCTGGAGGATTATCAGGACCGGGGTTTTAGGCAGTTACCTCCATCATAAAGCCCTAACAAAGAGGCTCTTCCAACCAATTCCCCCCTCTCCGAGGGGGCGGGGGGAGCAACTCTCTCCAGCTTCATTTCAACTCAAAGAAAAACAACCATGACCCCAGCATCCCCATCAAACCAATACTACTACAACCCCAGGTTAAGGAATTTTGCCCGGAAGTTGAGAAATCACAGCACCAAGGCCGAAGTCTATATTTGGTCATTCTTGTTGAGGAGTAAAAACTTTAGAGGATACAGCTTCAACAGGCAACGGCCGGTTTTGAACTATATAGCCGACTTCATGTGCAAGGAATTGCTCCTGATCATCGAAATAGACGGGGGCATTCACGATAGATGGGATGTAAAAAGGAAGGATCGCATAAGGCAGGAACGCCTGGAGGCGGCGGGATTTACCGTATTGAGGTTTACCAATGAACAAGTCTTACGCGATCGCGCATCGGTAGAGATGGCGCTGGACGAATGGATTGAAATCAAAAAAGCCCGGTGACTCCTCACCGGGCTTTTCTTCATACAGCCGCGAAGTATCGCGTTTTTACGGGACGCGAACCCCGTCCTTATACACCACCACCCAGGCGTCTTTGACGCCGACTTTGCGGAGGTGTTTTTGCAGCTTATCGGCTTCAGTCTTGCTGGTGAATTGGCCCAGGACGATCTTTTGGTAGTTTTCGCTCTGTTCGATAGTGAGGTCCTTGGTCGTATCGAGTTCGGAGGGGATTTTGTTCTTGTCCTTTTCAAAGGCGCCGATCTGGACGCGGTAGATGGTGCCCATGGGGACTCGTTCGTCGGGGTTGTCGGTCGAGGTGAATACCGGCTGGGAGATGGGTTCGGCCATTTGGGCCGCCTCGAGGTCCATGCTCAACTGGTCGATCTGGGATTCCAGGGATGCGATGCGGTTATCCTTGGTATTCATCTGGGTCTTGAGGAGGTTGTTGTCGCTCTCCAGGCTGTTGTTGATGCGTTGCAGCTCTTGCTTGTCTTTGGTTAGCTGGGCCAGCGCTTCGGGGTTTTTGACGTATTCTTTGGCAGTCTTCTTCCACTCTTTCTCTTCTTCTTTGGACAGCTGTTTCTGGGCATTGACAGAGCCGACAGCTATAGACAAGCTAATGCATACAATACTGAATAGGATTTTTCTCATGTCTGTTAAGTTTAAGATGGAACGATGGTTAAACGGTTTTTAGTTCTACCAGCAAACAACGCGAAACAGGGAAACAAAATTTTGTGGGCTTAAAGGTAATGAAAGTTTAGGTAATAGAGGTATGGCATCTTATTGTCAAAAAGCGTAATTTTGCGTTTGCCGGGCTGAAAACGGGCCGGCGAACATATGAGAAAACGAATCAATGCCACACCTGCTGCGCCGTTCCCCCCGCGTCGCATCCCATCCTTGTTGTTTTTTCTCCCAGGCTGTTGGTCAAGTGACCCGTTTCCCCGTGAAACGTCTCTAACAAGGCATGCTACCCCGGTATAATCTTAATCTACTTAAACAACAATTAAATCCTAATGACCATGTTCTCCAAACGATTACTATCCCTGACAACCGTTTTAATGACTTTGACACTTTTGACCCTTACTGTTCCGGGATGCCGGAAAGAATTTACAGATGAACCATTGAATAAAACTGACCAGGATTTGGAATTTTTAGGCGGGGGCGCCACCTGCGATAACGGAGTAAAAGTTCTTCAAATGTTTTTGCAAGTCGGCGCTGGCAACAAATGGGTCAGGTTGTTTAACAATACTACAAGCGCTTCTCTTCCAATTGAAAATCAAAACCTCAACACCCCCGAGTTTGACAAACTCCTCACTTTTACGGCAAGTAATACGGCCAATACGGCCACTGTGCAAACTTCCGGTCAAATAATGGCCGTAGGGCCCATAGATGTAACCTGGATCAACTCCATCGGAGGTGAAGTGCTGAGGATTAGAATGGGGCCGTCCGCAAACGTATCCGGGTGGAATATGATCTGCGCCGGGCTTTGGATCACTGCCGATGCCGGCAGTTCTGTCAGTATTCAAATGAAAAAAAATGGGTTAAATGTCCAGCCCGCCTTTACCAAATCCTATGCTTCGCTCACCAGCGACCACATTTTGTTCTCTTTATTCTACCAGTTTGACGAGCTGGAAATAAAAGCCACCAGTGGCAGGATTCGATTGGAAAATGGAGGAGGAACAAAGTTCAACCGCTTCATTATTACAAACGACTCCCAGCCGTTCGTCGCCCTGCGCCCCCGGAAAGCCGGATACTTCTGGAACTCCCTCGCGGTAAACGAATATTCGATGATAAGCGTCCCCAACCAGCAGACCCTGGTGGCCGGTAATTTCATCCCCACCCCCAACGGAGATGAATGGATAAAAGACGGCGCAACCACTTCTTTTATCAACAAAAAGATTAATTATTTTGCCCCCTCCACCGGCGCCAATAACGACGACACCTTCGACGTCGGAGAGTCTGTGGTATTCGCTGCAGGATCGGAAATGGGAGGCTCCGTATTTACCAACATGCTTATCCCGATCCAAACCCCTTCGAGCGGCGCCTCTGTTCCGAGGGCCATCCTTTCGAAAGGAGGCTCGCCCGTAGCGACTTACGACCTAAGCCAGCAGGCCGGAACCGCCCAATATCACCTGATCGGCCTTCCCGCCGGCATGGATTTCGACGAAATTGAGCTTACCACGGGTTCCGCCAGCGGGACCTACCAGTTTTTTAGCGACTACTGGAGTGTAGCGCGTTTCTCCTTCTGCCCGGATGGATCCTTTGTACTCGCAGAACAAGGCTCTCAAGACAATTAAATCTCAATCCAGCTTGCCCCCGGTTGATCGGCCTTTCACAGGCCGATCAACCGGCCTTGTTTCATTTTCAGCGACATTTTTTGCAAAGAATGAGTAGTTTTGCTACTCAATTTGTGGGCAGTCCGGCCCCCACCGGTAAACTGTAATCCAAAAACCGTGATCCCAGAACATACTACCAAACTACACCTCCATTTTACTATGTTGGGTATTTGATACGCCGGAGTTTGACTCAGGGGGAGATGCTATGGGATTGAAGGGATTTTGGGATTGGAGGGGATTGTAATTCGTCTTTGCTAAAGCTTCGGCGAACGCAGGTGATAGTCTTTGCGACATATCAAGGGCGAAGCCATGTGAAATAGTGTTCAGTTTTTAGTGTTCGGTTTTCAGTTGCAGACAGCTGAAAACCGAACACTGAACACTAAAAACTCAACAGCCGTGTTTTTCCGATCCAAAACACCAGCCATCGAGTCTTACGCCTCTCTGGGCGTCGACCTCCACTCGCACCTCATTCCGGGGATCGACGATGGGGCGAAGACCCTGGAGGAGTCCCTCGTCCTGATTCGACGGATGGTGGATCTCGGGTTTAAGCGGATCTATAGCACCCCGCATGTGATGGCGGACCATTATCCGAATACGAGGGAGGGGATTTTGAGGGGAATGGAGGGGGTTTTGAGGGGATTGAATGGGATTCCTATCGAATTCGGGGTGGCGGCGGAGTACTTTTTGGACGAGCAGTTTGAGGAGTTGTTGCAGAAGGAGGAATTGCTGACCTTGCCGGGCAAGCGGGTGTTGGTGGAGATGGCGGGCGTGGCGCCGGCCCACAACCTGCTCGATACGCTGTTTCGGATGCGCACAAAGGGGTATAAGCCGCTGTTGGCCCACCCGGAGCGTTATCCCTATTATCGCCGTGACTTCAAGGCCCTGGAGCGTCTAAAGGACTTCGGCTGCGAATTTCAGGTCAACCTTTTGTCCCTGGCAGGACATTACGGCTCCACGATCCAGGAACAAGGGTTCAAGCTGATCAAACATGGCATGGTGGAGTTTCTGGCCACCGATATGCATAGCGAACAACATGCAGACAAGTTGAAAGAAGCGTTGGGGGATAAACGAATCCAGAAAGTACTTGAAAAAAAGTTCAGCAACGGGAGCCTTTGATCTATTGACCGCTAAGGCGCAAAGGACGCCAAGAAAATTCAAGACACTCTTAGCGCCCTTTGCGTCTTAGCGGTTAATATTCATAAAAAATCTTAAATTGATCCTTGTTTTTAGTGCATTCCCTAACTAATTCTATGAGCAAACACTACCCCTGGGGATTACTGTTTCTTCTCTTGCTGACCCATTCCTCATGCGTCTACCACAAGCAACTGGTCAATTTCCGCCACAACGGGGAGCGCACCGTTTCCGTTCCCGCAGATATCCTCAACCAGCTCGAGCCCAGGATCCAGGCGACCGACATACTGCATATTCAGGTCAATAGTTACGACGAGGAAGCGGCACAGCCCTTTAACCGCTTGCGGCAAGGGACGGGGAACCAAATGCTCCAGGGAGGCAACAACAGTGGTGGGCTCAACGCTCAAAACCTGTTCGGCTATCTGGTCGGGTACGACGGTTTTATCGACTTCCCTGTGTTGGGCAGGGTGGCGGTTGCGGGGCTTACCCTGACCGAAACCAGAAACCTGCTGCTCACCATGCTGCAGCCCTATTTGAAAGACGCTGTCGTGAATTTGCAGTTCCTCAACTTCAAGTTCACCATTCTGGGAGAAGTCAACAAGCCCTTTACCTACAACGTGCTCAATCCCAGAATCACCATCCTCGAAGCCATCGGCATGGCGGGCGACCTCAGCCTTTACGCCAACCGGACCAATATCCTGGTGATCCGCGAAGCGAACGGCCAACGCGAATACGGCACGATCGACCTGCAATCGCCCGAAGTTTTTACCTCCCCCTTTTACTACCTCTCGCAAAACGATGTTATATATATCGAGCCCCTGCCCCAACGCATCGCCACCGTCGCCGACCCCGTCCAGCGGATTATCGGTTATGTGACGGCGGGATTGTCGATACTTTCTATTGTACTGGCGTTGACGAGGTAAGGGAAACATACTATTTGAAAAACTACCAAAGCCCACTAACTTGGAGTATCCGAAAAACGGTTTGAACGGCCAACACAACCATCCACCGCCCGAGGAAAGCAAGGACCAGCTTTTTTTCCTCGATACGCGCTCGCTGCTCTTCCGCTTCCTGCGCAACTGGTGGCTTTTTGTCATCGGGATCGCCCTCGGTGTGGCCTACGTGAAATTTAAACAACGCTATATCATCCCCGTTTACCAGGTGAGAAGCACACTCATTATCGACGGTGGAAAACAGGATATCGACCTGACCGGCCTCCTCGGAGTGGGGGGCAAATCGGGGCAGGCCGGTGATCTAACCAATGAGATCACCGTCTTGAAGTCGCGGACCCTCATGCGTAAAGTGGTGGATTCTCTCGACCTCCACGTGAGTTATTTTCTGGAAGGCCGGGTGAAAACAACCGAATTTTACAAAAATCCGCCGGTGGTCGTGGCCAACGCATTGCCCCTGGAGACTGCCTATGGCAAGACCCTACGCATTCATCCCATTGACGAAAAGCAGTTCCAACTCATCCTGGAGGATAAGGAAAGTCCTCTTTACGAGTACGGAAAACCTTTTCACCACTCAGGGGTGATATGGCAACTGGATTACCGCTTCCTTCCCGTGGAAAGCGCCACCATCGTGGTAAAATTGCAGTGGCCCGATGCCGTGGCAGGCAAACTGGCCAGCTCCTTGATCGTCAACCCCATGATCCGCTCCAACGTGCTGACCCTAGGGCTCAACAACCCGAATATAGAAAAGGCACGCGATATCCTCGAAACCTTATCCGGAATATACAACCACAGCGTCATTGAGGCAAAGAACGAAGTCAACCTAAAAACCCTGGCCTTTATCGACGAGCGCCTCCATTTTGTGACCCAGGACCTTTATCAGGTGGAAAAAGAGGTGGAAGAATTCAAACAAAGCCGCGAACTGCCGCTTGACGTTCGGGAAAATGCAGGGCGCAATATAGGCCTCGCTACCAAACGCGACGAAGAGATCCTCGAGCTGGAAGTTCAAAAGGTCCTTCTATCCAATATCGAAAGCATTTTTTAGCGCGATACCCATCGCACCAGAACCCCTGCCAGTTGTTTCTTCCGTATATGCCGGTAGCCTGGCTGCCCTGGTCGGGGAATACAAGCAACCTTATCCTTCAGCGGCTGAGGCTCCTGGAATACGCACGCCCGGGGAACCCTGCCGCCGAGCGCCTGCTCCAGCAAATGGGCCTCCTGGAACAAAGCATCCGCCGGAACCTCGGCATTATACGCCAGGAGATCGATCTTCGGATC
Organism: Saprospirales bacterium; assembly: GCA_016703765.1. Classification (GTDB taxonomy): domain Bacteria; phylum Bacteroidota; class Bacteroidia; order Chitinophagales; family Saprospiraceae; genus JADJTT01. The sequence continues at coordinate 81,644 of JADJBL010000011.1, forward strand.
AACAAATGAGAGCCCAACTCGATCCCCTTGAAGAAAAGATCGCCGCCGCCCCCACCAACGAAAGAGAACTGCTCCAGATCATGCGGCAGCAAAAGATCAAAGAGACCCTATTTTTAATGCTGCTCGAAAAGCGCGAATCTACCGCCCTGTCCCTGGCCGCCCAGATCGGCAACACCCGGGTGGTGGACGCTCCGGCCGTGACCGGCGTCATGGGAACCAACCTTCGCAGGCTCTGGATGATCGCGCTCTTTTTGGGTTTTGGTATCCCTGCGCTGGGGCTCTTTTTGATCGAACTACTCAACAATAAAGTCCATACCGAAAAGGATATCCGCCGTTATACCAGCGCGCCCTTCCTGGGCATCATCGGCCTGTCGAAAGAAGAAGGCCCCCTGGTGGTAAAAAAAGGAGGCCGCTCGGCTATCGCCGAAATGTTCCGCCTGCTCCGCACCAATTTGCAGTTTGTCACGGCCGACAGCAAGCCGCCCATTATCCTCATCACCTCCAGCGTGAGCGGGGAGGGCAAGACCTTTATCTCCCTCAATCTGGGCATGAGCCTGGCCCTTTCCGGCAAACGCACGGTCATCGTCGGTCTCGACCTGCGCAAGCCCAAGGTGGGCAACTACCTGAGCTTGCCGGACAGCGTGGGGGTCACCAATTACCTCGTGGGCGAAGCTTCGCTTCGGGATATCATCCACGCCACCCCCCACAACCCCAACCTCTTCGTAGCCCCCAGCGGTCCTGTACCGCCCAACCCCGCCGAGCTCCTGCTCAGCCCGCAGGTGGCCGATATCTTCCAGCACCTCCGCGAGAATTTCGACGTCATCATCGTCGACTCCGCCCCCGTGGGCCTCGTCGCCGACTCCCTGCTGCTCGGCGAATACGTCAACACCACCATCTTCGTCACCCGCTTCGGCGCCACCCACATCTCCGCCCTCCAGGTCATCGACGATGTATACCGGCAGAAGAAACTGCCCCGCGTCTCGATCCTCCTCAATGGCGTCAAACTCAACAAACGCTACGGGTATGGCTATGGCTACGGGTATGGCTATGGCTACGGGTATGGATACGTGGAGCAGGAGGATGGGAGTATGGTGAAGAAGAAGAGGAAGAAGAAAGAGGAGAAACTAGGGAGGACCACAGATTGACGCTGATTTTATGATTTCGCAGAGGGGATGCAAAGGCCCCGTTAAAAATCAGTGAAATCATACAATCAGTGTCAATCTGTGGTCCCCGGCGGTAAAAAATAGAGAAATGAATTCAGGCCCAATAAAAGACATAAGAGAGAACGAAGACCAATGGGATACCGTCATCACCCCCCAGCGGTCCCTCTTCGACCTGAAGCTGAAGGAAGTCTGGCGCTACCGCGACCTGCTCACGCTGTTCGTGCGCCGCGACTTCGTCGCGCAGTACAAACAGACGATCCTGGGGCCGCTCTGGCACTTCGTGCAGCCCCTGCTCACCACCCTCATGTTTACGGTGATGTTCGGGAGGCTGGCGGGGATATCGACCGATGGGATACCGCCGATGCTTTTTTACCTGGCGGGGCTGACGAACTGGAACTATTTCGCGCATTGCCTCACCGGCACGGCGAATACTTTCAGGGGCAATCAGGGCATCTTCGGGAAAGTGTACTTCCCGCGTCTGGTCACTCCCCTGAGCATCGTGCTGAGCAACCTGATCAAATACGGTATACAGTTATTGCTGTTCATCGGGTTTTATGTGTACTTCCTGGCGCAGGGTGCGCCCATAGAGCCCAATATCTACCTATTGCTTTTCCCTCTGCTGGTGCTCCTGCTTGCCGGCATGGGTCTGGGATTCGGCCTGGTGATCACCTCCATGACTACCAAATACAGGGATCTGAGCGTGTTGCTGACCTTTGGCGTGCAGCTCTTTATGTACGCCACCCCGGTGATCTACCCCTATCCCAGGTGCCGGAGCGCTATCGCTATATTGCGGCGCTCAACCCCATGACCAGCCTGATCGAGACGTTCAAATTCGGGGCTTTGGGCCATGGTACTTTTTCCTGGGCGTATCTGGCGTATAGCGCTGCTTTTACGCTGGTGCTGCTGGTGCTCGGCGTGCTGGTGTTTAACAAGACGGAAAGGAATTTTATGGATACGGTTTAAAATAGAGGGGGACCTTTTCTCCTGGCCCCGGAGCAAGAATCTTTCCTCCTCAAAAAGCAAAAGAACAAGGTCTTTTGCATTGGCCGGAACAAAACAGGTACCACCTCTTTGGAAAAGGCTTTAAGGGAATTGGGATTTAAAATGGGGGATCAATCCCGGGCCGAGTGGTTATTGCCCTATTACAAGGAGAGAAATTTTTCACCAATCATCGACTTTTGCCGCACAGCGGATGCCTTTCAGGATGCGCCATTTAGTTATCCATATACCTTTATCGCCCTATATCAGGCTTTTCCAGACGCAAAATTTATCCTGTCGGTTAGAAATAACGATGAGGAATGGTACCAATCCGTGCTGAGGTTTCAATCAAAAAATATTGGAAAAAACGGGGCCCTTCCTTCGGCCGAAGACCTGAAAAATGCCACCTACCGGTATAAGGGATTTATGTGGGAAATGTTCCAGGCTCTTTACCAAACCCCGGAAAACGACCCATACAACAAAGAAACCCTGATCGCCCATTATAACTTCCACAATCAAATGGCCAGGGACTTTTTTAGAGATAAACCCAATTTCCTGGAGATAAATGTGTCTGAAGAGGGCGCATATCAAAAATTGTGTGGCTTCCTGAACGTGAGCCCGGTCCGGCAGGAATTTCCCTGGGAAAACAAGTCTTTCGCTCCGAACCCATAAACTCCAATCGTCCAGGATTTTGAACATTATTATCAACTTTTGCCCAACGGGGATGATCCCCACCAAGGAAATGACGCCCCATGTGCCCGTCAACCCCGAAGAGACGATCGAGCAGGTGCATGAGGCCTGGGAAATGGGCATCACGGTGGCGCATCTGCATGCCCGCGATGAAGCCGGCTCACCAACCTGGGATCCCGATATTTACAGGTCTATTTTCGAGGGCGTGCGAAAGCATTGCCCGGGTTTGGTAGTTTGCGGAAGCACATCCGGGCGCAATTTCCCCGAACTGGAGAAGCGCTCCGCTTTGATCGAACTCATGCCGGATATGTGCTCGCTGACCCTGAGCTCGCTCAATTTCGCCCAGCACGCCTCCGTCAATGCTCCGGATACCATCGTCGGGCTCCTGGAGAAAATGAACGCCTGGGGAGTACATCCGGAATTCGAATGCTTCGACCTGGGTATGATCAACTACGGCAAATACCTCATCGGAAAAGGGCTCGCAAAGGGGCCCCATTACTGGAATATCCTGTTCGGCAATATTGCCGGTATGCAGGCCGAATTCCACCAGATGGGAGCTGCTCTGAACGAAATCCCGGAAGGCCATTTCGTCGCGTTTGCAGGGCTGGGGGCCAGCCAGACTCCAGTGATGGGCGCCGCTATCGCCCAGGGTCTTGGCGTGCGCATCGGGCTGGAAGACAATATCTGGTACGACCGGAAAAAATCAACGCTGGCCACGAATATTACCCTGCTCCGTCGGGTACATCAACTCCTAGAAATCCACGAACGGAACTTCATGTCTCCTTTCGAATTTGGCAACTATGGCTTTTACAACTCCGGCCGAGATCAATCTGCTGGGCTTCAGCGGGAACACCCTGGCCCTGCTCTTTGAAACCCTAAGGGTTCTGAAATTTTCGGGCCGTATCCGGGTGATCAAGAATATGGATCTGGAAGACGAAACCCCATACGACCCAGGTATGCCCCACGAGGTATTGGCTTCGTCGGAATGGTCCGGCCCTTATCAGAACCTGCATTTCGGGGTGGGTCAGCCCGCATCCAAAAAGGGGGTATTCCACAGCTTTCCCGGCATTTCAAGGGATCAATTCCTGAGCCTGGTTCATCGTGATACCTCCATTGCCTCCACTGCCTCCAATTGGGAATGGCTGTTATCTCGAACCCGGCGTCATTCTCTCCCCTTATTCTCAATTGGGTTTCGGGGTGACGATCAACCGCGGTACCAGCATCGGTCACCACACGAGCATCGGCGATTTTAGCACAGTCAACCCCGGCGTCCATATCGCGGGACATTGCCGGATCGGCGAAGGGGTCGCCCTCGGGATGGGGAGCATTGTATTTGACCATATTTCCATAGGAGACGGCAGCAAGATCGGAGGAGGGAGCGTGGTCAACAAAGATATCCCGGCCGGGGTGCTGGCTTATGGCAATCCCTGTAAAGTGATACGTGACCTGAAGGGATAATGGAATACAAAAATACCACCTCCGACAAACCCTTGGTCTCCGTTTGCATCCAAACCTACAACCACGCCGGGTATATTGTCCAATGCCTCGACGGAATACTTTCCCAGGAGCGCGATTTTCCAATCGAGGTCATAATCGGCGAGGACGATTCGACTGACGGAACACGTGATATTTGTATTTCCTATGCAGAAAAATACCCGGACCTCATCCGGCTCTTCCTCCGCAGCGAAAAAGACAAGATTTGGATCAACGGGCAAAAGACAGGGCGCTTTAATTTTATGTCCAATTTGCAGGCCGCCAGGGGAAAGTACATCGCGCTTTGCGATGGGGACGACTACTGGGTCGACGTCCAAAAACTGAAAAAGCAGGTTTCCCTGTTGGAAACGGGGACTTTTACGGTATGCGGCACCAATGCAAGGCTGTATTACCAAACCACCGGCGCCCTTGGGCCGGCGCTTTTCAAGCACCAGGATCGGACCGAATTTTCGCGCGAAGACCTCGTATTTCACAACCCCTTTCCAACTTCCACGGTAGTGTTTAAAAAAGCCTCGGGTGATTTCCCCCAGTGGTTTTGGGAAACTCCTTACCTGGATTGGTCCCTTTATTTTTTTCATTCCAAGGACGGTAAAGCAATATATCTGGAGGACCTCACGGCTGTTTACCGGATCCATTCCGGAGGACTTTGGGGGAAGATCGGGACCTATCAAAGGATAAGGAACGGCATAGCCCTGCGGAGTTTTTTTCTAAAAGAGATCGACCAGGTATCTCTCCAGCGGAAGGTTTACCACTCCTTGAGAACAGATGCCTTTCGCGCCCTTCGTTTCAGCAAAGGGCCAAAAGATGCCCGCTTATTCCTTACGTATTCCTGCAAGTGGTTATTATCCTATGTCTGATATCGCCATACGAATTGAAAACCTCTCCAAACAATACCGCCTCGGTCGCGTCGGCACGGGTACCCTCGGGCACGACCTCAACCGCTGGTGGCATTACATCCGGGGAAAGGAAGACCCCTACCTGAAGATCGGGGAGGTTAACGACCGCGCTCATCGGGGGAAATCGGAGTACGTTTGGGCATTGAGGGATATCAGCTTCGAGGCGAGACAAGGCGAAGTACTCGGAATAATTGGCAGAAATGGCGCAGGGAAAAGTACCCTGCTAAAAATCTTAAGTAAAGTTGCCGGTCCTACCAAGGGCAGGGTAATGGCCAAGGGAAGGATTGCAAGTCTCCTTGAGGTAGGGACTGGATTTCACCCTGAACTTACAGGTAGAGAAAATATTTTTCTCAACGGGGCCTTACTCGGCATGACCAAGCAGGAAGTTAGCAGGAAATTGGATGAGATCGTCGATTTTGCAGGCGTAGAAAGGTATTTGGACACCCCCGTTAAACGATACAGCTCCGGAATGACGGTTCGTTTAGGCTTTGCAGTGGCGGCTTTTCTGGAAGAAGAGATCCTGATTGTCGATGAAGTATTAGCTGTCGGTGATGCGGAGTTTCAAAAAAAAGCCATCGGCAAAATGCAGGAAGTAAGTTCCGGAGGAGGAAGAACGGTTTTATTTGTGAGCCATAACATGGAATCCATTCAGCAATTATGCAGCAAAGCCCTTATTTTAGAGATGGGGACCATGAAGTTTATGGGAAGCAGCCTGGAGGCTATTGATCAATATTTAGACAGCGAAGAGGAAAAGCCTCTACAGCCTCTGTATTTCCGGCAAGATCGAAAGGGGAGAAATGGCTTTAAGTTTTCAAAACTGGAGTTTTTTGATACCTCCGGCAAACTCATCACGAAAGTGACGACCGGCCAGAAACTAAGCGTTCTTATCTCATACGAGACAAAAATTGAGCTGGAAAATATCATCGTAAGGGCCCTATTTCTCAATAAGAAAGGAGAAAACGTATTCGTATGCAATAACTATCACTCTCAAAAACCATTTGCAACCATTCCAATAAAAGGCGCCTTCAAGTTACATATTCCTAAATTTCCACTTCCCGCCGGGACCTATTACATTCATTTGCAATGCCTTTCAAATATGGAAATCGAGGATGAAATCGAATTTGCATCCAAATTTGAAGTCGAAGGCGGTGATTTTTTCGGAACAGGTAAAATCCCAAAAATAAAAGTTCAAACCTATATTGATCATGAATGGTCGATCTAACCCCTTTTCAGAATAAACTTATCCAAAGAATCTCTCTGTGTCTGACATTGCCATCCTGATTGAAAACCTCTCCAAACAGTACCGCCTCGGAAGGGTGGGCACCGGCGCTCTCTATGACGACCTCAACCGGTGGTGGAGCAAGATACGAGGAAAGGAGGACCCTTTTCTGAAAATTGGAGAGACCAACGATCGGGCCCGAAAGGGCCTTTCGAATTATGTTTGGGCCCTACGAGACATCAACCTCGAGGTGAAACAGGGCGAAGTATTGGGTATCATCGGAAAAAACGGCTCGGGGAAAAGTACCCTCCTAAAAGTCCTTAGCAAGGTAACAGGCCCGACAACCGGCAGGGTAATGGCCAAAGGCCGGATTGCCAGTTTGTTGGAGGTGGGCACGGGTTTTCACCCCGAGTTGACCGGCAGGGAGAATATCTTCCTAAACGGAGCCATTCTCGGAATGACAAAACAGGAAGTGAATCGCAAACTGGACGAGATCGTCGATTTTGCTGGCGTGGAGCGGTATATCGATACGCCAGTCAAACGATACTCCTCCGGTATGACGGTCCGTTTGGGGTTTGCAGTTGCAGCTTTCCTGGAGGAAGAAATTTTGATCGTGGACGAGGTATTGGCGGTGGGAGATGCAGAATTCCAGAAGAAAGCGATTGGGAAAATGCAAGAGGTGAGTATAAGCGGGGGGAGGACCGTACTGTTCGTAAGCCATAATATGGCCTCGATTCAAATGCTCTGCACCAAAACCATTATCCTGAAAGATGGCAATTTGTTGCATTCCGGCAATACAGAAGAAGTCATCAACCATTACATGAGGCAGCTGGAGGAGTTGTCGACCAATGATTTGGCAAATAGGAAAGATAGAGTTGGAAACCAATTGGTCCATATTTCGTCTGTCAGGTTTTTAAACGGGAGCAATCATTCAGAATTAGAAATCATATTGTCGGGCACTCCTGTGTTGATAGAATTTAACTACACCTGCAAGGACCCTGAAACGATAAAAAACCTTCGCGTTGCCATTGCATTCAGCAACATCCTGGGGGGGGAAAGTTTTGTATGTGACAATTTTTACATTGGAATACCACTGGAACCCATTTATCCAAAAGGAAGTTTTTTCTGTTTTATTCCAAAATGGCCCTTAAATAAAGGTGATTATCAATTCAGGATTCATGTGGAGTCTAACAATACCATCCTGGACAGAGTAGAAAATGCCGGTAAAGTAACGGTTGAGTTTGGCGACTTCTTTGGGTCTGGATTTATCGTACCTCCACATCTGAACGGAGCACTGGTGGAGCATCAATGGTTCAAGGAAATGTCTGCCAATTTAAATGAAAGTTAAAAGAGTTCTCCATGATAAGAAAAATTGCCAATAAAATATTATCCAGATTCGGGTACGAGTTGGTCAGCAGCACAAAAAAGCAACTCACCAAGGTGGCACCTTTGATTATTCAAAATATCGCGCGATCCAAACAGAGGGAAATAAAAAGAAGCTCGAAAATATTTGGGTAAAAGAGGAGAACATTGAATTTCTTGCCAAATATATTAAAGGAAAAATAGCGCAACCGGAATTCGGCTTATGTCATGGGACAAGAAGAGGCAAGGAGCAGGAATGGTTCAGAAAACATTTGAATTGCGAAGTCATTGGAACTGAAATTTCCGATAGCGCCTCGAAATTTTCCCATACAATCGAATGGGATTTTCACGAGGTCAAGCCCGAATGGATCGGCAGAGCCGACTTTATTTACTCGAACTCCTTCGACCATTCCTACGACCCGGAAAATGTATAAATGCATGGATCTCCTGCCTCAAAGAAAATGGCCTTTGCATCCTCGAGCACAGCGATCTGCACGAAGCAAGCGGAGTAAATGATCTGGATCCGTTCGGGGCCAGCCTGAGCATTATGCCGTACCTAATGTTAAAATGGGGCAAAGGAAGGTTCTCTGTTGTAGATATTCTCGAAGCTCCTTCGAAAGAAGAAAATTTGAAATTTCTATCTTTCCTAATCATCCAAAAATCGTAAAGCAGCCGTCGATGAGGTCAAAGCTTTTGGTGCAAAAAGGGAAACGCTTCCTGAAGCGATGGCTATTCAATACCCAGCCGGCAATGCAAAGCCATCCAAAGTACTCCATAATGGAGACAAGTATAAAGGGGGAGTCTGATTATTATTTAGAGACCAAATCCAAAAACAAAATTTTTTCCCATAACAGGGAATGCCTGGACGGAGCTTTTGATAAAATTTTTCAGAAAAATATTTACGATTTCAATACCGACAAAAAGTCGCCGGTTATTTTGGATTGTGGGGCCAACATTGGGCTGGGAGTGATCTATTGGAAAGAAAAATTCCCCCAATCAAAAATCATTGCCTTCGAGCCATCCAGGGAGGTTTTCAACACCCTGACCCGAAATGTAGCGTATAATAACTTTTCAGATGTCCTTTGTGTGAATAAAGCTTTGGGAGACAGCGAAAGCCAGGCCACATTCACCGCAAACGAAGGAGTGTCCGGTTCATTGGTAATGGAAAAATCCTTGTCTGTGGAATACACGGTCGAGGTGACGAGGTTAAGCAATTACATGACCGAAGAAATCGACTTCCTGAAACTGGATATCGAAGGTTCAGAAAAATACGTGATCCCCGAAATAGCCGGTAAGCTTCACCTGGTGAGGAATATTTTCATCGAATACCACTCCTTTACCCATGAGCAGCAATATCTTTCCTCCATTCTAAAACTTCTTGAAGAAAACAACTTCCGGTACTATATCGAGGGTGAGTACGCTCATGATGCACCTCTGGCAAGGGAGCATGTTTCGTTAATGCAGGATTTACAAGTCAGTATCTGGGCTAACAGACAGAACAAATAGCCATTCAACAAACATGCAGAAAGGGAAAAAAATAGCCGTATACACTTGCATTTACGGAGGTTACGACAAGCTCCTCGCCCCGCTTAACGTAGAATTGCTGAATCAGGCAGATTTCTTTTGTTTCTCTGATAAAAACATTAAAAGCGACATCTATAAAGTAATAACCACCAATTTTGATTTTTTCGACCCGGTAAAAAACTCCAGGTATGCTAAAATAAACCCCCATCTTTTCTTTAAAGAGTACGACTACTCAATATACATTGACGCCAATCACCGTATTGTAACGAACGACCTGGAGGGCCTAATCAGTAAGCACTTAAAGGATTCAAACATTGCACGCTTTCGCCACGATATAAGAGATTGCCTTTACCAGGAAGCTACCATGTGTATTCAAAACAAGTTGGATGAGGAGGCCATTATCCTGCAACAGATGGAAAGATACCGGGCGGATGGCTTTCCAGAGCACTTTGGATTGGGCGCCAACTGTTTCATTATCAGAAGGCACAACGAAAAAGACGTTGTCGATCATAGCAAATTATGGTGGAACGAGGTATTGAATGGAAGCAGAAGGGACCAGCTCTCATTCGAATATGTACGATGGAAGCTGAATACTGCCAGTACTTTTATCGATGAGCGTTGGTATTTTTCAAATATCTACTATCGGGAAGGGCATGTAAACGAAAAGTCCAGACATGTAAAGGTTAACGGTACTCCATCTCCGTAAAACTAGCAACAGACCTGGCTGACTGGCCAGCACCTCCCGAGTTTTACGCTCAATTTAAGACTCCAGATCCGGAGTTACGCGAAGAAGCCCGGGTAAAGAACCTTCCGAGGTTTACTGCTGCTTCCACAATGCTTTACGACAAACCATTCCAGATCATAGATGGGCCATCGTTCCTGTCTCAGAAAAAAGAAATCATTAAAAATGGTTTATTTCAATTTTCATGCTTCACGAAAAGCCCATTTATTATTGATTGTGGCGCAAATATAGGCGTCAGTGTCGCTTATTTCAAAAACCAATACCCGGAATCCGATATTGTAGCTTTTGAAGCAGATCCGCAAATTTTCAAGGTATTACAATCAAACGCCATCACTTTGGGCTGGAGCAGACTTGAATTGATTAACAAAGCCGTGATGGCCGGCGCAGGCAAAGTAAAATTTTACAGCGATAATGCAGACGGTGGCAGCTTGATCAACAATGCACTAAGCACAAAACCGATCGAAATAGAATCCGTAAAACTTAGCGACTACCTTAAAGACAGGCCTGTTGATTTTCTAAAGATAGATATTGAAGGCGCCGAACTTCTTGTTTTGGAGGAATGCAAGGATCAGTTGGGTAATGTTTTCAATATTTTCGTCGAATATCATTCCTTCGCAGGGAAACCCCAAAGCCTTGCTAAAGTAGTTGGCATTTTGGAAAATAGCGGATTCAGGTGTTTGTCACAACCCCTCCATAATCAACCAAAGCCCCTTTGTATCTCACACCACGTTTTTGGGAATGGATATGATGGCTAATATATACGGGACGAGGCCCTATTTGAACCAATAGAATTCAAAAGAAAGTGAAAATTCTCTTTATCACATGATACATTCCGAACAGGCGCCCCCGTTAATTTTATTACATTTTTTAACCTGGTTTAAAGCCAATTCTTCCGGCCGTTTTGACACCTTGATCCGCCGAAAAGGTCCATTGGGTGGGGAGTTCCAAAAACTCGGAGCAACTTATAATTGGATTGTTCCTGCTCTCCCCCTTTCAAGGCTTAGTCGGGTCAGATCGCGTTTGGCAGGGCTCACCCCATCCCCGTTGAGCAATCGAAAATTAATCCGGGAAATACGGGATCAGAAATACGACCTTATTTATGCAAATACCATAGCAAGTAGCGATGTCCTGCATGATCTCCTCCAGGAGATCGATGCACCCCTGATCTTGCATGTTCACGAGTTGGAAATGGCGATTAACCTCTACTGTGATCGCAAAAAATTCGATCTGGTAAAAAACCGGGTAAATACATTTATCGCCGTTTCAGAGGTGGTCCGGCAAAATTTGATCGCCAATCACAGCATTCCGGAGGAGAAGATAGCCTTGGTGCATGAATTTGCCGTGGCATGCCCAACCCTCCATTCGGATCGTGAAACGCTGCTCCGGGAATTGGGCATCCCTTCCAACGCCTTCGTGGTAGGAGGCGCCGGCACGATCGAATGGAGAAAAGGCGCCGACCTTTTTGTCCAGGTCGCCGGAAGAGTTCAATCGCAGGAATCCTATGACCGGCCGGTGTTTTTTCTCTGGATCGGGGGGCACGCAGAAGAGCATTACCTCCGGCAAATCCGGTATGACATTAAAACCGCCGGCCTCAGCGAGCGCGTCGTTCTCCCTGGCAGCAAACCCAATCCTGCCGACTACTTCAACCTCTTTGACCTGTTCCTGCTGCCCTCCAGGGAAGATCCCTTTCCCCTGGTGAGCCTGGAAACCGGTCAAATGGGCAAACCCATTATTTGCTTTGATAAACAGGTCGGCAGCACCGAATTCATAGACGAGCATTGCGGGGCCGTTGTCCCTTATCTTGGGGTCGAAGCTATGGCCGAGGCAGTCCTTTCTTTTTATCGGGACCCCGAAAAGCTCGAATCCGCAGGCAAAGCAATTATAAAAAAAACCGAGCCTTTCCGAATCGAAAACCAGGGACCTAAAATCCTGGAAATTATTCAATCGGTTTATTCCGGTTTCAAGCATCTATCCAATACCCATTAAACCCATCGCCTTCTACCTCCCCCAATTCCACCCCATCCCGGAAAACGACCGCTGGTGGGGCAAGGGCTTTACGGAATGGACCAATGTGGCGAAGGCCAAACCCCTGTTCCCAGGCCATCACCAACCCCATCTCCCGGCCGATCTGGGCTTCTACGATCTCCGCCTTCCCGAAACCCGCGCTGCTCAAGCCGATTTGGCCCGCCAATACGGCATCCAGGGCTTTTGCTACTACCACTACTGGTTCAACGGAAAACGACTGCTGGAAAGGCCTTTCGAAGAGGTGCTCGCATCCGGCCAACCGGATTTTTCCTTCTGCCTCTGCTGGGCCAACGAAAACTGGACCCGCCGATGGGACGGCCTGCACAGCGAGATCCTCATGGAACAAGCATACAGCCCGGAAAACGACCTCGAACACATCCGCCACCTGCTAAAAGCCTTTGCCGATCCGCGATATATCCGCGTGGAAGGCAAGCCTTTGTTTTTGGTCTACCGCTCCTCCGCCCTGCCCGACCCAAAGAGAACCACCGATATTTGGAGAAAAGAAGCCCTGCGCTCCGGCATCGGGGAACTGTTTTTGTGCAAGGTGGAAAGCTTCCCCAATGAGCACCGCGACCCCACGAGCGCGGGATTCGACGCCTCGGTGGAGTTTCAACCCGACTGGGGCAACCTGCCCTTCCCGCTCAAAAGGGGAAGGCGCTGGGATTATCTCCGCAAAGCCGGCCTCTCGCGCAAGATTTTCGGCCAGAATCATTTTTACGCTTATGAAGCCCTGGTCAACCGGATGTCGAAAAAATCCGAGCCTCCCTACCTCCGCTTTCCCTGCGTGACTCCCTCCTGGGATAATACGGCCCGGCGAAAGGAGGGCGCAACCGTCTTCCTGGATTCCAGCCCCGAACTTTACGGGCGCTGGTTGCTATCCGCAGGGCAGAAACTCCAAAAATTCCCCGCCTCCCCGCAGATTCCTGTTCCTGAACGCCTGGAACGAATGGGCGGAAGGCAATCACCTCGAACCCTGCCAAAAATGGGGCCACCGATACCTGGAAGTCACCAGGGAGGTGCTCAGCGCTTTTGAACATGCCCGGTAACTCCTCCTCTCCCGCCGTAAGTGTTATCGTCCCGAATTTCAACCACGGGAGCTTCCTGCATCAGCGCATCCAGAGCATCCTGAACCAGACCTACCAGGATTTCGAGCTGATCCTGATCGACGATCGATCCACCGACGAAAGCCGGGAGATTCTGGAGACCTATCGAAATCACCCGAAGACCGCGCATCTGGTCTTCAATGAAAATAACAGCGGCAGCCCCTTCCTTCAATGGGAAAAAGGCATGCAGCTTCGCCAAAGGCAGGTACATCTGGATCGCCGAAAGCGACGACTGGTGCGAGCCCTCTTTCCTCGAAACCCTGGTGCCCTCGCTGGAGGCCGACCCGGAGGTCCGAATCGCCTACTGCCAGTCGCTCTGTCTCGACGAACAAGGCAAGATAAAATGGGTTTCCAAGCATTCCCGGCTGGAGCAGGTACTCGAAGGGGAGGAGTTTGTGAAACGATTCATGCTTAAAGGCAACAGCATTTTCAACGCCAGCATGTCCGTTTTCCGGAAGGCAGGTCTGCCTGAGTCGAACCACTTTACCAGCTATCGGTTCTGCGGAGACTGGTACTTCTGGATCGAACTGGCGCTGGAGGGCAAAGTCATGATCTCCGGAAAGGTCCTCAACTATTTCCGCAAACACTCCCGCGACGTGAGTTCCAAAGCAGTGGCGAAGGGCCTTTATTACACCGAAAGCACGGATATCCTGATGATCGCCATGAAAAAGATTGGGATTCAACAGGATTTGCTCGGGGAACTGGTCGAAAAAAGGGCCCAGTCCTTTCTAAAAGACGAGCACTTGTTCGAATCGGAAGAGGTGAAAAGAGCGGTTCTCGAAAAGCTCAAAGAACTCGACCCCTCGATCGTTTCGCGTATCCGGCGCCTGAAAGCCGGGCTGAAGCTAAAAAATGTCAAAAGCAGGATACATGCCGGATTCAAGCACTGGGGTTTCGGTGGTAGTGTGTTGCTATAACAGCAGCGCCCGCCTTCCCGCCACCCTGGAACATCTGGCCCGTCAGTCCCTTCCGGCGGGACTCCCCGTGGAGGTAATCGTCGTCGACAATAATTCGAAGGACCGGACCGCGGAAACGGCCCTCGGGGAGTGGGAAAGGCTCGGAAACCCTTTCCCGCTCAGGGCGATCCACCAGCCGGTTCAGGGCCTGGCCTATGCCCGGGAGTTGGGCATCGAATCCGCTGGTTTGGAGTATATCCTCCTTTGCGACGACGACAACTGGCTCGACCCTGACTATATCGCCACCGCCTTTGAGGCGATGAGTTCCGATCCCGAAACCGGCATCCTGGGTGGCCGGGGCGAGGCTGTTTCGGACGGTCCGCTTCCGCATTGGTTTTCCACCTTTCAATCGGCGTATGCCGTCGGCGTGCAGGCTATGGAAAGCGGGGATGTGAGCAAAAGAGGATATCTATGGGGTGCGGGGATGGTGTTGAGACGCCCGGTGTTCCTGAGTTTAAAGAAAGCGGGATTTTCCTCCCTGCTGGCCGACCGAAAGGGGGAACAACTTTCATCCGGCGGCGATTCGGAGTATTGCAAATGGTTCCTGATGGCGGGCTACACCCTTCGCTACGACGAACGCCTGGTTTACCGGCATTTCATCCCATCTGAGCGGCTTACGAGGGACTATTTTCGAAAAATGCAGCGGGGCCACGACCAATCTTTCCGTGTACTCAAGAAATACGACCAGGTATTGTCCGCACAGCTTAAAAGTCCTTTCCGCCGGTTTCTAAGGTTGTTAGGTACGGGATTTGGACTTCTCCAATCCCTATTTCTGCTGAACGAAAATGCCTCCAGGTTTTACCTCGAACAATTCTCCATTTATATTCCCTTCGGAAATTTGGGGCCTGACCCCGAAATCAGAAAAATACGCCGGATGAATCATTCGGCGAAAAGAACCTTGTTGGCAGACAACCTATGACCCGGCCCAAAATATCGATCGTCACGCCCTGGTTCAACCAGGTCCACTATATAGAGGAAACGATTCGCAGTGTCCTGGATCAGGCATACCCCAACCTCGAATACATCATCATCGACGGGGGTAGCACCGACGGAACGGCCGAGATCATTAAAAATACGAAAAGCACCTGCACTACTGGGTTTCCGAACCAGACGCGGGGATGTACGACGCCGTGCAAAAGGGGTTTGAAAAAAGTTCGGGCGAGCTCATGGCCTGGATCAACAGCGACGACCTGCTACACCGGGGCGCCCTGAATACTGTTTCTGAATTATTTTCCTCCTTCCCTCAAGTCGATTGGATACAGGGCCTTCCCTCCTTCTTCGACGAACAGGGTCGGATCGTCCAAACCGGCAGCCTGAAAAAATGGAGCCCTTTCCATTTTTACCTGGGCGATTTCCGCTGGATTCAGCAGGAATCGAGCTTCTGGCGGCGTTCGCTCTGGGATAAAGCAGGCGGACAGGTAAACCGCAGCTTGAAATACGCAGGCGATTTCGACCTCTGGCTCCGGTTTTTCCGCCACGCCTCACTCTACTCCTGTTCGGCCCTGCTCGGCGGTTTCCGCCTGAGAAAGTCCGGACAGTTGTCGCAGACCCATCTTCGGGAGTACCTGGCCGAAGCAAAGAACTTGTTGGATTCGGAACTGGAAAATTTACCGGAAGAGAAAAAGAGAACCTTGTCCAGGATCAGGATGAAACAGGGCATACATAAGACCTTCGAGCGGTTTAAAATATTCAATGCAAGCGGGTTTTACGCCCGGGTGGTGCAGCCCGAGTTTCGACTGCCGCCCGCCATATTTTTCGACAGGGCGTCTCAATCTTTTATTTGAAATAGGTATGGACCAAATCTGGCCCAAAATCTCCATCATAACCTCGCTCGTGAGGGTCTCCGACCCGAAACGATGTGTTTGCAAGTCTCCGACTTGCAAAGCGGTTTTTGAGGCAAGTCAGAGACTTGCCAACGATGCGTTTCGGGTCGGAGACCCTCACGAGCAAGATTTATATTTTGCACGGCGCTAGCGCCAAAATAACGATATGGACCAAACCTGGCCCAAAATCTCCATCATAACCCCCAGCTTCAACCAGGGACAATTCCTGGAGCAGACGATCCGCTCCGTGCTCGACCAGAATTATCCCAATCTGGAATACATCGTTATGGACGGAGGGAGCAGCGACCAATCCGTCGAGATCATTAAAAAATATGCTTCCTCCATCAACTACTGGGTGAGCGAGCCCGACAAGGGTCAGGCCGACGCGATCAATAAGGGTTTTGCGCGGGCAAGCGGAGATATTCTGGCCTGGATCAACTCGGACGATTACTACCGTCCCGGCGCTTTCTCCGAAATCGCATCCCGATACCAAAAAGGGCCGCATTGGTGGGTGGGCATGGCCCGGGAGTATATCCAGGGCCCCGGGTACGAAGGGAAATTATACATCCCCCAAAAAGTGAATTTCCGGCGCCTGTTTTACGAACGACAGATCATCCCCCAGGTATCGGTGTTTTGGACCAGAGAGCTCTGGACCGCCGCGGGAAGTCGCATTGCCGACCTGCACTACGCGATGGACTACGAGCTATGGCTCCGGTTCGGAGCGATAACCCCGCCGGAACTCGTACCCGCCGAGCTGGCCCTGTTGCGGATACACCGCGATACCAAGACCAGCGGCGAAGGAAACGGCATGGCCCGCTATTTTGAGGAATCCGATCGCGTTCGAAGGGAGTGGTTCCACCGGAAAAAGAGAAGCCCGGCCGGCATGGCGATGGCGAACCTGTATATTAGTTTTATGACCAGGTTTCGCCTGTTTTCAAAAGACAATAACCTGCGGCATTTCGCGGGAAGAAGGCAAATACCCAGACTGTAGATGAAAGACGAAAGAGGTTTTGTGTACGTGGCCACCGGCAAGGGTTATGTGGCAGAAGCAGTCCACTCGGCCAAGCAGCTCAAAAAGATCCATCCGGATATTCCCATTTGCCTGGTTGCAGATAAAATGCAGGAGGATGTCTCTGTTTTCGACGACCTCATCCTGTTGGAAGAAGGGGAGGCCACCTATACGCCAATCGACAAAGTGCATTGCGTCCGCTGCCCCTACCGGGAGGCTGTTTTTCTGGACTCCGACACCTGGGCTGCCAATAAGATCGACGAGTTGTTCGGCATCCTGACAAAGTTCGACCTTGCCTTGCTGCCCGAAAATAAGCGGGGCTGGAATTACCATCTGCCCGGCGTGCCGCGGCCCTTCGCCGAATTCAATACGGGTGTGATCGTGTTTCGGAATGACGAGGGAAGAGCAAAACCTGAAAAACGACCAGCCCAGTTTCCGCTACGTCCTTTGGAACTCCGATCTGCGGGTGGCGCCCATCCCGAGCGAATACCATTTCCTGGGCAACGCATTGAACTACATCATGTGGGAAGCCCTGCTGATACACGGCCGGGGCGACCTGGCAAGATCGCAGCCCTAGTGAATAAAAGAATGGGCAGCCGGGTGTACATCCCACAAATCGGCGCGATTACAGGTTTTACGGGAAAATGGGACTGGATCAAAAAACTCTTGCCTTTTGCTTTCAGAGGCCTGTCGGTAGTTTGGAAAAAAAGAAAAGACACCGCGAAACTGGCGCCCAAAAAATGGTGGTAAAAAGCATTCAAAAGACATACAGGGCCTGGCGGCACGAGTTGAAGATCTTCCTGTTCACCAAGATCCTCCGGAGAAAGAAACTCCATTTTATCCATATCGGAAAAACAGGGGGCACTGCGGTCAAGGAAGCCCTAAAGTTTCACCGGATCACCCCCAAATACGTCCTGTTTTTCTACCGGCACGATTTTTCGTTAAAGGACGTCCCCACGGGCGAAAAGGCGTTTTTTTTTCTCCGCGACCCGGTTCAGCGCTACTTCAGCGCCTTTTCCGACCGGAAAAGAAAGGGCTTGCCGAGGTACTACGGCCCCTGGAGCCCGGAAGAGGAGGAAGCTTTTTCCCGATTTCAGAGCGCCGAAGAGCTTGCTTCTGCTCTTGGTTCCTCTGACCCGGATTTGCGGGAACACGCAGAAAAAGCCATGAAGGGTATTTTCCATGTGCAAACCCATTTTTGGGATTGGTTCGGCTCCCGGGAATATTTCCTCTCCCGCCTGGAGGATATTGTTTATGTCGGTTTCCAGGAAAGCCTGGAGGAAGATTTCGCCCGGCTGAAACAACTAACAGGGTTGCCCCGGGAGTTGAGATTGCCGGAGGACGAGACCATGGCGCACCGGAATACCTCATCCAAAAGCCAGTTTCTTTCTCCCGAATCCGTCGAAAATATCCGCCGCTGGTACCGGAGCGATTATGAATTCATGGCCTTTTGCCGGGAATTGATCGCGGCCGGAAAGACCAATTCCTGAAAAATAATATGAGGATCGCCCTGATTTCCTACGAATATCCACCCGAAACCGGATTAGGCGGCATTGGCACCTATACCGCACAGGCAGCCTGTATGCTCGCAGACAGGGGGCACTCGGTAGAGGTATTCGCGGGAGCCCTGGAGAAGGATTCCAGTGAATTGGACGGAAAAGTCCTCCTCCACAGGGTATATCCCGGGAAAGACCGCCATGCCTTTCCCAGCGCCGTCGTGCTCAAATTCCGGGAGCGGCATCAGTTCCAGGCCTTCGATATCATCGAGGGACCGGAATACAAATCGGACGGCCTTTCCATCCTGAAAGAATTCCCCCGGGTACCGCATACTGTCAAGTTGCATACGCCTTCTTTTCTCATCAAAAAGCTTTTTTTTGGGAAGGTAAGCCTTCTTCGCAAAGCGCGCTCCGTGGCCGGAAGCCTGCTAAAAGGCAAGCGCCCCAATCCTTACTGGGCTTATTCAAAGGAAAAAGACCCGGAATACGAATTCACCCGCTCTGTGCCCTACATTCTCCACCCTTCCTTCGAACTGGGCGGGATCGTCTCCCGGGAATGGAATATCCCAATCGAGCGATTTATCCATCTGCAAAACCCCTTCCAGCCGGGTAAAGAATTTCTATCCATCGGGATTCCCCAAAAAGCGGATGAGCTCGTGAGGGTTACCTTTCTGGGAAAGCTGGAAAGAAGAAAGGGCATCTTCCTCCTCCTGGAAGCCATGCCCGCGATCCTGCAAAAATACCCCAAGGTCCGATTCCGGTTTGTGGGCAAATCACACCCCTCCCCCAATCCCGGCATGGACATGCAGGCATATATCGAAGCCCCATTCCCTATACCCGGATACCCGCACAGCTGGCCGAAACCGATATCTGTATCTTCCCCAGTCTTTGGGAAAACTTCCCGAATGTTTGCCTGGAGGCCATGTCGGCGGGAAGGGCCGTGATCGGAAGCAAGAACGGAGGCATGGCCGAAATGCTGGGCGAGGAGGAATGCGGCTTGTTGATCGACCCGGATAAACCCAAAACCATCGTGGCCGCATTGAAAAAAATGATCGAAAACCCTCAATTGCGCTACCGCTTCGGCCAACTGGCCCGGGAAAAAGTGCTCCGGGAATATTCCTGGGATCGGATCGGCGCCCGCACCGAAGAGGTCTATTCCACAATCATCGACCATTGGCCGAAGGCATGAAAAAAATCCTCCTGTCGCTCAAGGTATTGGCCGTTTGGGTCCTCATCATCGTGGTTTCCCTGGAGATCTTTCTGTGGCTCTACGATCCTTTTCATTTCCATGTTCAGGGCCGAAAAATCAGGTTGTTTCCGCATCAAACCACCACGGTCCACCACAAATACGAAGCCATACGCCAGGAGCCCCTCATCACGACCAACAACCTGGGTTTCCAGGGACGCGACTACGAAAAGGGCGCCGACCAGTTCCGTATCTTTGCCGTAGGGGGTTCCACCACCGCCTGTGACCTGATCGCCACGCCCTATACCTGGCCGGTAGCGCTCGACTCGCTGGTCCTCCAAAAACATCCGCAGACCTGGGTCAACAACGCCGGGTTTTCCGGCCATACGAGCTTCGGGCACCAGATCCTGCTGGAGGATATCCTCCTCGGCCTGCAACCCGACCTGATCCTCCTGCTGGCAGGCGCCAACGACCGCGGATTGAGCAATATTTCCATCAAGGATACCTACATCTTCAAGCCCGACCGGAAAAGCGACCAATACTCCTGGAAGGGGAAGATCTATTTCTTTTTCGCCGACAACTCCAAAATTCTGGGCGCCCTGATCAACCTCAAACGAGCGAGCGCGGCACGGAATAATGTCTGGAATTATCAGGGCTTTTTCGATACCGACAGTATCCAGACCATCGCCCCAACTCCTCTAGCCGTCCGGGATTCCATTTTGCAAAAATATGAGGCGGTCTTTATCTCCGAGTACAAACAGCGAATCAGCCGCCTCGTCCACACCTGTTTGCAAAACGGGGTCAAGCCCGTGCTCCTCAGCCAACCCATTTTGTATGACACCCTTGCCGATCCGGTCACCGGGCTAAACCTGGCGGCTATCGAAGTTCCCTTTAAAATGGCCGAAGCCACCGGTATTCAGGTCGAAGCGGTGGACGGCCTGACGGAAAAAGCCGTCCTCGACCTACACAACCGGGCAGTCCGCGAGGTCGCAATGGAAAAAGGTGTCCCCTTCATCGACCTGGCGGCCAAAATGCCCAAAGGCTTCGCCTGGTTTTACGACCCGATCCATTTCACCGAGGAGGGTTGCAAGGAGGTAGCCCGCATCGTGTACGAAGAGCTCGAGGCCCAAAACCTTCTTCCCTAAATCGCATGATAGAAAAATGAAGCTTTCCGTCGTCCTGTGCACCTATAATCCGCGTACCGAATACCTGTTTCGGGTGCTCGAAGCCCTGAAAGGCCAGACCCTTTCTCCGTCCGGGTGGGAGTTTGTGCTGGTGGACAACAACAGCACAAACAGCTTCCGGGATTCGATCGACCTGTCCTGGCACCCGAACGCGAAGGTAGTCGAGGAAAAGCAGCCGGGCCTCACCCCTGCCCGTATCACCGGCATTCGAACAGCCGGCGCGGAAATCATCGTTTGCGTGGACGACGACAACGTGCTGCGGCGGGACTATCTGGAAAACAGCCTTTCCTTTCTGGAGAAGCATCCGGAAGTGGGCGCGGTGGGGGGTAAATCCATCCCCCTGTATGAAAAGGCCCCTCCTGCCTGGTTCTCCGAATTGAATATTTCCCTGGGGTGCCGGGATCTCGGCAATCAGGTACAGATCACCTCCCAAAAAGGCAAACCCGTTCGAATTTACCCACCTATGGCGCCCATAGGAACAGGCATGGTAATCCGCAGAAAGGCCTTTCTGGATTATGCGGATGAGGCTCAGCAGGACCCGGTTCGCAAAGCCCTGGGCAGGACCGGTAAGGCCCTGACCTCCGGCGAGGACAACGACATGGTCCTGACCCTGCTGAGAAACGGCTGGGAGGTCGCCTACTCCCCGGATCTCTATATCGACCACCTTATCCCCGCCGGACGGGTGGATTCCTTTTACCTGGCGAAGATGAACAGAGCTTCCTCCAAATCTTGGCTCCAGGTCCTGGCCGTGCACGGAATCTTCCCCTGGAAGCCGGTCGCGCCCTGGACCGTTCCGATCAGAAAGATCAGGGCCTTTTTCAGGATAAAACCCTGGAAGAGCCCACTTCAACAAATAAAATACCAAGGCGCCTGCGGGATTTTCGAAGGCAGGGCGGCCATACGGCAACGATGGATGTGATCATTACAGGCGGCAATGCCGACCATTTTCCTTACCTCGAGTTATTCGTATCCAGCCTGCGACAGAACGGCGGTTTTTCCGGGACAATTGCACTGTGCGACAACGCGATCGAGGGGACCTGGGACCGGCCCGGAAAATTCCGGGAAGGAGGGTCCTTCAGTCCGGAGCAGCTGCAGTTTTTTGCAAAAAACCAGGTCGAGGTTTTCGTCTATTCGGAATTGCTGGCCCAAAACCGGATTTCAAGAGAGCAGATCGACGCGATCCCTTCGCCTACGCAGCGCTACCCGCATAAATTTATCTACACGACCCTCATTTCCAAGAATTATCTAACGAAGGCCAAAAATATCTGCTTTTTCGACGCGGATATCTATTTTCAAAAGCCCGTCCAGCCAATCTTCGAGCGGTTTACGGAGGATGCCGTATATATTGTCGCCGAGCGGCTAGCAATCGGGCAAAACCATTTTCTTTCGAAATGGATCGCCCATTCGGACTTTTCGAAGCTCAGCGACCAGGGTCTGTACCTGTCCACCATGAACCAGGCCTTGAACTACTGCAGTGGGTTCTTTGGCGGAGAAGCACGGAGGTTCCATTCTCTGGTCCTTTTGTGCAGCCTGTTGACTACCAATTCCTGGACGCCATTTTTCAGCGACCAGCCGACCTTGAATATTCTAAAGTCCTTCTTTCACTACCCCTTTATCGAGCTTTCCAGAGAGCACGTGTTTCATCTGGGGGAATTTCCCAAAGAAGATTTTATCGTGCAAAACGCCCGTTTGTCTTACGGCGGAATGGAAAGCATAGCCGTCCATTTCAACGGCCCAACCAAGGAGGCGTTCGAGGCGGTTAAATCCCAGTTTTTCGGTCTCGGCGGACCACAAGTGGTTCGCTATCATCCCATCCGGCGTGCCTGGGTAAAGGCAATACGGGCCCTGAAAAACGCGAAGAAAAATTTACGGAAAATGGGGCCCAAACCATGATGAATTTCCTGTTTCGGATAAAGAGAAAAGTCAGGGCCCTATTTGGTTATACAGCCTATCTGGTCCGCGATCTCGTTTACCGCAACAAGAGAGACCATTATTCCAAATTCCTGATCGTCTGCAACGGGAGAACCGGCTCGAATATGCTGATCAGCTACCTCCACTCGCATCCCAGTATAGTTTGTTATAGAGAGATCTTTCATCACCACGCTCCGAACATGGGCCTGGAATACGAATCCCTCCTGGACAAGGAAAAAATGAAAAAACTGAGTTTGATTGGCCCCTTGGCGTTCCTTCGTCGCTATGTCTTCAAAGGCTACCCTGCAAAAGTGAAAGCAGTTGGCTTCAAGCTGATCTATTGGCAGGCCATGGGGAGCGAATATTATGAAAAATTGCCCCGGCATTTGGCGTCGATCGAGGGTCTGAAAGTGATCCACCTGGTCAGGACAAATAAACTGGATTTGGTGGTTTCCAAAAAAGTAGCGCTGAAGACCAATAAGTGGATCGCCCTGAACCGTAAAGAAACGCACTCCGATATGAAGATTACGATCACGCCATCGGAAATGGAAGAGGGCCTGAATTTGAACACACAACTGGAAAAGCGCTTCGACAAATTGCTTGCTGGTTGCCCCCGTATCAAAGTAAGCTATGAGGACATCGTGGGGGACCCTCAAAAAGAAATTGGAAAAATATTGGACTTTCTCGGCCTTCCCGGCACGAATTTAAAGACCGGCACGCATAAGCAATTGCCCGAAAAACCCTCCGAAATAATCGAAAATTACATAGAGTTGAAGTCGTATTTCCAACACACCGGCTACGGGAAATACTTCGATGAAGGATAAAGATCCCCTCGTCTCCATCCTGATACCCGCCTATAACGCCTCGCTCTACCTTGCCGAGACGGTTCAGTCTATTATGACCCAGGCTTTTTCGGCTTGGGAAATGATCATCGTCGATGACGGCTCGCAGGACGATACTTTTTCCATCGCTCGCGATTTCGCAGGACGGGATAGCAGGATACAGGCTGTGGCTCAGCCGAACGCAGGCGCCAGCGCGGCGCGAAACCACGCCTTTCGGCTGTCGAAGGGCCAATGGGTCAAATACATGGATGCCGACGATCTGCTGAACCCGGATTCCCTGGCCGCTCAGGTTGATCTCGTTAATCAATTCCCGGACTGTATCATTTCCGGCAAATGGGGCCGGTTTTACCGCGACGATCTGCAGACCTTTCGACTTTCCTCCGAATCCGTTTGGCGGGACATGCCAGGGGTGGACTGGATCGTCGAATCCTGGTCGAAGGGGCCGAACATGACCCAACCGGGCATTTTTCTGATCCCCAGAAACATAGTGGAGAAATTCGGAGGCTGGGACGAAAGCCTCAGCCTGGTCGACGACCGGGAGTTTTTCACCCGGATCATCTTGCAATCCCCGTTTATCAAATTTTGTCCCGACTCCGTCCTGTACTACCGCTCCGGCCTGGGAGGCAGTCTGTCCAAAACGAGAGGAGAAAAGGCCATGGCATCTGCCTGGAAGGCGACCGATCTCAGCGCAAACTACCTGCTCCAAGCCAGGAAGGATGCGCAGGCCAGGCGGGCCTGCGCGGTGCAGTACCAGGCGTTTGCATACACCGCCTATCCCGGCTTCCCTGAATTGACAGATAAGGCCGAAGCCCAGGTGCGCGAACTGGGAGGATCAGATTTTCCCTTCCGGGAGGCTTCCTTTTGAAGGCCCTTACGACCCTGATCGGCTGGAAAAAAGCGAAAAAGATAAAGCTCGCGATCCACCGGCTCCTCTCACGCTGATATGCCCGAACTTCCAAAAGATAAGCTCGTCCTCATCATCGGCGCAATGAAAAGCGGCACCTCCACCCTGTTCGAACTGCTTTCACAGCACCCCGCCATTTGCCCTTCCCGCATAAAAGAACCCGAATTCTTTTCCCGAAACCAAAGCCACCGGGTAGACCTGCCCGACTACGAAGCGCTTTGGGATTTCCAACCACAAATTCACTCCTACTATATCGAAGCTTCTACGGGATACTCCAAGTTTCCGGAAGAGACCGGCGTAGCGGAAAGGATTTCTCAGGAAGGCCTAAATCCATTTTTCATTTACATCGTCCGCGACCCGGCCGGACGGATTCAATCCGAATACAACTATATCAAATTTCACCCCTACCTGAAAGGGCCGGCCGACCCGCTGGATGAATTCTATGTTTCCAAATCCCGCTACTTCCTGCAATTGACAAAATTCCTCGAATATTTTCCCGACAAGCGGCGGTATTGTATTGTTCGCATGGAGGACCTGGTGACAGATCCTCAAATCACGACGGCCGGGGTTTTTGATTTTCTGGGGCTTTCTCCTTTGCCAAAGGTGGATGAAAAAGTATCCAATCCCACGCCCAGGGTTTCCCGGCTCGAGTTGCTTTTTCGCAATCGGTCGGCATACTGGCTTCGAAGTTTGATTCCTCCGGGACTCCGCGCTTTCTTGCGCCGCCGCCTGCTCGGGCTTTCGGGTTCGGCGCATTTCGAATTGAGCAAGACCCAAAAGGATCAAATCCGTCGGGAATTGCAAGAGGATATGACTCAATTTTCCAAAGAATTTAAGGTCGATGTCTCGGGCTGGGGCTATTGATATTGCCATCCTGACCGGTTCGCACCTGTGCCGTAACCCCCGGGTGGTCAAGGAAGCCAACGCATTGGCGGAAGCGGGATACACTGTTTCGGTTTTGAGCGTCTGGACCCGGAAAGACTGGCTCCAATTGGACCGGACGCTTTTGCACCCGGACGTGGCGTATGATGGCATTGATCTGACGGACTGGACAGGCCCAAAATCCGTCTTTCTGCGGCTGGTCAAACGGGCATTCGGGGAGATGAACCGCATTTTCAACATGGAATCCATCCATTCCCTGAATTACGGCCTCCCGGCGCTTTCGAGGCTCGCTAAAAAGCAAAGGGCCGCACTGTACATCGCCCACCAGGAAACGGGGCTGGCCATAGGGTGCAGGTTGTTGAATGAGAAATATAAGGTCGCTTTCGACCTGGAGGATTGGTATTCCAAAGACCTTCTGCCGGAAGCCAGGCAAACCAGGCCCGTCAAACTCCTGGAGGAGATGGAGCGCCAGGCCCTGCATCATGGCGCCTTTGCAGTGACTACCTCGGGAGCGATGGCGTATGAAATGGGAAGGTATTTTCAATGTCCTCCTCCCCAGGTAATTTTGAACGTTTTTCCGCGGCAAGAAACGGCGTTTCTAAGAAACGCCGTTTCTCCATTAAGACTCATCTGGTTTTCGCAGACCATTGGTCCGGGCAGAGGCCTGGAGGAAATGCTGGACAGTATCTCCTCGTTGGAGGATGTCCGCCTGGAAATTCATTTGTTGGGAGATATCGATCCCGGCTACCGGTCGCGATTGGGCGAATTGGTCCGGCATCCTGACAATCACCGGCTTTTCTTTCACCCGATCGTCCCACCGGCCGAACTGAACCGAACCCTGAGCCGCTACGACGCCGGCCTGGCGCTGGAACGGCCTTTCCGGAAAGCCGCGACCTAACCATTACCAATAAGATCGTGCAATACCTGCAAGCGGGGCTGGCTGTGCTGGCAACCAATACCAGGGGCCAGTCGGAATTGGCTGCGCAGGCGGAAGGCGCGGTCTTCCTCGTGGACAACGGCAGCCCCCAATCCCTGGCAGTCGAAATCCGGGAACTGGCCATTTCGGCGGAAAAACTAACCCAAGCGAGGCAAATTGCCCGAAACCTGAGCTCTACCTGGCTCAACTGGGAAGGGGAGAAAATAAAATTGTTGAAGCTGGTGAAAAAGGCGCTTGGGAGATGAAAAAGCTCCTCATCATCTCCCCCCATTTCCCCCGATCAACGGCGCCGACATGCACCGCGTCCGCCAAAGCCTTCCTTATTATCGGGAGTTTGGCTGGGAGCCTACCGTGGTCGCCGTACACCCCGAATACGTCGAAGGAGCGCAAGACCCGCTCCTCGAAAAATCCCTGCCCGAGGGCCTGCGGGTCATCCGCGTGAAGGCCTTTTCTTCGAAATACACCCGCAAAATGGGGCTGGGCAGCCTGGCGCTTCGGTCTCTCTTTTTCTATTGGAGAGCCGTCAACCGGCTCCTTAAAAAAGAGCATTTCGATTTGGTGTTTTTTTCCACCACCCAATTTCCGGTGCTGGTGTTGGGCAATTACTGGAAGCGGCGCTTCGGCATTCCCTACGTCATCGATATGCAGGACCCCTGGCACACGGACTACTACCTGTCGAAGCCCAAATCGGAGCGGCCGCCGAAGTACTGGTTTGCCTACCGCCTCAACAAATGGCTAGAGCCCATCGCGATGCGGAGGGTAAGCGCGCTGATGAGCGTATCAGAGGCTTACCTCATAACCCTGCAGGAGCGGTATTCGAACATCCGGCCGGAGATGTGCCATACGATTACGTTTGGGGCGTTTGAAAAAGACTTCGAATTGGTTGCCGCGCCCGCCGTAGCACGAGCTACGGCGGGCGCAGATGAGCATATCCATATCGTTTATGTCGGGCGGGCGGGGCACGATATGAAAAAAGCATTTCGGGCCTTGTTCGGAGGCTTTCGGATGGGTTTGGAGCAGGGATTGGAGGCTTTTAAGAACATGCGTTTCCATTTCATCGGCACGAGCTACGCAGCAGATGGAAAGGGCATAAAAACGGTGGAGCCGCTGGCCGAAGAGGCGGGGGGTTTCGAAATACGTGGAAGAGCGAACCGACCGCGTGCCCTATTTCAGCGGCTTGCAACTGCTCCGCGAGGCGGATCTATTGGTCGTTCCGGGCTCGGAAGATCCTCAATACACGGCTTCCAAGCTCTACCCCTACATCCTGGCGAAGAAGCCCTTGTTGGCCATCTTCCACGAGCGGAGCAGCGTGGTGGAAGTGTTGCAACAGACCCGGGCAGGGGAGTGCGCGACCTTCTCCGCCGAAACCCCGACGGAAGAGCTGAGCAGGCAGGTGTTTGAGAAGCTCCGGCAGCTTTCGGCCAAACTCCCCTTCGTACCGGATACGAATTGGGAGGCCTTCCGGCCCTATACGGCGAGGGAGCGGGTGAGGCTGCAGGTGGGGGTGTTTAACCAATATTGATTTCCAGCTTTTTACCCAGTCCGATCTCAATGATCTTCCTCAAGGTGCCTAGCTCAATATCGGACTTGTTATTTTCAATACGGGAAATATAATTCTTGGTCGTTCCGCTTTTGTAAGCCAATTCTTCCTGGGTAAGGCCTGCCTGAGTTCTTGCTTTTTTTAGTAGCTCCCCCAGAAAATATGGCTGATTACGTCGCTCGTCAGGGGTACTTTTTTCGTACAGTACCACCGGGTCAAGGTCTAAAGAGTATCAAACTCCATTCCATTGGAGAGCTTGATTTTCTTTGTTAGTTGGGGCCAAACCAGGGTACCATTCTTTAATTCAAGTCCGGAGAATAGAACCGGGTCCGTCAATTGTCGAAGGAAGGGATCTGTGATAAAAGGATCTGTTGTAAACAACTCTTCAAAATTGACAACCCTGTATTCTCCATTGTTGAAAACACAGTGCACCTTAAAGCGTTTTACTTCGATGATTTGAATAATGCGGGGAATTTTTGCTGTTTTTCTCATGCTTATTTATATTTACTTTCTCATCGACTCCCAAATTTCCAAAAGCAACCCCTGATTTTCCTTTGCCCATTGGATCATCTTTTTATGTTGCTTCGTGGGCAGATTTCCTCTGAAGGTTTTCAAAGATTTTATTTCAACCAATTCTTCAAATTCTGCATAGACTGCATGGAAATGAGGAGGAAGGTGATCATTGTAGTAAAAATCTACCTTTATGCCATCAATAATGAAGAATGTAGGCATGTTGTATCCTAATTAGGTAACAAAGATGCGAAAAAAATATTTTCCTGTCAAGTGAAAAAACTCGCCATCCTCGCCACCCATCCCATTCAATACTACGCCCCCGTATTCAGGCTCATAACCGGGCGTGGGAAGATCGGCCTCAAGGTCTTCTACACCAAAGCTCCGGAAGCTACCCTGTTCGACAAGGGCTTTGGAAGGAAGGTGGAATGGGATATCCCCCTGCTAGATGGCTATGAATATGAATTCCCTCCGCCTTCTCAAAAACTTCGGCGGACACAACCAGTCACTAGTCACAAGTCACTAATCACCAGTTACGCCCCCGACGCCCTCCTCGTCTTCGGCTGGAACTTCCCCGGCCACCTGAAGCTCATGCGGCATTTCCACGGAAAGATCCCCGTCTGGTTTCGCGGCGACTCCACCTTGCTGGATGAAAAGGCCGGGCTGAAAACCCTGGCCCGCAGGCTGTTCCTGCGCTGGGTGTACGGGCATGTGGACAAGGCCTTCTATGTGGGCTCGAACAATAAGGCCTACTTCCTGGCCCACGGCCTGCGGGAAGACCAACTCGTTTTTTCGCCCCACGCCATCGACAACGAGCGTTTTGCGGATAGCCCGGAGCGGGCTTATGAAGCTCGGGCCAAAGCCTGGCGCACAGATCTCGGGCTCTCCGAGCACGATACCGTCATCCTGTTTGCGGGGAAGCTCGAGCCAAAAAAAGATCCCCTGTTGCTCATCGAGGCGGTCCAGGGTTTGAATGCGGGCTTGTCCCGGCCGCTCAAACTGGTGTTGGTGGGAACCGGGGTTTTGGAAAACGCCGTCCGCGAAAAAGTAAGCGCAGATAAAAACCTGCGCTGGCTGGGCTTCCAAAATCAGAGCCAGATGCCGGTGGTGTACCGCCTGGGCGATGTCTATTGCCTGCCCTCCAAAGGCCCCGGCGAGACCTGGGGCCTGGCGGTGAACGAGGCGATGGCCTGCTCCCGTCCTGCGATCGCCAGCGACCGCTGCGGGTGTGCGGTGGATCTGATCCGCGATGGGGAAACGGGATTTTCGTTTAAAGCCAACTCCCTAAGTTCCCTGCAGGAAGCCCTCCAAAAAATTACCGCCTCAAACCTGGAAATATTAGGCCGGAACGCCTTGGGACATATTCAGGATTGGAGTTTCTCATCCCAAGTCCTTACTTTTGAAAACCAACTAAAAACTAAAAATTAAAAACTCAACACTCTGAAATATATCCCCCTTTATATCCCTTTCATCCTCAGCCTGGCCTTGTCGACCATGCCGGAGTTGTCCTATTGGGTGGCATGGGGAGGCTCCTTGTTTATTTTGGCTTTGGTTTTTCTCGGGCCTGCGAAGAATCTGCCCGAGCGGCGGCCATGGGATCAACAACTTCTGAGGCCCTTGTTTTTGCCCCATTTTATTTTTGCGGGGTATATGGGCTTGAGTTCGGTATTCCACTTCCTCTACTCCAAGGGGTATGTATACTTTACCCCGGTTGGGGATCCCGCTCCGCAGGAATATTTCCTGCAGCTGGCGGAGGCTCAGCAATTGTACGTTTTAGCTCATGCGGCCCTGGTTCACGGCATCATGCTGGCATCCCGATACAGGGCGCCGAAGTTTTCCCTTGAATTCAAATCCTATTCCGGAGGAGCGCTGGTCCTGGCATTTCTGGCAATAGGGCTTACGGCACTGTTCCACGCCGTACCGGGGCTGGACCAGTTTGCCGTAAAACCGACAACCTGAGCCTGGTGGCCAGCGTGGTAGCCGTAGCCCTGGTTTTGCCCGAAAGGAAATGGATGTATTCCGTTGTGGCGCTTGCCTTGTTCGGCGCCAACCTGTTTCAATCTTTTATTTCGGGATGGAAGGAAGACATTTTGGTTCCGCTGATCCTGCTGGGCGCTTTGTTGTATCCCCAGTATAAAAAGCCCGTGATCGTGTTGGGTTCTATTTCTATTGTTTTCCTGCTCTTTGTCCTCCCGTTTTTCACCAATATTATTCGGGAGCAGAGCTGGCAGGGGCAGGCGGAGGCCACAACCGCAGCCCTGGAGGCTTTTGAAACGCTTCAGAACGCATCTTCCAAAGAGCTGGCAGATGTGAACTGGAATTTTCTCGTATTCCGCTTTTCCGAAATATCCAATTTCGTCAAATACATGGAAAATGTGCCTGCGAACAGGCCTTTTTACGACTGGCAGATCATCGACCAGGGCTTTCTCAATATTCTCCCGCGAACCCTTTTCCCCGACAAACCCAACATGGAGGCGATGGTGATGGAGCGGGTGCTTGAAAATGGGATCATCGAATGGTATTCTGTGGACAAGGTATCGGCAAAACCACAATTGGTCGTCGACGGATATCTTTCCTTCGGGATGTTCGGCTCCTGGCTCTTTTGCTTTCTGATCGGCCTCTTATCCGCCTTTTCCTCTGTCGTGGCGGAGCGGTGGTTCGGAGGCTACCTTTGGGGAACCGGACTAATCTACACTGGCCTTTTTCAGGTCTTCTGGAGGGGTTCCTGCTGGGAGTTCATCATCAATATCTTTATTTGGAGCTTCATTTTGATGGGACTGCTTTTCGTCCTGTTTCGGGGATTTGGTTTCTTAAAAAAAGTGAGCTGAGCGGTGGGAATGATCTATTTCACGCATATACCCAAAACCGCCGGAACGGCTTTTAAGAGGAACGTCCTCGAGGCCAATTTTCCGAAAAGGGTCTTCAGTCCAAAAGGATTTCGCCAATTCGCCCTTCAATCATTTCCGGATCATTCCTGTATTTCCAATCACTTTCCCTACGGGGTTCACGTCTTAAAGCCTCTCCGTAAAGCGAGCTACCTCACTTTTTTGAGAGACCCCGTGGAAAGGTCCATCAGCCATTATTATTTCGTATTGCAACTGAAATATGAAAAATGGCAGCATCCGGATTACGCTCGGCATAGCGCATTTTCGCTGGAGGAAATTTGGCAGGACGAGCCCGGGCAACGTTACGGGGCCTTGAAGAGCAACTTGCAAACGAGGTTCATAGCGGGTCTCGGCACGGGGTTCTATTTAAAAACGAGCCCGGCAAAGATGTTGAAAACCGCAAAAATGCATTTGCGCGATAAATACCTCTTTGTCGGTATCCAGGAGCGATTCCCCGAATCCTGTCGCCTGTTTCAAAGCCTTTTCCCTGCCGAACCGACAAACCTGGAAGAACGGCCCATGAAAACGGAAAAAAAGCCGGAATTGTCCTCCTCCACACTTCTCGCGATTGAAAATGCCAACGAACTGGACCTGGAATTGTATCAATACGGCTTGAAATTATTTGAAAACAGGTCGATTGCCGCCGGGAAATAATTGAAAATCCTCCACATCACCCCCTCCTACCTGCCCGCCACTATTTACGGCGGACCCACGTTCAGCGTGAGCCGCCTGTGTGAAAGCCTGGTTTCTGCAGGAGCACAGGTGCGAGTGCTCACGACCACCGCCAACGGGAAAATGAAGCTCGACACCGTGCCCCGGCCAATCGCAACAGGTTCACGGGGTGGAGGTTTTTTACTACCCCCGCCTCACCAAAGACCACACCCACTTTTCCCCGCAGCTATTGAGGCAGGTTTGGATACAATGCCGGCGGTTCGATGCAGTGCATATCCATTCCTGGTGGAACCTCGTCGCGGTGCTTTCTTTTCTGGTCTGCCGGATTCGCGGGGTCAGGCCCATCGTTTCCCCTCGTGGCATGTTGAGCCCCTACTCAAAAGGCGCCGGTAGAAGCTTGCTCAAATCTGGGGTGTTTTTACTTACCAAAAGGCAATTGGAGCGCGGCGCCTTTCTGCATTACACCTCCACACAGGAACTGGAAAAAAGCATGGTGAAGGCACGGTCTTTTATCGCTCCGAATATCGTGGAGCTGCCTGATTTCAGGCCTTCCCGGAAAATGCTAGAGCGGAGTTTCGTCTTTGTTTTTTGGGTAGGATCGACCCGGTAAAGGGACTGGAATGGTTGTTCCGGTCGCTCCCCCGCCTTTCTTTTCCCTTGCAGCTGGAAATCGTGGGAGATGGTCAGAAGGATTACCTCCAATCTTTAAAAACGCTCGCTTCTCAATTGGAAATAGAAAAAAGGATCTCCTGGGCGGGCTGGCTTTCCGAGGGCCCCAAGTTTGACAAGATCCGGTCTGCTGATTTGATCGTGCTCCTCTCCCGGCACGAAAACTTCGCCAACGTCGTCCTCGAATCCCTCGCCGTGGGCACGCCCGTGTTGCTGAGCGACCAGGTGGGCCTGAGCGACTACGTGCTGGAAAACGACCTGGGCTGGGTGACGCCGCTCGACCAGGAAAAAATCTCCCAAACACTGGAAGCAGCCTTCCGGGACAGCGAAAAGCGCCGCCGCATTCGGGAGCACGCGCCCGGAATCATCCGGCGGGATTTCGATGCGGGGAGGGTGGCGGAGGGGTATTTGGGGGCGTATATGGAGGTTTCAAAACCATCATTTCATGGTAAGAAAAAATAGTTGCACTATCCAGTTTTATTGCCTACATTTGGAAATGTATTCCAAATATAATAATTAAAATGGAATGATACTGGAGTTTAGCGTCGAAAACTTTCGCTCTTTCCGTAGCATGCAAACTTTTTCCATGATACCGGATGAGGGGAAACAGGAATCCGTCGAGCATATCCTGGAAATATCAGACAAATACCAGGCGCTCAAGTCGGCAGTAATCTATGGGGCGAACGCCTCCGGAAAGAGCAACTTTATGCGGGCGCTTCAAGCGTTGCGGAATGCCGTGCTCACCTCCGCAGACCTTGGACCGGATCAGCGTATTGAGAGTTATATGCCTTATCGGTTTAATCCCCGTACGATCGACGCCCCTACGGTATTTGAAATCGACTTTTTGGTAGAGAAGGTTCGATACCATTACCATTTAATCCTTCTCGAGCGAGAAGTGAAGGAAGAGCTCCTCTTGTTTTATCCGGAAGGACGCGAATCCAGGCTTTTCAAAAGGAAAGGACAAACATTCGAGTTTGGCGATTATCTCAAAGGTCCCAAAACGGTCGTTTCCCGATTGACCGGAAAAAACCAATTATTCCTGTCAAAGGCTGCCCGGAATAATATGGAGCAATTGGAATCGGTATACCGCTTTTTTGCACAGGGTTTTATGCCCATCCCTTTTCTGGATAATTGGGCGGATAATTACTATATCGACCGGATCGCAAAAGAGATGATCAATGCCCGTCAAAGCGCAAAGTTCCTTGAAAATTTCAGACTTTTGATCAAGAGTTTCGATGCCGGAATCCATAATTTTAAATCCGAAAAACACGACTTCCCCTTTCTGGAAAAGACTATGAAGTATGGATGGAACACGACATTTTCGACGACGAAGGGAATAGGGCGGGAAGCTCTTTTTTCTCTATCGAAGAAGAATCGGCCGGTACTCAGAAGCTGTTTGTTTTAGGCGGATTGATATTGCGTGCTCTTATGAATGGGCGCGTTATTGTGATCGATGAATTTGAACGAAGCCTCCATCCCCTGATTAGCAACTATCTAATCCAGTTGTTTCACGATCCAAATATCAACCCAAAAGGTGCGCAACTGATCCTGGCCACTCACGACACCAATTTGTTGAGCGCCGCCGCATTTCGACGAGATCAGATATGGATCGTAGAGAAAGACAGTACAGGAAGCTCTGAACTTTTCTCTTTAGCTGACGTCAAGGGCATCCTCAAAGACGCCCCCTATGAAAAGTGGTACTTATCCGGCCGCTTGGGTGGTATTCCGTCCATCCAAAGTCTCGATTTTGAGCTCAACTACGCGGCGGATGAAAAGGAGTAGCAAAAAAGTAAAAAGGGTAAAGAAGCGAATCCTGATTCTCTGTGAAGGGTTAACTGAAAAAAACTACTTTCAGGCGATCAAAGAAGACCCCGATTACAGTCAGGCCCTATTGGCTGTCAATCCTCAGGTTGTGGCTGCAAAAAGCCCTACTCCGGAACAGGTAGTCAGAGAAGCCTTACAACGAGCCCAAAAGGCCCAAGAGGAAGGAAACGCCTATGACAAGGTTTGGGTGGTTTTTGATCACGACCATCACATATATCGAAAAACAGCTTACGAACAGGCACAAAAAAGCACCATCAACGTAGGGTTTTCGGCTATTTCATTTGAAACCTGGTTTTTGCTGCATTTTGTCAGATCGGCCAAAGTCTTTGAAACTGCAAATGCTTTGTTAACCGAGTTAAGGAAGTACTACCAGGGGTATCAAAAAGCCAGGCAAAACGATTTTTCAAACTTGAAAGATAAGTTGGAAACGGCCCTGAGTAATACGACCTGGCTCAAGAGCCAAACTACTCCCCCTAACAAGCACATTACAGATTGCAACCCATGGACCGATGTAGATGTCCTGGTTTTGGAACTTATTCGAGCAGGTGAATAAGGACTTTTCGTTTAGAGTCTTAACGATGTATTGAACAAAAAACCCATTTTTTGTTCAGTACGCTGGTAGTTAATGAATAAAACAACCAGATTCTTTCAGGAAAAACCTGCGCATTTCCTTTGGTTAGGAACTCTTCCCCTCTCAAATTCGTATGTAAAAAAGAAGATTTTACATACAGAATAGGCGCTTGAAACCCAAACAATTATCCTGCCGACTGCCGTGTCGAATCTTCTTAAAGAGGATTAGCCATGGCAAAAAACCTGCTTTTTCCACTCAAGAGCCTGGATATCACCAAGGTCCGGGAGCGCAACAGCACCCCCAATGAGGGCCTGTTCTGGAAAATCATCTCTGCATTGGACATGGATCAAAAGGACGACGACGACAAACTGCGGCCGGCCCTTGAAAAACTCCAACTCCTGCCCATACCCTATATCCTGGGCTTTGAAGAAGGGCTCCAATTCAAAATCTTCCATGCTTCGCTCCAGCTCCACCCCACGGCAGTGGCGAGAGGCCTGCGCAATGACATGTTTGGATTAGGGGTGCGGTATGTTATTTGCGGCGCCATCGCCAGGGGCAAGGACTATTTCCAGGCCGAGACGAAAAACCCGGGATGGATCCCAAAGGCCGATTTCTTTCAACCCCTGCTCACCCTGGCTACCTGGGCCTACGAGCTCAAAACCGGGCTCCCCGATCTGCGGTATGGGGATAGGTAGGAGGTAGTTCCCAATGATGATAAAAATTCAATCCCCCACTTTTTGTAAATATCTGATAATCAGTCCTCAGTTTTTCAAAAACATCTCCTCAGCCCTATTATTGGAGGGTAAGATTGAAAAAACACGCAGTTCTCCTGAACCAAACAATCCCCGATTTTTGTAGAAAGATTATGTGCCAATGGAACATCGGGGAAGGTTTCAAGCCCAGGGTGGCGGAATTGAGGAGTCCGAGTCCTGGGCTCAGTCTCGTCCATTAAGTGTAAAAAAAGCTTTAGAACTTTTGAAAAGGCTTATTGACAAGTTACATAAGGAGGACTACGAGAAAAGGAAAACACCTTTTTTGAAAACCCGGGTATTCATCGAAGAAGCTGGAAAAAATGGAGGTGTATCTTCTCCGGTAAAACGGTCGTTTAAGGTTAAAGGGTCGAAAGACGAGCGGGTAGACATTGAAGTGTTGTCTGGAAAAGCATTTATTAAGGAAAGCAATGATTCATAAATTTCAGTCGCGATGGTAATTAAGAACCAACAAGGGAAAGGAAATGGCCCTCATTTTTTGTTCAAAAACTTTTTGGACGATAAAAGGGTATACCGCCTTAACCAGGCTTTTTGGAGAAAACAGATCCGAAAAACATTGGGAAACGACTTTCCTCTTTCTACACTTTGGGTAAAGGAGACCTTTAATAATGGTCGTCCATTTTACGATGGCAACCCCATTTTCAGTGCAAGACTCTCGTCCGATAAAGCATTGCGTATAGTACAAGAAGAACCTGAAAGCAATACTGTTGAATTTGGCTATTGGACTGAAAAAACCAGCTTGGATAGGGGGCAGGTGGTAGAGGAAATGGTGATCTCCTTGGAGTTGTCCCGCGAATCCCGGCAACTTGCCATTGATGCAATTCAAAAATTTATCCACAAGTAGCTCATTTTTAAATCATTATATGACTTTTTTGATATTACTCAATACGCTGAGTAATTTTACTCAATACGTTGAGTAACCCACCTTCTTCTCTGCACATGCCCCCCAACTTCTCCATCATCATCCTCACCCACAACGAAGAGAAAAACCTCCCGGCCTGCCTCGACAGCCTGCAAGGGCTGGACGCGCCGGTCTTTGCGGTAGATTCCTTTTCCAGCGACCGCACCCTCGATATCTTCCGCGAACGAGGCATTGCTTTTGTGCAGCACCCCTTCGAAAATTACTCCAAACAACGCAACTGGGCCCAGCAAAACCTACCGCTCCAAACGGACTGGGTGCTCCACCTCGACGCTGGAGAGCGCTGTACCCCCGACATGGTGCGCTGGCTACAAACGGGGTTTGACCCCGAAGGGGCCGTGGACGGCTACATGTTCAGCCGCCGGACGATCTTCCTGGGGCGCTGGATCCGGCGGGGCGGGCACTACCCCAACTACCATCTGCGCCTCTTCCGCCGCAACCGCGGCCGCTGCGAAGCCAAGGCCTATGACCAGCATTTCGTATGCGAAGGCCTCACCCGGCATCTTCCTGCCGGCGTCGATCTCATCGACACGGTGGCCGATACCTTACTGGACTTTACGCAATCGCACGCGCACTGGGCGCTGTTCGAAGCCATCGAGACGGTGGCCCATGCCCGCGATCAGGGAGAGGTCAGGGCGAGATTTTTCGGCACGCCCATCGAGCGCCGCCGCTGGCTCAAAACCCGGATCTTTCAACGGGCGCCTCTTTTTATCCGGGCCTTCGGGTATTTCCTCTACCGGTATTTTCTCCTCCTGGGCTTTCTCGACGGCCGGATGGGACTGGTTTTTCACTTCCTCCAGGGCTGCTGGTTCCGCTTCCTCATCGACGCCAACGTGGCGGACCTGCGCCGGCGCATGCGCTCGACGGGCAAGTCGCTGGAAGAGGTGGTGTCCTCGAATTATGGCGAACGATATTTAAAGGCTTTGGGGAAGTAAAGAATGAAAGTCCTCCATTTCCATCGCAAACCCCACCCTTTTCACTATTCTATCGAGCAGCTGTTCGAGGCGATCCGGCAGCATTTTCCGAAGGACATGAGCGTGGAGGTGGCCGTTTGTCCGC
Source organism: Saprospirales bacterium (assembly GCA_016703765.1). Classification (GTDB taxonomy): domain Bacteria; phylum Bacteroidota; class Bacteroidia; order Chitinophagales; family Saprospiraceae; genus JADJTT01. The sequence continues at coordinate 119,389 of JADJBL010000011.1, forward strand.
ATCCCAGCCAGGGACTTTTGCCCAGGCTGAAAAACCTCCTTTTTGCCAGCCGATGCCGGGGCGACATTTACCATATCACCGGCGATGTGCACTATCTGGCGCTGGCGCTGCCCCGGAAAAACACCATCCTCACGGTTCACGACCTGGGATTTTTGCGGCAGTCCAATTCCATTGCCCGACAGATTCTTTACTGGTTTTGGCTGAAAATACCCCTGGCCCGGGTCGCCATGGTGACTACCATTTCTGAGGCGACCAAAAGGGATATTTTGCAATACCTGCCCGGCTACCCGGAAGATAAGATCCAGGTGATTCCGAATCCGGTGCTGCCGTTTTTCAGGCCTGATCCCAAATCGTTCGACGCTGCGCTGCCCACCATCCTGCTGGTCGGCACCAAGCCCAATAAAAACCTGCCCCGAATGCTGGCGGCCCTGGAGGGCATCCCCTGCCGGGTCCGGATCATCGGGGAGCGGAAATCCGAGGCGGAGGCCTTATTCAGCCAATACCGACTCCCGCATACCTGGCTGGAGCACCTGACTCAGGAGGAACTCCTGGAGGCATACTCATCCTCCGATCTCCTGCTCTTCGCCTCCACCCTCGAGGGATTCGGCATGCCCATCCTCGAAGCGCAGGCCGTGGGCCGGCCGGTCATCACGTCCAACTGCTCCTCCATGCCGGAGGTCGCCGGAGAAGGCGCTTGCCTGGTCGATCCATTCGATATCAATTCCATCCGCGAAGGCCTGCTCCACGTGATCGGCGACGGGACGTACCGGGATGAGCTCGTGCAGAAGGGATGGGAGAATGTGAAGCGGTTTGAGGCGGGGGAGGTAGCGAGGAGATATGGGGAGTTGTATACTTCGTTGAATTCACCGCGAAGGCGCTAAGGACGCAAAGAAAATCTATCTATAAAAAAAATATGAAGCGCCTTTCTCTTAATTAAAGCAGCACACTTTACAATGAAGAATAGTTGTTTGCAACCCTTTTAATTCCCTGTTTGATTAGATGTTCATTAAAATTGATAAGAAATCCTAATGAAATTTGGGTAAGCTTCAGATAGGTTAGTATTTGGGCCAAATGAAGGGGAGAAATAGCATCTACTGCTTTCAACTCGACAAGTACCTTATTTTCAACTATCAGGTCAGCCCGAAAGCCCAACTCCAGCTTTCTTGACTTATAAACCACAGGAATGGGTTTTTGAGACTCCACTCTAACCCCGGCTTGGCCCAATTCTTCAATCATACAATGTTCGTATACAGATTCTAAAAGACCCGGCCCCAAGGCATTATGCACTTGATAAGCAGCGTGTACGATAGCTCGGGCAATTTCCTCATGGCGCATATCCAAAGAATTAGCTTTCTTTATAATGCCTTGTGAGGAGATTCAAAAATATGTGATTCTAGCTTCTTCTGCAAGGCGTTATAAACAACCACCTTTGCGTCCTTAGCGCCTTTGCGGTGAAAAATTAAAAATTAGTTTTTTCCCGCCATCCTTTAAGCTCCCAAAATTTCCATCAACCTGAAATTGATATAATACACGGTACGCCCGCGCTTTTCCGCATGAAGCACGCCGGCATCAACCAATTTTCGCAAATATCCCGATGCTGTCTGTCGATGGGCAATATCGCGCCCGACCAAGGATTCAATCTTCACATAGGGCAGGGGTGAAAAGTAAATCCAAAATAACTCCCGCATTGGAATTTCCGATTTCCTCCATAATTAGCGGGAAGAGTTCGGCTTTTAATTCAAGGATCGCGCGGATCTTGCGAATGGTAAGAATAGCGGTTTCCTCCACGGCAGTAAGGATAAAAAGCACCCATCCTTCCCAGTTTTCCTTTTCCGTCACTTCGCGGAGGAGGCGGTAATAGTCCTGCTTGTATTCCGAAATATAGGCGCTCAAATATAGCGCAGGCAGGGGCAAAAGCCCTTGTTGGACGAGATAAAGCACGTTGAGAATACGCCCTGTGCGGCCGTTTCCATCGGCAAAAGGATGGATGGTTTCAAATTGGTAATGAATCAGGGCCATTTTGATTAGCGGGTCCAGGTCATTCTCATACTTTTCATTGATAAAGCGCTCCAATTCGCCCAATTTTTGCAGGATAACGTCTTCACAACAAGGAGGGGTAAAAACAACCGCTCCCGTCACTGAATTTTTGAGCACCGTGCCCGGTTGCTTTCGAATGCCCGCCTGGGTGTCTTTGATACGCTGCATGACCCGGGTGATCCCATTTACGGTAAGCAGCCCTTGTTGCTGTTGCATATGTTCCCAACCGGCATACACGGCCTCCCGATAACGGATTACTTCCTTTGCTCCTGATTGGGACGCCCCTTCCTCCAACAACGCGAGGTATAACTCGTCCTGAGTAGTGACAATATTTTCTATGGCCGAACTATCGCGGCTCTCTTGCAATACCACCGTATTGATCAAAAGCCTTGGATCCGGCAATGTTTCGTATAATCCTTTCAACTCCGCCAGGCTCCTCGAAGCTGCCAGAACCTTTTTAAAAATAACCGCCGACTCCAAATCGAATGACGGAGGTAAGGGAGGCAAATCATTGAAGGGCTCATTTGGACGGTAGGTCATATTCTTTCTTTATGTCGAAAATCTACCATTTTTTCGATACAAACAAACAAATATGGCGATTCGTTCGACATAAGCCTATATTTATGTCGAATATTTAAAGAAATGTCGACATCAGCCTGCCTCTCTAAATCTTCGGCACGCACGGCAAATTCCCCTATCTTCGCTGCATGAAGCGGCTCCCTCTCCCGGAAAAATGGCTTGGCACGGCGATCTACGCCCTCTGTCTCCTCGCCTATTTCCCTCTGGCGGGCCTTTGGCACTCCTTTGCCTTGCCGCTCGGATTATTGCTCCTCCTCGGCGCCTTTGCACAATTCCTCGCAAAAAACAGGCGCTTTCTCTCCCTGCTCGATTTCCTGTTCTTTAAAGCCCTGGTCTATCTCTGGGTAGCCCCGGCCATTGCCTATTCGTTTGCGGACCGGCTGCACCCGGAGTCCAACTTCATGCCCATTGAGGCGGGCGCTTATTTCTCCCTGGCCATTCCGGGGGTGCTGGCGCTGCTGCTGGGAGCGAATGCGGCTTTGGCCCTGTTCCAAAAGGAAGAAGGCAGCCTGATGGAACGCATCGAGGCGCAGTTGCTCGCCCGGCCCTGGTTGCCTTTTTTGCTGATCGGCCTGGGCTTTGCGGGTAAAATCCTTTACCCCTATGCCCCACTGGGGTTCCGCGCCCTGACCAATTTTGTTTTCTGGTGCAGCCTCACCGGTTCCTTCTATTTGCTGTTTTGGAAAAACAAATGGAAATGGGTGGCCCTGGCGCTGCTATACCTGTTGTTTCTCCGCTGGTCGCTCGGCAGCACGCAGGCGGGTCCGCCTTTGTGGGTGCTGGTGTTTGCGGCCTTGCTACTCTTTTTCAAACACCGGACGGCCCCCTGGAAACAGGCCTTGTTCTACGGCGGCGCGATGGCGCTGGTGCTGTTTGCCCTGCAGATCAAGTTCGATTTTCGCGACGCCATGCGCCGGCAGGGCATGCCAAAGCAGCTGCCCGCACAAATCGCCCTTTTTTCGCATACCCTCCTTCAGGGCGATTCCACTTTTTTCTCCCCCCAGCGCTGGAGCCGTTCGCTCGACCGCTTCAACCAGGGCTACCACGTGGCCATGGCCCAAAAGCATACTCCATCCATAGAGCCCTACGCCCGGGGGGAAACCATCGGCCAGGCCCTGCTCGGCGCCCTGGTACCCCGCCTGATCTGGCCCGACAAGCCGCTGGCCGGGGGCCACGACATGTACCACCGTTTTGCCGGTCAACGCCTCTCCTACAGCGCCAACCTGGGTCCGCTCGGCGAGACCTACGTCAACTTCGGGCGCGGCGGCGCCGTGCTCGGCATGCTCCTCTTCGGCTTCCTCCTCGGCGCCTGGTACGCAGGTCTCGGCCGTCTGGCTATCCGTTACTGGCCTGCACTCCTGCTCTGGCTTCCTTTTATCTTCTCCGCCATGCTCTCCCTGGAAACCGACTTCGCCACCGTGCTGAATCACGGGGTGAAGGCTACGCTGTTTACGCTGGCGATCTTTGGGGGTATAAAATTTATGAAGTTTAGGCAGGGCTTGTTTTTATAAGCATATTTCTCGTTTTTGGTGAATAGGAAAATGAACGCATTCACCAAAAAATGGTGTATTTTAAATAACAATTCAACGAAAAAATGAAAGGCATGGAATCTGTGACTGTAAACGTGCCGGAAGGTACACAAGTGAGCGAGTTGGAAGTAAAAATGATTATAGCGGCCTACCTTTTCCACTCAGGTAAGATCTCTTCCGGACAGGGCGCTGAAATGGTCGGAGTTAGTCAAAAGGACCTTTATCGAATTACTCGAAGAATTTCCCAAAGAACAATTTGGGTATTCAAAAGAAGAACTAGAAGGCCTCGATCTAACGATTGCATCTATTATTGCCGATACCAGCTGTTTGATCGTTCTGGAAAAAGCAGGAGAGTTGGAGGTGCTGGAGGCACTCTTTCGCGAAATCATTATTACGCCAGAGATTGAACGAGAATTTCAAGTCCGCTGCCGAATTGGATAAAGGTTAGGAAATAGCCGATACCAAAGACAACGGATTCTGATGCAGGACCAAGACCCGGTGAAGCAAGCGCAATTGCTTTGGCTCTGGAATCAGAGTCTGCTTTGCTGATTATTGATGAAAAAAAAGGTAGACACACCGCAAAAGAATTGGGAATAAAAACCCTTGGAACCCTTGGATGCCTTCTTAAGGCTAAAGAGAAAGGTTATTATCCACAATTATTTCCAATTCTTCAAAAATTGCAAAAAGCCGGATTCTACCTCTCCGACATATTAGCGAAGGAAATTCTAAATATGGCGGGTGAGGGCTAATTTTTATACATGGTTGTACTTTCTTCCTTCCAAAACCCCACCTTCTCCCGCGGCGCCCCGCTCTGGAAAGAGCTGGCCTGGTATTTCATCAGCGCCATGTTTTTCAGGCACCCGCTGACCTTGTCTTCCGGGATAAAAGTGTGGTGGTTGCGCCGCTTCGGCGCCAGGCTGGGGAAAGGCGTGCTGATCAAACCCTCCGTGCAGATCAAGTTTCCCTGGAAGCTGCAGGTCGGTGATTATAGCTGGATCGGCGAGCATGTCTGGATCGACAACCTCGAGCAAGTGAGTATCGGCGCCAATGTCTGTATTTCGCAGGGCGCGCTGCTGCTCACCGGCAACCACGACTACTCCAAACCCAGTTTCGACCTGATCGTAAAACCCATCGTGCTGGAAGACGGCGTCTGGATCGGCGCCCGGGCAGTGGTGGGGCCGGGCGTGACGGCCCGCACACACGCCGTGTTGTCGCTTGGTTCGATCGCCTCCAAAGAACTGGAGGCTTATGGGGTATACAGGGGGAATCCGGCGGAACTGGTTAGAAGAAGTTGAGAAAAGTTGAAAAGTTGAAAAGTTGAAAAGTTGAAATAATTCTTTTTGGCTTCGCCAAAAAGGCCTCTATAAACTTTAAACTTTTCAACTCCTACTCCACTACCAGCCTATTGCTCCACTCCAATGCTCCAACTTTGACCTTCAGCAGGTACGTTCCAGAGGCCAAAGGGGCCAGGCGGATCTGATAATCCTGGGTTTGCGGGGGTATGTCGTATTCGGCCATCAGGCGGCCGTTTTCGTGGAGGATCTGCACCGTACCGCGCACCTTAGTCGGCTCGGCGAAAGAGAGGGTCGCCCAATCGCTCGCCGGGTTGGGATAGACCCGGACTCCCAGGCCCGCATCGCCGAATTCGACCACCCGGATGGGGGAGTATTCGAAGGCGCCATCATAGTCGGTTTGCTTGAGGCGATAGTATATTAGTGACTGGTGACTGGTGACTGGTGACTCGTCCGTGAAATGATAAGTTTGTACTTCGCTTGTAGTGCCTGCGCCGGGGACGAAAGCGATGGTTTCCCAGTCGCGGCCGTTGGCGCTGCGCTCGACGCCGAAGCCTTCGTTGTTGGATTCGGAGGCGGTGCTCCAATAGAGGTTCACCGCATCGTTGACAGGCTCGGCCCGGAAGGAGAGCCAGGTGACGGGCAGGGCGCTGGGCCATACCACGTAAGCTGCGCCGCGGAAATTATCCTGGAATGGGGATCCAACCACGCCCAGGAACAAGTTGCGGGCAATGGCCACGGAGGAGCCGAAGGTTTCGCCGGCCTCATAACCGGGAGGAAGGCTGAGGTTGTTTTTCTGTCCCCAATGTACGGTGGGATTGACATAGCTAAAAAGAAAGGCCGATCCAATATCCTCGACAGTAGATGTGTCGCGCAAGGGGGCGCCGATCATGGCGATATCGCCCGTGCCGGAGAGGGCCACGGCTGATCCGAAAAGATCTTCTGCTACCGGGTTATGGGCGGAAATCACATCGGTCTGGACCCAGAGGCCGCCCATTTTTTTGAACAGGAAAGCCGCGCCGGAGCCTTTGTGGCCCGGAGCGCCTACGATCAGAGTATCGCCCGCTTTGTTCAGATCGACGGAGGCACCGAACATGCTTTGGGACTGGAGACCAAGAGGCGCGATATCCTGAATTTTGGTCCAGATATTGATCCCGCTGCGGGTGTAGTAATACACGGCTCCGTAGTGGTCGTCGATATTGTTATTGCCGTTGCCGTTGTCCTCGCCCAGAGCGCCGACCACCAGGAAATTCCCGGTGGCGTCGAGAGCAATGGAGCAGCCGAAGTAGTCGGATTTGTCGGGGGTAGGGTTTTCCAGGGACTCGTATTGTTCCCAATGATTTAAAAAGACGTTGAAATAGCATACGTTGGCACGGCCATACTGATTCTGAAAGGACGGCGACCCTACTGCCATGTAGTAGCCGGAACCATCGAGCGCAAGCACAGAGCCGAAATTATCGCCCGGACCGGCCCCAGTATTATCTCCTGAATTCCCGTTGTAGTGCAATGAAGGAAGCATGGCCCAGGCATTGCCAATTCTTTTGAACACCCGCGCGTCTCCCCGATCGTTGCCCACACCCGGAGCGCCGACGGCGATCCGATCGCCGTTGGTGTTGATGGCAACCGCAGTACCCACACCGTCCATCACTTCGAAAGCAGGAACGTCAAGGGTATCCTTGAGGGTCCAGGTATTTCCCGACAGGGAGTAGACGAAGGCCACGCCTTCCTGATCGGGTGGGACGTCGGCGTAGTTTATGTGAAAAGGAGCGCCCACGACGATGTAATCGCCATTACCGTTGATATCGACCGATACCCCGAAAAAGTCGCCGGGGGAGAGGAAGTTGACGGGAAGAGCCTGGACGACCTGGCTATAAGCCTTGTTTAGGGAAAATACCATAAACAGGAGGGGAAGGAGTAGGTGTAGTTTTCTCATAGTAAAGGGGGGGGTTAACCCACAGCCAGACAAAATTACCGGAAAACGACGAACATGTCAATGGGAACGGTAGGAATTTATGAGAAAACGGTTCATTAACCTCCGGCGGACCACCATTAAAGATTTTTCTCAATTATTCTACCACCACCCGCTTCGTCCATTGCTCCCTCCCCACCGTCGCACGCAGGATGTAGATCCCGGCGGGCAGACTGGATATCAGGAGCTGGTGTTCGGTGGTCTGGGGGGAAAGGGGCTCTTCTACAACGAGGCGACCCTGCTGGTTGAATAGTTGTACCAAGCCTCTTTCCGCCGTGGCTTGGGAGAAGGCGATGCTGATCTCCTCATCGGCCGGATTGGGGAAAATGCGGATGTCGCTCTGGCTGGGGATTTCCACGATTCGGATGGGGGAGTATTCGAAGGCGCCGGAGAAGTCGGTTTGCTTCAGTCTGTAGTAAATGAGGGCCGCGCCCGCCGAAGCGATAGCGTAGGCGGGGTCTGTGAATTGATAGTTTTGTACTTCACTGGTCGTGCCGGCGCCGGGCACGAAAGCGATGCTTTCCCAGTCGCGGCCGTTGGCGCTGCGCTCGACGCCGAAGCCCTCGTTGTTGGATTCGGAGGCGGTGGACCAGGCGAGGTCTACACCCTTGCCGTCGTGGAGGGTGGCGCGGAAGGAGAGCCAGGTGACGGGGAGGGGGGCCGTCATGGCGAGGGTGAGATCCAGCAGGTTGTAATCGGTGATCATGGCGCCGGGGTCGCCCGGCAGGTTTTCCGTAAATAAAGCGCCGGTTCTGGTAAGCCAGGTCAGTACGACAAATTGATTGCCGGTAGTGGGGAAGAAACTGTTGATCACGCTCACGTTCAACACTGCTCCCACGTTGATTTGGACATTCCCCGTTACAATGAGCTGGTCGTGTTGCGTTCCGGGGGTAAAACCGCCCAGCTCGATGTCCAGGGAGCCGGCAATAGTTAAGTTCCCGGCAATGGTCAGTGCGCCGGGGGAGGAGCCGGGACCTACGGATCCATTGGCAACCAGGACCTTCCCAGCGGTGTTTATCAAACCGTCGCCTGAAAGGGTAGAGCTGTTGCCCGTGAAAAAATCTCCGGTAATCCAGGTGAGGGTACCGTTGTTTTCCAGATTGCCATTGTTAAAAAAATCGTCGGCCAAGCCATTCCCCGTGCTAACAATACCTTCATTTATAAAGGTGGTACTATTGGTCGTAATCCCCTCGTTGGTAAAAACGGCATGATTCGTAACACTGCTGTTATTGACAAACTTGTCCGAGTTGCCCTGGTCATTTGATTGTTGTTGGTAAAAATGCCGTCATTGTCCAGTAGACCGGAGTTGGTAAAGATGCCTGCATTTATAAAATTGTCCGCATTACCGACAGCTGAGACCATGGTTCCGGATGCGGCATTAGTCATCTGGTTATTATTGTTGAAAACACCACTATTCGTGAAGGCGCCCTGGTTTAAAAAGACGCCATTGTTGATAAAATTATCCCCATTTCCCTCCGCTGCGTTGAAGGTCAAATTGTTGGTAATTGGGCCCGTATTGGTAAACGTACCGCTATTGTCCACCCTCCCGTTATTGGTAATTGTGCCATTATTGTAAAAAAGATCGGAGCCACTGATTGCTGCGTTAAGCCTTCCGGTAAGCGAAATCGTCAACTGGCCATTATTGGTTGCAGTCTTATTATTGGTAAGCATGCCGGCAATGGAAAGGGCGCCATTGTTCGTAAATGTGCCGTTCATGTTCAGCGTTATTGTTGCTGAAATGTTCAGCGTAGCCCCCGGGTTGATGTACATGAATGCACTTGCATTGATAGACCGCCCAATATCCTGGGTGCAGTTTCCGTCGATGATTATGGTATCGTTGGAGGGAAGGGGATTCCCCGGGTAGCTCGGGCTCCACAAGGCGGTATTGCTCCAATTTCCTGTACCGGTAAAGGTAAAGGTTTGAGCGTTGCCCGTCAGGACTGCCAAGAGGCAAAAGAAGATTGTTATCGGTTTTTTCATAGGGATGCGGGTTTGATTACTTTTTGTCTTTGTCTGAATCAGAATTCTCAGAATTTTAGAATTCCCAGAATTATGATACAGCATTAATTCTGAAAATTGTGGAATTCTGAGAATTCTGATTCAGACAGCTACTCCACAACAACCCTCTTACTCCACTGTTCATTCCCGACCATCACCTGGAGGATATACGTTCCGGCAGGTAATTGCGCCACGCGCAGCGGGTAGTCGGTCGTCTGCGGCGGGAGGACGTGCTCTGCCACCAGCCTGTTTTGCTGGCTGTACATGCGCACCATACCCCGCACTGTCGTCGGCTCGGCGAAAGAGATTGTCACTTCTTCGTCGGCCGGATTGGGATACACGCGGATATCGCGCTGGTTTCGGATCTCTACGATGCGGATGGGGGAGTAGTCGAAGGAGCCATCGAAGTCAATTTGTTTCAGCCTATAGTAAATGAGGGCCGCGCCCGCCGAAGCGATAGCGTAGGCGGGGTCTGTGTATTGGTAGGTTTGTGTTTCGCTTGTAGAGCCGGCGCCGGGGACGAAAGCGATGGGTTCCCAGTCGCGGCCATTGGCGCTTCTTTCCACATCGAAGCCCTCGTTATTGGCTTCGGAGGCGGTGGACCAGAGGAGGTCGACGCCGTTTCTTTCGTTGGGGGTGGCGCGGAAGGAGCGCCAGGTGACGGGGAGCACACTTGAAACGGTCAATACCCCATTGAGATAAGTTGCCGTAATGGTATTCGGGGTCACGACTAAAGTGTGGGAGCCCGCATACCCTCCGGCAGAAACTATTTGGTACATATCGCCCGGTGCAGGCATGTGAGAGCCGAAATTGACATTGATCGTGCCGTTGATCGTGGCGGTGCCTGCGACAGACAGTTGATCGAATGTCGTCCCCGCGCCTCCGGAGGGTGCGCCTGTGATCTCAATTTCGAGCGTTCCCGTAATGATAATATTGCCGGAGGAAATATTAAAAATGCCGAGGGAATTACCCGGATAGAGTGATCCGGCACTAGTGAAGGTACCCCCCATGTAGTTGAGCGTACCCGTTCCGTTCAGAAAGGCCCCAACGTTGTGGTTTAAAGTACCCGCATTTCTCGTGATCGTCCCGTTATTGGTAATCGTGCCGTTGTTGGTGATTAGATCGATTAACGCATTGGGTACTATGTTCAGATTTCCATAATTGTTCAAGATCCCATTATTTATCAGGCTTTCTACTGATAAACTAAATGCTCCAATGGACAGGTTCCCATAATTATCGAACGTACCCCCGTTGGTTATGGTCTTGGCGCTTCCCAAAAATGCGCTGGTAATATTGAAGGTGCCGATATTGGTAAAAAGGCCGTTATTGGTAAAGGAAATCCCGGCGTTCTGAACCGTACTGAGGTCGCCCCATTATTGATCGTGATGGTCGCTCCGTTTGAAACCACATAATTGTTGACATTCAGGGTTGCTGTTCCTGCAATGACGATGGCATTTCCTGCGGTGAGGGGGTTGGGCGGGGCCGTATTCCCAACCCAGTTGTTGCTATTGCCCCAGTTACCGTTATTCAGGGTATAAGTAATAGAATACGCAGCATTGATAGAAGAAATCATTATGGCGAATAGCCAAAGGAGGTGTAGTTTTCTCATGGGAAATATTTTTAGGGCCCAAAGCGAAGGCAAATTAAACTAAATCAAGGACAAATGAAAGGCCCCGCCGGAGGAGGAACGGCAGGGTTTGCCAAATGAGCGGCAAACGATTCCGATTAAATGGTTTTTGTCTGAACTGTTTTTGTCTGAACTGTGATTCGTGTGATTTCCTTGATTGATATGATTATACAGGAGATTGAATCAAGGGAATCACAATAATCAAACGAATCACAGTTCAGACCACTACTCCACCACCACCCGCTTGCTCCACTGCTCCCCACCCACGGTAATCCTCAGAATATACATCCCCGCAGACAGGTTGGACACCCGAAGCACCTGCTCCGAAGTCCTCGGCGGGATGGGCTGTTCGGCGACGAGACGGCCTTGTTGGTTAAATAGCTGCACCGTACCCCGCACTTCCGTCGGCTCTGTGAAGGAGATGGTCACTTCCTCGTCAGCTGGGTTGGGGTAGACGCGGATGTCGTTTTGATTTTCTATTTCGATCGTACGCACAGGGAGTATTCGAAGGTGCCGTCGTAATCGGTTTGCTTGAGGCGGTAGTATATTAGGGCCACGCCCGCCGAAGCCATAGCGTAGGCGGGGTCTGTGTAGTAATAGTTTTTGTATTTCACTCGTCGTGCCGGCGCCGGGTACGAAAGCGATGGTCTCCCAGTCGCGGGCGTTGGCGCTGCGCTCGACGTCGAAGCCCTCGTTGTTGGATTCGGAGGCGGTGGACCAGTGGAGGTCCACTTCTTTATCTTCATTGAGGGTAGCGCGGAAGGAGAGCCAGGTGACTGGCAGGGCTGCATTATCCGCCCAGGTGACGATGACCTGGCCGCTGGCGCCGACGCCGCCCGTTGGAGCGCCAGTGGAGCCTCCTCTGCCTCCACCGCCGCCGCCCGGGAAGTTACCTGCGGCGCCTGGGCCGCTGGCGCCACTTCCTCCATTTCCGCCATTTCCCTGGCCAATGCCTCCGGTCCCGCCTGTGCTACCCGATCCATTACCTCCGCCACCGCCCATCACGTGGGCAAAGGCAGAGCCTCCACCGCCGCCGCCGGCTGGATTGCCGACGCCGGGAGCTGTATCGCCGCCGCTGCCACCCGTGCGGGCGCCCGCAACCGGCGTACAAGCTGAAGACAAGCCGCCTAAAGCGCCATCATTGCCGTTACCGCTGGCCCCGCCTGCGGCAATGACCAATATAGGGCTGGCAGTTCCAAATTGGGTAGGATCTCCAGGTTCGCCATCCACAGTGCCCCCTGCTCCTATCGTGAATGGGATCATTTGTCCCGGCGTAACGGCCATCAGGCGCGTGGCAAAGGCGCCACCGCCACCGCCGCCGTTGTCGAAGGTCCCACTCTGTCCCGCGCCGCCGCCGCCCCAGGCCTGGACCAGGATTTCCGTCACCCCTGCGGGAACGGTAAAAGTATTGTTTGCGGTAAAAACTGCCTGAGAGATCGCGGTAGAGTACATCACGATTACCTGGCCGTTTGCCCCGCTCCCGGAACTCGCGCCGCCATCGGCTTTTCCACCTCCGCCGCCGCCGCCGGGAGCGAATCCATTCTCTCCAATTTCGTTTGCGGGTACGCCATCGTCGTCGCCGCCATCGCCGCCATTACCTGCGCCAGTTCCTCCGGCGCCGCCGTTGGGTGCGCCTCCATTCTGGCCATCACCACCTCCAACGAATAAAAATCCAGATCCTCCCCCTCCTCCTCCTCCGTCATTATCATTTCTGTTCCCTCCATCCCCTCCTGCAATTTCCAGCATTCCCGTGCTGCCTCCTGTAGATCCGCCGTTCCCACCATCCGTATCACCGGCCTCGCCGCCATCCGCAACGACCAAGGCGCCCCCAAAACTGGAATTTCCTCCATCGACTCCCGGAGCGCCACCCGATCCAATAACCACGTTATAAGTATTGCCCGGACTCACCTGGATCAGGCTCGCGGCAAAAGCGCCGCCGCCGCCTCCTCCTCTGGAGTTATTGCTTGCATCTCCTTCTCCGCCACCACCGCCGCCACCCCAGGCCTGCACGACGATATTTGTCACCCCTGCGGGAACCGTAAATGTTCCGCCGGTGGTATAAAAAACTTCCTGATCTACGGCCGTTACGATGACGCGCCCATCTGCTCCGTCACCTGAACTCGCTCCATTGTCTCCTTTGCCGCCACCGCCACCGCCGGGAGCATATCCATCCTCGCCAGCTCCGTTGTTGTTGCCGCCGTCACCGCCATCGCCCGTGCCCAAGCCGCCTGCCCCTCCCGTGGGGTTCCCTCCGTTCGAACCGTCTAATCCCGGAGATATTTGAAAGGCGGAACCGCCTCCTCCGCCGCCGCCATCGTCCTCATTCCGGTCTCCTCCATCGCCCCCGTCAAACTCGAGCATGCCGGTGCTGCCGCCCGTCGAACCTCCGGCTCCTCCATTATCCGTTTCACCTCCTTCCCCACCGTCCGCAACGACCAAAAAGCCGCCGAAGCTCGAACTGCCTCCGTCCAAACCGGGAGCTCCACCTGCGCCAACTACTACTGCGTATGTATTTCCAGGTGTAACGGGAAACATGCTCGCGGCAAAAGCGCCACCGCCACCTCCGCCTCGGGAGTTATTGCCTGCGTTCCCACTCCCGCCTCCACCACCTGCGCCCCAAACCTGGACCACAATCGCCGTCACCCCCGCAGGCACGGTGTACGTCCCGCTCGAAGTGAAGGTCTGGCTCTGCGCCTGTATCTCGCATATAAAAATCAAACTCGCGGCCACCAGGGCGATGGCTGCTTTAAACGGATTTCGGGTAACATCGAACATACATATAGTTTTAAGGGGTGACCGCTTTTTGCGAAAACCGTATGAGAACGGGCCAGCAATGTTATTTACAATGGGATGATGCCTTCCGCCGGCAATAAGGGAGCAAATTAAACGAAATCGGGGAAAAATGAAAGCCCCTCCAGGAAGGGAACGGCGGGTTTTGCCAAATAAGCGGCAAAGGATCATGGATAAACGGGAAACAAGAAGGGGCTCAAAACTGTCGTTTTGAGCCCCCCTTTGTTTTTGTCTGAACTGTGATTCGTCGGATTAATGTGATTTCCTTGATTTCAACTTCGGCATAATCACATTAATCATAAAACTCACACGAATCACAGTTCAGACAACTACTCTACGACCAGGCGCTTACTCCACACCTCATTCCCCACCACCACCTGCAAGACATATATCCCCGCAGGCAGCCCGGCTACCCGAACGGGGTAGTCGGTCGTTTGGGGCGGGATGGTATATTCGGCCGCGAGGCGGTTATTTTGGGTGTAAAGCCGTGCCGTACCCCGCACTTCCGTCGGCCGGGCAAAGGAGATGGTCACTTCCTCGTCCGCCGGATTGGGGTAGACGCGGATACCGTTCTGATTGCCCAGTTCGATGGTTCGCACGGGGGAGTATTCGAAGGAGCCATCGTAATCGCGTTGCTTCAGCCGGTAATAGATGAGAGCCGCGCCCGCCGAAGCCATAGCGTAGGCGGGGTCGGTAAATTGGTACTCCTGCTTTTCGCTTGTAGTCCCTGCCCCCGGCACGAAGGCGATGGTCTCCCAGTCGCGGGCGTTGGCGCTGCGCTCGATGTCGAAGCCCTCGTTGTTGGATTCGGAGGCGGTGGACCAGAGGAGGTCCACATCTTTGTCTTCGTTGAGCGTGGCGCGGAAGGAGAGCCAGGTGACGGGGAGGGCGGCGGAAGTACCGATCTGGAAGTCGCTGAAACCGCTTTCGCCGGTGATTTCTGCGCTGGTAGCCATTCGCGCTCCCATGGTGGGGAGGGTCCACATGCCGCCGGAGTATTTGCCGCAGCGGGCAGTTGTAAAATCGAACATGGGGTCCACATCTGCAAGCACCCAGTTGAAGGTAGCGCCGTAATTGGCGGTGGTCAGGCCGCTATTGATCGTAAACCGCCAGAATCGATTCACCGAGGGCACCGTGGGGTGGGGGACATTCGGATGGTCTCCGTCAACTGTGAAGCCGTGGAGCGTACCTGCTATTGTACCTGTACCGAAGGCAATGGTCACCGGTGCATAGGCAGTAGCGGTGCCGACGGGGTAGGTATAGGTATTTACGCCTCCAAGAATGGAGCGGACCAGGTTGCCGTTGACATAAGAGCCGCTCGACCCACCGCTGATGGCGCCGGGGGCGTCGTTGGCAATGGTGAGGGTGTTGGCGCCGGTTGCCACCAAACCATCCGTCAGGGTCAAGGCGCCGTTTACGGTTTGATTAAGGGAGAGGGAAAGTCCGGCGCCTGAGTTGTCGACGGTTAAATTGAAGAAATCAGTAGAATTGGCGCCGCCCAGGGTTTGCAGGGCTCCTCCGTTAAAGCGCACGGTACCGCTGTTATGGGTAAATGTTCCGCCATTGCTGTAGTTTCCAGCGAGGCTAAGGGTATTGGAGGTAGAAACGAGGATGCCGGCGCCGATGCTGAGGTTGTTAAGCGTTACCGGATTGCTGCCGAAACTCAAAGTGCCCGCGCCTGCCTTGGTGAGGTCGAGGGTGCCATCATTTATTATGCCGCCCACAGTGAGGGTACTTGCGCTGACCGTCACCTGTCGGCTTTCCTGCAGGGTCACGGCGCCCGAGCCCAGGTTCAGCGCGTTGGAGCCGGTGAAGGTAAAGTCGTCGTTCCAGGACATAGGGTGGTTCAGGGCCGTAATGGAGCCGCCTGAGGTATTGTCGATGGTCACGGTATTGCCCACCCCGCCAATAGCGAAGGTACCTGCTATCGTGCCAAGCGCCTGTGCGTGGTTGATGTGGAGGGTGCCGGCGTATAAGCTGACCCCACCGGTAAAGGTATTTGCGCCCGAAAGCAACCAGGTACCTGTGCCGACTTTTTGAATACTGCCGCCCGACCCGGAAATAATCCCGCTTGCTGTGTTTGCATTGGTCGATGCACCCTGGAGATACAGGATATTGCCTCCGAGGTTGATGGTATTGGAGAGTGTGAGTGTGCCTGCAGCGCTATTGATCCTGGTATCGGCAGTAAGCGTGATCGCGCCTCCCCAACTATTGGTACCGCTTACATTATACAAGCTCCACCAGAGGATCCGCCGCCTTCTCCTGCCAGGCTCAGGTTTCGACGCCTACGGCGATACCCCTTCCAGTTCCAGCCTCGCGCCGTTTGGAAACGGTGGCCCCGCCTGCGGTGGTGCCGAGGCCCTGTGGATTTTGGATGTTCAGGATACCGGCAGAAATCAGGGTTGCGCCGGTGTAGGTGTTGGTTCCGAAAGGACCATGGTTCCCAAACCTGCTTTGGTCAGGGCCCCTGTGGTACTTATAATTCCCGTTATGGTGAGATCGACCGCGGATGTTCCATCATCGGCCACGGTGAAAGTGCGAGTGGTTGCATTTGTTAAAGCAACCGGGCAGGAGATATTTGCGTCGTCCGTTCCTGTCGTGGCATCGTTTACGGTGACGTTACCGCCTAAAGTCAGCAGTCCGCTTCCTGTAATAGATGAGCCCATTGTAGCGCCGTCAACCAGTACCAGGCTGGACGGCGAGCCAAGGGTGAAAGTGGAAAGGGCAAGGGTAGAACCTGCATTTACAGTCAAAACACCCCCACCGTGGTATTTACCCCAAGGGTTGCCGATGTAGAACTGCCAATGGTTAGGTTGTTAAAAGTCGTCGAACTCGACCCGCCAAGTGTTTGCGTGGTTCCGTTGAAGGTCACGGTGCTCGTATTGGCGGTAAAGGTGCCGCTATTGGACCAGTTGCCCGAAACGGCCAGGG
>JADJBL010000012.1 GCA_016703765.1 Saprospirales bacterium
ACGGTATCTGATGAAGAAGATCCGATCGTCAGCTGTGCCGGACTGACAGCAGCTATTACAACAAGCGCAGGCGGAACAGGCGATTGCCAAGGTCAATATACCTGGACGATCCCGGCAATTTTTGATAACTGCGGTGTTATTAATTATTCGGTGACGTATGAGAATCCCGATGGAACCGTTGACGGACCGAACGATGCCCTGGTATACACACCGGAAAATTCGGCGAACGGAATGCCCACGGCGACGCGCAATTTTAACGTAGGTGAAACGACGGTTACCTACTACTTGGAAGATGCAGCGGGCCATACCAACTCCTGCAGCTTCACCGTCACGGTCACCGACAACGAAGACCCCACCTGGGTCAACTGCCCCCAAGGTGAGACCTTCACCATCGGCGCCGACGGCGATTGCTCCAACGGCGTGATCTGGTCGATCCCGGTGCCGGAAGACAACTGCGGGGTGACTTCCCTGACGGAAACCTCAGCCGGCGGCCCCTTCCACGGCGAGCCCCTCGTACCGGGCACTTATGAAATCGAATATACCGCAGCCGACGCCGCGGGCAACGACGCGACCTGTTCCTTCACCATCGTGGTGGAAGACGACGCCAACCCGCTGCTGGTTTGCCAGGATGACCTGACGATTGATACCGACCCGGGCGTTTGCACCTGGGAAGTTCCCGCAGGCGCACTCAGCCCGTTGCTGGCAGTAGACAACTGCCCGGGCTATGAATTAACGCATGAAATAAATAACTCAGGTCTTGGCGTGATCGGGGTAGTACCTGCCGGTACGCTTCTGGGCCTGGGTCTGAATACGATAGAATATACGCTGACGGATGACGGCAACAACTCCGTAACCTGCAGCTTCACGGTGACGGTGGAAGACAACGAAGATCCCGAAATCCTCAACTGCCCGGCCGATCCCGATCCGATCTGCGGTTCCGGACCGGTTAGCTGGGTAGCTCCGACGGCCGACGACAACTGCGGCATCGCGAGCTTTAGCTCCAATTATGATCCGAACGACGTGTTCCCGGTCGGCAGCACGGAAGTGACTTATACAGCCATAGATAACAGCGGAAACACGGTAACCTGCACCTTTACGGTAGTGGTGCACCCGGTACCGACGCCGGCCTGAATGCCATGCCGGAACCGGTATGCGCTACGCCTTCCAGCAATTCCGGGGCAGTAGGTAACGGCAATGCGGCTGAGGGCATTATCTATGCCCTGGCGGTACCTGCCAACGGCATTCCTTATACGAATATCGACTGGACGATCACCGGTGGCGACATCGTCGGCGGTGGCGATAATACCATGTTTGTGGAAGTGGTCTGGGGCGCAGGCCCTAACGGTACCATCGCGGTGACGGTGACCGACGCCAACGGCTGCTCGGCCATGATGACTCCGGTGAACGTGACGATCTACGCCGCGCCGGAAGCCAGCTCGGTGATGCTGATGGCATGCCCGCAATTCCCCGGCAGCTTTTTCGCCGACTTTACCCTGGCCGATGCCGAAGACCCCGACGGAGTGCAAAACGCCTCCGGCTGGGATGTGGACGGCGACGGCCTGCCTGGCGTGAGCGGTGGTGTGACGGTGAGCTATCACCTTTCCCAATTCGACGCCGATAACGACCTCAACCCGATCACGGATGAGCCGTTTAATTCCAATAGCAAGACTATTTATGTCCGCCTCGAATCGTCCGACGGATGCGTGCAGGTGCGCGCGATCTGGCTGACGGTGAAGGATACGCCTTTGGCGCCCACGACTGAGGCCTATACGGTTTGCGCCGATGAACCGCTCATGGAACTGCCTTTGGGTGAAGGTTTGACGGCTGAATGCTATCAGGAAGGCGGTCTTCTTGATGTACTTGTTCTTTCCTGGTCTTATTATACATACAGGACTGCAGATGTCCAGGCAAAATTAGCTACCGATCCTCGTTTTGCTACGGTAGATGCTTTGCATCAAGTTGTACCTACACTGGCCCAGCTCCAGCAGTATGATGTGGTACTTGTATTTACAGACGATCAACCTCCGGTCTCCCTGGGTAATGTATTAGGCGCTTATGCCGATGCAGGGGGAGCAGTCGTAGATGCTGTCTTTTCCCGCTTATCAGGTGGTACTTGGGGAATCCCTGGCGCATGGCAGACCTCGGGTTATCCATTGGTCAATTTGGGGAACCAGGAACATGCTGGTGCTTCGGGCTTGGGTACTGTTCATCTTCCGGGGCATCCCGTTATGCAGGGTGTCGCCACGTTTATTGGCGGTTGGAGAACTACCGGCAACGTTTTAAGCCTTGGTTCATACCGGATCGCGGATTGGACCGGAGGTCTTCCCCTGGTAGTGGCGAATAATGGAGTTGGCCCAGCCAATGTCCGGCGAGTTTATTTAAACTTTTTCCCTCCTTCCTCCGATGTTGATGGTGCATTCGGCTGGATTTCCTCCACCGACGGCGCCCTGCTGATGGCCAACGCTCTTGTCTGGGCAGCCGGCCAAAACGCAGGCGGAAACTCCTGCGACGAGATCACCTGGTGGGATGCCCAATACGGCGGCAACCTGGTAGGCACGGGCGAGGTATTCGACCCGATAGAAGCCGGTGAGGTCGATCCTTCCGCAGCCGGTGAATACACCTTCTGGGCGCAGTGCAACTGCCCCTGCCCGAGCCTGCGCACCCCTGCAACGTTTGAAGTCATCGACGTGATCCTGAGCCCCCTGGCCGACATCGGACCGGTTTGTCCGGACGGCGAAGTGGGAGATATCCTGCTCTCGGCTCAGCCTTTCGATCCCAATATCGTATATAGCTGGACAGGTGGCGCCCTTGCCGGTCTGCCCGATGGAAACAGCACGGGCCTCAACCCGCATATCCCCGGCTTCACGGCCGGCGGCAACGAAGGGGTCTGGACGGTAACCGTCACGGCTACCCTCGGCGCTTGCACCGATGTCACGACTTTCGATATCTCCATAGACGACGTCAACGGCCTGCATTGGGTGAATTGCCCGGCCGACATCATTGTCGGCAACGACGTGGACGAATGCGGCGCCTATGTAAACTGGACCCCGCCCGTAGGAATCGACGACTGCGTATTGCCAAACGACGTGATCGTGACTCCAACCGTGGGTCTGCAGCCTGGATCCTTGTTCTCTGTGGCAGGATCTCCCCATACGATTGAATACGAAGCCGAAGACGGCAACGGCGGTTTGATTACCTGTTCCTTCACCGTCACGGTGCTGGACACGCAGAATCCGAACGCCGTTTGCCAGGACTTCACCGTTTCCCTCGACGAAAACGGCGAAGCAACGATCACGGCGGCTCAGGTCGACGGCGGCAGCTACGACAACTGCGATGTGGATTTGGATTTTGCCGTTGATTTTGAAGATATTTTCTGCGAGCATGTCGGCGAAAACTTTGTCACCCTCACGGTGACCGACGACAATGGCAACTTTGACATCTGCGTAGCTACGATCACGGTGGTGGATGATATTGCCCCGACGATCGAGTGTCCGGAGGATATTACGGTGTCTAACGACCCGGGTATCTGTGGCGCAGAAGTGGAATTTGAACTACCCGTGATTGACGACAATTGCGACCTTCCTTCGGGGGGGGCTAATCCTGTAATCTTCAATAATACTGGATCGGTTCAGACATGGATGGTCCCGCCAGGAGTGACTTCTATTCTAGTTGATGTACTTGGCGCTGAGGGTGGTGGAGGAACCGACGGAAATGGTCGTACCACTTCAGGAGGACTCGGAGGACGGGTTCAGGCTGAACTTTCCGTGACGCCTGGTGATGTTTTAAATCTATATGTAGGAGGAGCAGGATTTTTGGGATGCCACTCCTGGTTATAATGGAGGAGGAAGTGGACACAACTCTGACGCTTTTTACTTTATCGGTGGAGGCGGAGGTGGAGCCTCCGATATCCGCATTGGCGGAATTGCACTCGGTGACCGCGTGATTGTAGCTGGCGGCGGCGGCGGTGGCGCTACCAATGGCACTCCTTCTATAGGTGGGGCCGGAGGAGATATCACAGGCGCCGATGGTGGCTTTGGTACTTTCTTCATTTGTGGCGGTCAAACACCCGCCACCGGAGGCACTCAGGTGGCAGGTGGTTTTGGAGGAACTTCTCCGTGCCACGGTTGGCCTGGATCGAATGGCGCCTTTGGAATTGGAGGGGATAGCCATCAAAATTATACTTCCGGGGGCGGTGGTGGAGGTTGGTACGGCGGCGGCGGGGCCGCAAATGGACATGCGGGTGCGGGCGGTAGTAGTTATGCAGCTCCCCTTGCTGCCAATGTAATTCATATTCAAGGTTTTAATCCGGGCGATGGACAAATAATCATTACTCCCAATGGTGCTTCCCCTCTGGTACAAATTGGCGGCCTTCCCAGCGGCGCTACTTTCCCGGTTGGCACGACGACCAATACCTTCGAGGTGACGGATGCCTCCGGCAATACCGCCGAGTGCAGTTTCGACGTCACGGTGACCGACGACGAAGACCCCATTTTCGCAGACTGTCCGGACAATGCAGCGATCACGACCAGTGAAGGTGGAGAACTTGGCGACTGCGCGGGCCAATACGAATGGGATCACCCCGTGCCCAGCGATAATTGCGGGATCGACACCTATGTAGTGTACTATGAAAATCCGGATGGAACACTGGACGGTCCTTATGATGTTTACGTGGGAACCATGCCGGCTATCCCAAATACATCCGGCAACAGGAACTTCGATGTAGGAGTTACCACTGTTACTTATTATTTGACGGATATCCACGGCAATCCTGATCCCAACCCTGCCACTTGCGACTTCACCGTCACGGTGACCGACGACGAAGACCCCACCTGGGTCAACTGCCCCGAAGGCGAGACCTTCACCATCGGCGCCGACGGCGATTGCTCCAACGGCGTGATCTGGTCGATCCCGGTGCCGGAAGACAACTGCGGGGTGACTTCCCTGACGGAAACATCTGTCGGCGGCCCCTACCACGGCGAGCCGCTCACACCGGATACTTATGAAATAGAATATACGGCAATGGATGCCGCGGGCAATAGTGCTACCTGTTCCTTCACCATCGTGGTGGAAGACGATGCCGACCCGCTGCTGGTTTGCCAGGATGATATAACCATCGACACCGACGAAGGCGTGTGCGCCTGGGCAGCTCCTGCCGGATCGCTGAACCCGCTTTTGGCAGTCGACAACTGCCCCGGCTATACGCTGGAATACGACATCACGGGCGCCACAATGGGCTCCGGAATGGGCGTAGTCCCTGCCAATACGATCTTCAACGAAGGCGTAAGCACGGTTGAATACACCCTTACAGATGGGGGTGGGAACATCGTGACTTGCAGCTTCACCGTAACGGTAATTGATACGGAAGCTCCGGTAATCGAATGCCCTGAAGACATCGAGGTATCAAATGATCCGGGCATTTGCGGCGCGGAAGTGGAATTCGAGTTACCGGAGGTTACGGACAACTGCGGGTTCTCGGTTTCGGGAACGACCTCCTTTATTTATACAGGCTTCCCGACGAACTGGGTGGTGCCTGCGGGAGTGACCCAGGTTACCGCACAGGTTTGCGGCGCCCAGGGCGGCCTTGCATTAGGTGGTAAAGGGGCATGTCTGGAAGTGGAGCTGGCAGTTACGCCGGGTCAGGTTTTGGATATTTATGTAGGAGCCCAGGGCGGCGTATTATCCGGCTTGGAGTGTGAAACAGGAGCGGGAGGCGAAGCCAGTTACCTCGCCACCGGGCCTACGCCCCTGGTTGTGGCGGCAGGTGGTGGTGGAGGGATTAGCTGTGTTGGGGGGAATTTTGTCCACTCTGGTGGGACCGGAAATGACGGTTTGATGGAAAACCAAGGTTCAAGAGCTAATAATGCCCATGGTTGGGGCGCTGGAGGAGTGGGTGGAAATGGCGGACAGGCTGGCGCAGGCGCCTGGAGTGTCGGCGGCGGCGGCGGTTGGTTCACGGCCGGCGGAAACGGCAGCGGTTCAGGAGGCGCAGCAAATGGAAAGGCCAGTATCTGGGGATTCAGCGAATTTGCCGCAGGATCGGGTGGAGGATACAATGGCGGCGGCGGCGCAGATATGAACAGTGGTTGGGGAATTGCTTCCGGCAACGGCGGAGGCTCCTACTATACGGGAACGCTTGTTTCCGGCAATCCCGGCGTTCAAATGATGAACGGTCAGATCACCCTCAACTACGCAGGGAATTCCCTGGTGCAGGTGGAAGGATATCCTAGCGGTTCGATATTCCCGGTGGGAACGACCGTCAATACTTTCGTGGCGACCGATGCCTCTGGCAATACGGCCGAATGCAGTTTTGAAGTGACGGTGACCGACGAGGAAAATCCCACGATCGATTGTCCGGACAATGCAGTGATCACGACCAGTTCAGGTGGAGAAACCGGCGACTGTGCCGGTCAATTCAACTGGGATCACCCGCTGGCTATGGATAACTGTATCATAGACGGATACTGGGTGGATTTCCTGAATCCGGATGGTACCATCGACGGACCGGATGATGTGACGGGCGTAGTGAACGGACCGATCGACGAAGATGCCAGCAGGAATTTCGAAGTGGGCGTCACCACGGTGACCTACTACGCCGTGGATGCAAGCGGCAACGAATACAGCTGTGACTTCACCGTCACGGTGACCGACGACGAAGACCCCACCTGGGTTATTTGTCCCGAAGACATCATGGTCGGTACGGATGTAGATGTGTGCGGCGCCTATGTCAATTGGACAGAGCCGGTCGCGATCGACAACTGTGGCGGCGTTACCCTGGTACAATCTGACAATACCGGCCTGACGACGGGCGATTTGTTCCCGGTTGGCGTTACGACCATCGAATACACGGCTACAGATGAGGAGAATGGCGAAGCCATTTGCTCCTTTACCGTAACCGTGGTCGATAGCCAACTGCCCGAACTGACCTGCCCCTCGACCGATATTTTTGTCAATAACGACGAAGGCGAGTGCAACTCCCGCGTGATCTACGATGTCCACGCTACCGACAATTGCGGTTCGGGCATCCCCACGATCCCGGGCTACTCCTTCCTCGGTACGTATAACGGAAACCATTATTACGTATCTCCCGCCAACCTCGGACAACTCGTCACCTGGCTCGGCGCTCAGACCACCGCAGCTCAATACGGCGGTAACCTCGTGGCCATCGAAAGCTCCGGCGAACAGTCCCAACTCGACGCATGGGTGGCCCAAGGCTGGCAATACTGGATCGGCCTGGTGTACACCGACTACTACGGAGAATTCCTCTGGACCAATGGCCAAACCCTCGGTTATACCAACTGGGGCCCGGGCCAACCGGGTATTCTCGACGGCGAGATCGTCTACTATTGGGATCTGGTTTCTCCGATCACCGACGGCTGGTACGATTCGGCTAACCTGTTCGATTCCCGCCGCGCGATCCTCGAGATCCCGGCCCAGGGCGCCGTGCTTACGTCCGGCCTGCCGAGTGGAGCGGAATTCCCTGTCGGGATCAATCCCGTGGCCTATACGGCAACCGACGCCTCCGGCAATTCGGTCGAATGCTACTTCAACGTAGTGGTTTACGACGCGGAAGCACCGGTCATCGTGGAATGTCCGGAAGACCAAATCGTATTTACCAGCACCGGGTTCTTTGCAGACTGTTTTGGAGTCGTTCCGAACCTCATCCCCGATGTGGAAGCGGAAGATAACTGCACCCTGGAAGGAGACCTGCTGATCACGCAAGATCCTGCGGCGGGAACGCCCTTCGGCGGCGCACACCTGGACGAACTAACAGTCCTAATCACGGTGACCGACGAAGCCGGCAACAGCGCGACCTGCGAGGTGGTGCTTACCTTAGTGGATAATGAGTATCCTGAACTTGGCTGTAACAACGACGAATTTGACCTGGATAATACGCCGGGTCTGTGCGCTTATCAGGTGACGGACTTCAGCCTCGATCCCGACTTTAACGATAATTGTACGGCCATCCTTTACCATAATTACCTCCCTGCACCGCAATTGTGGACGCTCAACGGCGCCACCCTGCCTGTAGGCACTACGGTCATTGTCTGGACAGCCGAAGATGAAGCTGGAAATAAGACGACCTGCACCCAGATATATAATGTAGAAGACGTGGAAGATCCCCACTTCACCCTGTGCCCCGAAGACATCAACGTAGCCGTGGATGTCGACGAATGCGGCGCCGAAGTGAACTGGCAGGGACCCATCGCCGAAGACAATTGCGGCGCCACGGTCGAACAAACCGATCTGACGGGCCTGGTCTCCGGCGATTTCTTCCCCGTGGGACAGACCGTGATCGAATACACCGCCACCGACGAGGCGGGTAATTCGGAGATTTGCACCTTCACCGTGACGGTGACCGAAACGCAGAACCCGACGGCCGTTTGCCAGGACATCACCGTGTACCTGAACGAGAATGGCGTAGTTTCCATCCTGCCCGAAGATGTGGACGGCGGCAGCTACGACAACTGCGGCATCGAATCCCTGGCCATCGACATCGATGACTTTGATTGCGAAGACGTGGGCGATAACAACGTGACGCTGACGGTAACGGATGCCTCCGGCAATTCCGAAACCTGCGTAGCGACGGTCACGGTGGTCGACAATATCCTGCCGACCTTTACCTGCCCCGAGCCCGTAACCGTTCCCGGTTGCGACGAACTGGTCCCCGATCTGGTCATCGAGGTAACGGATGCCGATGACAATTGCGGCATCCTCTCGATCACGCAAAACCCGGTAGCGGGCACCGATTTCGGCAACAACACCGGCCAGGTCCTGATCGTGACGATCTATGTGGAAGATGTGAATGGAAACGTGGCCACCTGCGAGGTGCCCGTGACCATCGACGATTCCGAAATGCCTTATTTCGAAAACTGTCCGGATGACTTCGTAGTGAACAACGACCCCGACAAGTGCGGCGCCAACGTATGGTGGGCACAGCCGGTAGCCGAAGACAACTGCGATGACCTGACGGTAATGCTCGATCCGAACAGCCCTGCGCCCGGCTCCTTCATCCCGGTGGGCTCGGAAGTGACGATCATCTACACCGCCACGGATGAGGCGAACAATACCATTGAATGTTCCTTCACCATCGAGGTGCTGGATATGCAACTCCCCGAGATCGAATGCCCCTATGCATTTGAAACGGTGGGCACTAACCTGGGCAACTGCTCCTTTACCGTCGAAGGCGGCGTCATGGATGCCACCGGATGGGATAACTGCGGTGCTGTGACCCTTAGCAACAGCCTGAACGGCGCATCGACGCTGGATGGATATGTGCTTCCGCTCGGACAGACTACCATCATCTGGACTGCCACCGACGGGTCCGACAACTCCTCCAGCTGCACGATGGTGATCACGGTGGTGGACGACGACCAACCCACGGTGACCAATTGTCCCTCGGATATCGAGGTGGAAAATGACCCGGGTGTATGCGGCGCAGCCGTAGAATACCTGGTGACCTTCGCCGACAACTGCGACGGAACTGACCTGACGGGCGAGCTGATTTACGGCTACCCGAGCGGGGAAACCTTCCCGGTAGGTACGACGGAAGTGAAATGGCATTACACCGACGAAGCCGGCAACGGACCTGCGGTATGTGAATTTACCGTGACCGTCCTCGATACGGAAATTCCGACGATCGAGTGCCCGGAAAATATTGTAGTGGTGATCAATGTAGACGGCGTTGCGGTGGTGGAAGAAGGGCTGGCGGAGATTTTCTCCCAGGGCCCCTGCGGCGTGACGCTGAGCTATACCCCGCCGGTGGGCGAGGACAACTGCCCCAATCCGCTTACGATCAATACGAGCGGTTTGGGCGCCGGTCCGAACTACTATGAATACGGTGGAGTGTACACCGAGAGCTATCAGGTGATCGACCAGGCCGGCAATGCTGCCGCCTGCTCCTTTACGGTAACGGTGGAAGACGCCGAGAATCCGATCATCGTGTGCCC
Organism: Saprospirales bacterium; assembly: GCA_016703765.1. Taxonomy (GTDB): domain Bacteria; phylum Bacteroidota; class Bacteroidia; order Chitinophagales; family Saprospiraceae; genus JADJTT01. The sequence goes on from JADJBL010000012.1 coordinate 9,948, forward strand.
GAACAATTTTGTAGTGTGCACGGACGAGGCCAACTGCGGCGCTCAGGTGATGTACACCTTCCCGCTGGCCTTTGACAACTGCCCGGGCTGGACCGTGGAACTCATTGGAGGCTGGCCTTTACCGGGACAGAACTTCTCGCTTGGCAATACGCTGGTGGGATATATCGTGACGGATGCCGCCGGCAACTCGACGACCTGCGAATTCAAAGTGCGGGTGGTGGACTGCGAGGCGCCGACCTTCTTCGAATGCGCTCCGGAACAGGAAGTGCTGACCAGCTCCAACGGCATCGACGACTGCTGCGGCGAAGTGCCGAGGCTGACGGACGACGTGGTGGTGGCAGACAACTGCGATCAGACGGGCGAACTGCCCCTGGTGGCCCTCTTCTACGATGAAGACTATACGGATACGGATGAAAGCTGCGACGGCGAGGCCTGGAACGTGCGCAAGCACCTGGAAGCCCGCGGTTTCTCGGTCATCCTGATCGACCGCCTGGAAGATTACCCGACCTGGTCCAACGCATTGAACCAGTCGAGCCTGCTGGTCATCCCGGCGCTGACCGGAAGCGGAAATTTCCTGACGGATATTCCCAACTCTGTCAAGTCGCTGCTGTACAGCTTTGTATCGACCAACGGCGCCAAGCTGCTCATCATGGATGGCGGCCTTGCGCCCAACAACTCGGCGGCCAATGTGCTCAACGAGGTGTACGGCTACAACCTGATAGACGACTGCTGCTACAACGGCAACCTGAGCTACCTGAACCTGGAGAACTCGCTCTACACCGGCTTCCAGAACGGACCTGTGGCGATCGAACAATTATTCCAGACCAAAAATATCTCGAACCTCGTATGGCCCGCCATTCCGATCTACGAGCTGAGCCTGAACGGTCAAGTTCAGCCCGGCTGGGCATCGGTAGCGCGCCTGCCCAAGGGCGACGGCGATATCATCTACTTCGGCTGGAGCTTCCGCCATGGCGGTCCGCTCTGCGCCAATGCCGACACCGAATTCACACAGGTGCTCAACCGCGCCCTGCTGCATCTGGCAGGCGAAGGGATTATCATCACGCAATCTCCGGAAGCCTACAGCACGCTCTGCGGCGAGCACGGCGACGAGTTTGAAGTAGTGATCTCGGCCATCGACGCGGCGGGCAACGAATCGAGCTGCACGACGACCCTGACGCTGATCGACGACGAACTGCCCTGGGTGGACTGCAACACCATCGAGGACCTGACGCTGGACAACACGCCGGGCATGTGCGGGTACCTGGTACCCGACTTCAGCCTGGATCCCGATTTCGGCGACAACTGCCACGCAACGCTCAAACACGACTTTCCCCTCCGCACCTGTGGACGCTCAACGGCGCTTTCCTGCCCGTCGGCTCTACCACGGTGACCTGGACGGCGACGGACGATGCGGGCAACGAGGCCAGCTGCACCGTGACCTATGTGGTATCGGATGTAGAAAATCCGGTGGCCATGTGCATCGTGCAAATGGATGCGGTACTGGATGCCGACGGTCAGTTCCAGTTGTTGCCTTCGATGTTTGACATCGGAAGCATGGACAACTGCGGACTGGTGGAAAAACTCGTCAGCCGCGACGGAACGGACTTCTTCAATTCGTTCTACGTCAACTGCGACGACGCCGCCGAATGGCAAAACAACGGCAATCCGGTGATCGGTTATCTGCGGGTATGGGACGCAGCGGGCAACTACGGTACCTGCGAGGTGGAAATCCATACTTACGACTTTAACCCGCCGGTGATCACTTGCCCGGGCAACCTGTTCCTGGCCAACGACCCGGGCCTGTGCTCGGCGCTGGTCGATGACATTGCCCCGCAATACACGTTTGACAACTGTCCCACGACAGTAACCTATACCATCACCGGCGCGCTGGTAGCCTCCGGGGATGACGATGCCTCCGGCCACGTATTCCCTGTGGGTAGCAGCACGGTGACCTACACCATTACCGACGAAGTGGGCAACTCTGCGAGCTGCTCCTTCCTGGTGGTCGTTGCCGACGAGGAGAACCCCGTCGTGGTAGCCTGCCCGGATGACATCACCGTGGAAAACGACCTGGGCGAATGCGCTGCGGAAGTGGACTATACGGTGACTTTCACGGACAATTGCGACGATGACCTGACGCTGGTTCTGGTCAAAGGCCTGGAATCGGGCGATGCTTTCCCGGTCGGTACGACGGAAGTCCTTTGGACGGCCACGGACGACGCGGGCAACTCGAACTTCTGCCAGTTCTACGTCACGGTGCTCGACACGGAAGATCCGGTGATCGAATGCCCCGAAGATGTGGTGGTGGCGGTTAACCCGGATGGCATAGCCACGGTAATCTCCGGCGATGTGACGATTCACTCGCAGGGACCCTGCGGCGTGACGCTGAGCTACGATGCACCGGAAGGCACGGACAACTGCCCCGCTCCGCTGACGCTCAACACCAGCGGCCTGGGCTTTGGCCCCAATTTCTACCAATACGGTGGAATTTACACCGAAGGATACGAAGTGGTTGACCAGGCGGGCAACACGGACGCTTGCACCTTCACCATCACGGTGGAAGACGCAACGAACCCGGTGATCACTTGCCAGGATGACATCACGGTGCAAAACGACCCGGCCGTATGCGGAGCAGAGGTGGTGTACACCTTCCCGTTTGGTTCGGACAACTGCCCCGGCTTCACGTTTGAGCTGCTGCAAGGCCCCAACTCGGGCGAGTTCTTCCTGCTTGGAACGACGACGGTGGAATACTCCATCACCGACGCCGCAGGCAATGTGACCACTTGCGAATTCGAAGTAACCGTAATCGATACCGAAGCCCCGGTCATCGACCTTTGTCCTGCCGACCGCGAGGTACTGACCAGCGGCAACGGAACAGACGACTGCACGGGCGATGTGCCGAACCTGGTTGATGAAGTGCTGGCGCACGACAACTGCACGGCCTTTGAAGACCTGATTATCACACAGAATCCGCTTGCAGGTACCGATTTCGGCGCCGCCCACGGAGATGTGCAGATCGTGGTGATCACCGTGACCGACGAGGCGGGCAACAGCTCGACCTGCGAGGTGACCCTCACCCTGATCGACGACGAAGATCCCTGGGTCGATTGCAGCTCCATCCTGGAAACCAATCTGGGCACCAACAACGACAAGTGCGCCCACCTGGTATCGGGCACGGATCTGGATCCGGACTTCGGCGACAACTGCCATGCGGTATTGACACACGACTACTTCCCGGCCCCCCACCTGTGGACCCTGAACGGCGCTATCCTGCCGCTCGGCGAAACGACGGTGACCTGGACGGCTACGGACGATAACGGCAACACGGCTTCCTGCACGGTGACCTACACCGTAACGGACGACGATGCGCCGGTTGCCCTGTGTATTTCGGTCATGGATGCGGTGCTTGATGGCGACGGATTATCCCAGATCACGCCTGCTTCCGTAGATGCAGCTAGCTTCGACAACTGCGGCGAGATCAGCATGCTGGTGAGCAGGGATGGAGTTACCTTCGGCGACTTCGTGTATGCAACTTGCGAAGACGCGGCCAACTGGCAAAACGACGGCATTCCTTTCACCGTAACGCTTCAGGTGACCGACGAAGCGGGCAACACCGCTACCTGCGAGGTGGAGATCCAAACCTACGACCTCAATCCGCCGATCATCGAGTGCGTGGACAATGTCTACGTGCCGAACGACCCGGGTGTGTGCGAAGCGCAGGTAAATGACATCGGACTGGAATCCATCTACGACAACTGCGCAGTGGAAGTCAGCTACGTAATCTTCGGAGCGACTATTGACGCCGGTGTAGATGACGCTTCCGGTACGGTCTTCGCTGTAGGTACCAGCACGGTGGTGTACACCGTGGTGGATCAGAGCGGAAACGAGACCAGCTGCATCTTCCACGTCCTGGTGGCGGACGAAGAAGCACCGGTACTCGACTGCTCGAACATCGATCCGTTGCGCGACAACGATCCGGGCCAATGCAGCTACGCGACGCAGGGCGGAGAATTCGATCCGATCCCGCCGACCGACAACTGCGCGGTGACCCAGTTCTACAACGACTATAACTTCAACAATACCCTTGCCGGCGCGATCTTCCCGGTAGGTGTGACGACGGTGACCTGGTATGCGATCGACGCAGCGGGCAACGTAACCACCTGCGAGGTGGACATCACCATCGTGGACGCCGAGGCGCCGCTGGTAGATTGCACCCTGATCCCCACGACGGTGAACAACACCCCCGGCCTGTGCGGATACCTGGTGACGGATGGCAGCTTTGACGCGAGCTACTCCGACAACTGCGGAGCGGAGATCAGCCACGACTACACGGTCTTCGGACCGCACGTCTTCACGCTGATCGGCGCGGTGCTGCAAATCGGCGAAAACGAGATCACCTGGACGGCGGTTGACGAAGCGGGCAACGCTTCGAGCTGCACGGCCACGATTACGGTGATCGACACGGAGGTTCCCTACTTCACCCTCTGCCCCGAAGATATCATCGTGGCGGTGGATGTAGACGAATGCGGCGCTTTTGTAAACTGGCAGGGACCCGAAGCGGAAGACAACTGCACGGTTTCGATTGACCAAACCGATCTGAGCGGCCTGACCACCGGCGACTTCTTCCCGGTCGGCGAAACGACGATCGAATACACGGCTACGGACGGCTCGGGCAACAGCGCGATCTGCACCTTCACCGTGACGGTCAACGAAACGCAGGAACCCCTCGCCATTTGCCAGGATATCACGGTGTACCTGAATGACGACGGAGAGGTTTCAATCACCCCTGCAGATGTGGATGGCGGAAGCTATGACAACTGCGGCGAGATTTCCTCCCTGACGATCGACATCAGCGAATTCACCTGCGACAACGTGGGCGACAACCTCGTCACCCTGACGGTAACGGATCCGACGGGCAATACGAGCTTCTGTGTAGCTACGGTAACCGTGGTGGACGCTACGCCTCCGACCTTCACCTGCCCCGCGCCGGCTGAAGTGAGCGGTTGCGACCAGCTGGTTCCCGACCTTGTGATCCTGGTGACGGATGCAGACGACAACTGCGGCGTGGCCTCGATCGTACAAAACCCGGTAGCAGGTACAGATTTCGGCAACCAAAGCGGCCAGAGTATCATCGTGACGGTCACCGTGACGGATGTGAACGGCAATGTGACTTCCTGTGAAGTGGAGGTGACCATCGACGATACGATTGCTCCCGAATTTGTGAACTGCCCGACCGAAATGCTCATGATCGGCAACGATCCGGATGAGTGCTCGGGCAAGCTCAACTGGTCGATCCCTGTAGCTACGGACAACTGCGAACTGGAATCCATTACCCAGATCAGCGGACCTTTGGTTGGCGCGGTTATTCCGGTATGCCAGCCGATGACGGTGGTTTACGAAGCGGAAGATGCCGTCGGCAACACGACCCTGTGCAGCTTCCAGGTCATGGTGGTTGACACTCAGGATCCCGAAGTTGATCTCGACATCGTTATGCCGGGCAATATCACGGTACAATGTGACGCCGTACCGGCGCCCTTCGTGCTGACCAACGACGATGTGAACGACAATTGCACCGCGCCGGAAGACCTCGTGATCGCGTTTACCGAAACCGATACGCAGGATCCCAACGAGTTCAATTGCGGCCATTATAACTACACGATCACGCGCACCTGGACCATTACGGACGAAACTTGTCCCTTCCCTGCCCCGATGGGCAGCGGCGGCAACGTGACGACCCACGTACAGATCATCACGGTGGTCGATACAGAGGCGCCCACGGCCATTTGCCAGAATCTCACCATTCAGTTGGATAAGTTCGGCAACGCCACGATCACGGGCTTGCAGGTGAACAACGGTTCGTTCGACAACTGCGCTCCGGCCTACACCCTGAGCTACGCAGTGAGCCCGAATACCTTTACCTGTGCCGACCTTGGCGATAACCTGGTAACCCTGACGGTGACCGATCCTTGCGGCAACAGCTCGACCTGTACAGCTATCGTTACGATTGAGGAAGGTATCGCTCCTTGCGTGCCGGAATTCTCGGTGGCGACTGAATGTCTGAACAACTCCACGACGGATACCGACGGTCAATTCTACGAAGTGATCACGGTCAAATCGCTGGCAGGCCAGACCTGGACGGTGATGAGCTCTACCGGCTTGTACACCAACGGCAGCCCGGCCCCGCCGGCAGCTCCGATCGCGGTGGCTGGCGGTACGGCCTTCACGATGGGTAACCTCGACGGCATCGACAACGATGGCGATGGCTTGATAGACGCAGCCGATCCGATCGATGAGATGATCTACTACACACTCAAGGCGAAATTCGTCGAGTGCGTAGGCTACAACGCGATGTTGAAGAACAACCTCAACCAGACGGGCACGATCAGCAACAACGCTTGCTACCCGACGATGCTGTTTGTAGACCTCTACTACCCCTTCTGTCTGAACACACCTGCGTTCCCGATCCAGGTGGTCGACTTCTTTCGGATCTGTGGGTCAGATCATCGAGGTATTGATCGACGGCGAACCGGTTCCCGCTCCCTACCTGTTTGATGCAGATGAGCTCGGCGAAGGTCCGCACACGATCAAAGTGACCTTCGACGCAGGCGAACAGCAAAACTACACTATCATCAACGGCGTAGTCGTAGATGGAAGCCCGGATGCCATTAAGGCGGATGCGGGTTGTGAGCAGATGATCAGCACGACGGTCAACGTAATCGAAACGCCTGTGACGGTTGCATGCAACGACACCATTCAGGTATCGCTGGAAGGCAGCTGTATCAGCGAGATCACGCCCGACATGATCCTGGAAGGAAGCTATTACTGCTTCGACGACTACTGGGTGGAAATCGATTATCCCTTGGGTACGACTCAGTTCGATCCGCCCAACCAGGTAGATGCTTCGCATATTGGAAAAGTGCTGACGGTAGCCCTCTGGCATTCGGTCAGCGGCAATATGTGCTGGTCGGTGATCACAGTGGAAGACAAGTGGAAACCGGAGATCGATTGTCCGGAGGATATCACCATCTGGTGTATCCAGGATCAGTTTGACCTCGACCTGACCGGAAGCCCCTACGTCTTTGACTGCTCCGATTTTGAACTGGAATACAACGACGAATACCTGCAATTTGACTGCGGCGATAACCCGGCTATTCAGGAAATCATTACGAGGACCTGGTTTGTGGTCGACGAATACGGAAATACGAACAGTTGCGTGCAGACCATCACGGTCGAGCGTCCGGAACTGAGCGACATCGTCATGCCGACCCAGATCCTGGAATTCGACTGCACGGATATCCCGAACGCAGATCCGGACAACACAGGCTGGCCCCAACTGGCCGGCGTCGACCTGATCCCGGGTACCCTGGGTGGATGTAAACTGGGTATTTCGTACGAAGACCTCATCGTGGAAGACTGCCCCGGCAGCTACTACATCGAACGCACCTGGAAGGTGACCGATCTTTGCCCCGATGGCGGCGGATTGCCTGTTACCATGCTCTATGTGCAGTACATTTTCGTGTACGACGTACCGCCGAGCATCCAGCTCATCGGCCAGGCCTGGAATTACGATCCGGTCAACAACTGGTATCTGATCAGCGCCAACGGCTATTCGAATGAGGGATACGTCGGCTGCGTGGCTACCGGCCCGCTGCCCATCGCCATCATCGACGGCGAATGCAACGAACTGATCAGCGTGTTGGTGAATACCCCCGTAGGCTCGACGACCAACGGCGGCTTGCTGCCGGCTCCGGGTCTCCCGATCGGCCAGCACGAAATCACCTTCGTCGCGGAAGACGCTTGCGGCAACGTGACGGAAGCTACCTACACCATCAATGTGGTGGACGATATCGTTCCGACCTCCATCTGCGACGAGATCACGGATGTGAACCTGTCGGGCGACGGTCTGGCGATCGTGAACGCCACGACGTTTGACGATGGTTCTTACGACAACTGCTGCCTGGCATACTTCGAGGCACGCCGCATGGACGGCGACTGCACCGGCGCCGAAGACGACTTCGGTCCGACGGTTGAATTCTGCTGCGGCGACGCTGGTACTGCCGTCATGGTGGTGTTCCGCGCATACGACTGCTACGGCAACTACAACGATTGTATGGTGACGGTCAATGTCAACGACAAACTGCCGCCCATCGTCATTACTTGCCCTGCCACCGTTACGATCACTTGCGATGATTACCTGGAGAATCTGGCAGCTGCACTGGCCGATGGAGACTACAGCGTCCTGGATCAATACGGAGCACCGCTGTTCTACGACAACTGCGTCTACGATGTGGATACCACAGTGACGGTGAACCTCGACAACTGCTCCAAAGGCACGATCACGCGCACCTGGACGGCTTCGGATGCCACCAACGCCCCCGCCACCTGCACGCAGACCATCTTTGTCAACCACGTCAGCGACTGGGTAGTCGAATTCCCGGCAGACGTGACCGTAGAATGCACCGAAGGACAATTGCCCGACACGGGTGAACCCGAGATCTTCCACGACGAGTGCGAACTGATCGCGGTATCCTGGGAGGATCAAACCTTCGAGGTGGTTCCGGATGCATGCTACAAGATCGAGCGGGTCTGGACGGTGATCAACTGGTGTGTGTACGAGCAGTTTGGCGAAGACCTCTACACCGAGGACGGACACGCCGAATCGAACCTGAATGCCGACTGGGATGGCGACGGTGACAAAGACAACCGCACCTTCCGCGACGGCTACAACAGCTCGGGCAACCCGGGCATCGCAGACGGCTACATCGTGTGGAAGCAGATCATCAAAGTGATCGACGAGGAAGATCCGACCTTCGAGATCCCGACCATCGACGGCTGTATCGTGGAAACGGATTGCGACATGGATCTGATTCTGCCGTACCCGATTATCACGGATGAATGCTCGTTCGAATACGATGTGGATATCACGGGCGATCTGGGCGATTTCAACGACATTTCCGGCGACGTAACGGTGCCCAATGTCGGAGTAGGCGAATACGAAATCACCTACGCGGTGACGGATAATTGCGGAAATACAGCCTACCAGACGATCACGGTGGTCGTGGAAGACTGCAAGCTGCCGACCCCGTACTGCAAGAACGGCCTGATCGTAGAGATCATGCAGACCCAGATGATCGAAGTTTGGGCCAGCGATCTGGATGCAGGTTCGTTTGACAACTGCGGTCCGGTAATCCTCAGCTTCTCGCAGGATACCAACGATATCAGCGTGACCTACACCTGCGCCGAGATCGGTCAGCAAGTCGTGACACTCTGGGTAACCGACATCTACGGCAACCAGGACTTCTGCGAAACCTTCGTGGTAGTGCAGGATAACCTGAACTTCTGCGACGGCGTGCCGATCGTGATCGCCGGCGAGGTGGCCACGGAGGAAGCCGAAACAGTGGAAGGCGTGACCGTAGAGATGAACGGCGGCCTGCTCACGGAAGTAACCGGCCTGGATGGTCTGTACGAGTTCAACGTGATAGCCGGCAACGACTACTCCGTGACCCCGATACTCGACGAAGATGCGGATAACGGTGTGACGACCTACGACATGGTGCTCATCACCCGCCACATCCTGTTTATCCAGTTGCTCGACAGCCCGTACAAGATTATCGCAGCCGACGCAAACAAATCGGGCTCGGTTTCTACGCTCGACCTGGTGGCGATCCGCAAGGTGATCCTGATCCTCGAGGATAACTTCCCGAACAACACGAGCTGGAGGTTCGTAGACGAAGACTACCTGTTCCCGGATCCGGCCAATCCATGGGCCGACCCGAACGGCTTCCCCGAAGTAATTAGCTACAACAACCTGCAAAACAGTGAGTTGGAGGCGGACTTCGTAGCCATCAAGGTAGGTGACGTCAACGGATCGGCGGCTGTGAACGCCACGGAACTGGAAGACCGCACCATGATGGGCGATCTGCTCTTCCATACCAAGGACCTGGAACTCAAGGCCGGCAAGACCTATGAAGTGCCCTTCTTCGGGGACAATCAGGAAGTGTCGGGCTATCAGTTCACCCTGGAACTGGGCGAAGGTCTGGAACTGGTGCAGGTGCTGGACGGCGTAGCCAGGGAGGAGAACTTCGGATTTGCACTGCTGGAGAACGGAGCGCTCACGACGAGCTGGAATGAGGCGGATGTCCGCCGCATGGACAGCGAGGAGACGCTCTTTACCCTGGTATTCAAAGCCCGCGAGAATACGACTCTGAGCAAGGAGTTGAGCGTCAGCTCGCGCTACACCAAAGCGGAAGCGTACAATGCCAACGGAGAACTGCTGAACGTGCAACTGGCGTTCGGCAACGAACTGGCGGCAAGCTACAAGCTGTACCAAAACGTACCCAACCCCTTCACGGGAGAGACGCGCATCGGCTTCCGCCTGCCGGAATCCAGCACGGCTACCCTGACGGTGATGGATGCATCGGGCAGAGTGCTCAAGGTGCTCAAGGGCGAGTACGCAAGAGGATACAACGAGATGAACCTGAGCGATTTCGCAGGAGTGAGCGGAGTGCTGTACTATCAGCTCGACACGCCGACACATACTGCTACCCGCAAGATGGTCATCATGGAATAAAAAGAATATAAACCTGTTTTTGAGCGGGGTTAGCGGCTTCAAGCCGTTAACCCCGCTCTTTTTTTGTTTTTGGCATGGATTTTGGCTTGGTTTCTCTGACAAAAGCTACTTACTATGAGAAACTACATCCCCTCCCTATTTTTTATTCTTTTATTCCCTATTGCCCTCCTGGCACAACCGCCCTGCGGTGGCAATAATCCGGCGGGTCCTTCACCCGCGATTTTTATCGACTCACAGATCGGTTCTTCTTTTACCGCGACAGCCAGTTGCGAAGGAGTGCTGGATGAAGTGGAAGTCCGGGCAGGACTATTCGGAAGCCCACTTTCAGCCGAACTGAGGATTTACAACGGCTTGATCGGGTCGGGCGGGACGCTGGTCTTTACCCAGCCTTTTACCCTGACTAGCGGGAACAACATGATCGATTTGGTCTCCACCGAAGGCAATCCCGCTCCCTGCCTGGAAGATGGAGATCAATACACCTTCACGATCGCTTCCGCCAACCTGTTCTTCCTCTGGGGCTTCAACGCCAATAATTATGCCGGCGGGGCCTCCTATACGAGCTTCGGCGGATATAATGCGGCAAAGGACCTCTGGTTCTCCTTTACGGCTGTGGCGCCCGGAGAAATAGATTTGACGGGCCTGGGCAATTCGATTCCCAACGGAGATGTGACTCCGGATGTGGCCGACGACACCGATTTCGGGATCGTCGAGGTCGGGAATACGCCCGTTCATACCTTTACCATCCACAATATTGGGGCAGGCGACCTTCACCTGACCGGGGTACCGGAGGTGCAGTTGTCCGGCGACCCGGAATTTACCGTTTCTTCCCAGCCGGCAGGCGGGACCCTGATGAACGCAGAAACCCAGGATTTCGACATCACTTTTACCCCTGTTTCGGACGGGGTGGTTTCAACCGCTACGGTGACCATCCACAGTTCCGACTGCGATGAAGACACCTACACTTTTGTGATCCAGGGAGAAGGTTTTATATGCGACGACCCCGATGTGCCGACCCTGAGCGCATCGGCCAATAATGTTTGTCCCGAAACCGATGTAACCCTCTCCGTCCTTTCCGGAAACCTGAACGATGCTTCCGATTGGGTTTGGTACGACGACGCATGCGGAGGAAATCAGGTCGGAACCGGGCTCAGCATCCAGGTTTCCCCCCTGAGCACCACGACCTATTACGTGCGTGGAGAGGGAGGCTGTATCGTGCCGGGGACATGCGGAGATATTACCCTTATTGTGGAGGACAACGAAGATCCCGGGATTACCTGTCCCGACCCAATTACCTTGCAGGCCGACGCAAATTGCGAGGTCCTGATTCCCGACCTGACCCTCCTCGACGGGGAGGTATTGGCGAATAGCGTAGCCGATTTTTCGGGAACCCAGGGACAGGATGGCTGGTCCTACGGTTATTATGCGCCCAATGATCCGGATGGCTTCACCCAGCTGGATCCTTTGAATTTTAATATGAATATCTGGATGGGAGTCCAGACCGGCGGCACGCCCTCTTTGGATTCCAACGGAGGAGAACCCGGAATCGACGACGGCGTTTGGGCCGTTCGCCGTTGGGTCAGCGATTTTACGGGTCAGGTGACGATTTCCGGAATGTATTTCGACCGCGATCTCAATTGCGGCGACGGGTCAAATGTCCGGATATTTCATAACGGGACTCAGGTATTCCTGGCTTTCAGCATTCCCGGTACTACGACCAATTATACTATCGACCTGCAAGTCGGGGTGGGCGATCAACTGGATTTTATCATCGACCCTCTGTTCGACACGGCCTGCGACGATACCGAATTGACGACTGAGATCACGGTGAATTCCGGATTGATGATATCCGACAATTGCAGCTTGGACGATGTCGCCATTACCCAAAATCCCCTCGCCGGAACCCCGGCTGGACCCGGCGTTACCTCTGTGGAACTGACTGCCACGGACGGTTTTGGCAATACCGCCACCTGCAATGTGGACCTCACGATTGAAGATAATATAGACCCCACGGCCCTGTGTCAAGACGCAACCGTAACGCTGGATGCGACCGGCAACGGCAGCGTCAGCGCCGCCCAGATCGACGATGGCTCGAACGACGGCTGCGGGATCGCGAGCCTGAGCCTGGACGAAACGGCGTTTGATTGTTCCAATGTGGGAATAAACGCCGTTTTGCTGACGGTAGAAGACAACAACGGCAACACGAGCACCTGCATGGCGACTGTAACAGTGGAAGATACGACTGATCCGGAAGCCCTGTGCCAGGATGCAACCGTAACGCTGGATGCGGCAGGCAATGGCAGCATTAGCGCCGCGCAAATCGACAACGGCTCGAACGACGCCTGCGGGATCGCGAGCCTGAGCCTGGACGAAACGGCGTTTGATTGCTCGGAAGTGGGGGCCAATACGGTCACGCTGACGGTAGAAGACAACAACGGCAACACGAGTACCTGCACGGCGACGGTAACGGTAGAAGATACCACCGATCCCCAAGCCCTGTGCCAGGATGTGACCGTAACGCTGGATGCGGCAGGAAATGGTAGCACTACCGCCGCGCAAATCGACAACGGCTCGAACGACGCCTGCGGAATTGCTTCTTTGAGTCTGGACGAAACGGCGTTTGATTGCTCAGAAGTAGGGGCCAACACGGTTACGCTGACGGTAGAAGACAACAACGGCAATACGAGCACCTGCATGGCTACAGTAACGGTGGAAGATACGACCGATCCGGAAGCCCTGTGCCAGGATGTGACCGTAACGCTGGATGCGGCAGGAAATGGTAGCACTACCGCCGCCCAAATCGACAACGGCTCGAACGACGCCTGCGGGATCGCAGGTCTGAGCCTGGACGAAACGGCGTTTGATTGCTCTGAAGTGGGGGCCAATACGGTCACCCTGACGGTAGAAGACAACAACGGCAACACGAGCACCTGCACCGCCACGGTGACGGTGGAAGATACGACCGATCCGGAAGCCCTGTGCCAGGATATTATCCTTGCTTTGGACGCAAACGGGTTTGGCGCCATTTCCGCCATGCAGGTCGACAACGGCTCGAATGACGCCTGCGGCGTTGCTTCCCTCAGCGTCTTCCCCTATGCCTTCGATTGTTCTAATATCAGCGATAACATCGTTACCCTGACGGTCACCGATGATAACTGGAATATGAGTACCTGCACCGCGACGGTGACGGTAGAGGATATCACCGACCCGGATGCTATATGTCAGGATATTACCGTAACGCTTGACAACACGGGCAATGCTACCATAACGGCTGCCCAGGTCGACGGAGGTTCCTTCGATGCCTGCGGTATTGCCGACTTCAGCGTGAGTCCCTCCGCATTTAACTGCACGAACGTAGGCGACAATACGGTCACCCTGACCGTAACGGATGTTTATTGGAACGAAAGCACTTGCACCGCCACCGTGACGGTGGAAGACGATACAAACCCCGAAGCCCTATGCCAGGACGCCACAGTAACGCTTGATGCCACCGGCAACGGCAGCATCAGCGCCGCCCAAATCGACAACGGCTCGAACGATGCTTGCGGGATATTGAGCCTGAGCCTGGACGAAACGGCGTTTGATTGTTCGGATGTGGGAGTAAACGCCGTTTTGCTGACGGTGGAAGACAACAACGGCAACACGAGCACCTGCTCGGCGACGGTAACGGTAGAAGATACCACCGATCCGGAAGCCCTCTGCCAGGACGCAACCGATAGCCCTCGACCCGAGTGGCAACGCAAGTATCACCGCAGCCCAAATCGACAACGGCTCGAACGATGCCTGCGGGATCGCGAGCCTGAGCCTGGATGAAACGGCATTTGATTGCACGGAAGTAGGCGCCAACACGGTGACCCTGACGGTAGAAGACAACAACGGCAACACGAGCACCTGCGCCGCCACGGTGACGGTGGAAGACACCACCGATCCGCAAGCCCTTTGCCAGGACGCAACGGTAACGCTTGATGCCACAGGCAACGGCAGCGTCACAGCAGCCCAGATCGACAACGGTTCGAACGACGCCTGCGGGATCGCGAGCCTGAGTCTGGACCAAACGGCGTTTGATTGCTCTGAAGTGGGAGTAAACGCCGTCTTGCTGACGGTGACGGACAACAACGGCAAAACGAGCACCTGCTCGGCGACGGTAACGGTAGAAGACGATACCGATCCGCAAGCCCTCTGCCAGGACGCCACGGTAACGCTTGATGCGACCGGCAACGGCAGCATCAGCGCCGCCCAAATCGACAACGGCTCGAACGATGCCTGCGGGATTTTGAGTCTGAGCCTGGACCAAACGGCCTTTGATTGCTCGGATGTGGGAATAAACGCCGTTTTGCTGACGGTGACGGACAACAACGGCAACACGAGCACCTGCTCGGCGACGGTAACGGTGGAAGATACCACCGATCCGGAAGCCCTGTGCCAGGATATAACCATAGCCCTCGACCCGAGTGGCAACGCCAGTATCACCGCCGCTCAGATCGACAACGGCTCGAACGACGCCTGCGGGATCGCGAGCCTGAGCCTGGACCAAACGGCGTTTGATTGCTCGGATGTGGGAATAAACGCCGTTTTGCTGACGGTGGAAGACAACAACGGCAACACGAGTACCTGCTCCGCCACGGTAACGGTAGAAGATACCACCGATCCGCAAGCCCTCTGCCAGGATATTACGATAGCCCTCAACCCGAGTGGCAACGGCAGTGTCGCGGCCGCCCAGATCGACAATGGCTCGAACGACGCCTGCGGGATCTTGAGTCTGAGCCTGGACCAAACGGCGTTTGATTGCTCGGAAGTGGGCCAATAAACGCCGTTACGCTGACGGTAAAGACAACAACGGCAACACCAGCACCTGCACCGCCACGGTAACGGTAGAAGATACCACCGATCCGGAAGCCCTGTGCCAGGACGCAACGGTAACGCTGGATGCAACCGGCAACGCCAGCATCACCGCCGCCCAAATCGACAACGGCTCGAACGATGCCTGCGGAATCGCGAGTCTGAACCTGGACGAAACGGCGTTTGATTGCTCGGAAGTGGGGGCCAATACGGTCACGCTGACGGTGACGGACAACAACGGCAATACCAGCACCTGCACCGCCACGGTAACGGTAGAAGATATCACCGATCCGCAAGCCCTTTGCCAGGACGCAACGGTAACGCTTGATGCAACCGGCAATGGGAGCATCACCGCCGCCCAAATCGACGACGGTTCGAATGACGCCTGCGGGATTGCAAGCCTTAGCCTGGACGAAACGGCGTTTGACTGCTCGGAAGTAGGGGCCAATACGGTCACGCTGACGGTGACGGATAACAACGGCAACACAAGCACCTGCACGGCTACGGTAACGGTGGAAGACACCACCGATCCGCAAGCCCTCTGCCAGGATATTACAATAGCCCTCGATCCGAGCGGCAACGGCAGCGTCACCGCTGTCCAGATCGACAACGGCTCGAACGACGCCTGCGGGATCGCGAGTCTGAGCCTGGACGACACGGCGTTTGATTGCTCGGAAGTGGGGGCCAATATGGTCACGCTGACGGTAGACCGACAACAACGGCAACACAAGCACCTGCGCGGCTACGGTAACGGTGGAAGACACCACCGATCCGCAAGCCCTCTGCCAGGATATTACAATAGCCCTCGATCCGAGTGGCAACGCCAGCATCACCGCCGCGCAGATCGACGACGGTTCGAACGACGCCTGCGGGATCGCGAGCCTGAGTCTGGACGAAACGGCGTTTGATTGCTCGGAAGTGGGCGCCAATACGGTCACCCTGACGGTGACGGACAACAACGGCAACACGAGCACCTGCGCCGCCACGGTAATTGTGGAGGACAATACCGGCCCGTTTGCGCTTTGTCAGGATGTGACGATAGTCCTCGACCTGGGCGGCAATGGCAGTATCACCGCCGGCCAGATCGACGACGGTTCGAACGACGCCTGCGGGATCGGAAGCATGATGCTGGACCAAACGGCGTTTGATTGCTCCGATGTGGGAGTAAACGCCGTTTTGCTGACGGTAACGGACAACAACGGGAATACCAGTGCTTGTACGGCAGCGGTGACGGTCATCGCCAGCCTCGCATGCCCTGTTCCATTCATAGCTAACTATGGCGGCCCGCATATCGGCGACCCATGCACCTGCCTGGGCGATGGAAAATTTGCCGAGGAAATCGTGATCGGTCCCACGCTGCCGGGCCTGATCTGGGAACTTTCCCAGAATAGCGGCTTGCTCGACCCCAATACCCTGCTTCCATTTGCGATAGGAACCGATTTCACGGAAATATCCGTTGGGGTAGGAGTGAGTATCTACGTGCTGGAAGGCGTTCACCTCGACGGCATCGGCTACAATATCGAGGCGGAGAGTCCCTTCTATCCGGGCATTACCTTATCCATTGGCAACCTTTGTTACTACCCGGACCCCGTGATCACGGGCCTGGCCGATGAGTACTGCCAAAATTCTAATCCCGTGGTCCTGGAAGGGAATGCAGGCGGCGTAGCTTTGGTTTCGGAATCCTTTACCATTGACGGCAACCCGGCTGTAATCTTTAATCCGGCTCTGTTGAACGGAGGGGTCCATATCGTGACTTACACGGTCGACGCCGGTACTGCGGGTTCATTCGATCCGAGCGACCCGGGTTGCGTGGCTTCTGTCTCCCAGGCAGTGGAAATCGTCGGTACCTCGCCGAATTTGATGGCTTGCAATGACCTGGTTGCTGTTTCCGTAGATGAAAATTGCGAGGCCCTTATCGTCGGAGATATGGTGCTGGAAGGCGATTACTACTGCTACGGCGACTTTCAGGTCGATATATACTACAACTTGAATCAGATTCCCAATCCGATCACCTACCAATATGTGGGCTTGACCCTGGATTACACGGCCATCAACCTCAATACCGGGAACGAATGTTCCGGCCAGTTGATAGTCCAGGACCTGTTGGAGCCCACCCTCAGCTGCAATGCCGATCCGATTGAGATCGGATGCAACGAGGACCTTTCCACCGTGCCGCCTCCCCGACGCAGACGACAACTGTTCGGTAGCCAGCGTGGAACTGGTCAGCATGACCTATCTGGACACCGATGCTTGCGACGATGGAACTGTGGTGGTCGAGCAGACCTGGATAGCCGTGGATATTTACGGCAACATTTCGGAGCCTTGCACCCGCCTCATTATCATTCACCGAACAGATAACGACCTGGTCGATTTTCCGAATGATATTACGTGGGAATGCACTCAATTCATGCAATTTCCGAACATCATTGCGGCCGAACCTTTGCATCCCAATATTCTGAACTCCCAAAACGGCGTCGATCCGATCAACGCGACGACATTCGGCAATCAAGCCTGGCTGGCCCTTTCGGGATCCGGGGTGCCGGGAGGCGTTCAGGGTACGTATTGCGGATACGGTTTTACTTTTACCCAGGTACAGACCCCGCTTTGCGGAAACAGTTTTCAGATCATCCGCACCTGGACCGTGCTGGACGAGTGTACGGGAGAAGTCATTACCGGAAATGTTTTCGGAGAAGACAACATACAGGTGATCCGGGTGGTGGACATTACCCCGCCGGTGGTGACCGTTCCGGATTTCACCCTGTCGGCAGCGATCCCAGGTTCCGGCCCGGGCACCTGCAAATCGCAGGGTCTCTTGCCGCCGCCGATGGTAACCGATGATTGCAACGAATGGGATATCCGCATTTTCACGCCTATCGGCGAAGCGATCTATCTACCCAACGGTTGGGGCGCGGTACCCCCTCCGGGCCTGCCCCTCGGCACGCACGTCATCACCTACCAGGTTATGGACGCCTGCGGAAACACGACGACTCTGGGCATCGAGGTGGATGTGATCGATGATATCGCGCCGACGGCTATATGCGATGAAATAACCGATGTAAACCTGTCGAGCGACGGCCTGGCGGTGGTCAATGCCCTGACGTTCGACGACGGAAGTTTCGACAATTGCTGCATCGACGGATTACTGGTGCGCAGACTCGACGGGGATTGCGATGGCAACTTCGACGATTTCGACCCCACGGTCACCTTCTGCTGCACGGATGTGGCGAACAACCCGATCATCGTGATCATGCAGGTGACCGATTGTTATGGAAATACGAATGAATGCGAGGTGGAGGTCATGGTGAACGACAAGATCGACCCCATCCTGGTTTCCTGTCCCCCCACGGCCTCGATTTCCTGCGAATTGTACAACGCTACCTACATGATGCCCCTTTCCCTGGGCGACAACAGCGTGCTGGACGATTTCGGTACCGCAGTATTTTTCGACAACTGCCTGCCCACGCTGAACGTGGATTACCAGGTGAATGTGAATATCGACAACTGCGGACAGGGTACGATCACCCGCAGTTGGGTGGCTACGGACGACAATGGGAACGGTCCGGTTTACTGCACTCAATCTATCCTGGTGTACCACGAAAGCGACTGGGTAGTGGAATTTCCCGCAGACGTGACGGTCCAATGCACGGATGGCTCCCTTCCGGGAATAGGCGAACCGGAGATCTTTTTCGACGACTGCGAAATGATCGCGGTGACCTTTGAAGACCAGATCTTCACCATCGTACCGGATGCCTGTTACAAGATCGCCCGGACCTGGACGGTGATCAACTGGTGCGTGTACGACCAGTTTGGCAGCGACGTATATCCCGAAGCGGGCAAGGCCGAATCCAACCTCAACGTGGATTGGGACGGCGACGGAGACAAAGATCCCCGCACCTTCCGCGACGGCTGGAACAGTTCCGGATCGCCCGGCTATGCCGACGGCTACATCTCGTACAAACAGATCATCAAAGTAATGGACAACGAAGACCCGCAATTCATGGTGCCGCCTATCGATGGCTGTATCCTCGACGCGGATTGCAATACGGATATCGTGCTGCCTTATCCGATCATTCTCGACGAGTGTTCCCCCAGTTTTGAGGTGGATCTGTCGGGCGATTTCGGGTTCTATCCGGGTATTTCAGGTCCGGTCACGGTTCCGGATGTGGAAGTGGGCACCTACACCGTTTTCTATGCCGTGCGCGACAATTGCGGCAATACCTCTTACCAGAACATTACGGTGGTAGTGGAGGATTGTCTGCTGCCGAAAGTTAAATGCGAGGCCCTGGTCGTAGAGATCATGCAGACCGGAATGATAGAGGTAGCCGCATCCGAGCTCGACGCAGGCAGCTTCGACAATTGCGGTCCGGTGGAATTCAGTTTCACCCCGGATACCGACGACGAGACGATGATTTTTACCTGTAATGATGTCGGTCCCAACGAGATGGAGATGTGGGTGACCGATGTATACGGAAACCAGGATTTCTGCGAAGTTTTGATCGTGGTGCAGGATAACATGGGTTGGTGCAACCAGCAGAATGCGCCCTCGGTGGCGGGCTGGATCACGACGGAAGATGACGAGATGCTGGAAGGCGTCATGGTCGAAGTGAACGGTGGGAACTGGAGCCAGATGACGAATTCATACGGCCAGTTTACGTTCAACCTGCCCTCGGGCGGCGACTACTCGGTCGCGCCGCTGCTGGATGAGGATGCTTCCAATGGGGTAACGACGTTCGACATGGTGCTGATCCAAAGGCATATCCTGGGCGTGAGCCTCCTTTCGAGCCCCTACAAGATCATTGCTGCGGATGCCAACAAATCCGCTACAGTGACTACGCTCGACCTGGTTGCGATCAGAAAGGTGATCCTGGTTTTGACCGACTATTTCCCGAACAATACATCCTGGCGTTTTGTGGATGTAGAACATTCTTTCGACAACCCACAGGATCCATTTACCGAACCCATTCCGGAGGTGATTAATTTCAATAACCTGCTGACGGGCAATCCGGACGCCAATTTCATGGCCATCAAAGTGGGCGATGTGAACGGCTCGGCGACGATGGATGCCCAACAGGGGGCAGAGGACCGGGATCTGGTGGGGAGTCTGGAGTTTCAGCTACAGGAACAGGCGCTCAAAGCCGGGAATACCTACGAAGTTCCCTTCCACGGGGACGACCAGGAGGTGTTTGGGTACCAATTTACCCTCGAACTCGGCCCGGGTATTAAGCTTCTGGAAGTGAAGGAGGGTATTGCGAGGGAAGAGAATTTCGGATTTGCGCTGCTGGACGAAGGCGCCCTGACCACCAGTTGGAACGAAGCGATGCCACGCCGGCTGGGCAGGGAAGAGGTGATCTTCAGCCTGGTCCTTCAGGCAGGGGAGGATGCCTTGTTGAGCGAGGTGCTGGGGGTGAGTTTGCGGTTCACCGCTGCGGAGGCCTACAATCCGCTGGGAGAATTGCTGGATATCGGCCTCGCTTTCGCGCCGCAACCCGAGGAGACGGGCGGATTCGAGTTGTATCAGAACGTGCCCAACCCATTCCGGGAGGCGACGACGATCCGGTTCCGGCTCCCGCATGCGACCCAGGCTAATCTGACGGTGACGGATGCATCCGGCAGGGTGGTGTACGTTCAACGCGGAGAATACGGCAAGGGGACTCACGAGCTGAAGCTGGAGGGCTTGGAAGGGGTGACCGGGGTGTTGTATTACCGCCTGGAAACGCCGGATTATACGATGACGAAGAAGATGATCAAGATAGAGTAATAGCGCAAGAAACAACCGTAATCAAAAGTGCACACATCATTCACGAGAAATGGCGTCCGCCTCGGCGGACGCCGTTTTCTTTTTTGTATTTTGCCGCAAAAAAAATGGAACCCCTCGATTCCCTGCGGCAGGTGGCCGAATTTCACCGCACCTTCCATCATCCGGTGCTTCCGGAGCCGGCCATACCTTCGCCGGAGCGGTGCCAGTTGCGCGTCAACCTCATCGCCGAGGAACTCGAGGAGCTGCGCCAGGCCATACAGGACAACGACCTGGTCGGGATCGCCGACGCCCTTTGCGATATCCAATACGTGCTTTCCGGCGCGGTGCTCGAATTCGGGCTCGGGGCCAAATTCAAAGCGCTTTTCGACGAAGTGCAACGGTCCAACATGAGCAAATCATGCCGATCACTTGCGGAGGCTGAGGCTACTCGGCAATACTACCTGGACCGCGA
Organism: Saprospirales bacterium; assembly: GCA_016703765.1. GTDB lineage: Bacteria > Bacteroidota > Bacteroidia > Chitinophagales > Saprospiraceae > JADJTT01. Next base: position 31,563 of record JADJBL010000012.1, read on the forward strand.
CGGTACCGAAAGCTATATCCGCCAGGAAACGGATGTCTGGCTGGTTTACCGCACGAGCGACCACAAGACCCTCAAGTCTATTAATTATTCGCCGGCGGATTTGGAGGGGATTTTATTCCCAAGCCCAAATTCCACCCTGTAATAAAAGATCGGCAAAAACCCCAGCTGATACGTCTCCCGGATATTGTCTCCACTCGGGTGGTTGGCCACATAGGTCTTCAATAATACATTTTTCCGGTTGCTTACATTGATCATATCGATGCTGAATTCGTGGAGGGTTTTGGGCCGGTTCCAGCGGAAGGCAATCTTCAGGTCAGCCCGGAAATAGGGCCTTGCTTGCAGGGTATTCACGGTTTCGTCGATGTAGACGATATCCTGCAGCGCATCGGATGCGGCACGATCGACCTCGCCCTGCCAGCGGCCGCCTGCGTAAGTTACCTTTCCGCCCACATTCAACGCTGCGCCTTTGGAAAAGGTAAATTCGCGGGCCAGGATTCCGTTGACCGCAAAACGACCGTTAAATGTGGTGTTTCTGAGCACCTCGTCGCTTCCCCTGTATTTGCTGTCGAATACCGAGGCGGTGAATAGGAAGTAATACCCCTGGCTGAAGAAACGCTCCAATGTGAGCTCCAGACCGTAATTCCGGCTGGTCCCTTCGTTGACCAGGGTATCGGGGAACAAGCGGTCGAACCCCGATCCCGTATTGATCAGGCTGAACGAACTTGGATTTTTTTCCACCGGAATATTAAATAAGTATTGGTAATAGGTCTCCAGGCGCAATCGCAGCACCTTAGCGATAAACCAGTCGTACCCCAGCACCGCATGGTGGCTTTTGAACAGGCCCATGCCCAGGTTATGCTCCTGCGGATCGCCGTTTTTGGTTTCAAAGCCATAAAAATACATGTAGGGGGGTGCAATCTGGGAATGCAGACCATATCCAAAACTGAGGCGCTGGTTGCCATTCATTTCATAAGAAAGGCCCAGTCGGGGTTCCAGGGGCGAAAGGCTGTTATCGTTGAGGCCAAAATACAGGGCGGTTAGGCCGGCCGTAGCAGAGAATTGCTCGCTGAAGCGGTGTTTCATCTGAAAGTAGGGCTGCACCATGACGGCGCCCATCCCGTCGGTATCCCAGCGCAAACGCCATTCGCCTATGGTGTCGAGGCCACCCGTTTCGGGATCGAGCAGGATGGTCCGAAAACTGTCGATGCTGTGAAAAAGCCAGTAATCCGCATTGATCCCGGCCTTAAAAGTCGTTTTCCTGCTTATTTTTTTATTTAGCGCCGCATTGGCGGAAAACTTGCTCTCCTCCAAAAAGAAGCCCAGAACGGGCGGCAGGCTGTCCAGAATGAAATTCCCTTCCTCAGAATGCCCGAGGATTTTTTTATGTTCCGAAAAAACCGCCTGGTCCGATGCGGAGAGGGTGGCCTTTATGTAGGTCGATAAATTGAGTGGACGGGTGAAGGTAAGCCCGACCACAACCATGCGGGAACCGAACTCCTGGTCCCGGTCGCTTTCCGCATAGGGGTCGGTTTGGTTTTCAGCCGTTTTTAGCTCGCTGTTGAGTACCGTTATTTTGCTCAACCCTCCAATGCCCCACAGGGCGATATTTCCCCCTTTTTCATCCGGAAAATTGACCCGGAACGCGCCGTCCTGGTAGACCGGTACGGCATCCGTGCCGATCCTGATCCCCAGAAATTCAAACAGTCGCAGGGTGGAGTAGCGGTAGGACAGGAAATAGGAGGATTTCTTTTCCCGGGAAAGCGGCCCCTCCAGGGAAACGTCTGTTCCCAGAAAGCCCAGTTGTCCGCTGAATTCGTGCCGGCGGTTGTTTCCGTTGCGCATGCGGAGATCGAAGACCCCGGCGATGCCGTTGCCAAATTCTGCCGGGAAGGCGCCGGTAAAAAAGTCGGAATTCTCCAGGTACTTGTTGTTCAGGATGGTGACCGGTCCACCGGTTGTGCCCGGAATGGCAAAGTGGTTGGGGTTGGGGATGTTGACGCCTTCAAAGCGCCACAATACCCCCTGGGGCGTATTTCCCCGGACGACGATGTCGTTGCGGCTGTCGTCGGCCCCCTGGACGCCTGCGAAGTTGGAGGCCATCCGGCCGGGGTCGCCCCGGCTTCCCGCATAGCGGTCGGTTTCCTCTACATTGAACTCCCGGGCGCTGACGGGCGCCATTTCATTGCGGGTCTCGCCTGAACGCATCCCGATCACCTCCACCTCCTGCAATTGGGTCGCAGATTCTTCCATTTCCAAATCGAGGATGACTTCCTTTCCGGAGCTGACCACCACATTGTTTAACAGTACTCTTTCGTAACCGATGTAACTGAACTCGAGGGTCTGGCGACCCACCGGTACTTTTTCCAGGATATACATCCCATCGTAATCCGTAATCGTTCCTTTCGTTTCGCCCTGATCTGTAGTCAGTAAAATATTCACGCCGATGAGCGGAATTTGCGATTCCCTGTCGGCCACCATCCCGCGGATGGTTTGCACGGCAGGCTGGGCAAGCAGGCTGAGGGGCAGCCATAAGCTTACCATAAGTGCCCAATTTTTCCTCATGGTTTTAAATTTTGGTGTTTATTACCGGTGAGGATAGGGCAAATAGGAGGAATATCAAATGATAAAAATCACTTTTTCCCCAAGCTGAAATCCAGTTTGTAAAAGAATATCGGCAAAAACCCCAATTGGTATTCCTCCCGGATCGGATTTCCACTCGGGTGGTCGGGTGCGTAAGTCAATGACAGAATGTTTTGCTGGCTGCTCACATTGATAAAGTCGATGCTGAATTCGTGGCTCACCCTCGGGCGATTCCACCGGTAGGAGGCCTTCACATCGGCCCTGAAATAGGGGCGAAACTGTTGGGTGTTGACGCTCTGGCTGAGGTAGATGACTTCCAATGCATCCGCCGATGCTTTTTCATCCACCGGCCCGTACCAGCGCCCGCCCACGTAGGTGAGTTTGCCGCCGATATTGAATGCCGAGCCTTTTTTAAAGGTGAATTCCCGCGCCAGCACCAGGTTGAAAGCAAAGCGGCCGTTGAAGGTCGTATTGCGAAGCACCCCGTCGCTGCCCGTGTATTTGCTGTCGAACACCGAGCCGGTGAAAAGGAAATAGTACCCCTGGTTGAAAAACCGTTCGATGGTCGCTTCCAGTCCGAAATTCCTCCCCGTGCCGGCGTTGGTCAGGGTGTCGGGGAAAAAACGGCTGAAACCCGAGCCGGTATTCACAATGCTGAACGAGCTTGGAAAAACATCGACCGGAATGTCGAAAAGGTATTGGTAATAGGTTTCGAGCCTGAGGCGCAGGTTTTTCGCCACGTAGCGGTCGTAGCCGAGCACGAGGTGGTGGCTTTTGTACAATCCGAGGTCCAGGTTGTGCTCCTGCGGGTCGCTGCCTTGTGTCTCAAAGCCGTAATAATACAGGTAGCCGGGCAAGATCTGCGAATGGAGGCCATAGCCCAGGCTGAGGCGCTGGTTTTGTGCCAGGTCGTAAACCAGTCCCAGGCGGGGTTCCAGGGGGGAGAAACTGTTTTTATTGATCCCAAAATACAGGCTGCTCAGGCCGGCCATGGCGGTCAGGTGTTCGCCCCATTTTTGCTTAACCTGGATAAAGGGCTGGAGCAGCAAGGCCCCATCTTTGGCATTCCAACGCACCCTCCAGTCCCCCAGAAGATTGGGCAGTTCCGGCTCGGGCGTTACGATGATGGCCCGCGCACTGTCTTCGTAGCGCATCCGGAAGATATCTGCGTTGATCCCGGCTTTCAGGGTAGTGGTCCTACCGAGTTTTTGGTTCAAAAAAGCGTTGAATGAGATCTTGCTTTCCTCGAACTCGTAGTCCAGGATCGGCGGCAGGCTGTCCACGACGAAGAGGTCGTTTTCCACATGGCGGTAAATGATATCGTGGTTGGCATCCACCAGTTGATTGGAGGCGGAAACGGTGGCTTTGAGGAAGGTATTTGCAGAAAAAGGCTGGGTAAGAGTGAGCCCTGCCACCCCCATCCGGGAGGCGAAATACTGGTCGCGGTCGTTGGATCCGTACAAGAAAGTCGAGGTGTCGGGCGCCTCCTGATCGCTCAGCAGGATATCGATATCGCTCAATCCGCCCACGCCCCACAGGGCTAGGCTGCCGCCGTTTCTGGTGGGAAAATTGAATCGGAAAGCGGCGTCCTGGTATTGCGGAATAGCATCCGTCCCGACCTGAATGCCGAGGAATTGGAAGAGCTGCAAGGTCGAATATCGGTAGGAGAGGAGGTAAGACGAACCTTTTTCGCGCGACAAGGGGCCTTCGGCCATGAGCTCGGTGCCGAGGAAGCCGAGTTGTCCGCTGAATTCATGGCGTTCGTTGTTGCCGTTGCGCATGCGCAGGTCGAAGACTCCAGCAACGCCGTTGCCGAATTCGGCCGGAAATGCGCCGGTGAAAAAATCGGAATTGTCGAGGTATTTGTTGTTGAGGATGGTCACGGGTCCGCCGCCCGTGCCGGGGATGGCAAAGTGGTTTGGGTTGGGAATGCTCACGCCTTCCAGGCGCCAGAGCACTCCCTGGGGTGAATTGCCCCGAATGACGATGTCGTTGCGGCTGTCGTCTGCGCCCTGCACGCCGGCGAAGTTGGAGGCCATTCTGCCGGGGTCGCCGCGGCTGCCGGCGTAGCGGTCGGTCTCTTCCACGCTGAATTGCCGGGCGCTCACCGGCGCCATGTCGTTGCGGGTTTCGCCGCTTCGTTGGCCGATCACTTCGACCACGCCCAGTTCCAGGGTCGATTCTTCCATTTCCAGGTCCAGGATCACTTCTTTCCCCGACCCCACGACGATGTTGCTGACTACGGCTTTTTCATAGCCTACGTACGTGGATTCCAGTGTTTGGCGCCCCACGGGCACATGTTCCAGGCGGTATGCGCCGTCGTCTTCGCTGATGGTTCCGGTTGGGCTTCCCGTTTCCTCGACGAGCAACACGTTGACGCCCAGGAGGGGGTATTTGGATTCTTTATCGACCACCCGTCCCCGGATCGTCTGGGTAGCGGGTTGTGCCCATACGAAAACGGGCATGAGAAGGCATGCGAGGAGTAGAGGTTTATTTTTCATGAGATGTTGCTTTTGGTATGGGTAAAGATAGCTTATCGGTTTTTAAGTTTATAAGGGTATAAGTTTTTCAAAAACTTATACCCTTATAAACTTAAAACCTTTCTACCATCTCCCTCGCCGCCCTATCCGAAGCCCCCGGCCCCCCAAGCTTCTTCCGAAGCAAACGATACTCATCCAGCATCCTTTCCCGCTCCAGACCTGGTGAGAGCAAGGGCAAAAGCGTTTTCGCAATGGCATCCGCCGTCAGGTCGTCCTGGATCAGCTCTTTCACCACCTCTTGGCCCGCGATCAGATTGACCAAGGAAATAAAAGGCACCCGAACCAGCCGCCGCGCAATGCGATAGGAGAGGGCATTCCCCCTGTAACAAACTACCTGCGGCACGCCGAACAACGCCGTTTCCAGCGTAGCGGTACCGGAAGTAACCGCCGCCGCCACCGCTTCGTGCAAAAGCTCGTAGGTCTGCTGCCGCACAATGGAAATGCGCGGCGCGGCTTCGGGATGCTGTACTAGTATGTCCTCGTAAAAAGCCGGATCGATAGCCGGAGCGCCGGCAATGACAAAATGATAGGGTTCGGGAAAAAAGGGAATGGCATCTAACATGACCCGAAGCATCCTGCTGATCTCCTGCTTCCTGCTGCCAGGTAGCAGTGCGATCAGCGGTCCCTGGGGCAGGTTGTGGCGTTCCCGGAAACCGGGCGCGGGCTCAAATCCCTCCGCTACATCCACCAGCGGGTGGCCGATATAGCTGACTTCGTACCCGTATTTCGCATAAAACTCCTGTTCAAAAGGTAGGATGACGAACATCCGTTCCACCGAAGCCTGTACGATCTTGACCCGGCTCGCATGCCAGGCCCACAACTGCGGAGAAATATAATAAAACACCCGGATGCCTTGCTCCTTCGCCCATTTGGCAATGCGGAGATTGAAGCCCGGATAGTCGATGAGCACCAAGGCGTCGGGCTTATACGCAAGGATGTCGGCCTTGCAAAACCGGATATTGCGCAAAATGGTGGGCAGGTTTTTGACCACCTCCAGGAATCCCATAAAAGCCAGGTCGCGATAATGCTTCACCAACTCCCCGCCGGCCCCCTCCATCAGATCGCCCCCCCATACCCTGAACTCTGCCCCGGCGTCTTCCCTGCTCAGGCTTTTCATCAGATTGGACCCGTGAAGGTCGCCCGAGGCTTCCCCGGCTATGAGGTAGTATTTCATATCGCGAAGCTCAAAGGATCATTTTCCAAAAGACGAGCACCCAAATGAACACGTACACGAAGGTTGCCACCGAAACCCCACGCATCGATTCGGTAAAGCGCTGTTTATTGAAGCGGTTGATGACCAGGGCATTGGCTACGATCCCGATCAGGGTAATGGTGCGCTCGCGAAACAACGGCCGAAACCCGGTGACGCTCATGATGTTCATCTGGTCCAGTATTTTGAACAGAAGAAACAGACCGCCACTGACAGCGAGGGGGATAAACAGCCCGAGGATCAGGCCGGTAACAAAGGAGTTCTTGTTGAACATGCGATCAGATCTTTTGTGGAATGGTGGTTTGTTCGAGGGGTTTCAAAGGTGGAATGGACCGGTGGTGGGTCAGGTCGTGGCCCGAAGGCACCACGGAGACATACCCGTTTTCCAAAGCCCAAATATCGGTGTCGTCCTGAGGGTCTCCATTTACAAACTCTCCTGTAAGCCAGTAGTATTTCTGGCCCCGAGGGTCGGTGGCTTCGACGAAGTTTTCCCGCCAGCGCGCATCGGCCTGCCGGCAAATGCGCAAACCCCGGATTTTCTCCATCGGTAGCTTCGGGACGTTGACATTCAGTAATTTACAATCGGTCAATCCGGTCTCCAAAACGTATTCCATGATATGCCGGACATAGTGCTGGGCCGGGCGAAAATCGGCGTCCCAGGAATAATCCAGCAGGGAAAACCCGATTGAGTTGATCTTTTCCAACGAGGCCTCCATGGCTGCCGACAGCGTGCCGGAGTAAATGATGTTGATCGAGGCATTGGACCCATGGTTGATGCCCGAAACGCAGAGATCGATGGGCTGGTCCTTCAACAACACGTGCTTGGCCAGCTTGACGCAGTCTACGGGCGTGCCGCTGCACTCCCAGGCCTTGATGCCGGGAAAAGCGTTTACCGGAAACAGCCGCAACGGCTCCTCGATCGTGATGGCATGCCCTTGCCCGGATTGAGGAGAATTGGGCGCTACGACGATCACCTCTCCAAGTTCCCTGGCCACCTCGACCAGGGCCCGCAGTCCAGGCGCCGCCATGCCGTCGTCATTCGTAATTAAAATTCTGTATCGATTGCTCATTATGACCTGCTTTAGAAACGGCGTATTTAAGAAACGCCGTTTCTCGCCCCAAATTTAACAAGTTTTAAAAGTATTGCAGCAGAAGCTGAGCACCCCCTTCGTATCTTTGTCAAAAACCTGCTCCTTGGAATTTCCAGAACTCCTTCGCTCCCTTCATCTCAAACAATACCACCCGGTCTATTTCCTCCACGGGCCGGAACCCTATTTCATCGACCGCATCGCCGCCTATATTGAAAAGGAAGTGCTCGACGAAAGCGAAAAAGCTTTCAACCTGACCGTCGTGTACGGCAAGGAGACCGACCACCTCCAAATACAGGACGCCGCTCGCCGCTACCCCCTCATGAGCGCCCACCAGGTCGTCCTGATCAAGGAAGCCCAGGAAATGAAATCCCTCCCGGATTTGTTGTCTTACGTCGAAAAGCCTTCCCCCTCGACCATCCTGGCCATTTGTTACATGCATAAAAAATATCCCCTCAACTCCAATTTCGGAAAGGCGCTGAAAAAAAATGCCGTCGTTTTCGAAGCCAAAAAACTATACGACAACCAGCTACCCGATTGGATATCCCAGTACGCAAAGGAACGACAACTGACCATCCGGCCCGCCGAAAGCTCCCTCATCGCCGAATACCTCGGCGCCGAGCTCTCCAAAGTGGCCAACGAGATCGACAAACTGGCCCTGAACGTACCGGCGGGATCGACCCTCACGCACGAACAGATCGAACAATACATCGGCATCAGCCGCGAATACAACGTCTTCGAGTTGCATAAGGCCCTGGCCGCGCGCGACTGGCCCAAAACCTTCCGGATGATCCAGTATTTCGCCGCCAACCCGAAGAAAAACCCCTTCGTCGTCATCATCGGCGCACTATACGGCTTCTTCAGCAAGGTCTATATGCTCCATTTCCTGGGCGGCGCTTCCGACAATGAACTGATGGAAAAAATGGAGGTTAGAAATGCCTTCTTCCTCAAGGACTACCGGCTGGCAGCCCGGCATTTCAACCGCCATAAGACCGAAAGGGTGCTCTCCCTGCTCAAGGACTACGACCTCAAAGCCAAAGGCGTAGGCGTCAACACCACCAACGTGCCGGAAGGGGAATTGCTGCGCGAACTGGCCTGGAAGATCGTCCACGAATAAACATGGAAGTTAAGGATACATATAAAACCATCGCAGGCCCTTCCACCGGAGAGTATAAAGACCGCGGCAGCAAGTTCATTGGATATGCTTTTCCGGTAAACAGCGAAGAAGAGGCCCTGGAAAAACTGGCCCAACTCCGCAAGGAACACCCCAAAGCCCGCCACCACTGCTTTGCCTGGCGTTTCGGCGTGGATGGCCTTCGCTACCGCTCCAACGACGACGGAGAGCCCTCCGGCACCGCAGGCCGCCCGATACTGGGCCAAATCGACAGCCTGAGCCTCACTAATGTGACCCTGATCGTCGTCCGCTACTTTGGCGGAACCCTCTTGGGCGCTTCCGGCCTCATCCAGGCCTACCGCGAAAGCGCCGCCGCAACCCTGCAACACGCCCAAATCGAGGAGCGCGTGCTGGAAGCGGTCTGCTCCATCCGCTTCGACTACGCCCACATGAGTCCCGTGCTCAACGCAGTGAAAAAACTGGGCTTCGCTATCATCCGCCAGGACTACGGCGAACACCCCGAAATCGACATCGCCATCCGCCTGAGCGAGAAAGACAGGGGAATCCTCCAACTCAAAGCCCTCATCGGCAACCTGCACCTGGAGGAAGTTTCAGATCAGACGGCGCTCGAAGGGGTCGAGTTTCTTTTTAAAGCAGCGCCCTAGTTTTTTTATAGAAAGAATGACCCTTTATATTCATTTTCGTCATATATTTGCGGTCTAATCGAGCTTCCGCTGGTTTTTCCCACACGCATCTTTCTTGAAAAATTATCGAAACGGTCTTCCCGCCCGGCTTTGGCGGCTGGCCGTCATTAAAATGTTTGCGGCCGCAGGCTGCAAATCATATCTTTGCCCTGATTTCGCGATCACATCAACAAAAATCGATTACTATGAGAAAGGTGTACACGCTCCTGCTGGTCTTGTTCTCGCTGGCAGGTGTTCAAAAATCCCATGCACAAGAAGAACAAGCCGGCTCCCCCCACAACCTGGCTGCCAAAGTCCTGTTTCTGGATTATGCCACTCCCAACGGCCTTGATCTCGATACCCTGCCCATCAGCAATGGCATGGAGGTCGGCTACATCCGCAATTTTAACAAGTACCTGAACATCGCTTTTCCTGTAAAGGTCGCGCTGGCCAATGTAGAGGGCTTTGTCAACCGCCGCACCGTCGTTTGTCTGGATGCGGTCCTCCAGGGCCAGTACCAGAAAACACCCAACAGCTTTTTAACCCCCTATGTGTTCGGTGGCGGCAGCATCGTGTTTGAAAATTTCGAAATGACCAGCCTGCAATTTCCCGTGGGTCTGGGCCTCAACCTGCGCCTCGCCCCAAATACATTTCTCAACCTTCAGGGCGAATACCGCTATTCCCTGGCAGAAAACCGGACCAACCTCACCTACGGCGCCGGACTCGTATTCCGCCTGGTTCCAAGCACAAAGGAAAAAACCGAAGAAGAAGTTCCACCCCCGCCTCCTCCGGTCAATAAGAAGGATAAAGACGCCGACGGCGTGCTGGACGATAAGGACGAGTGCCCCGACGAGCCTGGAATCGCCTCGCTTCTGGGCTGCCCCGACCGCGATGGAGATACTGTGGCCGACAAAATCGACCAATGCCCCGACGAACCCGGACCCGCTTCCTCCCTGGGCTGTCCCGTCATTATCGAGGAACCCGAACCGGAGCCGGAACCCGAGCCTGCCAAACCCCTCGTGGTCGATTCCGATGGGGATGGACTGGACGACACGGTCGATAAATGTCCCAACGAATACGGTCCCGCCAATAGAAGCGGCTGCCCTGCCAAGGACACCGACGGCGACGGCATTCTCGACGACAAGGACGAGTGCCCCGATCAAGCTGGGACCTTGCCTATGATGGGTTGCCCCGACACCGACAACGACGGAATTTCCGACCAAAAAGATAAATGCCCCACAGAGGCCGGACCCGCGGAAACGAACGGTTGCCCCAAAAAAGACAGCGATCGGGACGGCATCCTGGATGCCGACGACGAATGCCCGCAACTTGCAGGTCCCAAGGCCCTGAAAGGCTGCCCGGATACCGACAGCGACGGCATTCCCGACAAGGACGACAATTGCCCCTCCTTGAAAGGAACTAAAGAGTGGGGCGGCTGCCCCGATCTGGATGCCGACGATGACGGCGTCAACGACGATGTGGACCAATGCCCCAAGGAGCCCGGCTCGAAAGCCGCCAAGGGCTGCCCGGATAAAGACGGCGACGGCGTGCCCGATAAAACGGACAACTGTCCCGACCGAGCCGGCCCCTACAACGGCTGCCCGGATACCGATGACGACGGCGTGGAAGATTCCAAGGACAATTGCCCCGATATTGCCGGTCCGATCAGTAACCTGGGCTGCCCGGAAGTGAAGAAAGAAGACCGTGAATACCTCGACTTCGCCACTCAGGCCGTCAACTTCCAGACCGGAAAGGCTCTTCTGGAGTCTGAATCCTTTGGAGTTCTCGACCAGGTAGCGGAGATTCTGCAAAAGTATCCCTACTACAAATGCCGGATCATCGGCCATACCGATAACACCGGCGCCGTCTATGCCAACCAGGTTTTGTCCGAAGAACGCGCCAAATCCTGCTACGAATACCTCCTCTCCCGCGGCCTGACATCAGACCGGATCAGCTTTGTCGGCAAAGGAGCCTCTGCGCCCATTGCGACCAACGCGACGGAAGAAGGAAGGGAATTGAACAGGAGGGTGGAATTTGAGCTTTATGCCAAATAGTTGAATAGTTGAAAAGTTGAAGAGTTGAACTTTTCAACTATTCAACTTTTCAACTTTATCTAAGACCGCCTCTTCGAGTTTTTTCTTAAAAGCTACCACTTTCTCCAGCACTTCCGGCCGCTGGCAGCCGATGATTTGCGCGGCCAGGATGCCTGCATTTTGAGCGGCGTTGAGGGCGACGGTCGCCACGGGCACGCCGTTGGGCATTTGGAGGATGGAGAGGATCGAGTCCCAGCCGTCGATGCTGTTGGAGGATTTGATAGGTACCCCGATGACCGGGAGAGGGGAGAGGGATGCCACCATCCCCGGCAGGTGGGCGGCGCCGCCGGCGCCTGCGATGATCACCTTGATGCCCCGGGAATGCGCTTCCTTGGCGAATTGGAACATCCGCTCCGGCGTGCGGTGCGCAGAGACGATGGTCATTTCGCAGGGGATGTCCATGGATTGCAGCAGGTCGGCGGCCTGGCGCATGATGGGGAGGTCGGAATCGGATCCCATGATTACGGCTACTTCGGCGGGTTTCATGCTATGACTTTTAGGGTGTGTTGAACCTTGCGGGCTTTTTCCATGGTCGCTTCCATATCAGAATCGATGACCGTCACGTGGCCCATTTTCCGGAAAGGCTTGGTAACGGCCTTTCCGTAAATATGCGGAAAAACGCCTTCCATCGCAATACATTTTTCAAAACCCTCGTAAATGACGGGTCCCTCGAAGCCCGGCTCTCCCAAGAGGTTCACCATAACGGAGGGAGCTTTGATGCGGGTGCTGCCGAGCGGAAGGTCCAGGATGCCCCGCAAATGCTGCTCAAATTGAGAGGTGTAGCAGCCTTCGATCGTCTGGTGCCCGCTGTTGTGGGGGCGGGGCGCCACCTCGTTCAGCAATAACTTCCCCTCGGTCGTCAGAAACATCTCCACCGCTAGCAGTCCGCTGATCTGGAATGCCTCGATGGTCCGGCAGGCCAGTTCCTGCGCCTGTTGTTCCAAAGCCGGGTCGATTTGTGCGGGGCAAAGCAACCATTCCACCAAATTGGCTTCCGGGTTGAAAACCATTTCTACCGTCGGGAAGCTCAGCACCTGCCCGCTTGGGTTTCGCGCGGCGATGACGGCCAGTTCTTTTTCAATCGACACCAGCGGTTCAAAAATGCTTGGGCCAGGCAGGATTTTATTCCGGTCCTCCCTCGACCGGATCACCGAAACACCTCGTCCGTCGTAGCCGCCCTTCCTGAGCTTCTGCACGAAAGGGAAAGGGGCCCATGTTCCCCGAGCTGCCTCCAGGGCTTCTTCTTCGTCGAGCAGGGAATAGGGCGCCGTGGGCAGATTATGGTCGAAAAAAAACTGTTTTTGCAATCCCTTGTCCTGAATAATGGCCAGGGCCTCGGGCTTGGGGTGGATGATCTTTCCCTCATCCTGCAATTGAAACAGGGCTTCCAGATTGACGCTCTCGATCTCGATGGTGAGCACATCTACCTGCCTTCCAAATCGCAGCACATCGTCGTAATCCCGGAAATTGCCTTCCACGAAATGGGTGCAAACGCTGCCGGCCGGAAAGCTCCTGCTCTCATCGAGGACCCATAGTGGGAGGTCCCAGCGGCTGGCTGCCTGGGCCAGCATTTTGCCGAGCTGCCCCCCGCCGAGGACGCCTACTTTGAAAGAGGAGCTGAGGTAACGCATTGTTTAGGTTTAGAAAGTTTAGGAGGTTTATGAGGTTTAGAACTAAACTTGCTAAACCTCCTAAACTTCCTAAACTCCAATACAAACTTCTGCTCAAAAGTAAACTTTTCCACACGTACCTTTACTCCATGCAATCCATTCTCATCAAAAACGCCCGCATCGTCAACCGCGGGACCATCTCTCAAGGGGATATCCTGGTGAAAAACGGCCGGATCGACCGCATCGCCGGAACGATAGACCAAGCCGCAGATATCGTGCTGGATGCGGAAGGAAAATACGTCCTGCCCGGGATCATCGACGACCAGGTCCATTTCCGCGAGCCGGGGCTCACCCATAAAGCCGATATCTATTCGGAATCGCGCGCCGCCGTGGCAGGAGGCGTGACCTCCTTCATGGAAATGCCCAATACCAAACCGCCCGCCACTACCCAGGCGCTCCTCGCCGATAAATACGCCATCGCCGCCCGCAATTCCCTGGCGAATTACTCCTTTTACATGGGCGCTGCAAACGACAACCTCGAAGAAGTGCTTCGCACCGACCCTTCAAACGTCTGCGGCGTCAAGGTTTTTATGGGTTCCAGTACCGGCAATATGCTCGTCGACAGCCTCCACACGCTGGAGGCCCTTTTCTCCAATTGCCCCATGCTCATCGCCACCCATTGCGAGGACGAACCGACTGTAAAAGCCAACGAGGCGGCCTACCGGGAGAAATACGGCGAAAACCTCCCGATGCGGCTGCATCCCGAGATCCGCAGCGTGGAAGCTTGTCTACGGTCGTCCTCCTTTGCAGTGGACCTCGCGAAAAAGCACGGCTCCCGCCTTCATATCCTCCATATTTCTACGAAAGACGAACTGGATCTGTTTCGAAATGATATTCCCCTCGAACAAAAAAAGATCACGGCCGAGGTCTGCGTCCATCATCTGTACTTCCATACCGGCGATTACGAGGAATTAGGAAGCCGGATAAAATGCAACCCGGCGATTAAAGGCCAAAGCCATAGAGACGCCCTGTTTCCAGCCCTTCTCGACGACCGCCTCGACGTGATTGCCACCGACCATGCCCCCCATACCTGGGAAGAGAAGCAAAACCCCTATTTCCAGGCGCCATCCGGCCTTCCCCTGGTCCAGCACTCCTTAAATGTCATGCTGGAATTTTACCAGCAGGGCCGTATCTCCCTCGAACGCATCGTGGAGAAGATGTGCCATGCCCCCGCCATAGCCTTTCAGGTGGCAGATCGCGGGTACATCGACGAGGGCAAGTGGGCCGACCTCCTGATCGTCGACGCAGAGAAATCCTGGACCGTCACACCCGATACGCTTCAGTATAAGTGCAAGTGGTCGCCCTTCGAAGGGCATACCTTTAAAGGACGGGTGGAAACCACCCTCGTGAGCGGCCGCCTGGCCTGGAACCAGGGGCATTTTCACGAGGAAGGCGCCGGAATGCGGCTGGATTTTAACCGCCGATAAGGCCGGCGCCACCTGCTACGATGCCGATCAAAATGGCCAGAAAATACAGGCCGATGACTGCAATGGCAAAAATTCCGTAAAACTTGAAGGTCGATTTCAAGCCGCCCAGGCTTTCGGTAAGTAATGCGGAATTGCTCCCCTGGAGCGCCTGTTTCCCTTTAGTAGCGAATTGGTACAAATACATCGATGGGAAAATATAAATGACGGCGAGCGCAATGTAAAACAAGCCAAACAAAGCCGGCGGAAACCCGAACTGCGCAAGGCTTTGAGCCATGGCCCCTCCCAGGACCATGAAGGCAATGCCGGTCAATGCCAGAAAGCCGGCCCCTACGAAGCCCAAAATAGCTAGAAATTGAGCCCAGCGGCTGGTTTCGAATAAAAAGGCCCTCGCATCCGAAGATAAGGTCAGGCCGGTTTCCATTTCACTGTCGAGGATGGGGTTGTTCTCCATGAGTTGGTTTTTACTGGCTAATATACGGCGTTTCTAAGAAACGCCGTTTGTTTTGAAAAAAAAATCCCACCTCCGTCAACCGATCGTCCCTTCCCCCCCGTATACATGTGCATAGGAGAGGGCCCCTCCTTTTTCAATTGTACGGATTAAAATCAAAAACACTTCCACATGAAAACAATGTTACCTGTTTGCCTGGCAAACTGGAAAAATGCCTTGCTCAGCGCGGGCCTCCTTCTACTGAGTTTCGCCGCGACGGCCTCCAGCCACCGCGAAGCTCCGCTCATTGCCAATGACCCATTGGCCGACAACACCGACCTGTACGCCTTCCGCAGTCCCGACCAGCCGAACACCATCACCATCATCGCCAACTTCATCCCCGGCGAACTGCCCTACGGCGGACCCAACTACTCCACCTTCGGCGAAAACATCCGCTACGAGATCCACATCGATAACGACCCGGCCACCCCCGGCGACGATATCGTGTACCGCTTTACCTTCACCCGGGTAAACGAGGATCCCACCACCTTCTTCAACATCCGCCTGGGAAAACAAAACATGAAGACTACCTTCAAGATGGAACGCAGCATCGACGGCGGTATCAGCTTCAGCACCCTGGTATCCGAGGGTATCGTGCCGCCCAATAACATCGGCGCCCGCTCCATCGAAAGCGGCGCCGGTCTGGGCGCTGCCAACTACCAGCAGCTACTCCAGGCAGCCATCACCTCCACTTCCTTTGGAGAAATGGTCTTCTGCGGACCCGTGGACGACCCCTTCTACGTCGACCTGGGAGGGATTTTCGACCTGGGCGACGCACCGCGCCAAACGGGCAGCGTGCGCGACGGACTGGCCAAGTACAACGTCCATACCATCGCCCTGCAAATCCCGATCTCCATCCTGCAGAAAGACGGCAAAAATGTGAGCCAGGCAGCCAATATCCTCGACTCCGACTTCATCATCGGAATCTGGGCTTCGACCAGCCGCCGCGCCATCCGCACCCTGCAGACCGACGGTACCCCGCCCGACGAAACAGGCGACTGGGTGCAGGTCTCCCGCCTGGGTATGCCCCTCACCAATGAAGCCGTAGTGCCCGTCGGGAAAAAAGACCAGTGGAACTTCCTGACCCCCTACCAGGACCTGGCCAATCTCTCCACGTTCGGCAATTTCTTCTACAACCCCGAGCTCGCCCTCTACATGGACGACAGCCAGTTCGGTCCGGCCGTTCCGGGCTTCCAGGGTCTCCGTATCCAGGCTAATTCCCTGGGGGCCTTCGATTTCAGAAATGGCAAAGACGGCCTTTACATTCTCAAAGGCAACGCGGCACTAGCCGGTACCGCCCTCGATGACGCGATTTTCGGAACCCTGCTCTTGCCGGCTCCGGCCTCCCCGCGCTCGGTCGATCTGTGGCCCATTTTCCACACCGGCGTGCCCAACCTGCGTCCCTACCAACTGGCTACCGGCAAAAACGGCGATCCCCTTGCGGCAGGAAAACCTTTCATCAACAACTTCCTGCCAAACGGCGGCGATATGCTGCGCCTCAACATGGCCGTGCCCCCCACGCCACGCAACGACCCGCAGTTCAGCACCCTCGGACTGGTGCACGCCGCAGTCCTGGGTCTGACCGATCCGACTTACGCGGCTACCTCTAACCTCGAATTTATCCCCAACATGGACGGTTTCCCCAACGGGCGCCGCCTGGAGGACGACGTGACCCGCATCGAATTGCAGGCAGTCGGAGGAGTTGTGTTAGCAGCCATCGGACTGTGGTATGACGACTACGTGCCCGGCAGCACGCCTTCCCCGGTGACCAACCTCCTGGTGAACGTATTGCAATACTCCACCGGTGTGGAAGCAAACGACGCGGCCTTTACCGCAAACTTCCCCTACCTGTCGGAACCCTGGCGCGGCACCGAAACCGGCGCCCCGACCGAATAATTTCACCCATTTCCAATTCATTATCAGAAACAAGAGTCATGAAAAATATTGCTTTTCTATTTTTGCTCTGCTGCTGCCTCGCGCAGTCGGCATGGGCCTCCAGCCACCGGGAAGCTCCGCTGATCTCCAGCGATCCCCTGGCCGACAACACGGACCTGTACGCCTTCCGCAGCCCCGATGATCCCAATATGATCACCATCATCGCTGCTTACGTGCCCATGCAGTTGCCCCATGGCGGACCGAATTACTACGGCTTCGGCGAAAATATCCGTTATGAGATCCATATCGACAACAATGCTCTTACACCCGGAGACGATATCATCTACCGTTTTACCTTCCACAAAGCGTACGAAGACCCCTCCACTTTTTTCTACATCCGCCTCGGGATGCAGAACCACAAGACGACCTACACGCTGGAGAAAAGCGTGAATGGAGGTGTGAGCTTTCAGACCGTGATCGCCAACGGCGTGGTTCCTCCGTACAACAGCGGACCGCGTTCTATCACGGGAGGCGCCGGGCTGAACACGGCCTACGGAACGCTGATGACCAATGCCATCCAGACGACCCTGGCCGGTGAAAAAGTCTTCTGCGGACCCGCCGACGATCCCTTTTTCGTCGATCTGGGCGGTGTGTTCGACCTGGGCGACATGCCCCGGCAGGGTAGTGCAACGCCGCGCGACGGGGTGGAATGCCTCAACGTGTCGACCATTGCCATTCAGATCCCGATTTCCCTGCTCCAGAAAAACGGCCTCGGCCCCAATCAGGCGGTGAATATCCTCGATCCCGACTTCGTGATCGGCATCTGGGCCTCCGCCAGCCGCCCGGAGATCCGCACGCTCGACCCGGCCGGTACGGAAGCGCACTCCGGCAACTGGGTTCAGATCTCCCGCCTGGGTATGCCGCTGACCAACGAGGCCGTCATTCCGATCGGGTCGAAAGACCTCTGGAACTCCCTTTCTCCTTACGAGGACCTGGCCAACCTGCCCGGATTCGGCAATTACTTCTACAATCCGGAACTGGCTCTGTACATGGACGACAGCCAATTTGGCGGCGCCGTGCCTGCCTTTGGTTCCTTGCGCATCCAAACCGCCTCTTTAGGCGCCTTTGATTTCCGCAACGGAAAAGAGGGACTCTACGGCCTGAAAGGCAACCCGGCTGTAGCCGGTACCGCCCTAGACGACCTGATTTTCGGAACCTTGCTGCTGCCCGCTCCGGCTTCGCCGCGCTCGGTCGACCTTTGGCCGATCTTCCACACCGGGGTGCCCAATCTCCGGCCCTACCACCTGGCTACCGGCAAAAACGGCGACCCGCTGGCCGCAGGAAAGCCCTTCATCCACAACTTCCTGCCCAACGGCGGCGACATGCTCCGCCTCAACATGGCCGTGCCGCCCACGCCGCGCAACGACCCAGATTTCAATAGCCTTGGATTGGTGTATGCAGCCGTGCTCGGCCTGACCGACCCGACCTACAATACCACTTCGACCCTGGAATTTATCCCCAACATGGACGGATTCCCGAACGGACGCCGCCTGGAAGACGATGTAACCCGCATCGAACTGCAAGCAGTTGGAGGAGTGGTTCTCGCCGCCATCGGACTCTGGTACGACGATTACATCCCGGGTACTTCCCCTTCGCCGGTGACCCAGGATCTCGTCGACGTCCTTTCATACGACACAGGGATCAGCGCCAACGACACGAGCTTCCAGGCTTCCTTTCCCTATGTGCAAACACCATGGTCGGGTACCAGTATCTGCTCCGGAGAAAAGAGAGACTACACCCAGCCCGAGATCCTTCCGCCGACCATTACCGGCGTGACGGGCCTCAGCGCGCCGGAGCTCTTTGCTTCCAATTTCCCCAACCCCTTCCGGGAAACGACCACTATCACCTACCGCTTGCGCAGTAAGGGCGATGTGTCCATCCGGATTTTCGACGGCACGGGGAAATTCCTGGAAACCATCGTCGACGAAACGCTTTCCGCCGGGGAATACTCGGCTGAATGGAATGCAGGCTCCCTGCCCGAAGGCGTCTATTTTGCGGCCATAGAGTTTGGATCCGAGCGGGTTCAGACTCTGCGGATTACGAAAACTAATTAATTCAGTTTAGGAGGTTTAGAGGGTTTAGAAAGTTTAGTTTCTAAGACCTCTAAACCTCCCTAAACCTTCTAAACCTTCTAAACCTTCTAAACTATAAATACCGATAGCATGAAAAACCTCCTCCCTCTAATACTCGTCCTCCTCTTCACGGCCTGCAACAAGGACCTGCCTCAAAATGCGGCACTGCCCGAACTGAAAAACCGTCCCTTCGTCATCGGTCCGGAAGACGAAATGGGCAATGTGCTCAGCATGTATGAATCGTTGGCAAGGCAAATCGAAGCAGATCCTAAAAACCGGAGGCTCGGCTGAGCCTGGCTGAACTGTTCATGCAGGAAGCCCGGATTTCCGGCGACCACGGGTATTATTACCCAGAAGCCCTCGCTCTTGTAGAAGCTGTGTTGGTAGAACAACCGGAGAAAAATTTGAAATACCGGGCGCTGCTAGACAAAGCCTCCATCCTGCTTTCCCTTCACCGCTTTTCCGACGCTCTCTCGGTCGGAGAGAAAGCCCTGCCTTTAAACCCCTACGACGCAGGTATCTACGGCGTGCTTATCGACGCCCATGTCGAATTGGGAAATTATCCCAAAGCCGTCGAAATGGCCGATAAAATGGTCTCCATCCGCCCGGATATCCGCTCCTACAGCCGGATTTCCTACCTCCGGGAGATTCACGGTCAGGTAAACGGCGCCATCGAAGCCATGAAACTGGCCGTGTCGGCCGGGTATCCAGGCATGGAGCAGACCGAATGGGCAAGACTGACTCTCGGTCATCTGTACCAGCGCTACGATATGCCCGACAGCGCCATGTATCACTTCCAGATGGCCCTCGCCGCACGTCCCAACTATCCCTTCGCCATCGCCGCCATCGCGGGCCTGGAAGCGGAGAAGGGGAATATGCCGGAGGCTGAAAAAATGCTGCTGAAAGCCTGTGAATTGATCCCCGAAGTTGGTTTTTTTGTGGAATGGGCCAGTTGGGAAAAGAAAAAAGGTAATACCCAAAAAGCCGACCAACTCAGCCGCGACATCCTCGACATGCTGGCCGACGACGACCGCTCGGGCCATAAAATGGACCTGGAATACGCCCATGTCTACCTGGACTTGCTGGACGATCCCCAAAAAGCCCTTTCCTACGCCATGAAGGAATACGCCGCCCGGCCCGGGAATATCGACGTGAATAAGACCCTTGCCCAAATCTATCAGCGGATTGGGGAGGAAGGGAAAATGCAAGAACACCTGGAAAAAGCTTTGCGCACGGGGTCGAAAGATCCGGAGCTTCTTCAATTGTAAAAAAACCATACCATGAAACCGCTTCTTACCCTCCTCCTTTCCTTCGCCATCACCACCGCCTTGCTCGCCCACAACGGCAGCATCCGCGGAAGCGTGCTCGACGCAGAGACCAAATCACCCCTCGCCGGCGCCAATGTCTGGCTGGAAAATACCGAACTCCAGGCCTATACCGACGACCTGGGCTACTATCAGTTCGAAGACCTGACCGCAGGGTCCTATTCCGTCCGCATTTCTTACCTGGGGTATGAGGTCTTTTCAGCGACCGTCGAGGTACGGGACAGCGAAACCACCCCCCTCCGCAGTTTGATGGTCCGCACGGCTATTCAATTGCAAACGGTGGAGGTGTCGCCGGAGCCCGACATTCGCTCCCGCGCGATCTCCTCCCTGGATATCCATCTCCGCCCTACCGAAACCTCGCAGGACATCCTCCGACTGGTGCCAGGCCTGTTCATCGCCCAGCACGCCGGCGGCGGCAAGGCCGAACAGATCTTCCTGCGCGGCTTCGACATCGACCACGGCACCGATATCGCGATCAACGTCGACGGTATCCCGGTCAACATGGTCTCCCATGCACACGGACAGGGCTATGCCGACCTTCATTTTCTCATTCCCGAGACCGTCGAACGGGTGGAATTCGGAAAAGGACCCTATTACGCCTCTTACGGCAACCTGGCTACCGCGGGCTACGCCGGCTTCCAGACCAAAAACGGCATCGACCGGAGCACCCTCAGCCTCCAGGCCGGCCAGTTCGACACCTACCGCGCTATGGGGATGTTCAAACTCATGGAGGGCGCCTATGTGGCCACGGAGTACTTTTTCTCCAACGGCTATTTCGACAGCCCGCAGGCCTATAACCGCTTCAGCGTGTTCGGAAAATACAGCGGGGCGGTAGGGGAGAAGCATTACCTCAGCGCTTCCGCCTCCTCCTTCAGCAGCCGCTGGGACGCCTCCGGCCAAATCCCGCAGCGAGCGGTGGACAGCGGCCGCATCGGCTATTTCGGCGCCATCGACGATACGGAGGGCGGCAGTACGTCCCGCACCAACCTCAACCTCCATCTGAGCTCCTTCCTGGAAGACGGCAGCACCATTCGCAACCAGTTTTACTACTCCAAATACGACTTCGAACTATATTCCAATTTTACCTTCTTCCTGAACGATCCCCTGAACGGCGACCAGATTAAACAAAAAGAATCCCGCGACCTGATCGGCTACCAGGGCGCCTACACCCGCTCCGATAAGTGGCTGGGCGCCAACTGGAAAACCGAGGCCGGACTGCAATTCCGGCACGACGCCTCTTCCGATAACGAGCTTTCCC
The DNA here is from genome assembly GCA_016703765.1 of Saprospirales bacterium. Taxonomy (GTDB): domain Bacteria; phylum Bacteroidota; class Bacteroidia; order Chitinophagales; family Saprospiraceae; genus JADJTT01. Next base: position 53,045 of record JADJBL010000012.1, read on the forward strand.
ACACCCTCGGCCGGCAAACCATTCTCGAACGCAAAGCCTACGGCGATATCGACGAAACCAATATCGGCCTGTATCTGAGTGAAACGGTGCGCTTCTCCCGCTGGTTTACCCTGAACGGCGCCCTGCGTTTCGACCAGTTCCATTTTCTATACGTCGACAAACTCCAGGAAAATTACCAAAGGGACATCGCCACGGCCAACCTGTTCAGCCCCAAGCTCAATGCCTACTTCACCCTGAGCGACCGTTTCCAGCTTTTCGCACTCAGCGGCTATGGCTTTCACTCCAATGACACCCGCGTAGCAGTGGTGCAGAAAGGGCGCCAAATCCTGCCCAGAGCCCTCGGCCTGGAAGGAGGCGCTCTCTGGAAACCCGCTTCCCGCCTGTTACTGAGCGCCAGCGCCTGGTATCTGAACCTGGAACAGGAGTTCGTCTACGTCGGTGACGAAGCCGTCGTCGAGGCCGGAGGAGAGACCGATCGGCGCGGGCTCGACCTGTCCGCCCGCATCCAGCTGCTCGACTGGCTGTTTGCCGACCTGGACCTCAACTATACCTTCGCCCGTTCAGCCGATACCCCTTCCGAGGAGGCTTATATTCCCCTGGCTGCTGCATGGACCAGCATCGGAGGATTGAATTTCCAAACCCGATCGGGCTTCAACGGCAGCTTGCGCTACCGCTACCTGGGCGACCGGCCTGCCAACGAGACCAATTCGGTCGTGGCGGAGGGGTATGTTTTGGTAGACGCCCTGCTGAATTACACCCGCCCTTCCTGGGAACTGGGCCTGAGCGTGCAAAACCTGCTCGACGAAAGGTGGAAAGAGGCGCAGTTCGCCACCGAAAGCCGCTTGCAAGACGAAACGGAGCCGGTTTCCGAGATCCATTTCACCCCCGGCCAGCCCTTTAACCTGCGGGCGCACGTTGCGTTCTTTTTTTGAACACCCCTTGACCAGCAATTGGACTGGCCTTTGAACAGCCGCAGAGCCCATCTTTGTCGCAAATATTCCGACCAACAATGGACTCAATCGGTGGAAAACAAGCGGGAGGGCCTTATCTTCGCCCCGGAAAAGGCCAACCCGACTTGCCAATGTCTGATGATCGCATGATTCGCCTGTTGCAACGAAACGGCCCCGAAGGCCTATCTTTGCTATATGACCAATATGCGAAAGCCCTTTACGGGGTGATCTACCACGTGCTGCAAAACACGGAAGCGGCGGAAGAGGTCCTACAGGATGCGATGATGAAGATTTGGAAAAATGCATCTAATTTCGATCCGGGGAAAGGGAGTTTCCTGAACTGGATCCTGCAGATTGCGCGAAATGCCGCCATCGACCGCGTGCGGCTCAAGCGTTTTTCCAACGTGAGCGATCCCATCGAATCAGCCTCCCAAAACCAGGCGGAAGCAACATTCAATCCCGAAACCGTCGATGTACCCGATTTGGTCCGAAAACTGGAACCGGCCCAGCGCGAGATCATCGAATTGGTCTATTTTCAGGGCTATTCCCAATCTGAAGCAGCCGAAGCGCTTGGGCTGCCCTTGGGCACCCTGAAAAGCCGGCTTTATAACGCAATAAACAAATTAGGTTCCATGTTTACCTGACCTCGCCATGGATATTCAAGCCTACATAGAATCCGGAATTATAGAGCTCTACGCCTCGGGAGCCCTACCCCCCGCCGAAGCCCGGGAGCTGGAGGCCGTTGCGGAGCAATACCCGGAAATAAAGGCCAGAATCCGGCAGATCCAGGACACCCTCGACGCCTACGCCCTGGCCCACGCCCGCGAACCGCGCGCCGGACTGAAACAGGAATTTCTCGCAAAATTTGAAAAGGAAAAACCTCCCCCCGAAAAGAAAGAACGGGCTCCTTGCCCTGGGCTGGGCCCTGGCATTCGCCGGCTTTTTGCTCTCGGGGATGATTTATTTCTATTGCCAAAATGTCGAAAAAGAACGCGAGGAGTTAAAACTAAAACAAATACAGCTCGAAAACAACGCTCAGAAAGCGATCGCCCAATTGGAAACGATAGCCAAGCCGGATACCAGGTATATCGTCCTCCAGGGAATGGGTATAGCCCAAGGGAAGGAGGCAAGCCTCTTCTGGAATGAGGCCCAGGGCAAAGCCTATCTTTCCGCAGGCTCTCTGCCCCCTCCTCCGCCGGGAAAACAATACCAGCTCTGGTCGATTGCAGATGACATACCCTACGATGCAGGGCTGCTGCTTCCCGGGGTAGCCAATCTGCAATCGATGAATGAAGTGACCAAAGCCCAGGCCTTCGCCATTACCCTCGAAATAGAAGGCGGAAGCCCGACCCCTACGTTGGACCAAATGGTGGCGATGGGCGCAATAAGCGGCTGATCCGGTTTATTTTGTTCCCCAAACAGCTACGCGGGCCTTGCCTTTGCGCACGCCTTTGGTTTCGTACCAGAAGCTGATCTTGGTCAAATGCCGCAGACCGCCGTCCAGATCGATCACCCGGCTCTCCTGGCCGGCCTTGAAATGGGTGCGAAGCTGCACATCCTGCACGCTGCCATTGTCGAAATGGATCTTCATGTCGTACATTTTCAGAGGCCCGTCCGTGACGCGCAGTTTCAACTGCCGGAAATCGTCGCGAAAATCGCCCAGATAGATCTCGTCGTGGTCGGTCCGGAAAGAGACCCATTTGTCTGCGATAAATTTCCAGTCCTGAGCGATGGCGAAGCTCATCAGAGCCACGGGGAGGAGAAGGAGAATGAAAGCTTTTTGGAATTTCATGATATGGAGTTTAGAAAAAATTGAACCGAACGTAAAGGTAAGGAGCACAGTTAGTGTCTTTTTCATAGATATGGGTGCATGGTGTGTGAAATAACCGGCAATAGACCCTCCAAATGTCTGATAGTTTAAAGAAGAAACCCTAACCCTTTCGGGTGATTTATATGTACCAAATATCTTGCTATATGTTAATTAAAAATTTATTATAGATTAAAAAAAAATACCATAACTTATGCCGTGGCTACCAAACTCGGGAATGGAATGATCAAACCGCTGCTTTTTTCTTTGTTATTTTTTTTGTTTGCCTTTGTATTTCTTTCAAATCATGACCTCCGCGAAAACTTCCTCCGCGGCACGCAGATCGCCCGGGGATTGCTCCCCGAGTGGGACCCCGACGACATGGCGGGCAATTTCCAGCGGGGCATGGTCAAGGCCAAGGCCATCTCGGACCTGGGTTTTTACGAAGGCTGGGAAACTCTTGCCACCGAGATCACCCGAGAGGGGGACACCATCCAGGTCCGCCGCCGAAGCGAAGAAGTACAACCCGGACGGCCTTTCCCCGGCCTCAACTCCGTGCTCGACACGACCAAGCTGATCGCCTCCTTAAAAAAGGAAGGCCATTGGAATTCCTCCTGGGCGCGCAGGTTGCGCTACGTGGAGAAGTACTACCATCTCGCCGTGGAGGAGATGCTCGTCTCGGGCATCCCCGCCAGCGTCACGTTGGCCCAGGCCATTTGCGAGAGCAATTCGGGCCGAGGCACCCTGGCGCGCAAGGCCAACAACCATTTCGGCGTCAAATGCCGCCTGAAAAAAAATTCCCTGAGCAAATGGGAGGAAGAAAACTACTTCGCAGGCTCCCTCGGCTGCGGCTGTTTCCAACAGGAAGACGACCACAAATGGGACCATTTTCGCATGTATTGCGGCGATGCCGGCGTGGATGAAAGCTTCCGGGACCATACCCTGGTGCTGCAAAATCCCCGCTATAAAAAACTGTTCCGATACCAGGTCTCCGACGCCCTCTACCCACTCGACAAATCCTGGTTCGGCGTCGAAGCCGTGCCCTATTACGCAGGCGCCGCCGCCATGCTCAAAGCAGGCGGCTACGCCACCGCCCCCGACTATCACTGGACCGTCGCCGGTATCATTGACCGCCTGGAGCTTTGGCGCATCGATTTTGCCGTCGTTTCTTTATTTTAAAAAACGTAATACTTTGAGGAAAAAGCTCTTTAATAAATTTTGTAAAGCATGCCGCGGCCTGCGGCCGCGGCATGCTTTACAAAGACTCCAAAGGGCGCGCGCAGCGCGCCCTTTGGAGTCTTTGTTTTTAATTTTTTATTAATTAATTATTTATTTACAAAAAAACTTTACTCATGAAAGATCTTGGATGGACCGCTTTTTTCGCGCTACTTTTTTGCGTCGTTGTCGTGTATTACCTTGGAAAAGATAAAAACGGAGCTGCCGTCATGGTACACGATGAATATGTAGAATCGGAAGCCTCTATGTCCCCCACTGGAGGACCTGAAGTCAACGAAGAAAACCTCGATTTTTACGCAAAGCCCTCGTCCAAAAAAACTTCAAAGGAAGCGACCAGGGAGTCGGAGCGCGTGCGAAAATCCTCGGAGGAGTCTTCGTCTTACTCGACCGTTTATCCGCCGAAAAATAAGGAGGCTAAAAGGGAAAATGAATACAAGTCATCGAAAGTCGAAACTTCTTACGCTACCACCGCCACCACCGCCAAGCAGGATGCCGCCAGAAGGTTGAACGAAAAAGCCATCTCGGCTGAAAAGAAGTTAGCGGCTGAAAAAAAGAGGAATAGCTCCTCTTACGTTTCTTCTGAAAAGAAATTAAAAAATGCCTTGAAGGAAGAAGATATTTCCACGGCAAATAAAGCCGCAGGGGAGATGGAGGAAGAACTCGGGGTGGAGCTCAAGTTCGCACCTTCCAAGCCCGGGGAGAAATTGCCGGATAATCCTTTTCACAAAAAGAGGAATTAAAAAATAAAAAATCCGCTCCTTGAAAATTTTAACCGCAAAGACGCAAAGACCGCTAAGGAAATTCGAAGAATCTTAGCGTTCTTAGCGCCTTTGCGGTTCATTCTATTTTGTTTTTCCGGAAAAATGTACGGGCAACAAAACCAATACGAAAAACACCAGCCCGATCGCCTCGCCGACCAACAAATACCAGGGGTAGGGGCCCAAATAATCGAGCGCCGAAGCCGTGGGCGGCTTGCCCATGATGTAGGCATAATTGGAGCCGAGCGCCAGGTTGATGAAAAACAGGGTCAGCAAATAAACCTGCAAAAGCAGGAACGAACGCCAAAGGCTTCTCCAGTTCGGGTGAAAGCCGTACACCGCCGTGGCGTAAACCGCAAACGCGATCAGCCCGCCATGGACGACCCAGTATTTGAGGAACGTGAAATGCGGAAATCCCTCGAACAAATGGGGGGTGAGCACCGCTTGAATGGTGCCCGCCATGATCCAGAAATAAATTACCTCCTGCACCCGCCGCGAAGGCCGCCACATGAGAAATGGCAAGGCCAGGGCCACGGAATTGCAGATGTCGAAAGGCAGGTCGGTCTTGTAATCGAATTGCCCCAGCGCCAGCCGGATTGCGATCCAACCCAGCACCGCCAGGGCCATCGTCACGGCCATCACCCTTCCTACGAAGATTTGCTGCTCCTCAGACAGGCGCCTTTTCGCAAAAATCGCCAGCCCGGCGCTGCCGCCGACGGTGAGCCCGATCATCGCCAGGTGCTGGGCGCCAAAAAGTCGAAAATCGGTATTCGGCTGAAGAAACAGGTCGGTCAGCATGAGATAATGGGGGTTTCTGGTGTAAAGGTAAGTAACGGGTCGGAGGATAAACCCTTTTTGGATTATGAGGTTTATTAAGTTTATGAGGTTTATAAGGTTTATGTGTGACCTTGCATCAACCCAACTAAAAACTAAAAACTAAAAACTAAAAACTCCCCATGCGTCCCATCCTCCTTCTCACTATCCTCCTCTCCTTCGCATGTCAACACCAGGCCGTTATGCAAAAGCCCGTTAAATACCTCGCCTTGGGCGATTCCTACACCATCGGCCACGGCGTGCCGGAGCAAGATCGTTTTCCGGTCCAATTTGCCGAACGCCTCCGCACCGACGGCATTCCCGCCGAAGACCCGCGTATCCTCGCCACGACGGGCTGGACGACCGGAAATCTCAAAAATGCCTTACAAAATGCCGGTTTGGAAAAAGATTACGACCTGGTGTCCCTCCTCATCGGGGTGAATAACCAATACCAGGGCCGTACGCTGGGAGAATACGAAACGGAGTTCGACCAATTGCTCGACTCAGCCATCGCCTATGCGGGTGGAGATCCGGCAAAGGTTTTCGTACTGTCCATACCCGATTATGCCTATACCCCTTTCGGACAAAACCGCCCCAATCCGCCTGCTATTTCCACCGCGATCGACGCTTTCAATGCCGTCAACAAAACCCTGGCGGAAGCCCGCGGTATTCTGTATTTCGATATTACACCCATCTCCCGCCAGGGCCTGGCGCAACCGGAACTGGTTGCAGGCGATGGTTTGCACCCATCGGGGGAGATGTACAGGAGGTGGGTGAATACCTTTTACGAAGTGGTGAAGGAAAAACGGTAGCCCCCGGCCCCGGTCTATTGTTTAACGAACATCCTGTCGATGCCTGCCCCCTTGCCATTCGTTAGCCTGCAAAGGTAGGTGCCGTCGGGCAGGCCGGCCAGCGTTATTTGCAGGGTGTACTTGCCTGACCTCAGGGTGGACTGCTGAATCTCTTTTATCGTCCTTCCATACTGATCCAATAATTGAAGGAAATAATCATCCCCATCCCGGAGGGTCAACTCGATCTCGATGTATTCGCCGGCCGGATTGGGATAGGCGAGAAGCTCGCCCGGGCTGTCCGCCTGGATGTCGCCCAGTCCCGAAGGACCTCCAACTCCATACCGAAGGATTACGCCCTCGTCGCCCACTGCCCATCCCAGGCTTTCGGAACTGAAAAAGATGCCGTGGAGGTTGACAAAGGTCATCTGGGGCTCCTGGATCCAATTGTCTCCGCCGTCGGTCGTCTTGAATATCAGACCGTTGTATCCCGAGATCCAGCCGATATTGGCATTCAGAAAAAAAACATCGGTCAGGCGGTCTTCGGGACCTGCAATTTCCGTCCTGCTCCAGTAATTTCCACCGTCGGTCGTGCGAAATACCACCCCCGAGTCGGCTACCGCGTAGCCATTGGTAGCGGAGGTAAAATGCAGTCCGTAAATATCGATGCAGGACCAGTCTGCATAATTATTCCATTCGTAAAAGACCCATGTTGCGCCTCCGTCATCCGTTCTGGCAATATGGCCGCATTGGCCCACGACAAAACCGGTGCTTTGGTTGAGCATAAAACCGGCCAGGTAATCTTCGATAATTCCGCTTCCGCTCGGCTCCGACCAGGTGCTTCCTGCATTGGCAGTTTTTACAAAAGAGCTAAACTGCATAAAAGCGTAGCCGTTGTCGGGGGAAAGGAATTGCAGGTCGTTCACTGCGAGGAGAAAGGAATTGGTGTACCCGTCGTACCAGCTCTGTCCCCCGTTATGGGTGGCATAGACCGTGTCCCAGCCTCCCAGATAAGCATCGCCGGGAGAAGTAGCCCACACGGTCTGAAAATCGGCAACAGAGGGCACGGAAACCGAAGCCCAGTTTTTCCCTTCGTTGGTAGATTTCAGGCACCTGGCCCCAGCGCCGCCGATGTAGCCGGCGTTGCTGTTGGCAAAATGGACGGAGTACAGGTTTTCCGACACTCCGCTGGGTATTATTTGCCAAGCTACGTCGTATTGGCCGGAAACCTCCGTCAGTAAAGCAAAAATGAGCGTGAGAAGTAAACTCGTCCTTTTCATAATGGCTTGATTTTTAATCTATGAATGAAAATAAAAGCCAAAACAGGACTTGTCCTTCCGGGTGGAAAGACAGCCAAAGGGAGTGATCGTCTCTAATGCTAAAACAAACTATAGATGGGCTAAATAACAACAAAATTACGGAAGGGATAGTTTCTGATTCCTGCCATAAAAAACTACCTCTTTGCAATCAAGGACCGGTACACATACAACCCGCCCGCTATTTCAAAAAAGCAAAGCCGGAACCACTGCCATCCGCTCATGGGCCCGCCGCGGATAAGGGGCAACACCGCCATCACCACCATCCCGACCAAAAGCAGGTAGGCGATGATTTTTCCCCATTTGCTTTGGTAAAAATCCGGGCCCATGGCGATCTGATCTTTTTGCCCGGGTTGAAAATTGAAGTCGTTGAGGTGTTGCAGGAAGCTTTGGTAAAAGAGGTCGAAGTCGATGGATCTATCGATGACATAAGCCTGGCTGATCGTCCAGGATCGCTTGTCTTTCAAATGGATACCCAGCACCTTGCCCCGGCTGTCTTCCGTAAATGTGTAATCGTGCAACTCCTTCCATGCGATGAACACCTCCCGCCGGGGCAGGAAAAAAATACGGGGCTTCATCTTTTTGAGCATTCCCCTTTCGTCTATGTCCACGGTTAAATAAACGGAAGAATACCTGAATCCAAAAAAGGTAAAAATTCCGCTCACTAGCAAAATAGGGATGAGCATCCAGTCGGAGACATCCTGGTATTTTTCATCTAACATGCCTTCCAGCCATTCCCAAGTAATCACGTAGGCTGCAAGAGGCAAAAGGCAACCCAGTACCCCGAAAAGGAGCATCCGCCAGGGGTTTGTGGCGATAAATGTAAACGAGGTGGATGGCATTCCCTATTTGTTTATTTTCATAAAACGCATCTGCGCCACAACTCCTTTCGAACCGCACAATTGAAGCAAATAAACAGAAGGCGGAATACCCTGAATATCGATTTTCTCCGAATAAACTCCTTCTTTTAATATTCTCCCGTTCAGGTCGATGAGCTGAAAAGCCAGGTCTGAATAGGCTTCCGGGCTTTCGTTTTTTACAAACAAAAAGTCGCCGGCCGGATTTGGGAAAATAGTAAAATCGGAGATAATTGCTTTTTCCTCCGAAATAGCATTTATTTCGGCTTCAAAATAAGCGTCGAAATTGACCGAAAAAACATTCAGGGTATCCAGAAAAACGGCATTTTCGGTGTCGGAAATCAAGCCGTTATTTCCCCAATGAGAAAACTGGTATCCTTCCGAAGGAATCGCCTCGATTTTCACCGGCACCCCGTTGAAATACACGCCCTGCCAGGGATATTCGTCGGGCGTGACCGTGCTGATCTGAATTTTGCCGGCGCCCGGCGGGAAAACATCCAGCGCGAGATCCACCTGGTTGGGCAGAGAGAAATTGGATTCGATATGGTTTCTCACCTGGGTGGTCCGTTCGGAAAGCTGGAACTGAAATTGAAGATGGTTGTCGTTGAAAAAATTCATCAGCGCGGGAATGGCGTTGGGGTCCCACCAGCGGGCGTATTCGTTGTCCATCTCCAGCACGGTCTGGTCGAACATATCCTGTTCGAGGGCCAACAGCCGCTCCACGCCGTAGGCGGTGTTCATGAGGTCCGCGTAGCGGTTGATGAAATAATCCCGGAAGCGGTCGTTTTGCAGGCCTTTGAGCCAGATATTGATGAAAGGGTTTCCAGGGTCCTGGCTCATCATGAATTGGATATGGTCGAAATAGCAGTCCGTCCAACTGTTGGGTCCCAGGGCCAGTTCCAGGTCGATCGTGCAGAAGCGCCACCGGAAATCAGTGGCATTCGAGCGATACAGTTTGATATTATTTCCGGGCCAGTCGACATTGCCCATCCAGGATTGCGAAATGATGTAATCCGCGTACCAGGTTTGGTCGAAATATTGGTCGGCCGAATCCCAGTAAGAGGGATCGCTTGGGTCCAGGGAATAGAAAGAAAAATAGGAGTTGAAAAAAGAATCGACCGAGCCCGTCACGGGCCGCAACACGCTTCCGTACCAATAGCTCAGGGAGAGAATATCCATCGAATCGGGGTCAGCTCCCTCCAGGGTCTCGAAATATTCGGTATTGAATTTTTCCCGCAGCTCGTACAGCCCGAAATACCCCCCGTTGATGTACACCGACACCGGCCTCCAGGCGGAGTAGTAGGTGTTGGTCTCGCTGCCCATCGCCTTTACCTGCAAGGCGTCTTTGTAGGGCAGGACCAGCCATTGGTTGCTCCCGTTTCGCAGATAAAAAGTGCTGTATTTGGTTCTGTCCGGCCGGTCGGGAATCAGCGCATAATCGATCGCCCCTTCCCCCAACACCCCGTGGTCGAGCTCCACCTTGAACGAATGCTGGGCATGCGAGCGGCTTCCACCGGCCCCTCCATCCACCTGGATGCCGGCTTTCTGGGAAAAAATGAGTTGTTTGGTCGAGTCAAAATATTCGACGTGTGCAGCCTTTTCCCAATCCAGCCACCAGTTGTCGAAGATCCCGTTGCTGCCGTAGAGATTGGCCTGATCCGTCACCACCGAAATAACGGGCGTATAGTGATCCACTCCGAAAAAATAGGTGGACACGACCGCCGGGCTCGGCAGGATGCCGCTCCCAAACACACGGGCTTTCACCACGCAGGAGTAGAAAATAAAGACGGGATTCCCGTCATAAGCCGCCGAAGTGTCGGTCGGTTCGCTGCCGTCGAGCGTGTAGTGGATGGTCGAATTGGACCCGTTCGGATTGTTCATGGCCAGATAAAAGGGCACATCGTGAAAACCCGATTCGATGGCCAACTGTGGAGCGAGCAGGTAAGCCGAGAAGGTCGCCGAACCGTTGTTGGTGGCCGAAGGCGTAGCCTGTTGAAAAAGAGAGATATTGGAGTTGGCATCGGGGTAGGAGCCGCGGCTGTGGTCCAGATCGTGGCAATTCACGAACAAACTGCTGAGCTGGTTTTGCAGGGGATCAAAGAGGAAGACCGTCTCTCCGTCGCCCGAGATCTTGAAATTCGTATGCAGGAAATTATTTGGGTCCACCGCCACAAATTCGGAAGACACCGCATTGACCGACACCAGTTTGAGGTGAATGTCGATATAATCGTACACCGTGGCCGGATCGGTGGAAACCACGTCAAAGCCCAGACTCGTGATAAAGCCCGCCGTGAGTCCCGCCGCCGATAATTCCGAGGCCTGGATGAGCATCTGGTTTCTCGCGCCCCAGTACCAGTTGCCGTAGGGCGCCGGATAATCGGTGGGGGAGTTTTGCTCCGTCCCCGTGCCCACCGCCATGCCGTTCAATTGCATATTGGGCCGTCTGTAAGCCACGCCGCCAAAATTGGCCGTACAGGCGCCCGGGCTGCCGTCCTGATACGAAAAAGCCGAGGAGGCAAATGCAGTGGCTGTCTGATTGAACACCGAATTGCTCGTATAGCCCGTCGAGCTGTAGGAGCAGGTATTCACCAGGATATTGGAAACGCCGTCCCAGAAGAAGGGCGTGGAAAAGGCATGCGTGTTCCAGCCCGTCACGGCATTGAAAGGAGCCGTATTCGCGACGTGGACAAAGCCCGAAACCGGTTTGCGGTCTTTTCCGCTGCAAAAGACGGTTTTATACTCGCCCGGCAGCAGCTCGACGTTGGGAAAGGTCCATTGCCCGGGCTCCCCGGCGTCGTCCGTCAGGGAATAGTCGAGCAGATGCACCGTATCGGCGCCGGCGTTGTACAATTCGATCCAGTCCGGATATTCGCCGTTTTCGTCTGCCAGGACCGAATAATTCCGGTTGCTCCCCTCGTTGATGACGACCTGCGCGGGGAGGCCCTGCAAGAGGAAGAGAAACAAGAGGAAGGAGAGGAGGGGGTAGATTTGGGGCATGGGGATTGTTTTATAAATTATTGGGCCTCTCAAAATTAGAAAATTTTCAGAATTCACCCGTAGAGCCGCGATACCTCGCGGCTCCGGCGCTAAAACTCCACCCTCCAGCCCAAAATCGGCAATAGCCCCAAATGGTATTTGAGCCGGACCTGCTCCTGCACAAAATCGGCATACAGATATGCCGCGTTTTTGCGGTTCGTAGCGTTTTGCAGGTCGAGGAAGAGGATGCTGTTGCGGCCGGCTTTGTTCCATTTTAGATAGAAACGGAGGTCGAGTCGGAAATAGGGACTGTTCTGTACTGAAATACGATGGCTTTGATCGTAAACGGTGTAGCCCTCTGCCTGGGAGCCTTGCACATCGACTGGATAGACGGGAAAGCCCGGCATCCAGAGCAGGTGGGCGCTCAAGCCTCTGACCAGGAGTTTGCCATTTTTGGTTTTGGAAAACTCCCTTCCTCCCGTGAGCTTGAACAGGGAGCGCCCATCGAAAAGGGTCGGGAGTTCGCGGCCGTCGGATGCCGTGAAATACGAGCGGTAGAGCGAACTGGCTGCAATGAAATAATACCGGTCGAGAATGAATTTTTGCAGCGAAAGGTCCAGGCCGAAGTTGCGGCCGGTCCCGCCATCGTTCAGGGTCCGATCCCCGAGCCGGTGGACCTCGAACAGATTCAAAGCGGAGAAGCCATTTTCGGGATCTTCGGCCACCGGAACCTTGAATAGGCGCTGGTAGTATATTTCGGCATTAAAAACCATCGAACGCCCGATCTCCTGCCGGTAGCCCGCCACCAGGTGATGAGAGCGGGCTAAGCCTGCGCCCAAGGCGTAAAGCTCCGGCAGCGGCAATTGGCTGTGCAATCCATAGGAAAGCGATAGATGCGCCCCGGCAGCCGGGGAGTATCGCATCGACAGGCGTGGTTCGGGAGAAACCTCTTCCGGTATTCCGGTAAAATGCGACAAGCGCAAGCCGGCAGTAAATTCAAATCTTGAAGATAAATGCGCGTGGTAATCGATAAAAGGCTGAAGCAACCAGCCAATCTGATCGCCGTGGAAGGTTGAAGGGCCGAAATTGCCGTTGTACAAGTGTGAAAACCGCGCAAATTCCTGCATTGCCTGTACCCCGGCCTTAATTCGGTGTCTCGCCCCGATCTTGGTCGAGTAAATCGAAGAAAGCGATATTTTTCTTTCCCTAAGTAAATCGCTTTCCCAAGGGGTCTTTTCAGGCACGCGCCAGACCAGATCGGAGCTTCGGTCGTGCTCCAGGGCCGATACCACGGCCGCGGAGCGAAGCACGCTCCTTTTCCCCAAGGTCAATACATGGCTGAGGCCCATGGCGCCCATTTGAGATTGAAAATCGGCGTCGAAGCGCTGCTTGTCCTCCACGATGAGGGCCGTATCGGCAGGCGCTTGGAAGCGGGTCGAGTTTATGCCGCCCATCCCAAAAAGGGCGAAATGGCCGGCCTTAGCGGTGGGCAGCGAGAGATGAAAAGCCAGGTCCTGAAAGGATATCTCTTCGTCGCCGAGGTCTACCCCGAGGGCATTGAGGAGTCCGGTAAAGGAATAGCGGTAGTTGACGAGAAAAGAGGGCGCCGAACCGGTTTTTGACCCTCTGAGAACAGGTCCTTCCGCAGCCAGATCGATACCAATAAGCCCGGCCTGGACGGTGAATTCGTGTTCCCTGTCGTTGCCTTCCCGCAGGCGCATGTCGAAGACGCCGCCGAGCGCGTTGCCGTATTCGGCGGGAAAGGCCCCGTGGAGGAAATTGGAGGTGCCCAGCAACTGTGCGCTCAAAATGTTGACCCCGCCCCCCGACTGTGCGGGCCGGTCGCTGAAGGTGCCCGCATTGGCCGTGTGGTTGGGGTTGACGATCTCCGCGCCTTCCAGCCGCCACTGGAGCGCAGCGGGTGCGTTGCCCCGGATAGAAATGTTGTTGGTGCCGTCGGAAAGACCAACCACCCCTGGAAAGGACATGGCCACCCTCGCCGGATCGAAATACGTGGCCGGAAAGCGCAATTGCTCCTCTACAGTCAAGGTATGCACGCTTACCGGATGGATATCCGCGCCGCTGTTGCCCTGAGCCTTCACCACCACCTCCTGCAGGGCCTGGCTGCGCTCCCGGAGCCGGACTTCGCGCACCACTTCCTTTCCCGACTCCAACAGCAATTCGACGATGGTCAGGGTGTCGTAGCCCAGGTAGCTCACCTGCAAACGGTAGCGCCCGACGGGCATGGCTACGCAGGAAAAGCTGCCATTTTCATCGGCAGCGGCAGCGGTGGAGTCCGCCCCCGATAGCGTAATATGGGCGCCCGGCAGGGGCAAGCCGGTGTCGGAGTCCGTGACAACTCCTCTGATGGTTTGCACGGGGGATTGGGCTTCGGCGAGCCAGGAAAACAGCAGGAAAATGGAAAGAGTAGGTATGATTTTTTTCATAAAAATCTCCTCTGGATGTGTATTGTGCAAGTATATGACAATTTCTATTATTCATCGTTTTTCCCTACCTTTGGACCGGTATGATGGGCAAAATGTCGCAACATGAGCCCTTCTTTCATCCAATACTACCTCCGGGCCTTCGTCCGGCCCCCAGACCTTGATTTGGTTTGTCTTGCTTTTTACCAAAGCTTTTGCCGTTTCGCACTTAGGGTCCTTAGCGCCTTCGCGGTAAAAATTTCAACGAGAATGTTCTAAAATCCAATTTCATATGAAAGCCTTGATCATTTATGATTCGTTTTTCGGAAATACCGAACAGATTGCCCTCGCCATTGGACATTCGATCGGCAACAAAGAGGAAGTCGGTATGATGAGGGTAGGGGACGTCCATTACGATATGCTGAAAGGCCTGGAATTGCTGGTGGTCGGCTCTCCCACGCGCCAATTCAGTCCCTCGCCCGCTACGCAGCGTTTTTTGAACGGGATACCGTCCAACGGACTGCAGGGGCTGGAGGTCGCTGCCTTCGACACCCGTATTGCGGTCGCCGATATCCAATCGAAGATATTGCGTTTTATCGTCAATACCGGCGGATATGCGGCCAAATCCATTGCCAAAAAGCTCGTGCAGAAGGGCGGTAAATTGGTCCAGGACCCCGTGGGCTTTTTCGTAAAAGACAAAGAAGGCCCTCTGTACGAAGGCGAACTGGAACGGGCCGAAATGTGGGGGGAAGCCCTTGTGAAATCGAAGGTTCCCGCTTGATGGCAGATAATCCGGCGCCCGCGCAATAATCCCGCGCTCCGATCAGTTTATCTGCATTATTCGGAGCGCGCCCATGACAAAAACCTCGACCTTCCTCGTCCTGTTGATCGCATTGCTGCCCGGAGCCATCCCGGCACAAGCGGCTATTTCACAGGCCAGGGTAGAGGAAGTGGTAGCTCATTTCGAATCCCAATCCCGGCTGATCGATTCCCTTTCCTGCGTTTTTAACCAGAATGCCATCCCCGTGCTGGCCGTCGTCGGCCCCGAATGGGTGCGCTACTCCATGGTGCGCGACCTGATGGAAACCAAAGCCCTCGAACTGGCCTATGTGCGCTTCGGCCCCAAAGCAGCCGATTTTTCCATCGGACCCTTTCAGATGAAACCCTCGTTTGTCGAGGATCTTGAAAAAGAAATGAAAAACTCCTGCCTCCTTTCGGCCACGGCAGCCTACCCCGTGGAAAATCCCCTCATCCGTCGCCGCATCAGGATTCAACGCATGAAAGATCCCCGCTGGCAATATTTCTACGCTTTCGCATTTTACAGCCTGTCCCAAAACCGGTTTGCAGACGCCTTGTCTGAAAAAGAAACCAACCACATCGCCTTCATTGCATCCGCTTACAACCTGGGTTTTACCCGTCCCGCCGCCGATATCGAAAAGTGGCAGCAGGCCCGGGTTTTTCCCTACGGCAGCGACTTCCGGGGGACTCAGGAGTCCTACTCCGGCGTAGCGCTGCGGTTTTACGAAGCCCTGCAGGAACGACGTGGTAAGGTGTGGTAAAAAGTACTTCGCCACCGAAGTACTTAAACTGAAAACAAAACTCGTTAATATGAAACTCGTTAATCTCCAATGGTGTTGGCCGCTTGCCTTCTGTGCAGCGGCCACCCTTTTCAGCTGCCAGGGTCCGCCCGAAACAACGGCCGTCGACCCCCTGGTCAAACCCCCTCTCCCCGGCGCCGAACCCGCCTTTACGGAATGGACCTTCCTCGCGGAAGAAGGGTCTACTGAGTTTCAAGCTTCGGGCACGCGCGTCTGCATTCCTCCCTACGCCTTCCGCGATGAAACGGGCAAGACCGTCCTCGGTCCCGTGACGATTCGCTACCGCGAAATGCACGACGGCCTGTCCATCTACCTGGCGGGCATCCCGATGGATTACCGCGACGGACAGTTTACCACCGCCGGCTCTTTCGAGATCCGCGCTGCACAGGATGGGAAACCGCTACAACTCGCGGAGGCTAATACCATTTCGGTCCTATTGGCTTCCCATGAAGAAGGAGAAGACTACGATTTTTTCTTCCTCGATGAAAATGTCGCCCGCGGCTGGGATAGCCTGGGCATCAACCGGCCTCTCATCAATTCGGAGAAGGTGGCCCTGGCCTCCAAAATCGAACGGATGCGTCCAGGACTTGCATTTCCGCTCAACCGCAAATACATGGCCTTCAATTACGACGGCATTCTGGATATGTATTACCAAAATGATTTTTCTAATATACGGCACGATCAGGTGAAAAGGGACATGGAGGCATACGGCTTGGGCTGGACCAAGGCCATGGTGCACGAATGGATTATGTTCAAAGGGGAGCAATACAACGCAGCCCTGATGGTCTGGAAAAACCTCGACGACAAACCTTTTCCCGCCTGGACCGAAAACGTGTGGGGGACTATCGTCCAGGACAAGGGCAACGATTACACATACTCTATCCAATTGAAGGAGGAGGGCAAGGAATTTTCGGTCCGCCTGCGCGCCATCATGCCGCTTTCGACCCTGTTCGCCTTCCCGCCAGAGAAATGGAAAAACGAGTACGAGGCCGTCATGGCCAAGGTGGAGGAAGAAACCCAGCGCATGGAGCTGATGGCTTCCGTCCTGCGCAGTTTTGAAGTCGATCAGCTCGGCATCTACAATTGGGACAAGCTCCTGAAAGAAGAGGACCGGGTAATAGTCGATGCAGGCTTCGACTGGCCGGTGGAGGTCAACGAGCGCCTGAGCAATATCGAGGTGATCCTGATCACGGGCGACAACAAGGGCGTGGTGAAATATCCGGCCTACTCCTGGGATGCCCTGGCCCTGGTACCCGACCCCAACGCGCGCTTCTTCGCGGTGTTGCCGGGCAACAAAATGGCCATCTATCCGCCCGCGGCCTTCAAAGCCATCGACTTCGAATCGCTTCGAAAGAATATCGATCCCACGCCTTATCAATTCGGAATGAAGGGAACGAGCCGGCCGCTGAAGACGGAGGCGGAGGTGAGGGAGTTTTTACAGATATAATACTTTTACGGTTCTCAGTTTTCAGTGTTCAATTTTCAGTTGAAAACTAAACTGAAAATTGAACACTGAAAACTAAAAACTAAAAATTAAAAACTACTTTTTCATTTCGATCATTCCAACCATAAACGTCACCGCCTTCCCCGTCAATTCCACCCGCTCTCCTTTCCATTCGCAGAGGACATTGCCGCCGCGACGCGAGATTTGTCGGGCGTGGAGGAGGGTCTTCCCCAGGCGTTTTCCCCAATAGGGGGCCAGGGTGGTATGGGCCGAACCCGTGACGGGGTCTTCGTCGATGCCGTATTGGGGAAAGAAACAGCGGGAGACAAAGTCGTGTTCCCTGCCGGGGGCGGTAGCTAACACCCCTCTTCTTTTTGCGATAGTGCCCAGGGTGCGGAAATCGGGCGTCAGGTTTTCCACCTCCTCTTGCGATCCGAGCACGACCAGGAGATCTTCGCGGCCGCTCCAGACTTCGAGGGGTTCTATGCCCAGGGCGGTGGCCAGGCCATCCGGCGCAGTAGTTTTTTGTATCTGATCCGCTGGAAAATCCATGCAATAGGCGTTTTCCCCTTTGCGGACGACGCTCAGGTCGCCGTGTACCCTGGTCGAAAATACGATCCGCTCGCCCGGGTAATTTTTATGGGTAAAAAGCACGTGGGCCGAGGCCAGGGTTGCGTGCCCGCATAGGTCGACCTCCAGGGCCGGGGTAAACCAGCGTATTTCCCAAACATCTCCTTTCTGCACCAGGTAGGCGGTCTCGGACAGGTTGTTCTCCAGGGCGATTTGCTGCAGGAGGGTATCGTCCGGCCAATGATCGAGCAGGCATACCGCAGCCGGGTTGCCCGTGAATGGGCGTTCGGCGAAAGCATCGACTTGGTAGATGGGAATGGACTGCATCTTAGAAGTTGAAAAGTTGAAAAGTTGAAAAGTTGAAGAGTGGAGAGTTTACTTTTTGGCAAAGCCAAAAAGGCATTCTTTAAACTTTTCAACTATTCAACTTTTCAACTTGGTTAAGAGTTGCCCTTCCTGTAGTCAGCCAAAAACTGCTCGAGGCCGATGTCGGTAAGCGGGTGTTTGAGCAATCCGAGGATGGAAGAAAGGGGTGCGGTGATCACGTCGGCGCCGGCAAGGGCTGCGTCGCCGATGTGTTTGGCGCTGCGGATGGAGGCCGCCAGGATCTGGGTTTCAAAGCCCTGAATGGCGTAGATCTCCGAAATTTCGCGAATCAGGTCCATGCCGTTCCAGCCGATGTCATCGATGCGGCCGACGAAAGGGGAGAGGTAGGTGGCCCCTGCCTTGGCGGCCAGAATGGCTTGGCCCGAAGAAAAAACCAGGGTGCAGTTGGTGTGAATATCGTGTTCGCGAAACCAGGAAAGGGCTTTCACGCCCTCTTTGGTCATGGGCACTTTCACCACGATATTCGGCGCCAGGGCCGCCAATTCCTTTCCCTCGCGGATCATCCCTTCGAGGTCGGTGGCGATCACCTCGGCGCTCACGGCGCCCGGCACCATGTCGCAGATAATGCGGTAATGGTTGAGGATATTCTCCTTGCCCGTAATGCCTTCTTTCGCCATCAGGGAAGGGTTGGTGGTGACCCCGTCGAGGACCCCGAGGTCCCTGGCTTCCTGGATCTGCTCCAGGCTGGCCGTATCGATAAAGAACTTCATTCTATAGAAAATTAAGGAAAAAAAAAGAAGGTGAGGAATCATATCGCACCGCTCGACTTCCTACCCTTGCTCCGTTTCCGGCCTGGGGGGATTCAGAAGGAGCTGGTCGTATGACCCTCACCAGCCGCAAAGGTATGTAAAAAGGAGGAGTAAAAAAACTTGACATCAATGTTAATTTAATGTTAACTTTGTGTAAACGACCTGTAAACTTGTTTCTTGTAAACCCGGCTCAAAACGGGATATTATTTCACCCCTTAAAACCACGTCCATGCAAAGTTGGTCCTGTATTGTAGGAGGAATGCTGGTGGTTTTGGAGGCAAGCGCCCAACCTCCGGTTGCCTTGATGCACGTAGCCCTTTCCGGAGACCAATCCAAGACGGTGGAGGTAGTTCAGAGTTCCATTGATTTTGATATCCGGGCGGGTCTGGTATTGGTAGAGGCTGTTCTGGAAGGCAGTCCCGGCCTTTTTGTCATAGATACCGGGGCCCCGGGCCTGATTCTCAACCAAAAGCCCGAGGGCTCTGAAGATTTGAATGCCAGAGGCGTAACAGGTAGTATGGAAGTGGAAGAGGTCAGGGTAGAGGAATTTCGCGTGGGCTCGGTCCGGTTTTCCAATCTTCGGGCTTATAAAATTGACCTTAGCCATCTGGAGGAACGGCTTCAGCGCAAGATTGACGGTTTGATCGGCTACGATGTGTTAAAGGAGATGGAGATGGTACTTGATTACCCGGCCAGGACAATGACATTACTTCCATTGTTCGGATCAGACCTTATTGCAGGCCGGCGAGGGGAGTACCTGGATTTTTCCTTGGTCAATCACATTCCTGCCGTAAGTGGGCAATTGGGAAAAAGAGATATTTTGCTCGGCCTGGACACCGGCGCGGGGGCCAATGTATTAAATACTTCTTTGGGCAGGCCTTATCGCTTGAAAAACGGAAAAGTTTCGAAACTAAGAGGCGCCAATCGCAATACCCGGCGCTCTGCCGTCGTGCAGGCGCCCGTGGTGATCGAAGGCATAGAGAATTCCGAAAACCCTCTCGACTATTGGCTCATGGACCTATCACAACTCCACACCGACCTGGACCGTCCGATCGACGGCGTGTTGGGATTCCCGTTTTTAAAACAAGGGAAATGGTCTATCCACTACGGCGACCAAAAAATCTACCTTTGGAATTCTCTCTAAAAAATAAGAAATTGCCGCTGCAGGCGGCAATTTCACATCAAACAAATTCGGCTGTATTTCGCAAAAGCAGCATAGAAGAGGGAGACTCGCAAGAGTCTCCCTTTATTTTTTTATTTCCCCTGAAGGTTATAACTCAATCCGATAGAAATATTGGTCCCGAAGCGATTGTTCAGGATCAGACCATCTTCTTCGGTCTCATAGCGCCCGCTTTCGTTGAAATCCTGGTAAAAATTCAGGCTTTGGTTGAGGATGTCGCCAACCGTCAGCTTCAACTCGGCACGGGGGCCAATATTTTTAGATACCTGAAAATCCAGCACATCGCGGGGAGCTTCCCATACGTGGGGGTCCTGGTCCAGTCCCACCAGCCAGATCCTGCGACCAATTCGGTTGTAGAGAAGGGTTGAGCTCAGCCCGATATCATCGTTTCGGTAGTTCAAACCCAGGTTGATCAGGTAGGGCGACTGCCCGAACAGGGGCCGCTCCAATTGTCCCTCGCCCAGCCCGGCAATATCTACATCGGAATAGATGTAAGAAAGGTTTCCAAATACGGTGAAGTCGGTCAGTGCGGGCAAAAGACTTCCCAGCGACAAACGTCCCTCCAGCTCGATGCCCAGATCGATGGCGCTGGGCGCGTTATCCCAGGTCAGGATAATCGTGCCGGGGATTTGCACCTGCTCGATGGGGTTTTCAAATTTCTTGTAGAAGAGAGAGGCCGCAAAATATTTGGCGCCCCCGGATAGATCTCGTACCGCAGATCTGCATTCCAGATATTGGTGCGCACCAGATCGGGATTGCCGGTGATACCCCTTTCAACGAAAAAGTCGTAGAAGGAGAAAGGGGCTATTTCCCGGAGGTTAGGCCGCCCAACGGTGCGGGCGCCCGTGAGGCGGAGGTTCGATTTTTCCGTAAGGGCAAAAATAAAATGCAGGGAAGGGAGTATATCCGTAAAGGAGGTATCTACTACCACCGGAGTAGTCGTGCGCACGAGGAAGGAATTCATCGTCTGCTGGTATTGCTCTACTCTCGCGCCCCCGATCACCCGCAGGCGGTCGGAAAGCGATTGTTCGATCATCCCGTAGCCGGCCATCAGCTCGGTCTGACCCTGGTAGCTGTCGGAAAGGTCGGTGGCGTCTTTGACCAGAAAGCCTGTTTCGTTCAGGTTTTTGGCGTCAAAGATCTCGTCGATCGGCAGGCTTTTCAAGGTCTGGGGGGTCTGGAAAAAGGAAATAAACCCGTACACCCGGGCGTCGAATTCCCTTTCTTTTGCTTCATATAGACCGCCCATTTTGAAATTGCCCTTTTTCGATCCGAGCAGGTAAGGGATGCTCAGGTCCAGTTTGCCCACATAGAATTTCTCATCCTGATCGGAGAAGAAATTACCCGCGTAGTTCGGGGAGGGATTTCCGGGTTGAATGCTGGCCTCGAAGGGAGCGTCGGCGGGGGCTTCAAAATTGCGGTAATACCAGATCCGCCGATAAGAGGGCACTTCACGGGAGATGAGATTGTAACCCAGACCCCAGTTCAGTTTGATATTCCTGCTGGTAAAGACATGTTCGCCAAGCAGTTGGCTCGTAAACAGCTTATCGGTATTGTACCAGTAGGAGTAGGCTTCGGCTTTTCGGGTCTGGTCCAAATCATCGCCCGTTCGCATGCTGAACTGATTGTCCGAGCTGACCGTGTAGGTGTTGTTTAGCTGGATTTTGCTCCTCGGGGAGATTTTATAGGCCAGGTTGAGCAAGCCGCCCAAACCGATGTTGACCCGGGTATTGGTGTCAAAATATTGGTAGAGCCGGCCGTCGTTGGTGAAATCGCCGCGCTCTCCGGTTTGAATTCTCGGAGTGTTATTGTAGGTCAGGGCGCCAATTACGCCAAAGTTGCCAAAGCTCTTTCCGGCCGACATTTGAAGCCCGACGGCGGGCATCATGGATGCCTGGTCGAGCACGCCCCAATGGTTGGGAAACATAGCCGTGTATCGCTTCTGGTTGTCGATGCTTTTGTTGAAGGTATCCCGTTCGATTTTTTCAAGGCCTTCGGGAAGGCCGCGCGTGCCGTCGTCGTAACCCAGCCAGTCGGTGCTCCCACCCTGATAGGTGTTAAAGCTTTTGAAAGTGGACAGGGAGTTATAACCCGAGCTCAGGCTGAAGCTGGCAAAAGATTCCTGCGGGATCTCCTTGGTATTCAACTGGGTCACCCCGCCCGCAAATTCACCCGGCAGGTCCGGGGTAGCGGATTTATAGATGATCAGGTTGTCCAGAAGGTTGGCGGGGAAAATATTAAAGGAAAAGGCCCTTTTATCGGGTTCGGAACTCGGCAGAGAAAGGCCGTTGATCAGCGTGGTGTTGTAGCGGTCGGCCAGGCCGCGTACGATGATGTATTTGTTGTCCTGCACACTGGCGCCGCTCACCCTTTTGAGCACATCGCTGGTGTTGCGGTCGGGCGATTGCTTGATCTGATCGGCGGAGATCCCCGTGGCGATGCTGATGCTCTTTTGCTGCATGAGCAGCAGGCTCACCGGAGTGTTTTGTTTGGCGTGTGCGGTAACGGTTACGAGCAACAACTCCTGGGCCTCGGGCGCCAATTGGAAGTCGAGCTTGATATTCTCTCCGCCCTTGATCTCCAAAGCGGTCACCTCCTGGCCCTGATAGCCGGTGTAGCTGATTTGAAGGGTGTAGGTTCCCGGTTCGAATTCTATTTCATACAAACCGTCGAGGTCGGTGGCTGCGCCGGAACCGGTCTCCACGACTAAAACCGAAGCGCCGATAAGCGGTTCGTGGTTGTCGCCGTCGTTAATGGATCCGTAAACCTTTCCAGGAGTTTGCGCGTAAAGAAAAGCGGGTAAAAACAAAGCTAATGCCTGAAAAAAGAGGTAATTCGCTTTCATAGTAATGATTGTGTAGTATTAAGTTGCTGTTTTATTAATTTTTGCCTCTACTTATGAAAAAAGCACTGCCCGACGAGCGGGCAGCGCTATGGCTTTTAGCTTTGTATCAGATGACTTTACTTCATCATGGATATACGAATTACTTTTTGGCCTTCGGCCGACTGTAAGCGGAGGAAATAAATCCCCGGGTTGAGGTTCGTACCATCCACTTCGAAGCGGTTGATACCGGATTGGAACTCCTGGCGGTTGGCCAGGGTAATATTCCTGCCGTTGACGTCCATCAACTGGATATTTAACTCCGTGTTGTTTTTGAGAGAAAATTCCACCGTGGTTTTAGCCTGGAAAGGGTTGGGGAATACCTTCAACGAAGTCAGTCCCCCCACTTCTTTGGTCGAACTCAGGATGCTGACCGTTCCGGTCGTGCTGGAAACGCAACCCCTTGCCGAAGTCACAGTAAGGGTAACGGTGTAGGTCGCCGGGTCCGAAGCGTAGTCGTGGGTCGGGTTTTCTTCTGTAGAGGTTTCGTCGTCGCCGAAATTCCATTCGTAGGATATAGCGCCTGCGGTCGTGCCGGTGAAGGCGACCATGGTGCTGTCCTGCGTGAAGGAAATACCGGGGGTGAGCCCATAATTGACGCTATTGGAGTAGTCGGCAATGATCGGATTCCATTCCGTCCAGCAGTCCGTCCAGTCGGTATCGTTCATGGCGCCGCGGTAGGTGGTGGTGGTAAAGAAGGGATCCATCACGGTGGGGCTGCTGAAATCAGCTCCGCCGAGGAGCGGCGAACCGGTGGCAGGGCGGAAATCGGGGTTGTTCCCTGCAAAGTCGAAAGGATCTTTCAGATTCAGATCTAAGACGTTGGTCAGGATCGAGTTTCCGGAGGCATTGAATTCATTCAAAACCGCTGCGTCGGGGGTAGGCTCGATGGCGTTGCCGGAAATCCCGGCCAGTACGTTAGCCGCAAATTCAACTTCGCCGCTGGTAGTGAAACCATCGATGCTACAAGCGCCTTCGATCTTGAAACCTACCGGGAAGCCGGAGAATGCCGAGTTAAAAATATCGATGAAGGAGCAACGGCGGATGTGCAGTGCCCTCCGATAGTTGGAGTTAATGGGGTCGATGCCCTGGCCGATGGGCCCGAGGATCGTCACGTTAGAGAAATCTGCGTCGGTTTTGGGGGAGTTCGTAGAACCCGCTGCGTCGTTGTCGCTTTCAAATCCGTTGGAACCAGATACGTCGGCGATGTTGGGGTCGCTGTAACCCAGCACCCACTGGTTTTTGCCCTGGTAACCGAAGTCGGCATCGAACATATCGTCGACCGTGCGGTAGGCAATCAGCCATTTTCCGTTCACGGTGCCGCCGAACCATTCAAAAGCGTCGTCGCCGCCGAAGCTGGTCTGCACGTGCTCGATGATCGTGCCGGAGCCCACACCGCCCATCGTAAGGCTGTTCAATTCGTTGTTGGGCGTGAAAGGCACCCCTGCGAATTCGATACGCACGTAGCGCAGGATACCGGAGTTGTCTGCCGGCTCGTTTCCGCCGTAAATAGCCTGGTCGCAACCGCCTTCAACGACGGTTTCACCACCCGGAACGTTGATGGGGGCATTGCCCATGATTAGAAGCCCTCCCCAGTCGCCCGGAGTGCGCTGGCCCGCCGGTTTGTTGGAGGTGAAGACGATGGGCCGGTTAGCGGTGCCATCGGCGATGATCTTCGAACCGCGCTGGATGATGAGAGCGGCAGCTTCGCCGCGGATCACCGTTCCCGGCTCAATTGTGAGCGTAGAGTTATTGGTCACATACTTGCAACCGCCCTGAAGGATGTAGATATTGTCATCCGTCCAGGTGGTATTCGTGGTAATGTCGGAGTTGATGATCACCTGGGTAGGAGCCTGCACACCGGGGATGGTCTTGCACTCGACGTCGGTGCACCCGGCAGCCGAGGTAGCGGTCAGACAGACGGTGAAATCGCCGGCCGTGGAATAAGTGTGGGAAAGGCCCGGAGCCGTGCTGGTGTTGCCGTCGCCCAGATTCCAGGAGTACGTAGCGGCGCCCGAGGAGGTGTTGGTGAAAACCACAGTAGCCCCGTTCACGGAGTAGTTGAAGTTTGCGGTCGGGCTGGGGTTGACCACCACCGCAATCGCGTCGGATACGGAGCTGCAACCGCGGTCGTTGACCACCGTTACGGTGTAGCTTCCCGCAGCGTTCACCACGATCGACTGTCCGGTCGCGCCGTTGCTCCAGTTATAGAAGCTGAATCCCGCAGGGGCATTGAGCGTTACGCTGCCTCCCTGGCAGAACGTGAGCGGCCCGCCTGCCGTGATGGCGGGTTTGGTGATATAAACCACCGGAACGGTATTGTAATCTGCGTTGATCGGGTCCCACTCGCACCAGCATGCCGACCAGTTGTTGGATCCGAAAGCGCCGCGGTAGGTCGTTGCGGTGAAAAACGGATCTGTGAGGTTGGCGCTGCCGAAATCGGCGCCGCTCAGCAGCGGGGAGCCGGCCATGGGCAGGAAATTCGGCTTGGTATCGTTAAAAGGATCCGTCGCCATCACGTCGGAGACGTTGGTGAGGATAGAGTTGTTGTAGTTGGTAAATTGGTTGGAAACCGCTGCGTCGGGGGTCGGTTCGATCGTATTGCCCGAAATTCCTGCAAGGATATTGTTTTTGAAATCCTGTTCATTACCGGTCGTAAAACCGTCGATCGTGCAGGCGCCTTCGATCTTGAAACCAACCGGAAAGCCCGTAAAGACGGAGTTATACACATCCAGCCAGGAACAGCGGCGGATGTGAAGCGCCCGGCGGAAGTTGGAGTTGATCACCGTGGCCGGGGTTTGCAGGGGGCCGAAAATGCTCACGTTGGTGAATTTGGCATCGGTCTTGGGGGAGTTTGTCGAGCCCGCCGCGTCGTTATCGGATTCAAAGCCGTTGGAACCGGAGACGTCGGCGATATCGGGATCGCTCACGCCGAGTACCCACTGGTTTTTTCCCTGGTACCCGAAGTCGCTGTCGAACATGTCGTCCACCGTGCGATATGCCACCAGCCATTTGCCGTTCACCGTGCCGCCAAACCATTCGAAAGCGTCGTCGCCGCCGTAGCTGGTTTGTACGTGCTCGATAATCGTGCCGCTGCCCACGCCGCCGAGGGTCAGGCTGTTCAATTCGTTATTGGGGGTAAAGGGGATACCGGCAAATTCGATGCGCACGTAGCGCAGAATGCCGGAGTTATCGGTCGGCTCGTTTCCGCCGTAAAGGGCGTTGGCGCAACCGCCTTCCACCACGGTTTCGCCGCCCGGTACGTTGATCGGAGCCTTGCCCATAATGAGCAATCCGCCCCAGTCACCCGGGACACGCGAGCCTGCGGGTTTGCTGGATGTGAAAATGATAGGGCTTTCGGCAGTACCCTCGGCCATGATCTTCGCGCCGCGGGTGATGATCAATGCGGCCTGATCGCCTTTGATAATGGTGCCCGGTTCAATCGTGAGCACCGCATCGTTGGTCACGTAAAGGCAACCTCCCTGAAGGAGGTAGATGTTGTTCTTCGTCCAGGTCGTACTGGTCGTAATGTCCGAATTGACGACGACCTGTGCAGTCAAGCCTAGAGTGGTTAATAGGAATAGAGTAATAATTAGTAAGTACTTTTTCATTCTTTCTGTTTTTTTTATTCGCAAAAGCTGCCGCAAAGGAAGGCTTAGCAAATAAACCCTGCGTTAGTTGTGGATTAAGTTTTGGTAAAGAATGTTAAACCAGGGTTAACCACATTCCCGATTCCCGAAAACGTTTTATACCTTTATGTCCCGTAACAAGGCAAACGGCAGGGGCCATCCCAGTCAAATCAAACAAGCTATGAGCAAGTATATTTTTGTTACGGGCGGCGTAACCTCCTCCCTCGGTAAAGGCATTATTTCCGCCTCCCTGGCCAAACTCCTCCAGGCGCGTGGCTTTTCCGTCACGATCCAGAAATTCGACCCCTACATCAACGTCGACCCCGGAACCCTCAACCCCTATGAGCACGGCGAATGCTACGTCACCGACGACGGGGCGGAAACCGACCTCGACCTTGGCCACTACGAGCGCTTCCTCAATACCCCGACCTCCCAATCTAACAATGTAACTACGGGGCGTATCTACCTGACGGTCATCGAAAAGGAGCGGGCCGGAGATTATCTCGGACATACCGTCCAGGTGGTGCCGCATATCACCGACGAGATCAAACGGCGCATCCATCTGCTGGGCAATTCGAAAGACTACGACATCGTGATCACCGAACTGGGCGGCACGGTCGGGGATATCGAATCCCTTCCCTACCTCGAAGCCCTGCGCCAGATGCGCTGGGAGCTCGGTCCCGACAACTGCCTCGTCATTCACCTGACCCTCATCCCCTACCTCAAGGCGGCCAAGGAACTCAAGACCAAGCCCACCCAGCATTCCGTAAAGGAACTGCTGAATACCGGCATACAGCCCGACATCCTGGTTTGCCGCACGGAGTACCCCATCACCATGGATATCCGCCGCAAACTGGCGCTGTTCTGCAACGTCGAGGTCAGCTCGGTCATCGAGGCCATCGACGCCGAAACGATCTACGACGTGCCCCTCCTTATGCTCAAGGAGCGGCTCGACGCCACCGTCATTTCCAAAATGCGCCTTCCCGACCGGCGCGAACCGGATATGAGGGTCTGGAAAAACTTCCTTGGAAAACTCAAAAACCCCCTCCACTTCGTCCGCATCGGATTGGTGGGCAAATACAACGAGCTTCAGGACGCCTACAAATCCATCCACGAGAGCTTCGTGCACGCCGGCGCGGTCAACGAATGCCGGGTGGAGATCGTGCCGATCCATTCCGAGCAGCTGGAATCCGATTACGAAGCGGTGGAGAAGCGCATCAAAAACCTCGACGGGGTGCTCGTGGCCCCGGGCTTCGGCGAAAGGGGAATAGAGGGAAAAATCCAGGCCATCCGCTACGTGCGGGAGAACAAAGTGCCCTTTTTCGGCATCTGCCTGGGCATGCAAACCGCCGTGGTGGAATTCGCCCGCAACGTCCTGGGTCTGGACGCATCCTCTACCGAGGTCAACAAAAAGACGGCCCACCCGGTGATCGACATGATGGCCGACCAAAAGAAGATCAAGGCCAAAGGGGGCACGATGCGCCTCGGCGCCTACGACTGCGAGATCAAAAAGCATACCCTGGCCTTCCGGGCCTACAAGCACCTCCAGGTCAAGGAGCGCCACCGGCACCGCTTCGAATTCAATAATGCTTATCTGGAGCAAATCGAGAAGGCTGGCCTTGTCGCCTCCGGTATGAACCCGGAATCCGGCCTGGTCGAGATCGTCGAACTAAAAGGGCACCCCTGGTTTCTGGGCGTGCAGTTTCACCCCGAGTTGAAAAGCACGGTGGAGAATCCGCATCCGCTGTTTGTCTCTTTTGTCCAGGCTTGCATGGAGTATAAAAAGTCGACCACAGATTAAGGGGATTTCGTGATTTCACAGATTCCTTTGGCAAGCGAAAAATGGTATTCCTTCGTTTGAAAGGAAAAGAAATGGATGTCATGGGTTTCTATAAAGTAGTTGTGTTGACTTTTGTAGCCGCCATTTTTGGTGGTTGCTACTCTTTTAGGGGTATCGCCATCGACCAGTCGATCACGACCTTTTACGTCGCTCCGTTCGATAACAGAGCCCCCAACGCGACGCCCACCCTGGCGCCCGACTTTACCGAGCGCCTCAAGGACAAAATCCGCAACGAATCGCGCCTGATCTTCAGCGATACGGACCCCGACGTGGAATTTACCGGCGCCATCACCGGATTCCAGGTGAGCGCCGAAGCGCCCCAACCCGGCGAACAGATCGCCTTCAACAAACTCACCATCACCGTCGCGGTCGATTATATCAACAATCGCACCACCGACGAGAAATTAAAGATCACCAAGATCACCAAGAGCTTCTATAGCGAATTCCCCTCCGACCAAAACCTCCTCGATATACAGGATGCCCTCATCCTAACCATCACCACCCAGTTGGTAGAGGATATATTTACGGCGGCGTTCACCAATTGGTGATTAGTGACTGGTGATTAGTGACTGGTCCAAATACTAGTCACTAGTCACTAATCACTAGTCACAAAAAAAAGCAGCGCGTCCGGATTCCTCATCGAATCTCTGTTCGCCGCCTTTTCGATGGGTATTCCCAGCAGGATCTTTTTCACGGGGGCTTCCATTTTCTTTCCGCTGATGGTGTAGGGGATGTCGGGCACGGCGATGACCTTGTCGGGCACATGGCGGGGCGAACATTGTTTTTTCAATTCCCCGGCGATGCGTTTGATCAGGTCCTCGTCGAGGGATTTTCCGGGTTCCATCATCACGTATAGAGGCATATAGTGGTCGCCGTTGGGCAGTTCATCCAGGTGATCGAGGAGCGGCAGGGCCTCAAGATCGGCTGCATCGAGGAGGTTGCCTGGCAAATATGATTCATCGACGACGCCCAATTGGAGCGGCTGGCCCACAAATACCTGAAGAGCGGGTATGGGGAGTATTTGATGGGGTTGTTGGGGTAGGAGATATTTTTGGGATAGTTCAATCAAGTGTGTCTGAGGTTAAAGATTAAATTGCCATATGGGGAGTTCGCATCGCGCCGCTTGGAGGCCTACGGCCTCCAAGCGGCGCGATGCGAACTCATTTTTCTACCAAGTGCCTGGAGAACCGTTCACCGTACTTTTCGGTCAGGTCTCTTTGGATGGCTTTCCATCCCAAAGCGTTCCTTTTCCATGATTTTTCGTTGTGCATCAGGGATAGATAGATTTGTTTGATAAGTGCGGTGTCCGAGACCCAAGCAGCTTTGCCCTTGATGAGCTTGCGAATAATGCGGTGCAAGGCTTCCACCGGATTGGTCGTGTAGATCATCCGGCGTAGCTCTTTGGGATAATCCATGAAGGCCATCAATTCGTCCCAGTCTCGCTCCCAGCCTTCCACCAATTGGCCGTATTTGCTGCCCCAGGTTACGGTAAAAGCATCCATAGCGGTTCTGGCCGCTTCCCGGGTGGAGGCCGTGTAGACGGTACGCAGATCCTTGCGCACCGCTTTGCTGTCCTTGTCATCCACAAAGCGGGTAGAACTGCGCACTTTATGCACAATACACTTTTGAATGATAGCCAGGGGATACACCTCCGAGATTGCTTGGCTAAAACCGGCCAGATCATCCGTGCAGAAGACCAAAACGTCTTCTACGCCCCGATCCCTGATGTCCTCCAAAACCAGACCCCAACGGTTAGCGCCCTCGCTTTGATTGATATACAGACCCAGCAGGTCGCGCTGGCCCTCTGCATCTATCCCGTAAACCGTGTAGAATGCCCTACTGGCATACTGGCCTTCGTGGCGCACTTTAAAATGCACTGCATCCAGGTACACAATGGCGTACAAAGAACGTAGCCGGCGTGTCCGCCAGGCTTGGATTTGGGGAAGCACCTGATCGGTAATGGCCGAGATCTTGCCCGCTGAAATATCCAAGCCATACAACTTGGCCAGCAGCCGTCTTACATCCTCCACCGAATTGCCCTGTGCGTACAAGGCTATGATCTGTTCGTCTACGCCACTGGACAGATCTCGTTGTCCCTTGCCGATTAACTCCGGCTCAAAGTCTGCATTGCGGTCCCGGGGGGTGCGAATGGATAAGGGACCGGCCGCTGAGATAACTTGCTTGGACGTATAGCCGTTTCGCTTATTCTGTTCGCCTGAGGCCCGCTGTTCATCGAGAAAATCATCCACCTCCCCTTCCAGCATTTTGTTCACCATAGATTGCAGAAGCTCACTGAACACGCTTCCTTCGCTCAGAAGCGCCTTTTTCGAATACAGGTGTTCTACCATTCGCTCTCGTAATGCAGCGTCGGGTATTATGTCTTCCAGCGTCTCTTTCTTCTTTTTCTTCGTCATGTTTTTTGTGTCTAGCGCGTTAAGATAACCAGACACACTTTAATGAACAGTCTCATTTTTTTTATGAGAAACATGAGAGGACTTGCATTTCGCTTCAGTCCTCCCGTGTTTAGGGGCTTTGCATAGATCTTTCAAACAAATCGAAAAAAAATCATTTTATAAGCTGATAAAAATCATTGGCATTCTCAATTGGGGGGGGGGTAGATTTGAAAAAAAATGGCAAAATTTATCACTCCGGCTCTCGTTTTTACAGCTCTTTCTATTTGTTTAAATGCTCAGCCACTTCCAAACAAAACTATTAAAATCAATCCAAATCTACCTGAGTCACCTCTAACCAAAGAGGGGTATGTTTTACTCTTTTCAGATGAATTTGAAACGTTAAACACAAGTACTTGGAATCGATCGGGCCCTGGAGACTATTCCAGCCAAAATTTTTGCGAAGAGAATAAAAATTCTCCAAAGAATGCTTCCAATGTTTCAGTTGTACCGGATGAGGATGGAACCCTAATTCTTAAAGTCCGGGAGGGAGAGGAGCAGAACCTTTGCAGCCATTCAAGTTCGGAAATTAAATCCTTCTCTGCTTCCCTTCAACAGGAAGGGCCTTTTGATGAGTGGGTATTACCGCCAAAATGTTATGTGGAGATTCGAACAAGAGTGACGGATTGTGGGGATGTTGGTTCTTCTTTCTGGCTTTATGGAGTGGGCTTTCCGAATGGTATTAGCGAGCCAGATATTTTTGAGTTAAAAGCAGATTTAAAGAATATTTTTCAAGCAAATTTTCATTACGGTCCTAATTATATTCCCGATGGGAAGGCTCTAAGTGCGGAAATACATGTAAAAAATCTAAATGGAGACAACATTGATTTGGATGACTACGACCTAAATTTTGGCATCTTTTGGGATAAGACTCAACTTTCTATGGAGCTAAATGGGATTGAATACTATAATGTGGAGATGCTTTACGAAAAGTGTAAAAGTAAAATCTGTAAAAACCCATATCGAACCACTCTTCCCTACCATGTCCTTCTTGGAGCAGGTGCTCCATTACTTGGAACAGTCGAGGACTGTAATAGCCTTCCAGATAACCAAAAGGTTGACTATATCCGCGTATATATAGAAGAAGGCGCCAAAGCAGTTAATCTTTATGGCAGTAATTTCAAACCGACCAATAAGATACAGGTTTGAAGTTGGTCCGGAAATGAGATGGGGGACAATGTTTTACGTTGATTATTATCCTGGGGCTGCTTATCTCTGGCAATTAGACCCTGCATTGAAGCCAACAGAGTATACAGATCCAAATTCCAAAACATACAGGCATTTCTGGATCGCGCCAAAAACCGATGCCTTACCCGGCACTTATCCGTGTACTCTGACAGTGACTTTTCCATCAGGGTATCAGGAAATTCTAAATCTGAATGTAGAAATACAACCTAGCACACTACCAGCGGCGGCAGACATTCTTTTGTTAAATTATCCCCCCACCATTTCTTATCCGGTAGGTGTTTTGGAACAACCTTTCACTACCGGTTATGAATGGAGTGAAGATGGAGGGTTGAGTTGGATGAAAATTCCAAATAGTTTAACCTATGGCAACATAAACAGATTTGCAGTCGACGATCCAATTAGCTATACCGAAGTTGACGCATGCGTTAGGGCTTATAATACTTGTACGAGGGAAGATTTGCCAAACCCTTCCATCTGTGAAACTATAATTCTGCCTCACATAACCCCCAATCAATTCCTCACCGGACCTCCCTTCCCCGAAACAATAACCGTTGAGTTGGCAGATGATCCGGATGTTTATGAATTGCGCACCCCAGTGTTGGATTCCACCACTGCTTTCTTTTGGAGTTTTGATGAAGAAACCTGGTTTAAAGAGGAGAACCCTATAGAAGATACCTTAAATCGTTTTGGGTTTTTCGCTCCCGGAACCCCTCCATTCAATATTTTTCTCCGTTCGGAACTGGGAAGTGAGTTATCAGAGGTATATTCGCAATGGGTGGTAATTCCCGATTCTAGTGGTCAGATTTATGGATTGCAGCAACCTTTGGGCACAACTCCGCTGACTCTTAATTCCAAAACCCAACAAACTCGAGAGTTCCTATCACAAGAATTGGCCCAAAGAGAAATAGTAGAAATTTATACTATCCATGGGGTTCAAATTTGGCGAGGATCGCTTAACGAATATGAGTCGGCGATGTTTTATAGTTGGAATCTACTCTCCGGAATCTACCTTGTTGTGTTCAAAGATGACAGTGGCCAGTTTTTGGAAATTCAAAAGAAAATTTTACTGAAACAATGATACGTGTTCCCCTGATCATTCTTTTACATGTAGTCCCCGGATTTCTTCTGGGCCTTCAACCTTTGAACCCCCAGAACCCCCTCCCCCGGATTGCCAACAACATTATTTACGGGGAGGCTTATGGAGTAGGGGGGGTCTACTCCCTCAACTACGAACGGGTTCTTTTCAGGCGCTGAAGGAAGGCTAATGCTATCTGCCTCATTTGGTGCAAGTTATTACAGTAAACCATACTATTTGCAATAATGCCATTTTGCAGAGCGGCTAAATCTCACTTTTGGATATAAAGGAGTTTTCCTTGAGTTGGGTTGTGATCTTATTCTTAGCCGATCAAGGACATATAGTTTTCGAGATTATTGGCTTGGCTGGAGTAACACAGGTACCGTTTTGCCCCATGCTGGGTTAAGGTATCAAAGAAAGTCAGCAGCCCCTTTTTTTAAAGTTTACCTTTTACCCATTCGAAATAATAACGAGAACTATTTCTTGCTTTACCATATAAAGAAGGCTTCAAGTGCCTCCTATTGGTACCTTTGGGGAGGACTCGCTTTGGGATATACATTTTAAAAGAAAAAACAGATGGGATTATGGGTTTAATTATGCGCATTTTCGTATTGGCGACAGGGTGCATTTTCCCTTATTTAAGCCATTTGAATGGGCAACCCGATTCAATAAAGCCAGCGAACAAAATTCTGTACGCTGAAGTGCAGGGGATTGGCGGATTTCAATCTATCAATTACGAGCGAATGGTTTTCCGAGCATTAGGCAATCGGATATTGGGCTCGGTTTCTGTTGGAGCCAGTTGCCTGATTGCCAACCGGCCCCATGATCAGAAGTTCGTTTTTTGTTGCTACAACGGGCGAACCTGGCATTTGGCCATAAAAGCTGGTATCTGGAAACTGGCGCCGATCTCATCCTGGACAGAGGAAAAGGTTATGAGCCTCTTATCCAAGGATGGGAGGTTTGGACATCCAATTTTACTTTCCTGTATCATGTTGGGATTCGTTACCAACAAATCACTTCGGCGCCCTTTTTCAAGGTCTACGTCTTCCGGATTATGGATCAGGGTACCAACATCTATTTTCTATCCAACATTGGGAAGGAAATAAAGCAAGATGGGCATATGTATTGGTGGGGTGGAGTAGCCGTCGGTTATACGTTTTAATCGGTAATATGAGACAGTTGGAAAAATCCCTTTTCTGGCTTTTTTAGTTGGCTTGTCGCTGGGCGTTCATCCTTTATGCGCCCAGAACCCCCTCCCCCGGATTGCCAACAACATTATTTACGGGGAGGCTTATGGAGTAGGGGGGCCTACTCCCTCAACTACGAACGGGTTCTTTTCCGGGCACTGAAGGAAAGGCTAATGCTATCTGCCTCATTTGGTGCAAGTTATTACAGTAAACACTACTGTGTTTTTGAGATGGCTTCTAATCACAAGCCACTAATGACCAGTCACAAAAAATAACAGCGCCTCCGGATTCCTCATCGAATCCCTGTTCGCGGCCTTTTCGATGGGTATTCCCAGCAGGATCTTTTTCACGGGGGCTTCCATTTTCTTTCCGCTGATGGTGTAGGGGATGTCGGGCACGGCGATGACCTTGTCGGGCACGTGGCGGGGCGAACATTGCTTTCGCAACTCCCCGGCGACGCGTTTGATCAGGTCTTCGTCGAGGATCTTTCCGGTTCCATCATCACGTATAGGGCATATGGTGGTCGCCGTTGGGCAGCTCGAGGTTGGCGATCAGGCTGTCTTTGATCTCGGGGAAGGTGTCGATGACCCGGTAAATCTCCGCCGTGCCGATGCGGACGCCCTGGCGGTTGAGCGTGGCATCGGAACGGCCCGTGATGACCAAGGTGCCGCGCGAACTGAGCTTCACCCAGTCGCCGTGGCGCCAGACGCCTTTGTAATCTTCGAAATAACTGGAGCGGTAGCGCTCGCCCTCCGGGTCGTTCCAGAAAAACACGGGCATAGAGGGCATAGGTTTGGTAATGACCATTTCTCCCACCTCGTCCAGCAAGGGTTGCCCTTTTTCATCCCAGGATTCGAGGGCGCAGCCCAGTGCGCGGCATTGGATCTCCCCTTCGTACACGGGCTCCAATGGACAACCGCCGACGAACGCGGTGCAGACGTCTGTGCCACCGGCCATGGAGCACAGCCAAAGGTCTTTTTTCACTTCTTCGTACACCCATTTAAAAGCGTCGGGAGGCAATGGCGAGCCCGTGGAGCCGATAGAGCGGAGGGCGGACAGGTCGTTTTCCGCACCGGGCCTGAGACCCTGCCGCATGCAGGCCACCAGATAGGGCGCGCTGGTACCAAAATGGTGTATCCGCGCCTTTTCGGCAAATTCCCAAAGCACATGGAGGTTGGGATAGCCCGGACTTCCGTCGTACAAGACGATGGTAGCGCCGGCCATCAGGGAGGCCTGCACGAAATTCCACATCATCCAGCCCGTAGTCGAGAACCAGAAAAAGCGCTCGCCGGGGTGGACGTCGTTGTGGAAAGCCAGGTATTTCAAATGTTCCAATAGAGATCCCCCGTGAGAATGCACGATCGCCTTCGGAATGCCGGTGGTGCCGGAGGAATACAGCACCCAGATGGGGTGCTCGAAAGGCACGGGCTCGAATTGCAAGGCGGGCGCGTCGGCTCGGAAGGTGTCGTTCCAGGAAACCGCTTTTGGAATGCCTGCCGGCTTCGATTCCAGATCGAGGTAGGGGAGGAGGATGAGGAGTTGTAAGCTGGGAAGCTGTTCGACCAGTTCCTTCACCGTTTCCCCTTTTATCAAATTTCTTACCTCCGTATTGGTAGCCGTCCACCGCGATGAGCACTTTGGGCTCGATTTGGCGGAAGCGGTCGAGCACGCTGCTGGCCCCGAAATCGGGCGAGCAGCTCGACCAGATGGCGCCCAGGGAGCAGGTGGCTAAAAAGGCGTAGGTCGCCTCGGGAATATTGGGGAGGAATGCCGCCACCCGGTCGCCTTTGCCGACGCCCTTTGATTTCAAATAGGCCCGCAACGAGGCGACCTGGCTCTCCATTTCCTCCCAGCTGATCTCGACGAGGGATTGTTGTTCGGACTGAAATACGATGGCCGCCTGCGCATCGTTTCTGCGGAGGAAAATATGCTCCGCGTAATTGAGGGTGCTGCCCGTAAACCATTTATAGCCAGGCATTTCGGAGCCCTCTAGCACCTTTTGCCAGGGGGTGTATGATTTTACCGAAAAATACTCCCACAGGCTTTCCCAAAAATCCTCCACCTCTTCCACCGACCATTTCCAAACGGAGGCGTAATCCGCAAATTTTAATCCCTTGTTGGCATCCAGCCATTTGAGGTAATGCGCCAGGCGTGAATTTTCGCGGAACGAAGGGGAGGGAGACCATAAAACAGGAGGGGTGTCGCGCTGCATGTTTTTGCTTTTCCGGTCTGAAAAAAACGGCTTTCGCGCCGAAAATACTACTTTTAACGGGAGCTTCCTTCACCTCGCTACTTTTTCCCCCGATTGCATCGGGGGCTATGAAGATTAAACCCTTGCAGGGTTTCTTTCGCTCGTGAGGGTCTCCGACCCGAAATGAGGCGTTCGCAAGTCTCCAGACTTGTGAATCCAGTGTCTCGCAAATTCAGCAAGTCTGGAGACTTGCAAACAGCGTGTTTCGGGTCAGAGACCCTCACAAGCGGATTGTCCCCCATGCGGGCCAGGAACAAGCGAGAATGAAACCCTGAAAGGGTTTAATATTCATAGCCCTCGATGCAATCGGGGGGCTTCGGGAATCAAAACGAAGCAACCGCATAGCGGTTGAATAATAATATCAAATCGTTGTTTTCATTGAATTGAACAGTTAAAACAAGACCGAATATGTTACGGATAACCTGCATCTCCCTGGTCCTGCTCTTTACCCTTTTCTCCTGCGGCGTGCCAAAAACCGCGCAAACGCCCGCTCCTCCCGCCCCACTCCAGACTCCAGCTGCCGGCGATGACGGCAAGATCGAGGTGGTTTTCCTCCATATCAACGACGTGTATGAAATCGGGCCCCTGGAAGGAGGCAAGACCGGAGGAATGGCGAGGGTAGCCGCCTATTACAAGCAATTGAAATCTAAAAACCCCCATACCTTTTTCGTGCATGGCGGCGATTTTCTCAGCCCCTCCCTCATGGGCACCCTCAAATGGAACGACGAGCGCATCCGCGGCAGGCAAATGGTGGAGGTGATGAACGCCTCCGGGGTGCAACTAGTCACCTTCGGCAACCACGAATTCGACGTCAAGGAGGAGGAGCTTCAGGCCCGCCTGAACGAATCGGCTTTTTATTGGCTTGGCACCACCGTGCGCCGCAATGCCGGCGGCCAGTTGCCGCCCTTTTTCAAAATGGTGAACGGCGAAAAGAAAGACTGCCCCGACAGCTTTATCTGGCGGGTGACCGATAGCGACGGCACCGAGGCCCGCATCGGCGTTTTCGGCCTGACCCTGGGCTCCAACCCCCAGGATTGGGTGTCCTACCTGCCCATCTTTAAAACAGCCACCGAAGTGGCCAACAACCTGAAAGACCAGACAGACGTGGTGATAGGACTGACCCACCAGGAACGGATCGACGATCTCAAGCTGGCGGGGATGCTGCCCTACGTGCCCCTCATCATGGGCGGTCACGACCACGACCACTCTATCGACACGGTGGGCCAAACCATCATCGCCAAGGCCGATGCCAATGTAAAAACCGTCTACGTGCACCGGATGCTGATCGACAAGACGAAAAAAAGCGCCACCATCCGCTCCGAACTGGTGCCAATTACCGACGCCATGCCCTCCGATCCGGCCGTAGAGGCCCTCGTGAACAAGTGGATCGCCATTCAGGACGAGAATCTGCGCCAGGTGGTCGATGAGCCCTACGAGGTGGTGTACAATGCCAAAATTCCGCTGGACGGCCTCGAAAAGAGCGTGCGAAATAAGCAAACCAACATGGGACAACTCATCGCCTCGGCGATGTGGAAATCCTCGAGCCGGCCCATCGATGCCGCCTTTTTCAACGGGGGCTCCATCCGGATCGACGACCAGTTGGCCGGCGAGATCCTCGCCATCGATATTTTTCGGGCCATGCCTTTCGGAGGCGCTGTTTGCGAGGTGGAGATGAAAGGAGGACTGCTGGTTAAAATGCTGGATTCCGGCCTCCAAAACAAGGGAACCGGCGGTTACCTGCAATGGGCCAACCTCAGCCGCAACAATACCGACACGCATTGGCTCCTCGGTGGCCAGACCATCGATCCGGCCAAAATCTACCGCATCGCCACCAATGACTTCCTGCTCACAGGCAAAGAGACCCGCATGGATTTCTTTACGCCGGATCACCCGGACATCAAGTCGGTAACAAGGCCAAAAGACAACACGGAACTGGGGTCGGATATCAGAAAGGCCGTGATAGATTACATGAAAAAATCATAAACGAAAAAAGACCTGCTCTCGCAGGTCTTTTTTCGTAAAATAAAAATTCACACAAGCGCCTGGGAGTGTTTTGGACCCCCGTGGAGACAGGACTTAGGCAGCCGGTCTGGTTCAGTAATCCCCTTGTCCCCGAAGGGAACCTCCGAAGAGGTTGAGGCCCGCCCTACACATGCCGAGTCTGGCCAGTATGTCAATGGATATTGTAGAGTCAAAACAATGAACGGCGCCTGTGTGAAGCTGGTACCAAGGTATGGGAATTTGAATTCTGAGGAAAGAGGGGGAGACAAATATTTGAAACTTTAACAATTAATAGTGACTGGTGACTAGTGACTAGTGACTAGTATTTAGTTCTATACTTTACCAGTCACCAGTCACCAGTCACCAGTCACCAGTCACAGTCACCAGTCACCGTTTCACTTTTTCGGCCTCAAATTCGCCATCAGGGAAATGATATGGGAGTAGCGATTTTGCGAATCGCCCAGATCGGTGTAGGCGTAATCGACGGTGAAGACGCCCAGTTTCAACCCCACCCCGATACTGGGCCGTGCGGACCAAAATTCGTCTTTGGCGAAGGACTGTTCCTGTTGAAACTGGTTGACCCCCGTGCGAATGAACACGAAATCGTTGTAGCCCAATTCGATGCCGGCCCCGGGGTCGATGCTGAAGGGATCGCCGGAGACGAGGGTGTTGCGGCGGCCATCGGTCGTGACATGGAGGCTGATCTCGGGCTGGAGGCTCACCTTGCCGCTCCGCCACAGATAGCCGGTTCCAAACAGCAGTTGGGGGCGCGTTACTTCGAGGGACTGAATATCCGGCAGCTCATTGCCGGTAGCGACGAGCACGGCTTTTTCTTCTTCCGTAAAACTGACCGTCCAGGCATTGAAGGTGCTGGAGATATCCCGGCCCATCAAGCCGAAGCGCCAGCGGCCCGTCTCCAGGCGGGCGGCCAGGTCCAGCCCGAAGCCCCAGGAGTTGGCAAAGCTGCCGATTATGCGGTGGATGACCTTGACATTGCCACCCAGGGCGAGCTTGCCACCGAGAAAGGAGGTTTGTTGTCCCATCCCGGCCAGGATGGCGTAGTCTGCGGCGGAGAACTCCACGATATTGTCGTAATTGACGTTTCCCTCCTCGTCGAACAGGGAAAGGGTGTTGGGGATCCCGTCGATGCCGAAGCGGATGGCCGAGATACCCAGCCGGCGTTTGCCGTTTGCAAAGGGAATGGAGAAGCCCAGATAGTCGTATTTTCCGATCCCGGCAAACCATTCGGCGTGCATGGCGCCGATCTGAAGCCCTTCTTCCGCCGGAAGCGCCGCAAGCCCCGCGGGATTCCAGTAACCGGCCGTGACGTCGGTGGTGCTCGCGATCACCGCATTGCCCATCGCCTGTGCGCGGGCGCTGATGCCGATGTTCAAAAATTCATTGCTGTACTTTTGGGCATTTGCCTGGGAAATGCCCGTAAATGCCAGAAGAATAAGAGGGTAATATATCTTCATAATTTTTCCGATAAACGGTATGAATTTTGAAATCCTGTTTAAAACGCGGATGCCCTTTTCGTGGTGTGCAAATATCCTATAAAATTGCCGCGGGTGGGAAAGCAGCGATTTAAATTTTCGGGGTATCTGCCATTAAAGAAAAGAGAAGAAATGATCCAAGCCTACAAGTTGTTGTTGATTTCCGCCATACTGATCGTCTCCGCTTGCCGGGAGGATGTGGATCAATTCATTCCCCAGCCCGAAGAACCGGATACCGAATTCGTCTCCGCCGCTTTGCTCGGCAAGGTGCACTCTCTCGACGGAGCTTCCGTGGAGGGAGCACAGATCCGCTTTCACGGCTCCGCCACCGCCTCCGACGCATCGGGATTCTTTTTCCTCCCGGATGTATTGGCGCCCAGCCTGAATGCAGTGTTGGAGGTCAGCAGCCCCGGCTTTTTTACCGCATACCAGCGCCTACCCTGGACCGCCGGAGCAGAACTGCGCGCAGATATCAGCCTCGCCCCGAAAGACCTGGCAGCTTCCCTGCCCAATTCGACGGGCGGACAAATAGAGCTGCAAGAAGGCTTTTGGCTCGAGATCCCGCCACAGGGCCTGGAATACCAGACCGGCGATCCCTTTGACGGGAACGCCCAGATCTACGCCTATTGGATGGACCCTTCCGCGCCGGATTTTCATCAGCTGGCCCCGGCCGGCGCTTTTGGATTGGATTTCGACGGCGCACCGCGGTACCTCAGTTCATTTGGGGTCCTTGCCCTCGAACTGAGCGACGAAAATGGCCTTCCCCTTCGCACGGTCCCCGGGCAAACCCTCGACCTCCACTTCCCGGTTCCTCCCTCCATGAGCGGAATCGCCCCTTCCGAGCTTTCGCTTTGGTCGTTCGACCCCTTGAATGGGGCCTGGAAGGAAAGCGCTTCCGTGTCGCTGTTCAATCAATATTATTCGGCAAAAACGCCCTCCGGCCTGTTCTGGAATGTGGCCTCTTCCAGGCCTTCCGTGACGGTGAAAGGCTGGATCAAACGCCCCGACGGCAGCCCGGCACGGGAAAGTCAAATCCGCATCCTGGACTCCGGCGGTTCCTTCCTGGCACAGGGCAGCGCCCAAAATCTGGGCCAATTTATCCTGTCCGTCCCCGGAAACACCCCAGCTACACTCCAACTGCTCGACCTGTGCGGCGATGAACAATATACCCAGCAACTCCCTTCCCTGCAGGGAAACGTCAGCCTGAACCCCATCGTGCTGGCTCAGGATGAGCATATCCTGGTGAAAGGAACCCTGCTCGATTGCGACGAAGCCCCCGTTTCGCTTGGCTATGTCCAGATCCTGACGGGAGAAAAGGAAGTGCTGCTTCCCCTGGTGAATGGCTCG
This sequence comes from Saprospirales bacterium, assembly GCA_016703765.1. Classification (GTDB taxonomy): domain Bacteria; phylum Bacteroidota; class Bacteroidia; order Chitinophagales; family Saprospiraceae; genus JADJTT01. The sequence goes on from JADJBL010000012.1 coordinate 94,239, forward strand.
TTTTCCGCTTATCTGCCGGTATGCCCCGACGATATCGTCACCCTGATCGGGTTTGACCTGGACAGGGGCTTTCAAACCACTCCGGTGAGCTTCCCCGCAGGCGCGCAGGTGGACGCGGGCAATTGGATCCTGTGCAACGACGCTCCCGAATACATCAGTTTTAACCTCGATGGAGAAGTGTACTTCAGCAGCGTGCCCGACCTGGATGTCGACGGGTCGCTTACAACTATTTTAGAGTCGTCCCTCGGCGTTTCGCTTTCCTTCGAAGGGAATGCGCCGGGCACTTACTCCGTGCTGCTGCCGGGCTTTTCCCTTCCGGGACTTACCGGTGCGAATACCAATTCCATCGATATAGACCTGAATATTTCGAAGTTCGATCCCCGGGGGCTATGTGATCGGCTCCTTTAACGGGAAAGCCACCGAATTGGGTGGGGCGGAGCGGCAGATTTCCGGGGTATTTAAACTGCAGAGGATTTGATTATTTAACCTCTACCACCAGTTTTTCCTCGACAATATCCAGCAAAAGCGTCCGCGCCAGCGGCGTCGGATTCTTTACCAGCCAGCGGGACAGGGGGTAGACAATATGGTCTTCGATGGCCCGCTGCAAGGGCCTGGCCCCATATCTTTCGTCGAACCCCACTTTGACGAGCCGTTCGAGCAGACGCTCGGAGTATTCCAGCCGGATCTTGTATTTGGCGATGCCCTCGCGCTTTTCCAGGTCCCTTAATTCTTTAATGGCAATTTTCCCGATATCTTCTTTTCCCAGGGCATTGAAAAGGACCATTTGGTCGAGGCGGTTGACGAATTCGGGGCGGAAGAATTTTTCGACCGCGGAGAAAAAACGGCGCTCAAACGAGGTGGCGTCTCCAAAACCGATCGATTTTTGGCTTTGAGCCCCCAGGTTGCTGGTCATAATGATAATGGTATTTCGAAAATCCGTAACCCGGCCCACCGAGTCGACGAGGATGCCTTCGTCCAGCACGGTGAGGAGGGCGTCGAAAACCGATGAATGGGCTTTTTCGACCTCGTCGAGCAGCAACACGGCAAAAGGCCGTTCGCGAATCTCCTTGACGACCAATCCGACCTCCTGTCCGAAGCCGATGAGCCGGGAGAGCTCTCCCGGCGCCTGAAACTCGCTCATGTCGATGCGCACCAGCGGTTTTTTGCGCTGACCCTTTCCGAAAAAATAATCGGCGAGAGCCTGCGCGCTGGCCGTTTTGCCCACCCCGGTAGGTCCGGCGAACAAGAGCGTAGTGATCGGCTTATGCGGATTGTTCAGGCCGGCCTTGTAAATTTTGACGATGCCGCACAACTTCTCCACCGCTTCCTCCTGGCCGATAATCCGCCGGTTGAAATAGTCGCGGAGCTCTTCCTGGTCGAGCAGCATGTCGTCGCGGAGAAAGATTTCCGGAAGGCCGGTTTGCTGGGTAAACTGGGTGATCACCTCCTCGACGCCGATCTTCAGCTGTCCCGAAATGCGGGCGTCGTGAACGCACTGGGCCAGAAATTTGATCCCCTTCCCCGGAAACACCTCATAGGGATAATAGCGTTTCAACAGCCGGTAGGCCAATTGCTGGGAGTCGCCCGGAATGGCGATGTCCTGGGTCTGCTGGATATAGGTCGAAAACTTTTCCAGAATGATATGCACCGTCTTTTCCTCCATCGGCGGAATCTCCACCACCTGAAACAGTTCGGCAAAACCGGGCAGCATTTGCCGGAGCCGGTCCAGCTGAACAGGGGTCAATTCTCCGACCAGTTGCAGGTCGCCCTGACGGAGGTAGGATTGTATAAAGGCCGCGACGGAATCCTCCGCGCCATAGCCCCCGGTGAGCAGCAATTGCATGAGGTCCTCCACCCAGAGGATGCCGTTGACCCATTTGAGTTCCTGAATCAATTGCTCCACCAACTCCTGCCATTCCCCGAGGTATTTGGTGGTGGCGGTGATCCTTTGGGCCATGATGCGCCAGAAGGTCCTTTTCCTCGATTCGCGCCTGCTTTCGGAGTGGATCTTGCGCATGGCCTGGCGCAGGACCGCGCTTTTCCCGGCGCCGCTTGGGCCGACCAGCAGGACATTGGCCCGTTGGTATACGAGTTTTTCCATCACCTGGCTCACCGCCCATTCCATTTCCCAGGCCACCTCCGGAAAGGAGTTGCGCTGCCTGGCGCCGCCCGCGAAAGGGTAGGGTTCCGTCAGGCGATCGAGGACCTGGTTCTTCTCTTCAAACACAAAGGGCTTCCAGACCGGATTTCTGTCCAGATTGACGCGGATCTCCACCTGATCCATTTCGGGCAGGGGCATTTGGGCATACTGGTAGAGCAGCTCCGGCGGGTAGGCATACAGCAGGTTGGTCGCAAAACTGCGTATAAGGCTGTTGAGTTCCGAGGGGTCGTAATAAATAAAACTCTCCCCCAATAGCGGAAAATGACATTCCAGATGGCCGTAAAAGCTCTCTCCCGTTAGGGCCGGCACGGGAATTTCCACCGGATGGGTAAGCTGGAAAGCTTTTCCCTTCAAGCGATAGGTCGGCGTGATCCGGACGCGGACGATGCGCAAAGTCGCCCGATAGAGATCCGATTCCGGGTAGGTAGCCGTTTTTTTATACTCTTTGGCCAGGAAATCCGTCAGTGATTTTTTGACTTTTCGAAGGTCGTGTTCGACCACCTGGTAATCCGTGCCCAGCAACATGCCGAGCACTGCGTCGTCGGCAAGGCGAAAATAAAGCAGGGGATAGGTCAGGTTTTCGAGCGCCATGCGGGCTAAGATACCGCAAACTTGTTAATACTTCGTTAAGAAGAGGGCCTCTTGCGCCAAATTTTGCGGGTTTGCCATCCTGTGTTTGAATTTCCTTAACCCTCCCTTTTTATATTTCACCATTAAACCATATCGTTATGCTTAAATCCATTTTCGGGCTGTTATCTTTTCTGGTAATCATGCCCGCCACCGTTGAGAATTTGCCCTCCCAAACCGAAGATTCAAAAGGCCACCACATCCAGGTAGCCTTATTGCTGGACACCTCCAACAGCATGGACGGCCTGATCGATCAGGCCAAATCGCAATTATGGAAAATGGTCAACGAACTGGCCACCTCCAAAAAAGACGGAGAATCTCCCACTATTGAAATCGCACTTTACGAGTATGGAAATGACGCGCTGTCCGGCGCCGAAGGCTACATCCGCCAGGTGACCGGCCTCACCGCAGACCTCGACCTCGTATCCGAAAAACTCTTTGGCCTGACAACCAACGGCGGTAGCGAATATTGCGGCGCCGTGATCAACCGCGCCGTGGGGCAACTGGTTTGGTCGGACAGCAATGACGATATGAAAATCATCATCGTCGCCGGAAACGAACCCTTCGACCAGGGCCCGGATCCCTACCGCGATGCATGCAAAACCGCTATCGGCAAAGGGATCATGATCAACACGATCTTTTGCGGCAACTACGACGAAGGGGTCAGGACTTTCTGGAAAGACGGCGCCGACCTCGCAGACGGCAAATATTTTAACATCGACCAGGACCAACAAGTCATTCATATTTCCACCCCCCACGACCAGCGCATCCTCGACCTGAATGAAAAACTGAACAGCACCTACATTGGATATGGCGACCAGGGCGAACAACGGGTCCAGATGCAAAGCACACAAGACTCCAACGCCGCCAGCTATGGCGCCGCCAACGCCGCCGAACGCGCATCCTTCAAAGCAAAAGAATCCTACAAAAACACCTCCTGGGACCTCGTAGACGCCATGGAAGAAGATGAGGCCGTGATCGAAAAACTGGATAAGGACGACCTTCCCGCAGAAATGAAGGACATGGACAAGAAGGAGCAAAAGGAATACGTCGAGGCCAAAGCCAAGGAGCGCGAAGAAGTCCGCAAGGAAATCCTCGAACTGGAAGAAAAAGCCAAAGAATATCAGGCTGAAAAACGCAAAGAAATGTCTGAAAGCGGCGAAGACACCCTCGACAAGGTGATGTCCAAAACCATCCGCGAACAGGCGGAGAAGAAAGGATTTAAATACAACTAGGTTGTTAGGTGATTGGGTTGTTAGGTTGTTGGGTTATTAGGATGAATTCCCCCAACAACCTAACAACCTAAACACCAAATAACCCAACCACCCAAATTATGATAAAGCTTTTTCCCATTAGCCTGCTTCTTACTATTAGCATAATCCCGGCCCTGTCACAAAGAATCATCATCCCCGAACCGCCCATGCCGAGGCCCCAGCCGGGGATGTTCGAGCTGGAGTTGAGGGAGCTGAAGGTCGATGTGTCGATCGAAAACGGGAACGCGACGACGACCCTGGACCAGGTGTTTTTCAACCCCACGGCCAACCAGTTGCAGGGGAATTACATGTTTCCGCTGCCCAAAGAGGTGGCGGTGCAGCAGTTTACGATGTTCATCAATGGGGTAGAAACGAAAGGAGAACTCCTCGACGCTCAAAAGGCCCGGCAGATTTACGAGGATATCGTGAGGCGTTTTCAGGACCCGGCCTTGCTCGAATTCAGCGAACAAGGGTTGGCCAGGATGCGGGTTTTCCCCATCCAGCCGCACTCCGAGGTCCGCATCAAGCTGGTTTACCAACACTACCTTCCGGAAGACAACCGGACATTGGCCTATTCTCTTCCGTTTTCCAATACCAAACAGAAGGTGAAAACGGCTGCAGTGCGGGTGCGGATCAAATCTTCCGACCCTCTGAAGGCCATCTATTCCCCGACCCATGCGGTGGACGTTCACCGCGACGGAGAGCGCGAAGCTTCGGTGGGTTTCGAATTGGGGGATAGCCCGCTCAATCATGCCTTCCAGCTTTTCTATCAGACCACCCGAAATATCCTCGACGCCTCTCTGCTCAGCTACCGCGACGGATCCGATCCGAAGGGCTTCTTTTCCGTCAATTTGAGTCCGGGGTATGGCGAAATGTCTTCCATCGCCGAAAAGGACGTCATTTTCATCGTCGACGCCTCCGGCAGTATGTCCGGCGACAAGATGGAGCAGGCCCGCAAAGCCCTTCAGTTTTGCATCGACAAGCTCGGCCCCAACGACGCATTCAACATCGTGCGATTCTCCACCGAAGCCAGCCGACTGTTCGACCGCCTGGTAGAAGCCAAGCCTTCCAACAAGACACTTGCGCTCGATTTTGTCAAGAAACTGGAAGCCATCGGCGGGACGAACGTGGAGGAGGGATTTCAGTTGGCGCTCGAAAACCAGGCAGCCAGAACCGGCAGGCCTTTGTTCCTGCTCTTTTTCACCGATGGAAAACCGACGATCGGCGAAACGCAGATCGACCCCTTGCTCAAGCGCATCGAAAGCTTCGGCATCAAAGGGTCGAGGGTGTTCACCATCGGCATCGGCACGGAGCTCAACGCCCAGTTGCTCGACCGCCTGACCGAACAAACCCTGGGCTACCGGATGTATGTCGCCGCCAACGAAGACCTGGAGCAAAAGGTGTCCGATTTCTACCTCAAGATCGCCTACCCCGTGCTGACGGACATCGAATGGAGCATCGACGGAGGGATAAAAACCTCTGAGGTGTATCCGAAAAAACTGCCCGACCTGTTCCGCGGCGAATCGCTGGCTTTGTTCGGCCGTTACGAGGGCAAAGGCCCCGGCAAACTGAAGCTGAGCGGTAAAATGAACGGATCGCCGGTGTCCTACACTTTCGATCTGAATTTTCCGGAAGAAGAAACGCGCAACGCCTTTCTCCCGCCCTTGTGGGGCACGCGGGCTGTGGGATACCTGTTAGAGCAAATCCGGCTTCGCGGAGAGTCGAAGGAACTGGTGGACGAGGTGGTCCGGATTGCCAAAAAATACGGCATCCTCACACCTTATACCAGCTACCTGATCATCGAGGACGAGGCTATGCTGATCGGCCAGAACCGCATGCGGGAGGACGACGCCCTGTTTGCACCCCGCATGACCACGGCGGACAAGCAGCGGCAATCCGGCGAATACAAGGACGCCGTTTCGGAAGAAGGCGCCGGCAGCGTCCGCGCCAGCGATGAATTTCAGACCATGAACCAATCCACCAACCTCGCCGATGCCCAGGTGGGAAAAAGCCGTATGCAGTACGGCGGACCCGGAAATACCCACAACATGGTCGAGGAAGTAGCCCAGGTGCAAGGCAGGGCCCTTTACAATAACAACGGCGCCTGGCAGGACAGCGACTGGGCAGAAGCAGTCTCCAACCGAAACAAGGTCAACCGCGTCCAGTTCAATACCACGGCCTATTACCAGCTCCTGAAAGACCAGCCCGATACCGCTCCTTTCCTGAGCCTAGGACAGAATGTCCGCTTCTTTTGGGAAGGGGAATGGTGGGAAGTTTATTTGTGATTGAGTGATTGAGTGATTGAGTGATTCTTTCACTCAATCACTCAATCACTCAATGATTCACTTAACGAGCTTCATTTCCCCCACCAGCCTTTCCGCTCCCCCCAGCTTATCGATAATGAACAGCAGGTACCTGGCGTCGACCATGATATTGCGGCAGAGTGCGCCGTCGTAGTAGATGTCGCTCATGGTGCCTTCCCAGACCCGGTCGAAATTGAGGCCGATGAGGTTGCCGGCGCCGTCGACCACGGGGCTGCCGGAGTTGCCGCCGGTGGTGTGGTTGGTGCCGATAAAGCCGACGGGCATTTCCCCTTTTACCCCGTACGGGCCGTAGTCCTTCCTGTCGTATAGTTGCCGGAGCTTTTCGGAGACATCGTATTCGTAGTCGCCGGGGATATACTTTTCCATGACGCCGGCGAGGGTGGTCTGGAAGCCGTATTTCACGCCGTCCCGGGGTGAATAGCCCGCGACCTTGCCGTAGGTAACCCGAAGCGTACCATTGGCATCGGGGTAAAAGCGTTTATTGGGGAAGGCCTCGATGAGCCCCTGCATGTACTGGCGTTGCAACTCGTTGAGGTGTTCGGTGAATTCATTGACTACCGGGGCTACTTTGGTGGAGTAGGCGTCATTGAGCTCGTTGGCGAGCTGGTAAAACGGGTCGGACTCCAGGGCCTTAACCAGCTCTTCGGGGCTGCCCTCCAGCAATTTTTTGAGCTTTTCGGGATCGGCGAACAGGGTGGCGCCGTATAGCTCGGCAGCCCAGGCGGCGTAATCTCCCTGGTGCAATTCCACCCGTTTCAGACTGTCTTCGGGCAGGAAGCTGGCATTGACTTCCGTAAAATATTTTTCCATGATCCCGGCAAAGATCTTTTGGTCCAGGCCCGGATCGTATTCGGCGTAAAAAGAATTCAAGGCTGCGAGGTTGGGTTCGATATTGGTCTGATAACCCGTTTCGCCCTGGGACTGGAAGGTCCTTACCAGACGGGCGAGGCGAAATGCGACCCGGAAAAGCTCGACATTGACGCCCACGGCCTCCGTATAATAGGTTCTGGCCCGGTGGAAAGGCTCCATTTCGGAATAGGTACTGCGGAAATCCTGGAGCAGGTGTCCGAATTTTCCGTTCAATTCCGAATTATCGCGGAGCAGCTCGTCGAATTGTTCTTCCACGTGCTGTTTTTTACCGATGGCGCCGGCTTTTCGCAAACCCTGCATTTCCCCCCTCCACTTTTTCCAACCATTTGAAATGCCCGACTGTTTGGAGGCGTATTTCAGTTTGGTCTCCGGATTTTTACGCATGGCCTCCCCGATATGCCCCAGGGAAATATCGCGCATCCCAACACGGATAGGATCGGTTACTTCCAACACCTGATTCACGCCATAGGACGGGAGGTAGGAACTGGTACGCCCGGAAAGCCCATGACCAACGTAAAATCGCCTTCTTTAACCCCTTTGATGGAAATGGGCAGGAAATGTTTGGACTGAAAAGGAACGTTGGAGGCAGAGTACCCGGCGGGAAGATTGTCCCGCCCGGAGTATATCCTGAACAGCGAAAAATCTCCGGAATGCCTGGGCCAGACCCAGTTGTCGGTATCGTCGCCGAACTTGCCTACCGAGGAGGGCGGAGCGCCGACGAGGCGCACATCCGTGTAGGTCACCGTGACGAAGAGGAAATATTGGATACCCTCGTAGAAGGACTGGGTAAAGGCCTCTTCATGGGGTTTAAGCGCGGCGTTTTTTCGAACCTTGTCGAGGTTGGCATCGACCAGCGATTGGCGATCCCGGGGGGGCAGGTCGGGTGAAACCCCTTCCAGGGCCTGGGCGGTGACGTCCTCCATTCGGACGACAAACATGACCTCCAGTCCGGGGTTGGGCAGCTCATCGGCCATGGTGGCGGCCCAAAAGCCGTCCTCCACGTAATTGTTTTCCATCGTGGAGCGGTCCTGGATCTGGTCGAAACCGCAATGGTGGTTGGTCAGCAGGAGCCCGTTCGGGCTGATCAGGCTTGCCGTGCAACCTCCGTCGAATTGGACAATGGCGTCCTTCAGGCTTGGCTTGAGTTCGCTGTAAATCTCGTCGGCCGTCATTTTCATGCCCATGCTCCGCATTTCCGCTTCATTCCGGACCAGGTAATTGGGCAACCACATTCCCTCCTGAGCGCTTAGGGTTCCGAGGAGGATGAATAAAAAGAGGGAAAGGCCGATAAACTTTTTCATAGGCATGTACTTTTACTTTTTGGAAGCACAATATAGAGAAATGATCTTTTGTACTCTTTGGACATACCGTCATTGCTTTGTCTGAAAAAGACAAATCCCCGATTATATTGCGCCCTTCGCGGTGGAGAAACGATTAAAAACATATATTTGACGGGCCTATGGTCATGTAGGCCTTGAAACTGAAACATGAATTATAGTATGAAGCTGCTTACCAAATGCATTTTCGCAGTATGCTGCGCCTTGTTCCTTTCTTTTAACGCGAAGGGGCAAGGGCAGGGATACGCTCCCGGGGACCTGATTGTCCAGTTGCAGAAAGGAGTGGATGTAAAAACCCTGGTCGAAAGAATGCAGGCTTTTCAGGGAAATGCCACCCATCTGACCCCGGTCAGATTCCTCTCTCCGCCCCTCAATATCTGGTTGCTTAACTTCGACGAAACAGCGGTCAAGGACCGGGATTTTCTGGATTTTATCCGCATACAGCCCGAGGTGCAGCTGGCTCAGTTCAATCATTATATCACCGAACGAAACGTAGTGCCCGACGATCCCCAGTTCGCTTCTCAATGGCAATGGGTAAACAACGGCGGGGGCGGCGCCTTGGCCGATGCCGACGTAGATGCCGACGAAGCTTGGGAGATCACCACGGGGGGAGGCACGGCAACCGGCCACGAAATCGTGGTGGCGGTGGTCGAATCGGGCATCAATGTAGCCCACCCCGACCTGGTTGCCAATATCTGGCACAACAACGGCGAGATCGCCAATAACTTTATAGACGACGATAACAACGGATACCTGGATGACTACGACGGCTGGAACGTCGGGCAGGACAACGACAACATCCCTTCCGGAAACCACGGGACAGCGGTCTCCGGCATGATCGGCGCGGTTGGCAACAACGGGGTCGGAGTGAGCGGCATCAACTGGGACGTCAAGATCATGGCTGTTGCCATGCAGGGAGTCTTCGAGGCCAACGTAGTGGAGGCCTATACCTATCCCTATGTGCTTCGCAAACAATTTAACGACTCCAACGGCCACGAAGGCGCTTTCGTGGTGGCGATCAATTCCTCCTGGGGAATCGATGGAGGTCAGCCGGCAGACGCCCCGGTCTGGTGCAGCTTTTATGATACCCTCGGAGTAGAGGGAATATTGAGCTGTGGCGCCACGGCCAACAACAACGTCAATATCGACGTGGTGGGCGACCTGCCCACCGCCTGTCCCAGCGAATACATGGTGGCTGTAACCGCGACCAACAATGCCGATTTACGCACTTTCTCGGGCTACGGGGTCGAACAAATCGACCTGGGCGCCCCTGGATCCAATATTTTCTCCACCTCGGGAACGAATGGATATAGCTCGACATCCGGCACCAGCTTTGCCTCCCCGTTGACCGCCGGCGTCATCGCGCTGATGTATTCGGCGCCCTGCGTCTTCCTGGCGGAACAAGCCATTGTCTATCCCGCCGAAACGGCCTTGCAGGTGCGCGACGCCCTGTTTGCAGGTGTGGACATCAAGTCCAACCTCGTACCGGAGGTCAAAACCGGGGGGAGGGTGAATGCCTACAAAAGTCTTATGCTCTTGCTGGCCGGCTGCGGCCCCTGTCCTGCTGCCCACGACCTGAGCGCCGGCTCCCAAACCGATGTGTCTGCTGTCCTTAGCTGGGATGGCGCCCTGGACTCCCAGGATAATACGATCCGTTTCCGGCCCGAAGGGGCTTTGGAATGGGACACCATCTTCAACGCCGGCAACCCCTATGAACTCACGGGGCTTACGGGTTGCCAGGTTTACGAATGGCAGGTCCATACGATCTGTACGGATACCACTTCGGGGTTTTCGAACAGCAGTTATTTCGAGACGGAGGGTTGCTGTATTCCGCCCGACGAGGTCGGCGTCGTAACGGTCGGGGATGAAAGCGTCCTGATCGAGTGGAATACCGTTTTTGCCGCATCGGGGTATTTGCTCACCGTCGACCCGCTGGATACGCTTCTCAGCTCCTTTACGATTACGCCGCCTCCCGGCAACAGCTTTGTGCTGAGCGGGCTGGCGCCTTGCCAGGGATACAGCCTTAGTATAAGCACCGACTGTGTTGGAGGGGCCGCTTCCAGCCCCTCGGAGGCCATAACATTTTACACCGATTGCCCCTGTCCGGCGCCGCTCAATGCGGATACCAGCCAGGTGGAAATGCAAACCGCCCTGTACGGATGGGATTCCTCGGAAAATGCGGGCAAATACGTGGTGCGGTACAAGGAACTCACAGCAGTGGACTGGATTCTCCAGGAGGTTGATGCCACGAGCTTGCTCATTGAAGGCCTCATTTCCTGCAAAAACTACCGCGTGCAGGTGAAATCGGTCTGCCCGGTGGCGGAGAGCGGTTACACTACGGCTCTATTGTTCAAAACCGATTGCGCACCCTCCTCGACGGAAGAGCCGGAGGTATTGACCACAGAGCTGCAGGTTATTCCCAACCCCTCCCACGAACAGGTCAAGGTTTGGGTGACGACCGATATCACGACCCGGGCAACACTCGAAATTTTCGACCCGCTGGGGCGGAGAATTTGGTCGAACGACCTGGGTATTGTTCAGAAAGGCCGGCATCTGTTCGATCTGCCGAATGTGCCGTCGGTTCCGGGCATTTACTGGATGAGACTTGAAACGGAGGAATTGATCCTGATGGAGAAAATGGTCCGCCAATAACACCTTTGCAAATTCAAAACACGATTCTAGTATGAAAAAACCAAACTGGTCCCTGGCCTTGGTCCTGACCCTTATTGTCGCATGGCCGCTGGCATCCCAAAATGTAAAATCGGGTCCCATTCACCCACAGGTGGAGGTCACCCATGCGGAGTACCTGGGGAAAACCCCGCCGCTCCGCAACCTGGTCCCAATGGATCCTACTACTCCGGAAAAAAGAAGCAAAGCGAAAGAGAACAAGAAAACGACCATCGTTTCCAACTTTGCAGGGCGCGGAAAAAGAAATTACGAGCCCAAGCCCGGCGCACTGCCCAAGGGCGCCGACCCTGTAAGACAAGGTTCCGGAACCCGGGATTTCGATGTGGTGGTGGAGCCGATCGTGAATATCGACGGGATGAACCAGAGCAATTTCAACGCTACGCCTCCGGACCCCTGCGGGGACATCGGCAGCAATTACTATATCCAGATGATCAATGCCACCCTGTTCAGGGTTTTTGATAAAGAGGGCAATGCCGTGGGCTCGCCTATTTCGGCCAATACGATCTGGAGCCAGGTGGGCTTTTCTTCCGCAGGCGACCCCATCATTCTTTTCGACCAGGAAGCCGACCGTTGGATCATCACTGAATTTCCCTCCGGCAATAAATTGCTGGTAGCCATTTCGGAAGACAACGACCCCTTCGGAAGCTGGGACGCCTGGGCTTTTTCCACCCCAAGTTTTCCCGACTACCCTAAATACTCGATCTGGCCGAACGCCTATTGCGTGACGACCAACGAAGGAGGGGCAGGACAGGTCGAAGTGTATTTCATCAACCGGCAGGAATTGCTTGCCAACATCGCCAACCCGACTATCCAGCGGATCACCTTGCCGGGTGTGACCGGAGGCCCGGGTTTTTATGTCGCAACTCCGGTCGACTGGACCGGCATGGCCAGCCCTCCGGCTGACGCGCTGCCCATGATCCTCTGCCTCCGGGACGATGCCTGGGGCAGCGTTTCGCAAGATGGAATCGAAGTATTCGAAGTGGACATCGATTGGGCGAACTCCGCCAATACCACCTATACTACCACGCTCGTCGCCACCTCGCCCTTCGATACCAACCCCTGTTCGGTTTCCGGTCCCGGATTCTCCTGCATCCCCCAATTGAACGGGGGAGGGATCGACGGACTTCCGGAGGTCATTATGCACCAGGTCCATTACCGGAATTTTGGGGGTCATGAAGCCATGGTACTGAATTTTATCGTCGATGCCACGGCTGGCGACGATGTATCCGGCATCCGCTGGATGGAACTTCGCCGCACGGGCACGGGCCCCTGGACGGTTTACCAGGAAGGCACCTTTGCTCCCGACGACGGCATGCATCGGTTTATGGGAGGCATCGCTATGGATGGGGCCGGAAATATCGGCCTGGCCTATTCGGTGTCGAGCGAAACCACTTATCCCGGACTCCGGTTTACCGGCAGGAGGGCAAACGATCCCCTTGGAGAAATGACCGTAGTGGAGTACGAAATCACGACGGGCTTCAGCGCCCAAAACGGTTCGAGATACGGCGATTACGCCCAAATGGCCGTAGATCCTTCCGACGACCGGACGTTTTGGTTTACCGGTGAATACCGCCGTCCCAGCAATTGGGGCACCAAAATATTTTCCTTCGAATTGCGCAGGGATACGAACGACATCGGCCCCTCGGCCCTGCTTACCCCGATCAACTCCCCCGACCTGACCAATTCGGAAATCGTACAGATCGAAGTGAAGAACTTCGGCGTCGACAGCCAGTTTGTATTTGGGGTGGGGTACATAGTCAATAACACTCCACCGGCGGTAGTCGAGCCCGTTAATTTTATCCTGGCCCCGGATAGTACCTATGTCCACACTTTTGCAACCCCTGTGGATATGTCGGTGGTAGGCGATTACGAATTCACGCTGTTTACCGTCCTTCCCGACGACGAGGCGCCGCTCAACGACACCCTGCGCATCGTGCGGTCCAAACTCCCGCGCTTCGATGCGGGGATTACGGATATCCTTGGCGTCGACGGGGTCGGATGCAACGACCCTGTGGATATTCAACTCGAACTGACCAATTTCGGTACGGAGATCCTGGAAAGTGTCACGATCGAGGTAATATTCAACGGAGCGCTTTACCAAAATGTCAACTGGACGGGTGTCCTGCAACCCGGCGACTTTACGACGCTATCGATGGTGCTGACCGGAATGGTCGGCGGCCAAAACGAGATCAGCGCAGCTACCTCCAATCCCAACGGCGAGGCGGATGAAATCCCGGTCAACGACGAATTCTCCCGCACCTTCAATGCCATCAGCGATGGCGTAACGTATGTCCTGACTTTGAAAACCGACAACTTCCCCTCCGAAACGACCTGGGAACTGGAAGACGCCAATGGGAATGTCCTCTACATGGGAGGCCCCTACACCCAGGCCAGCACGGTCCATCTGATCGACCTTTGCCTGGCTGAAGACGACTGTTACACCTTCACCATTTTCGATTCGGAAGGCGACGGGATCTGCTGCTTCTGGGGCGAAGGCAACTACAACATCAAGAATCCCTTCGGCAACATGGTAGTGAACGGCACGGGAGTCTTCGGTTCTTCGCAGTCGCATAACTTCTGCGCCAACCTCGACTGTATGCTTGCCGCAGACATCGATATTTCTCCCGAAACCAACCCGGGAGCCGGCGACGGCGCCATCCTCATTACTCCGATGAACGGGGCAGGGCCTTATCAATACAGCATCGACGGAGGAGCCACCTTCCAGTCCTCCAACCTTTTTGAAAACCTTCCCGCGGGCGACTACGATATCGTCGTAACGGGATCTTTCGATTGCATCTATGAAGAAACGGTAAACATCGAGCTCTGCGCGCTGAGCTTTGTGGTGGAGGTTACCGATGAATCTGTCGAAAATGCGGGCGACGGGGTTATTGAAATCACCGCTTCGGGAGGATCGGGCCAGCTGCAATACAGCATCGACGGCGGCGCTACCTTTCAGAGCAGCCCCGTGTTTCCAAACCTGTTCAAGGGCGAATACGAAGTGATCGCGGTCGATGCCCTGGGTTGCGAATTCTCCTCCCTCATAGAGATCGGAGTTTCTTCCACCAATGGAAATCACCTGGTCGGGCAACTGATCCTGGTCTATCCGAACCCCACCGATGGGGTGTTCCGGATCGATGTCAAGGGTTTGCAGCGAAAAGGGCCCTTCCTCGATATTCAGATCTTCGACTCGAAAGGGCAGGTCGTCCAGTTCAGCAACCTGGTGAAATACGACGATACCTTCACCGGGGAGGTTTCCCTGGTGGTCTATCCCGCAGGAGTATATTATGTAAGATTTATAGACGACCAGATGCACCGGATGGTGCGGGTGGTCAGGCAGTAAGAAAAAAAGCCGCGGTCCTGGACCGCGGCTTTTTTTATGCACTTTACAACAGGCGGGTAAGCACCCTCATGGTGTTTTGCTCCATCAGGGAAAACCGGCCGTCGGCCTGGAAAAAATCGCGGAGGAATTCCCCGAGCCTTGTTTTTCCCTCTTCTCCCGGGAAAAACTTCTCCCTTTGATCCTGAATAGTTTGGATATTCTCGTAGTCCGACTGGCTGTTGTACAACGCCATCAGGTTTTCGAAACTGGAAACCTTGCATTTGTCCCTGATCCAGAGGATTTCATCCTCCGTGGTCTGGGTGTCGGCTTTAGATGCGTAGATCATCAGGAAGGCCAGGAAGTCCTTATCGGACCAGGAGCTTATTTCGGAGTTCATGTTTTCTGATTTTACCTAAAGATTTCCATTGACGTATTTCTGGTACTTTTCCCAAACGGCGCCCGCCACGTCGCGACCCAGTTTCAGGCCGGCCACGTTATCGACCTGCACGTGGTAACCGCCTAAAACCCTGGAGGTGCCGGCCATTTCCGCCGTTTCGGTAAAAGTCGGGAAATGGAGGGTAATCGTATCGGACACATTTTCGGGTTCGGTCATGAGCCCGGGAACCAGTTTGACGCTTTCCCCGAAGCGGTCGTCGCCTTTAAACAACCTCAGGGCCGTAGAGCAGGCGCCACTGACACAGCTATGCCCGGACACGTAGGCCGGGAATGGAGGGCAGAGGAAGGTATCGGGAGAATAGGGCCTCCATTCCTTTCCTTTCATTTCCACGATACCCTTCTCCGGGCCGCCCCAGGCTTTGATGACCTGGTCCTGGTAATAGTGGTGTACGAGTGCGTAGGGTCTGCAGTTGTCGTAAAACATTTTGGTATCCCAGGCTGCGATAAAGGCGTCCATGGCGCATGCCGTGACGAGGAAATACATCTTTACATCCTGGTCCAGCGTATGGTTGTCGCGCACGGAGACCTGCTGCGCGAAGATCAGCCAGTGGCCGGCCTGCTGGACGGAGCGGGGCCCGTCGCGCATGAACTCCACGAGCGCTTTTTGCTCCGGCGTCAGGTTGGCCTGCATTTCGACCACTTCCTTAACCTCTTTCTCCATCTGCTCGGAACCCACCTTAGGCGGCGGCGGCGAGCGAAACTGGCTGGCTGAATCCAAGGCAAGGGGTTTTACCTGTTGCCAGTAAGGGGTCAGGCAACCCGGGGCAAACTTACCGCCTTTGCCGTCGGCGAAATACTTGGGCTGCCAGCGGTCGATATCTGCGAGTTGGTCGGGGTTATTCACCGGGTTGTAGCCGGTATAGTCCGAATAGGGGGATCCGTCGCTACCGGTCACTTGTCCGTATTGGTTGGAGCCGTCATTTCTCCGGGCTTCGATAACTGCTTTCGCTGCCAGGTTGCCGATGCCTTCCGGGGTAGCGGGGTCGAGCGATTTGTTTTCGGGGTCGTATCCCAGCTCCATCAAACGCTGCTTCCAAACCGTACTGTCGGCATAGTAGTATTCCATCATAGCGCCGAATGCGGCGTAACTGATTGCTTTTTCCTTGTTGGCCAGTGTTCTTTCGGCTTCCGGACGGCGTTCCACGCCGGTCAGGTAAACGGGGGCCGCTATGGAGTCGTAGCGGGTCCAGGCATCGAAGACGGAGGTCATCACCAGGGCAACCATCCGGGAAGTAACCGTAGGGCGCGGCCGGAAACGGTCGGTGTCGTTGGCCGTGCCTTCGAGCAGGATCTTGCCCCATTTATAAGCCATGTTTTCCGCCCCAACCTTCTCCACTTCCTGCTTGACCGCGTCGGTCTTGCAGCCGGTCGTCAAAGTAACCGCGAGGATAAAGGCATACATTGAAAAGATAAATGTCTTGTTCATGTTTATAGCTTTTCTTTTAAGGGGCAAAATTAGGGAAAATGGAGCTACGGACGTACTATTTTTTCACACCTGAGCCCTTTGTCCGTTTTTATATGAAGCAGGAAAAGCCCTTTGGGCAGGCCGGACAAAGGCCAATGGTAAGCGGAGACGCCTGGCAAAACTACTTCCCGGATCAGGCTTCCGCTGGGGCTGTACAGAGCCAGACCCTCCAGCGGGGCTTCAGGGCTCTCGATGTATAATTCGGTATCGAACGGATTGGGAGAAATGGAGATGGAGGCTTCAAACTCGGGCTCCCTTGCCGAGACGAACAGATCATCGTCCCATTTGTACATGGTGGGCTGGCCGAATCCGCCGAATCCACGGGAAACCCAGCCGATCTGGGGGTTGGCAAAGCCGATCGCCCGGTAGGGGATTTCGCTGTCGATTTCCTCCCAGGTTTTCCCAAAGTCTTTGGAATAAAACGACCCAAAGGTGCTGCCCGAGGTCGAAACCCCTACAAAGGTGCTGTCGGTGCCCGGAACGTAGGCGACGTTTTGGAAAAAAGCCTGGAACGCAGGGGTGGAGAAGACATCCCAGGTTTCTCCTCCGTCATAGGTGCGTGCGATTTTGGAGTTGAGCGTTTGCGGGGCCACGGCGATACCGTGAAGGGAGTCGATGAAGGATACGGAGTAGATCACATCGGTGGCGGCAAAGCCCGGATCCAGCACCTCCCAGGTGGCGCCCCGATTCTTGCTCCGGTAGATCCGACCCATGTTCGTGCCGAAATAGATGCGGTCGCCCACGGCGCAGAGGCTGTTGTTGCCGCTCAGAATCAGGGTGTATTCGTCTTCGAGAAATTCGGGGATGTTCAGGGCGGAGACGGGGTCCCAGGTTTCGCCGCCGTCGGTGGTTCGTGCCATGATGTCCCGGTTGATGCAAACTCCCTCCAACTCATCGAAGAAGCGAAGCCAGACGCCGCCAGCCTGGCCTGGCAAAATTTCGGTCCAGGTTTCGCCGCCGTCCTCCGTTTTGAACAGGCCTTGGCCGGCGCCGGCGCCCAGGTCGAGGGTGCTGATCCAGGCCGTGTTTTCGTCGATGCCCACGATATCGAATGTCCATCTTCCCGTGGCTTCCGTCACTTCGTGCGCGGTCCAGGTTTGGCCGCCGTTGGTGGTTTTCATGACGTAGGGAACGTGGTCTGGAAGGGGTTGCCCATCGCTGAAATCGAAGCAGGAGGCCCAAACGGTATTTTCATCCAGGACGGAGATCCCGAAGACCCCGTAACCGGAGGGAAGCACGTCTTCTGCCTGCGATTGCCATTCCTGGGCAAAGGATGGTGTGGCGAGAAAAGCAAGGAAGGCCAGAGAACTGAGTTTTCGTAAAGTTTTCATAGCATTTATTTAGTTGGTGAATTTGAAAAATGAAAGCCCGAAAAGTAGAAAAATGACTCAGTGGGACCTAATCGAATCGACGATCTGTCGCATTTCGGGCACGTTCGACGATAATTGTCCGGACCACCAGCATGGCGATGATGATAAAACCGCCTAAGGCCGCTCCGGTAGAAGGCATCTCCCCGTAACCGATGAGCACCCACACCGGATTGAGCACCGGCTCCAACATGGCGATCAGCGCGCTTTCGATAGCCAGCACCCTTTTTAAGCCGTAAGTGAAAAACATATAGCCCACGCCGATCTGGATCAAGCCTAGAAAAGCCAGCATGCTCCATTCCGTTGGAGTAGGGATGGGCGCCTGGATTGCAGCGGGCAAAAACAGCGCTACGACCAGGATATTTCCCCAAAACAAGGCGGCTTCGTGGTTCTCTTGTTTGTTATGTCGCTGGGAAAGCATAAACCCGGCGAGGAAAACCCCCGAACTCAGGGCTATAAGGATGCCCTTCATACTGTCCAGTTGCAGGTCGCCGATAAAAAACAGGGTCATGCCCAGGAAGCACACGACCAGGGTGACAATATTGATCCGGGGCTGGCGAAACTTGAAGATCACCGGCTCCAGCAAGATCAGGTAGATGGGGGCGGTGTATTGAAGGAATATGGCGTTGGCGGCCGTGGTGAGCTTGGTCGCCACGACGAATGCGGTCACCAGTCCGGCGTAAAAAAGCGCTACCACAAGGGTCATGAATGAAAACCGGAACACTTTTTTCCGGTACCAAAGCCCGAACAACAGGGCGGCAAAAGCCGCGCGGTAGCAGAGGATGGTATAGGCGTCCTGGGAGAGTAGTTTGATAAATAAGCCCCCGGTGCTCCAAAAGAGCGCGGCGATGACGATGGCCAGCAGGCCCGATTGGTGGTCGCTTAACCGGATTTGGCTCATGGGGGGAAAGATAGAAAAATAATAGTGCTTGGTGATCTCGGTCACTGACTCCGGCTTGCAAGCGCCCCTATCTTTGATTCATGTAATGACATGAATCACGAAAAAACCTAATGCAATGAAAAAGAATATGGGTACAGTTGACCGGGTAGTCCGGATCGTTTTGGCGGCGCTTGTGGCCGTTCTTTATTTTAGCAACGTGATCCCGGGAACTCTGGGTATCGTTTTGATGGTGTTGGCTGGGGTATTTGTGCTGACCAGTTTGGTGGGTTATTGCCCGATTTACCACTTGGTCGGCTGTAGCTCTTGTCCGCTGGGGGAAAGCAAAGCCAAAGGATAATACGAACTTCAACTGGCCTGAACTTGGCCTTAAAATTTATTATTAACCGTGAAGGCGCAAAGGGCGCGTTCGCGGTTATTTTTTCAATAAATGACCCTATCTTGTGGTTCGGCGCCAATTGAACTACCTTGAACAAACTCATCGTCCCGATCCTTTTGCTAAGCCTGTCGGCCCCGTTTGCCGGGGCCTATGTATGGCTGCAATGGGAAATCAGGGCCACCAAAAAAGAGGTAAAAAAGCAGATTCAAACGGGGCTCGCCGAAAAGGAACTCGTATTCCTCAAATTGCCCAAACCGGTCAGCGAGACCGAGCTCCGCTGGGAGCACGCCAGAGAGTTCGAATACCAGGGACGGATGTATGACATCGTGGAGGCCGAGATCCTTGGCGATACCTTTTACTGCCATTGTTTGCTGGATCACCGGGAAACAGAACTGAAGCGGCAACTGTCCAAATTGATGGGCGGGGCCATGGACCCCGATCCGCAGAAAAAAGAGCAACAAACCCGATTGTTCGAGTTCCAAAAAACCTTGTATCTGGGCGAAGATAAGACAGGGGATTTCCCGATAGCCCTATTCGAGCCTCGGGGCCTTCCTCAGTATTGCATTCTATATTCTTCCATTCCAGGCCATCCGGCCACGCCTCCCCCAGAGGCATCCTGATTCCATAGCGATTTTCTTTTCGACCTGCCTCCCCTGCGTTGGCGGGTTTTGATCATTTATTCAAAAAAATATCATGAAACGAATATACCTTTTGGGATTGTTTCTGGGGTTTTGCTTTTCCGGCTTTACCCAGATCATTACCATTCAGGACGCGGACACCGGCCAGCCCATTGAAATGGCCACTATCTCAAGCGAAGCGCTTTCGGTCTATGCCACCACCGATGCAAGTGGGCAGGCAGATATTTCCGCTTTTAAAGGCGCAGTATCCATCGAGATCCGGATGCTTGGGTACGATACCAAGACTTTGAGTTTCGAGGAGTTGAAAGCCGACAAGTTTTCGGTCGTCCTTTTCCCCGGTTTGTCTTTGAGCCAAGTGGTGGTTTCGGCCAACCGCTGGAGCCAGGCTTCCGGGGAGGTGCCCTCCCGGATCACGACCCTCTCCGCAAAAGAGGTCGCGCTTCAAAACCCGCAAACCGCAGCCGATCTGTTGGGTGCTTCGGGGGAAGTTTTTATTCAGAAAAGCCAACAAGGCGGAGGTAGCCCGATGATCAGGGGCTTTTCGACCAACAGGTTGTTGTATGTCGTCGACGGGGTGAGGATGAATACGGCCATTTTCCGGAGCGGCAACCTCCAAAACGTCATTTCCCTCGACCCCTTTGCCACGGAAAGAACGGAGATCCTTTTCGGGCCGGGTTCGGTCATCTACGGCAGTGATGCCATCGGGGGAGTGATGAGCTTTCAAATCCTGACCCCGGCCCTTTCTCATACCGGGAAAACGCTCATCGGAGGCAAGGGCGTGGCCCGGTACTCCTCGGCCAATGAGGAAAAGACAGTCCATTTCGACGTCCATGTCGGTGGGAAAAAATGGGCCTCTGTGACTAGCCTGAGCGCTCATGATTTCGGGGACTTGCGCATGGGAAGCCATGGGCCGGAGGAATATTTGCGTCCCTTTTACGTGCAGCGACATGACAGCACGGACGTCGTGATCGTCAATGACGATCCACTGGTACAGCGCCCTTCGGGCTATTCGCAACTCAACATGATGCAGAAGCTGCGCTTTAAACCCAATGAAAAGTGGGATTTCCAGTATGGGTTCCATTTTTCAGAAACCTCGAAGTATGCCCGCTACGACCGCCATATCCGTTACCGGAAAGGGCTTCCAAGGTATGGGGAATGGGATTACGGCCCACAGAAATGGATGATGAACAACCTGAGCGCCACGCATTCCGGGAAAAACGCGCTGTACGACCAAATGACCCTGCGCCTGGCCCATCAATTTTTCGAAGAAAGCCGCATCGACCGGAATATCGGCGATACAGAGCGCCATATCCGCGTGGAGGAGGTGGATGCCGTTTCAGCCAACCTCGATTTCCACAAGTCCATCGGCTTGGACCATGATTTTTTCTACGGATTGGAAGCCGTGCAAAACGAGGTGACGTCCACCGGTACGGACGAAGATATTTCCAAGGGCGTTTCCGTACGTGGTCCGGCGCGCTACCCGCAGGCGACCTGGGCTTCCTACGCGGCCTACCTGAATTATCAGCACTCCTTTTCCGAAAAACTCCTGGTCCAGGCGGGGGCAAGGTATAACCGGTTTCTCCTGGACGCCGTTTTCGATACCGAGTTTTACCCCTTTCCCTACACCTCCTCCGAAATGAACGACGGGGCCCTGACCGGCAGCCTGGGGATGGTTTTCCGGCCCAGCGAAAAATGGGTGCTCAGCCTCAACGCCTCCACCGGCTTCCGGGCCCCGAACGTGGACGATTCGGGGAAAGTGTTCGACTCGGAGCCCGGTTCGGTGATCGTACCCAATCCGGATCTGGAAGCCGAATACGCCTACAACGGCGAGCTGGGGATTGCCAAAATATTCGGAAGGTCTGTGCAGTTCGACCTTGCCGCCTATTACACCGTGTTGCAGAACGCCCTGGTCAGAAGGGATTTCACCCTCAACGGCCAGGACAGCATCCTCTACGACGGCACGCTCAGCCAGGTGCAGGCGATCCAGAATGCAGCCGTAGCTACCGTGTACGGCCTGCAGGCCGGACTGGAGTTGAAACTGCCTGCCGGCTTCGGGTTTATCACCGACTTCAACTATCAGGTAGGGGAGGAGGAACTGGACGACGGCACGACGAGTCCTTCGCGCCATGCGCCGCCCTGGTTCGGCGTTTCGCGCCTGACCTACTCGACAGGCAAGCTGAATATGCAGTTTTACGCCATGTACAGCGGAGAGCGGAAGTTTGAAGACCTGCCGCAGGAGGAGCAAGGTAAAACCGAGCTCTACGCCATCGACCCCGAAGGAAAGCCTTACTCGCCGGGCTGGTACACGCTGAATTTCAAGGCGATGTATCAGTTTGCTTCGCACTTTTCTTTAAGTGCGGGCATGGAGAATCTCACGGACCAGCGGTACAGGCCATACAGCTCCGGGATGGCGGGAGCGGGGAGAAATTTGGTGATTTCGGTTTCGGCTTTGTTTTAGGCGCTGATAAACATCAACGCCATCCCGCCCTGCTGCATGACGAAAATCATGTCGGCAGGGCGGGACATTCTTTACTTTGGACCTCGTACCAAAATTTGTTTTTATGAACCGGAAACGCATCTTGATCATCGGCGCCGCAGGGCGCGACTTCCATAACTTCAATACGTATTACAGGGATAAAGAAGATTGCGAAGTCGTAGCCTTTACGGCCGCGCAAATTCCCAATATCCTCGGCAGGAGCTATCCGGCCTCCCTCGCAGGTAAACTCTACCCCAAAGGCATACCGATCTTCGATGAAAAGGAACTGGACCGCCTCATCCGCGATCTGAAGGTCGATGAATGCGTGTTCTCCTACAGCGACGTATCCTACGAAACGGTCATGCACAAAAGCGCACAGGTCAACGCCGCGGGCGCCAACTTTGTGCTGCTGGGCACGAAAGGCACGGCCCTTAAAAGCACCAAGCCGCTCATCAGCGTAGTGGCAACCCGCACCGGTTGCGGCAAGAGCCAAACTTCCCGCAAGATCATCGAGATCCTCATCGACCTCGGATTCAAGGTCGTGGCCATCCGGCACCCGATGCCCTACGGCGATCTGGCAGCCCAAAAAGTGCAGCGTTTTGCCAAACTGGAAGACCTCAAAAAACACGATTGCACCATCGAGGAAATGGAAGAATACGAACCACATATCGTCAGGGGCAACGTGATCTATGCCGGAGTGGACTACGAAGCCATCCTCCGCGCCGCCGAAAACGATCCCGACGGCTGCGATATCATCGTGTGGGACGGGGGGAATAACGACTTCTCCTTCTACGAATCCGACCTGTACATCACGGTCACCGACCCGCACCGGGCTGGTCACGGGATGCAGTACTACCCCAGCGAAGTGAACCTCCGCATGTCCGACGCGGTGATCATCAACAAGATCGACAGCGCGCATCCGGAAGATATCGACACGATCCGCAAAACGGTGGAGACGCTCGTTCCCCGCGCCATCGTGATCGACGCCGCCTCGCCCATCCGGGTGGCCGACCCCTCGCTCATCCGCGGCAAGCGGGTATTGGTGGTCGAAGACGGCCCCACGCTCACGCACGGAGGCATGAAGATCGGTGCGGGCACCCTGGCCGCAACCAAATTCGGCGCATCCGAAATGGTGGACCCCAGACCCTTCCTGGTAGGCCAATTGAAAGATACCTTCCGAATCTATCCGAATATCGGCGCCCTGCTGCCCGCCATGGGCTATGGGGCCGAGCAATTGCACGACCTGGAAGCTACGATCAATAATTGCGATTGCGACACCGTGGTGATCGGCACCCCGATCGACCTCAGCCGGGTGGTCCGGATCAAAAAACCGAGCACCCGCGTGTTTTACGACCTGCAATCGATCGGCAGCCCGAGCCTGGAGGATGTGGTCGAGAAATTTCTGGTAAAGAAAAATTTACTGGTGAAGGAAATGGCTTGATGAAAAATTGAACCGCAAAGGCGCGAAGGACGCTAAGACGATAACTCTTAGCGTCCTTTGCGCCTTTGCGGTTTTCCCTAATTTTCTCTGTGGAGAACCTCCACCTCCCAAAGGCTTCCGGCTCTTAGCATGCGCTTGAATTCCTTTCGGGTAGGGTTGATAACCAGCAGCTCCGAGCCCTTCCGGACGATGGGGGTATAAGCCGACAATTGGCTCTCCGCCTCGTCTTTTCCCAGATTAAAACTGTACAGATACAACTTGCTCTCGTTGTATTTGAAGGGATGAGCCACCCAGCAGGCGTTTTTGGAATCGTACCAGTTGACGATGTAAAACTTCTTGTATTTTCTCAACAAGAGGGTATCGGACAGGCTGATCTCCCCTTCCCCCAAAAGCTCCTCGTCTTCGAAAATGACGGAGTGCAGGCGGACCTCCACGTCGGCCTTTTTGTCGCCAGGTTCCTGGCTATATTTTCCGATTAGCGAAGAAGGAAATTCTTTCAGGTTTTGCCTCCCGTAGGTTGCGGCTGCTGGTATCCGATCGTAAGGCAGGAAGAAAGGGAGAACAGGGGCAGGAAGAGCAACAGGATTCGAATGTGTGGCATGGCAGGGGATTGTTATTGGTGGAATATTAAAGCGAATTTGGCCTGCGCATTATTTTATCTTCATGCAACCATTTTTGCGCAAGGGTCACCAAGGTAAGAAAGAGGTCGATAAACCGAAAAAACGAGAGACGAATTTGCAAGATTTGAACGAAATCCTCGAAGCCTGCAAGCGGGGGGAACGGCTTGCTCAAAGGCAATTGTACGAAAAATACAAGGGCAGGATGTTTGCCGTATGCCTGCGCTACGCCGACAAGCGGGAGGACGCCGAAGACATGCTTCAGGAGGGATTTATACAGGTGTTTAAAGACCTCAGCCAATTCAAAATGCTGGGGAGTTTCGAAGGCTGGATGCGGAAAGTAGTGGTAAATGTAGCCCTTCAGTACATCCGGCAGAAGCGCAACCCCAGACCTCCACTTTTGAACATTGGGATGACCTGGATTATGCAGAAGAACTGGACGAGAACCTGTTTTCCGAAGATATGATCAAAATCGCCCTCTACTACATCCAGAAAATGCCGACCGGTTTCCGGACCGTGCTCAACCTGTATGTGCTGGAGGGCTATTCGCACGAGCAAATTGGGCAAATGTTGGGGATTTCGGTGGGCACCTCCAAATCCCAACTGAGCCGCGCAAAAGTCTATTTGAAAAATATGCTGGACAAGAGCCTTGCCAGCTGAATTCAACAACTATGGAGAAAAATCTACCGAACGATAACCTGGAAAAATTCCTTCAAAAAGCCCTCGAACATTACGAGGAAAATCCCTCCGCAGGACTTTGGGGGAAAATTGAAGCGGAGCTTCCCGTTGTAGCCCCCTTAGCCCCTGTGGCCGCTGCCGGGGCTTTTGTGCTTTTTAAAAAATGGGCCCTTGGCGTTGCAGCCGCCCTGCTGATCGGTTTTAGCGTTTTTAATTTTTTCCATGCTCAAAAACAACTCGATAAACTGGCCGAAGAACTGGACTGCACCCGCTCGGAACTTCAGGAGTGGAAGGATTATGCGGCAAACAAGCCCCTTCCGCAGGAAGTGATTCCAATGGAAATCCTGCCGCCCAACCGCCAACATTCACCGCTTTTTGAAAAGCCGGAAAAAAATTCCGCCATCGTCTGGGAACAATTGGATGCCCCGGCCCTTGAAGCTTTGACGGCAGCGGAAGCTCCGGAAAGTATCCAGGCCTTCGAAGGTCTCGCAAGGCCTCTCAATTTTCTCGAAGGCAAAGCCCCGCAGTTTTCCCTAAAATACCCCGCTATTAAGCCTTTGAAAAATACGACCAAATGGTCGGTAGGGGTTCTGGCCGGTTTAGCACAAACCACCTTTTCCAAACCATCGCCTCCCAAGCCGGGACCCGGTCACCACGAGCCCGTGCGCACCTTCGACAGCGGGGCCGCTACCAAAACGGTAACTACAATTGCTGGAATTGGCCTGAGCTACGAATTGGGCAAAAACTGGAGCCTGGAGAGTGGCCTGCAATACCGTCGCTTCGATTCCGAAACCACCCATCGCCCGAACCTGAAATTCGGCGACCGGCATGGGCACCATCGGAGGGCCGCATCCCCAAGACGAACACGACTTCGAATACTACCTCAACACGCCCTCCGGCACGGTATATGTCTCCCTGAGCGCCGACCAGGCAGACCCCCAGGAAAATATTCCCAACCAGGAGGAGTTGAAGGTCGAGATCAGCACCAAAGACCGCTTCGAATACCTGAGCATCCCCCTGACGCTGGGGTATCAGCTGGGCCGCGGCCGTCTGACGGGCCAGCTGAGGGCCGGGTTGATGGCCAATATCGGGCTGGCAAAAGAATTCACGGTGAACGACGTGTGCTTTGAAAATAACAAATTCAAACCCCATGGAGGGAAAGGAGTGGAAGTGGAAGCCCCGGCGTTTAACACGCTTTCTTTCGACTACGTCCTCGGCGCCGGCGCGGCCTACGACCTGAGTCCTTCCTGGCAGATCAGCCTGATGCCCTCGCTGACCGGATCCCTCACTAAAAAATTCGATGCCCTGTTTAAGGATCCCTCTGATTACTCCCTTGGGGTAAGTATGGGTTTGAGTTATAGGTTTTAAAAAATCTCATAAAAAATGCAACCCTGGCCCTACCCATACCACCTACAAAGTAGAAAGCTAGCTTATCCCCGTACTGTTTAATCATCTTTAAAATCACCGACTAATGAAGCGAATTCTTTTCGGCTTGCTACTGGCAAGCTCTGTGACCGTATTCTTCGCCTGTGAGCAGGAAAGCCTGAACCTGCAAAACGACGAGCTCATCCAGCAGATCTCGGCTTCGGCTGATAAAACGGAGATCAGTCCCGATGCTTTACCTGCCGGGATCAGGACTTATGTCAATACCAATTATGCTCCCCTCGCAGTGGAAAGCGCTGTGCGGGCCCGTAACCTGGGCTACGAAGTGGTGCTCGAAAACAACCTCTTCCTGTATTTCAACGACGAGCAGAATTGCCTCGGCGGCGGCGGACCGGGCGGACCCGGCGGACCGGGCGGTCCTCACCCGCACCATGGCGGCTGTATGAAAGGCGATACTATCGATTTGGCAACGCTCCCCACCGCTATTGTCGACTATGTCGCTGTCAATTATCCGGATGCCACGATTACCCTGGCTGTGCTGAAATTGTCCGGAAAATACGGCGTGGAGCTCTCCGATGGCACCAACATGATCTTCGACGCTGAGGGCGTATTCATCACCCTTTGCGGCGGTGGCTGCCCGGGCGGACCTCCTCCTCCTCATGGCGGCTGCCTGGCAGGCGATACCCTCACGACCGGCGACCTGCCTCAGGCTGCAACGGACTACATCGCAGCGAATTATCCCGACCTGAGCATCCAAATGGTGGTGGTCAAACCGATCGGCGTTTTTGCGGTGGAACTATCTGACGGCGTGGTGCTGCTGTTCAATCCCGAGGGCGTTTTCCTCCACATCTGTGGCCTTCACCCCGGCGGACCCGGGGGGCCCGGTGGACACGGTGGTCCTGGTGGTCATGGCGGACCCGGCGGACCGGGTGGTCCTGGCGGCGGTCCTCACGGCAATTGAGATAATCACCTGACGTTTTATTTTTTCGAGAGTTTGGGCGCCTCTCCTGTTTACCGGATCGGTAAAACGGAGGGGCGCCCTTGTTTTAGGCTGATTTGGCAGCTATTTTCTTGATCACCAGACGGTCGTATGCGAAAACGGCCAGCGCAGAAAAAAGTGCAAGGCCCGCGAAGAAGACCCACATGAGGTCGGGTCGCTGGGCGTCGCGAGCCAGGCTGCCGTAGAGCTGTCCGGAGAGGATGCCTCCGAACAGATTGCCCAGCGCCACGCACCAGTAAAAATAGCCCATGTACATAGCCACCTTTTCCGGAGGGGCGATTTTGCCGGTGTATTCCTTCGATTTGGGGCTGGCGAGCATTTCTCCGAAAGAGAATACCAGCACCCCGGCCAATACGATCCACCCGGTCGTGCCGAAGGCAAATACCAGGAAGCTACCAACCGTGATCAATACCCCCCAAAAAATAGTCGTAAAAGCCTTGAGGCGGGTAACCAGCAGCGAGATAAACACCTGGAAAAATATGATGGCCAGGGCGTTGAAATTGGTCATGTACTCGGGGTTCACCTGGCCCTTTATTGCCATAGACTCCTGCAGGGAAACGGCTGCACCGGAAAGCCCGATGCCGTTAAGCGTGGATATGAAGAAATTCAGCACGTCGGAGGTATCGGTAAAGTCGCGAATGTAGAGCGGGAGCGTATAGTTGAGCTGGTTGAAACAGGTCCAGAAACCCGACATGATGAGCAGGAAGAGCCCGAATTTCCAGTCGCCCAATTTCATGGGCTGTAGCAGCCAGGGTTTTCTGTCCGCCCCTTTGTTCAAACGGAGCAGGAAGTCGAAAATAAAGTGGAGGGCTACCCAGATGCCGGCAATAGCCCAGATGCTGTTCCATGTAAAACTACTGTCCGCCTTGGCGTATTTTGAGCCGAGCACCAGGAAAGCCAGCAGGCCGAAGACAAAGAGGAAGAAGCGGCCATTGCCCAGCACATCCACCATATCGGAGAGCACCTTTTTCAAGGTGCGCGGATTAGCCGAGGCGCTTTCGGAGGTGGGCTCCTTGAAAAATATCGCGAGAATGATAAAATTGACGGCGATCCAGCAGGAGGAGGCGATAAAGACGTATTTCCAGTCCCATCCGCGGACGATTCCCGCCACGATGGGGCCTACAAAACCGCCGATATTGACCATCATGTAAAAAATGCCGAAGCCCAGGGAGGAGGTCCGGTCGTTGGTCGTGCGCGAAATGGTGCCGATCACCACCGGCTTGAACATGGCGGCGCCCATAGCCACGAGCAAAAACGCCAGAAAGAAGGTGGGGAAGGTCTTGAACTGCCCTAAAAGGTAGTAGGCGGGCACGAGCACGCAGAAAGCCGCAAAGAGCATGCGTTTGTATCCGTACCGATCTGCCAGCGCCCCGGTGACGACGGGGAAGAGGTAGAGGAAAAAGGTCGTTACCCCTTGCAGTACGCCCCGGTCTTCGTCGGAGAAGCCAAGGCCTCCTTCGCTGGTCGCGCCGGTGATGTAGAGGGAGGAGACCGCAAAAAAGCCGTACCAGGCCATTCGCTCGAAAATCTCCAAAGTATTGACCGCCCAAAAAGTGCGGGGAAATTCGTTGAGCCGGATGCGTGTTTTTTCCGCCATGGATGTAGAATTTGTAAGGATGTAAGAATACAAAAAATTCTGTATCCAACTATCCCGGCAGATTTCAACGCAGGAATTTTACCACTAAATTAACAACGAAAAGGGTGACGAGCCCCAGCCCGATGCCGACCATCCAGGCGGTCCCTACTCCCGGCCCACCCTCGCCATGGGCGTCGAGCCCTTTGGTCATCGCCGCGAAAAGCCCGACCAGGCAGGCGATGTTGGTCCGCAGAAAAAGCCAATCTCTGGGGATGCCCGGTATGAAAAAGAAGGAAAACGCCAGCGGTAAAACGATCAAGGGCAGGACCCAATAGAGACTCAGCAGCAACTTGTCCATCTTTGCAGTGGGCGGCACGTTGTGAGCCGCAAGGTACAGGACGACTCCATATACCAGCAACCAGTAGAGCTCCGGGCCAGGGAGGTAGGAGAGGAGACGGGTCATCTGGCCTTTATCATCTTCTCGGTCTTACTTCCGCTTTCCGTTTTCAAATGGATGTAATAATTTCCGGAGGATAGGTCGCCGGTTTCGAAATTGACTTCGTGGACCCCGGCGTCGTATTTCCCCTGCGCAAGCACAGTCAGCTCGTGGCCGATGCCGTTGAACACGCTCAGGCGGATATTTTCACCGGCGCTGCTGAAGCGGATGGTGGTGGAACTGGAAAAAGGATTGGGGAAGTTTTTCAACTCGATGGGCGAGCCGAAAGGGCGTTCCTTGGTTGCGTCCGGGGGGACGCAGGTGGTGATGGGGATATGCTGGAAGCCTTCGTACAGTATATTCTTGACCTGGCTCTTGGGCATTTCAAACCAGTCCATCAGCACCGAGCCGTACACATCCCGGAAGTCGTATTGCATCGCCACGCCCTCCTGGACGGACACATCTTCTGCGATGACGGGGTTGTCGCCCAAAATGATATTGCCCATACAAGCCCCAAACAGGATCAGCGGAGCGGCGGTGCCGTGGTCGGTACCGAAGCTTCCGTTGGAGCGGATCTGGCGGCCGAATTCGGAGAAGGTCATCCCCATCACCCGATCTTCGACGCCCAAGGCTACCAGGTCATCCTGGAAGGCCTTGATGGCGCCGGAGAGGGTTTCCAGCAATTCGGAATGCTTGCCCTGCTTGGGATGGTCTTCCACCGTCTGGTCGGAATGCGTATCGAAACCGCCCAGACTGACGGTGTAAATTTTGGTTTTCAGGCCCCCGGAGATAAGCAGGGCGATATTTTTCAACTGGCTGGCCAGGTCGGTGGAAGGGTATTCCACCAGCGAATTTCCATTGTTGGCCGCGGCGTGTATGCGGACGGAGTAGAGGTTGGTCAGTTGAATGGATTCGCGGACGAAGGCGAGCTCTTCCCCGAATTGGGTGCCTGCGTATTCGTCGGTGTTCCACTCCGCCAGGTTGTTGAGCGTGAAGGGGTCGGAGAGGGTGATGGCGAAGTTGGAGGCCGTTCCCTGGCAGGTTTCCGAAACCAGGTATCCCATTGTGATGGCGAAGGGGTCGGGGTTGTCGGTATTGGGGTAACCGTCGGGGTAGCCCGGATATTGCTGGTCGAGGTAGCGGCCCACCCAGCCGGTAGTCCAGTATTCGTTGGCCGGGGAGCCCGAGGTCCAGATATCGACGGAGCGGAAGTGGGAGCGGTTTTGATTGGGATAGCCCACGTTTTGAACGATGCCCATTTTCCCCTGGTCGAACAATTCCTTCAGCCCACCGAGTTTGGGGTGCAGGCCGAGGGTTCCCGTCAAGGGAAGAAGATCGTCCTCATCGATCAGGATATTGCCCCTCACCGTGACCAGGTTGTCGTACTGATCCAGTGGGACCAGGGTACTGAGCCCGTCGTTGCCCCCGTTGAGCTGGATGAGCACCAGCACGCGGTCGGTATCATCCGCGATGGAGGCGAAGAGGCGGGATTTGGCCAGGGCCGACAATCCCAGGCCGTTGAGGATGATGGGGCCGCCTACGCCCAATCCGAGGTGCTTGATGAAAGATCTTCTTTTCATATTTATTAACTTAAGAAAAAATCGGGCATGGAAATCATGGCCCTGACGAGGGCCCTCAGCTTGGTGTCCACCGGAATGTAGTAGTCGGGGTTGGTGGGGTCGTTCGCGTAGTCGAGGTATTCGACGGTCCATTCAAAGTCCGGAAGGCCGGGGATCAGGATCTCCTTGAGCGCCGTTTTCCGCTCCGGAGAAATGGGCTTTGGGAACATGATCAGCACCAATTCGTCCACCACCGAGTTGGGGTCGTCGGGTGCATCCAGGGTGCCGAGTATTTTGAGGACATCCACAAGCATATCCTCTCCGTTACCCTGATAGGCAGAAAGGCCGGAGGAGACTGCCTCATCCGAATAGTCGAGGCGTAGCGGGAGGGTGGAAGAGTTGAGCCAGTTGCGGTAATACAGGGGCTCGCGGTAGTATGCCTGCCAACCGGCCACCTCGGGCACGGTGAAATAGCTCAATTGCAGGGATTTGGTCAATTGCCAAATCCGGTACAAGGAATCCTGCTTTTGGTCGAGGGGGGTGGAAACCTGTACATCAAAGGTTTTCAGGACGGACAACAGATGGTCGTACGGGTTTTTGATGAGCAAACCCTTGAACTGCACGTCGTAGAAATGCTCGCTCGCCAGCAGGGCCAGCAGGGCGGGTTTGATCTCGTAGTCGTTGGCGATCAGGATTTGGGCCATCGGCTCGATGATGCTGGCCTCGATATTGGCGTCGATCTCGTGGAAGAGGAACCAGCGGTATAGTTTCCGGCAGATAAATCGGGCTACTTCGGGTTGTTGGAAGACGATGTCGATCAGGTGGGTGTATTCCTGTTCGTTCATGTTGGTGATCACCTCGTTGTTGAAGTGGAAGGAGAGGTTTTTTACCCCGTCGTCGTGGCGATCGGGGTTGAAGAAGGAGCCGAAGGTGCCGTCGGGGCTTTCGTTGGTAAAGCCGAAATCCCTCCAGCCGGACAATACGCGTGCGAATTGCTGCACATCCTGTTCGTTGTAGTGGGTGTAGTCACCTGGTCCGGCCAGTGGTCCTTTGCCGATGGTAAAAAGTTCGAGCAACTCCCTGCCGTAGTTTTCATTGGGGGCCTCTTTCTTGTTCTGGTTTCCGTTGAGGTAGATCAGCATGGCGGGGTCAATGGTGATCTCCTTGGTGAGGTCGCGGAAATTCCCCCAGGCGCGGTTGCGCAAGGTGGCGATGTAGCGATATTGGAACTTGGGGTCTTCCACGGAGGCGTTTGGGAAATGGTTGTGCCAGAACAGGGTGAGTTTTTCCCGAATATGAACCCCTTCTTCCCACATCAGGGCTACTGTCCAGGCCGTCAGGCTGCGAAAGCGATAGCTGGTCTCTTCGGTCACGTTGGTATAAACCGCTTCGACCCAGGTTTCGCCGACGGGCACGTTGGGGTCTTCGGTATAATAGCCGTTGACGGGTGGGGCCGGCAGGGGCAATTCTTCGAAGAGCGAGCCCAGGGTGAAGTACATGCCGTTGTCAACGGCCGATTTGATCTGTTGATAGCTTGGCCCGTACATGGTGCGCCGGAGGAGGTGGGCGGCTTGTTCGAAGGTCCAGGGGCCCGTATACGGATTGAGGGTAGTAACGACGGTTGTAGCTTGGGCGTTCATGTGGAAAATCTTTAATTCGAAGATAGGGGATATGGGGGAGTTTTTTCAGAAATGGAAGCCCTTTCTAGGGAATGGTCTTGCAGGAGTCAAAAACGGAGGGTAGGGAAGAAGGGAATTTTGTTTGGTTGGTCGTTTTCGCTTACCTTTCGGGAAAATTAGAACCATGCAACGAATCCTCTTCCTCGCATTATTTTTTAGCTTGAGCCTGGCTGCCTGCAAGAATGAAGGCAGTTCTGAAACGACTACCCCTGCTTCTGTGACAGAGTCAGGCAATACTGACGTGGTCCCTGGAAATCTCGATCTGTCCAACGGCGCTCCGGCCACTCCGGCAACGGGTGTTTCCAACCCCAATCCGCCGCACGGCCAGCCGGGTCACCGTTGTGATATTGCTGTCGGCGCATCGCTCGACGGCGCCCCTGCGCAGCCGGCAGCTCCCGGCAACGGAACCAGTCCGGTATTTCAAAACCAGCCTTCCGGTCCCGCGGGCCAGCAGGTGACTCCGATTTCCGCTCCGCAAATGGGTGGTGCGACTCAGACTGCTCCCGGCACCAATCCGCCGCACGGCCAGCCAGGTCACCGTTGTGAGATTCCGGTCGGCTCTCCGCTTCCGGCAGGACAGTAAAGAGTTGAAAAGATGAAGAGTTGAAAAGTTGAAAGGGGATTCCCTAAACTTTTCAACTTTTCAACTTTAAACTATTCAACTTCCCTTCAGCTCCTTTCCACCACAAGCGTCAGCACATATTGCTCCTTGGCGATCGTTACATCTTTGGCCGGATGGGGAGCGACGTACAAGAGTTTGAAATTATAGCCCATAGCCTGGACCTGACTGCCGCATGGTCCGGACTCATCCTCGCAAAGGCCTTTGGCCGTCAGGTCAAGGGTTTCGGTGGCGCCTCCTTTCTCGACGTCCAACTCGATGCGGGCTTCTCCCGCAGTGATACAATCGACCCCGATGGGGCATCGGCTGTCTGCAATATCCAGAAACGTGATCTTCAGTCCTTCGGAAGGGATTTCCTGGCTACCGCTGTACATGATCTTCAACACGTCGCCGAGTTGGGGTTGGCAGGAAGTAAGCAGGAAGAGGGAGAGGAGAGGAGGAGTGGGGTTCTCATAAGGCAGAAGATTTTGGTTGGAGGAGGAAGGTACGAAAAAAAAAGGATCAGGATTTCAGGATTTTGGGAAATCAGGATTGATTTTGAGATTTTTCGAGATTACAGGAGCTTTTCCTTATAATCAATTATTCAATCTGGATTTACAATCAATACTGATGTAAGGATTCCTCTGATTTAACGAACATCCCAACAATCAGAAAATCAATCCTGTACATCCTGGCCATCCAAAAAATCCTGCAAATGTGGCGCTAAGAGTATGCACCCTGCCGGGATTGACCCCATATTGAAAATCCCTTACCATTGGGTCAAAAACTATGATCATCGACATTAATGATTTGACCCACCGGATCATTGGCTGCGCCATGAAGGTTCATAGTACTTTGGGAGGCGGCTTTCGGGAATTTATTTATCAACGAGCTCTGGCCTTGGAACTGGAACAGGCAGGCTTGTTTTTTTCGCAGGAGCAAGAAATGGAGATTTTCTATCTGGGCACACTAATCGGCACCCGGCGGGTAGATTTTTTCATAGAAAAACGTATCATGCTGGAGATCAAAGCCGCAGATGAATTGCTGCCAAAGCATAAGTTGCAGGCTATCAATTACCTGGAGATTTATGGCGTAGCGGATGGCTTGCTGATCAATTTCGGAGGCCCCAGTCTGGAGTTTAAAAGGTTGTACAATAAGCACAAAGTGAATATGAGAACCTGAAAATCACCTTATTCAACCATGATTTTTTCTACGAAAACTCCTTCCACCGTCCCGATCTTTAAAAGATATATCCCCGGCAAAGCTTCACTCAAATCAATCTGCTCCTCCGGCCCCGAATGGGTATAGACCCGTTTTTGAACGAGGCGTCCGATGGGATCGTATAGAGACAGTTCCACATCTTCCGGGGTTTCAAATGGCAAACCGATGTGGACAACCGCCGTCGTTGGATTTGGAAAAACCCAAAAACCCCGCAGCCCCGTCGGCGTAAAATCTGCAGTAATTTGCTCCACCTCAAAAGGCCCGATGGCGAGAACACATCCGTTGGCGTCGGTAATCGTGCATTCGTATTCGCCTGCCGCCAATCCGGAGGGATCCTCGGCTACGGCGCCATTGCTCCAGGAAAAGGAATAGGGCGGCGTACCGCCCTCAAAGGTGATATCGATGGACCCGTTGGCACTCGATCCCATTTCGTCGGTGATCGAAAAATCGGACAAGGCCATGGCAGAAATATTGACCTCGGCATCCACCATCGCCGCGTCGATCTCTATGATTTCCGTTCCGGAGAGCTGGGCGACGATAATTTCCGTGGGCTCTTCGCTGAATTGAATCGCAGCCAGGCCAGCGCCCAGACAGGCGGCTTTCAGCCTTATTTTGAAAATGCCGGTTTCATCTGACAAGGTGACGCCGCTCAGGGAACTGTCCCACCAAAGGCAGGTGATGACCCCTTCGGCCGTACTGGCCAGACTGAAACTCCCTTGGTTGAACTCCGGCAAATTGTAGGCCTCCACCGATACGAATTCAAATTCGATGGGATTCCAGACAATGGAGAATTGAAAGCTCAAAATGGAGGTGAAATCCTCCACCTTTACCTCGATCTCGACAGTGGCCCCGCTTGCTACGGAGACGTCGCCCAGGGTGAATTGTGTGGTTTGGGCGGGAAGAACCAGGGATGAAAGGAGAAAAAAGAGGCTTGCTATTTTTTTCATATTGCGAGCTGATAAGGCCGATTAGCGGTTCAGAATAAATTTATCCAAAACAATCTCCGTCTGCGTGGAAAGCGAGTAAAAATACAAGCCGTTGGCGGGCAACAATCCGCCGTCAATGACCCATTCCTGATACCCGGCCGGACAATCCCTGAAAAGGTTTCCCCATTCCCTTCCGGCGGAGTCGAAAATCCGCAGTTGAACCGTGGAGGGCTCCGGAAGCACGAAGGGCAGCACGGTAGAGGCGCTGAACGGGTCGGGACGGTTTGGGTAAGCCACGAGTTTCTTCGCAGAAACAGCCATTCCCTCTGACTTCGAAAACCGCAGCCCTAGCTCCAGTTCATCACCATTTTTACCGGCCGCAAAAGACTGGATCCGATTGGAATGGATACTCAGCAAGTCGCCTAAGTGATCAAAGGGTTTTAAGACATTGAATTTCAATCCGAATAACGCAGTCCCGTCTTCCAGGTTCAGCCCGCCGGGATTGCCGGAAGGCTCCCACCATACCATCGGGAGAATTCCCTCTTCCAGAAAGGTCTGCCCGAGATGGCTTTCATCCATCCCCGGCAATTGCCCAGGAAGGAAGGAGCTGAACTCCAAATAGGCCGGGTCAAAACCCAGATCCAGCTGCATGCCGCCGATACCCGCAAAATCCGAGGCCCGGAACCAGATTTCTATCTCCTTTCCACCCCGGGAAGAAAGATCCTCGAGCGCCAGCCACAGATTTTGGGCATAACGATCCTCGAGTTCTCCGGTGGCCGACATTTGCGCCGACAGGTTCACATCGCCCACCTTGATGGCCACGAAGTTTTGGTTGTCGAGGTTGGCGTTGAGGTTGGTCAATGTGATGCTTTCCGGGAAGGCCGCGGAAAATGGATTGGCCGGGTTGGGGAAGACATAGCTCTGCGGCACAAATCGCCAGGACTGGTTATTGGGAAAAGAGTTGATCAGCCCTAAAATGAGTTGTTTTAGGTTAGCCAAATCCAGCCCGGTAACGGTGCTGCTTTTATTGACGTCGGCGGCGATGATCTTGTAGGGGGAATTCAGGGGAATGGTATTCAAAATATGAGCCTGGACCAGGAGCAGGTCCATCACATTGACCCCCTGTTTGGGTTTGAAATCGCGCTTGCAGGAGAGCACGTAGTTTTCACCCGCGGGCAGGTCGTCGAAAAGAAATTTTCCGTCCTCGTAAGAGTGGTAGCTGCTCACGCCGCTACAAAAAACGCTGGTGTGGTGCACGGATAGCCCGTCTTCTCTTTTCACCGATCCGGCCAGCGTCGCGCCGGGCAGCGGGGGAGAGGTGGTGTAGTGAAGCATAAACCCGCCCGCCGCGATGCTCGCGTTGCTTTCGAATAAGAGGAAAAGGGTGTCGTTTTCATAGGAAACCTCGCCCGGCAAGGAACTGCCCGTATATTGGGCCAGCAGCGGAGCAGCAGCATCCTTTCCTCCGTAAATCCGGAGGAAGTCGGCGCCGGTTTCCAAATCGAATTCTTCGAAACTCAGGGTAATATCCCCGGTCTGCTCATCGGGCTGGATCAGCCAGGCACAATCCGAATTGTTCAGGTAATCTTCTTCCCCGCTGCCATCGGAGATCGTGCCCTCCGGAAAGGTGAAGGTGTTCAGGTCGTGGCAGGTGCTCAGGGCTGCGGTGGTGTACGAAGCGCTGAATCCGCCCTCGTTGAGGCTGTAGTCGCTGCTAAACCGCACCAACATGCTCCCTCCGCTGGAGACAACCGGACCGGGAATCCCCGAACCGGACCAGGAACCCAACAGAGTCGCCGTTTCTGCGGATCCGTCGTACACCTGGACGTAATCGTAGCCGGATTCGGTGTCGAAGGCCGAAAAGCTGAGTGTGATGGACTCCGTCGCCTCCGTGGGCTGGATCAGCCACTGACAATAGGTATGTATAGAATAATCGTTTCCTCCGCTGCCATCCGAAAAGGAGCCAGAGGGTTCGTCCAGCAGAGTGGTGCTTCCGCAATAAGGGCTTTCGGAAATGATAACCCTTTCCGAGGCGCCTAGCCAATACCAGTTGTTGTCCTGCTCGTTTGATTCATCTATGACACCCTGATAATCGATAGAAAATTCCAGGTAATAAAAGCTCGCTGGAATGGAAGAGTTGGACACATCGGTTGCGAAATTCAATTGGACCGTACCTCCTGGACCCAGCGCCGGAATATTGCTCGTGCCAATTAGGTAGTCGTAATCGCCGAAACTTTCCGAGAGATAATAAGCAACCTTGGCGGCGCCCGCAGCTACCGTTTCAGAATTAAACACAGTAATACTGTGATCGATGGAGGAACCGCTCACCTCATTGGAGTAGCCGGAAGCGTAAAGGGTCAGGTTGGGATATACCCCTCCTGATATGATCACTTGATAATTTGCTCCCAACCAGACAAAAGCATTGTCGGATTCATCCGATTCCTCTACTTCAAATTCGCCATCGACAGATAGGATGAGGAAATAACTGCCAGGTCCGATATTGGGGTTTGCTGCCAATGCGTTGATATTCAGGTTTATGGGAAAAACCTCGCCGGCACTCAGCGGAGGAACCGGGACGCTTGCGATCCAATAATCCTGAGACCCAAATAAATAGGCATCTTGGGACAGGAATAAATTTACGGTACTGCCTCCGGCGTCGAGCTCCCCATCGTTGACCACCTCCGCCGAAAGCGCGATATTCGGGCTATTGACGCTCAGGGTGTTGTCTGCCCCGTAGCTCAGGTTAGGCAGGTTGTTTCCGGAAAAAGTGACCTTCGGCGAAGCCCAGTAGCCGATGTTGTCCAGGTCGTATTCCGAAACGAGGTCCGTATGGTCGACGATGATGCCCACGAAATAATTTCCGGCCGGGATGCCTGGGTTTACGGCAGCTACGTCGACCGAGAGATCGAAGGGCTGGGTTTCGTCCTTGCTCAGGGAAGGCACGGCCAGGCTCGCCACGAGGTAATCGTCGGTGGAGAGCTCGTCGTCGGCGGAGATATAGAAACCCAGTTTGGAGGGCGCCGCCACGCCTTCCCCCTCGTTGGAAACGGTGATATTGCTGATCGTGATGTAGGTGCCGTCCACCAGGAGGGTTCCGGCGTTTTCCACGAAAGTCAGGTTGGGGCTGTTGTCGCAAATGGTGGATGCGCAGCCGGAATGACCGGCCACGTAATTGATGATCCTGTTGCCGGGCTCGGGGCCAAACCCCAGGTTCAAATTGGTACCGACCTCGACATTGTTAGCGCAATAGCTCATGATCGTGCCCCAGGTGGGGTAGAGGGGGTTGGCCGGGTCGAAACAAGCCTGGCCTTCCGGAGTATCGCCATTGGCTACCGCCTGCACATTGCCGCAATCGTCGATTTGCTGGCCTCCGCTCCAGGCACAAGCGTGGGTGTGCTGCGAACCGAGCAAATGCCCTATTTCATGGGTTAAAATCATCGCGGAGAAAGAATACGCCGGGATGTTCAAGAAATCCGGAAAAATGTCGGTCACAAACATCCCATCATCGGCATTGCCGGTACAAAGCCCTCCGAGCTCGGCGGCCAATCCTCCGCTGAGCTGGTAGGTCAAGACCCCTGCCAGGTGGCCGTTGTAATTGCCCCAATTGGCCTGGAACTGCGCCAATAGGTCGTCAGTGGTGATGAGGCCGGCATAAACATTTTCTTCGTCGTGGATATACATATCCGAAAGCGTCAGTTCGATGCCGAGGTTGTTATAGAGCGCTGCGGATTGGTTGAAAAGCCCCGAAATATACCCGAAGGTATTCGGTCCCTTGTCGAGATACACGTCGTGATTGATCTCCAGATACACCCGGAGGCAGGCGTCGAGGAGGCCCCTTTCGCCGGGCTCTTTGGGCTGGGTATGGTTGGGGAGGTAGGCCCCTCTGCGGTGTCGCAGGTAAGCGCCAGATCCGGGATCCAGTCCCGGTCGCGATAGAGGATATGGTTGAATGCTTGTGGTTCGTCTTTCAGTCGTCCGATCACCTGGTTTCCGTTATCGTCGGAAATAAAGCCCATCACCTCGTCCCCAGGATGCTGATGGCCACCAGGGAGTTGGGATTCCCCTTCAGGATGCCGCGGTAGTGCAGATGGCGGTCCGCGCTGCTTTCCTTGTCTAGGGAAGAACTGTACCGGAGCATAAAATCCGGCGAAAAAATATCGACCCGGTAGAGTTCCACCTCCTGCCCGGGGCTTTCGAGGCTGGGCAAGGGCAGGGTCATCGAGGCATGCCTCGCCTGGCGAAGCTGCTCGATCGCTTCGGCCTTCAGCTCCAGGAGCGTGCCCTTGGAGACGACCTGCATGGTTTTGGCATTTCCTCCCGCATCCCCCAATGCTGTTTCGAACAGATCGACTCGTGGAAAGTCCTCTCCGGCGCTGCGCAAAGCCTCCAGGGTCGCGGGCACTTTCTGTTCTATTGGCGCGGGTTGGGAATACAGGCCGTTCACGGCCAGGAAGAGAAATAGGGCGAGGACCAGGGAAGGCATTCTCATGGTGGTGATGGTTTTGGTTTTGTTTCCCACCAAGTTAATGGAAATTTTCTTTGGGTTGGGTGTGCGGAGGCGGGGTTAATTTTCGACTTGGGAGCGATAGCGGGTTTCGAGCTCGGAGAGTATCTTTCGTAACTCAGGGTCCAATACCCAAAACTGGATGATCTCATCATCCCCGCCATTAGTGGTCAAGTACATTAAACTCCTTTCCTCATCGGCATGATTCGCTATGACTTTGGGAATATGCAAAAAAGTCTGTCTTTCCTCGGTCAATCTGCAATCCACGATTTGACGAAGGAATTCGTTCCAATTTGCAGGTGCGTTTTTGGAATCGCGTTTAACGATATAAACAAACCGGAGATTTGAGTTAATGATGTGTTGGATGCTGTATTCAATATTGTCCGGATTCAATTTTACGAGTCCGGCAATCAATGATTCACCCCCAACCATGTCGACCTCCACCTCATATCGATCCTCTTTCTCAATGACATGGCAAACGTCGTAGAACATCAACTTGTGCGAGCGGATTGACCATTTCTTTTTGAGGAGAACTTTCTACAAATACTAAAAATATCGTAGGACGGAAGGAGCAGGTCGACGGTCTCCCTGAAAAAGTCCATCATGCTATGATCGCCAAAGTTTTCCAGAATGAACTCGGTCTGGCTGAAACGATCGAGCTTCTCAAGCTGATCCTTTGTCAGATCACTTGCAGGAAAGAGGCTCATCCAGGGTGAGTCCAGTATTTTCTTGGTTTTATTTATTCGAATCATCGTTCCAGAAATAATGGCCTTTTAATTTACCAGGCGGCTTGACTCCTGAGTTGAAGTGCTGAGGCTGGTCGTGTTTAGGGTCCGGGTGGTCTTCCCGGATGTGGTATTCGTATGCGATCGCACCCACCAATCCTAGGTTGAAGATATATAATCTACGTTACGGTCAGTCTAAACTCAGTGTATTTCCCATAGGTGTCCTAGGGTAGACTACTTTATCCGGCCGCCTACTCATTGGGAGATTAGCATCCCTTTTGGCTGCAGAAACGCTGCCCGTCGCGACGGGCAGTACTCTGATACTGTTTGTATAGCTTATGGGTTCGACGGCTGACAAAGTGAAATTCTGCCATATCCAAAGGTTATAATGGGGGCCTTTTTTTGAAACTGGGTGAGGGGTAAAAGTTCCCCCATTGCGCCTTTCACAGGCTACTCTTCCTTCTCATAATATGTTCTTTTAATTTGCTTAATCTTTGCTGGAGCAACATAGACGTATTCAACCAGAGCAATGAATAGACGGTTTAATAAGTCTGCCTCGTCAATTGTAATTGTCTCCTCATTTGCATGGGCGCTTTCATTTCCCGACTTTTCTTACTTCAGTTGAAAGGTCAAATAATTGATTGGGAATTAGGCCTTTGTTATAAAGGTCCTCAATTTTCTTTTCCAGTGTTTTGCCATTTGCGCCTTTATCATTGCATACAAATTCTAATGATCTCCTTATCATCACGGCAAATGAAAGTGAAGATACATCTTTAACTTTTATCGCCTCTCGGTAGCTTGATCTTATAGATTCAGGTACTTCTATTGGCAGTTCGTTGTTATTTGGAGTTGGGTAATAGATGTGCCTATGCCCCTTTCCAAAGGAACCTCCATAATCTCCTGAAAGTGTGCTTCCTATCCAAATTCCATTACACTTTTTGCACACGGCAACAAAAATTTCATCTCCGAAATCTTCAATATTTCCCGGATTAACCAGTACGAAATCATCTCTATTTGCATTATACACCAAGGTTTGCCTTGTTATAGCATTGCACCACGGGCAAAGGCCCTTAAATTCATTTTCCATTTAACGATTAGTTTGATTTACTGTTATTGGTTTCTCCCAATATCCCCAATTTCCTCTCAAATCCGGCATAACCCACCCCATCAGCGGGATAAATTGCTCGCCATGTTTGCACTTCAGGAGGTGGACGAACTCAGGAGTATTAACGGACGGAATGCTACCTGGCGTCAGATGTTCTTTCCGGAGAGATTAGATTATTTTATTTCAAATGTCTTAGACTTGCATTTTTCAACCAAAACTTGTCCAAGTTCTTTTACAGACCCTGTTGGCTTATGTTTGCCAATAGTGTAATCATAAGCATTTGCTGGTATGTTATAAAAACATTGTGATTGACCAGAGCAAGTGTCATTGACCTTGTATTGGAATAACTCCCGAGGGGTTTAAGTTAAGATAAAGATCATAACTCGAATTGTTCGTAAAGCAGTAATCCCCTGTTTTCTTTGTTTCTTGCTCTTATTCACCGTTTCTGGATTATTATACTCCTCATTCTGATCAATGGACGATTAAACCAGCGGCCATAATTTGTCGGTATTTCCGCCAGGGGTTGATACGCTAATTCCTAGCAAAGCCCCTGCATCCCCATCGATTGGCAAATCTTTTATTGATGATGCAATAACAAAACCATTACTGGAGTCCAATGCCTTTAAACTAAGCTTGATAGTATTGCTGAGTACAGTGTACGTCCCAGTAATGATGGCGTCGACGGACAATAATTTCCCGAGTTCTTTGGCTTTATCCACATCTACATAACCCTCGGCGACTGTTTATTTGCCTCGCTTATCCGCTGAGGTTTTCTGTCGAAAACCATAAAATCACCAAGTTATTGACAATATTCAGAAAATCATATCTCCCATATTTCCTTCCCGCTACTGTTGTGATTTGTTAATATCCGTGATATGAGGACAACGACTTTCTTTTTTTTGATTAAGCTTGGAGGCAAGGTCATGCTAACCTCTTCCACGCCCTGTCAAAGGCACTTGAGAAAATAAAGCGAAAGAGATAAAAACTAGCGAGGTGAGAAGAAATATATTTTTCATTTATGCCTATTTTGTAAAGAGAAGTTGAAGATATCACT
The DNA here is from genome assembly GCA_016703765.1 of Saprospirales bacterium. Taxonomy (GTDB): domain Bacteria; phylum Bacteroidota; class Bacteroidia; order Chitinophagales; family Saprospiraceae; genus JADJTT01. Next base: position 136,999 of record JADJBL010000012.1, read on the forward strand.
TAATTACAAACGTCTTCGATTTACATTTTTCTACCAAAATTTGACCCATTTATGATTCCACTTCCCCGGCTGAAATTCCGTTTACATTATAATTGTAGCTCTTTGATAGAAGAGACGAAAACACGCAAATTGGCTTTTTTTCTGGGAGATAAGGTCATAACATAGTCATTGGGAACTTGACCCATTCCAACTCCAACACCGACTTTAAAACTCGAATTATTTGTAAAGCAATAATCACCCGTATTCTTTGTTTCATCACTCTTTATTCACCGTCTCAGGATTATTATACTGCTCATTTTAGATTCAACGGCCGGTTGAACCCCGGTTGGGGCTTGTCTTATCAACTCCACCTCGGATGATGGAACATTGATCCCGAGCAAAGCACCTGCATCTCCATCAATAGGCAAAATCCTTTTCTGATGCGGCAATGACAAAGCCGTTACTGGAATCCGGGCCTTTATTGTGAGCTTAATAGTATTGCTTAAGACGGTATAGTTCCCAATTATGATGGCGTCAACGGACAACAATTTTCCCAATTCTTTGGCTTTGTTTACATCTATGAATCCTTCGGCAATCATCTTATTTGCTTCGGCAATCCCGCTGAGTTCTCCCGGTCAAATACCATGAAATTACCTTGGTTGTTTACGATGTTGACCGAAATTCTATCCCGAGGTATTTCCCTACAGTTTGAGCTTTATTGATGTCCGTGATATACAACACAACGACTTTCTTTTTATCCTTCTGGCTTAGCTTGGTGGCGAGGTCGGAGCTAATCTCCCCAATTGCTTTATCGAAGGAGCTTTGAGCTGACAAATAAGAATAGAAACAACCGTTAAGATGAGAATAATTATGCTTTTCATGGTTTAGATTTTATAACGAGGTATGATCGCTGAAATAAATGTTCCATAATTTATTGGGGGCGTTTTCTTGAGCCTGATCCTCTGTGGCACCATTCCCATTGACATTAGAAATTCTAAAACTCTGAATGATGGATTGGGAGCTGGTAGAAATAATGTCCATGTTAAGCGTTACAGTGCATACAAATGTTCCGTCTACCAACTTTCCCTCGCGAAAGGTCGATTTCAGAGTGCCAAGCGCTATATAATCGGCGTAGGCCTGAAGATCTAATTTTTGCAAAATATCTGTATTGCCTTCCCGAAGTTCGCGGAACTCAGGACTTTTCAAAAAATTACTCTTGAACAAGCCCGTGGTGCCTTTTCTTATTGGATTGGCTATAGATATTAGCAATGTCGCTTGAATAAGCTGAAGATATTTTGCCATTCTGATCAACAATGGTTACCGAAACTTCAATGTTATTATTTGTGTTTTGTAGGGAAGGATTCACAAAGAGCTATAATCTATTGGTTTTGACTCTTCGTTATCACGTTCAAAAGTTTTTGATGAACCTTTTGAGTTGAAGAGCCTTCGCACTGAAGGTTTTGGTAAATTCCGGTTTGGGAAGAGTTATTTCCTTCCGGATAAAGGCCTGCATTTTTTTCCTGGCCTTTTTCTAAAATTGTTTTAGACTGTTCCTCTTGAGGTGAGCTATCCTGAGTAGTAATAGCCTTTTTTGGAAAAATTGAGATGTTAAACCTTTCAAAGGCCCCAAACAAATCACTGACAAATATGAAAGCTAATGCTAATATAACTAGTATATTTTTTTGCCAGTCTCATTGCTTTTTCAATAGGAGTTTCCCTGTTTTCATTATCCATAAAAGCTAGAATTTAATGGAATCTAAAGCTTCTCCTGCAATAAAAATAGCAACTCCCTGAGTTTAACTCAAATTTACCCAATAGTTTCCAGAAAATGAAATTTTTTAAATCAGGAAAGAGTCCCAAATGAAAATAACAAAACAAATCCCATGTCTGGCGCCCAGGGAGTGGACTTAGCACCCTTTTCAACGCCTTTTCTGGCCCCTCAATACCCCCAATCCCCTCTCCCCACCGGATAGCTATTTAGCAAATCCCGCTTCCCCCGCCAATCCGGCATCACCCTCCCTATCAGGGCGACAAACCGCTCGCCGTGCTTGCGCTCCAGCAGGTGGACGAGCTCGTGGGCGATGATGTACTCCAGGCAGGCGGAGGGCTTCTTGGCCAGCTCCAGGTTGAGCAAGATGCGCCGGGCGTCGGTGTTGCAGGCGCCCCATTTGGTGCGCATCTGCTTGACGCCCCAGCCGGCGGCCCGCACGCCGATGATGGCCTCCCATTTGGCGAGCAGCGGAGGGATTTGCTTCTTTAACTCCCGGCGATACCATTCGCGCAGGGCGCTCTCTTTTGGTCGCGGGTGGCGCCGGGCTTGACGTAGAGGTCCAGGTATTTTTGTTGCGGATGTGGACCCTGTTGTTGCCCGGGTGCTCGATGAGGTGGAGCAGGTAGCGGTGGCCCTGATAATAGTGGCTTTCGCCTTCCAGGTATTCGCGCAGGGTTTCGCGTGATTGCGCGGCGAATTTCTTGCGGTTTTTCTTGATCCAAGGTAGTCGGGAGATGGCAAACAGCCGGATCGAATCGTCTTCCATCCGCTCGGGCGCGGCGATGCGCACGCGGCCGTCGGGAGGGTAGACCGCGAGGTGGATGTTCTTGATGTCCTTGCGGACCAGATCGATCTCGATGCCGGCGATATGGAGCTTCTTAGTAGTCACCCTGATTTTTGATGATGTCGAAAATTTCGTCCAGATCGTATTGCTCGGGCAAGCGCTTCCTGATGGCGTATTTTAAGGACCGCTCTTTCATCATATTTCCCCGCCAGCTATCCTGCATGGTGTTCCGGATCAGCTCGTCCAGATCGAGCGCAAGGGCGGCGTTGCGCTCCAGGTTGTCGTAGAGGGCCCGCTTCGCGGCGGTATTAAGGGTTGACGGATAATCCCTGGAGTTGGCGGGCTGCTTCACGCGCCTGGTCAACTCGATGATGCGTTTGAGGTATTCTTCGTAGGCGATGGCTTCGCGCTTCCGCTCCCGCACCAGTTCGTCGAGCAGTTCCGACATCTTTTCGTAGTACTTCGGGTTGCCGGGCGATTCTTCGATGATCACCTTTCGGGCGTTGTGCTCGATGGTCTCCGCCATGGCCTCGCGGTCTTCCCGGATGCCCTTCGGCAATTGGTCGAGTGCAGCTTCTCCGCGCTCCACGATGAGCTGGATGAGGCTCATATCGCCAAACCCGGAGATCTTGCGGCTTGGATCGGCCGATATGTACATGTCGATCAGTTGCCGCATGCCGGGCTCGAAGGATTTCAAATCGATGTATTCGCCGCTGGCGTGCTTGATCTCGTCGCGCAGGTTGGTGAAGAATTTGACCTTCTTCTCGATCTCCCCGGCCTCTTTCGCGCTGTACCCGGCCTGGCTCATCTCGTTGGCGATATTGGCATACGCGCGGATCAGAGCCACGGTCAGCTTGTAAAGCGCCACCCGCTTTTCCTCGTTGTCCTGGAGGGCCGCTTTGTCTTCCGGATCGCCGCAGAAGTAGCGGATGAAATGGATGGTATCCTGCGGAAAAACGGGTTCGCAGAGGGCGATGACGGCTTCAAGCGCATTGTCCAGCCGCTCTTTGGCAACCTGGAGCCGCGATTTCAACAGGCCCTCTACGTCCTCCTTGTCGAAATCGGCGAATGCCTCGGTAGTATAGTCGTTGATGGATTTTTCGAGGCTCTTGAACAGGTCCTTGTAGTCGACGATATACCCGAATTGCTTGTCCTCCGTATCGAGCCGGTTGACGCGGCAGATGGCCTGAAAGAGGCCATGGTCCTGCATGCTTTTGTCGATATACAGGTAGGTGGCGGAAGGCGCGTCGAAACCCGTCAGCAGCTTGTCCACCACGATGAGCAGCTTCATTTGCGCCGGCTCTTTGATAAATTTTCGCTTCACCTCGTCCTCAAAGGTTTCGGTGGATTTGCCGTTCAGCATCTTTTGGTAGATCCCGTACTTCATCGGGTCTTCCGTATCTCCCGCGCCCGTCTCCTCGCCTTTGATCTTGTCGGCACTGGGTTCATAGGAGGTGACGATGGCGCAGTGACCGGCCAGCGGGGTGGATTGGAATATTTCGTAGTATTTGCAGGCTTCATACACGCTGCCCGACACGAGCAGGGCATTGCCTTGTCCGGTGGCGAGGCGGGGTTTGATCTTGAAATCCTTGAGAATGTCGAACACGATCTTTTCCAGCCTCGATCGGGAGCTGAGCACCTTGCGCATGGTGCCCCACTGCTCTTTCAGTTGTGCCTTGGCTACGTCGGTCAGCCCCTTGGTTTCGGCCTCAAACCAGATGTCGATGCTTTGCTGGTCGCTGATTTTCTGATCGACATCCCGCGCTTCGTATTGCAGGTCGAGCACGATCTGGTCGGCTACGCCCTCGTCAATTTGTAGGTGTGGATGTAAGAGCCGAAAATTTCAATGCTCTTCTTCTTGTCCTTTTTTCAGCAAAGGCGTGCCCGTAAAACCGACAAATACCGAATTGGGAAGGATGGTTTTCATCGCGTCGTGCAGCTTGCCGGATTGGGTGCGGTGGCATTCGTCGACGAAGACGAAGACCTCGCCCTTCGCCTTGAAATCCGGAGGCAGGCTGCGTCTGATCTCCTCGATGAAATCGTCGAATTCGACCTCTTCCCTGCGGCCGAATTTGTGGATTAAGGAGCAAAGCAGGGGATGTTCGTTTCGGTTGAGCTTTTCGATGAGGTCGGCGCCACTTCGCGCACGGGTCATTTCCTCCCCGGCATCGCCGAATACGCCGACGATCTGCTTGTCCAGCTCATCGCGGTCGGTGATAATGAGCACCCGCGAATTGTCGATATGCTCCCGGATCCATTTGGCCAGCCAGACCATAGTGAGGCTTTTGCCTGAGCCTTGGCAATGCCAAATGATGCCGCCATCGCGGTCGAGCATCCTGCGCTGGGCGGCCTTGACCCCAAAATACTGGTGCGGACGGCACACTTTTTTTCTGCCTGCATCGAAAAGGGTAAAGTCCTGGATCAGCTCCAGAAAGCGGTCTTTGCGGCAAAGCTGGGATAAGTGTTTTTCCAGCAGGTGGTCGAAGTTATTGCCGGATTCCTCCTTCCATTTCAGGTAGTATTTTTCTTCTGTCTGGATAGTGGCGTAACGGATGCCTTCGGTATCGTTTCCCGCCATCACCAATTGCATGGTGTGAAAAAAATGCCGGATGAACACCGACTTCTGGTTGTCGAGATTTTGGCGGATGCCCTCGTTGACGCTTACGGTGCTGCGTTTGAGCTCCAGCACGCCGAGCGCGAGGCCGTTGACGTAGAGCACGATGTCGGGCCGCTTGCGGTTTTCGCCGCGCACGCTCACTTCTTCGGCGATGGAGAAGCTGTTGTGGTGGGGGTTTTCCCAATCGATGAGCCAGACCGTTTGCCTGTTTTCGCCCAGGCCTTCCCTTTACTTTCACGCCGTAGCGCAGCAGCCCGTACACCTCCTTGTTGACTTGGTATAGGCTCTTGGTTTGGTCGCCCGCTGCGCGTTGAAGTTCGAATATCGCTTTATTGGCAAGGGCATCGCTGTAATGATCGCGGAGGTATTTCCGAAGCTGTTCTTCCTCGATATTGTTGTTCTCCTCCCTGTCTTTCCAGTTGCCGAGATAGCTCCACCCCAGCTCGGTCTGGAAAAACCCGACGATCCGGTTTTGCGTGATTCGTTCCCGTTGTCCGACCTGGCTCATGCCATGTGTTTTATAGAGTTTACGTATGTTCTGGAAATGGCCCCTGAAAATCAAACATTTGGCCACTCATCAAATCATCTTAATCTGTGGTCCGGCCCTCTTCGCCTCCCATCAGCCTCGTTTTCCCCGTCAACAATTCCTGCATCATCCCCTGCTTAATAGCCCTGTATTTGTCGCGCTTCCGCTCCAGGGATTCGATCTCGGTGTCCATGTCGGAGAGGATTTGGGCAATGGCGCTGTTCTTCGATTGAGGACGGTTCAATAATGATTACCCAGTTCATTTCTAAATTCTTGAATTCGCATGTTGATCCTCCACATTCTTCCAATTCCTTATTAGATCCTGTTCAGGTAGTAAAAAGATACGATTCAATAAGAACTTCGGATCTGCTTTTTCAGTCTTTGGTCGAAAAATGGAAGCATTTGCAGGTAGATTTTTGGGATTCTCAACATCAGGAATTGCAACCTCTGCCTGCAAGCTCCGCAAACCGACAGATAAAAATATCCCCATAAGCCTTCTTTACGCTTTAGCATTTTAAATGAATCTTTCGAAATGCATTTTTGTTCCATAAATTTCCCCGTTTTCCAACTGCCTATATTTCAAGTCTGAATATGCCACTTTTTTGATAATAGTCGGATTCAATTGATCGCTTCATTGTAGTTCCTGCGGCTTTCATCAATCTCTTTAAGTCGTCGTAACCTCCACTCCCCACTAAACCCAGGCAACCGCCTCTTCCCCGTCAACAACTCCTGCATGGCCCCTGTTTGATGGCTTTCTTTTTGGCGATGAGCCGGTCGAGGGCGGCAATGAGGTCGTCCACGTCGCTCAGGGCGGTGGCGATGGCGCGTTGTTCGGTGAGGGTGGGAGGGAGGGGGACGATGTTTCAAGATTTTTCGCACTAATATGCTCACCGCATCTTTGTCCCTTCGATTGTTTGCTGCCTCAACAGACAGATGGGATTCAAAACTAGATAAAATAGAAATTGTCCGTCGTTACTTTATTTGATGGGAGAAGTACAATATTCCACTTCACCAAAGCCATCTTTCTATTCTGGATGAAAGGAATTTCTTCCAATTGGCTCCTCTGACCTGAAACAACAGAATATCACTGAAAATACAGTCTTTTGACTTGGAGGCGACTTTGAATCTCCTGAAATAAATGCCCCGTATTTTGTAGTCGTGATGGGTGGTATAAATTTCCAGACCTCACTGAATGCACCCTCTTTATGCCTTAACTGTGGAAAGATTCCTTTTCTTGAAAGCGTTGGAATTTCACCAATATTTAACCACCCAATCCTTCGGAATCACCCCAACCTCCGTTTTCTTATACCCCAGCCTCACCTCCGTTTTCGTATTCATTACTTCCATATCAACCCCATTTTTTCGAGATGCGCAGATACCTTCCCGGATAACTCCTCCACCTCCCGCTCCAGTGCCGGCAGCGTGGACTCATACCGCTCGGCCAATTCCACGATGCGCCGGGTGAGGCGTTGGGAGATGCCGTCGATCTCTGTTTGGATGGCCTGGCGGATGGCCGTCAGCCATTTTTCGTCGACCACCAGGGTTTTGATCTCGGCCTCCGTGAGGGCCGGGTATTTGGCATTCACCTTTTGATCCAGCGCGGCGGCCGCGTCCTTGATTGCGGTTTTCAAGGCCGATTCCCGGTCCATTTCCCGCTCGTATTGCTGCAATACGTCCAATTCCTCTGCATATTCCCGCTTCCCTTTGATCTCCCGGATGCGGCTGCTCAGGCCGGCCTTGGACACTTTCCCGTTGTCATTCTGCGCTCCGCCAGCAGACCCTCTTCGCCGCCGTGTTCTTCCTGCAATTCTTCCATGTTGCGAGAAACGGCTTCCAGCTCTTGCTCCAGGCCCTCCAGCGCGGTTTTCTCCGCCTGGAAGTAATGGTCGATCACCAGCGATTTGGGGACCAATTCGCAGTCGTATTCGCCTTTTCTGATCTTCCCCTTGGCATCTTTCACGGGTTCGAGCGAGGCCTGCCAGCCGTCTTCCACGAGGATGTACAGATCGTCCTTCATGGTTTCGGCCCAATAATCCATGAGGTACTGATAAACCTGGTATTTGTCGATGAGGTCCTTGCCGGAATAGTGCGACAGCAAGCTTTCGGCGATATCGAAAATAAAGGAGGTGGGTTTGGTGTCCCGGCCAATGTCTTTGAGCGCGGCGTAGTTGTCGCGCTTCCAGGTTTCGAATACGGCCTCCAGTTTTTTGTCGTAGGCCAAAAACTCCGGGTGGGAGAAGATCGCCGGTTTGATTTGTTCCCTGGAGACTTTCAGGTCGCTGTATCCCTCGCGGCCATTGGCCCGGAACAATTCCCGGCGTAGGGAGGGATAGACCTGCCAGTACCGGTCCAGGTCGTCGATATCGCGGTTGGGGATGCCGCCGAGCAGGTGGGCTGGCAGGTCCTGGATATCCTCTGCCTCCTGGCTGTCGATATAGCGCGGGATGTTGAGGTTGTGTTCGTTGGCCTCGATCTCGTCGAAGGGCACAAAGCGCGAAAATTTCGGCACGGTCAATTGCCGCTTGAACACGTCGACGATCTTGTGGATATCCTGTTCGCGGAGGCGGTTTTTGTTTCCGTCTTTCACAAAACCCTTGCTCGCGTCGATCATGAAAACGCCGCGGCGTTGCTCGGCCTGTTCTTTGTCCAGCACGATGATGCAGGCCGGGATGCCCGTGCCGTAAAAGAGGTTGGACGGCAATCCGATGATCCCCCTGATGTACCCGCGCCTGATGAGGTTTTTCCGGATCTCCCCCTCGGCCCCGCCGCGGAACAGCACCCCGTGGGGAAGGATCACCGCGCCCTTGCCCGTGCTTTTGAGCGATTTGACGATGTGCAGCAGGAAGGCGTAGTCGCCGTTCTTCTCCGGCGGGATGCCGAAGCCGTCGAAGCGGCGGTATGCGTCGTTGGCCGGTTCGAAGCCCGTCCTCCACGACGAATACGAAAACGGAGGATTGGCGACGCAAAAGTCGAATTTTTTCAAGCCGCCGTCCGCGTCCAGCCAATGCGGGCTTGACAGCGTATTGCCCTTCCAGATCTCAGCCGTAGGGTTGCCGTGCATCCACATATTCATCACGGCCAGGGCCTTGGCGATTCGGTGGCGAAGTGGCGCATGAGGTATTCGTAGGCGTCGCCCAGCCGGTCATCGCCTTCCGCCCGGTTGCGGCTGAAATTCGAGCCCAGGTTTTCGAAGATGCCGATCAGGCGGGAGAGGCGGTCCACCATCTCCTTGCCCTTGCCGAGTTTTCCTCGTCATTAAAGTCGGTCAGGTCGATGACCCCGATGAGGCCGTTCTCTTTCGCCAGTTTTCCGATGATCTTATTGATCTGGTCGCCGATATCCGGTTTGCCTTTCCCGTTCACCATATCCTGGAAACTCCCGCCTTTGGGCACATCCACGATGGCGTCTTCCCGCCCCGCGTATTTGTCGGAGACGTATTTGATAAAGAGGAGGGTCAGCACATAGTCTTTATACTGCGAGGCGTCCATGCCGCCGCGCAGTTCGTCGCAGGATTTCCAGAGGGAAGAGTATAGTTCGGATTTTTTGAGGGCCATAGTGAGGGGTTATTTTTTCAGCTTCTTTGCTTCTTCCCGCAGGGTTTGGAGGATGTCGTCGTAGGCTTCGCGGGAGATGCCGTGGTCGGCCATTTTTAGGTCGGTGTAGTCGGAGTTCATGCCTTCGAGAAAAAGTTCTCTGATCTTCCCATGGTGGAATGCTTTACGATACCATTCGAGGGCGGCGGGTTGATCTGAGCGGAGGAGGTGGATGTGGCCTAAGCTTAGAGAGGCAATTTCCTCTTTATTTTTAGAAATCCCAGGCTTTTGAAAGGAAGATTCAGCTTTTGACAAATCATTTTGTATAAAAAAAGATCCCCTAAGCTATTCCAAGTCTTAAATTCGGTGGGCTTTAGCTCTATAGCCTTTTTGATAGGACTCGAGTGCTTTTGGGATATTGTTCGAGGTTCCTCATAGGTTTTCCCTAAATTAGACCAAGTAAGATGATGGTTTGAATTGACTTCTCAAGCTCTTTGGAAATAATCAAGTCCATTTTCAAACTGCTTCAGTAATGTGAAAATTTCGCCTAATATATTCAATAAAGAACATCTTGTGGTTTTTATGCCCTAAGCTGATTCAAATCTTTTGGCTGCTTTTCAAATTGCTGGCTGAAAAAAACCAGAATCCATCAAGAAAATTAAGAAAATAAATATCATTAAAATTTATAATGTATTCTGATTCAATTATCCTTGAAAAAGGGAGGTCTTTCTTCGCTTATTTCAATTAACAAATTGGTTAGTGTGTTTCACCAAAAGTCTATGCTTGAAATTAATTTTATTCAAGATTTCTGTAAAACGAGGAGAGTCTAATTGTTCAAATAATTTATTAATAACATCACCGAAAATTATCAAATTTTTCAGACTCAAGCATTTCCCTTTACCTTTATTTCGGTAAAATATTGTGAGAAGCGAATCTCGAATTTCTTTATTTTCAACCTTAGTTTTATTTTCAAATACTGAAGAAAGTTTTCAACTCGTAGATAGGAAGAATATGATTGAAAACCAGATTTTAATACCCCACTCTTTAGCTTCATAAATGGTTTCTACTTGGTCTATTATTTCCCCCATAGATTGCTTGTTTCTCCTTTTATCCGCAAAGGTGGTAACAAATGCCTAATTGTCTGGTATTCCCTTTTTATAATTTATCAGCATTTGATGGTAATGGTATTCCAACATATACTTTTGCCAATCCAAATCCCTGAACTGTTGATCTCGATCCGACAAGCCTAAAGCATTGGCCCGCTCCTCAAAATACCATGCGATATGGGTGTTCAAGGTGTCCCAATCCTCAATGGATCGTTGTCGCAAATGTTTCACCATTAACTCTCGTACGGTGGGGTGATAAGCCCGTGCTCCGCCCCGATTCTGTACGAATGGGCGGTCGCAAAGCCATCTAAAGTATTCATCCGAATCCGTAGTGGGTGGAAGAAGGCGTTTTATAATATCTTTGTTCAGTTGGCGTGGCAGAGATGCCTCCAGCGCGAGTTTACGGTGAACAGGGTCGTCAATCCATTTCAAAAAACGGTCGATAATGGTTTCCGCGAAATCAGGAATGGCTTCAGGCTCGTTTGGTGCTTCATCGGCTAACATGGCGAGATATACCGGCAAGTTTAACGCCACCTTTAGGAATAGAATCCCTGATGCCTTGATTATTGATTCCCCGGGTATCCAAAAAATGCTCTGCTTCCTTATCGGTGAAAGGCTCCAGAGAACAATAACCAATTATAGAAGAAAACGCCGACCAGTCATTACCATCCAGTCGCTCCCGCCCGGCGATAACCCAGGCCATGTTGGCATCACCTCGCCGTGTTTTCCAGCTATCAGATCGCGTAGCCAGGGGTCCAAAAACCGGCTGGTCTCTTCATAGGTGTCGATGAAAAAACAGAGATGCCGCTTTTCCTCATATTCGTACAGGCCGTCCAGAAACAAGGGGGTCAGCACTTCGACGGGCTCCAGCACGAGCCTTACCTCGTCCTTATTTTTCAATTTTTTGTGGAGGTAGATCGCCAACTCGCTTGCCTGATCCCCGGCGGCATCTTTATCTATCAGATCGACAAATCCC